>NZ_CP064788.1:1446954-2893909 GCF_017094525.1 Halapricum desulfuricans | reverse complement strand
GGGTAACCTGTCCGGGCCTGTGTGGACATAGTGAGAATATACCACATGACATGGAACCCCCCCACCCCTTCGTTTCGACTGGAACGACAGAAACAGGGGGAGGGGGTGAGAAAAGGGTCTACTAGAGTCGATGGATTTAAATCCATGAGATACGGACCATACCCGCACTGAAGATTAGGAAGAGTATAACGCCTATTACTTCTAGTTACCTAGAATAAAAGCAGTTGAAGGCTAGAAACGAAGACACACTGGGGTAGGGACGACATCAATTGAAACCTAGAAACAAAGACGTACTAGAGCTGCTCCACCTCCGAACGTGTCGCTCGCCGGTTCCGAACGCCAAATAAGATGTGGCTATTGGCACTGCGACTAGCTTCCTGTCCGTTCGGTTCTTCCTAGCTGATCTGATGTACCGCGCCCCGGGCGAGATCGACTGTTCGTTCGTCGGTTTCCGCTATTCTACACCACTCTCTGCTTGCATCATCCCGTGTCTCTGGGTGTTCCAGTTGAAACGAAGGGGTGGGGGAGGGGCGGTTACGGCACCCTAGGACACAGACACTCTAGAAATATGGACAGAGAATACATATGGTATATAACCTCACGGCTATCGACCTATCATACCATCTAATATATGACAGATAGTGCAAAATAATACATTTTCTGATATATATGTCCATCACACGACCAGCGTTTTGCTGACTGCCCTTGGTCGTCGTGTACGGTCATTTATGTATGTCTGACGTATACTTAAGTGAATTCGGGTAGCCTGTACGTGCAGACGCCCGGTATCGGGCGCGGGAGGATACAGAGGATGGGACTGCTCACAGGACTCAGGGACAGCATTTCCCGTGCAGCCGCGTCGCTGTTCTCTGAACAGGACCCGAAACGTATCGGCATCTACGGGCCGCCGAACGCCGGCAAGACGACCCTGGCCAACCGGATCGTGCGTGACTGGACGGAACACGGCGACGCCGTCGGACCGGAGAGTCACATTCCCCACGAGACGCGACGCGCCCGTCGGAAAGAGAACGTCGAGATCGAACGGAACGGCAAGTCCGTCTCGATCGACATCGTCGACACGCCCGGCGTGACGACGAAAGTCGACTACACCGAGTTTCTCGATCACGACATGGAAAAGGAGGACGCCGTCCGTCGTTCCCGGGAGGCCACCGAAGGCGTCGCCGAGGCCATGCACTGGCTTCGCGAGGACGTCGACGGCGTGATCTACGTGCTCGACAGCGCCGAGGACCCGTTCACGCAGGTCAACACGATGCTGATCGGCATCATCGAGAGTCAGGATCTGCCCGTGCTGATCTTCGCGAACAAGATCGACCTCGAGGACTCCTCAGTCAAGCGGATCCGAAACGCCTTCCCCCAGCACGAGACGGTGCCCCTCTCCGCGCTGGAAGGCGACAACATGGACGAGGTCTACGGCAAGATCGCGGAGTACTTCGGGTGATCACGATGGCAGAAGTCAAGACACCAGACGACACTGACGGCGTCCAGATCGACATGATCAGCGCCCAGCGCATGGAGGGGCTGACCAGCATGGAGAAGATCCGGATGATCCTCGACGGCGTCCGCGAGGGCAATATCGTGATCCTCGAGGAAGGGCTCACCCCTGACGAGGAGTCGCGGCTGATCGAAGTGACGATGACCGAGATCAGCCCCGACGAGTTCAACGGCATCGAGATCGAGAGCTACCCCCAGTCCGACGACGACGGGGGGAGCTTTCTCGGTCGATTGATGGGCAAAGACTCGACCCCCAAGAAACTGACCGTGATCGGTCCGGCCGATCAGATCGAGACGCTGCACAAGGACGAAACGCTCATCAGCGCACTCGTCTCCCGGAACTGATGCCACACCAGTGTACCGCCTGCGGACACGTGTTCGAGGACGGCTCCAAGGAGATGCTCTCGGGCTGTCCGGAGTGTGGCGGCACGAAGTTCCAGTTTCACCCGGAGGGTACGGACATCCCCGAGCAACCACCTGGCGACGCCGAACCGCCCGACCGGCCGGAACCCGAAGACTCGGTCGCCGGCACGGTCGGCAACGCTGCCGCGACCGTCCGAAACCTCGTCGGCGGATCTTCCACTGGAAACGAAGGGGATTCGTCGAGCCGGAGTTCAGTAAGTGACGGGATTTCCACCGGAAACGAGGGGGGAACTTCCGCTCCGTCCGAGAACGTCGCTCTCGACGACGATTCGACCGCTGCGGACGGGTCCGCCAGTGACGACGCTGCGCCGGCCGGTGGATCCGAAGACGCGGCGCAGGCAAGCGCCCGCTCGGATGTCGTCGATCGGAACGAACTCCCGGAGGACGGCCCCGATTCGCCCGAACGGGCACCCGATGACGCCACGGTCGCCCAGGAACCCGACGAGTCGGACCGTCCGGATCTCTCGGAACTCCGGGAGGAGCTCAACGATCAGTTCGAGTCGATCAAGGTCGTCGAACCCGGCCAGTACGAGCTCAATCTCATGGAGCTGTACGACCGCGAGGAGTACATCATCGCCCTGCAGGAAGATGGCAAGTACTCCATTCAGGTGCCCGATCGCTGGCAGGACTGATTTCGCTCAGTTCTGCATTACGATCCCCTGCCCGATCAGGTACAGCCCAACGAGTGCGAACACGACGCCGACGAGTTTCGTGAGCGCGACTTTCCACTCCGCGGGTTCGACTTCCGAAACAGGTGTCGTACTCCCGATCGCGTCGAGTTGCTCTTCGAATCGAGCGAGCGGTCGCGCGTAGCGGAACTCGATCACGCCCCAGCCTGCGAGTATCAGACCGAAGAAAATCCCGCTCCTATCCGGTTCCGCTCCGGGATCTGTGTCCGGGTCGTCAAACCGCGGCTCGTCTTCCGGAAACGGCCATTCATCTTCACTCGTCGTTTCCCCGGGAGTCGGCGATTCGGTGGGCGTCCCCGATTCGTCCGGCTCTGCGACGCCCACCGCGATCCCGTCGAGAGACTCGGAACGTCCGTCGCTGACCAACAGCGAGCACTCTCCGTTTCCACCCACCTGCACGATCCGCCCGCCACTTCAGTCCCGTTCGGAGCCGTTACTGAGCCCGTCCTTGTACGATTGCGTCCAGCTGACATCCAGCTCCGGGGGGCTGTACGTATCGTATTCACAGGTGTCGCCGGTACTGGCCGGGACCGTCTGTGACGCCGTCGCCTGAACGGCGGCGATCGATCCGACGCTCACGGCGACGACCGCGAGTACGGCGACGATACGTTGCCGTCGATCGAACGGGAGTCGCTTCACAGTTTCGTTCCAGAGAGATATTATTTATCGCCTTTGGATGTCTTTGGAAGCGCACTCTATCACTCGGTAACGTCGAACTGTCACGACCTCGAGCTGCTCGCCACCGTTGGCAACTATTTTATCGCTCCCGTCCGTTCCGTGTGGATATGGATTATCGCGAAGTCGACGGGACCCGGGAGTTCGTCGCGCGTCTCGCACACGGCGAGGACTGGCGCGGGCAGATCGAGGACTTCGCACGCGCGGAGGGGATCAAGGCCGCCTTCTTCGTCGGCCTCGGTGCCGTTCAGAACGCCGAACTGTGGTACTACGATCAGGACGACCAGGAGTACGATCCGATGGAATTCGACGAACCCCTGGAGATCGCCTCCTGCGTGGGCAACGTCTCGCTGCTCGAGGGCGAACCCTTCGCACACACGCACGCCGTCCTCTCGCGCCGTGACGGCTCGACCGTTGCCGGTCATCTCGACAGCGCGACGGTCTTCGCCGGTGAACTGTACGTCCGGGCCTTCGAGCAGTCGCTCGAACGCGTCCACGACGAGCCGACCGACCTCGATCTCTGGCCGCTATGAGGGAGGTCGACGAGCGCTACTTCGAGACGCTGGAGAGCGAACTCGAGACCGCCATCGAGATCGCCAACGAGGCCCGCGAGCGCGGCGGCGATCCGGAACCCGAAGTCGAGATCCCGACCGCGCGGGACATGGCCGACCGCGTCGAGAATATCCTCGGGATCGACGGCGTCGCCGAGCGCGTCCGCGAACTGGAGGGAGAGATGTCCCGCGAGGAGGCCGCGCTCGAACTGGTCGAGGACTTCGTCGACGGCACCGTCGGCAATTACGACTCCGAGGCTGGCAAGATCGAGGGCGCGGTCCGCACTGCCGTCGCCCTGCTCACCGAGGGCGTCGTCGCGGCACCCATCGAGGGGATCGACCGCGTCGAGATCCTGGACAACGACGACGGCACGGAGTTCGTCAACATCTACTACGCCGGTCCGATCCGGTCGGCGGGCGGGACTGCACAGGCCCTGTCGGTGCTGGTCGCCGACTACGCCCGTGCGCTGCTCGGGATCGACCAGTACAAGCCCCGCGAGGAGGAGATCAACCGCTACGCCGAGGAGGTCGAACTCTACGACACGGAGACTGGCCTCCAGTACTCCCCGAAGGAGAAGGAGTCGAGGTTCATCACCGAGCACATCCCGATCATGCTCGACGGCGAGGCGACCGGCGACGAGGAAGTCTCGGGGTATCGCGACCTCGAACGCGTCGACACCAACTCCTCGCGGGGCGGGATGTGTCTGGTCTTCGCCGAGGGGATCGCGCTCAAGGCGCCGAAGATCCAGCGCTACACCCGCAATCTCGACGAGGTCGAGTGGCCCTGGCTGCAGGACCTCATCGACGGCACGATCGGCGACTCGGAACCCGACGACTCGGAGGACGCCGACGAACAGCGCCACGACGAGTCCGACGACGGCGAAGACGAGGCTGAATCGCGAGCGGGCCCGCCCAGACCGGACCCCTCGAAGAAGTACCTCCGGGACCTCATCGCCGGACGGCCCGTCTTCGGCCATCCGAGCGAAGCCGGGGGGTTTCGACTCCGCTACGGCCGTGCCCGCAACCACGGGAACGCGACCGCCGGCGTCCACCCCGCGACGATGCGCCTCGTCGATGACTTCCTGGCGACCGGCACCCAGATCAAGACCGAACAACCGGGCAAGGCCGCAGGCGTCGTCCCCGTCGACTCCATCGAAGGGCCGACGGTCAGACTCGCCAACGGCGAAGTCCGGCGGATCGACGACCCACAGGAAGCACTGGCGGTTCGCAACGGCGTCGAGAAGATCCTCGATCTCGGCGAGTATCTGGTCAACTACGGCGAGTTCGTCGAGAACAACCACCCGCTCGCGCCGGCTTCTTACACCGTCGAGTGGTGGGTCAAGGAACTGGAAGACACCGACGCTGACGTTCGGGCCATACGGGACGCCGTCGACGTCGATCTCGCTGATCCGGACCCCGAGGAGGCGCTCTCATGGTCCGACCGGTACGGCGTCCCACTCCACCCGAAATATACCTATCTCTGGCACGACGTGAGCGTCGACCGGGTGTGTGAACTGGCTACAGTCATCGAGGAATCTGAACTGGCGACGACGGACGGTGCGACCGCTGACCACCCCTCTGTTTCGGATGGAAACGCCGAACTCGTCGTTCCACGGACCGAGAGCGTTCGCGAGACGCTGGAGACGCTGCTGGTCGAACACACCCAGACAGAGGAGTCGTTGCTGGTCCCGGAGTGGCGACCGCTGGTCCGCTCGCTGGGGTTCGAGACTGACCTGCAGCGCGAGTGGGCCCGGGAGAGCCTCTCCGAACGGGCCCGAACGTACGCTGACGGCGAGAACGCGATCGTCGCGATCAACGAGGTCGCACCGTTTCGGGTCCGTGAGCGAGCCCCGACCCGGATCGGCAATCGGATGGGACGACCCGAAAAGTCCGAGGAGCGGGAACTCTCGCCGGCCGTGCACACGCTGTTTCCGATCGGTGAAGCGGGGGGGTCTCAGCGCGACGTTTCGAAGGCGGCCTCCCACTCCGAGTCGATGCGCGGCCAGCAGGGCGCGGTCGAACTCGAGGTCAGTCGCCGTCGCTGTGTCGAGTGCGGGACCGAGACCTATCAGGCGCGGTGTCCGGACTGCGGTGGCAACACAGAGGCGGTGTACGTCTGTCCGGACTGCGGACAGGAGATCGAGCCCGACGAGTCGGGTCGTGCGGAGTGCCCCCGCTGTGAGACGCTCGCGAATCCGACACAGACCAGGACCGTCGACGTCAGCGAGCAGTTCCACTCGGCGCTTTCGTCGGTCGGCGAGCGCGAGACGGCCTTCGACGTGCTGAAAGGCGTCAAGGGACTGTCTTCGGAGCAGAAAGTCCCCGAGCCGATGGAGAAGGGCGTCCTCCGGGCGAAACATGACGTCAGCGCGTTCAAAGACGGTACGGTCCGATACGACATGACTGACCTGCCGGTCACGTCGGTCCGGCCGGAAGAGCTGGATGTCACCGTCGAACAGTTCCGCGAACTCGGCTACGAGGAAGACGTCAACGGCGACCCGCTCCGCCACGACGACCAGCTCGTCGAACTCAAGGTCCAGGACATCGTCCTCTCGGACGGCGCGGCCGAGCACATGCTGCAGACGGCCGATTTCGTCGACGACCTGCTCACCCAGTATTACGGGCTCGCGCCGTACTACGAACTCGACGACCGACAGGAACTGGTCGGCGAACTCGTCTTCGGGATGGCCCCTCACACCAGTGCCGCAACGGTCGGACGGGTCGTCGGGTTCACGTCCGCGGCCGTCGGCTACGCGCACCCGTATTTCCACGCCGCAAAGCGACGCAACTGCTTCCATCCCGACACGCGGCTGTGGTACGGCGAGGACGGCGACTGGCGCTTCGACACCATCGAGACGCTCGTCGAGGAGCACCTGACCGATCCGGACGAGACGGACTTCGGCGACCTCGTCGACGAACCCGACGCGGACGTGCTCGTTCCCTCCGTCGACGCGGACGGCCAGCCCTGCCGCAAACCCCTCGAGGCCGTCTCGAAGCATCCGGCACCGGAACACATGATCCGCGTCGAGACCGAAGACGAATCGCTGACGGTCACGCCCGGCCACTCGATGCTTCGCCGGGCGGACGGCCGCCTCGAAGAAGTCGAAGCCTCGGAACTCGACGTCGGTGACCGGCTCCCGGCGTTCGACGGCGGCGAGACGACGACAATGGGCGGCGACGCGACCCGCGACAGCGGCGTCCCCTTCGAGACCGTCACTGATCTCGAATATGTCCAGACCGACCTCGATTATGTATATAATCTGACTGTTTCTGACACACATAACGTTGCTGTCGAAAACGTCTATACCGCACAATGCGACGGAGACGAAGACTGTGTGATGCTACTGATGGACGGATTATTGAATTTTAGTAAATACTACTTACCTGATAAGAGGGGTGGTAGGATGGACGCGCCACTGGTGATGTCCTCCCGTATCGATCCCTCCGAAATCGACGACGAGGCCCACAACGTCGACATCATGCGGGAGTATCCGCTGGAGTTCTACGAGGCCACGCGGGAACTGGCCGATCCCGAGGACGTCGAAGACATCATGACTATCGCCGAGGAGACGCTCGGGACCGACCGCGAGTATACCGGCTTCGATCACACCCACGACACGACCGACATCGCCATGGGACCGGACCTGTCGGCGTACAAGACGCTGGGGTCGATGGAGGAGAAGATGGACGCACAGCTGGAGCTGGCGCGGAAACTCCGGGCGGTCGACGAGACCGACGTCGCCGAGCGGATCATCGAGTATCACTTCCTGCCGGACCTGATCGGTAACCTCCGGGCGTTCTCTCGGCAGGAATACCGCTGTCTCGACTGCGGGGAATCGTATCGAAGGCCACCGCTTTCCGGCGAGTGTCGCGAATGTGGCGGCCGAGTCAACCTGACTGTCCACGAGGGATCGGTCACCAAGTACATCGACACCGCCACGGAGGTCGCCGAGGAGTTCGACTGTCGGCCCTACACGAAACAGCGCCTGGAGATCCTCGAACGGTCGATTGAGCGGATTTTCGAGAATGACAAAAACAAACAGTCCGGTATTGCGGATTTTATGTGATCTGTTTTTTGACGACACTTCCTCTCGGATCGAAAACGGCCGTTTCAGTTCACGACGAGGAGATGACGTCGTCGATGCGAACGATCATCGTGGCTGCCTCGGTCGCGCTGTGGACGGCCTCGTGTTTGACCGCGGCGGGATCGATGACGCCGTGTTCGAGCGGGTCAGTGACCGAACCGGTCTGGCCCTCGGAGATGATACCTGCACAGTCGCCGCCGTCGTAGGCCGCGCGGAGGTCGACCAGCGCGTCGATGGGATCCATGCCGGTGTTCTCCGCGAGCGTGCGCGGCAGGACGTCGATGGCGTCGGCGAAGGCCTCGACGGCCAGCTGCTTGCGCCCCTCGATCGAGGCGGCGTGATCGCGGAGATGCGCCGCGACGGCGATCTCGGTCGCGCCTGCCCCGGGGACGATGCCGCCCTTATCAAGCGCGGCCGTCACGACGTCCAGTGCGTCCTGGAGCGCACGCTCGACCTCGTCGAGGACGTGCTCGGTGCTGCCGCGGGCGAAGACCGTGACCGTCTCGGCTTCCGGCCCTTCGACGAACGCGAGCTCGGCCTCGCCGTAGCTCCGGACGCTGACCGAGGCCGTCCCCAGATCGTCGGCTTCCAGTGCCTTGACGCCGCTGACGCGGGTCGCGCCGCTGGCCGACCGGATCGACGCCAGATCGTCGCTGGAGAGGTCCTCGAACGCGAGGATCCCGTCTTTGGCGAGATACGCCTGCACGCGGTCGTCGATGTCGTCGGTCGTGAAGACGATCTCGGCACCGAGATCGGCCAGCGCCTCGGCGTACCCGCGCAGCTCCTGCTCTTCGGCGTCCAGCGCGGCGTTGAGCTGGTCGACGTTGGTGACGTTGTACTCGGCGTCGACGTTGCTCTCCTGCAGCTCGATCGCTCCGTCGATTATCGCGACGGCCCCGTCCTCGACGGACCGGGGCATGTTCTCGTGGGCCGGCTCCTCGTCGACGACGACACCCTCGATCACTTCCGTCGCAGAGGACGCGGCCCCGATCTGGGTCTGCAGGGAGATCGCGTCGCGGTCGACGCCGTCCTCGCTCTGCACGGCACGGACCGCATCGACGACGACTTCCGCCAGCACGTCACCGGCGACATCGCCGGTGCCCTTGCCGGTCATGCTGGATTTGGCGACCTGCAGGAGCTGCTCGTCGTCGAGGTCGGTCGCGATGACCTGCTCGTCGATGGCCTCCTGGGCGAGACTGGCCGCCTCGTGATACCCCTCGACGATCGTCGTCGGGTGGACGTCGTCGTCGAGCATGCTCTCAGCCTTCGAGAGGAGTTCGCCCGCGAGTACCGAGGCCGTGGTCGTCCCGTCGCCGACATCTTCCTCCTGGCTCTCGGCGACCTCGACGATCATCTGGGCCGCCGGATGCTCGATGTCCATCTCGCCGAGAATGGTCGCACCGTCGTTCGTGATGACGACGTCGCCGTCGTCGGAGACGAGCATCTTGTCCATGCCGCGCGGACCGAGTGTGGTCCGGACGGATTCGCTGACGGCCTTCCCGGCCGAGATGTTCGAACTCTGTGCGTCCTTGCCCTGTGTCCGCTCGGTGTCTTCCTCGAGGATGAAAAGGGGCTGTCCGCCCATGCGTCGCTGACCACTAGACATGATTGTATTCCTCGGTTAATTGGTCGTTAGCGGTTCTATATAAAACTATCGAGTCGAGGAAGGGTGGTGTCGCAGTTTTCCCGGACCAATCCGGAGCTTTGCAGCAGCCATTACTGGGGATTGTCACAGTGACTGTTGTACGTCCCTTTCGGATCGACCGCACGAAGCCGTGCGGTCGCACCGGTAAATCGGTACAGCACTCTTCCGCCAGCACGAGCGCTTCTCGTTCGTCGATGCTTGCATCATCGCGTACATGCAAGCGGAAGGGCTCGGCTATCTTTCTGCGAGGAGAGAATCCCGCCGTTTACGGCTGTCTCTTACCCATAATTAAGTTTTGTCGCATAAAATTAACTGAAACGGGACTAAGAGGAGAGGATTGGTCAGGAGATCCTCATTATTCAGGTTGGATCGCAGTGGCTCTTGATCGATGAGCAGGAAACTGTCCGCACAATAGGGGATTCGTCTCAATTCACGGCGAGTTTCGCTGAATGAGCGTCTCTGGCGCTCATTCAGCACCGAGTTCGTAGCCTTCTGCCCACATGCGAAGCTTCTGGAGGCCTTTCCACATCGTTTGCCAGCCTGGTGGAGGATCGGGGCCACGGTCTAGATACCCACCGAGTTTCGCTACGTGTACCGCGTAGGCTTTGCCGTTCTGCCCGCTCAGTTCTGGAAATTTTGTTTCCAGAACTGCGCGTTCAGCGTCGCTTAACAAGGTTTCCGGAGTAGCCGAGTCCTCACCACGGGCTAGCTCTCGTAGTTCCAGTACCTTCCACGCGATCACCGAGTACACGCTTAGCAATACCTCCATCCGCTCCCAGGTCTGGAGTTGTCGTTCTTCGATTTCACAGCCCGTCTTCAGCACTTTGTGCCAGTCTTCAATCCGCCACCGAAGACGGTAATACTCGATAACTGTCAAAACATCCTCGAGCGTGGCGATCGATTCAGTGGTGAGCAACACCCACTGAATCGGATCGTCCGCCTCACTGACTTCGTCAACCCTCACGACATTGACCTCAACTGACCCCTCCTGTCCAGGATTGTTTTTCCGCGCCCGCACCTCGCACGTCCCTGCTGTAATTGACACTTCTGCCGTCCTGGCTTCTCGGCCTCCTCCCTGTTGTATCTCAATTGAGTCGCGACCTCGCTCGGCGAGGTCGCTACTCCACTCGAACAGTTTGCCAGTATCGCCCTCTTCTGTCCAGATACGCCGGTTTTGGTTGGCTCGGACGACAAACCCAGCGTTATCATGCTCTCTGCCAAGTTCTTCGAACAACGAGAATGCATCGCCACCTCGGTCGTGGACAAAAATCGGGCGCACATCTTCAGGAACCCATTCAAGCGTTTCTCTGTCTCCACGGAGCCATTTCTCGTATTGGGAGTCAACCTGAATTGGGTCGTCTTTGCCGTTTGTGATGGAATCGGTGTCGGCCTGTTGATCCTCGACCAGCACCTGCTGGTCGATGATCCCGGTCATTTGTTGCGTATCAGGGCGTATACCAACCGATGAATGGAGTTTGACGCCTCCAACATCAATATCTGAGGAGCTAATATCGCCGAGACCTTCCTTTCCGGGGTGGCGAGGGAAGGTGAGGTACGTCGTGTCGGAGACGACCAAGAGCTCGTCTCCGCCACTCACTCGCGATTGCTGTGCTTGCCTGTGAGCAGAGATGACCTCGCTAGGGTCCACACTGTCATTATCGCAAAATCGGTATGTAGCCTTTGTGGATGCCCAGTCTTCGCAGGCACCGGGGATGGACTCGGCAGGCGAACTGCCGAGTTCATCCCCAATCTGTACCAGACGATCAGTGAGACGCTTATCTCCAAAATCGGCTGATCGGAACTCCGTTCGAATTCAGCCCGAAATATCCATATCACGCAACTGTCCATCTTCGTCAACGTCTGGCCGCCACCCCCGTGAACAGCGTCCCATCTTCCAGTCTCAGCTTGTCAACACTGCCGTTTGTACTTGTGGGTAAGAGACAGCCGTTCACGGCGAGGAGGATGTCACCTCTACGCGTTCGACGACGATTTCGACGCCACAGAGGACGTCTACCGCCTCGACATTGCAACGAACCCATTTCAACCGGAGTGACCGACTCGCGTTCGCGATCGTACGGTTCCTGTGCTGATCGCTATTTTCATCCGGGTTTGCGCGGAGACGGGCCCCCGGACGACTCCGGTGGCCGGGAGTACTAATAGTGAGTGGGCTCCATCACAGGGAGGATGCTCGAGCTGGAGCACGAGTTCCGGGTCGTGGACGTCAATGCCCGGCTGGAGCCGGACGTCGAGCGCCGGCCACGCGAGGGAACTGGCGGTCCCGAGCGCCTCGAACGGGAGATGCATCAGGCGGGGATCGTCCGGTCGGTCGTCTATCCGCCGGGGCGGGAGGGCGACTACCTCAAGGCCAACAACGCCGTCGCCCGGATGAGCGTCGGCCGGCCGTTCGTGCCGCTGGCGCGGATTACCGGCGCGCTCGATCCGGGGACCGGGACCGGATCGAAACTGAAGAACCTCGCCGCCAGACGCAACGACGAGCACACCGCGCCCGAGGATGTCGAACAGTACGCCTACGACGATCGGTTCGCCGGGTTCGTCGTCCACCCGACCCATGACGGCCTGCCGGACAAGGAGGTACTTGCGGCGCTCGCCGAGGTCGAATTGCCGGTGCTCGTCCACGCCGGAACGGCGTTTCCCCCGGAGTCGGTCGCGGACACCTTGCTGGCCGAGGGGATCACGACGGTCGTCGCGAGTTTCGGCGGCTATCCGCTCGACCGGGACGCGATGGAACGGTCGATCGATCTGCTTGCGTCGTGGGACGGCTGCTATCTCGACACCAGCTTCGTCCGGTTTCGCGACCCGCTCGAACGGGCACTGATGGAACATCCCGATCGGGTGCTGTTCGGCAGCGGCGCACCCAGCGCCCACCCGAACGTCGCTATCATGGAGATCCTGACGCTTGACGTCTCGCAGGACGCGATGCGCAGGGCCTTCTCGAACAACGCCGGCCGCGTTCTTGATGAACTCGCTCCCCGATCGTTCTAGCGATCGAGCGGAACGTTTTCGCCCCCGCGCCCGAAGCGTCCGGTATGGCCGACAGCGACGACGGCTCCGCACCCGACCGATCGGATCACGAGAGCGACGAGCCCGGCGGCAGACAGCACCATCACGAGCACGATTCGGGACACCACCACGCGGACGACCTCGAAACCCTCGGGGTCGCGGTGCTGACTGTTTCTTCGTCACGCACGCGAGACGAAGACGCGGCGGGCGATGCCATCGTCGCCGCACTCGAAGCCGAGGGCCACGAGATCGCCACGCGAGATATCGTGCGGGACGCCTACGACAACGTCCAGAGCGCGGTCGACAGGTTCGTCGGCCGCTCGGACGTCGACGCCGTCGTGACGACCGGCGGGACGGGCGTCACCCCCGACGACGTGACCGTCGAGGCGGTCGAACCACTCTTCGAGAAGCGCCTGCCGGGCTTTGGCGAGTTGTTCCGACGCCTCTCTTACGAGGAGATCGGAACGCGAGCGATCGCGACGCGCGCGACCGCCGGCATCGCCGACGGCGTCCCCGTGTTCTGCCTGCCCGGCAGCGAGAACGCCGTCCGGCTGGGGACTGAGGAGATCGTCGTCGAGGTGGTCGGTCATCTCGCGGGACTGGCCAGGCAAGCGTGACTGGGAACTGGGCTGCTAGATGTCTGTTCGATCTCGTGCTGGTGGCCGGATCATTTCGAAACGGTATAGCCACCAGTATTACCGGTCTGTGTCGACATCGACTGCGTCGAGATCGGGTTCGTCAAACGCCGGAGTCTGTGCGACAGCGTCGGGAAGTTCCGGACGCGGGGCCGACTCGTGGCGTTCGATTTTCTCGGTTTTGCGCGTGTTTTCATAGAAAGCGGTGTTCGAACCGTCACCGCCACAAGCCGGAGGATTTTGACCCCGGAAACCGTACGCCAGCGTATGGAGTACGAGACCGCCCAGGGTGTCGAGGTTCCGGCGCTCGGCCTGGGAACGTGGCAACTCACCGGCCAGGACTGCACCACCGCCGTCGAGACGGCCCTGGACGTGGGGTATCGACATATCGACACCGCGCAGGCCTACGGCAACGAGGCCGAAGTCGGCGAGGGCATCGCAGCCGCCGAGGTCGACCGCGAGGAGATCTTCCTGACGACGAAACTCGACACCCGCAACCGAACCTACCAGCGCGTGGTCGATTCGACTCGCGAGAGTCTCGACAAACTGGGGACCGACTACGTCGACCTGCTGTTGATTCACCAGCCGAACTACCTCACGCGGGCCGACCACGAGGAGACGCTGCGGGCGATGGCCGACCTGCGCGACGAGGGACTGATCCGCCACGTCGGCGTGAGCAACTTCGGCGTCGAGAAGCTCAAGCGCGCCCGCGAGGTCAGCGACGCCCCGATCCTCACCGACCAAGTCCAGTATCACCCCTACTGGGACCAGCGGAAACTGCTGGACTACTGTCGCGTTCACGACGTGCTCCTGACGGCTTACAGCCCGCTGGCGCGGGGGAGCGTGCTGGACGATCCGATCCTCGAACGGATCGGGGCGGCCTACGGCAAATCGCCGGCACAGGTCGCCCTGCGGTGGTTGCTCCAGCAGGACGGCGTCGTCACGATCCCCAAGGCGACCAGCCGCGAGCACATCGAGGCGAATCTGGACGTCTTCGACTTCCGGCTGAGCGACGCCGAGATGCGCGAGATCCGCCAGCCCTCGAAACTCCGGACGGCCGCGGCCTACCTGCGGTCGATGGTGTGATTTTTCGGGGCTGGCACGAGTACGCTCTCGCATGGCGACGGAACTCATCGAGGGCGTCTGGTGGTTCGATCTCCGTGGCGTAAACGCCTATCTCGTCGAAGACGGCGACACGCTGACGCTCGTGGACGCGGGCACACCGCTGTCGCGCCGCGAACTGGCGCGGGACCTGCGGGACCTCGGCCACGGATTCGCCGATATCGACCGGGTGCTGGTGACCCACTACGACGTCGATCACGTCGGCGTGCTGAACCGGGTTGATGCACCCGTCTACGCCGGCGCGACCGACGCTCCGCTGGTGGGAGGCGAGCGCCGTCCGGGCGTGACCGGCCGAAAGGGACTGAGCCAGCGTCTCGCGGCCCCGTTCTGCCCCACGCCGGCCGGCCCAGTCCGCTCGATCGGCGACGGCGACACCGTCGGCTCGTTCACCGTCGTCCATACCCCCGGTCACACGCCGGGACACGTCAGCTACGTCAGCGAGCGCCTGTCGGTCGCGTTCGTCGGCGATCTGGTCCGGGAGTCCGGCGGGCGACTCGAGCCCTCACCGGGGCTGTTGAGTCACGACACCGCACAGGTGCGAGCGAGTATTCAACGACTGGCCGCGGCGCTTCCCGAGGTCGACGTCCTCGGGATGGGTCACGGCGTCCCGTTCGAACGGGACGGTCACGAGCGGTTGCGAGAGCTGGCCGACCGACTGTGACGGTTGGCAATCGACTCGCCGCATACCCGAGCGAGACAGTGGTGTTCAGTCGTCAGCGATTACCGTGTCCTCGCCGGCAACGAGCCGGTCCATCGCGTCGACCATCGCCTCGATCGAGGCGCGGGTGATGTCGGCCTCGCTGGCCGTGACGGTGACGTGGTCGTCGCCTCGGGACATCTCGACCTCGACGGTGACGACGGCGTCGTGGCCGCCCGTGATCGCGTCGACGTGATAGGACTCCAGTTGGGCGTCGGCCGTGTGGCTGAGCGCCGCCTCGGCGGCCTGCATCGCGGCGTCGACCGGCCCCGTCCCGGTCGCGGCCTCCTCGCGCACCTCGCCGTCGACGTCCAGTCGGATGCTCGCGGTCGGCACGTCCGACCCCGAGACGGCGGTCAGGTCGAGCAACTCGACGCGGCGCTCGCGCTCGCGGCCCTGCACGTCCTCGGCGATCGTCAGCAGATCGGCGTCGGTGACGCGCTTGCCGCGCTCGCCGATCTCCTTGACCCGGGCGACGATCTCACGGAGTTCGTCCTCTTCGACGTCGATCCCGTGCTCGTTCAGCGTCGCCTCGACGCCGGCGCGACCGGCGTGTTTGCCCAGCGCGAGTCGGCGCTCGCGGCCCACCTTTTCCGGCGGATAGGGCTCGTACATCGACTCGTCTTTGAGCGTGCCGTCGGTGTGGATGCCCGACTCGTGTGTGAAGGCGTTCTCGCCGACGACGGCCTTGTTCGGCGCGAGCGGGATCCCGGTCTTGGAGGCGATCAACTGCGCGAGGTCGTAGACCTTCGTGAGGTCCATCGTCTCGATCCCGTAGCCGTGATCGAGCGCGATCGCGACCTCCTCGAGGGCGACGTTGCCGGCGCGCTCGCCGACGCCGTTGATCGTCCCGTGAACCAGATCCGCGCCCGCCGCCAGCGAGGCCATCACGTTCGTGACCGCCAGCCCCAGATCGTCGTGGGTGTGGGTGCTCGTCGGCCCGAGTGCCGCGAGCCGCGAGACGGCCTCGATCGTCCGGTCGGGCGTCGCGTGGCCGACAGTGTCGGCATAGCAGACCCGATCCGCGCCGGCCTCGAGGGCGGCACCCAGCAGCTCTTCGAGGTAATCGAGGTCGGCCCGGGAGCCGTCCTCGCCGATGACCTCGACCCACAGGCCGTGGTCTCTGGCGTACTCCACGAGTTCGACCGTCTGGGCGACGTTCTCGGCGTGAGTCGTGCCGATCTTGTCCTCGATGTGCTTGTCGCTCGCGGGCACGACGAGGTTGATCCCGTCGACCCCACAGTCCATCGCGAGGTCGATGTCGTTCTCGACGCCGCGGGCGAAGCTGGTGACCGTCGCGTCCAGATCGAGATCCGTCACCCGGGAGATCGTCTCGCGCTCGCCCGGTCCCGTGACCGCGCTCCCGGCCTCGATGACGTCGACCCCGGCGTCGTCGAGCGCCCGTGCGATCCGGGCTTTCTCCTCGGGCGTGAGCGAGACACCCGGGGCTTGCTCGCCGTCACGCAGCGTCGTATCGAGAAGCTGTACGTCTTCGGGTCGTCCGGACGAGCCGAGGCCGCTGCCAAACAGCCCCGCGCTATTGCCGGCACCGTCAGTCATGGGGTAGAATTTCGCGGCCAGCCGCCGTGTGGCGACTT
Source organism: Halapricum desulfuricans (assembly GCF_017094525.1). Lineage (NCBI taxonomy): Archaea > Methanobacteriati > Methanobacteriota > Halobacteria > Halobacteriales > Haloarculaceae > Halapricum > Halapricum desulfuricans. Next base: position 2,877,256 of record NZ_CP064788.1, on the reverse strand, counting down.
CCTCTATCCTCCGTGTCGTTGGAATCCGACATCGTGAGCCGGTAGTATGGGATGGTGGGTGATTAATGTGTTGGGTTCTGGGCAGCGATTCTCGGCTGTACGTTCGTGAAGACGGCCGCCGTGGCGGAGTGGAGAATCGTCCGGAACTGGCAATCCGGCAGTATCACAGTCCGAGTAGACCGTTCACCGCCGCGCCGAAGGCGTATGCCAGTGCTGCCACGAGTACGCCGAGTGCCAGCAGGCCGTAGTTGCCGAGCGTGCTGTCGGCCCGACACACGTCAAACGAGTAGCGCTCGCCGTCGCCGAACGGTTTGACGCCCATCGGCGTGAGGGCGTCGGCCGCGATGTGCGAGAGGATCGTCACGCCGCCGGCGGCCCCGAGATAGAGGCCGGCCCCCATCGCGACGAGCGGCCCCAGTTCGGGACTGGCCCACGCGATCGCCGCGCTTGCGACCGCGAGCACGGCCGCGACGACGCTCGCAAACGCGACGGTGTGGGTCGGACCGCGGTGGGCGATCCCCGGTACCTTCTGATCCCAGTCGGGGACCATCGCCAGCCCGACCGCCACGACCGCGCCCCCGACCGCAGCGGTCTCGAACCCGAGCGCGAGCGCGACGGCTCCCAGCGGCGAATACCCCGCAAGCGCAGCGCCGTAGTGTCCGTAGCGGTACATCGTCTGTCTGTCGTGGCCGGAAGACGGTAAGCGTGGGTGTCGTCCGTCTCACCGCTCGAGGACGACCCGATCGCCGACTTCGACGTCCTCCGCCGCCCCTTCCGGCAGTTCGATGATCCGATCCGCATCGGCCATCCCGACTCCGACCCACGGCCGCAGGGTCTTGACGTGGACGACCGTCTCGCCCTGCAACCAGAGCACGTCGAGTGGCATCCGGACGAACAGCATGTGGATGAACCGCCGGGCAACGGCGTCGTCGCCGGCGAACGGAAGCTTCGCGCTGATTCCGGACGGCGGCTCGAACTCGAAGACAAGCGCGTAGTCCCCGGGGATCGACGATCGGAACATCAGCCCCTTCGAGGTCTGGACGAACCCCTCGGCGATCTCGACGTCGTCGGCGAGGGTGGCCGACGCCCCGTCGCGCTCGTGGACCAGACGCATGGCCGGGCAATCGGCCACCGGGGGCAAAACGCTATCGGCGTCGCCGGCTTCGAAGCCCATTTGATCGGGCCCGCCCTGGTTCGGATATGCTGATCGGAGCACATACGAGCATCGCCGGGGGCGTATACAACGCTGTCGACGAGCAGGTCGAGTACGACGGCAACTGCGGCCAGATCTTCAGCCACTCCCCGCAGGTCTGGCAGGACCCGAATATCGGCGACGACGAGGCCGAACGGTTCCGCGAGCGCAGCGACGAGGCGGGCGTCGGCCCGTGGGTCATCCACGCCTCGTATCTCGTCAACCTCTGTACGCCCAAGGACGACCTCCGGGTGAAGTCAGTCGACTCCATGCAAAAAGAGGTCGACGCGGCCGACACACTCGGGATCGAGTACGTCAACGTCCATCTGGGTGCTCACACCGGTGCGGGCGTCGAGGGCGGGCTGGACAACGCCGCCAGCGCGCTGGACGAGCTCGACGTGCCCGAGGACGTGACGGTGCTGGTCGAGAGCGACGCCGGTAGCGGGACGAAACTCGGCGGGGACTTCGCGCATCTGGCGGGCGTGCTCGAGCGCTCCGAGCAGGATCTGGAGGTCTGTCTTGACACCGCACACGCCTTCGCCGCGGGCTACGATCTCTCGACGGCCGAAGGCGTCGAGGAGACGATCGCCGAGTTCGACGAGGTCGTCGGCCTCGACAACCTCGCCTGTGTCCACCTCAACGACTCCAAACACGCCTGCGGGACGAACAAGGACGAACACGCCCACCTCGGCGAGGGCGAAATCGGCGAGGAAGGGATCAGTGCCGTCGTCTCCCATGAGGCGCTGCGCGATCTGCCCTTCGTGCTGGAGACCCCGACCGAGGACGGGCGTGGCTTCGCCTGGAACGTCGAGCGCGCGCGGGAACTGCGAGCGTAGCGTCGTGAGGGCGCCTATCGGACGATACGGATCCGGTAGCCGCCATCGGGCGGAACGCTTAACGCAGTCCCGGTCCCGGCTTCCCCCATGACCGCGCCGGCCGACCGGATCGTCACGAACGTCGAGGGACACACGCTGACCGAACCCGACGAGACCTTCGAAGCGGTCGCGATCCGGGACGGTCGGATCGTCCGGGTCGGCCGGGCCGAGGAGGTCCGGTTTCTGGAGGGCGTCGAGACCGACACGCACGACTTCGACGGCGCGACGCTGTTGCCCGGGTTCGTCGACGCCCACACACACATGGATATCCTGGGCCGGCGACAGGTCGAGACCGACCTCGGGGACGCGTCCGGACCACGAGAGGCCGTTTCCCGGCTTCAGGTCGGGGCTGAAGACGACGGCTGGATCCTCGGGTTCGGATACGACGAGTCGACTTGGGAGGCGTCGCGGTATCTCACGCGCGAGGACCTCGATCGCGTCAGCGACGATCGGCCGGTCGCGGCCTTCCGCGAGGACCTGCACGTCGTCTCGGTCAACGGCGTCGCGCTCGATCGGCTCGAAGCGGACCTGCCAGACGAGGACGTCCGGACAGAGGGCGGCGAGCCGACCGGCGTGCTCGTCGAGAGCGCGCTGGAGGCCGTCACCGACGCGATCGCACCCGACGCCGACCAGACGAGGGAGTACCTGCGTGCCGCCCAGTCGGTCGCGCTCGACCGCGGTGTCACGGCCGTTCACGACATGATCCGCAATCGGCACGTCCCGGGCGTCTACCGGGAACTGGATCTCGCTGGCGAACTCGACCTCCGGGTGCGGCTCAACTACTGGGCCGACTTCCTGGACGCGCTCGAAGCGACCGGTGCACGAACCAACCACGGCAGCGACCGGGTCGAGACGGGCGCGATCAAGACCTACACCGACGGGTCGATCGGCGGTCGAACGGCGAAGCTCTCCCGGCCGTACGCCGACGCGGACACGGACGGCACCTGGGTTCGCGATCCCGACGACCTCGCCGTGCTGGTCGAGCGAGTCGCGGACGGCGGCTTCCAGATGGCCGCCCACGCGATCGGTGACGCGGCGATCGAGGCCGTCCTCGACGCCTACGAGGACACCGAGGGCGGCCGCCACCGGATCGAGCACGCCGAGTTGCTGACCGACGAGGCGATCGAGCGGCTCGCCGACGCCGGGACCGTCGTCTCGGCCCAGCCGAACTTCCACCGCTGGGCGCGGCCGAACGGCCTCTACGAGACGGCGCTCGGTCCCGAGCGGCGGGCGCGAACCAACCGGTTCGCGGCGTTGCGGGACGCGGGCGTCCGACTGGCGTTCGGGAGCGACTGCATGCCGCTCGATCCGCTGTTCGGCGTTCGACAGGCCGTCACCGCGCCCGAATCGAGCCAGCGACTGTCGGTCACCGAGGCGTTGCGGGCCTACACGCTCGGCGGTGCCTACGCTGGCTTCGACGAGGACCGGCTGGGAACGGTCGAGCCGGGAAAGCGAGCCGATCTGGTCGCACTCGCGGAGTCGCCCTGGGAGGTTCCCGACGCGACGATCGACGACATCGACGTCGTGGCGACGCTGGTGGGCGGCGAGATCGTCGCAGACAGTCGCTAGCACACCGTTGTCGTGGCGTCGAAACGGCTATCGGCCAGTCACGACGACGCACACGTATGGAAACGTTCTAGATCGTACTGACCCTGGCTGGGCTGATCGGCTTTCTCGTCCCGATTTATCGTGTCATCGCGCAGAAAGACCGCGAGAAGGCCGCGGTCGACCCTTGATCGAAGAGATGAAACAGCGACGCAAGCGCGAAAGCGAGTGATGTGGACTGCTGTGTTATCTGTAGCTCCAGTCGCCGACGGTCAGACAGTTGCTACTCGTCCTCGAGCAACCCCAGATCGTTGGCGACCATGTCGGCGATTCGATCGGCAATATCGGGATCGACCTGTGCGATCTGTTCGCCGTCGTGGCGGTTCTCGTTGTGTCGCTCCAGCGTCTCGGCCAGGCGCTCCAGCGGAACCCGTGTCTCGGTCCCACACTCCTCGCAGATGATCGGCACTGTTGGGTCGTCCTCAGCCATGGCTCGTGAGTGTACTCTCGTGCGCATCGAAAAACCTGTTTGGATCGCGCGTCGGGGCCGGCGGCTCGTGTGACTCTTCCGTCAGATCCGTGCTCGGTTCGGTCGCGCGTTCGGCCTACGCTTCCTTCTGTTCGGCCCCGGCGACCGCGCGGTCTTTCAGCGTCGGTAGCGCTTCTCGCATCTGCTCGATCTCCTTCTCTGAGAGCCGGACGCCCGATTCGATCGTCGTATCGACCGATTCGCCGGACTCGAAGTGCGTGGCTGACGCCTCGAGGGTCCCGTCGGATTGGACCTCGAAGTTGATCTCCAGGGTCGGCTCGCCCGCGGGTGCTTTCGGGATGCCCGACAGCACCATCTCGCCGAGTTTGGTGTTGTCCTCGGCCTCCTCTGCCTGTCCCTGATAGATGGGGAACCGGACGCCAGTCTGGTCGTCCATGACCGTCGTGAACCGATCGTCGCTCCGGCTGATCGGGACCTTCTCGTCCTGCTCGACGACCGGGGCGAAATCGCCGTCGTGCAGTTCGATCCCGATCGGCTGGGGCGTCACGTCGACCAGCAGCAGGTCCTCTTCCTCGCCGGGCAACACGTCGTCGGCGGTGGTGTCACCGCTGGCCGACATCAGTTCGGCCTGAGTCGCCGCACCGAGCGCGACGGCCTCGTCGGGGTTGATCGAGCGAAGCGGCTCCATCCCGAAGTACGATTCGACGGTCTCCTGGACCTGCGCCATCCTGGTCGCCCCGCCGATCAACAGCACCTCGTCGACCTCCTCGATCGCGTGCTCGGAGCGCTCGAACAGTTCGTCGACCTCGTCGATGGTCTGATCGAGCAGGTCCGCGGTCAGTTCCTGGAGTGTTTCTCGGGTGAGCGTCGTCTCCAGGTTGTAGTTGGGACCGAGATACGGAACGGTGACCTCGGTCTGCTCGCGGCTGGACAGGTCGTGTTTCGCCCGCACGGCGGCGTCGTAGAGACGCTGTTCCTGTTCGGGATCGCCGGCGATCTCGACGTCGCCTTCCTCCTTTGCGATCTCGGCGAGGTGGTCGACGATCCGCTGGGTCCAGTCCTCGCCGCCGAGGCGGCGGTTGCCGTCGGTGTTCTTCACTTCGATGTGATTGTGTTCGAGGTCGATCTCGACGAGCGTCGCGTCGAAGGTCCCGCCGCCGAGGTCGTAGACGAACACGTGCCGCTTCTCGTGGGACTCCGAAGTGTCGGCGTCGCCGGTCTCCTGAAGCCCGTAGGCCAGGCAGGCCGCCGTCGGCTCGGTCATGACGTGCTCGACGTCGATACCGGCGATCTCGCCGGCGCTGCGAGTCGCCTGCCGCTCGGCGTCGCCGAAGTACGCCGGGACGGTGATCACCGCCGAGTCGACGTCACGACCGAGATACGCTTCGGCGTCGGCCAGCAGTCGCGAGAGGATGAGCGCCGAGACCTGTTCCGGGCGGTACTGTTCGTCGTCGATCTCGACGGCGTAGTCGTCGTCGCCCATGTGGCGCTTGATGTGCTGTACCGTGCGCGCTGCCTTGCTGACCGCCTGGTTGGCCGCCGGCTGTCCCACCACCGTCTCGTCGTTCTCGTCGATCATGACGACCGACGGTGTCGTCCGGTCGCCGTCGCTGTTCGGAATAATCTCGGGTTCGTCCCCCGTGACCGCAGCGATAGCGCTGTTGGTCGTTCCGAGGTCGATCCCCACTGCGTACCCTTCTACCATACCCCTACGTGTTCGGGCATCTCCTAAATGGTTTTTCGTTCTTGTCACCCAGAGACGGGACGCTTTTGGGTGATCCGGCCCACGTGTCGGACATCGAAGGCATGCCAGAGCCCGACCCGGACGCGATCGACTACTACGCGCGGATCGGCGTCGAGCCGGGGGCGGATCCCGAGACGATCGAACGCCGCCGCAAGCAGGCGGACCGGCGGTTCTCCCCGATGGGTACCAGCCCCGACGCCGACGAGAAGCGCCACATGCGGATCAACGAGGCCAGCAACGTCCTCGAGAATCCAGACCAGCGTCGACGGTACGACGACTGTCACGAGTCGCTCGGACCCATCAACGGGACGATCGCCTTCGAAACCCTCTCGACGGAGACCATCGACGCGATTCGAGACGAGGCGACGTTGTACGACCACCTTCGGGGATTCATCGAGGTGCTGGGTCCGAAAGGGGGTGCCCGGGAGTTTCAGGACTATTACGAGCAGGTGACGACGCCGCTTCCGGACGCGATCGAGCGGGACGACATCCGGAACGGGTACGCTGTCGAGGACGCCGGGTTCGGCGTCGCGGCCTGGAGCTGGCATCGGGCCGACCGACCCTGTTCGTTCTCCCTGTGGCTGACCGGCGGACAGCAGCTCTGGCGGACGGCACTGCTGGAGCCCGAGGCCGTCGACGAACTGCTCGATCAGGTCCGCGAGGGCGGCGCGGCGGCCGTCTCCGAACAGGCGACGACGGGCGGCACGGCCGACGAGACGCCGACGACACAGCTGCGTCTCGGCCATCCGAGTTCGGCCGCTCCCGGCCCGCTCGAAAGCGACGCCGCGGCTGTCCCCGATCGCTCCGGGAGCGACAGGTCGGTTCCGTCGCCCGCCGGGACGACCTCGTGGCTGTCGGCCCCGTTCGACCGGCTGCGTGACGTCGTCGCCTACGTCCTCGCAACAGGAGGCTGGAGTGTCGTGTCAGCCGTCGGATCTGTCGGGGGCGGACTCGTCGGATCGGCCGTCGCTGCCGTCGCGTTCGTCCCGCTGTTGGCCGTTGCGCTGGTGGTCCAGTCGACGGTCGATATCGCCGTGGTTGGACTCCCGCTGGTCGATCTCGACCGGCCGCTCGCGACGCTCGCGCTCGTTCACTACCTGCTGGTCGGACTGGCGGCGGCGACGTCCGCGTGGACCGCCGGCCGGGCGCTCGTTCCGCGGATCGTCTCGCGAAAGCGTGCGGCGTTGCCACGTGACGCCTGGCTGGTCTTCGGGCCGACGCTCGCGGCACTCGCGGGTGCGCTGTTCGTCGCGATCGGTCGGTCGACGCTGCCACAGTGGCCGGGACTGGCCTTTACAGCGGTACTGGCCGCGTTCACGTTCCAGGCGGCGATGGACGTCGGCGCGCCACGGCCCCTGTCGCTTGTATGTGGCACTGTCTCCACGCTCGCGTTCGCACTGGCGGGCGCCGTCGCCTCACTCGCAGTGATCGGCCTCGGCCTGTCGGCCACGCATCCCGGGATCTTCGGGACGTACGCCACGGTGCTGGCCGCGCTCCCGGCAGTCGAATCGACAGTGTTCGGAGCGGCGAACGCGGAACTGGTCGTCGTCTCGTTCGGCGCGCTCGCGTTTGTCCCGCTCGCGCTGACCTCGCTGTACAGCCTGGCCTACGCCCTTGAGTCGGTCGCCCTCCGCGTCCGTTCGCGGGCGCCCGGGTCCTGACTCTTTGCACCCCCTCTGGTACTATCAAACGGCTTTTTGAGCTACGACAACTGACTTTTATGCTACTTCCGAAGGCTGAATATGCGGCGAACGACGCTTGCGGCCTGTCTGCTCGCGATCACGGTCGCTCTGGCCGGCTGTAGCGGACTCGGACCTGTTGATACGCAGACACGGACAGATTCGCCGACTGACGCGGACACACCAATACAGACCGACACGGATACGCCTACACAGACAGACACGCCCACACAGGACGGGCCGGCGTACGAGTCCCTGGTGTTCGACAGCGGTCCGGTCGACTCCCCGGTGATCGAAGGTGGGCTGGTCCCCGACTTGGCCAACACTGGAAACGGTAGCTATTACGCGACGCTACTGACAAACGCCAGCGTTCTCGATCGCTTCAACTGGAGTCTCCTCGACGAAGACGCCGTGACGTTCGTCGAGGAGACCGACTTCGAGACGGCCTCGCTGGTCGTCGTCCAGGCGTACCCGAAGTCGTCGGTTCCTGACTACCGCGTCGAGTCGGTCGGGCGCGACGGCGACCAACTATCTGTCCGGATCAACGACTCCAGTCGCGTCGGGACCGACGACATCACGCTCGAGACGATGCTACTTCGCGTCTATCACGACGGCGTCGCCCCGAAGTCAGCTACGATCGAAACGCAAGACGGCGTCACCTTCGATACCGACGACCGGATATGACATACCCGAGGACACCGGCACGGAGGTCCGGCTCCCGCTCTCGAGTCCGAATCTCTCGGAGAACGTCGCCGAACCGAAGGACCTGATCCTCGCCAGTGAGGCGGAGGGGGCCTACGCGTACAACGTGACTGTCACCGCGACGCTATCCCCCGAGTGTCGCTTCTACGAGCCGCCGTGTGAGGTGCCCGCAATTCCGACAACAGTCTTCGAACGGACCGGCACGCTCGAGGCCGGCGACATGACTGTCGTCATCGACGAAGCAGGATCCTCCCGGACGAGCGGATGATCGTCCGTCAGCGCTCGAAGCGCTCGAGAAATCCGTCTCTGGTCTCCTGCCACTCGGCGACGAGCGCGTCGATGAACGCGTCGTCCTCGCTGGTGATCGCATCCCTGTCTTCGAGATACTCGATCACTTCGCGGGCGCCCCGTTCCAGTCCGATCGACTGCTCGTAGTTCAGATCCCGACGCGCCTTCGAAATGTCGAAGATCGTGCTGTAGCGGCCGTGATCGGTCAGGAAATCCGTCTTCTCGGGCGCGACCTCAAGCAGCACGTCGGTCGGCACGTGAACCAGGTCCGGTTCGGGTGCGTCGAGGGCGTCTGCGAGCGTCCGGTAGTACTCGTTCCAGGTCGGGAACGACTCTGCAGTGACGTTGTAGGTTTCGCCGTAGGCGGTGCGGTTGCCGACCGCCCCGACGTAAGCGCCGGCGACGTCCCGGCGGTGGGCCGGTCCCCACAGTCCAGTCCCGTCGCCGTGGACGACGATCGGGTCGCCGTCCCGGAGCCGTCGCAGGTAGGTCGTATCGACTCCGAAGGTGTGACAGAGGTTGCCGTCGCCGTGCGGGCCGTAGGTCGTCCACGGCCGGACGATCGTGGCGGCGAACGCACCGCGGTCGTGGGCCTCGCGGATCGCGTCTTCGGCGTTGGCCTTCCTCGCTCCGTAGTCGCTGGTCGGCGGGCGACGCGGCGCACTCTCGGGAACGGGATTCGACTCGACCGGACGGCGGTAGGCATCGATCGTCGAGGTAAGCACGTATTGCTCGATTCGCCCGCCGAACGCCTCGATGGCGAGCTCGGCGTCGCTCGTGGAGAAACACAGCATGTCGATCACTACCTCGGGGTCGGTGCCCGAGACCCGCGACGGGAAGTCGTCGCCGAACCGGTCCGCGCGGACGCGATCGACCGATTCCGGGATCGCGGCGTCGCTCTCGCCGCGGTTGCACACGGTCACGTCGTGGCCGGCGGCGTCGAGTTGCCGGGTGATCGCTGTCGAGATGAGGCCCGTACCACCGAGGATGAGCACGTCCATGCCCATTCCTCTGTCGGGCAGCGCTTAGTGGTTGGGGCGGGGCACGTGGCCGGAGGCCACCTGTCTGGCGCCCGGAACTGTCGACGGGACCGAACCGAGCGGTTTAAACCGAAACGCGAGTAAGACCCAGACACGGGCGCTTAGCTCAGTCTGGACAGAGTGCTTGGCTTCGGACCAAGTTGCCGGGGGTTCAAATCCTCCAGCGCCCATAGCCGAGATTCTTCCCGAAATCGCGGCTCACAGCCTCTGATTCGGGCGTTTCGTGTTCTACTGTTGAGATGTGTGTGCTTTCGTTCGATGCGCGACCGGGCGAGTGGTGGCCACGGGAGTTCGCGTAGACCCATACTGGTTGCCTCAGAGAAAATCAATCGACGATTGATACTATATATTTATATTTTTTATACTTTGTATGTAAATCCTAAGATATGAAGGATTCAGTCGGGTTTATCAGAAAGTGGGGCAAGAGATCATTTCTCAAGGCAGGTTTACCGTGTGTATTTCTTTCTGAGAACGAACCAACAACAGCATCGAACCACCGAGATGCTAGCGTCGAACTTAATTTTCGTTCGACTTTGAAACACTACCACTCATAAATAAGTTGAATAATATATTTTATTTAATATCTCTAACTAGAATACATCTCGTAGGTGGAATTAGAGTAGGGTCCACCGTCTACGCCCACAATCAGTACCGCGGCATCTTCATAATCTCCTGACCCATCGGCCTGTTGGTTATCTTCACCGACCTTCTGTGCCATAGACACGTCACCCACGTTGCTGCCGTTGATTGTCTTTGGAAGGCCAGCGAATTTGATCTTCTCGTTGCTATCACCCTCATCATCTACATCCAAGACGTATTCGAATGCATTACTCTCAATTGTAACTCCTCCTCCGGAGGGACTGGGCTGAATCCCTTCGGAAGTCCCCGCATCGTTGGAACCTCCGTAGAACGAGTTATCCGTGATTTCTATCGATTGGTTATTCCCCGGGTGCGCGTCAACTGTGATCCCGTTCTTGAATTCACTGTTTCGAATAGTGGCTGTTCGAGCCACATTGGTGCCACCGTTGGTCCAGGTCTCCCATCCCGATGAGGTATCTCGGAATAGCCCAGCAGTTGAGAGCCACGCATTACCGTTTGGATCTCCGCCAGTGTTGTCTTCGGCGAGGACATATTCGAAAACGGCCTCGCCGGTACCCTTGCTTGCGGGTACGTTGAACGCAACGAAACCGGGTGATCCGTCAAAGGTGCCCTCCATCGACAGGTCGACATTGGTCATCTCTGTGCCGAGGTCGGTGATCTGGACCAGCGGACTCCCACCAGTAATTTTCAGGCTGTTCGAACCACTGGAGCCGACACCGAAGATTTCAAACCGCAGGCTTTCCAGCGTGACGTCGGCGGCCGAGATCGAGATTGCAGGTTCGTTAGGGAATGGACCGCTTGAGTCTGGGTATCCACCCTTATATTCGACGGTGGGTTTGCCCCTGAGTCCGCGGATTTCGAGGCCTTGCTTGTCGATTTCAAGCTTCGGATTGGAGACGGTGTAAGGTGTCCCGGTGTCTTTCACCGCAATCGTGGATCCTTGTGCGTTGTTGATCGCGGTCTGGAGGTTGGTGAAGTCTCCGCTCCCGTCGTTTGCGACGATACTGAACGAACCACCAGAGTCGTCAACCGGATCGGACGCGTCCGCCGCCCCGCGGCTCGCACTCGCGTGGAACGTGGCGGTCAGGTTCTCCACGGACGTGTCGGAGATATCTCCCAGGTTAGCTTGTAAGCCAATAGTAGCGCTCTCACCGGGCGTGAGACCAAGGACTGAATCGCCATCTGACGTGCCGTCTCCGTTGTTCAGCGCATCATCTGCATCGCCGTTAGGGTAGAAGTAGAGGTTACCATCGTCGAAGTCATTGCCACCGGAAAGTGTGACCCAGAAATAGATCGTCTGGGTTCCTTGGTTGGCAACTTGAAGAAGATTGTCAATTTCTGTCACCGCGTCTTTATTGAACCCACTACCATTGTTGTCAGTCTCACCAAGATTTAGTTGGATCTGTCCGTTACTGACCGAAACGTAGTCTTGTGAATTCGGACTACCAGTCGGTGCAAGGCTGAGATACGCACTTTCGTCACCGGCAACCGCGACATCCATAGACCGAGAGGCTTCAACATTCGTGAACGCGCCACTACCTATTGCAGCCGCCCCACCGGCGGCGAGCGATCCCATTCCGAGCAGGAACTTGCGTCGTTTTGTCATTGTTAGTCTACCTCTTGTTCGCACGCCGCCCGACCCCACCTACTTGACCGCGACCGACAGGGGCCGTCTGCGAGGCGTGCTTGATCAGTACCACATTTCCTACCAGTATTGTATTGTGGCTCCAGAATTGCTCTCTGACCGTGTTTGAAGATAGATTGGATCCCCTGTATGTCCGGATAAGAGTCTTTGAATAGCATCCCCACCCGAACAATCACCAGGTACTACCTATCGCTCTGGAGAACGCTCTTCTGTAGAGGATTGTTGGTCAGTGTTCAGCAGTAGCTGGAAGTCGTAGCGGGCAAGAGTAGCGCGACCGCGCCACCCGACGAAAGCATGATTCCACTCAAGACGTTCGTCTCGTCGCGTCGCGCCGCGAACCTGCTCCGACAGGTTCGCTGGCGCGACGGCGTCTATTGCCCGCGCTGCCGTGCCGAATCCGTGATTCAGTACGGCAGCTATCGAGAGTTTCAACGGTATCGGTGTAAGGATTGCGGCCGAACATTCAACGACAAGACTGGGACGGTCTTCGAACACTCTGCGATACCTCTCAAGAAGTGGTATCTCGCCGTCTACACCTATATCCGGCCGAATACGAGCATTCGGCAATTAGACGCTGAGCTCGCTGTTTCGTACAAGACAGTCTACCGGCGCGTCCAGCGCTTCCTGTGGGCGCTGGACGCGCCTCGGCCACAGCTCAAAGGCCCAGTCGAGATCGATGAACTGTACGTCAACGCTGGGAAGAAAGACCGCAAGCGCGACCGGCCGTCGCGCTCGCGTGGCCTGTTCAGGCGCGGTCGTGGAACGTATCACGAGGACAAACCACCCGTGTTTATCCTCGCCGACCGTGGTAGTAGCGAGACGTACGTTCACCCGGCGAAAGCCGCCGAGGAATCGACGATTCGACTCCTACTTAGTGACCGCCAACAGGAGTCGCTGACCGTCTATACCGACGGCTTTCGAGCATACGAGCCACTCGACGAGGACGATTCCTTCGACCGGCAATACGTCGTCCACGGTGAGGGTGAATACGCTGATGGAGACGTGCACGTCAACACGTGCGAGAGCCACGCGTCGCTGGCGCGATCCTGTCTCTCGCCCCATCAAGGATCTCCAAAGACAAACTCACACCCTATATCAGAGCGTTACAGCTTCGAAAACGCGTCCGCCGCAAACCTGGCGATGAAGCGCTCAAAACCATCCTCGAAACAGCGCTATGACGCCACCAACAATCGCTTACCCAAGAGCGTTCGAAAGACTAGTTACGACGATCAGCACTCTATGGGATCAATATCCTCAATGGATGCTGGACGGCTAACGATCCCGCCAGATCCGTTGTCAAACTTACAGCCGTCCTGATTCCAACTGGGATGGAGATAGATCGCGTCTGACCCCGCAATACGAACGCCAACGACTGACTCACCGGTGAACGTGTCTCCACTCACTTTTTGATTTGTCTTGATCGTTTCCGAGGGGTGAGTGTCGACGGACATCTGCTTGTTCGCACCAGTTTTGCTTCCGACATAGAACTGGACGTCCACAGTTCCGGGCTCGTCGTGGTTCAGTGTGACTTGTCCGAGTCCATTGAATGTCACCTTGGCTGAGCTCTCTCCACTCTTTCCCTGCGACAGGAAGTCACTCGTGAGGTCGGGCAAAGATTCCGATTCACATCGAACCACGAACCGCCGCGTGTCCGTAGCGCCGAACAGGCTGGCGGTGACACCTGCGCTCTCAACTGTGACGGTAAGTTCAACAACATCACTCCCTGCCTTCTCACAGGCGATTTTCCCGCGAATGTCAGCGATCTCGCCGGGGCCGAATGATCCTTTGTCCCATTCGACGTTGACAACATTGGGTTCCCCGTCGCTCTGCGTCGTTACTTCCACGTTCACGATCTCGATTGCGGTGTCCTCCCCGAGACGGTTCGTGACAGTAACTAACGTTCGTTCTTCGTTCTCGCCGGCCGTGACTATGAATTCCGGAAACCCGGACTCGCTTTCATCCACCTCTATGTCCTTGCGAACCTGATACCCTACCAGCGCTTCGTCGTCGGGAACTACATCAGCAACCACACCCCGATCGGCGGTCGTACTGCTAAACGCGCTACTTCCAAGCGTGAGAACCCCCGCGCTTGTGCTGCCGATCAGTAGGATCAGATCGCGTCTTTTCATCTAATGAGGGGCCTCTTTGCTGTATATCTGGGACGGTTTCCTTCGTGTTGATTAGATTCTCCCCGACACCTCGATCGTTAATTCACCGCTGAGATCGACATTCGATAGATCATCACCTGAATGACCCTCCGTTGTATTTACAGTCACCACAACCGGCCACTCATCTCCCGAGTTGAAGGTAGTCCCTTCATCCTTTCCGTGTATTCTCTTTGTAGTCTTTTTCATTGTAGGGTCCGGGGAGATGACTTCCGGAAACCTCGCAACCTCAGAATATCCATCGGTAGAAACGTCGAATTCAATAAATGACTCAGAATCTTCCTTGTATTCATAATCATCGTCAAGCCAGCTGGCATCATTGAGTTCGTATGTGAAGTCTATAATCTCGTAGGCAGAATCATCATTATTAACCAAAGCAAACGCATAGTTGTCATCGCCTGTTCCCCATTTGTACACTGAATTAGTGTTGACACCCTCACCTGCACCATCACCGGTGAGACTCAACTCAATTTCTCCGTTTGATTTCTCAGAGATGTCTGAAACGTCGCCCGCAACCAATCCAATTTGTGCGTTCGAGTCGCTAGCGACATCAATAGCAACGGAACGGGTAGCCGCCATACTACTAAACGCGCCACTACCTATTGCAGCCGCCCCACCGGCGGCGAGCGATCCCATTCCGAGCAGGAACTTGCGTCGATTTGTCATTTTTAGTCTACCTCTTGTTCGCACGCCGCCCGACCCCACCTACTTGACCGCGACCGACAGGGGTCGTCTGCGAGGCGTGCTTGCTTGATACCATATGCCCTACCCATCCGTCTTTAGCTAAGAGAAGAACCGCAGTACAGCAGTAGCTTATCGAGGCTTCTTTTCGAGAGGAATGAGGAGGTGTCGGTTGTGCACACTAAAACCTCCTCATCGAGAGTTATGCGTCGGCTCACTACACTGTTTCCCTCCGAGTTCCTCGAAGAGCACGCCGAGGAACTCGGCGTGGTCGAACGAGAGGGAAAACTCCAGGTTCCAGTCCTCGTGTGGGCGCTCGTGTTCGGCTTCGCCGCAGGCGAGAGCCGAACACTCGCTGGGTTCAGACGCAGCTACAACTCCACAGCTGACGAAACGATCTCGCCCGGTGGCTTCTATCACCGGTTGACACCGACGCTGGCGGAGTACCTCCGCGACCTCGTCGAGACCGCGCTCGACGAGGTCGCTGTTCCCGACGCTGTTGACGCTGATATCGACCGATTCAGGGACGTGATGATTGCTGATGGAACGGTGTTGCGGCTCCACGAGTTCCTCTCTGATGAGTTCCAAGCCCGTCACGAGGAGCAGGCTGGAGCGACGCTCCACCTGCTCCATAACGCCACCGACAAGACAATTGAACGGATCGACGTAACGGACGAGAAAACGCACGACAGCACGTTGTTCAATACAGGTTCGTGGCTGCAAGGACGGCTCGTTTTGCTCGATCTAGCGTACTTCAAGTACCGCCGCTTCGCGTTAATCGACGAGAACGACGGCTACTTCGTGAGTCGGCTGAAGAAGAGCGCGAACCCGGTGATAACAGAGGAATTACGGGAATGGCGCGGGCGCGCCATTCCCTTAGAGGGCAAGCAGATCCACGATGTGGTCGATGACCTCTCGCGGAAGTACATCGACGTAGAGGTCGAGGCGGAGTTCAAGCGAGGACCGTACGAAGGGACGCGCTCGCTGGATACGAAGCGGTTCCGCGTCGTCGGCGTCCGCGACGAGGACGCCGACGACTACCATCTCTACATCACGAATCTGCCGAGAGAGGAGTTTCTCCCGGCAGATCTAGCAACGCTGTATCGGTGTCGCTGGGAAGTAGAAACGTTGTTCCGTGAGCTGAAGACACAGTACGAACTGGATGAATTCGACACAAGCGACCCGGATGTCGTGGAGATTCTGCTGTATGCGGCGTTGCTGTCACTGCTGGTGAGTCGTGAGCTGTTGGATCTGGTCACTGAGCAGGCTGACGATGAGATCGTGTTTCCGCCGGAACGCTGGGCGGCGACCTTCCGGTCGCACGCCCAGCTCATCCTCCACGAACTCGGTGAGTACCTTGGCTACTCGCCACCGCCGCTGTTGGAGCGGCTGATCGAAGACGCACAGAAGATCCACCAGCAACGACCGATCTTACAAGAGACGCTCGCTACCGCCACGCAACCGAGGTGTGAGTCTTAGCTAAAGACGAATGATGCCCTACCAGTATTGTATTGAGGCTCCAGAATTGCGCTCTGACCGTGTTTGAAGATAGATTGGAGCCACTGTATGTCCGGATAAGAGCCTTTGAACGGCGTCTTCACCCGAACAGTCACCGGGTACTACTTATCGCTCCGAAGAAGATGAGAACGTATGACGCCGACCCGAAACCAGTTACTCGCTGAACTGCAGGAACTCGCCGCCGATCTCGGCAGGGCTCCATTCCCAGACGAAATAGCAAAAAAGGGATCGTTTGCTCTGCCGGAATACAGAGCGGAGTTCGGGTCGTGGGCCCACGCGCTGTCAGTAGCCGATCTTGAGCAACCGACTGGCAAGCGTATTCCTCAGGACGCACTCATTGCTGAACTCAAACGACTTGCCGCCAAGTTAGAGAAGGTCCCCGCAGAACAAGATATGTACGAGAAGGGGCGGCACGGACTCAGCACCTACAAGAATCGCTTCGGTTCGTGGAATGAGGCACTGGCGGCTGCGGATCTGGATAGTCGCCCCGACAGGACACAAAAGTCACGCGATGCACTTCTGAGTGAAATCAAGCGAATCACGGACGACCTTGGACACACCCCAACAAAGCGCGAGATGAGTACGTATGGAAACTTCAGTCCGGTGACCTACCGTCATCGCTTTGGCTCTTGGAATGAAGCAATTGAGGCTGCTGGGTTCGAATCACAGTCGCCAAAGGAAAGAATACCCGAAGAAGAATTAATCAACGAATTGCAGCGTGTGGGGGACGCGAATGACAGTATCCCCTCGTCAACGGATATGGATCGAGACGGAGAATTTAGTTCAGGCACCTACTTTAATCGGTTTGGCTCCTGGACTGCTGCACTTGAGGTTGCAGGGTTTGAACCGGACAGCAAGTGACAAACCGTTCTCGTATGTCTAGCTGTTATACTACGGGCTGACGAACCAGTTTCCAGGTAGACACTCTGTCTCTTTCACCGTCGCCGCAAATAGTATTCCGATTGACAAATCGCTGTTTCTGAGCTGCCGGAATTCGGACGCCTCACGCCTGGAAAGGCGATTCGTTCGACAGTCGGACAAGCGCCTCCAGCGCCCATAGCCGAGATCCTTCCCGAAATCACGGCTCAGAGCGTCTGATTCGGGCGTTTCGCGTTCTACTGCTGAGATGTGTTTGCTTTCGTTCGATGGGCGACCGGGCGAGTGGTGGCCACGGGAGCTCGCATCCAGCCACACTGGTCCCAACAGAGAAGATCAATCGCCGATTGACACTACTGCTTCATATTCTGTCAGAATCCGCGTGCAAGACTCAGAGCGCGTATTCAGCACCCGGGATGCGTTAGTAGTGGATGACTCTGTTGAAACCCTATTCTTCAGATATATTCTTGCCTGAAACAGCCAGTCGATGAGAGCTGCGTATCGGTTATCGGCCTCTTTGGAGTTGGTGAGGAAACGAACCGATGGAGATAGGCGAACAATAGTCCGTGGCGATTCCTGAACTATTGAGTCTCGCTTATACTGAAGACGGTGATTGCAGAGTAAATACGCATTATTCGAGTGAGTGTCCGGAGGAGTCAATACGTGCGGTCTGCCTGTCTTATCGGTATAAATTAAGGCGTTGGAGGAGCGAGCCGACCAACACGGCCACTGGAATGATTTCAAGCCGCCCGACCCACATGTTGATGATCAACATCCCTTTGGCGGGGGCAGGCATGGTCGGGCCAGTAATCCCGGAATCGAGCCCCACGTTGCTTTGGGCGCTCATCACGTCGAAGATCACGTATTCCAGCGGATGGGCCGGTGAGAGGACCCGCAAGAGGACAGTAACACCGATCGCCAGAAATGTGAGCCAGAGGACGAACACGACTGTCGCTTCCGTGTACTCGCGCTGGGCCTGTTCCTCGTCGAGTCGCCGGCCATCGATATTCATGTACCGAATCGCACTCGACGGGTGGAACACCTCTTGAATCTGCCAGACTGTCCCTTTGACGAGCGTAGCAACCCGGATGAGTTTCAGGCCACTGACCGTCGAACCGGCCGCCGCGCCAGTGAGCATCCCGACACACGCAAGCAGTGTCGCACCGGCACTCCAGACCTGTTCCGTCCCACCGCCAATCGTCGTACTGCCAAAGCCGGTGTTCGACGTCGCCGAGACGAACTGGAAGAGGCTGATCCGAAACGTCTCTTCGAGCGAAGAGTACTGGCCGTTCGCGTAGAGGATCACTGTCAACAGGAGTGAGCCGATAGTGAACCAGATGAACACCCACCGCGTTTGCAGATCGGTGTAGAAGTTCCGGATTTCTCCCTTGAAGATCAGATAGTGGACGGGGAAGGCGATACTCCCTGCGACCATCACCGGTACCGTTGCATACTCGATCAATGGGCTGCCGTAATGGCCAATCGAATCCGCGTGCACGGAGAACCCGCCCGTCGCTATACCAGTCATCCCATGGTTAATCGCATCCCACAGCGGCATCCCGACGAGCACAAACAGGATGATCGAGCCGAGCGTGAGACCCACGAAGATCTTCCAAATCTCCCGGACGGTCGTCACGATACTCGGATGGATCTTTTCCGAGCGGGCTTCGCTCTCGTAGAGGGTGTACGAACCACTGCGTCCCCCGCCCCGCCGGAGGATGGCGACGGTTAGCACAATCACGCCGACGCCACCGACCCACTCGATGAACGATCGCCACCAGTGGAGCGATCGGGGCAGTTCTTCTTCGACAGCAGCCATCGTGAGACCGGTCCCGGTGAAGCCGCTCATGCTCTCGAATACCGCATCCAGCGGACGGAGGAATACCTCAGTTGTCGAATCCATCGGTGGCGTGTTGGTCCAGACAGGAAACGGATCGATCTGGATCGTCCAGGCGATGAGGAGGAATGGCAACCCACCGAGGACACCGATCAACGCCCATGCTGATGCAGCTGTGACCATCGCCTCGCGTTTTTCCGGCGGATCCGCGCCACGATACTGCCAGACGAGGCCAGTCCCGATCCCGGCCATGACGATCGCAGAGACGACGAATGCAGGAATCGCGTAGAACTCGGCGTTCACAGCTGCCACAAAGATGGACACCACCATCATCAGAGAGATCGCCTGCACGATCCGTCCAACGTCACGTCCGACAGCCTTCGTATCTACTTTCAACATATGATATCCACTGCCCAGATCTAATTTCGTCCGTTATACCGTTCGGTCTTCGTAATGTCCGAAAATGTCTGTAAGTTCGGGGTCGGCCCCGGATGCGGAATAGACTGTTAATAGATCGTTCGCTTTGATTCGCGTCTTCCCGCGCGGTGTTATTGGTTTGTTGTTATCCTCACGTTCAATGGCAACAATCAAGACATCGTCCGACAGGATCCCCTCTTTACCAGCTTCAGTGAGTGTCTTTCCAGCAACCGGTGCGTCCTCTGTGACCGTGATTTCGAAGACCTCTGCCTGATCGCCGATCCGCATGTAATCGACGATAGCTGGCCTGGCGACTGCCCGATACAGGTGTCCGGCAATGAGTTGCTGCGGGTTTTCGATCGTATTCACGCCGATCTGGCGGAAGAGATTCATGTGCTCTGGATTGTGAACGACTGACGTAATTGCCGGAATATCGAATTCCTCCGCGAGCAGACAAACCATAACGTTCGTCGCGTCCTGGTCAGTCGTCGAGATAATCGCGTCAGCCCGCTCGGCCCCGGCGTCGCTGAGCGTTTCTTTCGACGTGGCATCCGCATTGAGCACCAGGCAGTCGTGCTCGCCAGCGACGGCGTCGGCTCTCTGTGCGTCTCTCTCGATCACTACAACCTCGTTTCCGGAGCGAGTCGCAATATCTATCAGTGGTGTTCCGATATCGCCTGCGCCAACAATGATGATGTACATATCTGAGATGAATTAGCGGTCTGTGGTCTGCTTGGATAGGCGGTGTTCGATCCGGATCATGATTCACTCACGTCTTCCTCGGGAAAGGCCAGGATCGGGACGTCGGTGTTGTTGAGGAGGTGGTGCGTAACGTCACCACTTAACAATTTCTGCCAGCGACTCCCACCGCGTGGTGTAAACACAATAGCACTTGCGTCGAGATCGTGAGCCGCATCGATGAGCGTCTGTGCGACATCGGTGCCGTACAGAATCTCCGTTTCGAGGGTGATATCAGTATCGCTGAGGCCGTCCCTGACAACAGCGAATAGGTCTCGTGCCGCCTGCTCACGCTGTTCAACTGAGGCTTTATCGAGCGCACCACCGGCTTTTTCGATGACGTGGACGGCGATCACGGTCCCACCCACGTCGTCAACGTGCGAAGCGACTGCCTCTGTAGTCGCCGCTGCGTCGTCAGGATCAGCTACTGGAACAATGGTTCGCTGGAGGACTGATTCAGTCATGTTGCTTCTCCTCCTCTTCGTTGTAGGTTTCCCCGAGGTACTGCCATCGAAATGAACCACCGTCACCGTCGATATCCGGAACCCACCTGACGTGGTATGCGAAGGGGCCACGCGCCCCCTCTGGTGCATCCGGACGTTTGACGACCACGAGTGTATACGCGCCGTGGTCCTCCATATGAACGAGTTCTTCGCCCGCCCGTGGTTCAATCGCGTCTGTTCCCGGCGGAGTAGGGTCAGTTGCAGTCATATGTTGAGTGCCTCCCTGCTGATTCTCGCCCATCTATTCGAACGACGATGGTTCGGGATGGGCTGCTTCGAACGACATGTGCGGATGTCTTGCCGTGGAAGTGATCTACACTCTCCTAGATTATCGACACAGCATAAAACTTCGCGTTTCATTTTCGAAGGAGAAATATATCAGGGGGTATTTCCCCTTTCCATAACATTGATGCGTGTATATGATATATAGGTCGTCTAACAATGAGTGGTTGCGCAGCCAAATCGGGGGTTAATTATGCGTTATGACCGTAGCTCTCGTATGGTATCTCGCATCGACGAGATCGATAAGCGCATCCTCTATTATCTGGCAAAGGATGCGAGGAACACGGCAGCGCCGGAAATCGCCGACGAGATGGAGGTGACACCAGCGACGATCCGGAACCGAATCCGTCAACTCGAAGAGGATGGGATTCTGCGGGGCTACCTTGCGGATATCGACTACAAATCCATCGAGGGCCACGTTACCTACCAGTTTAGCTGTACAGCCCCGATTCCGGATCGTGATCGCCTCGCGCAGGCGGCTCTGAAGGTTTCGGGTATCGTGACCGTCCGGGAGTTGATGACTGGCAATGCGAACCTGGCAATAACGGCTGTCGGATCGGACACGAACGATATCGGCCGCATTGCGGGTGAGTTGTCGGACATCGGGCTCGATATTGAGGACGAGAGCGTGATCGAAAAGGAGTACCACCGACCGTACGACCCGTTCGGACCGGAAGACGCCCCGAAGGGCCCGTCATTGACGGATTTCATGGGGCTCGCTGGCGGAGCGGAAGTCGTCGAATTTACTGTCTCAGAGGGGGCCGAGGTTGCCGGGTTGACTATCGAAGAGGCGGTCGATAAGGGGTTGTTGGCTGACGAGATGCTGGTGGTCGGTGTTGAACGGGATGGTGACATCATCACGCCAAAAGGTGAAACGGTTATCGAGGCGGGAGACGTGATTTCCCTGTTCTCGAAAACGGGGCTAGAGAAAGACGCCTTAGAGGTGTTTGGGACACGATGACTGGTATTAATAAACCTATAATAGAGGTTATGCACTTCGAACGGAAGAACCATGAAATGTGAACGATGTGGGTCGGATGGGTCTGTTGAGCGGTACGACGTAGACGGATTCACCGGATATCTCTGCGATGACTGTGTTGAAGTCTGGGAGCAAATCCAGTCTCAATAGCGGCACGATCGATGAGACGGCCGTAAATTCTGTCTGATAGTTGGTTCAGATACCGAGCGCCGCATCAACCAGTGGTGTTGTCTCACGGCGACGCAACTGTTGAAATGGATTTTGAGAGGTGCAGAGATGCAATTAATCGCGGGAGTGTGTCGTGTGTGATTTCGACTGCTGGACGTCCCGGCAGTCAGAACCAGCGCGAAATCAAGGATTCTGTATCTTTCCGATGGACTGTCAGTATCGGCTGTGGGTCAGTGTTGTTCATTATGTCGTCTACTGTGGATCCGAAGATATATCGACGGAGTTCTCCTTTTTCTGGCGCGCCGAGAACAGTCAAATCACGCGTTTCAGACTGTTCGATGATCGTGTCGGCCACACCAGGTTTGCGGAGAACGTCACAACGTACTTCGATTGACCCAGCGACCCGAGAGCTGTAGGTATCAAGCAGTTTCGCTGCATCGTTTTCCCGCTGTTCAGAGGCGTCTTCGGAGATGACGTGAAGCAGTTCGATCGAACAGTCGTACGCGGTAGCGATCGCCTCCGCGATCCGTATCGCAAGCCCGGAGTGGGGACCTCCAGCGACTGGCACGAGAATACTTGTCGGTGAGTCGAATGCGGCCATTCCTGATCCGACGATGGTGTGACACTGCAAGCCGTCCGTCTGATCGGATCCCGCCCGAGAGAAGAAACTCTCTTCCTCTCTGTTGATGAGGACACTCGTGATATCGTGACTCTCGATGAACGCGCGCAAGAGGTCGTCAGAGAGCTCTTTTTGCTGTTGAACGACAGGCACGTCGAACTCCTGCTTGATCAGGAATTTGGTGCCTGCGTCATGGCGGATAACATCTGTGTTCTTCGTGTCACCCGGCTTGACAGCGTGGAGAAGATAGAGTGTGCCGTTCGTCCCGCTGGCGATACTAGCCCCGAGAAGACCGGTCTCGGTGACGTTCACAGCCTCGTGGAACGGCACGAGAATCCGTTGATCTTCGGATGGCCACACCACATCTTCGTGCTCAAGCGCCTGCATCTGTGGAGATCCATCCGAATTGGCTGGCATGAAACATATTCTATCGCACAGGATGATAAAGACATCTGTTCTGTCGATGACGACGGTATCTGTGGCTTTGAGTACGGTTCCAATTCACTCCCGAAGGTTCACTGGCTTTGGCGTAGAACAAATGAAGCCGTCGTGCTGTATACACTCTGTCTCTCCCAGTTCGTCTCCTCGTCGGTTGCCGAAATATCAGTGACCGATACGCGCTATGTCTCTTTCACTGCCGGCGAAAAAAAAAGCATTCTAATTGACAAATAGTTGTTTCTGAGCTGTCGGAATTCGGACGCCTCACGCCTGGAAAGGGGATTCGTTCGACAGTCGGACAAGCGCCTCCAGCGCCCATAGCCGAGATTCTTCCCGAAATCACAGCCGATAGACTCTGTATCGGCTGTTTCGCGTTCTACTGTTGAGATGTGTTTGCTTTCGTTCGATGGGCGACCGGGCGAGTGGTGGCCACGGGAGCTCGCATCCAGCCACACTGGTCCCAACAGAGAACATTAATCGCTGATAGACACTACTGCTTCATATTCTGTCAAGGACGCCGTGCAAGATATAGAGTTTCTATTCAGCAGCTGGTATACTCTCTACACCCGTAATTTCGAATCGTGCTCCGTCGTATTCACTTTTTGTCACCTCGACTTCCCACCCATGGGCGTCGGCAACTTGCTCAACGATATTTAGACCAAAGCCAGTTCCTTCCGTCGTCGTTGAGAACCCCGCGTCGAACATTTGTTGGCGGATATCTGGTGAAATTCCTGCTCCATCATCTGCAACGTAGAATCCATTTTCAAGATCGCCAATTGTCACAGTCACCTTTGACCCTCCATGTTTGACCGCGTTTCGCATCAAATTCTCCAGTAACTGCTTGAGGCGACTTTCGTCGGCTCGAATCCGCTGTGACGTGTCGGTCACCAATGTCGCTTCAGCTGTTGGCACCTGCTGCCAACAGTCTTCAGCCGTGGCGGTGAGATTGACTTGTTCAATGTCATTCACATGCTCGCCTTCGCGTGCCAATGTCTGCAGGTCATCAAGAATCGCCTGTGTCCGCTCTAATGCGGCTACTGCATCCGAAAGATGCTCACTTTCATGCTCTGTTTGGGCCAATTCGATACGTCCCTGTGCAACCTGTAAGGGATTGCGAAGATCGTGCGAAATCACGCTTGCGAACTGTTCAAGTTGTTCGTTCTTGCGGGTAAGCTCATTCTCACGAGAGACACGTTCAGAAACATCAATAAATGAAGACATAATATAGACTAGTTCGCCGTTTTCATTCGTCACGGCACTGGCTTCGACGCGGGCGTGGAATGTACTCCCGTCTTTTGCTTCCGCACGAAGCTCGCCCTCCCACTCGCCGTGTTCAATAACGGTAGTAGCGACCGAGGTTGCTTTCTCAGTGTCAACCCAAAATTCGGTTACTGACCGACCGACGACGTTATCTCGATCGTCATATCCCCACATATCGATGAACGCAGGGTTCACTTCGCGTAAGACACCTTCTAAATCCGCGATCGCGATTCCTGCAAGCGAAGATTCAAAGGATAATTGATAGATATTTGGGACATATTGATCTTGGATAAACTCTGTGACCTGGTTCTCTCGTTCATCCATAGGAGTTACTTGGTTCCCTACGGAGTTATATCATCCACCGTGGCTTCATTGTGAGAAACTACGCTGGATTGGGGAAGACCGATCTATCCAAGGTGAGTAGTTTGTCTAACCGATTCTACTGACTTGCTTTGACTGACGTGAAGTGCGAGATACGCGCGCTCCATCTTGCACGGGCGCTATCTATCTCTCTATTCCCTGTCAGCATCACTGTGACCGATTCAGAGCCTGTATCCATTATTCGATGGTCTACCGCATTATCGAGAGACGGAATAGGGTCTCCACAAGAAAGAGAGCAAACTCTTCTCAATAGTGATCTGTATTGATCTATCTAGACCAGGAGTGTCTGGCGGTTAGTAAGAGTGTGTTTTCATCGAGGGATTTCTACCGCTCTTGGGCACCCCTCGGTTTCACCTGGGACGGCAGCTGTTGATGGAATACTATACTCGCGCTATGTCTCTTTCACTGTCGCCGAAAATAGTATTTTAATTGATAAATAGTTGTTTCTGAGATGCCGGAATTCGGACGCCTCACGCCTGGAAAGGAGGTTCATTTGACAGTCGGACAAGCGCCTCCAGCGCCCATAGCCGAGATTCTACCCGAATCACGGCTCACAGCCCCTGATTCGGGCGTTTCGCGTTCTGCTGTTGAGATATGTGTGCTTTCGTTCGATGGGCGACCGGGCGAGTGGTGGCCACGGGAGCTCGCATCCATCCACACTGGTCCCAACAGAGAACATTAATCGCTGATTGAGTTAGCGCGTGTCGAACGAGTTGATAACCTCAATCGTCGAGTACGTCTCAACCAGATCCTGTTCGTCAAAGTCTGAGTCGTCACTCCAGATGGCCGCATCGCAGGCAATCGCACACGCCAGATAGAGCACATCATCCGGATCAGTGTCACCAATTGCTTCATCCGCGCTCTCGATGGCCGGATAGAACTCACTGGTTGGGACAACGTCGATGTATTGGAACAGAAGCTCGATGAACTGTGTCACCCGGTCCGGTTTCATTCCCGACTTCTCGACGATCAGATCCTCGTAGTTCTCGATTTCGTCGTGAACGAATGCGGGTGTCAAGAGGTCGGGGTCGAGCGTGACGATGAGCTCCCGCGTTTTCGAATCAGCGATAAGTGCAGAGATGACGACGTTGGCGTCGATGACCAGCTTCATTCGTCGTGTTACGCCGATTTCTCGTCAACGCGCTTGCGTCCGCTCTCGTTGATTTTGGTAACGATGTCCTGTACATCACTCTCGGTGAGTTCGCTCTCGCTGGTGAGTTCGTTCATCACTTCGAGCGTCTCGACCTTCTCTTGGATGGCCTGCCGAGTGACCTCACTCCAGTTGATCTCCGGGTGGTTCTCCATACGCTCTTTCAGGTCGTCATCCACGTTGACCGTAATAGTCGGCATACACAAAACTATGTGAACACAGAATACTGTGTCTTTCGGTGTATCTCATATCGCCAATTTTGGCCGCCTCACGCCTGGAAAGGGGATTCGTTTGACAGTCGGACAAGCGCCTCCAGCGCCCATAGCCGAGATTCTTCCCGAAATCGCGGCTCACAGCCTCTGATTCGGGCGTTTCGCGTTCTACTGTTGAGATGTGTTTGCTTTCGTTCGATGGGCGACCGGGCGAGTGGTGGCCACGGGAGTTCGCGTAGACCCATACTGGTGGCCCCAGAGAAAATCAATCGCCAATTGACACGACAGCGTCATATTCTGTCAGTAATAGCGTGACCGACTCAGAGGTTAAACGAAGCATACAGAGTTGGTTTAATTCACGCTTCGGAGTCTGAACCAGCCGGTAGATAGAAAATGCATATGAATCAGCAGCGCTGGCCATACAGAGAATCCGTGTTAGACAGTGGTGGACTCGAAGACCGGTTTTGGATCGGTTAGTTGAGTGCCATCACAGACGCGGATACGACCGTCGGAGCGGACGAACACGTTCCACGTATCTACCTGAAAACTGAGGAGGGTGTCACCGTCTGCGACTCTGTCAGAAGGGTCAAACAGTGCGTTGAGGGCGTCCGGCTCAACGTAATCGAACAGGGGTGGGAGATCAGCTGGATCAACACCGACAGCGTCCGCCAAAGCCCATACAACAGACTCCATAGCTGAGCTGTTACTTTCGACGTCGTATTCTGCATCAACAACCGGTGTGCAACTACGGTAAACTACTAGTTCCCCCTGCTTATTCATACTAAATCAACGCTCTTCCTCAGCATAAGGCTGTCGTGAGAATCTGAGTGACAGTCTGTTCTCATTGTATTGGCCGATCTGGAGGGCCAAATGACGGATGTGCTAACTATTTTGTGGCACCCGATCGTGAAGCAGAAGATCCGTGATATGAATCATCGACGGTTTCCTGCTTCAGATCACCAGTTCTGACGATCGAAGCCGATACTTCCCAGTGATTCATTGGGGTCGTGCATCTCTAGGAAGCTACGGGGGATAACAAGTGTCACGACGCTCCCGTGAGATGCAGTCCCGTCGAACCGAAGTGTTCCTCCAATATGCGTCATGACCCGCTTGACAAGCCACAGTCCCATCCCTTCACTGTGTAACAGTGGCCCGATTGTTGCCTCCTCACCGATTACTTTCTGTTCAGCAGGCGGAATGCCAGGCCCATCGTCAGCGACGCTGAGTTCGATTCTCTCGTCATGCTCCTCGATGCTAATCGTGATAGCCGGTGATTCGTGATCGTTGTGGATGACGGCGTTCTCGATGACTTCCTCAATAGCCCGTTCTACTTGCGGAACCGTCCTCACCTCGACTGTCTCAGGTATGTCCAGACTGATATCTACTTCAGGATGGTCGATTTTGATTTCCGCCACGACTGCTTCGACCATTCCGTTCATGTTGACTGCTGTTGGGTTCGATTGGCCGGTCAGTAATTCAACAATCTCTCGCTCCTTGTCGGCCTGCTCAAGGAGACGTTCGGCCGCTGTCTCGATAGTCTTCACGTGCGATCCAATGTCACCCGATGGTTGAGTCGCAATCAGCTCCGCACGACCGAGAATGACGTTCAACCCGTTGTGGAGGTTATGCCGGAGTAACCGATCAAGCGATGCCAGTTGGGTTTCACGCTCTATTTGCTCGGTGAGATCCCGCATCGTCGCCACCACGCCTTGGATACTGCCCATCTCGTCTTCAAGGGGCGTGTACCGGATATCGAACGTTCGAGCCGGTTTGTCGGGTTGCTCACGCCGCATCCGATACCTGACAATGTCTCCCGACAGCGCCTGCTTGATGTAGGGCTCGGCTGTCTCGAATGCTGCTTCGCCAATGGCCGTTGGTAGTCTCGTGTCGGTTATATCTGGGGTTTCAATTCCATGGAACTGGCGATAGGCTGGGTTGGCGAAAATATATGTATACTCATCGTCGAACGCTGTAATCAGTTCGGCTGCACCGTTGATCGCACGTCCGTACTGACGAAGTTGGGCTTCTCGATCTTTTTGTTCTGAGATGTCTGTCTGGACGGCAACGAACGCCTCTACGTCGCCGGCGTCGTCAATCACGGGTGCAATCGTCTGGTGGGCGTAATACCGCTCACCGTTGTGACGCTGGTTGATTACCTCTTCGACCCAGACCTCTCCTTCGAGAACGGTCGCCCACAGTCGATCATAGTAGTCTTCGCTCATTTCCCCCGACTTGAGAATGCGTGGATTTCGGCCGATAGCCTCGGCACTGGCATACCCCGTGATTTGTTCGAACGCGGGATTGACGTACGTGATGACTCCCTTGGAATCGGTGATGTAGATCGCATGGCCGGCAGCCTCAACCGCCTGTCTGAACCACCGGAGCGTGTGCTCGCCTGCCTTGCGTGCGCTAATATCGTGCAGCACGAGGATGACTGACGGTGCGTCCATCCATGGAATGCGTGTGGCCGTCACCTCGACGGGAACGGTCGAGCCATCGCCACGTGTGAGTTGTGCCTCGAATTGTTCGAGCGACGTCTCTGCTGTCTGTATCGGTCTGAGGTGCTCAGATATGGCGATGTCGGCGTCAGTTGAAATCATCTCTCCAACTGAGCGGCCAGTCACAGCTGTCCGATCGGCCGCTTCCAAGAGATCGACGCCGGTCTGGTTGACGTATTCGAGACGGCCTTCACGGACGACAACGATCATGTCCTGAACAGCATCTAATAGAGTCGTTGCACGGGTCTCGGTGGTGAGGAAGTCATCGCGTTTGCGAGAGAACGCAACGGCATCGATAATGAAACGAGTCAGTCGTTCCCACTGATCGCTGTGATGTTCCTTAATAAGGTATTCAGTGACGTCGGCAGAGATAGCACGACTGGCGACTGTCTCATTGCCCTCACTGGTAAAGAGAATAAACGGGAGCGTTGGGAGGTGTGCTCGAACGACTTCAAGAAAGGCAACACCATCGGTGTCCGGAAGGTCATGATCACTGACGATACAGTCGATATCGTCAGTAGCTGCGAGCACGTCGATCGCCGCGCCGACTGTAGTGACGGTCTTGACTTGCAGGTCTGACTGTCGGGTTAGATTCCGTTCAGACGCAGCGGCAAACTCCCGATCGGCCGTGACCATGAGGATAATGATCGCCGTGCCATCTCCGTCTGAATTCATGTATTATATAAGGTCGCTAACTATATACACTCTCTCGTTAATTCAGCTTTGCACATTGAAGTCGAAGCGTGACGTAGCAATTGGCAATTAGTATATTTTGCATGGCGTTCTTGACAGATGGAGAGGAGCTCAGCGGGATAATCAGTAAGTGAGAGTCCTGTCTCTACTGATCCGTCTCTTCGTCAGTTGAGCGGTGGTGCAGAAGTCTTCACACACTCTGAACTGTCCGATCTCGGTTTTTGAATGGGACAAGCTTTCGTCCCGATATGAACCGCTATTGCCCTCCGAACATTGGTTCGGTTTATATGAGCCCGCTGATCGAAATCCACCGAGTTAGGCCTTGAGAACTATTCTGCACCACCGCCCGTCAGTTGCCGAAAGATCGGTGATCGATACGCGCGCTCCATCTTGCACGGGCGCTATCTATCTCTCTATTCCCTGTCAGCATCACTGTGACCGATTCAGAGCCTGTATCCATTATTCGATGGTCTACCGCATTATCGAGAGACGGAATAGGATCTCCACAAGAAAGAGAGCAAACTCTTCTCAATAGTGATTTGTATTGATCTATCTAGACCAGGGGTGTCTGGCGGTTAGTAAGAGTGTTTTTTCAGCGAGTGATTTCTATCGCTCTTGGGCACCCCTCGGTTTCACCTGGGACGGCAGCTGTTGATGGAATACTATACTCGCGCTCTATCTCTTTCACCGTCGCCGCAAACGGTATTTCAATTGATGGATCGTTGTTTCTGAGCTGCCGGAATTCGGACGCCTCACGCTTGGAAAAGCGATTCGTTCGACAGTCGGACAAGCGCCTCCAGCGCCCATAGCCGATATTCTTCCCGAAATCACGGCTCACAGCCCCTTATTCGGGCATTTCGCGTTCTACTGTTGGAATGTGTGTGCTTTCGTTCGATGCGCAACCGGGCGAGTGGTGTCCACGGGAGTTCGCGTCCAGCTACATTGGTCCTCACAGAGAACAGCAATCGTCGATTGAAGCTCTTCGTGACGACTGGCGAGTCAGTCGGGCAGTTGAGGCAGAAGCGACAAGAGACGACGGAGAGACAAGTCGAAGGTACGAGTTACTCGTTTTCGAGCGCGTCGTAGATGTCTCGGTTCGACTCTCGATCGGCCGTTGCGATACGCCGAACTAACTCCCCGCGGATGTCCTCCATCACTTCGTCGAGCGGAGAAGCGGACTCTGTCCCTTCTTCAGTGGCCATATCTGAGTAGATGTCCTGAGCGCGGTTAATCGTTCGGGTCCGACAGATCGTCGTTCAACTGTTCTAGTCCGTACTGAATGAGGTCCTCGCGCCAGTCTTCGATTTCGCCTATCAGGTCCAGTTCTTTTGTATGAGACCGGAGATACTCGATAGTCCGTTCCTCATCGACGGTCGTCTCGTCGGTACCAAGTCGTTTCAAAACTCCTCTGATTTCGTCGTCGTACTCGAACCGATACCCATTGAGGAAATAGAACACGGCCGCAGTGTTGAGCGCGGTACGTTTGTTCGCATCGACGAAAGGGTGGTTCGCAACGAGGAGCCGAAGAAGATGAAATGCCTTTTCGTGAATCGTCTCCGGTGCCGCATCGAAGCTCCCTTCTTCGATGTAGTCCAGCGCGAATTCGATGGCCCCGCGGTTCGCCACGCCGGGATGAGTATCGGGATACTCCGAAACGATGTCGTCGTGGATGGTGAGAACGTCTGCAACTGACGGATACCACAACGAGTCTGCCATACAACGTATTATCGATACCGGTCCCGTGTAGTCTTTGCTATGAACGACACAGAAACCACGCCGATCCCGATTTTCGGACTGACGAACGCGACTGCCGTATGCCAGAACGATTAATACTGCCGGCTGTAAGTTCGTAAAGATATTCGCCACCCCGGAGTGGCGAATTCCTTCAGTTTGTTACAGCCGGCAGTATAAGCTTCGACGCTCGAATCATAGCTTCCGGCACCCATCGCCGATATCCTTCCCGAAATCACGGCTCACAGCCCCTGATTCCGGCGTTTCGCGTTCTACTGTTGGACTGTGTTTGCTTTCGTTCGATGGGCGACCGGGCGAGTGGTGGCCACGGGAGCTCGCATCCATCCACACTGGTCCCAACAGAGAACATTAATCGCTGATAGACACTACTGCTTCATATTCTGTCAGAATCCGCGTGCAAGACTTCGAGGATGCAGTCATCACCCACCTGGCCGCCTGAACGTGCATCCATCTTCGGTTAAGCGGACAAACCGCCAGATAGCGCGTCACTCACCTCCCCGATCAGTGTCTGGCGTGATGGCGGTTGATTGAGTGCTTCCTGAGTGAGAAACGCCTCTAGATCGGGTGGTGGATAGCTGTAGACCGCCGCCAGTTCGTGGAGGATGAGTTGGGCGGCCGACCGAAAGGTCGCCGCCCAGCGTTCCTTCGGCACACCTGCCACGGGCTGAGCGGCGTGGTCGCAGATCGTTCGAAGGATGGCTCTGCTGACCACCAGCGTCAGCAGAGACCGTACTGTATCTGATACTGCCGGCTGTAAGTTCGTAAAGCATTCGTCTTTAGCTAAGACTCACACCTCGGTTGCGTGGCGGTAGCGAGCGTCTCTTGTAAGATCGGTCGTTGCTGGTGGATCTTCTGTGCGTCTTCGATCAGCCGCTCCAACAGCGGCGGTGGCGAGTAGCCAAGGTACTCACCGAGTTCGTGGAGGATGAGCTGGGCGTGCGACCGGAAGGTCGCCGCCCAGCGTTCCGGCGGAAACACGATCTCATCGTCAGCCTGCTCGGTGACCAGATCCAACAGCTCACGACTCACCAGCAGTGACAGCAACGCCGCATACAGCAGAATCTCCACGACATCCGGGTCGCTTGTGTCGAATTCATCCAGTTCGTACTGTGTCTTCAGCTCACGGAACAACGTTTCTACTTCCCAGCGACACCGATACAGCGTTGCTAGATCTGCCGGGAGAAACTCCTCTCTCGGCAGATTCGTGATGTAGAGATGGTAGTCGTCGGCGTCCTCGTCGCGGACGCCGACGACGCGGAACCGCTTCGTATCCAGCGAGCGCGTCCCTTCGTACGGTCCTCGCTTGAACTCCGCCTCGACCTCTACGTCGATGTACTTCCGCGAGAGGTCATCGACCACATCGTGGATCTGCTTGCCCTCCAAGGGAATGGCGCGCCCGCGCCATTCCCGTAATTCCTCTGTTATCACCGGGTTCGCGCTCTTCTTCAGCCGACTCACGAAGTAGCCGTCGTTCTCGTCGATTAACGCGAAGCGGCGGTACTTGAAGTACGCTAGATCGAGCAAAACGAGCCGTCCTTGCAGCCACGAACCTGTATTGAACAACGTGCTGTCGTGCGT
This sequence comes from Halapricum desulfuricans, assembly GCF_017094525.1. NCBI lineage: Archaea > Methanobacteriati > Methanobacteriota > Halobacteria > Halobacteriales > Haloarculaceae > Halapricum > Halapricum desulfuricans. Next base: position 2,844,711 of record NZ_CP064788.1, on the reverse strand, counting down.
TTTCTCGTCTGTTACGTCGATCCGTTCAATTGTCTTGTCGGTGGCGTTATGGAGCAGGTGGAGCGTCGCTCCAGCCTGCTCCTCGTGACGGGCTTGGAACTCATCAGAGAGGAACTCGTGGAGCCGCAACACCGTTCCATCAGCAATCATCACGTCCCTGAATCGGTCGATATCAGCGTCAACAGCGTCGGGAACAGCGACCTCGTCGAGACCGCGCTCAACGAGGTCGCGGAGGTACTCCGCCAGCGTCGGTGTCAACCGGTGATAGAAGCCACCGGGCGAGATCGTTTCGTCAGCTGTGGAGTTGTAGCTGCGTCTGAACCCAGCGAGTGTTCGGCTCTCGCCTGCGGCGAAGCCGAACACGAGCGCCCACACGAGGACTGGAACCTGGAGTTTTCCCTCTCGTTCGACCACGCCGAGTTCCTCGGCGTGCTCTTCGAGGAACTCGGAGGGAAACAGTGTAGTGAGCCGACGCATAACTCTCGATGAGGAGGTTTTAGTGTGCACAACCGACACCTCCTCATTCCTCTCGAAAAGAAGCCTCGATAAGCTACTGCTGTACTGCGGTTCTTCTCTTAGCTAAAGACGGATGGTTCGTAAAGATATTCGCCACCCCGGGGTGGCGAATTCCTTCAGTTTGTTACAGCCGGCAGTATGAGGAGGGTTTCATTCCACTTCCTCCTCATCGCTGCATGTTCAGATAGCCGTCGGCTTACGGTTCCACTCCTTAACCGAAGATGGATGCCTGAACGTGTAGCTTACCGTATCTGTATCAACTATGAGGGTGCCGGCGTCGTGATCCACGACAACCGCAACGGTGTCATCGTGCGTGAAATCGTGCAATGGCATCCCAGTCTGGAGCGTCCCATCGCGCGACAATTCGACACGTGCAGAGCCGAAGTCGATGTGAATCCGATTATCAGTCGCTGTTACATCACCCGCGCGACCGAATCGACGTAGTTCATCAATCAGTGTCTCCCACTCGTTGAGTTGCACTCGTGGTGTCATCCGTCGTTCAATCATGATGCCGCGTTCAGGAAAGTCTTGATACAAAATCTAGGCCGCCGAAGTAACGCGGAGAACTACGAACGATTCACTAACTGGTAAAACACTCGTGCAACATTTAGAGCGTGCAGTCAGCAGCAAGCATCAAGCCGAGTCAGTCCATCAGTCCCCGACCCCCCGGTGGTGCGTCCGAGCGGCCGTATCCCGGTCTGTCGGGGAACTCGCGCTACTTTTCGTTTAGAACGGGAGTCCACGTCAAAGCCCCACCCTCCACGAGCGAACCCTTCAGGGTGAGCGAAGTAGGGTGGGGTAGTTTACCTACTCATGGAAAGTCACGCGCGTGGACACAACGTCAATTCCCGAATTTGAATATGGGGTGAGTAACGTTTTACCAGTGGGATTGAGATCTATGTTATGACGACGACGAGTCGATTATCGACAGGGATCGATGGTCTTGATACGATTCTCGATGGCGGTTTGATCGAGCGGCAGAACGTGATCGTACGGGGGCCACCCGGTGCCGGCAAGACGATCTTCGGACTGCACTTCCTGGCAGCAGGAACCGACGAGGAGGACAGTCTGTACATCAACCTCGGTGAACCAACCCAGTACGTACAGCGAACAGCCGACCACTTCGGACTGAACTCGGAGACGCTCCAATTTCTCGAACTCTCTCCGGACGAGAAAAAGTTCACCGAAGAGGGCACCTACACTTTGTTCTCGTCGGCAGAGGCCGAACAACCGTCACTCGTCAGCGAGGTGCGTGAGACTGTCGAAGAGCTGCAGCCGGATCGTGTCCTCATCGATCCGATTACCGAATTTCGGTTCCTGACGACCGACGAGCACCAGTTCCGGTCACAAATATTGGGATTGCTCGATTTCCTCAGATCGACCGGTGCAACAGTGCTCATGACGTCACAGGCAGCGGCCGATCTCTCGGATACGGATCTGCAGTTCCTGACAGACGCAGTCATCAATCTCGAACAGACCTCGGAGGTACGGACTGTCGATATAACGAAATTCAGGGGCCCCGCTGCTCAGCGAGGACCCCACGCCTACGAGATTACCGAGTCAGGTGTCGACGTGTGGCCACGTCTCGAAGTACCGGATGCGCAGGTCGACTTCCCAGAAGAGAACATCTCATCCGGTGTTCCGGAACTGGATCAGTTGCTCGACGGTGGCCTCGACCGGGGAACAGTCACGTTTTTCAGCGGCCCGACTGGCGCGGGGAAAACGACCACCAGTTTGCAGTTTGTCCAGGAAGCCGCCGGACGCGGCAGTCAGTCGATTATCTTCTCGTTCGAAGAGTCGCGGCGGACACTGCTCCAGCGCGCGGAGGCCCTGAATATGCCGATCGGGGAGATGATCGAACAGGGCGTACTCGACATTGTCGAGGTGCAACCGCGAGAGTACACGGTGAACCAACTCACGAACAAGGTGCAAGACGCGGTCGAAGCGGATGGTGTGGAAGTCGTCCTCATCGACGGGACGCAGGGATTCAAACAGAATCTCCGTGGGCATGGGGAGAATCCGATAACGAACCTGATTGAGATCGGCCGCTACCTCCGCCAGATGGGTGTCACTACTATCGTGACTAACGAGGTCCACGACATTACCGGACAGTTCCGCGCGACTGAAGAGCAAATGAGCAATCTTGCGGACAACATTGTGTTCATACGGCATGTCGAATCGCGTGGGAAATTAGAGAAGGTCATCGGGGTACTCAAGATGCGGACGAGTGATTTCGAGCGCATGCTCCGTAAGCTAGAGTTTACCGAATACGGTGTCAGTGTCGGTGATCCGCTCGAAAACCTGCAAGGTGTGCTCACGGGCACACCGGAGTGGGCCGACTCGGAATCGACCGGCGAGACAGATGGCTAATCAACGTCGATCACGCCAGCGAGGCGATACAGCGACCTTGCTCCCGCTCGTGGCCGACAGCGGGAACCGCCGCATGCTCACCGACTGGATCACCAGTCACGATCGATACGAACTGATCGAGGAACGTCCCGACACGGCAATGTTCGATCTCTGCGTGCTCGATACCGAAATGCTCGAACGGGAAGCAACTACGCTGACAGCACGCAAGCGGGAGACATCGATGATCCTTCCCGTCCTCCTGCTCGTCCCAGACACGCAGGCTGGGTCGGTACACACGGAACTGCGTCAGGAACGCCCGGCACTATGGGATCTCGTTGACGGGATGCTTCGGATGCCCGTTCGAGAGTACGAACTGGCAGATAAGGTCGATACGTTGCTGCAACTCCGCACTCAGTCCGCGACACTCACCCGCCAGCGAGAGCAACTCCAGACCATTCGGGACGAGCACGCTGGCCACGGAGTCGTGATTACCGACACCGACGGACGGATCGAATACGTCAACACTGCCTTCGAAGAGCAGTCGGGATACACAAGCGAGGAAGTACTCGGCCAGACACCGGCCGTCCTCAAATCCGGCGAACACGACGAGGCGTTCTACGAAGACTTGTGGGAGACAATTACTTCCGGCGATGTCTGGCACGGCGAGATGACAAATCGAGGAAAGGACGGTGGCCAATATGTCATTGACCAGACGATAGCACCTGTGACAGGACCGGACAACGAGATCGAGCGATTCATCGCTGTCAACCACGATATCACGGAACTCAAAGATCTCGAACTATCGCTACGTGAGCGGTCCGAACAGCTCGAAATTCTGAATCGAGTGCTCCGGCATGACATCCGAAACGATATGACGGTCGTACTCGGCTGGCTCGATTACGTTGCTGACCACTGCGAGGGAGAACTGGAGTCGGAACTCGACCGAATCGAATCCTCCGCAGAGCGTGTGGTCGAACTCACAACTGCGGCTGGTGACATCGTCAAGACAATGCGTTCCGACGCGGAGCCCGATCTCGAACCGATCTCTCTCACCCAGATACTCCTCGAAGAGGGAAAGAAGCGTCAAGAGGTGTTCGAAGATGCGACCATCGAACTCCCGACATCACCACCGTACGTCACTGTCGCTGCGAACGAGTTGCTCTCGTCGGTGTTCCGGAACCTCATCAACAACGCAGTCAAGCACAACGATGCGGACGAGCCAGTCGTTTCGATCACCGTGCGTGAAACTGACGATCGTGTCCAGGTCCGTGTCGCAGACAACGGTCCGGGGGTGCCGGAGACGATCAAAGACGAGATCTTCGACGACGAGGTGCAGGGTCTGGACAGTTCGGGGACTGGAATGGGACTGTATCTGGTCTCGACGCTGGTGGATCTATACGGCGGCGAGGTTTGGGTCGAAGACAACGACCCTACCGGAGCAGTATTTTGTGTCGAACTCGATGTGCTAAACCAATCAATGGGCGAATCGGGTGAGTACTGTGACTGATAACGTGCAGGAGACGACGAATCTCTTCGCAAACGAGAGTTCCGAGTACCACGACCCGGCACGGATCTATCCGCTTGTCACTGATCCCGGCAACGAGCAGTTGCTCGTGGAGTGGCTCGATACTGTCGAGGAATACGAGGTCGTCCAGCAACCGGTGTCCATCAAGGACGCGTCGTTCGATCTCTGCATCGTCGACCAGGGCGGCCTCACGGAGAACTACGAGGCGCTCAAAAAGCGCAAACAAGCTGAACAGCCGGTATTGTTGCCGTATCTCCTCTTGTTGCCGGAAGAAAATCCTGACTTTCTTCGGAATGAGCGCGGCCAGCTCCCAGATACGATAGTCCAGGAGACGATCGACGAGATGTTGTCGCTGCCGGTTCGCCAGTTCGAATTGCGCTGGCGAATCGAGTCGCTGCTTCGAATGCGGGGCCAGACGCACACGCTAGCGAGTCGAGAGCGAAAGCTTCGCCGGTTCAGGCGTGCGGTTGCCGCCGCGGGCCACGCCATTTATATGACTGATACTGACGGTACTATCACGTACGTCAACCCCGCGTTCGAGCGCATTACGGGCTACACCGAGCAAGAGGCCGTCGGCGAGACACCCCAGATTCTCAACTCGGGCGAGATGCCCGGGGAGTACTTTGAGGAGCTATGGGAAACGATCCAGACAGGCAGCGTCTGGGAAGAGGAAGTGATAAACGAGCGCAAAAACGGTGAGCGCTACCACGCAAACCAGACGATCGCGCCGGTCCCCGGTCCGGACGGCGACATCGTGGAGTTCGTCGCGATCCAGACGGACATCACCAAGCACAAGGAACGCCAACAGCAGTTGCAGGAGAGTCGCGAACGCTACGAATCGCTGTTCACCAGCATCCAGGACGCAATCTTGGTCGTAGACACGGACCGACGGATCACCGAGTGTAATGCCGCCTTCGTCGAGACCTTCGGCTACTTTCTGGAAGAGATCGAGGGCAAGCCGACGAGCTTCCTCTATGCGGACGAAGCCGAATTCGACGCGATGGGTGCGGAGATCAACCACCACACCGACGTGGCGAAGTTCACCAAGATGGTGACCTACGAGACGAAGTCCGGACGTGTCTTCCCAGGGGAGACGAGCGTCTCCGATCTCCGTGACGCGGAGGGAGATCTGATTGGACATATCGGAGTCATCAGGGACATTTCTGATCGCCAGGACCGATTGCAGCAGCTCAAAATGATCGACCGCGTCCTCCGGCACAACCTCCATAACGATATGAACGTCATCTTGGGCCATGCTGAACAGATCCAAACCGGATCAACCGGTGAGTTGGAGGAATACGCAGAGACGATTATTCGGAGTGGTGAGCGACTCATACAAACAACAGACAAGGAACGGGACGTCACGAAGTTCCTGGCTGATAACCCGCAACCTGTATCACGTGATATCGTCCCACTCATTACCACGACGATAGAGGGGCTTCGTGACCGCTATCCAGATGCCGACATCTCGGTCGACGTACCCGACGCACAAGCCGCGTTTGCAGTCAGTTCCTTCGAGAAAGTCATCGAGGAACTCGTCGAGAACGCCATCATTCACTCGGATCGAGCCGCCCCATCCGTAACGGTGGGTCTTGACTGCGACGGGGGGACGGTTCAGATTCGCGTGGCAGATGACGGCCCGGGGATCCCGGCGATCGAACAACAAGTCCTGATCAAGGGCGAAGAGGTGCAGCCTTTATATCACGGGAAAGGACTCGGACTCTGGCTTGTCAACCTGCTCGTCGACCACTCCAATGGGACGCTGATGATTGAGAAGAACGGGCCGCGTGGAACCATCGTTACCGTCCAACTTCCAACGGCGTGACGCCGGAATTGTGGTGATGGGCCCAACTGTCTCTACCGATTCGTCTCCTCACCAACTCCAGAGAGACCGGCGACCGATTCGCGCTCTATCTCTTTCACCGTCACCGCAAACGGTATTTCAATTGGTAAATCGTCGTTTCTGAGCTACCGGGATTCGGACGCCTCACGCCTGGAAAGGAGATTCATTTGACAGTCGGACAAGCGCCTCCAGCGCCCATAGCCGAGATTCTTCCCGAAACTACGGCTCACAGCCCCTGATTCGGGCGTTTCGCATTCTGCTGTTGAGATGTGTTTGCTTTCGTTCGATGGGCGACTGGGCGAGTGGTGGCCACGGGAGCTCGCATCCAGCCACACTGGTCCCAACAGAGAAGATTAATCGCTGATAGACACTACTGCTTCACATTCTGTCAGAATCCGCGTGTAAGACTTAGAGTGTGAATTCAGCACAGTGGCAGCTATAGATAGCCCGCGGCCTTGGACAGGCCGAGAAGTCTGTGGACGGTTGTCTAGACCGTTTGCGGCGGTTTCCACGTGTATAGCTGGTAGAGCATACGCAGGACGGCAACAAGAATCGCAGCTTCCACCAGGAAACTGAAATAGGATGGGAGGTCCATCAGGTCGCGTTAAGTTAGAGGATGAGGCGTTCGTTCTCTGAGTGTCCATGCCCGAGATCGAACCGGACGTCTTCTTCAATCATAATTGAAGCACCACTAGTCTAACCATTGAAGTATGAGAATTCGTCTACATACTCGCCATATATATGTTATGTATCGATAATAGGAATATATATTTCTCTTCTCCCAATATCATAGTTGACAATCGAGAAGAAATTATTTATGCTTGTAATCCTCGACCTGGCCACATACACACAATGATTGAGAAATTGACGATTGACAGACTCGACTTGCGACCGAAACTGATTCTCGCGTTCGTCCTCGTGGCCGCGCTGGTCGCCGTGACCGGCGCGATCGGATACACGTCCGTTGGTGCCGTCGACGAGGAGGTGCACGTGATCGCGGAGGACGGTGAAAAGATGGACGCCGCAGCGTCGCTTATCGTGGCGGTCGAGCAACAGCAGGAAGCCGTTCTGGCCGCTCAGCTCGGCGCATCCGACGCCCGACAGGAGTTCGAGGCGGCCAACGAGCTGTTCGACGAGCAGGCCCAGAAACTGGACTCGGCGAGCCTCTCCGCCGACCAGCAGGCGGAGTTCTCCGACATCAAGTCCCAACACGAGGAGTACAACACGCTCGGCGAGGAGTTCTTCAGGGCTGTCGAAGCCGGTGACGACGCCAGTACCGAACAGACGGCCAGCGAGATGGAGTCGCTGGGCACGTCGATGGAAGAGAACGCCCATTCGATCGAGCAGTCCGCACAGGCGGATCTGGACGAACAGGTCGCTGCTGCCGATCAGACGACCGAGAACGCACAGACCGAGGTAATCGGCCTGACGATCGGAGCGTTCGTCGTTGCTATCGCTATCGGCCTGTTCGTCTCACGGCGGATCATGACGCCCGTCTCCCAGCTGTCCGACGCCGCTCGCGCCGCCAGCGAGGGCAATCTCGACATCGATCTCGACGATCACGTCGAAAGCGACGAACTCGGACGGATGGTCGAGGCGTTCGAGACGATGCAGACGAACCTTCGTGGCGTCTTTGCCGAACTCGAAGCCGTCAGCCGGAACCTCGAAACCGGGGAGCTGGACCGTGATCTCAAGACGGACTACCCCGGGACGTACGGCGAGATAATGCGGAGTCTCGATTCGGGGACCGATCAGCTCACCGTCAGTTTCGAGGAGATCCAGCGGGCGAGCGACAATCTCAAGCACGGCCGGCTCGAGCAGTCGATCGAGACGGACAAGCCCGGTCAGTATGGGGACGTGCTGGACAACCTCGCCGCAGGCACGACGCAACTGTCGGCGAGTTTCGAGCAGATCTCGACCGCCAGTGAAGGGCTCAAGACCGGGAAACTGGATCGGGACATCGACACGGACCAGCCCGGTCAGTACGGGACCGTGCTGGCGAACATCGACGACGGCACGGCACAGCTCGCGGCGGGCTTCGAGCAGATCTCGACCGCCAGCGAGGGGCTCAAAACGGGCCAGCTCGACCGTCGTCTCGACACTGATTATCCCGGGATGTACGGCGAGGTTCTCACCGATCTCGAATCGGGCCTGGAACAGTTGAGCGACAGTATCGAGACTGTTCAGGATATCGCGGACGAGGTCGCGACCTCCAGCCAGGAGGTCGCCAGCAGTACCGAAGAGATCGAGGCCGCAAGCGAGGAAGTCGCGGAGTCGGTCGAGGAGATCTCACACGGCGCGGACACCCAGAGCGAGAACCTCCAGGAGGTAGCCAGCGAGATGAACGAGATGTCGGCAACCGTCGAGGAGATCGCCGCATCGGCTGAAGAGGTCGCTGCGACGGCGACGACAGCCGTCGAGCGGAGCGAAACCGGCCAGGAGTACGCCAATGAAGCGACTGAGGAGATCGAGTCCATCGAGGCCCAGGCCGAAGAGACGTCGAGTCAGGTCAAGGCACTCGATGAAAAGATGGACGAGATCGGCGATATCGTCGAGATGATCACGAGGATCGCAGAGCAGACGAATATGCTGGCGCTGAACGCCTCGATCGAGGCGGCAAGCGCCGACGAGGCCGGCGAAGGCTTCGCCGTGGTTGCCGACGAGATCAAGACCCTCGCCGAGGAAGTCGCCGACGCGACGACCGAGATCGAACGCCGGATAACCGAAATCCAGTCGACCACGGCCGAGACGGTCGAGGGGATGGAGGCTATGAGCGAGCGCATCGACCGGGGGTCGAAAACTATCGAGGAGGCGATCCAGATGTTCGACGAAATCGCCGATGCCGTCGAAGAGGCCGAGTCCGGCATCACGGAGATCAGCGATGCGACCGACGATCAGGCGGCATCCTCCGAAGAGGTGGTCGCGATGGTCGATGAGGTGTCGAGCGTGAGCCAGCAGACGGCGGCGGAGGCGAGCAACGTCTCGGCCGCGACCGAGGAACAGACCTCGTCACTGTCGGGCGTTTCCGAGAGCGTCCAAGACCTGTCTGCGCTGTCCGAGACCCTCCACGACCAGGTTTCGATGTTCGAGATCCGCGACAGTGTCACCGCCGGCGCGTCGCTGGCGAGCGAGGGCGAGAGTGGCCCGTCGGCCCGGGCACAGGCCGACGGCGGCCACACGTCACCGGGCGAGACGACCACCCCACGGGAGGGGCAACGATGACACAGGCCGGCCCGTCGGCGGCAGTCCTCACGTTCACGCTGGGCGAGGAGTGGTGCTGTGTGGAGATTAGCAGGATCAGAGGAGTGGTCAAACACGAGTCTGTCACACCGACGTCGGAGGGTCCCCCACAGGTCGTGGGGACGATGGAGTACCGAGGTGAGGAGACGCCGGTCGTCGACCCCGGTTCGGTGATCGAGGCTGCCGACAGCCAGGACGCCGATCACGTTATCATCTTCGAGCAGGAGGGTCAGCAGGTCGGCTGGCTGGTCGACCGCGCCCACGAAGTCACGACGGTCCCGGACCCGGAGGTCGATCCCGTCACCGACAACGAGTACGTCCACGGCGTCATCGGCGAGAGGCTGTGGGTCGAGCCACGCCGGGTCAACGACGTCATAACCGATACCGGTAGCTGATCCACAGGGGGAAAGACCGCTTCATGTCCAAATCACACGACTCCTCGACTGATAGCGTGTCCGACTCGGGTGAGCGCCGAGACGCCCACTTCAGAGACGCACAGGCCATCGCGAACCTTGGTAGCTGGGAGCGGGATCTGACCGACGACCGGGTGTACTGGTCGGCGGAACTCAAACGGCTCCTTGATGTGCCCAGGGACACACCTCTCACCGACGAGCGGTTTCTGGAGCGCGTTCATCCAAGTGACAGAGCTGTCGTCGAGGAGAACTGGAGCACACTCGGAGAGGATGGCGGGTTCGACATCGAACACCGGCTCGTGACGGACGACAGCGACACCCGGTGGGTCCGCCAGCGGGCGACGGTCCAGCGTGATGAGGACGGCACGCCTGGTACTGCCGTCGGTGTTGTTCAGGACATCACCGAACGCAAACAGTACGAACGCGAACTAGAGGAGCACCGTCGTCGTTTTCGAACCCTGTTCGAACAGTTCCCCCAGCCGACGGTCGAGATCGAGTACCAGTCCGATGAGCCGATCGTCAGACAGGTCAACTCCGCGTTCGAAGAGACGTTCGGCTACTCTGCCGAGGAGATCATCGGGGAGTCACTCGATTCGTATATCGTTCCACAGGACCGCCAGCAACGCGCCAGGGAGATCAACGACCGCGTCCAGTCGACCGGGCGACTCGTCTCCGAGGAAGTCACGCGTCGAACGAACAGCGGCGAACGGCACTTCATTCTGCAGAACGCGGTCTACAACGGCGGATCGAAAGCGTTGGGGGTCTACACCGACATTACCGATCGCCGCGAGCGAGAGATCCAGCTTCAAAAGGCCCAGAACGTGGCGAATCTCGGCTACTGGTCTATGGACTTTCGCTCCGGCGAGGTGTACTGGTCCGAGCAAATCTGTGATATCTGGGGCTTCGCGGACGGTACCCGGAGTATCGACGAGGACACCTATATGGAGTACGTCCACCCCGACGACAGGGACGCCGTCGCGAAGCAGTGGCAGGCCGCAAAGGAGGGCGAACCGTACGACATCGAACACCGGATCGTGACGGATGGCGGTGAGACAAAGTGGGTCAGGGCGAACGCCGATTTCGAGTTCGACAACGCAGGGAACCCGGTGAGTGCTATCGGGATCGTTCAGGAAATCACGGAACGCAAGCAGCGCGAATCGCGCCTGGAGACGCAGGCCGAGGCCATGGAAGTGTCGATGGAGGGGATCGCTCTCCTCGACGAAACCGGCGAGTTCATCTACATGAATCAGGCCCACGCCGACGTCTTCGGATACGATCCCGAGGACCTCCTCGGACGGACGTGGCGCTGTCTCTACGACGAAGCGGAAATCGCGCGGTTCGAAAATACGGTGTTCCCGGAGATCGAAGACGCCGGGAAGTGGCGAGGCGAAGCAGTCGGGCAAACTCGTCACGAAACGCGGGTCCACCACGAGCTCACGCTTTCCCGGCTCGACGACGGGAAACTCATCTGTACGAACAAGGACATCACCGAGCGCAAGCAGCGCGAGTGGGACCTCCGGCGTTTCAGGCGCGCCATCGAGGCCTCGGCGCACTCGATTTATATCACGGACTGCAACGGAACGATCGAATACGTCAATCCGGCGTTCGAACGGACCACCGGCTACAGTGCCGAGGAAGCAGTCGGGCGAACGCCGGCGATCCTCCGTTCGGAGGCAAACGACGAGGAACTCTACGAAGAGATGTGGGACACGATCCTCAGGGGAGATACGTGGCACGGCGAGTTAATCAACACGACAAAGCAGGGCGACCGGTACGTCGTCAACAAGACGATCGCACCGGTAACCGACGATAGCGATGAGACCACTCACTTCGTTTCCGTCAACAAGGACGTCACCGAGATGCGGAAACAGCAAGACGAGTTATACCGCCTCCGGCAGGCGATCGACAAGGCCCACATTCCCCTGACAATGACTGATCCCGCGAAAGACGACAACCCGATGGTTTACATCAATGAGGCGTTCACCGATCTCACCGGCTACTCTGAGGCGGAACTCCTCGGCGAGAACTGTCGGCTGCTCCAGGGCCCCGACTCCGATCCGGAGACGGTAGCCGATCTCCGCGCGGCGATCGACAACGAGGAACAGACCACTGTGGAGTTGCGCAACTACCGCAAAGACGGCACGATGTTCTGGAGCCAGGTCACGGTCACACCCGTCTACGATACCGACGGCGATCTAGTCCGCTGGCTGGGAACCCAGCGTGATATCACCGAGCGCAAGGAGCGCGAACAGCACCTGCAGGTACTCGAGCGTGTTCTCAGACACAATATCCGCAACGATATACACGTCATACGAGGGTTCGCCGAAGCTATTCAGGACGCGACGTCCGGGACGATCGCCACCCACGCCGAATCGATCCGCACCAAGAGCGACCAGCTCGTGGACACGGCCAACAAACAGCGGATGATCACGGAGGTCTTGCTCGAGCGACCCGTTCAGGACACCTTCGAGATCAACGATCTCCTCCAGCGCGTCACACAGTCGGTCGCCGAAGACTATCCCGACGCGACGATCCACGTCCACTGTCCGGACGACATCACGGTCGTCGCGTCGTCCCGGATCGGTCAGGCCGTCGAAGAACTCCTCGTCAACGCGATCCAACACAACGACACGGCGTCACCAGTCGTGAAAACGACTGTCTCCCGGGACGATGAACACGTCTCCCTCGAGATCGCGGACAACGGGCCGGCGATTCCGGATATGGAACAGCAAGTGGGCACCCGCGGCGAGAAGGTGGATCCGCTCTATCATGGGAGCGGTCTCGGGCTGTGGCTGGTGTACTGGATCGTCACGCGGTCGGACGGAACGGTTGTCTTCGAGGAGAACGATCCCAGCGGAAACCGCGTCAAAATCGAGTTGCCCCGCTCTCGATGACTTTCACGCGATCATAGTCGATCTCCTTCCCCATCGAGTCAGTCAATTAGTGCTCTTTCAACGTTGAACTGCTAGTTGAATGTTCCCCCGCACACGGTGGATCTGCGTTTCAAGGATCTGCATCCCCTCGAAACAGGAGGCTTGCTCTCGTGAGCATAGGGGTCCCCCCACGCGGGGGAACATTCAACTTGCTATGACCCGGTAAATTGGATGATGGCACTCAGCGCCAGAAACCATCTCGAAGGTACCGTCACAGACGTGGAAACCGGGCAAGTGATGGCCGAAGTCGTGATCGAACTCGGCGACGGCCAGGAGGTCACTTCGACGATCACGCGCAACTCGTTCGAACGGCTCGATATCGAACCCGGCGATGAGGTCGCTGCCGTGATCAAGGCCAGCGAAGTCATGGTCAGCAACGACTAGCGCGCGGGCTTTTGCCGCGATACTGCTGTACGCACTTGCGGGAACGACATCCCGAGATCCGGGAGTCGTGACATACATTCCCCAAAGGGTGTAGACCCCGGGAACCCTACACCGGAAGGATGGCCGACACCGATCGACAGTACGACATCGTCGTTTGGGGCGCCACAGGCGTTGCCGGACGGCTCGTCGCCGAGTACCTCACCGAGCAATACGACCCGAGCGCGGTCACGCTGGCGATTGGTGGCCGGAACGAGACACGCCTCAAAGCGCTGGCGGCTGACCTCGCCGAAGGGACTGAATGGACCGACGTTCCGATCATCCTCGGCGATGCGACCGACCCGGCGAGTCTCCGAGAGCTGGCCGCCAGTACGGCAGTCGTCTGCACGACCGTCGGCCCGTACACCACGTACGGCACACTGCTGGTCGAGGCGTGTATCGGCGCTGGAACTGACTACTGCGATCTGACGGGCGAAGTAAACTGGATCCGCGAGACTGTCGACCAGTTCCACGACGCGGCGGTCGAGGCAGAGACATGGATCGTCCACAGTTGCGGGTTCGATTCCGTCCCCGCCGACATCGGGACTGCTCTCGTCCAGTCGTTCGCTCGCGAGACGTTCGGTGTCCCCTGCGACACGGTCCGCATCTATGTTGAGGACGGGAGTGAGGGCGTCAGCGGCGGTACGCTGGCCAGTTTCGGCGAGCTGTTCGAGACCGCCGCCGAGGACCCGGTCGCCCGGGAGACGCTGGCGAACCCCTACTCGCTGGCCCCGCCCGGCGAGCGAGACGGTGTCGACCCGGGCCAACAACGGTGGCCCAAGCAGGACCCACTGCGAGACGAGTGGACGGCACCGTCACCGATGGCCCCCGTCAACGAGCGTATCGTCAGGCGGAGCAACGCTCTCCTGGGCTATCCCTGGGGTCGGGAGTTTCGCTGTTCGGAGGTTGTTCCTACCGGGCGCGGTCTCAGGGGCGCGGCGACAGCGGGCGCAGTCGCCGGTGGTCTGGGGCTGTTCTCGGCGGCGATGTCGGTCGGACCGCTCCGGTCGGGCATCCGGACGTACGTGTTCCCCGACCCTGGCGAGGGGCCGACGAGCGAGGAGACCGACCAGGGGTACTTCACGATCCGGGTGCTCGGCCGCGGGACGGCTGACGGCAACCGATTTACCGTCGAGGCAGAGTTCGGGGCCGACTGGGGGCCGGGGTACGGCGCGACGGCGCGGATGCTCGGCGAGGCCGGGATGTGTCTGTATGAGGACGACACGGACTCACCGCTGTCCGGTGGCGTGTTGACGCCCGCCGCTGCAATCGGAACGCCGCTGGCCGACCGTCTGCGGGCAGTCGGATTCACTGCAACCGTGAGCGAGGCGACAGGGCCGGGAGTGTGAGAGTTAGCCACAAAAAGCGTGTGGCTCGGAGGTATCCAGTTTTCACTCTTGGCGAGGGGTGTGTGCCGTCCGGGTCACGGCAAGGGCTAACTGGGCTGGCTCACAACCTCGGCACTTCCCAACCGGTATGAATAGCGGAACTGAAGCGTCGCTCTGATTGAGGAAAACGTCCGGTTCAGCGTGCCTAGATCGAAATAGCTGCCAACCTGCGGAGTTCTCTCTCTGATCTCTCTATCGGTTTCAAATCATATACAATCTATATGAAAGATACTGGGGGCGAGTCCGATCAACGGATCGGCACCAGAGTATCGAAGTGGCAAAAGACACTTTTCTACCCGTTTGTCTAGGCCTGTATATGCGCAGAAGACGCTATCTCGGGACGATCGGTGCCGCTCTCGGGAGCGTGTCTTCTGCAGGCTGTATGGGTCTCGCCCCGCTCGGGCATGGGAACGAGAGTCCAGAGTATCCGGGCGGAACACTGGTCGTCGAGAACACGGACCAGGCGGCTGTAGACGTATCAGTGACTGCCAGCCCTGAGGAATACGATGCCTCGCTCGATACAACCGTTGGCGACGGAGAGACACTCGTCCGGCGTGAATTCGTCACCGCTGAGAGAGGCGATGTCGTCACTCTAGCGGCCCAACTCAGGGAAGAGGGAGCCCCGATTGAATTCCAGTTTCTTCCCGCCGGCGGTGACGGCGATTCCCCACCGGAAGTAGCTCGCCTCACAGTCAAGAATGCTGTCGAAGCGAGTGCGACCTGGACCGCAACAAAAGGAAATTAGGCATATTTCTGTCGGTCGGGGCTGGGAGCCCGGCACGACCAAGCAGGCGAGATACGCACGCTCTATATCTTTTACTATCGTCACAAAAGGAATTCCAATTGACAAATCGCTGTTTCTGAGCTACCGGGATTCGGACGCCTCACGCCTGGAAAGGAGATTCATTTGACAGTCGGACAAGCGCCTCCAGCGCCCATCGCTGCGATTCGTCCCAAAATCACGGCCGACAGGCTCAGATTCCGGCGTTTCCTGTTCTACTGTTGGAATGTGTGTGCTTTCGTTCGATGCGTGACCGGGCGAGTGATGGCTACGGGAGTTCGTGTCCGGCCACACTGGCCCACCAGAGGAAATCAATCGCTCATTGAGTCAGAGTGTGTCGAACGTCTCGATCCTCCCGGAGACGAATGCGCGTGTCAAGAGGTCGAGCGTGACGATGAGCTCTCGCGTTTTCGAATCCGCGATACGTGCAGAGACGACGTCTGAGCGACGCGACCCACGCCGGACCCAACGGTACGGATTTACCTTCTGGACATCTAGGACAACTGATGGCACAACGTTCTTTCTGGGTTCGTGCGCTGTGGTTCGTGTTCGTCGGCTGGTGGGCAACACCGATCGTCGTGAACACTGCGTGGCTACTCAACGTCACGGTCGTCCTGCTCCCGATCGGGATCAAATTGATCAACCTCGTGCCGACAGTGCTCAACCGGCTGCCATACGTCACCTCACTGTACCGGTTCCACGGATAACTCCAACGGCCACTGCCCGGTCAGCACCGTTCGCGGCTCGCGCGAACCGATAGTGCCGTCACCGTGTCGTACCTGTGAGAGTGGACTGCATGTCTGAGACGCGTCTCGACAGTCACCTGTTCGATTTCCGCTTTTGTTTGGGATGATCGGCTACAAACACGCTCGTATCGTCCGGAACGTCCTCGGTCACCCAGGAGTTCGCACCGATACTCACGTGATCGCCGATTTCGACCGTCCCGAGCACGTTGCTTCCGGCACCGATAACGACGTGGTCGCCGATGTCGGGATGGCGATTGTAGTCTTTTGCAAGCATGTGGTCTTCGCCCTCCTCTTCTTCCTCGAAGTGGAGCGTACCCAGCGTGACGTTCTGATAGATTCGGGCCCAGTCACCGACCGTCGCGGTCTCACCGATGACGACGCCCGACCCGTGATCGACGAAAAAGTACTCGCCGATATCAGCACCCGGGTGGATATCGATCCCGGTCTCGGTTCTCGCGTACTCGGAGAGTTCCCGGGCGTAGGCGAAGACGTCCGATTCGTAGAGGACATACGCAACACGATGGGTCAGGATCGCGTGAAACCCGGGATACGACCGGATGATCTCACAGTAGCTCTTTGCTGCGGGGTCGCCCTTGTACGCGGCCTCGACGTCTTTTTTGAGGGTGCGTCGAATCGCCGGCAACTGGTCAAGCGTCCCGTCGACCAGCTCCGTCACGGCCGCTTCGTCGTGATCCGAATAGGCGGTGATGCCCGTCTGCACGCAGCGACCCAGCTCAGTCAGCCGACTGTGGGTTGCATCGGGATCGTCCAGCAACTCCGTCGCGTTCCAGCATCTGGGAAACAGGAGCTGTTTGAGAAGGGGGGGTTCCTCACGCAGGAACTCGCGGCGCGGATACGTCCGTGATGAATCCGTTGGAAACGGGGATTCGTCTGCTCGATACGACTCGACAAGCTCGCTGTGGACGTCGCCTGCGTACTCGTATTTCATTCGTCTGGTCTTGGAGGTGCCTCCCAATATTCATTGCTCTGTCGGGTCGATAGCGGCAATCGGGGTCACCAGCGACGATGGGAACTGCCGAAAGTGGGAGGCTTCAAATGCCTCCGCCCCTGACGGACTGACAATGAACGGTAACAGCTTCGGTCGGCTCTTCCAGGTGACGACCTACGGGGAGAGCCACGGCGAGGCGATGGGGTGTACCGTCTCGGGCGTGCCGGCGGGCGTCGAACTCGACGAGGACGACATCCAGAAAGACCTCGACCGGCGCAAGCCGGGTCAGTCGATGATCACGACCTCGCGGGACGAACCGGACGCCGTCTCGATCAAGTCGGGCCTGCAGGACGGCTACACGACGGGGACGCCGATCGGGATGGTCATCCAGAACAAGGACGCCCGCTCTGGCAAGTACGAACCGTTCGTCACCGCGCCCCGGCCCAGCCACGGCGATTTCACCTACTCGGCGAAGTTCGGCACCCGGAACTGGGGCGGCGGCGGCCGTTCGTCCGCCCGCGAGACGGTCAACTGGGTCGCCGCCGGCGCGATCGCGAAGCAGGTGCTCGAACAGAGCGAGTACGATGTCCGGATCAAGGCCCACGTCTGCCAGCTGGGCGACGTCGAGGCCCCCGAGGTCTCCTTCGAGCAGATCCTCGAGCACAGCGAGGAGAACGAAGTGCGGTGTGCCGACCCCGAGACGGCCGAGCGGATGCGCGAGCTGGCCGACCAGTACCAGACAGAGGGCGACTCCATCGGCGGCGCGATCTACTTCGAGATGCGCGGCGTCCCGCGGGGACTTGGCGCGCCGCGGTTCGACAGCTTCCCCTCGCGGATGGCCCAGCTCATGTACTCGATCCCCGCCGTCAACGACTTCGAGTACGGCATCGGCCGCGAGGCCCGGACGACCGCCGGCAGCGAGTACAACGAGGACTGGGAATTCGAGGGCGAGTCGCGAAGCGACTCGGAACCGTCGAGCGGCGACGAGCCGCGAGACAACGGCGACCCCGTTCCTGTCGGCAACGACCACGGCGGGATCCAGGGCGGGATCACGACCGGTGATCCCATCTACGGCGAGGTGAGCTGGCACCCGCCGGTCTCGATCCCGAAAAAGCAGGAGACCGTCGACTGGGAGACCGGCGAGCGCAAGGAGATCCAGGTCGTCGGCCGCCACGACCCGACGCTGCCGCCGCGAGCGGTCCCGGTCGTCGAGGCACTGCTGTACAGCACGGTGCTCGACTTCATGCTGCTCGGCGGGCGGCTCAACCCCGACCGGCTGGACGACCGACCCGGCGAGTACGACACTGACTACCATCCCTCGAGTCCCGTCACCGACCCTGACGACGCCGACACGCACGCCGAAACCGTCGACGAGGAGTAGTTTTCGACGAGAAGTAGGTCGGCTCCGCGCCGAGACGACGGCCGTTCACCGCGCTAGTTCGGCTCCTGCTCGTCGGTTCCCATCGTCTCTCTGATCTCGCGCCAGCGTCGCCGTGCGCAGATCACGGCGTCGAAGAAGACGATCAGGAGCCCGGCGATTCCGAGCCACTGCAGGGGCGGATACTGCTCGAATAGCGGCGTGAAATACGCCACGACGACGAACAGCCCGAGGTAGCCAAACCGGGCGAGTCGCCGCGCGCTCAGCAGTTCGGACGGTGCGAGGGCGTCGGCCATACCGCTCGTTAGGAGTCGATCGACAAGAGTCTGCGGGGTGGAAATCGCCGCGACCGCGCCTGTTTTGATCGTTCGGCCGGACACGGACGTATGGACGCAAACCAGGAGTCCCCGTACAACCCCTTCGGGATGGACGAGTCGTGTCAGAACTGTCCCGAACTGGCCGAGAGCCGATCGCGGGTCGTCCACGGGTACGGCGACGTGAGCGCGGAGTTCGCCTTCGTCGGCGGGTATCCCGACGCCGGAGCCGACGAGGCCGGGATTCCCTTTATGGGTGCGGGTCGAGAGACGATCCTCGATATCCTGCGGGCGACCGGATTCACCGACTCGCCACCGGAGACGACCGAGCCGGAACTGGACAACGTCGTGCTGACCTACGCCGCGCGGTGTCACCATCCCGATCGGGAGCCGACCGACGAGGAGTTCAGCGCCTGCGAGCCGTATCTGACGAGCGAACTGCGGATGATCAACCCCGAGATCATCGTCGCCGTCGGCCAGCACGCCCTGGAGGCGCTGGCCTGGGAGTACACCACTCGCAGCGCCGAGGAGTTCGACGTCGAGGCCGAACACGCGAGCACGGTCCGCGGACGCGGGTTCGAGATCGTCCCCATGATCGAACCCCGCGAGCAGACTGACGCCGAGACCGAGGCGCTGATCGAGCACCTGCTCGGGATTCTGGACCGGGATTACAGACAGACGAAAGGACGGCGCGGGCGCTGACAGCGACTGCTGCACGTCCGTTTCGAGCAGATCGACGCCGGCATCTGTGAGCGCCGTTTGGCAAGCGTTATGCCGGGCGGGGAAGTCACGTCAGATATGAACGTCGTAGTTGCGGACGCCGTCGACGACGCGGGGCTGGCACGGTTGCGCCAGGCGGGCCACGACATCGAACTGGCCACGGACGCCGACCGCGAGGAACTGCTCGAGATCGTCGCCGACGCACACGCACTGATCGTCCGGTCCGGGACGACCGTCGACGAGGAACTACTCGACGCCGCGCCCGAACTGGTCGTCGTCGGGCGCGCGGGCATCGGCATCGACAACGTCGATGTCGAAGCGGCGACCGACCGCGGGGTCGTCGTCGCAAACGCGCCCGAAAGCAACGTCCGGGCGACCGCCGAGCACACCATCGCGCTGGCGTTCGCCGCCGGGCGCAAAATCCCACAGGGCCACATGCAACTGAAGGACGGCTACTGGGCGAAAGGCGACATCCTCGGGTCGGAGTTCAACGGCAAGACGCTGGGCGTCGTCGGGCTCGGCCGGATCGGTCAGGAGGTGGCCAAGCGCCTCGGCAACCTGGAGATGGATCTGGTCGCCTACGATCCGTATCTCAGCGAGGAGCGGGCCCGACAGCTGGGCGCCGAACTGGTCGACGACATCGAGACCTGTTTCGAGAAGGCGGACTTCGTCACGCTGCACACGCCGAAGACGGCCGAGACGGAGCATTTCGTCGACGAGGAACTACTGTCGAAACTCGAGGACGGCTACCTGATCAACTGCGCACGCGGCGGGATCGTCGACGAGTCGGCTCTGGCGGAGGCAGTCGAGGACGGAACCCTCTACGGGGCGGCCGTCGACGTCTTCGACAGCGAGCCGGTCGAGCCGGACAACCCGCTGCTCGCGGCCGAGAACGTGATCGTGACGCCGCACATCGCCGCCAGCAGCGAGTCGGCGAAACAGAACGTCTCGATCAGCATCGCCGATCAGATCCTCGCGGCGTTCGAGGGCGACATCGTCACCAACGCGGTCAACGCCCCCTCGGCCGGCGAGGGCGTCTACCCGGTGATCCGACCGTACGTCAAGATCGCCGAGACCGCCGGTAAGGTCGCGATGCAGTTGCTCGGCGGTCACGTCGAATCGGTCGAGATCACGTACACCGGGGACATCACCGAGGAGAACGTCGACGTCGTGACCGCCAGCGCCCTGCAGGGCGTGTTCTCGCCGCTGGAGTGGCAGGCCAACGCAATCAACGCCGAGCGCATCGCCGAGGAGCGCGGCGTCGAGGTCACCGAATCGAAGACCCGGCAGGTCGAGGACTTCAACAACCTCGTGACCGTCGAGGTCAGCGACGGCGAGCACACCGTCACCGTCGATGGCACGCAGTTCGCCGACGACGACCCGCGGATCGTCCGCATCCAGGGTTACCGCGTGGAGGCGATTCCCCACGGCCACATGCTCGTGGTACGCAACCGCGACGAGCCCGGCGTCATCGGGTACATCGGCTCGGTCATGGGCGAGTCCGACATCAACATCGCGGGCATGTTCAACAACCGCCAGTCCCGCGGCGGCGAGGCTCTGACCGTCTACAACCTCGATAGCGCGCCGGGCGAGGACCTGCTTGACGAGCTCAACGACGACGACCGCATCATCGAGGCGACGCACATCTCGCTCGACAACGGCGAGTGACCGATCGCCCCCGTTCTCGACTGTACCTGATTTCGCACGGCAGCATTTTTGTAGGGCATGCGAAACATCGACGTACAGATGCGTGTCGAGCCGTCGGTCGAGACGTTACGTCGCCGACGACGGCGGAGGGATCGAGCCGAACGCCCGTGAGAGGGTCTTCGAGATGGGCTACTCGCAGGCCCACGGCCGGTCGGTCTCGGTCACCGACTCCGAAGCGGGCGGCGCGCGCTTCGAGTTCGACGGCGTCGAGCGGGACGCCTAGCTGAGGGAGACCGGGCAGTTCGTGTCGGTCGCGAACGACGCACGTCCGATCAGCGATCGGCCAGCAACTCGGAGGCGGTCACCAGCGCCTCCAGTCGGAGGTCGTGTTCTGCGAGGTTTGCGGCCGCGCCCTCCTCGCGGTCGACGACGACGAGCACGCGCTCGACGACGGCCCCGGCCTCGCGCAGCGCCTCGGCGGCATCGATCGCGCTCTGACCCGTGGTGGCGATGTCCTCGATGATGACGACCTCCTCGCCCGCTTCGAGGCCGCCCTCGATCAGGTTCGCGGTGCCGTACTCCTTGCGCTGCTTGCGCGCGATGACGTACGGCCGGCCGGTCTCGACGCTCGTGACCGCGACCAGCGGGACCGCGCCCAGCGCGACCCCGGCGAGTTTGGTATCGCCGTCGCCGAGCGACTCGGCGAAGGCCTCGGCGATCAGTGACAGGCTCGTCGGGTCGGTCTCGAAGACGTACTTGTCGACGTAGTAGTCGCTGGTCCCACCGTGGGACAGTTCGAACTCGCCGAAACGGACCGCCTCGGTCTCGCGTAACGCGTCGATGAGTCGCTGGGTGTCCATACTGTCGAGTGTGCCAGCGCTCGGGTAATACCCATCGGATTCGCGCTCGGGGTCGTCCCGCCCGAGCCGGGCCGTCGGGTACGACCGCCGCTGCCGTCACCGGCGACCTTTTATCCGCGAGACGCCCACACGCGAACGATGAGCGACCTCGAAGCGGCCGTCGAGGCGATCGAAGCCGGCGAACTGGTCGTCTACCCGACCGAGACCGTCTACGGACTTGGCGCGGACGCGCTCGATCCTGACGCCGTCGAGCGGGTGTTCGCAGCGAAGGGGCGCGACCGCGAGGAGCCGGTCTCGATGGCCGTTCCCGACCTGCACGCCGCGATCGAGTACACCGCGCCGACGGCCACCGAGCGGGCGTTCATGCACGAGTTCCTCCCCGGGCCGGTGACGGTGCTGGTCGAGCGTCGCGACATGGTCCCGGATATCCTCACCGCGGGCCGCGAGCAGGTCGGGATCCGCGTGCCCGACCACCCGCTCGCGCTCGACCTGCTGGAACAGGTCGCGCCGATCACGGCCACGAGCGCGAACGTCAGCGGCCGGCCCAGCGTCCGGCGGGTCGCCGACCTCGATTCGATCACCGACTCGGCCGAAGTCGTCCTCGACGGCGGCGAGACCGGCGGGACTGGAAGCACGGTCGTCGACGTCGAGACCGGCGAGATCCACCGCCGCGGTCCCGACGCCGACGCGATCGAGGCGTGGCTGGCCGACCGATAGCGCCGTCGGTCGCTTCGGATGACGATCAGCTCAGCAGCGTCCGGAGCGACCGCGTTTTGACGCCGCATCCCTCGCGGTACTCGCAGGCCTGGCACTTCTCGCGGTTCTCGGTCCGTTTCGGCGGCCCGTCGATCGACTCGGCGGTCCGGAGTGCGGCCCGGTACTGCGACCGCCGCCGGGCCGAGAGTTCGATCTCGCGGATCACGCCGTAGGCCGGATACTCCGCGAAGGCGCGCTCGACTGACCGTTCGCGTTCCCACGACAGCGCCAGCGCGGCCGCGACGAGACGCACCGACTGCGGCTCCCAGACGCCCTGTTCGGGCGGTCGCCCGGTGAAGACCAGCGACGGGGCCAGCGGCGTCTCCAGCACCTTGTGAGCGATGCCACGAGCGTCCTTCCCCTCGAGCATGACCTCGCTGGCCGGCGGGTCGGCGAGTTCATCCCAGGCGTCCAGCCCGGCCTTGTGACAGCCGATCCGGGACCGGAAGGTCGTCGGCGTCACCTCGATCGGCGCGGCCCGCAGTGCGGCGTCGTCGGTCACGAGCCGGTCGTACTCGAACGCCAGTTCTCGACGGCCCCGAACGCGGTCGGGGATCGACTCGCCGACGTCCGGATCGCGCCGCCGATAGTAGAGTTTCCGCGGGCAGTAGGCCGCCGTCGCCACGTCACGAAACGCGTGCATACCACGCGTGGTGGCGGATTCGAATATAAACCTCCGCCCGTGACCCCCGTCACGCTCCCGGCCGTCACATCGACACGTCTGTCTCGATGTCTTCGGTAGCGTCTTCGAGTCCGTCCTCCCTGACGCCCTCGGTCAACTGAATCGAGAGGTCGACGTCGGTCAGCACTTCTTCGAAGGCGGTCCTGAACCGGTGGCTCGTCCGCCGGGCCCGGTTCTGGGCGGCCGCGACCCGGCTGAACCGCTCGATCGTTTCGCGGTCGGCGTCGAGTTCGGCCGCGATCGTCCCGCCGTCTGCGTCCGCGGCCAGCAGGTCCCGGAGCGTCGCCATCGAGAACGGCGCGTCGGTATCGCTGTCGTCGACCAGCTGCAGGTCCATCCGCGCTCGGAAGACCGTCTCCGGGTCGAGATCGAGTTTCTCGGCGAGCGTCTCGTCGCTCTCCCCCTCGTAGAACCCCCTGACGATCGCCGCCAGCGTCCGGTCGTCGCAGTCGGTCTCGAAGCCGTCGCGCTCGCGCATGTCCTCGATGACCTCGATCAGCCGCTGGGCGATGCGCTCGTCGTCGCCGTCCGCCAGCGACCCCCGCCCCTCCTGCTGGCGCTCGGTGACCGTCTCCTCGCCGGCGACGTCGACGAAGATGTCGCGTAACTGTTCGGTCTTCTTGTCCATCGAACCGAAACACGACGATCCGGGGATAAAAATCCGTCCGCTCTTTTCACGTCCGTGGAACTGATACTGATAGCTATACGTTGGTAAAGATATCCGGCACATCATCGTGCCGAATCATTTCGAAATGGGTACGTGTTTACCCCCAGATCGATTTCGGTAGTCTCTCGTAGGAGCGGCGACACCGGTAACGTAGATCGATGCAACAGGCGAGCAAGCGTGCCCTTGAGGGATGGTCTCCGGGCCGGAGACCATCCCGTCTCGTCTGTTCATGACTTCTTCGGAGCCCACCAGAGAAGAGATCCTCGCTCATCTTGCTGACCTGGAACAGGAACTCAAGGAACGACGAGAGGAACACGAAGAACTCCGAGAAGAACACGAAGAACTCTGCAAAGAGAATGAGGAGCTCCGCAAGGAAAACGAGCAACTCCGTCAAGAGAACAAGCGGCTCAGAGCCAAGGTCCGATGGTACGAGGGACCACATACACCGCCGAGCAAGGACCAATCGGAGCAAGAGGAGTCGTCCTCGTCCGGCGGGGACGAGGACGACGAACAACCACGGACTGACGGTGGCACACCCGGACGAAAGTCTGGACACGACCCGGAATGGCGCGACGCTCCTGATCCAGATCGAGAAATCGAGGTCACCTGTGACTGTTGTCCAGAGTGTGGTGAAGCGTTTGACGAGTCGGCGGGCGTCAGCCCCCGACTCGTCGAGGAACTCCCCGATCCACAGCCACCGGAAGTCACACAGTACAACCGACACCACTACGAGTGCCACTCCTGTGGATCTGAGACTGTCGCATCACACCCCGACTGCCCCGATGAGGGGCAGTTCGGGGTGAACGTCATCGCACAGGCAGCGCTCTCTCGGTACGACCACCGACTTCCCTATCGGAAGATCGGCGACCGTTTCGAGCAACTTCACGGACTGGAATTGTCAGGCGCGGCCGCGTGGCACGCGACCGAGCGCGCTGGAGTGGTCTGCGAAAGAGTTGACTCTTCTGGAAGCGTATAGCTCTCGATGAACACAAGCCAACGCGGAGAGTTAGTGCGGCATTTGTCGGAAGAAGAGCTTGAGCAGGCTATCGAAGATGCACAGTCGGCGGACGAGACCCGTCTCGTCCGGCGGCTGTGTTTCATCAAGAATCTCTATCAGGGCGATACCCGCAAGCAGGCGGGCCGACGCGTCGGAATCTCCCGATCTACGACGCGTCGATGGGCTCGCGCGTGGAATGATGACGGTGTAGAGGGACTCCGCCCGCGCTTCGGCGGCGGCCGGCCGCCGAAGCTCACTCCCACGCAGTTCGATGAACTCTGTGGTATCCTCGAAGAGGATCAACCCTGGACACCGCAAGCCATTCACGCCCTAATCGAAGACCGCTACGATGTCACCTACCACCCGGCGCATCTCAGCCGGAAACTTCGTGCCGCGGGCATGAACTACGCCAAGCCGCGGCCGATGGATCCGCGTAGTCCGGCTGACGCAGATGAGATTCTCGCCGAGCGCCTGACTGAGGCGCTCGGCGAGGACGACCACGATACCGAGGAGGATGATCCCGTCGTGTTGGGGTTTTTTCGATGAAGCGTGGCCTCAACCGTTCGAGAATTCACAGCGACTCTGGTCGTTTGATCGGACGGTCACGATCGCAAAACCGCTAGTGACGTTTCCATGGCGGTCGATCGGTTTCTACGCGCTGACTGGTCAAAGTGTGATTACGTTCAAAAAGCGGTTAGTCAAAGAGACAATCGTCGAGGCGTTAGAGGAGATCCGCGAGCAGAATCCGCGGGGCCGGATTCTGCTCGTGGCCGATAACTACGGCTCTCACCATGCGAAACTCACACAGCAACGGGCCGACGAACTCGGCATCGAGTTCGTCTTCATTCCGCCGTATTCACCGACATTGAACGCAATCGAACCGCTCTGGAAAGACCTCAAACGAGATATCTCTCCTGAAATCTTCGATGACAAAGACAACTTTCGAGAGTTCCTCACCGAGACATTCCACCGGTTGAGTCAGCAGGTCAGCTTCGCTAGTGATTGGATCGAGACGTTCCTCCCAGATGTCCAGAAGTTACGCTGACCACTCCGCGCGCCGGTCGCTATGAGTACGAGCAGATCCGCCGCCAGATACAGCAAGCCGACGTTGTCCACGTTGACGAGACTGGCATCAAACGCGACGGCGAACAGGCGTGGATCTGGACGTTCACCACCGAGAACCACACGCTGTACGCGGTCAGAGAGAGTCGCGGAAGTGATGTTCCCGCGGAAGTCCTCGGCGAGGACTTCGCGGGAACGATCGTCTGTGATGGGTGGACGGCGTATCCGGCTTTCAGCAGCAACCTCCAGCGGTGTTGGGCGCATATTCTCCGGGAGGCTGAAGACGCCGCCGAGAAGCAGGCGGAAGGCGAACCGATCTACCGTGCCCTCAAACAGCTGTACGTCGCTCTCCAGACTCGGCTGGAGAGCGACTTGACAGTCCGTGAGCGAGCAGAACTCCAGCGTGTGGCGCGGAGAGAGCTTGAATCTCTGATTGAGCGGTCAGTTCCCGACGGACCAGTGGCAACACTGCTCGGCAAGATCGAAGGAGGCCTCGACCACTGGCTCACCTTCATCGGTGAGCCAGCGGTCTCCCCAACGAATAACGCCGCTGAAAATGCGCTCCGTGAGCCGGTGGTTCTCCGGAAGCTCATTGGAACGCTACGGAACGACCGCGGTATGTTCGTGCATGAGACGTTGCTGTCCCTGCTGGCGACCTGGCGCCAGCAGGGACGCAATCCCTACGAAGAGTTCAAGCGAGTCGCCCGAGACAACGAGATGATTTCACGGGCTCAGGCTGTGCCTGCTGTCGCGTCCTCGGGGTAAACACGTACCGAAATGGTATCGCCACCAGTATGAATTCGTGCGAGAAATCAGGTCGTCCGAAACGCCCGGTCGCCGGCGTCGCCCAGTCCGGGGACGATGTAGCCGTCCTCGTCGAGGTGATCGTCGACGGCGACCGACAGGACCTCGACGTCGGGGAACTGCTCGTTCAGCCGGACCAGCCCTTCGGGAGCGCTGACGGCCGCGAGCACGAGCAGCCGTTCGGGGTCGCCCATCCCCTGGACGTGCTCGAGAACGGTCGCCATTGTCGACCCGGTCGCGAGCATCGGATCGGCGACGATGACCGTGTCCTCGGGGTGGATCTCGGGGAGTTTCACGTAGTCGACCTCGATGTCGAACTCGCCGGCGTCGTCCATCCCGCCGGCTTCGTCACGACTGGCGGAGATGACGCCCTGACGCGCCCGGGGAAAGGCCTTGAGCAGCCCCTCGACGAACGGCGTCGCCGCCCGGAGCACGTTGATGATCACGACGTCGTCCATGCCGACGACGCGCTCGCCGGTCGTCTCGGTCAGCGGCGTCTGGACGGTTTCGTAGGCCGTCTCCATGACGCCGTCGATAATCTCGTAGCCACAGATCCGCCCGAGCTTCACGAGTCCTTTCCGGAAGGCGACCTGCTCGGTCTCGACGCTTCGTAACTGTGTGAGCGTGTGTTTCGCGAGCGCGTGCGTGATAACTTTCGCCTCGCCGCGGTCTTCGATGGTCATACCCGAGCGTGTGGCTGGCGGGGAGAAATAACTGACGAGACGCCGCCGAAGCACGGCTCAGCCGTCGTACTCGACACCCAGTTCGTCGAGCAGCGTCCGTGCCGCAGTCGCAGAGGACGGTGGTCCTCGCGCGGTCACGAGGTCCCCATCGACGGTGACGCTGGTGTCCTGCTCGAGTCGGGCGTTCCAGTCGGCCCCGACTGCCTTGACCTCGTCTTCGACCCAGTAGGGGAGTTTGCGGCCGTCGGGCATCCGGTCGTGTTCGTCGACGATGCCCTCCTCCCACTCGTTGGGGAAGCCCGTGACCGATCGCCCTGCCGCGAGGACGTCGCCGTCGCTGTCCCGCGTGAACGCGAGGATCCCGACCGCGTGACAGACGGTCATCGCCTTCCCGTCCTCGCCCTCGACGGCCGTCCGCAGGGCTTCTCGGGCGTGCCTGTCCTGGTTGACGTCCCACTCCGTGCCGTGGCCGCCGGGGAAGACGACCGCGTCGAAGGCAGCCGGATCGACCCCGGCGAGCGGTTCGGGATCGTTCAGGCGCTCGTCGTTCTCGTGGACCTCGCGGACGCGCTCGGCCAGCTCCTCGTCGACCTCGTCCGGGTCGACCGATCGCTCGTCGAGGACGGCCGGACTCCCCGACGGCGTCGCGACCGTGACGTCGACGCCGGCGTCGTCGAGCGTCGTGAGCGGCTCGATACATTCCTCGCCCCAGTAGCCGTGTTCGCTGACGATCAACAGTGCGGATACCATCGTCGAACAGTGGGTCGTGAGACGGATATATCGTCCGAGCGCGGCAACACCGGCCGACTGTCGCTCCGTCACGGACGCGGTCGGAAACGCTTAACCTCGTTAGACCCGAAAGCCTATTCGAGATGGACGTCTTGCGGCGCACGGACGCCGAACACAGCGACCGAACACCCGACTATGTCTGAGATGGAAGAGAGCGTCTCCGGGTTCAAGATCCGGGGCGGCTGGGCGGCGATCGTCGAGCACGGCGAGCGACTCACGCGGGCGCTGAAAGACATCGCCCGACAGGACGACGTCGAGGTCGATAGCGAGGCCCTCGAGGAGTTCGACGAGTGGCGGCCCAAGAGCCACGAGCGGCTCGACGAGGACGTCAGCGAGAAGACAGCCGAACAGGCAAGCGTCGACGAGGGCGAAGGCGAAAGGAAGGGCAAAGGCCCGGACGAGGACCTCCAGACGGCCGGCGAGAAGCTCAGCGAGTCCTACGAGAACCTGGACGATCCCGACGAGGCCGTCGACAAGTGGGGCGAGTCGATCGACTACGTCGCCCGGGCGGCCGATTCCGCCGGCCGGAAGGCGATCCGGAAGGTCGAGGACACGGTCTATCAGAACGTGATGACCCAGCTCGCGCCCTACTACTTCGACAACGAGCTAATCAGCGCCAACGTCAGGCGCGTCAGCGACGACGACCCCGAGTACGTCTTCGAGATCAACGTCAACGACGACGACCTGAAGATCAGGGTGTCGAACCAGCTGGCCGACTACGAGCAGGAACTCGACCGCTGGCACATCGACGCCGAGAAGGAGACCGAGACGCCGGAAGCCGCCGAGGGTATCGAGGTTCCCAACCGGAACCACGACGACGCCGACCCGACGAACACCTGATCGACTGGTCTGGCGACCTGTTGGTCCGGCAGAGCGGACTGGCGCGTAACGTCGAAAGGTTGAATTTTCGCTGGTCCGCCAGCCTCCGGTGGAGCGTCTCTCACACTATGCACCTCATTCCACCATCGATCGGACAGGAGCCCTGCACAGCATGATCGAGTTCCTCCTCTCGAACCCGCTCGTGGGCACGGTCGTGCTCGGGTTGTGGATCGCGCTCGTTCTCTACGGCTTGTCCGCGCTGTGGTGGCTGTTCGAGACCGTTGTCCTCGCTCGGGGCGGCTCCGTCGGGCCCGACGACGTCGAGTGGGACCTCTCGGACGTGCAGGTGCGGGTCATGACGATCGACGCCGAAGCCGTCGTGCAGGGGACGGTCGCGTCGATCCCGGACGAGATCGAGGACGTCCACGTCGTCGCGGAGGCCCCGATCGACGTCGACGGTGCGGCCGTCCACGTCGTCCCGGAATCGTTCGAGTGTGCAGCGACCAACAAGGGCCGTGCGGTCGAGTGGGCCAGGCGCAACGTCCCCTGCTCGAAGGAGTACGTCCTGTACCTGGACGAGGACACGATCGTCACTGACTTCCACGGTCTCCAGGACGCCGATGTCGTCCAGTTCACCGAAAAGCCGCTGTACACCGGCTCGCGGATCGCCTATCTCAGTGAAGTGTTTCGCGTCGGCTACCAGTTCGAGCAGTTCGGGTTTCACCGTCTGCGGTACCCGCTGTACGCGTGGGGCGGGGGCGTGGCAATCCGAAAATCCCTAGAGGACACGATCACGTGGGACCGGGCGACGATCACCGAGGACACGAACTTCATCTGGAAGGCCGCCGACCAACGTGACATTTCCTTTGCAGTGCTCGACACCCGATTCAGAAATCAGGCACCGCCGTCGATCCGGTCGATGATCAAACAGCGCCGCCGGTGGATCTCCGGGACGCGCGCGGACGGGGGGCTATTGCCGCTCCGGTATCGGCCGCTGTATCACACCCGGATCGTCGCCTGGGCGCTGTCACCGCTGGTTCCGTTTCTTGTCGTGGCCGCGGTGGCTTTCCCCGGAACGGCCCCCGGGATGGGTTACTACGAGCTGTTCTCGCTCGCGCTACTGGGGATGCTGTTCGTGTATATGCTCGCGGGTTCGTTCGGGTACCGGAAGTCGCCGCTTTTGTGGCCGCTGTATCTCGCGTTGACGCCGGTGGCGTTCGTCCCCCACTCGCTGGGCGCGCTCTGGGGCTTGCTCAGCCCCGTCGAGACGTTCGAGGTGACCGAAAAAGTCGAACCGGAGACTGTAGAAGCCGTCAACGACGACCTCAGCGAGGGAGATATCGCCGACCACGACGGGACCGGGCGACTCAGGGACCGGAGCGGCTTCGATTCGTCCCTGTTCGGTGACGATTGACGGAATCGAGAGGGCACTGTGCGGCAACGAGACACGGACACGCGAGCCGGTAGGCTATTCCGGGTCGCCGCCGAACACGCTCGTGATGGTCGAGCCGACACTGCTGGCGACGCTTGCGGTCGCGACGCTCGCGAGCCTGTTCATGGCGTGGGCGATCGGTGCCGGGTCCTCGGGGTCGACGCCGTTCGCGCCAGCGGTAGGGGCCAACGCGATCTCGGTGCTACGAGCCGGACTGTTGGTCGGACTGCTCGGACTGGCCGGGGCGACACTACAGGGCGCGAACGTCTCGGAGGCGGTCGGACAGGAACTGATCGGCGGGTACACGCTCTCGCCTGCGGGGGCGACGCTAGCGCTGCTTTTGGCCGCTGGCCTGGTCGCCTTCGGCGTGTTCACGGGCTATCCGATCGCCACGGCGTTCACCGTCACCGGGGCCGTCGTCGGGATCGGACTCGCGGCGGGCGGGGATCCGGCGTGGGCCAAGTACCGTGAAATCGTCACGCTGTGGGTCACGATCCCGTTTGTCGGCGGCGGGATCGCTTACGGCGTCGCGACGACGCTGCGCGACGAGCGTGTTCCCGAGCGACTCGCAGTCCCGGCGCTTGCGGCCGTCGTCGCCGTCCTGCTGGCGAACGTGAACTTCGTCCTGCTCGGCGGGCCGGGCGAACAGTCCTCGATCGCCGTCGAACTCGCCGCCCTCGCCGGCCAGTCGACGCTGGTCGGCCGGGCCGGCGTCTCGGTCGCGTTCGCCGCGGTCATCGCCGCGCTGTTGTATCGGGATCTGCAGGCCGATGCGGCGGCCGCACAGCGTCACTTCCTGCTCGTTCTGGGCGGGCTGGTCGCCTTCTCGGCGGGCGGCAGTCAGGTCGGACTGGCGATCGGGCCGCTCCTGCCGCTGCTCGGGCCTGACACCGGCGTGCAGGTCCCGCTCGAGACGGTCCTCCTGTTCGGCGGGATCGGCCTGCTCGCCGGGTCGTGGACGGGCGCACCGCGGATGATCAAGGCGATCGCGCAGGACTACTCCTCGCTGGGGCCGCGCCGGTCGATCGCGGCGCTGATCCCGAGTTTCGCCATCGCCCAGACGGCCGTCCTGTTCGGCATCCCCGTCTCGTTCAACGAGATCATCGTCAGCGCAATTATCGGCAGCGGCTACGCGGCCGGTGGCGGCGCGGTCAGCGGCGAGAAGATGGCCAAGACGGTGCTCGCGTGGATCGGCTCGCTGGTGCTGGCGCTCGGTCTCGGGTACGGGCTGTTTGCCGTCTGGACGTCAGTCGTCTGATCGCCCGGTGTCGGCGGACGACTCGTCGTCGGACGCTGTCTCACCGCTCTTGTCGTCGTCCGTCTCGTCGCGGTCCCCGTCCGAATCGATCTCGACCTCGTCGATCCGGCTGATTCTGGCTTTCATGATTCGGGTGTTCTCGACCTGTTCGACGCGGATCTCGACGCCGTCGTACGCGATAATTTCGCCTTCTTCGACGAGCCGTCCGACGCGGTTGAAGATGAATCCCGCGAGCGTCTCGAACTCCTCGCCCTCGGGGATATCGATCGACAGCGCCTCGTTGACCTCCTCGATGTTGACCTCGCCTTTGACGATCGCGGTGTCGCTGTCGACGAACTCGATCGGCTCTTCCTCGCTGCCCTCGAGGATCTCGCCGACGATCTCTTCGGTGAGATCTTCCATCGTCACGATCCCTTCGGTCGTCCCGAACTCGTCGATGACGACGACCATGTGCATGCGGTTCTCTCGCATCTCCTTGAGGAGATCGTCGACGTTCTTGCTCTCGGGGACGTGCAGGGTCGGCTCGATCAGATCGGACAGTTCGAGTTGCTCGTTCTCGCCGTAGTTGAGATCGCGCACGAGATCCCGGATATGGACGACGCCGATGACGTTGTCGAGACTCCCCTCGTAGACCGGCAGGCGGGCGTGCCCGCTCTGGATGCAGGTCTCGATCGCCTCGGCGATGTCGGCGTCTTTCGAGACTGCTGTCACGTCCAGTCGCGGCGTCATGACCTCCTTGGCGATCGTGTTGTTGAACCGGAGCGTTCGGTGGAGCATCTCCCGTTCCTCCTCGTCGAGGACGCCCTCGCGCTCCCCGGTCTTGATCATGTTGCGGATCTCGTCGCGGGTGACGTAGGTGCTCTCGATCTCCGAGCGACCGCCCGTGATCTTGTTGACCTGCCGCGTCAGGTAATCGAACACCGCGATCAACGGCAGGAGGACTTTCCCGACGACCTTCAGCGGTGGCGCGACGCGTCGCGCATGCAGCTCGGTGTTCTCGACGGCGTAGGACTTCGGCGCGCTCTCGCCGAACAGCAGGACCATCGACGTGATGCCCAGCGACGAGACGATCACTGCCGTTCCCGCGTCGAGGTAAAAGCCCACGATGGTCGTCGAGATCGAGGACATCGTGATGTTGACCATGTTGTTGCCGACCAGGATCGTCACGAGCAGGCGGTGCGGGTCATCCTTGAGGGACTTGACCGCGTTCGCGCCGCGTCTGCCCTGTTCGACCATCGCGTCGACCTGATGCGGCGGCAGCGAGAACATCGCGATCTCCGACGAGGAGAAGAACCCCGATCCAACGAGGAGAAACAGAATCATGAGGATGCCGATCGCCGTGACCACTGTCTGTGACAACTCAACGCCGACGATCGGTACGGTGTATAGTTCAATGCCGGCCCGTGACGCCGCTGCAAGTGCGGATATCCCCATCAACACTCACTGTTTCCGTGGGGTCGAATTAACTCTTTTGTGAACGTGTCAGGGAGGACCGCAGACTTATGACTCCGGCACACGTATGTTATCGATGGCAGACGACAAGCGCGGACGGGAAGATCAGGCCCGAAACGAAGAGCGCCGTCAGCGAGCGCGTGCGATCGCCGCGGAACTTGAGCGGGGCGACGAGCCGGAGCCGCCGGTCGAACCTGCGGTACTGGCCGACCTCGAATCGGAGCTTGAATCGGTCTCGTTCCCCGCGACGGGGGCAGACGTCGTCGAGACCGTCGGTGATCGGGAGATCGAATCGGTCGACGGGCCGTACACGGTCGAAGAACTCGTCGCCGATACGGACGCGGAACGCTTCGACACGCCCGAGTCGGTCCGAGTCCGGGTACAGCGGCCGACGGTCGCGACGGCGATGAAACGGGTCGTCGAGGCTGCCGGGACGCTGCGAAACGAGGAACTCGGCGACTCACAGCGTACAACCTACGAGAAGACGTTTCGGGAACTGAAGGCGATCGATGCCGACGACGAGGACGAAGGGATCGAGGTCGTCGCCGACTGGACCGTCAATCGGATCCACGAGAAGGAGACACTTCCGGGGTCTCGGGCTGTCCGCCGGCGAGCGGCCGAGTTCTGCCAGGCGAACGGGTACGAGATCCGCAACGACGAGTGGCTCGGGATATAGCGCCAGTCCCCACGGGACCGACTCCGATCACAGCCGTCCCGACCATCGACACTCCGGAATCCCTATGCTCCCTGACGTGCGAGAGCCATCCAGATGAAAGTCTTCGGGTCGAGCGGCGTTCGCGGGGTCGTCAACGAGACGCTGACTCCCGAATACGCGCTCCAGGTCGCGATGGCCGCTGGCACAGTCTGGCGCACCGACTCGGGCGTCTCGCGCGTCGCGGTCGCCCACGACACCCGAACCAGCGGCGGGATGATCGCCGATGCCGCGCGGAGCGGACTCGCCAGCGTCGGCTTCGACGTCGACTACCTGGGAACGATCCCGACCCCGGGAGCGCAGGCTTACGCCGACGAGCAGTCGATTCCGGCGCTGATGGTGACGGCCTCGCACAACCCGCCCCAGCACAACGGGATCAAACTGATCGGACCGGATGGCATCGAACTGGCAGTTGACGACCTCGAACAGGTCGAGCAGCGCCTGCTCGGCGAGCGCTTCGAACGCAGCCAGTGGGACGACATCGGGCAGACCCGGACGATCGACGGCGTTCGACAGGCGTACATCGACCAGTTGCTCGAGGCGGTCGACCGCGAGCGCATCGCCGACGCGGACCTGACAGTCGCGCTCGATCCGGGTCACGGCGCCGGCGCGGTGACCAGCCCGCAGTTCTTCCGCGAGCTGGGCTGTCACGTCCTGACGATCAACGCCCAGCCCGACGGGCACTTCCCCGGCCGCAAACCCGAACCCGTCGCGGACAACCTCGGCGACCTGAAGCGACTGGTCGAGACCAGCGACGCCGACCTGGGGGTCGCACACGACGGCGACGCGGATCGGGCGATCTTCGTCGACGAGACCGGTTCGTTCATCGAGGGCGACGCCGCGCTGGCCGCGCTGGCCCGCGAGGAACTCCGGGCGGGTGACGGCGTCGTCTCGGCGGTCAGCTCCTCCCAGCGGCTGGTCGACGTCGCCGACGAGGTCGGCGCGGAGTTACACCTCACGCAGATCGGGTCCAGTCACATCATCACGAAGGTACAGCAACTCCAGAAGGCGGGCACGAGAGTCCCGATCGCCGGCGAGGGCAACGGCGGGATCATCTTCCCGGGCTACCGGACTATCCGGGACGGGGCCTATACCGCCGCGCGCTTCTGTGAACTGCTCGCGGACCGACGAGCCAGCGAGATCGCCGCCGACTACGACGCGTACTACAACGTCCGGAAGAACGTCTCCTACGCCGACGAGGGCGAGCGCTCGGCGATGATCGACGCGATCGAGACGGTCGCCCACGAGACCGACGCCGAGGTGAGGACGATCGACGGCCACCGACTCGAGTTCGACGACGGGTGGGTACTGGCCCGTCCCAGCGGGACCGAACCGCTCGTGCGCGTCTACGCCGAGGCACGCGACCGCGACCGCGCCGAACAGCTCGCGTCACTGATGTACGACGCGATCACGGACGCCGCGGCGAAGTCATAGCCGCTGCCGTCCTACTCGTCGAGAACGCTCGCGAGTCGCTCGTACCGTTCGCGCAACTGTTCGAGCTCGTCCCGGATCTCGCCGCGCTTGAGCCGCTCGCGTTCGTCGTCGTCGAGTCGCTCTCTGGCGACGGCGCTCTCTCGCAGCCGCTCGTAGTCCTCGCGCCGGGCGAGCGCCCGAACGTCGTGCAGTGCGGCCAGCACCGTGTCCGGCGGGTCGAACCGGTCGACGACGGAGACGAGCTCCCGACACCGGAACTGCAGCGCCGCAGCGGTCGGCGGCGGCCAGCCGATTGTCAGCGGATCGCCGTCGAGTCGCTGCAGGTAGGTCCGGTGCGTCGCGACGTTGCGCTTGAGCGCGCGAGCGTCCTCGACGTAGTGATCGAGTTTCGAGACCGAGTAGTCGGCGTACTCGAGCAGTTGTGGGATGGACTCGGCCCCGGCCCCGGAGGTTCGGACGTACTCGAGGAGGTCCTCGGGCGGCTCGCGGTACTCGATCAGGGGGAACGCGGCCGTCGATTCGACGAACGAAAGCACTTCGCGGGCACTCGCCTCGCCGGTGAACGTCTCGAAGGCGTCCACGACAGCCTCGTCGTAGGTTTCGATCGGCTCGCGGAGCCGTTCGACTGGCGCGTCCAGATCGGCCTCGCCGAACTCGATCAGCCGCTCGCGGTCGTCGATCCGCTCGTCGATCTCTCGCCGCCGCCGTTCGAGGTCGCGTCTCGCCTCGGCGAGGCGTTCTTCGGCCCGAGCACGCTCCTCGAGACGGCCGACCAGATCGGCGACCGGCGACAGCGCCTCGCGGGCGGCTTCGAAGTCCGAGTGCTTGAGATAGCGCTCGTGCATCATGTCGTCGATCGCCTCGAAGTCCTCGCGGTGGGGCAGGTCCTCGGGCAGGTGCTCGAAGAAGTGGGCCAGCTCGTCCTGATACTCGATGAACGCCTCCATGTCGACCTCGCTCTCGCCGTCGCTGACGATCCGCGACTCGTAGCGGTCGAACAGCCCCGTGAGTTCGTCGTAGTACCCCGCGAGCCGTTGCAGTCGGTCCTCGCCGGCTTCCTCGACCCGGTCGCAGGCCTCCCCGTAGGCGTCCGCGCGACGCCGGTAGCGCTCGATCAGTTCGTCGACCGACGCTTCACTCGTAGACGTCATCGGGATCGAACACCTTCTCGCTGACCACGTCGCCGTCGATCGTCCGGTAGAAGCAACTGTGATACCCCGTGTGACAGGCCCCGCCCTCCTGGTCGATCAGGTACAGCAGGGCGTCGCCGTCGCAGTCGACCCGGATCTCTTCGACGTGCTGGGTGTGGCCGCTCGTGGCTCCTTTCTCCCAGAGTTCGTCCCGACTCCGCGAGTAGTAATGGGCGCGGCCGGTCTCGCGGGTCCGTTCCAGCGCTTCGGGCGTGACGTACGCGAGCATGAGGACCTCGCCGCTGTCGGCGTCCTGGGCGACCGCCGGCAGGTACTCGTTGTCCTCGAAGGCCAGTCTCGGCTCTGTCTCGCTCATACCACTGTGGTCGGCACAGGCTCGCATAGGCCTTTTGCGTCTGCGTGCGCAGGCGACACGAGCGAGACTCGTCGCCGGACCCTGCTGATCGATCACGGATGTTTCCAGTACGTGAGAAACGACCCCGTTCATTTGAGTGGTAGATCCGATATACCGGATATGGCGATCAACCGGATCGGACGGGAAAGCGCTCCGATCGACCCGCCAGTCGAGGACCGGGAGATGCGGGTCGTTCTGGAGATCGAGCGGGGCGGCCCCTGTCGGCTGGACCGCATGGAGGGTGAGGTCATCGGGATCGACGTGCGCCTCAGCGAGGAGGTCTGTAACGTCGACGCCGTGGTTCGTGATCCTGCGCAGGAGAATGTCTCGACCCAGTATTTTGAGAACCAGCTCTGCGATCACTGTCCGGGAAAGGTGTTCGGCGAGCACGGCTGTCTCCCGCGCTACCGGGAGATCAACGAGGGGTCGTTCGTCGTCGAGACCTACGTCGCCGACACCCAGGCCGTCGCCGATCTCGTGAGTGACATCCGGTCAGTGTGTGATAACGTCTCGCTCCGGAGCATCGTCTCGACGGACCGGTCGGAGTTCAACGAGGACTGCTCGGTCGACGTCTCCGCGCTCACCCGCAAGCAGCGCGAAGCCGTCTACCACGCACAGGAGATGGGGTATTACGACCCGGACGCCGACGTCTCGCTGGCCGAGCTGGCCGACCGGATCGGCATCTCAACCTCGGCGCTGTCACAGCGCCTCCGCCGGGCGGAAGGTAACGTCCTTCGCCAGCTCTCGGTGGAGTGTGACTGCTGGGACGACGTCGACTGATCGGTCCGCTTCGGGTCCGACGACCGTGGAACCGGGCCGATCGCGGAGCGGGTATATAAAGCCCAAATTGATCCAGAGCTAGACCGATCCAACCAGAAGCCATGTGTACAGATATGGCACGCGAACTCGACCGCCGAACGTTCCTCACACTGTCCGGTGCCGCCGGTGCCGCCGCGATCGCTGGCTGTTCCGGTGGCGACAACGGAGGGGCGACGACCGAACCGACAGATGCGACGACCACGACCGAGCCACAGCAAACGACCGAGCCACAGCAAACGACCGAGCCACAGCAGACGGAGCAACCCGATCCGACAGCGACTGAGAGCGCGCTGATCGAACCCGCGACGCTGAAGGAATGGCAGGACGCGGGCCTGGTGAACACGAACGACACCGCCGAAGAACGCGTCGTCGTTCTGACGCTCGACACGTCGGGTTACGACGGTGGGCACGTACCGGGTGCGCTCAAGTGGTCGACCGAGGACGCAGAGGGGGCTGCAGCGCTCACCGAGAAACGGCTCGAAGGGCTCGCGGAGACTCCGACGCTCGTCCCGAGCGGCTCGGTGATGGACGCCGTCCTCCAGAGCGCCGGTGTCGGACAGAACACGACAGTCGTTCTCACGGGATCGGCACCGTACGTCGTCGCCCGGGCCTACTGGACGATGCGATACTGGGGCTTCCCGCGAGAGCGCGTGAAAGTTCTCAACGGCGGGAAGACGGCATACGGCGAGCAGTACAATCTGGAGTTCGAAGCACCAGACGCGCCGACCTGTGCCTACACCGTCAAGGCGTTCGGGACGCCGAACTACGGGCTCCGGTTCGGTCTGAATCAGATGATTCAGGAGGTCGACGCCAAAAACGCCGGCGAGAGCGACGCCGCGTTCCTCGACCTCCGAGGGGACGCCACGCCGCGACCGACCGGATCGACCGCCGACCCGCCGGCCAGCTACCTGCAGGCGGACAGCTTCAAGGCGGACGCTCCCTGGCAGGACGCAAGCACGATCGAAGAGCACGTCTGGGGGCTGGACGGCGTCGAAGAGGGACAGAAGGTCGTCACTTTCTGTGGCAGCGGCTACCGGGCCGCGATCGCCTTCTTCGCGCTAGACGGCATCCTCGGGTACGACAACGTGGCTGTCTACGACGGTTCCGTCTCCAAGCAGTGGAACCACTACAACGCCGAGAACACGCCCACGCCGAACGACGCTTGGCGGGTGGACATCGACGACCGGACGGAGGGTGAACCGACCGCGACGGGACTCGAAATCCAGTCCGACCTCAATCAGGAACTGACCAAACTCGCGCAGCTCTCGTCGAACCAGGTTAAAAAGGCCGACATCGAGTACATGGGCGGCGACACCGGCGGTGGCGGATTCGGCTGCGGGTCCTGATCCGACATCGTACGAAATCGCGTCACGACGGCACTCGAAAGAAACGTTTTTCGAGAGACTCGCTATCGGCAGCGATCATCGTGACCGTTGTACCGATTTACCGGTGCACGCGTGCGGTGCACCCGGAAGGGAGGTACGACGGTTACTATCAGGCGTCCCGGGTGACGATAACTTCGTCCTCGGGCGCTGCGTCCTGGGGGATCTCGATCTGGATGAACTCCTGGGTGTCCATATCACAGACGACCACCACGTCGGCCGACGTGCAGAGCATGTTGTACGACTCGACGCTGTACTTCTTTCGCGTCTCCATCGAGTCGACGATCTCCTCGAACCCCGCTTTCGTGAGGTCGTCTTCTCCTTCCGCGACCCGAACTAGCGTGTCGAGCGAATCGGACCGTTCAGTAGCCATGTTGTCTCACAGGTAAACTTGTACCGCCCGGTACAAAGCGTTGTTGTCTATTCTTGGATTTATCGAACAAGACTGTGTGCGCGACCCCGACCCGGAGTATATAAAACCTTAATTTATCCCGAGTGTCGGCTTTGCTGGTACGAGTGCTCTCTAGAGGTATGGGAGAGTCATGATCGTGGCAATGCAGATCTCGACAGCGGATTTCGAACGGTGCGACGCGTGCGATGACCGACCGAGTCGTTCTGGCGGCTGCTGGAGTGGTTCCGATGAGTGAACGCGAGGGGACGCTCACTCGTCGAAACCTGCTGAAGACGGCCGGCGCGGCTGCTGGGGCAGCGGCCCTCGGTGGCTGTCTCTCCGGCGATGGGACGGACAGCGCCCCGTCCGGCGAGCTGTCGACGGCGTTCGGCAACTGCTGGATGTGCAGCCACAACTGCGGACAGAAAGCCTACGTTCAGGACGGAACCGTCGTCAACCTCACGGGCGTCGACGGCCATCCGCGCGGGAGTGCCGGGCCGGACACCGAGGGGACGCTCTGTCCGAAAGGACTGGCACAACTGGACAAGACCCACGACCCAAAGCGGATCAAAGAGCCCCACATTCGGGACGAGGACGGGACTCTCCGGAAGGTGGACTGGGAGACGGCCTTCGAGGAGACCGCGAAACGGCTGGTCGCGTTCGCCGAGGAGAACGGTTCGGAGACGTTCCTCGACGCCACTAGCTGGGCCGAGACGAGCATCTTCCGGACGGTCTGGCGGGACCTCTACGGCTCGCCCGAGCGGATCAGCCGCGGGATCCACGTCTGTGCCGGCCCGACGTTCGTCACCGGTGGGATGATGGGCGTCGGCTCGAACAATCGCGTCCCTGACTACCAGAACTCCGAGTACATCATCGCCTGGGGCCGGAACATTCTGAACTCCTTCGCCGGTCAGTTCGAGGCCAAGGGCGTCCTCGAGGCGATCGAGGAGAACGGCGCGACGCTGGTCACGATCGACCCACAGCACACGATCACGGCCCAGAAGTCCGACGAGTGGATGCCGATCGAGCCCCGGACGGACGGGGCGCTGGCGCTCGCGATGGCTAACGTCATCATCGAGGAGGAGCTGTACGACGAGGAATTCGTCGAGAACCACACCTACGGCTTCGAGGCCTATCGGGAGGCGGCCGCCGAGATGCCCCCCGAGGAGGCGGCCGAGATCACTGGTCTGGACGCCGACCAGATCCGGCGGGTCGCACGCGGGTTCGCCGAGGCCGCCCCGCAGGCGGGTATCTCCGTCTGGACGGGGACGGCACAGGCCGGCAACGGCTGGAAGGCGACCCAGAACATCACCGCGCTCAACGGCCTGGTCGGCAATATCGACAGGCCCGGCGGGCTCCGGCTCTGGAAGTACCCCGCGACGGCATCGTTCGGCCAGGTCTGTGAGGAGGACTACACGCCGCGCGCCGAGTACAAGGAGCCGGCGCTCAAGAAATACGACGAGTATTCCGACTACCCCGTCCGGCACATCGAGGGGATCGCGCACAACCTCGTCCCGGAGATGGTCGACAACGACCACATCAACGGGATCGTCTGTCACCACGACGACCCGCTGAAAGACGGCAACGCCGACGCGTGGATCGAGGCGATCGAGGCGATGGATCTGGTCATCTCGATCGACGCCTACTGGAATGGCGTCTCCCGGCGGGCGGACATTGTCCTGCCGGAGGCGACCCAGCTGGAGAAAGACACCCTCGGGACCGGCAACTGGAGTGCCTACCCCAACCACAAGTG
Source organism: Halapricum desulfuricans (assembly GCF_017094525.1). Classification (NCBI taxonomy): domain Archaea; kingdom Methanobacteriati; phylum Methanobacteriota; class Halobacteria; order Halobacteriales; family Haloarculaceae; genus Halapricum; species Halapricum desulfuricans. The sequence continues at coordinate 2,803,252 of NZ_CP064788.1, read as the reverse complement.
GATCACGGGCTCGAAAGCCGCCGTCGATCCGCAGTGGAACACCAAGCCCGACTTCGACATCCTGACCGGGATCGCCGACGCGATGGCCGAGCGGACGGACAACGACGACTGGACGATCTTCCAGCAGTGGGATTCCCACGAGGAGTACATCGACGACCAGCTCTCGACGCTGGATCTGACCCTCGAAGAGCTCGATAGCGGCGAGACGAACTACGAGCTCCTCGAGGAGTACGATTACGAGCAGTACGGCGAGGACTTCACCTTCCGATTCGACCTCGATCAGGTATCGTCGTTCGCGACGGCCGCCGAGGAGGCCGGGATGGACACGGCCCCCGAGTGGATCTCGCCGGGCACGTACGGCGATTCGACCTCCGAGGAGTACCCCCTGGAGTTCACCGACGTTCGCTCGGTGTTTTTCTCCCACGGGAGCAACCAGCCCCACGAGCGACTGCAGGACCAGTTCGCCAAGCGAAACCAGTTGAGCGAGGAGGACTACCGCGGGAACTACCTCTATCTCCACCCGCGGGATGCCGAGGAGCGCGGTATCGAGACGGGCGATCTGGTGACGATCGAATCCAAGAGCGGCAGCGGCGATCTCATGGCGATCGTCACCGAGCGCGCACGGCCCGGGTTCGTCACCTCACAGTACGGGTTCGGCCAGACCTCGGCGATCACGACCGGTGAGGACGCCCGCGAGCGGTCGGCGGACGGAATGAACACGATGACCCTTCACGACACACAGATGGATCCGATCACGGGACAGGTAGACAGACACATCGCGGTCGACGTAACGCCGGCGGGGGGTGACTGACCATGGCTGACAGACAGGACCACTGGGTGTTCTACTTCGATCCCAACCGATGTATCGGCTGTCACGCGTGTTCGATCTCCTGCAAGCAGTTCCACGGCCGGGATTCCGACGCCGACGACTGGCGGACCGTTACCCACCACGAGAAGGGGACCCACCCCGCGTCCGAGGAGTACGACGCCGACACGTCCTCGCCGATCGAGAACGTCCCGATCTCGATGTCGTGTATGCACTGTCACGACGCGCCCTGCGAGGAGGTCTGCCCGACGGAGGCGATCGTCAAGCGCGACAGCGACGGGATCGTGACCATCGATCAGGACAAGTGCATCGGCTGCAAGTACTGTGGCTGGGCGTGCCCGTTCGGCGCGCCGACCTACGGCGACAACGGGCTGATGTCGAAGTGTAACATGTGTCTCGATCAGGGGCCGGGCAGCGGTGCGGGCGCGGAGTCGAAAAACGAGCAGGACAACCCGATCCAGCCCAACTGCGTCTCCGACTGCGTTGGCGGAGCAATCAAGGCCGGGCCGGAGAAAGAGATGGTCAAAGAGGCCTCCCAGGCGGCGGCCGAGCGGTTCAAATCGAACAACGAGCGGGTCATCGTCGAGCCGTTCCAGGGCGAGGAAAACCTCGATATGGTCGAACACGCCGCGACGCCTGACAACGCAGGGGACTAACCATGAGTGTCACAGGTGGCTCGGAATGGCTCTGGCTGCCCCACGTCCACTGGGCACAGTTCATCGCGCTGTATCTCTTCCTCGGAGGCACCGCCGGCGGGGCGTACGTGACCTCCTCGTGGGCGAGCCTGATGAAGAGCCTGATGGACACGGACAGCTGGCTCGGCAAGATCCTGCTCGCCAGGACCGACGACGACGAGCACCGCTACGCCTGCGCCGAGACCGCTCGCTGGGGATCGGTGCTCAGCGTCCTCTCGATCGCCGTCGGCGGCGTCGCCCTGCTGTCGCACCTGGGTGCGCCGCTGCGCGCGCTCACGTTCCCGGTGCTTTTCACCAACTTCGGCTCGTGGCTGGTCATCGGGACGTGGGTGATCGTGCTGTTCACGGTCGTCGCGGCGTTGGAGACGCTGTGGCTGCACTTCGGGGCGAACCTGCAGTCCCAGTCCGGCCTGAGCATGTTCCCTCGGCGGATCCTCGGCTGGATCGACGGCGTCGCACCGTGGTCGGCGGACCGCGGGATCGTGTGGCTGCTGGATACGATCGCCGACACGACGCGCCCGCCCAGCCGCGTCCACGGCGCGTTCCGGCTCGTCGGCGGGGCGCTCGCGCTGCTGCTCATCGCGTACACGGCGATGTTGCTGAGCGACGTCGCGGTCGTCCCGCTGTGGGAGCGGACGTACCTGCCCTTCATCTTCCTGTTGAGCGGCGTTTCGACGGGAATCTCGGCGGCCCTTCTTGGGACGGTCGCCAGCGGCGGCGCGCTGACCCGGACCAACCACCGGTTCTGCCTGACCGACGACGCGATCATCGTCGTGGAACTGGTGGCGATCGGGCTGCTGGTGTCGTATCTGGCCAGTTCCCCGGACGTCGCCGCGAACGTGACCGAGACCGCGCTGTTCGGCACCTACGGGCTGGAGTTCGTCGGCGGCGTGTTGATCCTGGGGACAGGGCTTCCGGTCGTCCTCTCGATCACGGTGACGATGCTGCATCAGTTCACCGACGTCGGCGAGACGCTGTGGGGCGAGCGACTGCTGACCGGCGGCTACGCGCTGAAGTACACGCTCGTGCTCGTCGGCGGGTTCCTGCTCCGGTACGTGATCCTGATGGCCGCCGTCAAGACGCCGCTGGCCGTTCCGGGACTGTGACGATGTCGGCACGAAACGACGCGTGGGCGGACGCGCTCGTCGGACTGTCGAACTGTCTGCGCCATCCGGATCGAGCGGTTCAGGAGACCCTCGAAAACGAGCCCGATGCCCTCGCCGAGCTGCTGGAACGGGTCGGGATCGCCCCCGACGATCCACCTCCTGTTTCCGGGCGCAACCTCACTGAGGACTACGAGGCGTTGTTCGGGGCGCTGGCGACGCCGTTCGCGCCGCCGGCCGCCTCTCCCTACAAGGAGTGGTACGGCGACCGCAGCGGGCTGATGGGTGGCCCGCCGGCCGCCGCGATGCAGCGCCGGTACGACGCGCTCGAGGCGACGGTTCCGGAGGCGTACCCGCCCGATCACGTCGCGCTCCAGCTCCAGTACGCGAGTCTGCTGGCCGAAGCCGGCGAGTGGGACGAACTCGCCGCGTTCGTCGAGACGGAACTCGACTGGATCGACGCCTTCGCCGCGCTGACCGACCGGGCGGCCGCGCAGGCCCCGATCCATCGGTGGTGTGTCGAGCAACTGGTCGCCGCGATCGAGCGATTGCGATCGGAACTCGACGCCGCGGGACCGGACGAAGCGCAGGTCGAACGGATGGTCGACCGGGCGAGCACGCACGCGGAGGGATAACCGTGTCACAGCACGAGACGCGGGCGACGGCCGACCCGGACGAGGCCGGCATCAGAATGACGCTCTCGTTTCCCGAGCCTGACGCGGCCCGCGAACTGCTCCTGTTTCTCGGGCGATCGATGGACGACGAGTCGTTCTCGATCGACGCCGTCGGCTCGACCGATGCAGGCCCGCACGTCATCGCCGTCGACGACATCACCGACGCACAGCGCTCGACCGCCAGCTACGCGGTCGCGTGCGGGTACTACGACAACCCGCGAAGCGCCCGCCTCGCCGACATCGCCGCGGCGTTCGACCGCTCGGAGTCGGCGATCTCGCAGCGGCTCAACGCCGTCGAGCGACATCTCGTCCGCTCGTTCGTCGACGCGAATGACGGGGAGAGCGGCGCTGTCGACCGTTGATGACTGGCACGGGACCTCACCGACGCACCGGTTCCCCGTACCGCCGTTCGTACTCGTCGGCCAGCCGATCCGGCGAGAGATCGGGGTGTGCCAGATCCCGCGAGGAAACCGCCAATCCGCCGGCGAGCGTCCCCAGGCGCAGGTTCGTCTCGACGGACAGCCCCTGTCGATGCCCGTAGAGATACCCCGCGAAGAAGGCGTCGCCCGCCCCGTTGGTGTCGACTGTGTCGAACTCGGCGGCCGGGACCTCGATCCACTCGCCGTCGGCGGTCAGCGCGACCGCGCCGTCGCTCCCGCGAGTGCAGACGACCAGCTGTCTGCCAGCGTCGATCCGCTCGCGCATGAACTCGCGGTAGTCGGCCATCCCCTCCTCGCTCATGAACAGGTAGTCGGCGGCCTCGAGGAAGTCGTCGTAATAGGGATCCTCGCCGTCGTAGGCGTGAACGTCGGCCCAGACGGCCGTCCCGGCCTCGACCGCGGCCGGGAGCAGGTACCGCGAGTAGTTGACGGGACTGACGACGAGCGCGTCGGCCTCGGCGGTCCACTGCTCGAGCCGCTCGTAGTCGATGTCGGGCTCCTGCGTGGGTGAGACGACGAAAATCGAGATCCGCTCGCCGGCGTCGTTCATCAGGTTGACGTGCCGTTCGGTTCCGTTCGGGTCGTAATCGAACCGGAACGCGACGGGTTCGGACTCGAAGCGCTCGCGGATCGACTCACCGTAGCGGTCGTCGCCGATCATCGCGTGGAAGCGCGTGTCGACGCCGAGCCGTCCGAGGTTCAGCGCCTTGCCCGACCCGCTCGAGCCCAGCGTCTCCTGAAAGTCCCGCGCCAAGTGTGTCTCGGTCTCCCGCGGGAACGTATCGAGATAGACGATCGAGTCCCAGGAACAGCCGCCGGCGACGAAGACGTCCATACGTTCCGAAAGCCGACCGGGCAGTTTGTCGCTGTCGATCTAGCCGAGTCCGGCCTGCAGGAGCAGCCAGACCAGCACGTCACCGGCGAGCAGACTCGCGACGAGTCCGCCGAACATCGGGACGATAAAGGGGAGTCCCGGCGAGTACCACACCCGCTCGCTCGTCGCGAGGAGCGTCAACCCGGCCCGGAGTTCCTCGGCGTCGGTCCCGTAGATCGGGCCGCCGATGTCCTCGAAGAACGCGTCCGCGCCCCAGGGGTCGTCCTCGCGTCCGTCCTGTTCACGACCGCCGTCGGTGCGCACCAGCGAGCGGTCCCCCTCGGGGACCGTTCCGTCACCGGGATCGTTCGGCTCGGACGGCAGGCTCGCGGGGTCGCGGTAGCGCTCGGGGTCTCCCCGCAGTTGCGCGAGCGTCAGCCCGCGCCAGGAGAAGTACATCCGCAGCACGTCCAGATCCATCCCGCGCCGGGTGAATCCCTCGGGCCGCTCCAGCAACCGGCCGTACCGCCGGGGCAGCGTCTCGACGGCGACGGGGCGGCCGACGACCATCATCCGACTCACCGCTCCCTGCAGCAGGTTCCGGCCCGCGAGCGCGATCGGGTAGACGGCCCCGACCAGCACCGTGTTCGAGAGGATCGTCAGCGCGAACACGCCGAGCGTCGCCTCGAACCGCGGCAGCGTGAGCGATGGGAAGTAAAACACCGGATAGGTCGGAAACAGGACCGCAAGTGCCATCAGCGCCTTCGCGTCCGCGCCGCCGAAGCCGCCGAACCACCAGAACGCGTAGGCAAATGGTACGAGAAAGCCGACGCTGATCGCCGACCGGAGCGCGAGCGACCGTGCGGTTTCGCCGGCCGACCAGGCCTCGACGCCCACCTTGAGACCGTCGATAGTCAGCATCCACGCGGTGTCGATCCAGACGGCAAGTCCGTCCCACAGAAGCAGTGCGACCCCGAGTCCGATCAGCGGGAGCCACGTCTCGTTGGGGACGCGACGGGTCTCGAGGTCGCGGACCGCCGCCCAGCCGAGTACCGGGACGGCGATCAGGCGCAACAGGTCGGTGATCGCTGCGGCGTACACGCTGGTCGAACGCTCAGCGGGCAGGGTGTTATCAGTTGCGGAACGGCCGCCGAGCAGGTCGTGACGACGCCTAGTCCTCTAGCATCGCCGCGGCCTCGTCGATGTCCAGATCGCCCCGATCGAAGGCCGCGAGCACGTCCAGGACGGTCTGGTCCGGGCCGTCGTCCTCGGCGATGTCGTCCAGCGTGACCTTCTCCGAGTGGCCGACGAACTCCTCGAAGTCCGTTCCCTCTGCCAGCGCGGTCTCCTTTTTGACGCGGTAGTTGCCGCCGTCGGTCGTGTAGAGGTCGCCGGGGTGGAAGAAGTACCAGTCCTCGCGGTCGAACCGGACGCCGACCCGCGGTTTCGCGCCGAAGTTCCGCGAGAAGTAGACCAGCGCCTCGATCTCCTCGCCCGAGAGATAGATGGGGTCGCCGCCGCTGGATTTGGCCTCGATGGCGTAGAAGGTCGTGCCGTCGCCGGCCAGCACGTCCGGGAGTTCCCGCTCGGTCGCGCTCCCGCTGGCCGGCGCGCGCATCACCGCGAACCCGGCCGCATCGAGGGCGTTGACGAGCTCGCGCTCGCGGCGGTCGCCCTTCTCGTTGGACACTACCATCGGAAGCCATCTCGGAGCGCGTCGGTGTTACTGCTTTCGGACGGTCGCTTCGTCGCACGCGTCTCGGACGGTCGCAGGACACTGCACGTGTGCGATGTCGACGCCGTCGCGTCCTCCATGACCCCGATCGCTTCGGTGGCGTCGTTCTGGCCCTCCTCGGCGACGGCCGCCGTGATCGAACGCCCGGAAACGGCCCTGTATCTATCGTCTATGAGTGCTTCAAAATAAAACCCAGTCCCAATAGCCGGGGATTCAAAGCGATCGCAAGCGCGACTGCTCGGACGAAAAGGTCGGTACGGGCAGACCCAGACGTGTCAGATTCAGCACCAACGTCTTTTCGACGGGGGCGATCCAAACGACCGACGATGGCCACCCCCGCCCTCAAGCTCGTCGTGATCCTCGCGCCGATCGGCGGGCTCTGGATCGGCGCGCGATTGCTGGTCGAGGGCGCGTCGGCGCTGGCGGCGCGGCTGGGCGTCAGCCGTCTCGTCGTCGGGCTGACCGTCGTCGCGTTCGGGACCTCGATGCCGGAGTTCGCCGTCACGGCCGAGGCGGCGCTGGCCGGTCAGGGTGATATCGCCGTCGGTAACGTCGTCGGCTCGAACGTGTTCAACCTCGGGTTCGTCCTCGGCACGACGGCGCTGCTCGGGACGCTCGACCGCACGCGTCGGCTCGTCCACCGGGACGGGGCCGCGCTCGTACTCGCTTCCGCCGTCCTGCTCGTCCTGTTGCGGGACGGTCGGCTCACCCGCCCCGAGGGCGGCCTGTTCCTGCTGGGGCTGGTGGTCTACCTGTCGATACTGATCCGCAGCGGCACGATCGCGACCGTCGCCGAAACGGTCGAGCCGACGCGACCACTGGCCGACGCGGGGCGGTTGCTCGCCGGGCTCGTACTCGTGGTTGGGAGCGCGCGACTGCTGGTCGAGAGCGCCTCGACGCTGGCGGCCGCGGCGGGCGTCTCCGAGTGGGCGATCGGCGTCACCGTCGTCGCCGCCGGGACCTCGACGCCGGAACTGGTGACCGCGGTGGTCGCCGCGAGGCGCGGCCACTCTGGACTGTCGGTCGGCAGCCTCCTCGGGAGCGACCTGTTCAACGTCCTCGGCGTGCTCGGCGTCGCCGGGCTGCTGGGGCCGCTCTCGGTCTCGCCGGAGGCCCCTCGGAGCGTCGTCTGGTTGCTCGGGACGGTCCTGCTCGTCGTCACGCTGCTGTGGACCGGCCGACAGCTGACTCGCCTGGAGGGGGCCGTGCTGGTCGTGCTCGCGGGGATCCGCTGGGCGGTCAACCTCGTCTAGCGGACGATCAGTCGAACCGGATCAGCGGCTTGATGATGTCGTCCTCTTTGGCCTCCATCATCTCGAAGGCATCCTGGATGTCCTCGAAGTCGAACTCGTGGGTCGTCATCTTCGTCGGATCGACTTTGCCCTGTTCGAGCAGCCGCAGCAGCCGCCGGATACGCAGGCGGCCGCCCGGACAGAGGTCGGTGACGATGTCGATCTCGGCCATCCCGACGCCCCACTCCTCGCGGGGGATGCGCCGGAACTCGCCGTCGCCGTGATAGCCGACGTTCGAGACCGTCCCGCCGGGCTTGGTGACCTTAATGCAGTCTTGGAGGGTCTGGTCGGCTCCGAGCGCCTCGATCGCGGCGTCGACGCCCTCGCCGTCGGTCAGGTCCATGATCTGCTCGACCGGGTCCCCGTCCTCGAAGTCGACGATGTCGGTGGCGCCGTACTCGCGAGCCAGTTCCTTCCGGTTTTTGACAGTCTCGACGGCGATGATCCGCCCGGCTCCCTGGAGTTCCGCGCCCTTCGTCGCCATCATGCCGACCGGGCCCTGCGCGAAGACCGCGACGGTCCCGCCCATCGGGATATCGGCGTTCTCCGCGCCGGCGAACCCTGTCGAGAGCATGTCGGCCGTGTAGACGGCCTCGTGGTCTGTGACGCCGTCGGGAATGTGCGCGAGGTTGCCGTCCGCGTCGTTGATGTGCGCGTACTCGGCGAACGTACCGTCCTTGACGTTGGCGAACTTCCAGCCGCCCAGCGCTCCGTTTGACTGTGAGGGGTGGCCGTCCTGTGCGGCCTCGGAGTTCCAGTCCGGTGTGATCGCGCCGACAGCCACGCGGTCGCCTGGCCCGAAGTCCTCGACGTCCTCGCCGACCTCGTCGACGACGCCGACGATCTCGTGACCCAGCGTGAGGTCCTCGCGCTCGCCGATCGCCCCGTGGACCGTGTGCGTGTCCGACGTGCAGACCAGCCCGACGGTCGGCTTCAGGATCGCGTCCATCGGCCCGGGCTCCGGGCGCTCTTTCTCGATAACGTCCGTCTCTCCGATCTCTTTCATGACGAATGCTTTCATTGCCATCCTTCCACACACGTCTTCGAGCGCAAGCGACAAATAACTAAGGTATGAGTAAATTCTTCTGCTATCTATGACATCGTCCCCCCGGGCGACCATTCCCCGCCCACCGGGTGGTTTCATACGGGAGAGGTGCGTACCCCGAACTGTATCGTGACCCGGGCATCAGAAATGGCGACACGACGCGAGGGACGACCGTGATCGTCGGAAGCGTCGCGACGCAGTTCGAAGCGGTCTTCGGGACGAATCCCGTCGTCCACGGGCTGGTGGGCGGGCTGTTCATCGCGACGCTGAACCTGATCGGGGCGTCGCTGGTGCTGGTCTGGCGCGACCCCAGCGAGCGGACGCTCGACGGTGCGCTCGGGTTCGCCGCAGGCGTGATGATGGCCGCGGCGTTCACCAGCCTCATCGTCCCCGGGATCGAGTTGACGCCCGACGCAGTCGGGTGGGCTGACGGACCGTTCCAGCCCGTGCCTGTCCTGTTCGGCATCCTGCTCGGGACGGTTGTCCTCGACAGGGGTGACGCGGTCGTTCCCCATGCCCACTATCTGCTGACTGGCCGCAAGCGCCGCGACGCCGCCGACCCGGACGAGTCGATCCCTTCTGTCGACGATCCCCGGGTGGCGTCGGTCGTCCTGTTCATCCTGGCGATCACGCTGCACAACATACCCGAGGGACTGGCAGTCGGGGTCGGGTTCGGCTCGGGGAACGTGAGGGACGCCCTGCCGCTGATGGTCGCGATCGGTATTCAGAACGTCCCCGAGGGACTGGCCGTCTCGATCGCGGCGATCAACGCCGGCCTCGACCGCCGAGCATACGCCGTATTCGCCGGCGTTCGGGCTGGCGTCGTCGAGATCCCGGTGGCGGTCGCCGGCGCGGCCGCGGTCGTCGTCTTCGAACCGCTCCTTCCCTACGCGATGGGATTCGCCGCCGGAGCGATGCTGTTCGTCATCAGCGACGAGATCGTCCCGGAGACCCACACCCGGGGCCACGAACGCGTCGCGACGCTCGGACTGATGGTCGGTGTCGTCCTGATGCTCTATCTCGACGTCGCGCTGGGCTGATACGGTCGGCTGTAAGTCTGTTCCGAATCGATCGCATCCGTTATGCGATCACACCGGTAAATCGTTACAACCGACCGTATGATGGAACAACGAGAGCGCCGCGAGGATCGCGACGGTCGAACGATCAGGCGCGGAGCGGTTCGAGCACCTGCTTGATCAGCGCGTCGTAGACGGTCGCGGCGACGTCCTCGCGCTCGGTGGTGACGTGGTGGACGCGTGCGCCCTTGATCGCGGCGAGGATGTGCGCCGCGGTCCGGTCGGGATCGACCGGTTCGAAGACACCCTGTTCGATGCCGTTCCGGATGATATCGGCGTAGAGTCCTCTGACGTACTCGTAATTGGCGGTGAACTGCTGTGCGAACGTCTCGTCGTGGGGGGCGTGCGACTGGATCTCGATTAGCATCGCGTGATACTCCCAGTGGTCGCTTGAGTCGCCGTCCCGGCCGTCGGGGCCGAACAGCTGGGCTTCCGTGAGTGCCCGCAGTCGCGCCTCGGGATCGCCTTTCGGACCGGTATCGACCTCCTCGATGAACTCCGCGAGCAGGTACGACAGCGTCTCGGCCAGCAGTTCGGCCTTCGTATCGAAGTGGTAGTGCAGCGCCGCCTTGCTCTTCTTGGACTCGTCGGCGATCGCCTGCATCGTCAGATCGGCGAAACCATGTTTGCACATCGCGTCCCGCGTCGCTTCGATCAGCTCCCGGCGTGTCTCGCTCAGCTCCCCCGCGGGGTCCCCGGTCGGTACGTCCATTCCTGACTAACCGATCAGTTAATGACAGAAAAGAATCTTCCGATTCAGACAGGATCGTAGCACTAAGGCTGCTCGGGCCCGTTTCAGCGAGTAATGAGTACACCGTTCAACGCGGAACAGCCGCCGGAGCGCCCGGTCGATCTGGCCGACGGCGACGAGCTCACGGCCTTTGTCGAGACCTACGATGACGTCCTCGTCGAGTTCTACACCGACGGCTGTGGCGTCTGTGCGTCGATGGAACCGGTACTGAGCGGCGTCGCCCGTTCGGGCGCCGTCGTCGGGACGATCAACCCCCGGGACGACCCGCCGCTGGTCGATGAATACCGGATCGCGAGCGTTCCCACCTTCGTGCGGTTCCGTGACGGCGAGCCGGTCGACCGCATCTCCGAGGGGTTCGTCCCCGGCGAGCAACTGCAGGCGTTCGCTCAGGGCTAAGCTCAGCAGCACCGAGAGTCCGGAGACTAGCGTGACTGCCGCAGTAACAGCACCGAGAGTCCGGAGACTAGCGTGACTGCCACGACGTGGCCCGCGACCAGCAGCGCCAGCAGCCGGTGGCCATCCAGAAACGGCAACAACACGAGCTGGACGGCCGCGAACCCGATCGTCACGAGGTCGGCCTCCATCAGCGCGGCTCTCGTCGGCCGGTCGAGCCGGTCGGCGAACAGGACTGAGCGCCACAGTCCGACGATACTGGCCCACCAGCCCGTGCCGATGCGATAGCAGACGTCCCACAGCACGAGCAGCGTAAACGCCACCGCCAGTACCGACGGCTCCGGCCCGAGCAGCGTCTCCAGTAGCGACGGGCCGGGTTGGCGCGGTTCGGCCACGAACAGGTAGGTGATCAGTCCGACGTAGGAGAACACGCCCAGTACGATCTCGATCCCCGTGCCGAACAGGGTGTGGGTGTACCATCCCGGAACGTCAAGATTCCGGATGCGGCGACCGAGCGTCAGCATGAGGACGCTCCCGGCCGAGACGACGGCGACGGCGGCCAGCCCCGCGGGCGCCGCCGTCCACCGGTCGGTGAGCGCCGCGATCACGATCACCCCGATCCCGAACAGGCCGAGCTGGATCGCCATCGCCTGCGTCCGGGAGAACTCCATGCCGGGGATCGAACCGACGATGCTCTCGTAGACCCACCGGTCCTCGCGGTAGATCGCTTCGGGGGGCGTATCCGCGTTCGTCGTCCCCGCGCTCGTCTCCGGACCGCCGTCACTCACGCCGACGCCTCCGCCAGCGCGCGCTCGACGGCCTCTCCGAACGGCATTCGATCGACCGTGACGTGCCGATCGATGCTGTCGTCGGTCACGACGACCGGGTTCTTCAGTCCGAGGATCAGCGGATGCGAGATCGACCTGGGCACGTCGGTCATGAGATCGACCCAGTAGGAGGAGAGTTTCGGCGACAGCACGGGGACCGGGACGACCAGCGGTCGCTTCCCCATCGCCTCGCCGGTTCGGACGAGCATCTCCTTGTAGGTCAGTACCTCCGGGCCGCCGATTTCGTAGGTCCCGCCGGCAGTCTCGGGAGCGTCGAGCACGCCGACGAGATACGAGACGACGTCCGCGATCCCGATGGGTTGACACTCGGTGTACACCCACCGCGGGGCGACCATGACGGGCAGTTTCGCGACCAGCTGGCGGACCATCCGGAAGCTGACGCTGCCCGAACCGACGATGATCGCCGCCCGCAGCGTCGTCAGATCGTAGCTCCCGCGAGCCAGCAACTGCTCGACCTCCTGGCGCGAGCGCAGGTGCGGTGAGAGGTCGTCGCCGGTCTCACCCAGGCCACCGAGATAGATCACCCGCTCGACGCCGGCCCCGCTGGCGGCCGCCGCGAAGTTGGTCGCGGCCGTCCGGTCGCGCTCCTCGAAGTCCCCGCCGGTCTGCAGGGAGTGAACCAGATAGTAGGCCGCATCGACGCCGTCGAGGTCGCCGGCCAGCGTCTCCGGCTCCAGCAGGTCGCCCTCGACGACCTCGACGCCGTCGGGCGGGTCGTAGCGGTCGGCATCGCGGGTCATCGCGACGACGTCGTGGTCAGCATCGAGCAGGGCCGGAACGAGATGGCTGCCGACGAATCCCGTTGCCCCGGTGACGAGTACGCGCATACCTCCTAGAGTGGGCCGGAGCGCAAAAAGCCGCCGGGCGGTCATACCGGTGAATCGGGGCAGCGGTCACCATCACGCCGGATCCCACCGATATAGTGCCAGCGCGAATCCGCCCCCGAGCGCCGGAAACACCGCGAGTACGAGGAACGTCCCGCCCATACCGAGCGTCGAGAGGAGATAGCCGGCGATCGTCGCCCCGGTCGCGCCGACGCCGAACGACACCAGGTACGTGTATCCGTACGAGAGGCCCCGGCCGTCCGGCGGCGTGTACGTGGCGACGGTCGCCTGATAGAGCGGCTGGAGCGCGAACAGGAACAGGCCGAGCAGGACGCTCACCGCGAGCAGCGGAACCGGTCCGATCCGGGCGGCGGGGACGAACGCGACGGCGACAGCGACGAGCGCTCCGAACGCGCCGGCGATGCCGAGCGTCGGCGAGACGCGATCGGAGAGTTTCCCGCCGGCGTACTGGCCGGCGATGCCGACCGTCAGCAGGCCGGCGTACACCAGCGATGCGGTGTCGAGTTCCGCGGCCAGTACGCTGTCGGACCCGACGACGCCGAGGAGTTCGTCGATCGGCGGCAGGAAGTCCCCGAGCGTCTCCGGCAGGAAGGTCAGCGTCCCGCGGTAGAACAGTCCGTTTGCCATCACGACCGCGAGCGCCAGCACGAAGCCGGCGGTGAACAGCGTCCTGCTGTCGGCGAGTACGGACGACGGCGAGACTGCGCGACCCGGCCCGTCGGCGTTGGACTCGCGGACGTCCGCATCGACGGCGGCCATCTCGTCGAACTCGACGACAAGGGCGTATCCAGCGACGGCGACCGCCGGCACGACGAGCAGTCGGACGACGGTCTGCCAGTCGAGCGCCACCAGAAGCAGCGCCGAGACGAGTGGCCCGAGCGCGATCCCGGCGTTGCCGGCCATCCCGTGGTAGGCGAAGGCCGTCCCGCGGTTCTCGACGCCGGTCGACAGCAGTGACAGGGCGGCGGGGTGGTAGACGCTCGCGGCCACGCCCCAGCCGGCCAGCGCGAGTGCGACGGCGACCAGCCCGTTCGCGAAACTCAGCGCCAGAAACGACAGTCCCATCCCGGCGAGGCCGCCGGCGACGAGCCGGCGCGAGCCGAACCGATCGGCCAACACGCCGCCGGGCAGCGCACCGATCCCGAACAGGGCGTACCCTCCTGTGACCGCCAGTCCGAGCTGTGCCGTCGTCGCGTCGAACGCCTGCAACCAGACGACGACGAAGATCGGGATCGACAGCTCGTAGGTGTGGACGAGCGCGTGGGCCGAACTCGCGAACGCGACGATTGATCGCTCGTTTCCGTCCATTCGATCAGTCCGTGGGTGCCAGCGGCCTTTATTCCGTCGCGTTCTGCTTTTGATGGCTGATCCGTTCGGCGACGACCGACGGCACGGTCGTCCCACAGGTCCGACACTGCCAGTCCGGGCGGATCGTCCCAGTGCTTTTCTGGATGTCCTTTTCGTTGTCCAGCTGAGTCCCACACCCGTCACAGGTGTACGTCGTTCGGGTCATACTCGGGATTTCGAGACCGAGACCCCTTGACGTTTCGGCCGACCCGACCGACTCCAGAAATCTTTACTCACTTCCGAAAGAATATATACGAGTGGTACGTACGAACTGATATGTCCCTCAGTACCGAGGCAATGACGGCCTGTCCGGTGTGTGGCAGCTGCGACCGAGAGACGACCGCCCGCGAACGCGTGCCGGGCGGGACCGACTGGCGGTACTTCGAGTGCAACCGCTGTGGCAACGAGTGGCGGTCGTAGGACGAACCGCATCGTCGGACGAACAGACGTTCGAGTACTCGTGACCGCCGGCCGTGAACGGCTGTCCACTGTCCGCAACTTTATGTCTGCGTGCCCGAAAGAAGCCAACAGGAATGACCACCAGCATCAAGGGCAAGGTCGCCATCGTCGGAGCCGGGAACGTCGGCGCGACGACGGCGTTCGCATTGATGAACAGCGGCACCGTCTCGGAGATCGCGCTGATCGACATCAACCGCGAGAAAGCCGAGGGCGAGGCGATGGACCTCTCCCATGGCGGGGCGTTCGTCGAACCGGTCGACGTCTACGTCGGCGACTACGAGGACTGCTGGGACGCCGACGTGGTCGTGATCACTGCGGGCGCGAGCCAGAAGCCGGGCGAGAGCCGCATGGAACTGCTCGAGCGCAACGTGAGTATTTTCGAGGACATGGTCCCCCAGATCACCGAGCGGATCGACCCCGAGACGGTGTTGCTGGTCGTCACCAATCCCGTCGACATTCTCTCGTATGTCACCTGGGAGGTCTCGAACCTGCCCCACGAGCGGATCATCGGCTCGGGGACGGTGCTTGACACCGCCCGGTTCAAGCAGGTCCTCAGCCAGCACTGTGACGTCGCCGCCCAGAACGTCCACGCCTACGTCATCGGCGAGCACGGCGACAGCGAAGTGCCGGTCTGGAGCAGCGCTCACCTCGCAGGGATGCCCTTTGACGACTTCTGTTCGGCCTGTCTGCGAGATTGCGGTCCGGACATCAAAGACGAGCTGTCGGAGAAAATCGCGGGTGCCGCCTACGAAATTATCGACAAGAAGGGCGCGACTAACTACGCGGTCGCGCTCGCGACGGCCGAGATCATCGACGCGATCGTCCGCGACGAGGACACGATCCTGACGGTCTCGACGCTCATGCAGGGCCAGCACGGCCTCGACGACGTGTACCTCAGTCTGCCCAGCGTCGTCAACCGCCGCGGCGTCCGGCAGGTGCTGGAGTACGATCTGACCGACGAGGAACACGAGCAACTCCACGCCTCGGCCGAGACGCTCCAGGAGCGACTCGACGAACTCGATCTGCGGTAGGAACGAACGCCTCTTGGTGTCGGGTCGAATAGTCGCGCTGTGAACCTCGGACTCGGCTACGCGATCGCGTCGGCGCTGTTGCTCGGCGCGTATCTCTACGCGATCAAACGGTACTTCTCGCCGTACCCCTCGCCGGTGTACCTCGTGCTCGTCGAAGGGGCGGCGTTCCTCTGGTATCTGCCGGTCGCCGCGTGTACCGTCGATGGCGACTATCTCCCGGCCAGTGCCGATCTGTGGCTGTTCACGGTCGTCTTCGGGGTCTCGGCGATGACCGGGCTGGCCCTGCTGTCGTTTCTGGCAGCGCTCCGGCGCGGCGCGGTCTCGTACGTCGCCCCGATCAGCAAGATCGTTCCCGTGTTCGTCCTGCCGCTGGAGATCCTCCTGCTTGGCCAACACTTGACCCCACTGCAAGTCACGGGCGTCCTCGTCGCGACGGCCGCCGTCTACGTCGCCAACTACCAGCCCGGCGAGCTCCTCGAACCGTTCCGGCGGGCCGCGACGACGACCGCCGCCCAGCTGGCGCTGGCCAGTGCCGCCGCGTTCGGCGTCGTCGACGTGGGCAAGCGCTACCTGATGCAGGAGCTCTCGCTCCCGCCACAGACGTTTCTCCCGGTGATGTTTTTCATCGTCACGCTGTTTGTCGCGCCGCTTGCGGCTCGTGCGTCCTGGCCGGCCGAGACACGACGGGACCTGCCGAAGTTCGCCGCCGCGGGGTTGCTCGTCGCCGTCGCCAACCACCTCGTGTTGCTCGCCTTTCAGCTGTTGCCCGCCAGCATCGGGTCGCCGATCGTCAACACTCAGGCCGTCGTGGCCGTCCTGCTCGGCGGGATCCTCCTGAACGAGGATGCCTTCCGGATCCGGCTGGTCGCCGCAGGGCTGGCCGTCGCCGGTATCACGCTGATCACGATCGGCTAGCACCGAACCAGCAAGCCTTACTACCACGGGGCGATACCAACCAGTAATGAGCGACCCCGAGCTCGGCAAGGCGGATCGGGAGTTCTTCGACCAGTACATCTATCCGCGGCTGGGGGCCGACCGCGAGGACGTGACGCTCGGGCCAAGCCACGGCGTCGACTTCGGCGTCGTCGAGATCGGCGAGCAGGCGCTGGCGATGGCGACCGATCCCGTGTTCGTCATGCCCGCCGTCGGGTTCGAGCGGGCGGCGTGGTTCGCGTTTCACGTCCTGCTCAGCGACGTCGCCGTCTCGGGGCTGGAGCCGGCGTATCTCAGCGTCGACTTCAACCTCCCGCCCGAGATCACTGACGATGAGTTCGAGACGGTCTGGGGGACTTTCGATCGGGAGGCGCGCGAGCTGGGCGTGTCGATCGTGACCGGTCACACTGCCCGCTACGCTGGCTGTAACTACCCGATGGTCGGCGGCGGGACGTCGATGGCCGTCGGCGATCCGGACGACCTCGTCCGCCCGAACGGCGCGAACGTTGGCGACCGCGTGATCGTCACGAAAGGCCCTGCAATCGAGACGACGGGCCTGCTGTCGATTCAGTTCGAGTCGCTGCTGGCGGGCGAGCTCCCGGAGTCGACGATCGAAGACGCCCAGGATCGCTTTTACGACATGAGCCCGGTCCGGGACGCGCTGGTAGCGGCCGCGGCCGGACCGGTGACGGCGATGCACGACGCGACCGAGGGAGGCATCTACGGCGGGCTCTTCGAGATGGCGCGCGCCGCCGACGTGGGGATCGAGATCGAGCGCGACCGCGTGCCGGTCCAGCCCGGCGTCCGCGAGGCCTGCGAGTTCTTCGGGGTCGATCCCTGGATCTCCATCAGCGAGGGAACGCTGCTGGCGACAGTCGACCCTGACGGTGTCGGGGACGTGCTCGAGGCCCTCGAACGCGAGGGGATCCCCGCGGCCGATGTCGGTGAGGTCGTCACCGGATCGGGGCTGACCGTCGACGGCGAAGCCGTCGATCACCCCGGCAAGGACCCGTTCTGGGCGGCCTTCGAGGAACACATGGCGGAACTGCAGTCCTGATACTGGCAGATCGTGACGTCTATTCCGTATCAACTAGCGGTGCTCGCGAACGCGTGCGCCCGTGACCTCGAACCTCGCTCCGCCAGTCTCGCTCTCAGTGACGCTGACCCGCCATCCGTGGGCGTTAGCGATCGTCTGGACGATCCAGAGCCCGTAGCCGGTTCCAGAATCGTCGGTCGTGTAGCCGGGCTTGAATACTTTCGATTGTTGCCCCTCGTCGAAGCCGGACCCGTCGTCGGCGACGAAAAAGCCGGACTCATTGGCGGTCGAATCCCTCGTCGTCGTCGGCATCGCCTCGATCGAGCCGACCGAGATAGTCACCTCGTCTCCCGCATAGGCGTTTGCGTTACCGAACAGGTTCTCGAGGAGTTGTTGTAATCGCTCACGACTCGCTTTGACCTCGAAGTGGCCGGTCGTCTGTAACGTCATTCCCGGCGCGTCGATCGTTGCCCAGGCATCGCGGGCGACCTGGCTGACGTCCACCCATTCTTTCTCCCCGATGGGCTGTCCGGCTCGTGCCAGCGACAGTATATCGTCGATGAGTGTTTCCATCCGAGTGTGAGCCTGCTGAATGGCATCGAAGTGGGGCGCTGCGGTCGGGTTCGTGTACTCGTCTTCGAGCAGTGTGATCCGTCCCCGAGCGACGGTAAGCGGGTTTCGCAGGTCGTGTGCGACGATCGTCGCGAAGTCCTCGAGTTGGTCTTTTTGCCGTTGGAGTTCTCGCTCGCGGTCGCGTTGCTGAGCCAGATCACCCTCGAGATCCGACAGCACGGCCCCGTACTCGCCCGGCCGGTCGGTATCGATGTCGTAATCGAGTTCGCCAGCCCGTAGGTTCTCGCTGGCGTCTCTGATTTCATCGAAACTCGCGGTGAGCTGTGTGATGCTCTCGTCGATGTTGTGCATAATCTCCCCGTACGTGCCGGGGTAGTCGGTGTCGATTTCGTGGTCGAGATCGCCCTGCTGAAGGTGCTGGCTGATGGCGTCAAGCTCGGCGAACACGCCTTCGAGATTTGTCCGCATCTCGCCGAACGCTTCGACCATCCGTCCGATTTCGTCGTCCGCGTGATACTCGTCGATCTCGGTACTGAAGTCACCCTCGCTGATCGAGATCGCGGACGCCGAGAGCTGGTTGACTGGCTCTGTGAGTCGGTTGGAGACGAACAAGCCAATGAGGATCGCGGCTCCGAACGCACCCGCGCTCAACAACAGGACGAGTCGTTGTGTCGTCTCGGCCGTATCGGCGACTTGGGTCGTAGCTTGCCGTTTGTTTTCGAGAGCAAGTCCCTGAAGTGAATACGCCATACCGCGCATCTCGACGGACAGCGGATCGAGTTGCGTTTCGATGATGGTGTTAGCCCGGTCGATATCGCCGGCTTGTGTCGCGTTGAATACTTCCCGGGAAAGTCTCGTGTACTGCGCGTGTTTGGCCTCGAGCGCTGTGAACAGCTGCCGTTGTTCGCCATCCAGTCGCTCGACATTCATCTCGTCGGCCCACCGATCGAAGTTTGACGCGGCAGTTTCAAACTCCTCTCTTGCTCCTGGCTCCCCCGCAATGTCGGCATAGATTGCGACCTGTTCCTGCTCGATGGCGATCAGGAGCTCTTTGGTCGTATCGACAGTTTCGGCATTCGTATTGATTGCGTTAGAATTATCGTACACCGTCGAAACGGCGACAAACCCGACTACGCCGGTCGCGGCAACGAGCAACGCCGTGAGAGCAAACGCCAGGATCACCTTCCGCTTGAGATTCCATCCGTGGGGCGTGAGTGTATCGAACATTGCTGGAGCAGTCGCCAGGTGACTGTCCTGTTCACTCGCCACCCATACATAATTATCCTCTTTCGGATAGTTGTTCAGCGGTGTAGGTGGTGACGGTCTGCCAGGAGCCATCAACGACCTGATTGATCGCGAACGAACCGAGCGGATCGCCGTACTCGTTGAAGTTCTGTGGGGTCGCGGCACCGACGTAGTTGATCGGCTCGTCGGCCTCAAGCGCCGCTTTCCCGGCTGCAAACGTCGAAACCTCTGTTCCCGGTGGGTTCCCGATCTTCCGGAGATGGTCCGGGACGGCACGCCGGTTTGGCTCGCCTTCCGTGACGAACGCGAGTGCAATGAGATTCATCGCATCGTACGCCGCCGCCGCGAATATGCCGGGGGGCGTGCCGTGGATCGCGTCGTATCGCTCGGTGAAAGCATCGATGGCTGGACCAGGAGCCGGCGTCTGTCCCACCATCCCCTCCATTGTGTCAGCCCCCATCTCATCGATAAACGCCGACGTCAGGACGTCGTTACCGAGCAAGATCGCGAAGTCGTCGTCCGCGCCAAGCGAGACGTAGTCGCGAATGAACTGGCCGGTGATCGTGGTACCGGCAGTGAGAGACACCACACTGGCTCCCGCGTCCTGAATCGTTCGGACAGCCGACCGGTAATCGGTGGCGTTCGGGTTGAGCTCGACTTCAGTTACGACGTCGCCACCGAGCGAAGAGAAGTACTCCCCGGAGGCCTTCGAGAAGCTGTAGGACCCTTTGCTATCTCTGTATGCTAGTGCCATCCGTCGCCAGCCTGGTTCCTGATATGCGAATCGAGCCTGTGCGCGAGCGCCGACTGTGTCCGATGGAACTGTTCGCCAGATGTACGTCCCGCCGATGTTGTCGAGTTGCGTCGTCCCCGATACCGGCGAGACGAACGACAGACGAGCAGTGAGCGCGGGCCGGAAAAGGCTCGCCGCCACGACACTCGATGGGCCGACCATCGTCTCGACGCCCGCGTCGTCGAGTGAGCGGAAGCCAGCGATCGCCGTCTCAGGATCGGTTTCCGTGTCTCGCTCGACGATCTCGACGGTCCTGCCGTCGATCGTGGCCCGGTTGACGCCGCCGTTGCCCGCGAGCGCGGTCCGGATACCGCGTCGTGAGTTGGGGCCGATCCACCCGAGGCCACCACTAAACGGGGACAGGTTGCCGACACGGATCGGACCGGAGTCAGTCCCGACCCCAAGACACCCAGCTGCTCCGACCCCCACGATCGGACTAACTCCCTTGAGGTACGCCCGACGCCCGAGCCGCGGCTTCGGGCCGCCTGCCCGCTCGTCCATAAGCAACACTCGAGTAAATAAGATTTAAACCCTTCGTGTGTAGCGTCGTTACCGGACTTCAGTCGTGTGGAGGATGTCAAGTCCCGATGTCGACGGCATAGTCCGACTGGACCCACGCGTCCGGGTTGTCCCGGTCGTAGATCACCGTCTCGCCGCTGCCGGTCTCGATTGCGGCGTACCGTCCGTCCGCGTCCGCGTCGGTCATCGGTTTGTCCGTGGTCATGGGTGGGTCGAGTGTGATGGATGATACCACCACACACGTACTAGATACTCCGCGGCGCGGGATCATAATCGTTGGGGTACGGAACAATCTCCCGATCGAAACCATCCGAGAAACGAGATATCGGGCCGCTGGCCGGGGGTCTTGCGCTCGTCTGACGTGAATTTATGGGCGAGCGAACACACCGGCCGCATGGGCGCGCACAACGGCTTCGGTATGCCTCCCATCCTCATCGCGCGCCCGGGCACCCACTACCACCCCTCTCGTTTCCCTTTCTGTTCACGCGCCCAGCGTCGCCCTGATGGCCTCGAGCGAGTCCGGATCGGTGGTGACCGCGACAGTGTCGCCAGCCTCGATCGTCGTGTCGGGCAGCGGGATCGACATCGGTTCGTTCCGTCGTCCGTGCGCGTAGATGCGCGCGTCGCCGGGCAACTCGACCTCGACGACGCGCTTGCTGACCACGTCCGCGCCGTCCGGAACGTCGATGGTCGCGACCGACAGTCGCTCGGTCAGGTCCGCCAGCACGTTGAAGTCACCGCCGAGCAGGGCCGTCTTGGCACCGGCCGCGCCCAGTCGCTCGGGATAGACGACCTCGTCGACCTCGCTGGCGTAGGCCTCGTAGATCTCCTCGCGGTAGTCCGCGTCGATCCGCATGACTGTGCGCGCGCCGTGATGTTTGCCGATCATGCACGCCGAGAAGTTGACGTTGAGGTCGTCGGTCAGCGCCGCGATCGCGTCGGCCGTCTCGATGCCCGCCTCCTCTAGCAGCGACTCGTCGTCGCCGCTGCCCTGCAGTGCGGTGAACCCCTCCTCGCTGGCACGCTCGACTTTTTCCGGGTCGCTGTCGATGACTGTGACCTCGTGGTTCTCGCTGCTGAGAATCCGCGCGGTGCGGATGCCCACCCGGCCGAAGCCGACGATGACGAACTTCATGCGTGTGTCATACACAACCACAGGTAAAAACACTGCGGCGATCCGAAGGGGGTTTACTCGCGGACCTGTGAGTGGCCGACGAGATGCGCGTGACGTTCCTGGGGACCAGCGGGGCCGTGCCGACGACCGAGCGCAACCCCTCGGCTGTGCTGTTGCGCAGGGAGGGCGAGCGGTTCCTGTTCGACTGCGGCGAGGGGACCCAGCGCCAGATGATGCGCTTCTCGACCGGGTTCGACGTCTCGCACATCTTCGTCACGCACCTGCACGGCGATCACGTCCTCGGAATCCCCGGGCTGTTGCAGACGCTGGACTTCAACGATCGGACCGACCCGCTGGCGATTCACGCGCCCCACGGGACCCGCAGTCACCTCGAACAGCTGATCGAGGCGACCGGCGAACGGCCGACCTATCCCCTCCGGATCCATCAGGTCGCTCCCGGCGACGCGGTGCTGGACCGCGAGGCCTACACCGTCGAGGCCTTCGAGACCGACCACCGCACGAAGTCGGTCGGGTACGTCCTGATCGAGGGCGACCGAAAGGGCCGGTTCGACCGCGAAAAGGCGGAAGACGAACTCGGTATCCCGCCGGGACCGAAGTACTCGAAACTGCACGCCGGCGAGCCGGTCGAACACGACGGCCGGACGATCCGGCCCGAGGAAGTCGTCGGCCCGCCCCGCCCGGGTCGGCGGGTGGTCTACACGGGCGACACGAGCCCGACGGCCGCGACGGTCGAGGCCGCCGACGACGCGGACCTGCTGATCCACGATGCGACCTTCGGCGAGGACCACCGCGACCGGGCCGGACAGACCGGTCACACGACCGCGAAGCAGGCCGCAGAGCTGGCCAACCGGGCCGGGGCGAAACGGCTGGCGCTGACACACATCTCGACGCGCTACGCGGGACGGGGCGGACAGCTCGAAGACGAGGCTCGGGCGGTATTCGAGGGCGAACGCGCGTTCGTCGCCGAGGACGGACGGGCGATCGACGTCCCGTTCCCGAATGAGGGATAGCCCACGGCCTCGATTCCCGCGAACCCGAACGATTAGGTACGATCGATCCGTACGGCGGGCAAGTTGTGAGGGGAACTGACACTCGATGCGATCGTCGCCCGGGCGGTCGCCGGTCGATCCGATCGGACCGTCCGCGTTCTCGTCGGCGGGGCAGTTACCGGTACCGGCGTCGGGTTGTCGGCCACCATGGCCGCTCGAATCCTCCAGGGGTTTCCCTCGTCGATCGGCCTGCTCTTTGGCGGCGTGTTCCCGCTTGCGCTCGCAGCGGTCGTCGCGGTCGTCGGACTGTTGATCTGGCAGTGTCAGTTGACCGCCGAGCAGAGCGGCCACGTCGGGGTCTGGTGGGCGATCGGGACCGGCGTCTCGGTGTTGACCGGGTTCGCACTGGTCCTGTTCGAGGCGTCCAGCGGCGTCGTGGCCGTCGATTCGACGGTTATCGTCGCCGGGAACGGGGCCACCGGTGGGCTCGGCGGACTGATCGTCGGGTGGTACGACGCGCGGCGGCTGGCAGTCGCCAGCGAACGCGAGCGCGAGCGGTTGGCCGACGAGCGCGAGAAACTGGCGCTTGTCAACCGGATCGTCCGCCACGACGTCGGCAACGACCTGCAGGTCATCGCGGGCACGGCGGATATCCTCGAACGACACGTCGATCCCGACGGACAGGACGCCCTCGAGCGCCTCCAGCGGACCACGAGCGAGGCGATGGACCTCACCGAGCGTCTCCGGACGTTCGTCTCCGCGATGGAAGACGACGGCGCAGACCTCCGGCCGGTCGCGGTCCGACAGGTCGTTCGCACGCAGGTCGAGAACTTCCGGGAGCGCCATCCGGGCGTGACGGTGTTGCTCGAGTCGGTCCCGGACGTCGCCGTCCGGGCTGACGAGTTGCTCGCGTCGGTGGTGCACAACCTCCTGTCGAACGCCGTCGCACACAACGACGGTGACGACCCGCGTGTCGTCGTGACCGTCGAAGCCGACACGGAGACGGTGTCGATCCGCGTCGCGGACGACGGGCCCGGGGTCCCGCAAGCGGAACGCGAGACGCTGTTCGAGCGCGGCGAACTCGGCCCTGATAGCGACGGGTCGGGCATCGGACTGTATATCGTCGACATGCTCGTCGACCGCTACGGCGGGTCGATCACCGTCGAAGACAGCGATATCGGCGGGGCTGCCTTCGAGATCGAACTCCCCCGCGTCGAGTCGACGGCGACGACTGCGGCCGCCAGTGCGTCGCAGGAGACGGTCGAGCTGCTGTCCTAGGTCCTCGGCTCTGCACGTTTAAGTAAGGCCGCGATATAGATGGCGTTGACAGCTGATGCTGCCGATCACAGACTTCCTCTCGTGTACTGACCCGTTGGATGAGTTCGACTCGCTATCGTATCATCAGACTCAGCATGCCAAAACGTACGTGACAGGTCTTGCTGCGGCCAGCAGCAAGACCGTCACCGGGATTGCACGAGAAGTCCTTCCGGCCGGAAGCGACCGGGCACTCAACAAGTTCATCACCGAGTACAACTGGGACGAAGACAAACTTAATCACGAACGGTTAGAGGAACTGCAAAATCACGGTGAGACGCGGTGGTCGAAGGACGGCTACATTGTCATCGACGATTCAGTGCTCCAGCGAACCGGGAAGGAACTTCCCGGTGCTGGATCGTTCTATGATCACAGCGAAGGCAAGCCTGTCTGGGGACAAAATCTCGTCTATGCGTTCTATACTGACCACAAAACGTCCTATCCACTAGCATTTCGCCAGTACGAGAAAGCTGATGACGACGAGGAGGACGTAGAAGCGACAAAGTACGAGCTTGCACAGGAGATAATCACAGAACTCGAAGAAGAGATAGGTGTGCCTGCGGCCACCTATCTCTTCGATTCGTGGTTCGCTCACGGTTCTGAGCTGATCAAGCATGTCGAGTCCCACCGAAAGGACTGGATTGGACCTCTCCGGAGCAATCGACAGGTCACATTTGATGGCGAAGAGAAGCGGGTCGATGCGCTCGCAGAGAGCATCGACACTGAAGAACGGGAGATTGACGATGAGGTCTACAACATCTGGACGAAAACGCTGCCTGTATCAAAATTGGGTGAGGTACGGCTAGTAATCACCGAGAAAGAAGTTGACGAGGACGAAGAGAATCCGGTCAAGTATCTTGCGACGAACAAGATTGACGCTCCATCAGCCCATATCATTCGAAGCTACTCCAAGCGGTGGCGAATTGAGACATTCTTCGAGGACTCGAAAGAGGATCTTGGCCTTGGAGGCTGCGAGGTGCGTGATTCTGATGGTGCCAGTCGTCACTGGCACCTTCAGATGCTCACCTACAGTCTGCTTCGGCTTGGTTCTCCGTCGAGCGTCTCGGAGCGACTCGTCTCGAAAGCCTCGTCGCTCCGAGCCCAGCTTGAACACGGTCTCAAAGAGGCAATCTACAACATGTTTTCGTGGGTGCGCGAGCAGCCAGAGCGGGATCTCGATGGGTTGATGGAAGAAATCGACCATCTCTTCCTCCATTCAGGGGGCTCTGAGGGTTGTATATAAACGTGCAGAGCCGAGTGAGGTAGTTTGTTGCTTCTGCCATTGCATCGCTTTGGTTGTTATCCGCAAGGGTGGCAATAGCAGTATCACCGTTCATTATTTTGATGACGTACTTGCCGGTCGCGTTCTGAACATCCTCAACCTCAGGTGAGGATACTTCTTCCTCTTCATCTGTAGAAACAGAACCATCTGAAACTATCTCCGTTTCAATATCCTGAATCAGTCTGTCAATCATCTCCTTGGCTTGAGTCTCAGCCGGAGAAGATATGCCATCAGACACCCAATCAGCCATATTCTCCGAAATTCGGGCCGCAAATCGCCCCTTATTCCTTTCAAGTTGAGATTTGGCGTCTTCCAACTCCTCAATTCGATTGAAAATATCTATCCATTCTTCGTTCTGAATCGCCTCTTTCGTGAACGCTCGGAGAATACTGATTCTGTTGGGTAAATTCTGAAGCGTAGTTTCAGCGAGTGTATTCACATTGACCTTGGAATCGATTACCTGCCGCCTGAAGAACGCATATTCCTTACCATTGGTTAGAATCCCCAAGTTCACGTCTTCGCTCTTCATATACTCTTGAATCTGTTCTCTATGCTCATCCGTAAGCGGTGTATCAACGCCCTTCGCCTCAAGAAACGCTACCGGCGTGCCCTCTAACACCAAAGAATAGTCCACCTTGAACGTCCGGCCAAACGCTTTGACTGAGTACTCAAGTTCTGTGTTCGTGGGAATTTCCCATTCGAGAAGTTCAAGAAAGTCCTGTAGAACAGCCGCCTTTGTGGTTGCTTCCCCCATCTGTGGTGAACTCTCAATAGTAGATTGAGCGTGTTCAACGTACGCTCTCACCGCTTCCTGTTCCATAATTGTCTACAAACTGTTCAGGCCAATGTTATCAATGTACCCGACTCAATTCTCCAAACGACAACAGCGTTTGGCCCTGTGGGGTGGGTGGTTTTATAATGTTATAGGCTCAAATCAGGATTGTCAGGCAGGAAATCGGTGAGATACACCGGAATTGGAGTTGGCCCTACTGCAGCGCTTAGGACGCTGTCCCGTAGGGGTCCGCCGGTTCAAATCCGGTCCCGCGCATGAGCGAACGAAGTGAGCGAAGAGCAGGACCGGTTTGAGCCCTGCCACGAGCGATCGAAGGGAGCGAAGTGGCTCCGGTTCAAATCCGGTCCCGCGCATACCGGCTCAAACGAACGTGAGAGTCGTGTCTACGCAAATGAGGATCCGAGCCGGACGAGTCGCAGCGATCGAGCGAAGCGAGACCGACCGTCTCGACGAGGTTCGAATCCGGTCCCGCGCCTCACGGCTTCGGTGAGCGCGCGCCTTCACCCGCCTCCGCGTTGCTCGCGCCGAACCGTCGCCGCGCCTCACGCTCGAGCTGGCCGACAAGGAGGGGAAGCAGACTCATCCCAAGCACGACCGACCACGCGTCGACGCCGATCGGGGCGGTGCCCAGCGCCAGCGAGATCCCGGGCAGGTAGACCGCTCCGACGAGGATCAGCGTCGACAGCCCCAGCGCCCCCCAGACGTACGGGTTCTCGGTGACCTCGTTTCGCACGATCCCGGAGGTGACTTCCCGGACGTCGAAGACGTGCCAGAGCTGGGCGAACGCGAGCGTGAGAAACGAGATCGTGACGGCCTCGTCGGTCGCCATCCCGCCGGAGATGCGGCCGCCGATCACGAACGCGCCGACCGTGGCGGCCGCGATCACCACCCCGTAGAAGCCCAGCTCCGTCCAGTTCGTCCGGGTCATGATCGGTTCGTCGGGGTCCATCCGCAGGTCGGCAGGGACGAAATCACCGGCCTGTAGCACCACGACGTCACCCGGAACGAGCTCGTCGGCCGGCACCGTTCTCTGCTCTCCGGCTTGACGGACGCGAGTGTGAATCTCCGCGAGTTCCTGCAGGCTCTCGATCGAGCCGATCGCGCGCATCTCGGTGACGAAACCGATGGCACCGTTGATGCCCAGGACGGCGAAGATCGCGACGCTCTCGACGACGTCACCCAGGAGGAACGCCGCGACCCCGGCGACAGCGAGCAGCAGCACGATGAAGCTCTCGAACTGGTCGGCCAGGACGACAGTCCAGTGCTTTCGTTCAGCCTCGCGCAACTCGTTCGAGCCGAACTGCGCCCGCCTGCCCTCGACGGCCTCCTCGGAGAGCCCCTCGGGCGAGACGTCGAGCCGCTCGAGCACGTCGCTCGCGGACAGCGACCACGGCGTCTCGATGTCGCTGTCTCGTGTCACTATCACTGTCGGACCGGCCTGCCCCGGACGGAGCGGGGATCCCGCGGGCTACTCATATCGCTCTCGTATCACTGATATTTCTTTCGTACCGAAATAAAAGTATTCGACGCGCCTACGGGTTCGAGAGAGCAGCCGCTACTGTGTGGCGAATCTCTCACCGAACGCATACCCGGCAGTATCAACAATCACTACACGTCTCCGCGACGGCAGTATCGCCGTCGAGAAGCTCATCGTGGTTACTGTCCCGATTTACCGGATCAACCGCACGAAGTCGTGCAGTCGCACCGGTACATCGATACAGCGGTCACTGTCAGGCCGTTCGGGGTTCTTTGGCCTTCGGTCGGAGGTTCTTGTAGCCGCACTTGCGACAGCGGTCAGCGCGCTCTGGGTTGCGGGCGTTACAGCGCATGCAGATCTGTTTGTCGAGAATCCGTCCCTCAGCTTTGTCGAAACTGGCCATGGTGACTCAGCCTTCTTCACCTGCGCGTTTAAAGGTTGCTTCCTCCAGCCACGCTCGTTCGCGCCCCGTTCGCGGACAAACGTGTGGTGTAAGGTCACTGATATACCGTGCCACCATGGGTAAAATTCACTTGGGGGGTCCGCATACGTACTGGTGTGTCCGCTCCCGCTGCAGATATTGAGGCTGTGCTCGAGGAGTCAGGCCCGGACTACGAAGAGTTCACCTACGAGCAGCCGACGAGCGGGGGACAGAGCGACGTATATATCGTCTCACTCCGGCACCGCGGGGAGACCTACGAGGTGGTCGTGAAGTTCCAGCCGGACGACGACGCCACGTTCGCGCTCGAACCGCGACTGCACGAGTACGTCGCCGATCGCACGTCGATCCCGGTACCGCGGATCCTCGTGTTCGAACCCGAGCCGGCCCGGGACGTGCCGCCGTACTTCGTCACCGAGCGCATGGAAGGCGAGAGCCTCTCCGAGCAGTTCGACGGCCTCGAGAACGCCCTGCAGACTCGGATCATGACGCAGGTCGGCACTATCCTCGGGGAGTTGCACTCGACGATCGCGTTCGAGGGATTCGGCTATTTCGGTCTCGAAGACGATCGGCTCGTCGTCGAGAACCTCACCTGGGACTGGCGGGAGTTCTTCGAGTCACTGACGCGCGGGCACCTCCGACAGCTCGAATCGACGCCGTTCGACGACTTAGAGAGACCGACCACGCGTGCGATCGAACGCTCGATCGACGCGATTCCCACCACGGCGACCCCGCGGCTCGTTCATGACGACTTCCGACCGGCAAATCTGACGTTCGATCCGGAGGCCGAGGAACCGATCACGGCCGTGCTCGACTGGCAGAACGCCCTCGCTGGCCATCCCGAGTACAACGTCGCACAGGCGGAGTTGCTGTTCGTCGATTCGGTGTTTCGGGACCCTGACACCCGCCAGTCGCTTCGCGATCGGCTCCACGAGGGGTATCGCACCCACCACGAGTTCCCAGCCGAGGACGGCTACGAGCGACGGCGGCCGCTCTATCAGCTCTCGACGCTGCTGTGGCGGATGGGCGGGTTCGAGCACGCGTTCGCCGACGCCGACGGGCTCGCCGAGGCCCGCGTGAAGGCCTATTACCGCGAGCAGTTCGAACAGCTCGTCTCGGCGCTGCCGGACTGATCGTTCCGACGACTCCGTTGCGCTCGCGACGATGTCGACACGTTTTCGACGCTCTATCGCGCGTTCACGCATATGGGTAAACTCGAGGAAGACCGGATCTACGCCGACACGCTCGGCAAGACCGACGTCTACGTCGCCGCGGGACTCGGCGTCGTCGAAGTGTCGGTCTCGAACGACCGCATTGGGCAGTTCAGTCTCGCACACCGCTGTCCGGCTCGGGATATCGCCGCCGACGGAACGGACTTGCTGGTCGCGACCGACGAGGACGTGCTCGCGATCGATCCCACCGGCGACGAACTGACCGTCGAACGGCTTTCGTTCGGCCCGGCGGTGGCGGTTGGTGGGGCGGACGCGCCGCTGGCGGCAGCGCCCGATGGGACCGTCGCCCGACGGACCGACGGCGGGTGGACCGAACTGGGCGCTGTCTCGGAGCCGCGAGCCATCGACGGGCCGCTGGTCGCCACTGCGGACGGCGTCGTCCGCGCCGGCGACGGACTGGAGTACGTCGGACTGAGCGACGCCCGGGACGTTCTCGGCGGGCCGACGCCGTACGCCGCGACGGCCGACGGCCTCTATCGGCTCGGCCCGGGATGGACGCACGAACTCGAGACGGAGTCGTTCGTCGTGGCTGCCGACGGCGATCGCGTCCACGCCGTGACGTCCGAGGGGTTGCTGGTCGACGCCGGCGACGGCTGGCGCGAGCGCGAGGTGCCGACGGACGAACGGCTCGTCGACGTCGGCTACATTGCGGACGGCGGCGTGATCGCCGTCACCGAGACGGGGCGGTTTCTGGTG
Source organism: Halapricum desulfuricans (assembly GCF_017094525.1). Taxonomy (NCBI): domain Archaea; kingdom Methanobacteriati; phylum Methanobacteriota; class Halobacteria; order Halobacteriales; family Haloarculaceae; genus Halapricum; species Halapricum desulfuricans. Next base: position 2,773,422 of record NZ_CP064788.1, on the reverse strand, counting down.
GATCCGGTGGCGGCCAAAGACGGCGCCAGCGGGTGGCGTTCCCGCGCGCTCGGACTCGACGGGACGGCGGGCTTTGCGGTCCCCGACCGGTAGGCGGCGGATCGCCGGTCGTCACGCAGACGTGCCGGTTGCCGACCTGTTTTATGATCCTCGGCTGTATCGAGAGACATGACCCGGCCTGGCGAGCAGACGCGCCTCGCGGTCGTCGTCTGGCGTGTGTTGCTCTCACAGACGTTCCTCTATCCCGGCTTCGCGGACCTCATCGCCGCCCTCGGCGGCGCGGCCTGCTATCTCGCGGCGTTCGCGCTCGTCGGCGGACTCGAACTCGCAATCGCCGCCGTCGCCGCCCCTGCCGTCCGGTCGATCACCCTCGAGACGCCGGGGCCGTCGCTGTAACCTCCGGATATCGAAAACGGGTTTATCCCGGCCCGCTTGCGACCGAGTATGATCGTCAGCGGCTCGCACTCCCAGATCCTGTCGGCCGAGCTCGCCACAGTCACCGGCCGATCGCTCGCCACCGTCGAGTACGATCGCTTTCCCGACGGGGAACTGAAAGTCCGCGTCCCGGATCCGCCCACAGAGCGGGCGATCGTCGTCGCCTCGACGCCGACCAGCGACGCCCACCTCGAGCTCCTGCAACTGCAGGACGCGCTCAGGGAAGCCGGCGTCCCCGAGATCGTCACCGTCCTGCCGTACATGGGGTACGCCCGTCAGGACAAGGTCTTCGAGACGGGGGATCCGATCTCCGCGCGGGCGATGGCACGTGCGATCTCGACAGGTGCCGACCGCGTGCTGACGGTCAACCCGCACGAACCGGCCGTGACTGACTTCTTCGACGTGCCCGCTGACACCGTCGACGCCGCCGGTCGACTCGCCGAGCCGCTTTCGGACCTGTCCGATCCCGTCTTCGTCGCGCCCGACGACGGGGCCGTCGGGATCGCCGAGACCGTCCGGGACGCCTACGGCGGCGGCGCGACCGATTACTTCGAGAAGACGCGCCACTCCAGCACCGAGGTCGAGATCGAGCCCCGCGACGCCGACGTGGCCGGTCGTGACGTCGTGTTGACCGACGATATCGTCGCGACCGGCTCGACGATGGCCGAGGCCGTGGACGCACTCGACGCCCGCGACGCCGCCCGCGTGCTCGTCACCTGCGTCCACCCGATGCTGGCTCGCAACGCCGTCCTCAAACTGTCTTCCGCCGGCGTCGAAGCGATCTACGGGACCGACACGCTCGAGCGCGCCGCCAGCGAGGTCAGCGTCGCGCCCGCGATCGCAGCGCAGCTGTGAGCAACTCGCCGGCGTCTACTCCGCGGACTGTGAGACGGTCGGACACGCGACAGCCTCGTTCGACTCGATCGCCGACTGGATCAGGTCAATCCCTCCGGCACTCCCGGCGGCGTAGTTGTCGGCGACGAACACGATCGGGACACCGCCCCGATCGCGCTCCGGAACGTCGTAGGCCTCGTAATATTGTTTGAGCAGCCTGACGGAGTCGTCGTTCCCGGTGTTGTGCTGGTGGACGGTCACGTTGTATTGCGGCTTGACGCGGTCGAGATATTCCTCAACGTCTTCACAGTGAGGGCAACTGGGGTGATAGAAGAAGACGACACAGACGCTTGTGTCGTCCGTTCCTGACTGTTCGGTCACCGTCGGGATCGATTCGCCCGAATCGGCCGGACTCTCCGGTGGAGTCTGTACGACCGCGATCCCGGCCACGAGCGCGACGCCGATCAGCGTGACGACGAGGAGTATCCGCGTGATCTCGGATGCCATCCTGGGGAAAGAATTGCCTGTATCGGCCCGAGAATCTATCGGTTTCTCTCGATCACTCGCCGGTCGGACACGAGGGCGGCGTCACTCGATCGGCTGGGCGAAGCCGTAGCGCGGTTTCACGTCGTCGATCCGCACGGTGACGGTCTCGCCCTCCTCGACGCCCGAGACGAAGACGGTAAAGCCCTCGATCTTGGCGATCCCGTCGCCGTCCCGCCCGGTGTCGACGATCTCGACGTCCCGGGTGTCGCCCTCGCGGACGGGCGCAGTGAGCCGTCCCTTGCCGACGAGATACACCTCCGAGGAGGAGTCGCGGGTCGCGTCGGGCCGAACGCGATGGGCGTACTCGAACTCGGCCTCGACGTCGGCCTCGAAGTCGTCCAGATCCTGACCGTCGAACACCTTCGCGGCGAAGTCCCCGCCCGAGTCGAGCAACTCCAGTGCGACCTCGAACGCCTGCCGGGCCAGATGGACCGACCGGGCGTGATCGACGCTGTACTCGCCGGTGACGTTCGGAGCCATGTCCGAGACGACCAGGTCGGCCGGCCCGCCGGTGTCGTCGCCAGCGCCGACGCGCTCGCGGATCTCGGCCTTCGTGTCTTCGTCGGTCATGTCCCCGCGGACGTACTCGACAGTCGCCTCGGGATCCTCGAGCGGGTCGATCCGCTGGCGGTCGACGCCGACGACCGTGCCGTCGGGCCCGACGCGCTCGGCGGCCACCTGCAGCCAGCCGCCGGGGGCCGCTCCCAGATCGATCACGGTGTTGCCCTCTCCGAGCAGTCCCGCAGTCTCGTCCAGCTGCTTGAGTTTGTACGCCGACCGGGCGCGATACCCCTCCTGTTTGGCCTTGTTGTAGTATTTATCTTTACCTGACATGAATGCCTCGAGACACACTTCGAACGCGAGAGTCGTGCGAACGTCCGGTCATACGCTAGGCAGGCTGTCGACGCTGAAAGGGGTGCCGGATCGACCGGATCAATCTCCGGATTTCGCGTTCGTTCCTCGAAGTAGTGGACGAGGCGTGGCGAGAGCGGGGATTCAACAGTCGAAGCGAGTATATTCGGTACGCTCTCCGCGATGCGGTGAACCACCCCGAAGGTGCGGGCTTCTGGAAAGATCTCGCCATCAGTGAGGCGCAGTTCGACGAGGGAGAGGGGCTTTCGAGCGACGAGGTCAAACAGAAGCATGGGATCGACGGCGAGTGACGACGAGTGGGGCTGGGCACTGTCCCCACGAGCAGACGACCAGTTTGCACAACTGGATTCCGAATCCAAGCAGCGAGTCACTTCGAAGTTGGACGAGGTAGTGTCTCCGGAGGAATTGCGCGAGGGAGAATTCGACACGCTGGATGATCTCCAGAAAGCCATCAACGGCAGGATGGGTGAGGCAGAGCATCATCGCGAGAACATCAGGCGTGGCACTGAGCGATCTTCTGATCGCGACGCCGGCAGTATAAGTTACCGTACGGAGAATCCGGAGTCATGACCGATGACCTCCACGACTCTGTCCGAGACGCGCTCGACGATGCCAAGGAGGGATTCGAGCCACCTGCCGATCCCGGCGAGCTGGAGCCAGACTATCCTGCCGAGATGACCCCGGAAGAGCGAGTCGAACACATCCTCACGAACGAGTGCCCGCGGTGGCGGGGGATGGAGTGGATCGCCGCTGCCGCCGACACCGATTCGAGCAGGCGCAAAGCGTTGTCCGAGAACGCCTCGCAGAGGGTGAAGCTGACGTCTCTGGCGAGGGAGTCAGGCGGAACCGCTATCTAGCTATCTCGAACGAGATGATAACTGATGAATCCATCTGCGATCCGAACCCATCTTAGAAATGAAAGTGGGAACAAGGATTAAATATTCCCACGCCATCGTTTCGGATATGAGTGGAGAAGTGCGAACGGACGAGCGTGGACGCGTGACGATTCCGAAGGAGGTACGCGACCGCTACGGCGAGAAATTCCGCCTCGTCGAACTGGACAGCGGTATCAAACTGGTGCCGATCCCCGACGATCCACTGGAGGAACTACGAGCGGCCGCTTCCGATGAGCTTCGCGAGGCGTCGCTCGATGATCTCGAAGAAGCGGCTCGCGAACAGGCACGCGAACAGGCCAGCGAACATGTACGCTGATCTCGACTTCTGGCTGGCGCTCCTGAAAGACGACGACTGGCTGGCCGATCGCGCCGAGTCGCTCCTCGACGAACACGAGGACGATCTCGAGGTTTCTCTGGCGACATTCATCGAACTGTTCCTCGTCGAAGAGCGGTTCTCCTTCGACCGCGAACGTGCCGTGACGGCAATTCTCGAACTGGCGACGTATGACGGCGACCCAAACGTCGTGTATCAGGCCTCGGAGAACGTCGATGAAGGGTTGAATACGTTCGATGCGTTCCACGCGGCGCTCTCCGGTGGCAGCATCATCTCCAGTGACGGTGCATACGATGATCTCGGTGGTGTCGAGCGTGTTCGACTCGAACCCGACGAGAACGAGGATTCCACAGCTTGACCTCCTCCACACGGCTGAAGCCGTGGGATTCCTCCGTGGGTAATCCAGCCAGTTGATTACCCCGGCTGTGAACTTGCGGGTTTGCTGATGCACCTTCGGCCCTCGAACAAGAGTGTGGCGTGTTGAGTATCCGCTCGGTGTTGCCCTCCCGTGGCAGGAGTGGCACTCACGGGCGTCCAGCACCGTGAGCAGCGGGCCGGGCCATCGGCCCCACTCCCCGTTGCAGCCACAAGTGGGGAGTACTGTAGTGACATGCCAACCGCTGCTGGTTGGACTGCGTAGGTGTGTGAGTATAGGAGTTGAGACGCACTCGTGGCCGTCTTGAGCGTGAGCGCGTTCCCCGCAGCAGCATGTCGCATGTCTATTGCGTTTATAGCCTCTCCAATAAAATAACCGTTAGGATTACGGGCTGGCTAGATTGCATGGTTTGCGGCATATCATGTCGGCTTCATCCCACGGCTAAAGCCGGTGGGCTTTCGCCTCGCTTCCGTGGTAACGAGGACGACGGACGTGTTCTCAAAGGCGTTGTCCGAAAGGACGCTTACACCGTCGAATGGGGCGAGCGGTCCCGGCTTGAGATACTGGTCGGGAGTGAATTGAAAGACCGATACGACCATACCGGGCGTCTCCGGCTTGAAATCGCTGGCGACCCGAATTGGCCCGATTATGAGAAGCAGGGCCGGTTGGACTTGTGGTACGACGAGACAGACAGCACCTTCCGAGCTTGGCAACCCGTGACTGTTTCTGACGATGCACGGGCGACTCCACTGGCTTCCGAAACAGCCGCTCTGGACATTGGTGCAAACAATCTCGTCGCCTGTACCACGACGACCGGCGAGCAATACCTGTACGAGGGCCGGGAGTTGTTCCAGCGATTCCGTGACACGACACGAGAAATCGCCCGATTGCAGTCCAAACTCGAAGAAGGCCGATACAGTAGCGAGCGCATCCGACGACTGTATCGGAAACGGACTCGTCGCCGCGACCACGCACAAGAAGCCCTGTGTCGTGACCTGCTCGAACGACTGTACGCCGAGGGCGTGGACACGGTGTATATCGGTGGCTTGACCGACGTGCTGGACACGCACTGGTCGGTCAGGGTGAACGCAAAGACCCACAACTTCTGGGCGTTCAAGCAATTTACCGAGCGACTGGCGTGTACCGCTGAAGAATACGGCATCTCGGTGGAAGTCCGGTCGGAAGCGTGGACCAGTCAGGAGTGTCCCCAGTGTGGCGGCACAGACCGAACGACACGGCATCAGGACACGCTCACCTGTCCGTGTGGGTTCGAGTGGGACGACCACACCTGGTCGGAGTTACCACGCTCTCATCGTCCCAAAGAACAGCGCACAGACCCGAGTACCGTCCACCACAACGGGAATGTTGCCTCCGGGGGATCGTAGACCGACTGAGACTCCCACGGAGGAAACCCCGTCGTGAACGACGGGGAGGATGTCATTCCGGGAGGCTGACCGTCACGACCGTGCCGCGCGGTTCGTTGTCCGTGACCGTAATCGTCCCGCCCGAGCGGACGACGAGCTGTCTGACAAGGAAGAGCCCGACACCGGCCCCGTGAAACAGCGGCGTCTCGTCGACGTCACCACGTAGTAGTTTCCGCTCTATCTCCGGCATTCCCGGCCCCTCGTCGGCGATGTCGATCGCCACGCTGTCCGGTCGGTCGCCCACTGTCACGGATACCTCCGAGCTGCCGTGACGGTACGCGTTGTCCAGCAACTCGACCAGCGCCCGTTCGAACCCCGAGACGACGGTCGCCGTCGCGGTTTCGGGAGTGTCGACGGTCACGGTCGCGTCGGGATGTGTCTCGAGCACGTCTTCGCGGGCGGCCTCGATCAGTTGCACGAGATCACGCTCGACCGACTTCGCCGATCCGCGCAGCAGTTCGGTGAGCGCTTGCTCTTTTTCCGCCTGCCGGAGCAGCGAGTCGGTCCGTTCGAGGACCGTCCCGACCACGTCCTGTGGGTCGGTGCGCTCCCAGCGTAGCAACTCGACCTGTCCCTGCACCACCGTCAGCGCGTTGCGAATGTTGTGTCGCAGGATCCGGCCAAGCACTGCGAGCTGACGATTCCGGCGCTTGCGGTCGGTAACGTCCCGCGCGAACCCGGTGATCACGCGCGTCCCGTCGTGTGTCTCATCGAGCAGCCGAGCGTTCATCGAGAACCAGCGCTGGCGGCCGCTTGCCGTCTTGGCCTCGTACTCGAAGTCCTCGACCGTCCCCTGCTCGGACAGGCGCTCGAGGAACTCCTCGCGCCGTACCGGATCGACGTAGAGATCGCGAGCGAGGTCGTTGTGTGCCGCCATCGCCGCTTGCGGGCCGTCGTAGCCGAGCATCGATGCCAGCTTTCGGTTGAGCCACAGCACGCGCCCGTCGGTCGTCGTCCTGAACACGCCGACCGGCGCGACCTCGATCAGGCGTTCGTAGGCGTCGAGATCGGGAGCCGAACCCCGGGGGTCGACGCGACAGTGCACCCGCGAGACGGCCCCCTCCGACCCTGTCTCCGGGCGAACGTCGATGGTTGTCGACACTGTCGAGTCGTCGGTCACGCGGACCGGTATCACACACGAACTGCCGTCGCCGTCGAGCGCGTCGGCGAACACCGCTTCGAACGCGTCGCGCTCGCTCTCGGGGAGCAACTCGACGAACGGGCGATCGAGCACTTCCCCGCGGTTGTGGCCGGTCAACGCGAGTAACTCCGCATCGACGAACCGCACGACGCCGTTGGTATCGAGTGACAGGAACGAAACGTCGTGGTCGTCCCGTTGTTCGCTCGGCCCCGTATCTTTCGGACGACCGGTCATACGCTCCGTAGGCTCGGACGCTGTATGAAAGTAGGGGCCAGATGAAAATTGAGTGTCAGCATCACGACCGGCCGACCGCGTTTTGACCCTCGTCCGCCGCCAGTTCGCGTTCGATCTCGTCGCCGATCTCGTCGATCAGTGCCGGCACTGCCTCGCGGACCGGATCGGTCATCCCCTCGCCGTACTCGAAGGGGTCGGCCACCTCGATGGCGTAGATCGTGATCGCCGGCATCGACTCGCCCATCGCCTCGCCCAGCGTCGTCAGCGTCCCCAGCCCGACGTTGTGGGTCGCCAGCCCGCCGCTCTCCCTGTCGGGTTCGACTGCCTGCGGATCGAAGGCGTACCAGTCGCCGGGCTCGCCGTCCTCGGTCACGATCGAGTCGACGATACAGACCCGGTCGTGACCGCTCAACTCGTCGATCAACAGCAGTCGCCCGGAGTTCATCGTCTCGAAGGCGACGCCCGGTCGGTCGAGTCGCGCTTCGAGAGCCTCGACGACGTCCAGCCCGATCACGTCGTCGCGTTTGATCTCGTTGCCGATACCCAACACGAGCGTGTCCATGGCTATCGGGAGACCTCGTCGAGGACCTCGCCGTCCCGTTCGATCGTCACTTCCAGGGGCATGTCACCGATGGCGTGCGTCGAACACGACAGACAGGGGTCGTAACACCGGATGACGCTCTCCATCTTGTTGAGCGTCCCCTCGGGGATCTCGGGGCCGTCGACGAACGTCTCGGCGGCCGTCCGGACCCCTTTGTTCATCGCCCCGTTGTTGTGAGTCGTCGCGACGATGAAGTCGGCGTTCGTGACCTTCCCGTCGTCGTCGACGTCGTACTCGTGGATGAGCGTGCCCCGCGGGGCCTCGATGACGCCGACGCCGTTGTTATTCTCGGGCTTGGTCGGGACGTTCGGCACGCCCTCGTAGACGGCGTCGTTCTCGAGCAACTCGCGGATGCGCTCGATGCAGTAGAGGATCTCGATGAGCCGCGCCCAGTGGTAGTACGTCGAGCGCTCGTGGACGGCCCCGTCGGCGGCGTCCATGTAGCGCTCGAATTCCGCCTGGGCCTGTGGCGTGGACAACTGGTCGACGGCGTTGAGCCGCCCCAGCGGGCCGACGCGGTACTGGCCGTCCTCGAACCCGCGCTCCTTGTAGTAGGGGAACTTGAGATAGCTCCACTCCTTGGAGCGCTCGCCGATGATGTCGGCGTACGCGGAGTCGTCGATCTCCTCAAGCAGGTCGCCGTCCTCGTCGACGAGCCGGATGTCGCCGTCGTAGTGCTCAAGACCGCCCTCGTCGTTGACCAGGCCCATGTACCCGGTCTCGTAGGTGGCGTAATCAAGCGTGTCGTCGTCCATCTCCGCGAAGATCTCCTGCAGGAGGTCGATCGTCTCGCGGACGTAGGTGTCCAGTTCCTCGGACTGTTCGCGCAATCGCTCGCCGTCCTCGGGATCCAGCGTGTTGGTGACGCCGCCGCCGATCGCGAAGTCGGGGTGGACCTTCTTGTCACCGAGTGCCGCGATGACGTCTTGGCCGAACTTCCGCAGGTCGATCCCGCGCTCGGCCAGCTGGGGGTTCTCCTCTAAGACGCCCTCGATGTTGCGCTTCTCGGGGTCGGCGTCGTAGCCCAGCACCAGGTCCGGGCTGGACAGATAGAAGAAACTCAGCGCGTGGCTCTGCAGGACCTGCCCCATGTGCAGCAGTTCCCGCAGCTTCTTCGCACCCTCGGGTATTTCGACGCCGGCGATTTCGTCGACGGCCTTCGCCGCGGCCAGCTGGTGGCTGACCGGGCAGATCCCGCAGATTCGGGCTGTGATCTCGGGCATCTCCCAGACGGGGCGGCCCTCGACGAACTCCTCGAACCCGCGGAACTCCGTGACGTGGAACTGCGTGTCCTCGACCTCGCCGTCGTCGTCCAATTCGATCGTGATCTTGCCGTGTCCTTCGACCCGCGTGACCGGATCGATGACTTGCTTCTTGCTCATTGTTAGTCGTACTGGAGTTTTTCGTCGACGATCTCCGGTCGTTCGCCCTCGAGCAGCGCTTCGATACCGTGGGCCATCACCTCGGCGTCCGGGGGACAGCCCGGAATGTAGACGTCGACGTCGATGTACTCGTCGAGCGGCCGGGCGTCCTCAAGCAGCGCCGGCACCGGCACGTCGTCGCGCGGGCTCTCGCTGTGTTCGTCGGCCTTGTCCAGATAGACCTCGTCGATCATCTCGTCGGGATCGTCGTCGTTGCGCAGGGACATAATCCCGCGCAGGGCCGCGCAGTCCCCCCACGCGACGACCGTATCGCAGTTCTCGCGTAGCTCCTCAGCGACCTCGACGTTCTCCTCGTTGGTGACGACGCCCTCCGCGATGCCGATGTCGGCCTCGGGGACGCCCTTCTCGTCGACGATCATGTGGCTCGCCTCGATCTTGACGTCCTCGAGCAGGTCGACCAGGTCGTGGTCGATGTTCAGAAACTCCATGTGACAGCCCGAACAGCCGCCGAGACATACGGTCGCGACGGTCGCCCGGTCGTCCTGCTGTGGCGGTTCCGTCTTGCTCATTGTTCCACCTCCGCTCGTTCGGCAGTGTCGGCAAGCGTCGCGAGCACCTCGCGGTCGGAGTCGACCGCGACGCGCGGTTTGAGCACGCGCGCGAGTTCGCGGTCGGTCCCGCTCGCGTCGGTGATCGTCCCGGTGCGCTCGAACCAGTCCAGCGCCGGGACGACGACGTCGGCGGCCTTCGTCAGGATCGACTCGCGAGTCGCCTGAACGATCACCGTGTCGGCCTTGCGGGCGACCTCGAGCATCCGATCGAGATCGTCGTCGCGGTCGTCGCCGGCGAAGAGATAGGCCACGTCGGGATCCTCGTGCAGGTCGTCGGTCCCGACGCCGTTCTCGAAGGCGTTGACTCGGTCGGGCAGACTGAGGACTCTGCTGTCGGTCATCCCGGCCAGCGCGTAGGCGTTGATGAGCGTGTCCTCCTCCTCGACTTCCGGGCCGAGGACGATGAAACTCTCCGCGCCGTCTTCGAGGGCCGGCACGGCGTTGATCAGCGTCTCCGTGTCCGAGTCCGCAAGCGCGGAGGCGTCCTCGTCGACGACTTCGAACGCGTCCTCCGTGAGGCGGCTCAGTCCCGTCCCCGACTCGATCGACGCGTCGGACTTCGCGCCGAAGCGGTCCTCGTCCGAGTCGACGCTGATGAGCGTCGCGCCGTCCTTGGCCGCCCGGCGGACGTACGACGCGGCCACCGGGTGCGTATCGACGATGCTCGTGTCGAACACGGCGACGGCTTCGGCCTCGAGCACCGCTTCGGGCCCCCGCGCCCGGAGATTGCCGGCGTGTTTGTTGAACATGGGGGCGACCCGCTCGGCGATCCGGCGCTCGTCGGCCGCTCGCTGCGCCCCGGGGATCTCGACGGCGGCGTCGTAGGCGTCCATCGAGTCGGCGAACGCTTCGACGACCTCGGTCGGCAACCGGTCCGAGGCGACGGCGTCGACCGTCTCGGCTCCGGCGAGCAACTCGCGCGTTCGATCGAGTGCGTCCTTGACCTCGACCGTCCCCTCGCCGCGGATTGACGTCGTGTCGACGCGCTCGCGTCGGTCGCCGAACAGTCCGAACCGCCCCATCTCACAGAGCTGGCCGCCGTCCGGACCGTCCTCGACGCCCTCGATCTTGACGATCCGACCGGAGTTCGTGTACACCTCGAGTTCGCAGCCGAGGCTACACTCCGTGCAGGTCGTCGTGACGACGTCACAGTCCTCCTCGCGGCCGCGATAGGCGCTCTGGCTGGTGTAGATCGCCCCCGTCGGACACGCCTGCGCGCACGCACCGCAGGAAATGCAGGACGAGTCCCCGAGCGCGACGCCGTCGTCGGCGACGATCTCGGTCTCCAGACCGCGGTCCTTGAACGTCAGCGTGTCGTTGCCGACGATCTCGTCGCAGGTCCGGACACAGCGGCCACAGAGGACACACCGATCGAGATCGAGCGTGATGTGCTCGTGGGAGGTGTCGACCTCGACGTCGTTGTACTCGAGGGGATAGTCGCAGGCGTCCAGTCCGGCCTCGTTGAACAGGTCCTCGAGCTCGCAGTCGCCCTCCATCTCGCAGTACATGCAGTAGTGGTTCTGCTCGGAGAACATCAGCTCCAGAATCGTCCGGCGATGGTCCCACAGGTCGTCGGTGTCGACCTCGATCTCCATGCCGTCCTGGACGGTCGTCGTACAGGCGGTCTCGGTGCGCTTGCCGTCGATCTCGACGAGACACATCCGGCAGCCACCGACGTTGGTGAGCGGTTCGTGCTCACAGAGGGTCGGGATCTCGATACCCGCGTCCCGGGCCGCTTCGAGTATCGTCTGTCCTTCGCGCGCCTGTACCTCCTGACCGTTGATCTCGAGAGCGACGCCGGGTTCGGCCTCGCTCTGTGTTGCCTTGCTCATGCTATCACACCCGCTCGCTGATGGCGTCGATCGGACACGCCTCGACACACTGCCCGCAGCCGATACACGTCTCGGGGTCGATCTCGTGGGTCTCGCCCTGTTCGCCGTCGATGGCGTCGACCGGACAGGCGCTCAGACACTGCTGGCAGCCGACACACTCCGCCGCGGCGATCTTGTACGTCCCGGCGTGGCTCCCGTCGCCGAGCTCGCACTCGCCGGCCGGACACTCGTCGTCGTAGATGTGCGCCTCGTACTCCTCCTCGAAGTGTTCGAGCGTGCTCAACACCGGGTTCGGAGCCGTCTGTCCGAGCCCGCACAGCGATCCCTCGGTGATCGTCTCCCCGAGGTCACGCAGCCGTTCGATGTCTCCCGGCTCGCCCTCGCCGTTCGTGATCCGCTCGAGGATATCGAGCATCTTCTTGGTCCCGATCCGACAGGTCGGACACTTCCCGCAGGACTCGTCCTGCGTGAAATCCAGGAAGAACCGGGCGACGTCGACCATACAGGTCTCGTCGTCCATCACGACTAGCCCGCCGGAACCGAGCATCGCGCCCTCCTCCTGCAGGGAGTCGAAGGTGACCGGCATGTCGAGGTGCTTCTCGGCGAGACAGCCGCCGGAGGGGCCGCCGATCTGGACGGCCTTGAACTCCGAGTCGCCCTCCATGCCGCCGGCGACCTCGATGATCTCCTCGAGAGTCAGCCCCATCGGGATCTCCATCAGTCCCGTCGCAGAGACGTCCCCGGAGACCGCGAAGGTCTTGGTCCCGGCGCTGTCCTCAGTGCCGTACTGGCGGAACCACTCGGCGCCGTTGTCGATGATCAGCGGGACGTTGCTCAGCGTCTCGACGTTGTTGATCGTCGTCGGCTGGTCGTTGAGGCCGGACTGAGCGGGGTAGGGCGGGCGCGGCGTGGGTCGGCCGGCCTGTCCCTCGATCGAGGCCATCAGGGCCGTCTCCTCGCCACAGACGAAGGCCCCGGCCCCCTTCTCGATCCCGAAGTCGAAGTCGAAGCCGGTGCCGAAGATGTCCTCGCCGAGGTACCCCTCGTCGTAGGCAGTGTCGATCGCCTGCTCGATCCGTTCGATCGCGAGGGGGTACTCGGCGCGGATGTAGATGTAGCCCTGGTTTGCACCCGTCGCGTAGCCGGCGATGGCCATCCCCTCGATGACTCGGTGGGGATCGCCCTCAACGAGACAGCGGTCCATGAACGCGCCGGGGTCGCCCTCGTCGCAGTTGGCGATGACGTACTTCTCGTCGGCGTCGGCGTCGTTGGCGAACTTCCATTTGGTCCCGGTCGGGAAGCCGCCGCCGCCGCGACCGCGCAGCCCCGACTCCTCGACTTCCTCGTAGACGTCTTGGGGGTCCATCCCCGTGAGCGCTTTCTCGAGGGCGTCGTAGCCGTCGCGGAGCCGGTACTCCTCGACGCTTTCCGGATCGATGTCCCCGCAGTTGCCCAGCGCGAGCCGGTTCTGCTCGGTGTAAAAGGAGATGTCGTCGGTGCGACTCTGCCGGTTGCCGTCCGGGTCCTCGAAGCAGAGCTCGTCGATGACTTCGCCGTTCTTGACGGTCCGTTCGACGATGTCATCGACGTCCTCGACCCCGACCTGCGTGTACAGGACGTGCATGGGGTCGATCCGAACGAGCGGGCCGAGTTCACAGAAGCCGTGACAGCCGCTCTTTTTCGTCTCAATGCCCAGTTCGTCGAGGTCGCCGTCGCCGTAGGAGAGGACGACGTCCTCGCTGTCGTCGAGCGCGTCGATCGCCTCGTCGAGCGCGTCGTAGACCTCGTCGGAACCGGACGAGACACAGCCGGTCCCCTGACAGACGACGACGCGAACGTTGCCATCCACCGTGTCCGGATCCGCCGGACGCTGGATCGTCTGTGACATGTTCAGGCCTCCTCGTCGGTGTATTCGTCCAGAATTTCGGTTCCGTTCCCCGGTTCGATCGGCCCGTGGACGTTGTCGTCGACGACGACGACCGGAGCGAGACCGCAAGCCCCGACACAGCGGACGTGTTCGATCGTGAACTGGCCGTCGTCGGTGACTTCGTCGGTGTCGACGTCCAGTTCGTCCTGGAGGTTCTCGGAGATGTCGTCCGCTCCCTTGACGTGACAGGCCGTCCCGGTACAGACCTTGATCGTGTGTTCGCCGCGCGGCTCGAAGTAGAACTGCGAGTAAAACGACGCCGTGCCGTACACGCGTGCGATCGTCGTGTCGCACTCGTCGGCGATCACCTGGAGCGCGAACCGCGGCAGGTAGCCGTACTCGTCCTGAACCGCCTGCAGCGACGGAATGATGCCGCCCTCGTCGCCCGCGTGTGGCGCGACGCGCGACCGGACGGTGTCTACTTCCTCGTCGCAGACGTCTTCGACGCCTGCCTCGGCCGGGATGATCCCCGAGTCGTCGCCGCCCACGTCGGCGTCCGACCCGCGGACCGACTGTCGGATCGAGTCTAGCGATGCCATCCTGCATTTACCTAAGTCTTGCTCCTAAAGCAACCCTATCCGGATTCTCAGCGCCTGAAAACATATTTGTTAGAATGTGAAGGACCGATACGAACCCGTGTGAAAAAACAGGCAAAAAATGCCGGTGAAAAGCGAGCATAGCGATTTCGGAGGCGACCAATTTGACGTCTATATATTTTTCAACAAGTGAGAAGCATCACCGCTGTTAGGCGCTCTGGGCCCGATTGTACGCGTGGTGGCCGGCGAGAGGGCCGGCCGGATGGATGGCATGAAGACACTCGCAACAGCGTTCGAGACGCTGATCGACGGGCACGTCGAGTCGGAGCCACGGTCTGCCGTCGGCCCGCAATGGCATGGCGGGCACTCCGTGTTCGACGGCCTCGACGTCCCGTCCGACCTCGATCTCGAATACGGCATGACGGTTCGGGAACCGGGACGAGCGGCGCGTCTCGTCCGGCCCGACGGAGGGACAGGCCAATGAAAGTCATCGATAAACCGGAGTTCGAGGCGTTAATCGACGAGAAGATCTCGTCCGACCGGCGGGACGTCGTCGGCGTCCAGGACGACGGCGAGAAGTACGTCTTCGACGACCTCGATTCAGCGGGGGATCTCGCGCTCGAGTACGACGTGACGATGCTGTCTCCGAAGAAGTATCTCATGCCCCAGCGCGAGACGATCCTGGAATATCGCGACGCGAACGGCGAGTTCGAGTGGCGAGCGAAGGCGGAGCCGGACGGCAAGGTCATCGTCGGGATCCACCCCTACGACCTCGTCGCGATCGAACAGCTCGACAAGATCTTCATCGACACGCTCCGGGACGAACCCTACCGGCGAAAGCGCGAGAACTCGCTGCTCATCGGGGTGAACATGCAGGACGCCAGTGAGACGGCTTTCGCCGCCAGCATGGGGACGGCCACGACCGATTCGGGCTACGACCTCATGTTGACAGATCTGGGCGAGACGTACGCCGTCAACATCGGGACCCTGGAGGGCAAGGAGTTCCTCAATTCCGCGGACGTCAGGAAGGCCACGGCCGGGGAGGTTCAGGAAGTCGAGCGGATCGAGCAGGAGGTCGTCCCCGACCTCTTCGAGCGGGAACTCGAGTTCTCGCCGGCGTTGCTGCCGACGATCCTGGAAGAGAACTACGACAACATGGCGTTCTGGGAGGACTACTCCGAGAAGTGTCTCTCCTGTGGCACCTGCAACATGGTCTGTCCGACGTGCTACTGTTTCAGCGTGGACATGATCCGCGATCTCGGAACGAACAGCGGCCGGGAGTCCCGCCGGTGGGACGGCTGCCTGCTGGAGGACTTCGCGTCGGTCGCCGGCGACGAGAACTTCCGGGAGGAAGTCGCCGAGCGCCACCGCCATCGGTTCATGCGGAAGGGATGGTACATCTACGAACGGTACGGCGACATCGCGTGTATCGGCTGCGGCCGGTGCACCTCCGAATGTGTCGCCGACGTCGCCGATCCGTGTGACGTCTACAACAAACTTTACCAGGAGGCACAGGCCCATGCGCAGTAGTACGACGGCGAAATTCGACATCGGCGAGAACGAGTATCAACCGGTCAACGGCCTCATCACGAGGACCAGATCCTTCACCGGAGCGGACAAACTCTTCGAGATCCAGCTGCCCGACGGCGAAGAGCTCGGTCACCAGCCCGGCCAGTTCGTCCAGCTGCTGGTTCCGGGTGTCGGCGAAGCGCCGTTCTCGGTCACCTCCTCGCCGACCAAACCCGGGCCCTTCGAGCTGACGATCCGGGCCGTCGGTAACGTGACGAGAGCGCTACACAACATGGAACCGGGAGACACAGTCGGAATCCGGGGCCCCTACGGAAGCGGATTCGATCCGGACGTGTTCGAGGGCGAGGACATCCTGTTCATCGCCGGCGGCATCGGGCTTGCGCCGCTCCGGTCGATGATCAACTACACGCTCGACGAGCGCGAGCGGTTCGGGGAGCTAACGACGGTTTACGGTTGCAAAGAGCCGGCCGAACAACTCTACCCGGACGAACTAGAGGAATGGGCCGAGGGCGACGAGATGACGTATCTGGAGACGGTCGATCAGTGCCCGCAGGATCAAGAGTGGGACGGCCCGACGGGCGTCATCACGAGCGTCATCCCGGAGGTCGACATCGACGTCGAGACGACGAACGTGCTGGTCTGTGGGCCGCCGGTGATGTACACGTTCGTCCTGCAGGAACTGGACGAGATGGGCGTCCCGGACGAGAATATCTACCTCTCACTGGAGCGCAACATGCACTGTGGTCGCGGTCTCTGTGGCCACTGTCAGATCAACGAACTGTACGTCTGCACCGACGGCCCGGTGTTCCACTATCCGGTGGTCCGTGACAAACAGGAGGCGGAAGTATGACCTCGAAGCCCAAAGTCGCCTTCTTCGACTTCGCCGGGTGCGAGGGCGATCAACTCGAAATCATCAACCTCGAGGAGCGCCTGCTCGACCTCGTCGAGGTCGTTGAGGTGGTCAGCTTCCGGGAAGCGATGTCCGAACACAGCGACGACTACGAGATCGCCTTCGTCGAGGGGTCGATCACGACCCCACACGACGTCGAACGGCTCGAAGAAGTGCGGTCGAACGCCGACACCGTCATCGCCATCGGTTCTTGTGCGGCGTTCGGCGGCATCAACTCGATCCGGAACGAACAGGACTTCCAGACGGTCACGGAACGGGCCTACGGCGAGGACGCGGCGATGTTCGACGACCCGGACGCGGAACTGTTCGATTCGTTCGAGCAGGCCCAGCCCGCCAAAGCCTTCGTCGAGGTCGAATACGAGGTTCCCGGTTGTCCGATCGACGGCGAGGAATTCATCCAGACGGTCACCGCGATCCTGCAGGGCGGCGATCCGTCGCTTGCGAACCACCCGGTCTGTGTCGACTGCAAGCTCGCGGAGAACACGTGCGCGTTCGACCGGGGCGAGATCTGTCTCGGCCCCATCACGCGCGGCGGCGGCTGCGACGCGACCTGCGTCTCGCAGGGCACCCGCTGCTGGGGCTGTCGGGGGTTAGTGGACAACCCCGCCGAGGACGCCTACAGCGAGGTGCTACAGGAGTACGGAGTGACCACCGACGAACTGCTCAACGAGTTTACCCTCTACTGGAGCTGGCAGCGTGAACACGGGCCACAGGCCGACATGCAGGAGGTCGAACAATGAGTCAGGACATCGATATCGAGGGCGATCTCGTCACGCGCGTCGAAGGGCACGGCGAAATCGTCGTCAACGCCACGGACGGACAGCTCGAGGCGTGTGAGTGGCACGTGGTTGAATCGCCCCGCTTTTTCGAGTCGATGGTCGTCGGCCGGGACTGGGACGAGATTCACCACATCGTCTCGCGGATCTGCGGCATCTGTTCGGTCACGCATACGATGACCGGGTTGAAGGCGGTCGAGGACGCGATGGGCGTCGAGCTGTCCGAACAGGACGTCAAACTGCGCAAACTCGCGCTGGCCGGCGAGACCCTCCAGAGTCACGTGCTGCACCTGGGTTATCTCGCCTTGCCGGACCTCGTCGGCGCGAAATCCGTCGTGCCGATGGCCAACACGCACGAGGAGGAGGTCAGGACGGTCATCCGGCTGCACAAGCTCGGCAACGAGTTGATCGAGACCGTCGCCGGGCGGTCGACCCACGCTCAGCGGACGATCCCCGGTGGCTTCTCGCAGCTTCCCAGCGAGGCCGAGCTTCGGGACCTCCGGGCCTCGCTGGAGGGGTCCTGGAACGACGTCGAGACGGTCGTGGATCTCGTCCTGTCGCTCGCGGACGAACTCCCCGAGTTCACCCGCGAAACGGAGTTCATCTCGCTGACCGACCCCGACGAGTACGCCCTCTACAACGGGGTGCCGTATTCCTCGGACACGGGCGAACTCGACCTCGCGGACTACCGGGAGATCGTCAACGAGCACGTCGTCGAACAGTCGACGGCGAAGTTCACGAAGCACAACCGCGACTCCTACATGGTCGGGGCGCTGGCTCGGTTCAACAACAACTACGAGCAGCTGGGGCCGATGGCGACGGCCGTCGCCGACCGGTTCGGCCTCAAACCGGTCTGTCACAACCCCTATCTGAACAACGTGGCCCAGCTCGTCGAGACGGCCCACCTCATCGAGCGTTCGATCGAGTTGATCGACTCGGTTCTCGAATCCGGCCTCGAGGCGCAATCCGACTACCACAAACCCGACGTCGACGTGACGGCGGGGCAGGGCGTCGGGGCGATCGAAGCGCCGCGTGGCATCCTCTTTCACGAGTACACGCTCGACGAGACGGGCACGGCCCTCGAGGGCAACTGCGTGATCCCCACCAACCAGAACCACGCCAACATCCAGCTGGACATGGAGCGACTGGTGCCGACGATCATCGACCAGCCCGAAGGCGAGATCGAGCACACGCTGGAGATGCTGGTCCGGGCGTACGACCCCTGCATCTCCTGCTCGACGCACTACCTCGACGTCGAGTTCGTCGACACCCTGCCCGAGCGATGACTGGTTGCGACGCCGTGATCGCGCTCGGCAACCCCTTTCGGATGGACGACGGCGTCGGACCGATGCTGCTCGACCGGCTCGGCGATCGGGAGCTACCGGACGTGGAGCTGGTCGACCTGGGTGATCCCGGGTTCCGGCTGATCCACGTCCTCGGCGACTACTCGTCGGTGGTGATCGTCGACGCGGTCGATTTCGGTGCCGAGCCGGGTACCTTCGAGGTGTTCGATCCAGCCGACACCGGGACGACCCCGGCCGAGCGGAGTTCGCACAGGACGGACGTCTTCGAGCTGCTCGAGGTCGCCGACGCCGTCGAGGGACCGACCACCGTTCGGGTGTTCGGCGTCCAGCCCGAGTCGGTCGACTTCGGCGACGAACTCACCGACGAGGTGGCGGCGGCCCTGCCACCGGCGACCGACGCGCTCGTCGAGGCGATCGAGGGCCTGTGACCGACGCGCTCCTCGATCAGGGCGCGACGCCGACAGTCAGCAGCGTCCCGTGTTCGCGGAAGTGTTCGACCATCGCCTCGCGACTCGTCCAGTCCTCGGTGGGGAACGCGCCGGCCGGCGGGATCTCGACCTCCCGATCCGGGATCGAATCCTGTTCGGCGACGTGAAAGCCGGCCTCGCGGAAGCGCTGGCGGTACTCCTTCCGGGACCAGCGGGTCATCTCGACGTCGACGTACTCCGTCCACTCGGCAGTGTGTGGGTTGTCGGCGTGAAAGTCCACCGCACAGTAGAAGGTCCCGCCGGATCGCAGGACGCGTCGGATCTCCTCGAGTGCCGCCATTGGGTCGCTCGCGTAGTAGAAGGCCTCCATCGAGAAGGCGTGATCGACGCTGCCGGACTCGAAGGGCAGGTGCTGGAAGTCGCCGACCAGAAAGCCCGTGGCTTCGTCGTCGGTGTACGCGCTGGCGTTGCGGGCCATCTCCGGCGAGCCGTCGACTCCGTAGGCGCGGCCGGCCCCGCCGGCCTCCCGCATTGCCCGGGCGGCGTAGCCGCTGCCACAGCCCAGATCGAGGACCGTCTCCCCGTCCTCGATCGGCATCCGGGCCAGCGCGTGCTTGGCCGTGTGCCAGTGTCGCTCCTCCATGCCTCGGTCGCGGCCCTCGGCCGCCCACTCGTCGAACTCCTCGCGAACGCTCATGTCTCAGTCCAGTAGTGCAGTCGTGAAAACGGGTTCGACTGGCGGACACCGACGTGCTGCGCGACCAGCGTCACAGTCGTCTCGCCGCCGGCGCGTCCACGCGACCGCGCTCGACCCCTTCGTTTCGCGTGGAGAGCGATCTCAATAGGCGTACGTACCACCGACGAGGTGCGTTTCGGGTGGGTCCAGTGGAACGATATCGCCCCACGTTTCCGATGGAACGACCGCCAGTCCGAACCCGAATCGGTTTGTGGCTCCCCGTCGACCAGAGGGTATGGCCAGATCGATCCCGCGGTTCAGGTTCGACGACGTCGCCCAGCAGTTCGTCGGCGGGTTTCTGCTCGCGGGCCCGTTCGTCGTCACCGAGGAGGTGTGGGATCTGGCCGAGAACATGACCAACTGTCACGCGCTTTTGATCGTTGGGATCGTGCTCGCGATCGGGTACGGCGCGCTGTACGAGGCCGACGACGATCGCGATCCCGAGCGCGAACCCGAGGTGGCCGGGATCCCGCTTCGATTCATCTCGCTCATGTCGATCTCCTTTGGCTCGGTCGTGCTCCTGTCGCTGGTCGTGACTGCGCCCGACCAGTTCCTCGGGGACCTGACCGGTCGCAGACAGGCGATCGTCACTGCGCGGGCCGTTGCCGTCGGCGCGATCTTCAGCGTCGTCGGCGCGGCGACCGCAGACTCGGTGTTCTAGTCGAGGACCCGGACATCGCGGATCTCGAACCGGGCACCGCCGCTCTCGCTTTCGGTCGCGGTCACCGTCCAGCCGTGCGATTCGGCGATCCGCGAGACGACAGTCAGTCCGAAGCCCGTCCCGTCCGCACTCGTGGAGTAGCCCGACTCGAAGATCCTGTCGGGATCGTCGGCGTCGATTCCCCGGCCGTCGTCCGCGACGTAGAACCTGTCCGTCTCAAGTCGGCCGACCGTGACGGTCACGTTCTCGCCGTCTTCGAGCACACCGACAGCCGATCGTCGACTGTCTCTCGTGCCGTGCTCGACCGCGTCGCGGAACTGGCGACTGGGGGCTCGTGGAACCGTGTTCTACGGCGTTCCGGACGAGATTTGCGAGGAGTTGCCGGAGACGGTCGCGGTCGGCCCGGAGCCGCAGGTCGGCGTCGAGCTCGAGCGTGGCCGTGACTGCCGTCCCGAGCTACGCCGCCTGCCCGTAGGTCTCTTCGAGGTATTCGACGATGTCGCTGCTCTCGGGCATGCCCTCGATACCGTTGTCGGGGTCGACCAGTACTGGAACGCCGGTCTGACCGCTGATCTCCTCGACTTCGGTTCGCTCGCTGTGACTGGCCGGGACTTCGTGGGAGACGTACTCGAGGCCGAGGTCGTCGAGTTTCGTCGTGACTTTCGCACAGTACGGACAGCCCGAGAGGACGTACACTTCGAGATTTGTCATCGAGCGTAGTTACGAGGGGACGCCAAAAGAGCCCAGCGGTTGCGGGAATATCAGACGGTTGCTTCGAGAACGCCGCTGGTGCGGATATAGAAGTACAGCACGAACGCCGCGGCCATCAGCCACTGGCCGATGTGGACGTCGCGCCATTCGCCGTTCGCGGCCTTCACGATCGGGTAGGAAATGATCCCGGCAGCGATCCCGTAGGCGATCGAGTAGGTGAGCGGCATGATGATAATCGTCAGCCCGGCCGGGACCGCGTGCGTGAGTTTGTCCCACTGGATGTCGACGACGTTGCGCAGCATGAGCAGCGCGACGACGACGAGCGCTATATGGGAGGCATACAGCGGGATGATCGTCGCGAGCGGGACGACGACCAGCGCCAGCAGGAAGAGAATCCCGATCACCAGCGCGGTCATGCCGGTTCGGCCACCCTCCTCGACGCCGGTTGCCGATTCGATGTACGTCGTCACCGTGGACGTGCCGAGGATCCCGCCGGCGGTCGTCCCGACGGCGTCGGCCATCAGCGGCTTGTCGATGTCGGGCATGTTGCCGTCCTCGTCGAGCATATCGCCCGCCTGCCCGACGCCGACGAGCGTCCCCGCCGTATCGAAGAAGTCGACGAAGAAGAACGTGAAGACGATCAGCGCGAAGGTGAGCCCCTCGACGTTCTGGAGCCCGTCGATGAAGGCACCGAACAGCGGCGTGATGTCGTACTGTGCACCCGTGAGGGCCGACGGCTGGAACGAGCCATTTTTCACGAACTCACCGGCCACGACGCCCGGACTCACGACACCCGCAAACGTCAGCACGATACCGGCGAGCGTCGTCGTGATGATCCCGATAACGATCGATCCCGGAAAACCACGAACGTACAGTGCGAGCGTGAAGAACAGTCCAACGACAGAGAGGATGGCAAGCGGGCTAGACGCGATATTACCGAGGGTGACGAGCGTCTCGGGATCGTTTGAAACGATTCCCATCGCCTGCAAGCCGATGATCCCGAGGAACAGCCCGATCCCCGTTCCGACGCCGAACTTCACTGGTTGCGGGAACAGCTTGATGATGTACTCCCGTGCGCCGATCGCCGTCAGGATGATGAAGATCACACCCTCGACGACGACGGCGGCCAGCGCAGTTTCCCAGGGAACACCCAGTTGTCCGATAACCGTGAACGCAAAGAAGGCGTTCAGGCCCAGCCCTGGGGCCTGGCCGAACGGCCGGTTCGCGTAGAAGGCCATCACGAAAATGGCGACGGCAGCGGCCAGTATCGTGACCACTGTCAGCATCTGCTGGACTTCGCCGGGCGTGTACCCTTCGATCGCGATCCCGGGCTTTCCGTCCTCTCCGGGGAAGAAGGTCATGATAGCCGGGTTCACGACCACGATATAGCTCATCGCCAGGAAGGTCGTGATCCCGGCGATGATCTCCGTCCGAAGGTCGGTTCCGTGCTCCTCGAACCCGAAGTACTCCGCGAGTGTCTCCCGTACCATCTTACACAAACGAGCATATCACCGCCATATGTTTTATGTCTTTATGACTTGGGCGCAGTTTCTATACACAAATATGGATATCACGTGCTCGTCAGCGCGACCACCGAAGCCTCGGTCGCGTCGCGGACACTGTCGAGGCCCGACTCGTCGGCGACGACCAGCACGGCCGCGCCCACGACTTCGGCGTCGACCTGATCGGCGATATCGAGCAGGAGACACTGGGTTTCGCCCGAGCGGACGATGTCGTCGACGACGAGCACGCGGTCGCCGGTGTCGATGGCGCTGGCGGGCAGCGAGTAGGTCAATTCGATCCCGGGCGTGACGCGCTGGCGCGCCTCGACGAACTCCTCGACGGCGGTCTCGCGGGACTTCTTGGCGTAGGCGGTGCGAGCGCCGTAGTACCGCGCCACCGCCGAGGCGAACGTGATCCCGTCGGTCGCGGCGGTCAACACCACGTCCGGGCGGTCGAAGCCGACGTCTTCGGCGAGCACGACCGCCGCGATGTCGAGCAGGGACTGATCGAAGACGACGTCGGTGTTGTCGACGTACCCCTCCTCGTCGGTCCGGAGTCGCGCATCGAGTTCCGCGGCGACCGTCTCCCGGCCGAACCCCGCGACGACTTCGCGGGCGCGCTCGAGTCCGGGCAGGACGTGGCCGTTGACGTAGCGGTTCAGATCGCTGGCCGGCAGCCCGGTTTCGGCCGCCAGCTCGTCGTAGGTCAGCGACTCCTTGCGCGTCCGCAGGATCTCGACGGCGCGCAACTGGAGGGTGGCTTTCTCGATGCGGTTCATGCTGTTCCGTCGTCACGTCCCAAATATGAATACATCGATCGCCAGTCGCGCGGAAATAGACACTTCCATGTGTATCTCGTCTCGAAACTCGCCGGGCGTCGCTCGGGCACACGACCTGCGACGGTGATTGAATCGAAACGTTCCGGTGACTGTCTGCTGTCTCCCCGGCGGCTTCGAGGGCTGCTCCGACACCCGACCTAGTCGTCCTGGCCGGTCCACACGAACGTCCCGTCCGCGCCCGTCTCCCGGCGCAGACGCTCCCGCATCGCCCCGATCCACCTGTCCCCCGACTCCTCCCTGTCGTCGCGGCCCCGCTCCGCGATTGCACCTCCCGCTGTTCGCTGGTCGCTACGACGCTCCTGTGCCGCCATACACTGTGGTATGGTACTCAGTAGCATAAATGGCCGTCAGACGCGCGTCAGCGGTCGCGCGGCGAGCGGGTTACTCTGCGAGTAGATCGAGCACGGCATCGGTATCGTCGGGGACGGGTTCGGGGTCGCTCCCGGCCTCGGCGGCGGCGTCGGGGTCTTTCAGCAGGTGGCCGGTCGTGAGACAGACGACCTGTTCGTCCGCGTCGACGACGCCCCGCTCGCGGAGTTTGCGCAGGCCCGCGACCGACGCCGCGGAGGCGGGTTCGACGCCGACGCCCTCACCGGCCAGATCGCGCTGGGCGGCCGTGATCTGCTCGTCGGAAACCGCGACTGCGGTCCCGCCGGTCTCGCGGATCCCCGGCAGTGCCTTCGGCGCGTTGACCGGATTGCCGATCCGGATCGCGGTCGCGATCGTCTCGACGTCCTCCCAGCGCTGGATGTCGTCCCAGCCCTCCTCGACGGCCTCGACCATCGGGGCCGATCCGGCGGCCTGCACGCCGGTGAGTTTGGGCACGTCCGACTCATCGAGCGCGCCGCTCTCGACCAACTCGCGGAAGGCCTTGTACAGCGCGGCGGTGTTGCCGGCGTTGCCCACCGGCAGGACGATCCGATCGGGATAGGTTCCCTCGTCGGCGCGGAACTCCTCTAAGATCTCGAGGCCGATCGTCTTCTGGCCCTCCAGCCGGAAGGGGTTCAGCGAGTTCAGCAGGTACGCCTCGCCGCGATCCGCGAGGTTCTGGACGATGTCCAGACAGCGATCGAAGTTGCCGTCGACCTCGAGGATGCGCGCGCCGTGAAGGCTCGCCTGGGCGATCTTGCCCGCGGCGACCTTGCCGGCGGGAAGCAACACCAGCGTTTCCAGTCCGGCTCGCGCGCCGTAGGCGGACAGCGCCGCCGAGGTGTTGCCGGTCGAGGCACAGGCCAGTCGATCGACGCCGACTTTCTCGGCGACGCGAACGCCGACGGTCATCCCGCGGTCCTTGAACGAGCCGGTCGGGTTCATCCCCTCGTGTTTGACGCGGAGCCGGTCGACGCCGAGCTCCTCCTCCAGGCGCGGGACCTCGTGCAGTGGCGTCCCGCCCTCGGGCAGGCTGACGCCGTCGTCGAAGGGCAGGGCAGCACTGTAGCGCCAGACGCCGTCGGCGATCGCATTCGAGTCGAAGTCCTCGAAGGTCGGCAGATCGGCGTAGCGCACCTCGAGCAGGCCGCCACACTCGTCGCAGGTGTAGCGGATCTCCTCGAACGGCGCGAACGTCTCCCCGCATTCGATACAGGTCAGCCAGACGCCGTCGTCGGCGACGTCGGGCTCGGGCTCGTCGAGTTGCAGATTAGCCATTACCGTACCCGACGGGCCGGTAGAGAAAAAACGCGGTGGTTCGGCGCTCGCCGGGACCGGCACCCTGCCCCCGCGACAGACGGTCACTCCCAGTCGGTCGGCAGCTTGCCGCCGCACGACTCACAGAAGGTGTATCCCCGATCGTTCGGCTGCCCGCAATGCGGACAGATCACCGTCGAGTCAGTCGTCGCCTCTCTGCTCCGCTCGACGGCGCTCGCGTCGATCTGATCGACGATCGAGATGCGTTCGAGCAGGCGAAACGGGAGCCATCCGAGCAGGGCTGCCCAGACCAGAACGAGGGCGTACACGAGCAGCGGCTCCCACGGTACCATACCCCACGATACGGACTCGAACGAGGTAAACCTGTCATCGGCGGCCTTCGACGGGCGCTAGACCATCGCGCCCATGCCGAGCGAGGAGAGCAGGTTCCGGACGACCGCGAAGGCGGCGAGTCCGAGCCCGGCCAGCACGAGCGCGACGCCGGCGGCGATCAGCGGTGCCTCGTAGGCGATGACGCCGAGTCCGGCCAGCGAGACGACGATTCCGGCGATACCGACCGCACCGAGTTTGTCAAGCATGTCTGTCCGGGCGAACGGCCGAGACAAAACGGTGCCGGATCGAGCCGACAGATGGTCAGTCGCGGATCGATCAGCGACCGTACAGCAGATACGAGAGCGAGAGGAACGTCACGACCGCACCGGCAACGAACACGCCGAGTGCTGCCATACTTTCGAGCGTGTCCACGATCTGACCCGCAGCGACGAGGACGAGCAAGCCCCCGGTAAGCGTCCCGACGGCTATCAGCACTCCCGCCTGATACTCCTCGATGAAATCGACGATCGCTGACTCGGCCATGTATTATCTATCTTCGAAAGAGAACATATGATCTTCGGTGACTAATACTGAAACTCGGTCTCGACGCGGGTGGCTGTCTCGCCCATCTCGACAAGTGCGTTCTGGTAGCGCATGGCCCGGACCGTCGAGCCGTCGGCCTCGAGGGTGCCGTCCATCACGCCCGAGACGATGTCGACGTCTCCCCGGATGATCCGCTTCCAGTCTGTGTAGGTGCCGCGGAGCGCGTAGCCGTGTGCGACCTCGTCGGGGTCCTCGAGGACGGCCGCCTGCAGACAGTCGCCGTCCCGGAGTTCGAGATAGAAGTACAGCGGCTGTCCGTCGTACGCGTCGTCGGGCAGGATCTCGAGGACGAAGTCGCCGTCGAAGCCGACCCCCCAGCCGTCGGCGGCCGCCTCGTAGTCGGCGTTGTCGTTGAGACGCTCCCGGAACGACTCGACCCAGGTTTCAGCCTCGTCTGGCAGCGCGATCGCCATCGTAGACGGGACTTCTCATACTGGCGGCTATAACATTTCGAAATGATCTGGCACGCCGTCGTGCCAGATATCCTTCCGAACGCAGTATCACCTCACTCGCTTGGATGTATCGCACGCGTCCCGGACGACTCGCCGGTTCGACGGCGCACGGTGGCGGCGGATCGATAACCGTCACTATCAAACCGTCCGCTAGCGAAGCCGTATGTATGAGCGACGACAGCGGACGCAAGGACCTCCGCATGCCAGACGACGACGAAGTCTTTGCCGTCGTCACGAACATGCTGGGGGCCAACCGCGTGAAGGTCCGGTGCATGGACGGCAAAGAGCGCACGGCGCGCATTCCGGGGAAGATGCAAAAGCGCATCTGGATCCGCGAGGACGACGTCGTCCTCATCGAACCCTGGGACTGGCAAGACGAGAAGGCCGATATCACCTGGCGATACGAAAAGCAGGAAGCCGACCAGTTGCGCAAAGAAGGTCACATTCAGGAGTGACGGGACTGTTTTGGCGCTCGATTCCCGCGCAGAGAGGGAAGTATATGAGTCTCAGACGCGTACCCTCCGGTGATGCAATGGCAAGCTGACTGGGGACTGCGCGGCCGGATGGGCCTGACGATGGTGTTGCTCGGGCTCCTGTACGTCGGCTTCATCGCCGCGCTGGCGGTCTCCGGTATCAATCTCCTCGGTATCGTCCTGATTCTGGGACTGTTCAGCTTCGGGCAGTTCTTCTTCAGCGACAGGCTCGCGCTCAGGAGCATGGGCGCGCGGACCGTCTCCGAGGACGAGTATCCCGAGCTGCACGCCACGGTCGGGCGGCTCGCCCAGCAGGCCGACCTGCCGAAACCGGAGATCGCGGTCGCCGACTCGCAGGTGCCCAACGCCTTCGCGACGGGCCGATCACAGTCGAACGCGACCGTCGCCGTGACGACCGAGATCATGCGGACGCTCGACCAGGACGAACTCGAGGGCGTGCTCGCCCACGAACTGGCTCACGTCAAGAACCGCGACGTCATGGTGATGACGATCGCGTCGTTCCTCTCGACGATCGCCTTTATGATCGTCCGCTGGGGGTGGCTGTTCTCCGGCGGTCACGGGCAGGGCGGTCGCGGCGGCAATCAGGCACCGATCTGGGTCGCGATCGTGGTCTCGCTGGTCGTCTGGATCCTCTCGTTCGTCCTCATCCGGGCGCTGTCTCGCTATCGGGAGTACAGCGCCGACCGCGGTGGCGCGATCATCACCGGCAAACCGTCGGCGCTGGCGAGCGCGCTCATGAAAATCTCCGGCCGGATGGACCGGGTTCCCGAGGACGACCTCCGCGATCAGGCGGAGATGAACGCGTTCTTCATCATCCCGATCAGCAAGGGATTCGTCGGCCGACTGTTCAAGACCCACCCTGCGACGGAGAAACGGGTCGAGCGCCTGCGCGAGATGGAACGCGAGATCGAGACCGCGTAGCACCCGAGATCGAGACACCGACAATCGGCTCTCCTCCGCTTCAGCAACTGCTGTTCACGGTGGGTGGAGGTCAGGAGCCGCCAGTATGAGATCACTCGGCAGCGTCCAGTCCTTCCCGGGAGCGTTCGCGGACGGTCTCGGGCGGGATCGGCGCGTCCGTCCAGGCGGGAAGGCGCGTGTCCGTCTCCGGCGGAGCGATCGTCTCAGCGTAGGTCCGGATCTGCTCGCGCTCGTCGTCCCGGTCGTAGGCGAGCCCGTTGAACGCCGCGTCGGCCGCGTACTGTTCGATCAGCGTCTCGGCGTGCTCGCGATACGTCCCCGGCAGCGTCTCGAAGTCGGGTTCGACGCCGGCGTCTTCGAGAACCCACCACAGCGCCCGGCCGACGGACCGGCACATCTCGCTGAGGCCGTCGGGACCGCCGACCGAGCGGTGGTCGTGTTCGTGCTGGCCGAGATCGACCTGCGCAGTGTCCTCGAAACCGGCGTACTCGAAGGCCCCGCCGAGCGTCCCGACCTCCAGCCCCCAGGTGCGGGGCACCCGGAGCCGACGGGCGAGGTCGGCAGTCGTCGCGAACTCGCCGGCCAGCGGGTACCGGAACGCCGCCAGATACGAGAGGATCGGCGCGTCGTGAGCGTCTTCGAGCGCGCGGACGAGCGGCGCGTAGAACAGCCGGTTGAGCCGACCGTACAGGCGGTCGTTCTCGACGCGGGCGTAGTAGCCCTTCGCGAACGCGAACCCGCGAGCCAGCGGGAAGAGCAGTCGCGGGACGTGCGTCGGTGCGTAACTCTTCGCGTCGGCGTCGTGGACGACCACGAACTCGCTCTCTGCGGCGGCGACGCCCAGCGCCAGCCAGATGTCCCGACCCTTGCCGCGGCGGCCGTCTAGCCCCGCGGACGCGAGCGCCTCGGCCAGCGGCGGCGAATCACACCACAGGATCGAAAGCGAGAGGTCGAACGTCTCAAGCCACGTGCGAACCTCGCCCACGCGGCCCGGATCAGCACGGAGCGCGACGAGCACGCGACCGGGCGAGACGGTTTCGAGCGTCGAGAACACCCGCTCGGCGGCGAGGCTCGCGTGATCGCGCTCGGTCATCGGGACGACGACCGTCGCTCGATCGGTCGGCGCGTCCGGGTCGGCCCCGTCGAAATCGTGGAGCGTCGTGACCCGTTCCTGGACGTATTCCATCACCGGCAACTGCGGCTGCGACTGGGATAAACGCTCGCCCGTGCCGTCGGTCTGGATGCGGGAAACCCAGTGGATACCAGCGCCGGCAGGTGTTCCAAGTTGATACTGCCGGCTGTAACAAACTGAAGGAATTCGCCACCCGGGGTGGCGAATATCTTTACGAACTTACAGCCGGCAGTATGACAATCGACCAGGCCGAAAGAGCCACGGCATAATTCATATGATGTATGAACGCGTAGATTGGGGTAGAGGCATGTCCCGAACGACTGCGACCATCCCAGACGACCTCACCGATCTCATGGAGGGTGCTATCAGAGCGGGAATCTTCGAAAACAAGAGCGACGCGATTCGGCATGTGCTCCGTGAGTATTTCGAAGCAAACCAGAACGCACGGATCGCAGCTGCGGTATCGCTGTACGAAGACGGTGAGATCACCCTCGGTACGGCTGCTCGGCTTGCCGGTGTCAACCGGTTCGAGATGCGGGACATACTGCGAGAGGAAGGGGTGGAACTGCGGTTCGGTCCCGAAGACATGGATGCCGCGAGAGACGAAATTGAAGCCGCTCGTAACCTCGAATGAGAGACCCACCGACACACGCGACAGTTCTCAACACGACTGTTCTTTCGAACTTTGCGCACGTAGACAGCGTTGAGTTACTGGTGGACCTTCCTCGCCTCGTAACAGTGGACGCTGTTCAGGAAGAGCTTGACGACGGAGCTGAAACCCACCGGTACGTCGAGCACGCGTTGGCTGTCCTTGGAGAGGAGATCCCCGTTGTCAATCCCTCTGGGTCGGCAAAGGAGATCGAAAAGAACCTTCTCGAATCGCTAGATCCCGGAGAAGCACAGGCGCTCGCCGTTGCTGAAGTCACAGATGGCATGGTCGTCACTGACGACGGTGATGCGCGTACAACCGCTGTGCAGCGCGGTGTAGACCTGACCGGATCAATTGGCCTCCTGGTACGGTTCGTCGAGGACGGACGTATCGCTGCAGAGACAGCAGACGCATATCTCAAACGATGGATTGACGAGGGTGGCTTTCGGTCGCCCGCCCGCGATTTCGATGTCTTTCTTGACGAGTGAGCGTTCTCGTCGTTGGCCGTCCACAGAGTGATACTGCCGGCTGTACGTTCGTAAAGATATTCGCCACCCAGGGGTGGCGAATTCCTTCAGTTTGTTACAACCGGCAGTATGATAGTGACCGTTGTACCGATTTACCGGTGCGACCGCACGACTGCGTGCGGTCAATCCGGAAGGGACGTACAACGATCACTATGAATGGGTCGGAGTCGGACGAAGATCCATCACGCTCGCGCCCCGGTCGGTAACCGGCCCGCCCGGTAGGTGACGACGAGCGCGAGCAGGATGACGGCCAGCCCGACGGCAAAGGATCGGTAGATCAGGGGGAACGAGAACCCGGCGTCGGTCAGCAGCCCGACGGCCCAGCTGCCCGTCGCCTGCAGGAGCATCATCGTCCCGCTGTAGACGGCGTAGGCGCTGGCGCGGTGACGGTCCGGCAGCGAGCCCAGCAGGTAGGTGTCCATCGCCGGGAACAGGCTGTGGATCACGTACCCCATCACCAGCGCGACCGCGACCACCCAGACCGTGCCAAAGGGCAGCGTCAGCGCGAACACGCAGAGCGCGAAGCCGGCCAGGATCGACAGCAGGAGGGGGACGATCCGAACGCGGTCGGCCAGCCACCCCGTCACTGCGAACGCCGGGACGCCGGCCGCGAACACGCCTGTCAGCAGCAATCGAGCGTCACCGCCGGAAAAGCCGCGGGTGCGCAGATAGCTGTCGAGGAAGTTGAACACGCCCTGCCAGACGAAGCCGCTGGCGCTGATGACGACCACGCCGGCGAGGACGATCCGCCACTGGTGGCGGACGGCCGCGAGCAGGTCCCGGTCGTCGGTACCGGCTTCGGGGAGTTGGGTCCGCCGGGCCATGAGAGCGAAGCCGACCGTCGAGAGCAGCGCGGCGAGGCCGATGGCGTGGAAGGTCGTCCGCCAGTCGCCGACGAACAGCGCGACCGAGACGAGCAGCGAGGCCACGGCCGCGCCGATCTGGCTCGCCATCCCGTGGACGCCCAGCGCCGTGCCGACTCGACGGGGGAACAGCTCGCTCACCAGCGGGTTGGCCGCGATGAAGTACGCGCCGCTGGCGATCCCCATCAGGAACGCGCCGACCATCACCTCGGGGACGGTGTCGGCCGCGGCGATGAACGCCGAGGCGGCGGCCAGGACCAGTCCGGTCGCGCCGACGACGTAATGACGCGGGACGCGCGTCAGCAGATAACCGGTCGGGATCCGCGGGAGTGCACTGCCGAGCCACGCCAGCGTCACGGTCAGCCCGATCGTCGCGTTGGTCGTGGTAAACGCCGCCTGGAGCGGTTCGACCAGCGGCGCGAACACCACGCGGGCGAGGTTGACGAGGAAGACGAGCGTACACAGCGAGCCGAACAGCCGGCGTCGTGTCACACCACGCCTTCGAACGGCCGCGTCTCAAGGGTTGCGAACCGACTCGACTTGCCACGGGCTTTTTGAGAGTCCCTCGCATACCCCCTCGTATGGAATCTGTCAGGAAGGGGCTCCGGTCGGGTGACATCGTCAAGGACACCTACGAACGGCTCATGTGCGCCGAGTGCGACGAGACGCTCAAATCCGAGAACGACCCCGACGAGATCGGCACGGTCCGGGTCTGTCCGGAGTGTGGCCGGGAGTGGAAGGAAGTGGGCTGAGCTACCGCGTCGCCTTGATCCCTACGAAAGAGCCGTCCCCGTATCCCGACTCGATCGGCTCGAGCCCGTCGATCTCATCGAGCCAGTGATAGATCGTCTGGACGAACTCGAAGTCGGTGAATCCGGCGGCTTCGAGCGCCTCGATCAGTTCGTCGGTCGAGACGAAGACCGCGTCCCTGTAGAAGGGGTTCTGGTCTTTCGTCTCCTGATAAATCTCGCCCACGGGGCTGTGCTTGTCGATGAAGCCGAGTACGAGTTCCCCGTCCGGTTCGAGCACGCGGGCGGCCTCGGCCAGCGTCTGCGGGATGTCGTCGACGAAACAGATCGTCGTCACGCTCATACTGCCGGCTGTAAGTTCGTAAAGATATTCGCGGGGTGGCGAATTCCTTCAGTTTGTTACAGCCGGCAGTATCAGCACGGTGTCGAACGTCGCCGCGTCGAACGGGAGCGACTCCGCGACGCCTCGAACTACCTCAATCCCGCGCTCGCGGGCACGTCCGAGCATGGCCGCCGAGGGGTCGATCCCGACGTCCATCCCGAGCGGGCCGGCGAAACGACCGCTCCCGACGCCGATCTCGATTCCGTCCCCCGCCGGGGAGACGAGGCGTTCGAGCGCCGCCAGCTCGGACCGGTAGGCCGCTTCGTGGGTTTCGAACCACTGCTCGTATCGACCGGTGTGTTCCTCGAAGGGCGCTGTCTTGGGCACGGGCGGACTACGCCCCGTTCCGACACGAACGTTCCGGACGGAGAGGTCACACTGCAGCGGGCAGCCAGTCAGACCGGTGTCACTCGAAGACCGCGTCGAAGGCGTTCGCGCCCATCGGCTCGAACGTCCCGGCGGCGACGTTCTCCTCGACGTGCTCGGGCGACCCCATCCCGACCAGCGCGCTCGTCACGGCGGGGGCGCTCCGTGCGAAGTTGATCGCCCGCTGTGCGCGCGTCTCGCCGGCGAGTTCGGCCTCGACCCGATCTGGCATCTCCCGGGCCAGTTCCCCCTGCATGAGACTCGCGCTGGCGAAGACGTGCAGGTCGTGCTCGCTCGCGACCGTCAGCGCGGTCCGGCCGTCGTGGGCCGCGGTCGTGAACGCGTCGGCCATCGAGACGTTGAACGGCAACTGGACGGCGGAGAAGTGATGTGCGTCGGCCCCGACCGCCGCGGCCGCACGCTCGGCGCGACCGAGCACTTCGGGAAGCGACAGGTGGCTCGGGTCGCCGGCGGGCACGCGAAACCCGTCCCAGGTCGCGACGCCGTAGGCGCCGATGTCGCCGGCTTCGACCCGGCGTTCGAGGCGTTCGAAGGTCGCCTCGAGCTGGTCGTAGACCGCCTCGCGGGATCGCTCCCGGAGTTGCGTCTCGGGATTGTGGAGGTAGTACAGGTCGAGGTGATCCGCGCCGAGGTTGTCGAGCGAGCGGTCGAGCTGGTCGTCGATGTAGGCGGGCGCGATGCAGTGCTGGCCCGCGACCAGATCCTTGCGGTCGACAATCCCGGGCGCGACGAACTCCTCGGAGACGTACCGGCCGGGATCGTCCGGTCGAGCCCCGTCGAACGGCAGGAACCCGCCCTTAGTGGCCAGGAAGACGCTCTCGCGGTCGATTTCGCTCTCATCGATCGCCCGGCCGACGACCCGTTCGCTGCGCTGGTGGCGGTAGTTGATCGCCGTGTCGAGGACGTTGATTCCGGACTCGAGCGCTTCGACGATCGCCGCCCGGTAGGACGCATCGACCTCGTCGGTCGGGTCGCCGAGGTACGTGCCGACCCCGATCGAGGAGACGGCGAGGTCGCCGAACGGCCGGAAGTACGTCCGGGCGAACGTCTCATGAAAGCGGTCGCGGTAGGCCCAGGTCCCCTCGTAGGTCGCCATGGACGCGGTTGGGCGGGAACGCCCAAAAGTCGCGTGGTGGCGGCGGTTTCCGAACCGACGCGCGTCGCGGTCACTGCAACTCGCCGGTCATGGCCTCGAACAGGCGATCGCGCAACTCCTCGACAGAGAGTCCGTCCCCGGGCCCGATCCCCTCCATGTGCTCGATCGAGAGCTGGCCGCCGCCCATGCGGGCGTGGCCGCCGGCCTGGGCCATCGGGATGTCCTCGACGGCGGTTTTCAGCGCCTTGCCCATGTGCACGCGGTCGTCTCGCGAACGTCCGGAGAGGTGGAGCGTCTCGTCGCGTCGGCCGATGATGACGACTGCTGTCACGCCCGCCAGTCGGAGGAGTTCGTCCGCCGCCTCCGGGACCGCGTCCACGTTGCTCACCGCCTCGACGTCGCTGACGGCGAAGGCGTTACGGACCTCGCGGGACGTGATCGCCCGCGCCTTGACCTCGAGCACCTCTGCGTCGACCCCCGGATTGGCGACCCGATTGAGCAGTTCCTCGTCGATGCCCCGATAGAGGAACCCGGCAGCGTCGAACTCCGCCGGAGCACAGCCGTTCGTCAGATACTTCGTATCGGACTGGATGCCATAGAGGAGCCCGGTCGCGAGCGCGTCCGGGATCGTCGGCCCGTCCTCCGCATCGATCGGTACCCAGCCGAGTTCCTGCAGATACTCGGCGATGATCGTCGCACACGCCCCGTACTCGGAACGGACGTCGGTGAACGCCTCGCCCGTCCCCTCGCCGGGATGGTGGTCGACGACGGCGACCGGGTCGACGCCCTCCGAACCCTGGAACCCCCGCGGTTCGTTGTGGTCGACCAGCACGACGGCCTCCGTCTCGAGGTCGCCGACCGTCTCGACGTGCTCGAAGTCCTGCTCGAGAACGGTCTCGAACGCGCGGTTCTCCGGCCGGCGGATCTGTCCCGGATAGTGGATCGTCGCGTCCGTCTCGACCGCCTGCGCGAGCGACTGGACCCCCATCGCCGAGGCCATCGCGTCCGGGTCGGGGTCCGGATGGAGCAGGATCGCGACCTCGTCGTGGTCGTCCAGCACGCGCCGGAAGCGAGTCGCCGGCGACCGTCCCCGACGAGAGAACAGCGCCCAGCCGACGACGAGTGCGACGACGAGGACAGCACCGACTGCTACTGCTGGGCGTTCCCCGAGCAGCGACGTGACGGCGTCGATCTGCGGAACGACACCCCCGTCATCCCCGGGCAACATACGACTGCATGGTTCGCCGACGATCATGAAGGTTCCCCATTCTGCCAGCCGACCGATCCGATCGGCGGAGCGGACGCTATCGACGACGTCCGGGCGGAGCGGCAAATCGTCACAGCGGCCTCCTCTCACTCGGTATCCAGGTCGAACTGTTCGTGTTCCTTCGCGGCGTTGAGCACGACGCTCGTGTTCGACTCGTTGATTTCGGGGTCGGTCAGCAGACCCTTGATCTGGTCGTTCATGTCGTCGGTGTCGAGGAACTTCCCGACGGCGATGACGTCGTAATCGCCGGTGACCTCGTAGACGCTCATCATCTGATCGTGCTGGCGGAGCGTCTCTGTCACTTCCGGGAGCGCACTCCCTTCGACTTTCAACTGAACGATCGCTGTCACGTCGTAGCCCAGTTTGTCGTAATCGACTTTCGGCGTGTACCCCTGAATGATCCCCTCGTCTTCGAGCGTCGAGAGGTGGTTCGAGACGGTCGTTACCGAGACGTTCAGGTCGTCGGCGAGACTCCGGAGACTCGCCCGCCCGTCACCCAGAAGCGCATTCACTAGTTTCCGATCCAGATTTTCGTACGTCATACTAGCGCTACTCGCAACCGGCCCATTAGAATTTTACGAATATGGGTTTCTGGCTCGTGGTTCGACCAGAATTGCGCAAAGCAGCAGGGTTTTTATACCAGCCCCATATCTCACACCTGTAGATCACAATGACAGGCGAACTCACAACGGAGGAACAGGCGGTCCTCGACGAAATCGAGGAAAAGAACGTGGATTTCCTGCGGTTGCAGTTCACGGACATTCTGGGGACGGTCAAGAACGTCTCGATCCCGGCCGATCAGGCCGAGAAGGCGTTTACCGAGGGGATCTACTTCGACGGCTCCTCGATCGAAGGCTACGTGCGGATCCAGGAATCGGACATGCGACTGGTTCCGGACCCGTCGACGTTCTCGATTCTCCCGTGGCGCAGTCGCGACGAGATCGACGGCGGCAACAGCGCGCGGCTCATCTGTGACGTCCACGATACCTCGACCGGCGAACCGTTCGTCGGCGACCCGCGCGGCGTGCTGAAAGACGCGCTCGACCGGGCCGCGGAGATGGGTTACACGGTCAACGCTGCGCCCGAACCCGAGTTCTTCCTGTTCGAGGAAGACGAGAAAGGGCGGGCGACGACGGAGACCAGCGACGCCGGGGGATACTTCGACCTCGCGCCGAAAGACCTCGCCAGCGACGTCCGCCGGGACATCATCTACGGGCTGGAGGACATGGGCTTCGACATCGAGGCCAGCCACCACGAGGTCGCGCGAGGCCAGCACGAGATCAACTTCACCTACGACGACGCACTGTCGACCGCCGACAACGTCGCGACCTTCCGGGCGGTCGTTCGAGCGATCGCCGCCGAGCACGACCTGCACGCGACGTTCATGCCCAAGCCGATCCCGCGGATCAACGGCTCGGGCATGCACACCCACATCTCGCTGTTCGAGGACGGCGAAAACGCCTTCCACGACGAGGACGACGAGTTCAACCTCAGCGAGACGGCCCACAGCTTCATCGCCGGCGTGCTGGAACACGCGCCCGCGCTCGCCGCGGTCACCAACCCGACGGTCAACAGCTACAAGCGCTTGGTACCCGGCTACGAGGCACCGGTGTACGTCGCCTGGAGCGACCGCAACCGCTCGGCGCTGATCCGCAAACCTGCCGCTCGCGTCCCGGCCGCCAGCCGGATCGAGGCTCGCTTCCCCGACCCGTCGTGCAACCCCTATCTCGCCTTTGCGGCGCTCATCCACGCCGGGCTCGACGGGATCGAGAGCGACCTCGACTGCCCCGACCCGGTCCGGGAGAACATCTACGAGTTCGACGAGCAGAAACGCGAGGAGTACGGCATCGACACGCTGCCGACCAACCTCGGCGAGGCGATCGACGCGCTCGAAGACGACGACGTCGTGCTCGAGGCGCTCGGCCCGC
This sequence comes from Halapricum desulfuricans, assembly GCF_017094525.1. Lineage (NCBI taxonomy): Archaea > Methanobacteriati > Methanobacteriota > Halobacteria > Halobacteriales > Haloarculaceae > Halapricum > Halapricum desulfuricans. The sequence goes on along the minus strand of NZ_CP064788.1, from coordinate 2,736,634 downwards.
ACATCGGAGAGAAGTTCGTCGAGGCCAAGCGCTCGGAGTTTCAGGACTACCTCGTGGACGTCTCCGAGTGGGAGGTCGACCGCTACCTGGAGACGTTCTAGTTCTGCGCAGCGACCGTTTTCGCGACGCGGTCGCCGACCAGCGGCATCGCGACGATTCCCGCGCCGACCAGCAGCGCTCCGCCCCCGCTCAGAAGGGGGCCCGTCCGGACCAGGAGCGCAAGCCCCCCACCCAGGACGGCGACGACAGCGCCGACGCCGGCCGTCGCGAGCGCGCCCGCTCGTGAGGGCGTCGCGAGGAGTTCGTCACCGAACCCGGTCCAGACGACCGTCGCGCCGACTGCCATGGCCGTGCTCGCGAGGAGATCCGGGGTCGGACCGACGGCGGTCAGTCCGATGAATCCGACGGCCGCCGCGAGCCCGAAGACTCGACGGGGCGTCGCGAGTCGAATCGCGACCGCAAGCCCCGTCAGCGCCAGCGCCGTCCCCGCGAGCACGTCGACGAGGTAGTGCACTCCCAGCGCGAGTCGCGACAGCGAGACGACGGTGATCAGGACGGCCGCGATCACTGCCCGGCGTCGAGGGGAGCCGATCCGGACGGCCCAGGCGAGTCCGCCGTAGACCAGCGTCGATCCCGTGGCGTGTCCGCTCGGGAACCCGAAGCCGCTCGACGTCGAGAGCCACTCGTAGACGCCGGCCAGTGCGTCGGGAACGAGGTCGCCGCGAGGGGGAACCGCCGCACCAGGCGGGCGCGGCAAGCCGAACAGCGGCTTGGTCGTATAGACGAGCACGAACGCCAGCAACAACAGCCCGACGACTATGGCGCCACGACGACGGTCGAGTCCGTCGCCTATCCGGGGCGTGTGCGGCCCGAACCAGTAGCTCGACACGACGAGCGCGAAGAGAAACCAGGTGTCACCGAGCTGGGTGAGCAGTGCGAAGACGACGACGAGCGGACCGAACAGTTCCGCCAGTAGCGACGGGAGTCCGATCCCCCGCATCGTCAGCGACGGAAGTCCCGCGCTTTATCGAGTAGCGCTCCGGGCAGTCCGGCAGCACTGACGGTGACGCCGACCAGCAGCATCAGCGCGTACAGCCCGAGCGTCGACAGCCAGATCACGATCATCGAGAGGAACGCGATCCAGCCCGACAGGAAATAGAACGCACCGAGCGTCATCACCGTGCCGTACAGGAGCACGAGATACGGGCCCCAGCCGGTGGCGTGGCCACGCCGGACACGCTTGCGGACGTAGCGTTTGAGATCGCGCTCGATCTCGTCGCGATGGAGCGTCCGCTCGTCGATCCGGGTCTGCAACTCCTCGAGTTCGGCCTGCAGATCGCGGTCCTCGCGCTGTCTGGACTCGCCGGTGCCACCGTCGGCGTCGTCGGCCCCCGAGTCGCTCATTCGTTGTTCGGTGTCTCGGTGCGCACCCTGTTGTAGTTGCCGGTCTTCGACGGCCTCGACATCGCCGGCGAGGACGCCGTTGAGCACCGCCCCGACAAGCAACAGGAGGCCGCCGACGTAGAACCACGTCACGAGCAGCAGGACCGCGCCGAGGACGCCGTACAGCGCCGATCCGCCCGTACTGGCGGCGTACACCTGGAACACGGCACTGAGAGCGGTCCAGCCGACGGCCGCGAACGCAGCGCCGGGCAGCGCCTCGCGGACGCGCAGGTCGACGTCCGGAAAGATCACGTACAGCGGCAGGAACGCGGCCGTCAGGACGACCGGGAGCGCGATTACCGTCGGGGCCGAGACGCCGACCAGACCGGCGAGCGCGGCCGCGAGTACGACCGCGCCGACGGCGACGCCGACAGCGAACAGCGCCGTGATGGCGTTCCGGAACTGCGTGAACAGCGTCACTTGCCGCTGAGTGCCGTAGATCATCGAAAAGGCGATATCCAGGCCCCGAAAGAACTTGAGTCCGCCCCACAGCAGGACGGCGACCCCGATCGCGGTCGCGCCGCCGCGTCCACGAGCGGTCGTCAGCGCTGACCGGACCAGTTCTTCGCCGCTCGGAGTGAGGACGTCGCCCAGTTGGGCGACGACTGTCTCGGCCAGCGCGTCCCCGCCGAGCGCCGAGGCGATCGACAGCGCCAGCAACGACAGTGGAAGCAGCGAAACGAACGCGTAGTAAGCGATCGCCGCGGCCAACAGCGTCAGCGGCGACCGACGTACAACTCCCAGTAGCGTCCGCCCGACCGATAGCGCCCGCGTTGCCCGTTCGTTCACGGTCCTCTATGTGTGGGTCGGAAACAAATATGATGGGGATCGCCCCGTCGAAACGTCCCGGAAAATCGCCGTATTGTTCCGCGGACCACCCGATGGTAATTTTCAGCGACATTTTTTGGATTCCGACCCACACGTCTAGACGAACATGGGGTTCGGGAGCTACGACGAATCCGAACAGGAGAACCAGGAGTACGACACGGACCTCGATGACGACGGCGGCGTTTCTGCCGATCAGAACGCCCACGACGGCGATGTCGAGTTCGAGTTCACGGCCTCGAACGACGAACTGATCGACCGCCTCTCGGACATCAAGGAGAACACCTGACGTGGCCGGATCCGATCGAACCGTCTCTGATACTGCCGGCTGTAACAAACTGAAGGAATTCGCCACCCTGCGAATATCTTTACGAACGTACAGCCGGCAGTATGAATCGCCATGAAGTCGGGGGTTCGGGCCCTCGGCGTGGCCGAGTCCTATCGCGGGGCGACGAGCACGCTCGCCGGCGCGGTCGTGCGTGCCGATCGCGTCGTCGACGGCTTCGTTTTCGGGCAGTGTACGGTCGGCGGCAGCGACGCGACCCCGTCGGTGATCGAACTGTTCGACCGGCTCGATCGCCCGGACGTCCGGTACGTCCTGCTGGCCGGGATCGCCCCGGCCTGGTACAACCTGCTTGACCTGCATGCGATCGCCGAGGCGGTCGATCGGCCGGTGCTGTCCGTCTCCTTCGAGGACAGCGAGGGGCTGGAGCCGGCCCTGCGGGACGCCTTCGACGGTGAGACGCTCGCACGCCGGCTGGAGACCTATCGCGACCAGCCACCGCGGCGGGTGGTCGATCTCGACGGTGAGACCGTCTACGTCCGGGCCGTCGGGTGTTCGGGGTCGGAGGCCGACCGAATCGTCCGGGCGTTCACACCGGAGGGCGGCCGGCCCGAGCCGTTGCGAGTCGCCCGGGCGGCGGCCAGAGCCGCCGCGGCGTTCCGGCGGGAATTGTGAGCGTTAATGGTTCCGGACCCCTCACTCGACAGCATGGACGAGCAGTTGCGCGTGACAGACTGCGAGCGCTGTGGTGGCCTCGTCGACTTGCGGAGCCGGATCGTCAACGGCGTCGGCCCGACCGACGCGGATCTACTGTTCGTCGGCGAAGCGCCGGGCGCTCAGGAAGACCAGGAGGGCGAACCGTTCGTCGGTCGCAGCGGTGACGTCCTCGACGAGGCGCTGCGCGACGCCGGACTGGCGCGGCCGGACGTCCGTATCACCAACTGCGTGCGGTGTCGCCCGCCCGAGAACCGCGATCCGACGAGCGAAGAACTCGAAAACTGCCGGGGATACCTCGAGACGGAGATCGATCGGGTCGATCCGGAGGTGATCGTCACGCTCGGGAAAGTGCCCAGCGAGCACCTGCTGGAGCGAGACGTGGCCGTCACGAGCGAGGCCGGCGAACTGTTCGACGCGCAGGTCGCCGGGGAGACGCGACGCGTCCTCGTGTCGGTCCATCCGGCGGCGACGCTGTACGACCGCAGTCAGGAAGCGACCTTCGCGGCGACGATCGAGCGCGCCGGGGAGTTCACCGACGGCGGCGATCAGGCGCGACTCGGGGAGTTCTAGTTCGAATCGAGGCCCGCGTCGTCGTCACCGCTTCGACGCGACAGCGTCGTCAGCGCGTCGTCGTACTGGTGTTCGCGTCGGAGACACCGGTTCGTTCGCGGTCCGTCTTCGGGGTCCGGATGTTCGGCGTCACATCGGGAGCCGAAGGCCTCACGAATCTCCACTGCGGCCGCCTCGTCGTCGCCGTGTCGGGCGGTCTCGAAGGCCGATTCGACGATCTCGAGGGCGTCTTCCGGTAGCTCGTGGGTGTCGATCAGTTCCGAGCGGAGTTCGGTGAGCGCCGAGCTGTCGATCTCGCGGCCGAGCAGCCGGTTCAGGTAGTCCATTGCCGAGGTTTCCGATCGGGCACGGGTGCGAAAGACCGCATACAGCGTGTCGAGTGCGCGCCATGTCGCTTCCGGGATGTCCCAGTCGTCCGGTCGGATCTTCGCCGGACACCGCGTCGCGAACGGACACCCGGCCGGCGGATCGCGAGGACTCGGCGGCGTCCCGCGGAGCGTGATTCGGTCGCCGTCCCACGGCGACCCGCTTCCCGGGATGGCCGACAGCAGCGACACCGTGTAGGGGTGTTCGGGGTCGGTGAAAATGTCCGCTGCGGGTCCCGACTCGACGATCGTTCCGAGATACATGACTGCGACTCGGTCGGCGATGTGCCTGACAACCGAGAGGTCGTGTGCGATGAACAGGTACGTCAGCCCGAGGTCGTCCTGCAACTCCTCGAGGAGGTTGATGATCCGGGCCTGAACGCTCACGTCCAGCGCGGAAACGGGCTCGTCGAGCACGAGCAATTCGGGGTCGAGCGCGAGCGCGCGGGCGATGCCGATCCGCTGGCGCTGTCCGCCGGAGAACTGGTGGGGATAGCGGTAGTAGTGCTCCTCGCTGAGTCCGACTGCCGCCAGCAGATCGAACACGCGGTCCTGGCGGATTTCCTCCGGGTGCTTTCGGAGTTCGACTGCGACCGTGTCGCCGTCACGCTCGACGGCGATGTCGTCGGGACGCAGCGGCAGTCGGTCCCGGACCGTTACCTCGGGGTCGCTCCCCGTTACGTCGACGAACAGATCGGGGGTGTCCCCCTCGGCGGGCACGGCGTCGCCGGCGACCGCGAGCGACTGACCGACCGTCTCGACGGTGACCGTCGGCCAGTCGTGGACCTCCAGCGGTTCGCGGACGATCTCGCCGACCGTTATCCGCTCGTTCATGCTCTCTTCGGGGTCCTGAAAGACGAACGCGGCCTTCTGTTGCCACTCCCGGCGCTCGTCACCGGAGAGGGCGGTCACGTCCCTCCCCTCGACTTCGACGGTCCCGGCGTCGGCGTCTTCAAGCCCCAGCAGCGTCCGGCCGAGTGTCGTCTTTCCGGACCCGGACTCGCCGACCAGGCCGACGGTCTCGCCCTCGTGGATGTCCAGCGAGACGCCGTCGACGGCGCGGACCGGATCGGACGAAGTGACGATCCCGGAACTGTCGTAGTAGGTATTGAGGTTCCGGATCGAGACGAACGGTTCGTCGGACGACTCGTCGGCGGCGTCGTGACGTGGAGATACGCGATTGCTCATTGTTCGACAGGGTCCTCCTCGAGGTGATAGCGGCCGTCGTGCAACAGACACGCGGCCGTGTGCTCGGTGTCGCCGTCTCCGACATCCATCGTGTCGGGATGGGTGTTCCGGCAGGCCGGTCCGGCGGCCGGACAGCGGTCGGCGAACCGACAGTCGGTCGCGGGTTCGGTCGGCGTCGGCACTTCGCCCTCGATGGTCGGGAGTCGCTCGTCGGGGTCGACCTGTCCGGGAATGCTCTCGAGCAGGGCGCGCGTGTAGGGGTGGGCCGGCTCGTCGAACAGCTGCTCGGTCGGTGCCGTCTCGACGATCTCGCCCGCGTAGATCACGTTCACGCGGTCGGTCGCCTCCTCGATGACGCCCATATCGTGCGTGATGAAGAGCAGCGAGAGGTTTTCCTCGCGCCGGAGGTCCTCGAGGAGGTCCAGGATCTGCGCCTGGGTCGTGACGTCGAGCGCGGTCGTCGGTTCGTCACAGACCAGCAGGTCCGGGTCACACGCGAGCGCGATCGCAATGACGACACGCTGTTGCATTCCGCCGGAGAGCTGGTGGGGGTACTCCTCGACGCGGATGCCCGCGTCGGGAATGCCGACCGCTTCGAGCAGTTCGATCGCTCGCTCGGTGGCTTCTTTCCCCCTGAGACCCTCGTGGATCTTCAGCGCCTCCTTGATCTGGTTGCCGACCGTGTAGACGGGGTTGAGCGACGTCCCCGGGTTCTGGAAGACGATCGAGATGTCCCCGCGGTGGCGTTCCCAGTTGTCCTCGGTCAGGTCCTCACCCCGGAAGACGATCTCGCCGTTCTCGATCGAACCGGGTCGCTCGACGAGGCCGAGGATCGAGCGGGCCGTCACGGACTTGCCCGAGCCGGACTCGCCGACCAGGCCGACCGACTCGCCTTCGCGGATGTCGAAGCTGACGCCGTCGACGGCGTGGATCGCCTCCCGCTCGGTGTGGAAGACCGTCCGGAGGTTTCGAACTTCCAGCAAGGGGTCGCTCATGCGCCACCTCCGGTGCTTGCGACCCCGCCGTCCGCGGCGTCGGACTGCGGATCGATCGCGTCTCTGATCCCGTCACCGAGGGCGTTGAAGCCAGTGACGACGACCGTGATGAGGACGCCGGGGATCAGCGAGATGTGCCAGGAGCCGGTGTTGACGTACTCCTGGCCGATCTCGATCGCCCGGCCCCACTCCGGCGTCGGGGCCGAGACGCCCAGTCCGAGATACGACAGCCCGGCGATCGAGATGATCGCACCGCCGAGGGTCATCGACCCGTAGATCAGCAGGTAGCCCGTGATGTAGGGCAGCATGTGCTTGCGCATGATCTTCCGGGGCGTCTGACCGTAACTCCGGGCGGCGTCGATCCACTGCCGTTCGGAGATCTGTAGGGCGGGACCGCGCAGCGACCGCCACATGTACGTCCAGCCGGTGAACGCGAAGATGAGCGCCAGCAGGAACCCGCCGCTGTAGATGCCGTCGATCCACGTCCCGGCCAGGACCGACGTGAGCATGATCAACAACAGCAGCTGCGGCATCGCCATCACCGAATCTGACGTCAACACGAGCCCGAGGTCGACACGGCCCTTGTAGTAGGCCGCGACCAGTGCCAGCGACGTCGCCAGGAACGCGCTCAGACCCACCGCGAGCAGCCCGATCAGCAGCGAGATACGCGATCCGGCGACGATAAAGGTAAACAGGTCACGCCCGTTGGGCAGCGTCCCGAAGGGGTGATACCGGCCGTACTGGTCGGTCTGGAAGGGCATGACCGTCTGGGGGTTGTCACCGCGAGACTGCGTGTTGAGGTTCGCTTCCCCGACGGTGATCGTCTCGACCTGCCCCGTGTCCGCGTTCCAGTAGTCGATTTCGTGGGTGTATGAGTTGCGCATGTTCTGATCGACTGTTGTCGGGCCGAGCGTCGGGGCGAAGACCGCCATCACGACGAACATGAACACGACGACCAGACCGAACTTGCCCCACCCGTGCGAGCGGAAGCGATCGACCATGTCGTCGCGCGGCGTCCACTGGGCGGTGCGGTAGCGGCGTCGATACAGCCGGTAGCCGACGAAGGCCCACGCGGCGAACCCGAAGGCGTAGGCGTACACCGCCAGCACTCGGACCGCCCAGGCGATCCCCGGCCGGAACCCGATGAAGGTCCCGACCCAGCGCTCGCCGTTCCAGTATCCCTCGTTGGGGAACACCGCCCGCGAGAGCAGCGTCGGGACCTCGGCGGCCGCGGCGTCGGCCGTCTTCGCCGCGCCGACTGACCACGACAGCACCGACTCAAGCGGCCCGACGGCGGGAACGAACGCCAGCGCGTCGGCGAGAAAGCCGAAGACGAACTCCGCGAGCGCTCCGGCCTGGACGGCGACCAGCAGAAAGCCCGCGCTCGACCACGCGAGCACGCGCCAGTCCGACGGGACAGCCATCGACCACCGTGACTCCGTTTCGTCCGCGGTCGTTCCGGCCATGTCAGGTCCCCTCCAGTCCGACTCGCGGGTCGATGATCGTGTACAACAGGTCCTGAAAGAGGTTGATTCCAACAGTCATGAGTATGAATATGTACATCAGCGTGCCGACCAGCGGCAGGTCGCCCGATGTGGCCGCCTCGAAGAACAGGTAGCCGATCCCGTTGATACCGAAGACCGTCTCGACGAGGACGCTCCCGCCGATGAGCAGGAAGGCCTCGGTCGTGACGATTGGGACGAGCGGGACCAGCGCGTTGCGGAAGATGTGCTTCCAGACGAGCGCGCGGTCGGAGACGCCTTTGGCTTTCGCCAGGTCGACGTAGTTCTGGTTTTTGACTTCGAGGACGGCCGTCCGGCCGATCCGCATCTCGTTGCCCATCGAGGCCGACCCGAGCACGAGCGCCGCGGGCAGGACTTTCTTCGTCGCCGCCAGAAAGCCGTCGACAGTCCCGATGCGGGACATGTCGGGGCTACCGGTGAGCCCGTCGAGCGGGACGCCGAACTGCTGGTAGTCGAAGCCGAACAGCCAGGCCGGCGTGCTCAGAAGCGTCAGGAGCATGATCGCCAGCCAGAAGTTCGGCATCGCCCGCCAGACGATCCCGCCCATAGAGGCGACGTAATCGGAGACGCTGTTCGAGCGCATCCCCGCGTAAAAGCCCATCGAGACGCCGATGAACACGGCGATGAGCACCGACCACAGCCCCAGCCACAGCGTGCGCGGCAGGAAATCGAGGATGAGCGCGTTCACGTTTGACCCCTGATAGAGCAGCCAGGTTCGGCCCAGATCGAACGTGAGCAGACTCGTCATCCAGTCGACGTAGTGTTGCAGCGGCGGCTGGTCGAGTCCGAGCTGGGTCTGTGCGGCCTCGTAGGCGGCTGGATTGCGAATCTGGCCCTGACTGAGCAGCCGCGAGGCCGGATCGATCGGCCCCATGTAGATGATGAACCAGGTCATCGAGGTGCCGAGCCAGATGACGGGGACGCTCAGTGCGAACCGTTTGGCGAGATATTTGAATCTGCTCATGGTTGCCACTCGGGAGAGACGTTCGTCGGGCGTCGGGCGGTCGCCCGCACAGTCACATACAGAGATATCACAGCCGGTCGACTCCGTTATCGGTTCAGCGTCACGTCGTCGAAGGTCTGGTTCTCCATGACGCCGTACATCTCGACGTCGACGTGGTCGTGCCAGAAGCGCTGGGCCGTCGGGTGGACGGTCGGCAACTCCTGAACAGACGCCCAGTTGATTTCCTCGATCGCCTGGAAGGCACGGTTGCGGGTGGCCTGGGTCGCGTCGTCTGCGGCGTAGTTCTCTTCCCAGGCGTCGAGTGCCTGCTGGCGGCGGTCGGCGTCGTGGTAACTTCCTTCAGCACCCCACCGGGTGAACTGCCCGCTCGGACTCTCGCCGTAGAGGAACCGCAGGAAGTTCTGGGGGCCGGGATATTCCATCCCGTCACCGAGGGCAAAGACCTCCATGTCGCCGCTGATCGCGCGGCTGATGATCGTCCCGAACTCGGCCTCTTCGATGCTCATGTCGATGTGTGCGGCCCGCAACTTCGGCTGGAGGCGCGTGAACACGGACTGGTAGCCGCTGTCGCCGGTAATCGTCGTCGCCGTAATCGAATACATGTCCTCCGACCCGTACCCCGCGTCTTCCATGACAGCGGTCGCCTCGCCGACGAGGCTCTCCCCGTAGCCGTAGGGATAGCCGTCCGCGCCGTAGTCGGTGACCGACTGGTAGCCGGATTCGGCGTGGCGGTCGTAGGTCTCGACGGACGAGACGCCGTCCTCGAAGGTCGGATACGGGGCCGGGGGCGTGATGTGGTAGGCTGGCTTGGCGACGCCCTTGTAGACGTTCTGGGCGATCTCGTGTTGGTTCATCGCGTAGGCGAACGCTTTCCGGACCGGAATCGGCACCTCGAGCGTATTGAACACGAGGTACTCGGTCGTCAGCGCCGGGATCTGCCCGTAGTTGACTTCCGTCCCGTCGTCGAAGGTGTAGGTCCCGGTCGAGCGGTTCCCGCTCGTCTCCTCGATGGAGACGTTACCGGGGTTGAACGACGCCGTCGGCATCCCCTCGAGGACGTCCGCGTTCCCGTTTTTGAACCGCTGGAGGCGCGTCTGCCCGCTCCCGACGACCGTGTAAGTGATCCCGTCGAGCAGCGGTCCGTCGCCGTAGTAATCCTCGAACTTCGTGAGCTTGATCTGGCTGCCCTTCGTCCAGGAGTCGACCTCGAACGGTCCCAGCCCGGCGTATGTCGGCCCCCCGTTTTCGGTGCTGAAAAACTCGTTGTAGCTGTACTCCCCGTCGTAGCCTTCGATGTCCCCGACTGCGTTCTCCGGGAGCACCGCGAACGCGCCGCCGGCGATCTGGAAGAGCGTGTACTGGAACGGGCTCTCGAGTTCGAACCGGAACGTGTAATCGTCGACTGCCTCGACCGCGAGTGAACCGGGGACGTAATCAGAAAGCGTGGTCTCGTCTGTCGGTTCCGTCCGTGATGGATCCTTCTCGTGGGCGATCGTCATCGTCTCGCCGATGATGTCGTCCCGGTTGCGGGAGTTCTCCGAGCCGGCCAGCCGACGGTAGGAGTAGACGATATCGTGTGCGGTCAGCTCCGAGCCGTCGTGGAACGTGACGTCCTCGCGCAGGTCGAAGGTATAGGTCAGTCCGTCATCGGAAACGGTGTAATCGGTCGCCAGTTCGGCCTCCGGGGGGTACAGCCCGTCTTTGAACTCCATGAGCGACCGACCGTACTGGTCGTAGCCGGCGCCCGACCCCTTCGCGTTGATCGGATCGAGCGTCTGGATGGAGCCACTCGCCATCATCTGCAACGTCCCGCCCGGCTCGGCGGGCGTCTCCTTTTCGTCGGTGTCGGTCTGTTCGGACGCCGTGTCGCCGTCACCACCGTACGACGGCGCTCCGCCAGTCTCGGTCGGCGTCGATCCGTCGTCGGATGGTCCGCTCGAACAACCGGCCAGTGCCGCGGCTGCGCCCCCGCCCGCTGCTGTCAGGAACCCGCGTCGAGTCGTTTTCTCGGGCATCAACGCCACCTCGGGATGGAACTGTTACGAAAGCTGCTAATTGAAATATAATGATGTAATAAAGAAATGTTCCGAATATTGCTCTATATATCACTATCAAATGGCCACGAAGGCAGAATCTTCTTGTACCGGTACTCGAAAGCGCCGATATGGCAGCCCATTCTGACGGCGGCAAGAACGCGTGGGGACGGACGCTCTCGATGGCGACCGAGATGGCCGAGTCGATGGCCTCGGACGGCTGGGACGTGACGACTGTGCGGGCGGCACACGCCACACCCGAACCGCCTGCGGCGGGCGAGACCGACCGATTCGGGTTCGTCTACGTCGCTCCGGGCGACGTCGCGGCGGACGTCGAGTCGGCGATTGCCGACGGTTCGTTCGACGCCTACGAGGTCTTCAACCGACGGCTCAGCAGCGACCTGTTCACGATCACGAAGGTGACTGACACCGATCGGAAGATCGCCGTGTTGCTTGTCGGCGGCGTGGACATGACACACGCGGGTGGACTCGTGACGGCTGTCCGCGAGCGCGGCGAGATGTATTCGCACGTCCAGACGCTCGACGGCACTCGCCTCGGGAGCTTCTATCACGACGATCCGACGCCGTTCTTCCCGGGGGAACTATGACGGCGTCGGGCCCCGTCCTCGCACATCTCGACCGGCCCCGGGGACCCGAAGCGCGTGTCGGCGTCGTCGCCGATCCGCACCTCTCGACCCGGGCGGAGGGGACCTCGAAGCTGTTCGAGCACACCGTCGATCACTTCGCGGCGGCGGTCGAGGACATGCGCCGGCGCGACGTCGACGCGGTCCTGTCGCCGGGCGATCTGACGAAGGACGGCGAACCCTGGAACTACGGGGCCGTCGACGACGTACTCGCGGACCTCGACGTGCCGTTTCTTGCCGTGCCCGGCAACCACGACGTGCCGAAGGCGAGCGACGAACACGAGACACCCCCACTCGAGCGGTTCGCACGAAAGTACGGTCCGGGCGAGCTGCCCTTCCACGCCGAGGTCGCCGGGCTCGACGTCTTCGGCGTGAACAGCGCCGGCACTGCTGAACGCCTCACCGAGAGTCACGACGGCCACGTCGAGCAGTCCCAGCGCGACTGGCTGGCCGAAGCGCTTGAAAACGCCATTGACCCCGTCGTGCTGGTGCATCACAACTTCCCGCCGGTCTCGGAGCAACTGGCGGCCCACCAGGCGATCGAACCGGAGATGGCTGTCCCGCCGACGATGCGCGAACCGACGCCGCTGGCCGAGACGCTCGCGGCGGGTGACACGGCCCTGACCCTGACCGGCCACTACCACCTGCCGACGGCCGATCACTACCGTGGCGTCCGGGAGATCGCCGCGCCGACGACGTGCTCGTTCCCGCAGTCGTATCTCCTGCTCGAGGTCTCGCCCGAGGGAACGACTGTCCGGTTCGTCCCGGTCGCCGACGAGACGGGCCTCGAGATGGCCCACGCCCGCCGGAGCGCGGACTCGACGACCGCCCGCGGCCTCACTGCTATTGCCGCCGCTCGCGTCGCTTCGTTCCCCCTGATCGACGACCGCCAGACTCCGCGCCTCGACTGTTCCGACAGATAGCACTGATCGACTATCTCTCATCGCCTCGTCTATTTTTCAATACGTATCGTTATATATTCGATATCCGACCGATACTGATACATGTGTGTTCACCATCGGTGGGAGTATGACGATCACGGACCTCGCTCGCGAGGCCGCCGAAGCCGGAGCGACGACCGCCGTCGACCTGTTCCGGACGGATCTCCCGGTCGAGCGCAAGGCCGGCAAGACCGATTACGTGACCCGGGCCGACCGCCGGACACAGCAGCGGATCGTATCGACGATCCGGGAGTCGGACCCGGAGGGTATGATTGTCGGTGAGGAAAACGACGCCAGAACGGACGTACCCCAAAAGGGGCGAGCCTGGGTGATCGATCCGATCGACGGGACGAACAACTACGTGCGCGGGATGCGTCACTGGGCGACGAGCGTCGCAGTCGTCGAGGACGGCGAACCGATCGCGGCGGCGAACGTGCTGCCGGCGGTCGGCGACACCTACGTCGCCGAACGGGACGGGGTCCGGCGCAACGGCGAGTCGGTCTCCGTCTCGGGACGGACTGACCTGGAGACGTTCACCGTCGCCCCGACAGTGTGGTGGGACTTCGACCGCAGAGACGAGTACGCGGCAGCCGCCGAGGGGATCGTGACCCGGTTCGGCGACCTCGTCCGGCTGAAATCCGTTCAGGTCGCCCTCGCGCTCGTCGCCGCCGGGTCGATCGAAGGGGCGATCACCAACGTCCGGCCGAACCCGTGGGACTCTATCGCGGGCGTGCACCTGGTCGAGCGGGCCGGCGGACGGGTCACCGATATCGACGGCGAGGACTGGCACCACGACAGCCACGGACTGGTCGCCTCGAACGGCCGCGATCACGGGGCGATGCTGGCAGTGGCCCGCGAGGCCGACCGGTTGCGCGAACGGAAAGGAACTTGACGACACTCCACCAACAGCGGGTATGAGCAACACGCGAGCGACCACGGCGTCGATCGTGGTGGTCGATTACGGACTGGGGAACCTCCGCAGCGTCACCCGCGGCCTCGAACGCGCCGGCGCAGACGTCGAGATCAGCGACGATCTCGCCGACTTCGAGGCCGCAGACGGGATCGTCCTGCCGGGCGTCGGGGCGTTCTCCGAGGGAATGGACAACGCCGGTCCGTTCCGCGAGACGCTGGTCGAACTCGCGGCGGACGGAAAACCCCTGTTCGGGATCTGTCTCGGCATGCAGATGCTCCTCACGACGAGCGAGGAGGCCGAACACGCCGGCGAGGGCGACGTCGAAGGGCTGGACCTGATCCCGGGGGCGAACCGCCGGTTCACCGGCGATCGCAAGATCCCGCACATGGGCTGGAACCAGCTGTCCGTCGAGCGCGACCATCCCCTCGTCGAAGGTGTCGACGGGGAGTACGCCTACTTCGTGCACTCCTACTACGCCGAGCCGGACGACCCCGACGCCGTCGTGACGACGACCGACTACGGCACCGAGTTCGCGAGCGTCGTCGCTAACGAGGCCGGCAACGTCTTCGGGACGCAGTTCCACCCCGAAAAGAGCGGTGAGACCGGACTGCAGATTCTACGGAACTTCGTCGACTACTGCGCGGAGCGGTGAACGGACGCGCCTGTGGCGCGTTTCGCTCGCGAGCGTAACGGGTCAACCGGCGCGTCCGAGCGCGAGTCGGATCGAGACGACGACAAGACAGCCCAGCACGGACAGGACGGCGAGGTGGCCGACAGAGAGCGTGCCGCCGTGTGCGAAGACGTTCGTCCCGGCGACGTCAGTGAGATACGTCGAGAGGAGCGAGCCACCGAACACGCCCAGCGAGACGAGCGCGACGGTGGCCCCGATCGCCAGTCCGCCGGTCACCAGCGAGAGCCCGATAGCGATCTGCTCGAGATTGACGATCGCACGGGCTGTCCCCTCTTCGAGCGGTTCGTGCCCCACGCGATACCAGTACAGGGCGGCGAGCGCCAGCGCCGAGGCGACTTCGATCACCCAGCCGACCAGCCCCAGAAACAGGATCTTCGGGGCCGCGAGAAACGGATCGAGCGTCCCGACGTGCGCACCGATCGTCGGCGGATAGAGCGAATACAGCGGCAGGATCGAGGCCAGCAGCGCGAGCAACACGGCCTGGTAGGTCAGGACCCGGGAGACGGGAACGGTGATGATCCCCTCGGCGTAGCGGAGCCGTTCGTACTGGGACGTCGAGAGGATCGCGTCGGTTATCGGATCGTCGGACGGCCGGTCGTCCATGGGTCGTGTGAGCACGACTAGAGGACGTTTCCCGTGTTAATCGTTTCGCCCGATTGAGTAGCGATCGGCGTGCGAAGACACCGGTCACACTGACACTGCAGCCCCGTAGATGACGCTGACGAGGAACACGGCGGCGGCGAGCGCCTTGGCGGAGAGCAACAGCGCCTGGCGGATGTCCTGCGAGCGGGCGTCGCTGTCCTCGACGGACCCCTCGGCGTCGTCGAAGCCGTAGCGGCCGGCCACCGCGTAGCCGGCACAGAACTGTCGCTGGGCCTGTAACACCCCGAGGACGCCTCCGTACAGGAAGATGAAACTCCCCAGGACGTAGGTCTCGGGATAGCCGGCGAGCAGGACCGCCGCGATGTAGGCGAACGCGACGGCGAAGCTCGCGTAGCCGAGCAGGCGGCGCTTTCGCTGTTCACCCGCGCCGATGTTGCACGCTCCGGGCTGGTACGCTTCGTCGGCCATATCCGGGCTACGGGCGGGGCGTTGAAAAGTCTGCTAGGGCTGGGTCGCCGCGTGCTGGAGCGCACCTCCGAGCGCGCCCGCGAAGGCCGGTAGCAGGAGGTTGCCAAAGACGAGCGCGAGATAGCGCAGCGGGATGGCCGTGTTCGAGACCGGCGTCGAGGGGAGCAGATACAGCGCGAGCGCCGCGAGCGTCGCCAGACAGACGCCGATCCCGACGGTCGCGCCGGCTTTCGTCGCGGCCCAGCCGTCGGCGAGTCGCCCGGCGCGAACCGGGACGATCGCCCCGCCGGCGACGGCGACGAGCAAGCCGACGAACGCGGGAACGGCCATCAACAGCGGCGGGGCACCACCTGACGGAGCCAGCAAGACGAACGCGGAGCCGAACACGTAGATCGCACCGGCGTACCCGGGCGGCGAGAAGGACTCGATGGCCGGCGGTCGAACGACGACGACCAGGACCAGCGCGACGAGATAGCCGACGATCCAGACGCCGATTCCGACGCCGACGCCGGTAAGAAACGGGGAGGGCTGACGGCGATAGGACATATGCGTGTTCCGAACCGGCGCGAGTAAATAGTTGCCGACGGCAGACCGCCCGTCACCCCGGATTGACGGACCTGCCGTCGGCCGACGAGTGGTCGTTTCCGCCGCGACCGGAGACCCACCACGTCCGGTGGATCGAACCCGATCCCCACGACCCGGGCCGGCTCTACGTCGGGATCGAGGCCGGCGCGCTCGTCCGGACCGCCGACGGCGGGTCGAGCTGGCAGGACCGTCCCGAGAACGCGCCGCGAGACGTCCACGAGATCGCGACCAGCGGAGCGGGCAGACAGCGCGGACGAGTGTACGTCGCGGCCGGAGACGGGTACGCCGAATCAGCCGACGGCGGCGACAGCTGGCGGTTTCGACAGCAGGGGCTGGACCACCACTACGTCTGGAGCGTCGCCGTCGATCCGGACGACCCCGAGCACGTGCTGGTCTCGGCTGCGACCAGCGCCCATCGGGCGCACGACCCCGGCGGGCAGAGTTACGTCTATCGCCGCGTCGGCGACCGCTGGGAGCGAACGATGGACGGACTTCCCGGACCGGACGGGCTCGCGCGGGCGGTACTCGCGACCGGGCCAGACGACGCGTTTCACGCGCTGACCAATCACGGTCTCTTCCGATCGCCCACGGGCGACGGCTGGCACCGCCTGCCGGTCGACTGGCAACAGCGGTATCGGGCGTCGCTCCCGCGGGGACTGGCAGTCGTCTGATACTGTCGGCTGTCCGTTCGTGGGATTTTCGACGCCCGAGTGTCGCGATCCTGCTGACAGTATGACTGCCTCGGGCACGGGCTATATGACGCTGGCCGGCGATACTGACGGTATGGACCGCGGAGACCTCACGGATCGACTACCGAACCTTTCGCTGGACCGGGTGCCGGGCATCGGCGGCGAGTCCGAACCCGAGCCGCCTGACTCGTTCGACGAGCCGACCGAACGGTCGGACGCGGCTCCACCGACGGCGGACACGCGAGACGAAGGCGGGCCGGCCGACGAAGCGGTCAACGACAGCGTGGGCGAGACCGGGGGCGACGAAGACGAGCCTGAAGAGGAGGAGACGCCGTCACGGCGCGAACAGGCCAGGAAAGCGCTGCTCGGCGTCTCGGTCGGCGGGGCCGCGCTGGCCGTGCTGGCCGCAGTTGTGCGTCGATTGCTCGGCGAGGACGAATCCGAGGGGGACGACGTGATCGTCGACGCCGAACCGGAGGCGGAACGGCCGGAGCCGGCACCCGACGCCGAGGCGGTCGCGGCGGTCGTCGGGCTGGCCTTCCAGGTGCTCGTGCGTCGACTTGCCGGCGAGGACGAACTGGAAGCGTAGCCGTCAACCCCGAGCGCCGGAACGACCGGGTTCGACAGCCTAAAGCGATCGGCCCCGGATGCAACAGGCATGGACTTCCACGAGGCGGCGAACTTCTGTCTGGAGTTGCGCCGGTTCCCGCCCCGGCGCGAGACCGACGCCACCGAGGCGTTGCTGGCGGAACTGGGCGATCCCCACGAGGACCTGCAGGCGGTCCAGATCGCCGGGTCGAACGGCAAGGGCTCGACGGCCCGGATGCTCGAATCCACGCTCCGGGAGGCGGGACTCTCCGTCGGGTTGTACACTTCGCCCCACCTCGAGGACGTGCGCGAGCGGATCACCGTCGACGGCCGCAAGATCCCCAAAGCCGCGCTCGTCGAGTTCGTCGAGCGGATCGAGCCGTACGTGACCGAACGAGCGGCGGAGGGGGAAGCGCCGACGTTCTTCGAGACGATGACCGTGCTGGCGCTGTGGCAGTTCGCCCGCGCCGACGTCGACGTCGCGGTGCTCGAGGTGGGGATCGGCGGCCGCTACGACGCCACCAGCGTCGTCGATCCGGTCGCCAGCGCCGTCACCAGCGTCACGCTCGAACACACGGACCTGCTGGGCGAGACCGTCGAGGAGATCGCTCGCGACAAGGCCCACGTCGCACCTGCGGACGCGCCGATCGTGACCGGTGCGACCGGCTCCGCCCGCGAGGCGATCGGATCGGTCGCCGGCGAGGTCGTGACCGTCGACGAGAGTGCGGCGGACACGACGGTCGCGTACCACGGTATCGAGGGGACGGACGGCCGGGTCGAACTCGACGGCGACGGCTTTCACGTCGAGACGCGGTTGCCGCTACCGGGCGCACACCAGGCCCGCAACGCGGGCGTCGCCGCGACGCTTGCTCGACAGGTCGCTGACGTCGACGAGACGACGCTGGCCACCGGACTGCGAAACGCCCACTGGCCCGGCCGGTTCGAGGTGATGGGCCGGGAACCGCTGGTCGTCCTCGACGGCGCGCACAACCCCGGCGGCTGCGAGCGGGTCACCGAGACGCTCGAGGCGTTCGAGTACGACGACCTGCATCTCGTCGTGGGTGCGATGGTCGGGAAGGACCACCAGGGGATCGCCGCCGCGCTGCCCGAACCCGAACACGTCGTGGCCTGTCAGGCGGACGTCGACCGGGCGGACGACGAGACGGTCATCGCCGCCGCCTTCGAGAGCGAGTACCCCGAGGCGACCGTCGAGACGCGTTCGGACGTGGCGGGCGCGCTGGACATCGCGCTCGACGCCGCGGAAGAGAGCGACGCCGTGCTCGTTTCGGGATCGCTGTACGCTGTCCGGGAAGCGCGCACGCGCTGGACGCGAGCGACGATCGAAAAGCGGATCGAGGACCTCGACGACGCTCGCGAGACGCTCGCGGGCGCACACGTGACCGACGCCGGCGTCTGGCGGATGCGCGGGAAGGGCGTCCACCGCGCCGTCAAGACGCGCGTCCAGCCCCGACAGGCCCAGTATCTCAAGGAGGAACTGCTCTCGCTGGGCGGGGAGTGTGCGATCTCGGGGCTGAACAATCAGGACGAGGAACCGCTTGACGTGGTCATGATGGCGACGATGGCGCAGTTCAAGCGCCTGGTCGGGAAGCTCGACGGTCAGCCGTACGGTCTCTCCCCGCTTGCGGATCGGCTGCGCGAACACCTCGGGATCGGCGTCGAACCCGATCGGCGGGGCTATCCCTGGGAGGACCGGACCGCGATCATGGGTGTTCTGAACGTCACGCCGGACTCGTTCCACGACGGCGGGGAGTACGACGCCGTCGAGGACGCCGTCGCCAGAGCCGAAACGATGGTCGACAACGGCGTCGACATCGTCGACGTCGGCGGGGAGTCGACCCGGCCCGGTGCGGAGCCGGTCCCGGCCGAGGAGGAGATCGATCGCGTCGTCCCGGTGATCGAGCGGATCGCCGAACTGGACGTGGCCGTCTCGATCGACACGCGCAAGGCCGTAGTCGCAGCGGCCGCACTGGAGGCGGGCGCGGATATCCTCAACGACGTCTCGGGGCTGGAAGACCCGGAGATGCGCCATCTCGCCGCCGAGCACGACGTACCGGTGGTCGTGATGCACAGCATCGACACGCCGGTCGATCCCGACCGGGAGATCGAGTACGACGACGTCGTCGAGGACGCCCTCGACCAGCTGAAAGAGCGCGTTTTGCTGGCCGAGAAAGCCGGACTGGACCGGGCACAGATCCTCGTCGATCCCGGGGTGGGCTTCGGGAAGACCCCCGCCGAGGACTTCGAGTTGCTGGGTCGGATCGGCGAGTTCAAAGCGCTGGGCTGTCCGGTGCTGGTCGGGCACTCACACAAATCGATGTTCGGACACGTCGGGCTCGAGGCCGACGAGCGGATGGCCGCGACGATCGCGGGGACGGCACTGGCGACCGAGCGCGGCGTGGACGTGATCCGCGTCCACGACGTCGAGGAGAACGTCGCCGCCCGGGACGTGGTGGCTGCCGCCGACGATCCGGATGCATTTGCGAACGAGTAACAGGCCAGTTCCGGCACGGGAGGCCGAATTGGGCACCGGGAGCATTTCTTTACTGCCGCAACCATTATTATGATTCATTAATCATATTGACCCATCAAAGGGCAGGGCACCACTCGACCTAGAGTATGACGCGTTAACGCGGAGTTCGTAGCGAGATCCGTACCGTCCGTAGTGGCGTCGCTGTCTACCAGGAGATCAACTATGACAAACAGGACGGAACGCACATATACACGCCGCAAGGCACTCGCAGGACTGGGTGTGGCCAGCACACTCGCACTCGCGGGATGTGCGACACAGTCAGGCAGCCCCACGACCGAGCCCGAGCAGAGTGAACTCCCGACGCGGGAGGACGGTATCGAACAGTGGGGACAGAAGCTGAACGAACACGCCAGAAAGGCAGGTATCGACTGGGAAATGTTCGCTGGCGAGGGTATCGAGCTGAAGTTCGGGATGGGCCTGCACAAGTACTCGACGACGACCAAGCCTCTGCTCCCGTATTTCGAAGAGCTAACCGGCATCTCGGTCGAGTACGAGATTTTCGAGGAGAACCGGTACTGGCGTGAGGCCAGGAACGCAATGGCTGACCAAAGCGGCGAATACGACGGCTTCATGGTCGGGCTCTGGCCGGCCGGTGGCTACCACCAGGGCACCGACGGGGATCCCTGGGTCGAAGACCTGTGGCCGTACATCGAAGACGCGACGCTTACCGATCAGGACTGGCTGGCCATGGAGGACTTCATGGACCAGACGATCGAATTGATGACGTTCCCCGATCCGGACGGGGGAGACTCGTTCATCGGGTTCCCGAACGGTATCGAGATATACGGGTGTGTCGGTTACGACATGGAGACGTACGACACGCTGGGTCTCGAGGAACCGACGACGTTCGAAGAGCTCGAACAGAACGCGAAGGCGATCTCCGAGTCGAGCGAGGTTGACCAGGAGGGAATGGTCTCCCGAACCGCGTCCGCAACGCTATCGAGCGCGAACTGGGGGACGATGTTCCGCTCGCACGGTGCCAAGTGGATCGACCGGGAGGTGCTGCTGAACGAGGACGATCCGGATCCCGAAGCCGTAGCGCTAATAAACTCCGATCGAGGCGTCGAGTCGCTGGAACGATTCGGGAGTATCCTCCACAACTACGGGCCGTCCCAGGCCTGGACCATGGACTGGTACGCGAACAACCAGACGTACAATCGGGGCGACGTGGGGATGATCTACTCGACACCACAGACCTCGGGAATCGTCGACGAGGAGCGGATGGCCAACACCAAGTGGATACCACCGTTGCGGACCGAGGACGGACGCGAACGCATCGGCGATACGTGGATCTGGGCGACTGGAATCAGTTCCTATACCGACGAACAGAGCCAGAAGGCGGCGTGGCTGTTCATCCAGTGGGCGAACTCACGGGCAGCGAACTTCCTGCTGTCGACCCACCAGTGGCAGGGTGACGAACCGCGTGCGGGCCACGCACGATTCAACATGTATCGCGACGACAGCGGGAGCGAGTGGCGGTACGAGGCTGACGCGTATCCCGAGGTCGCGGGCGCGTATCCCGAGGTCGCGGGTGAAGGCTACGAACAGACATTTATCGACGGGATGAAACTCGTCCCGACGTCGCCACCACCCGTCCCAGTCGATACGCCACAGAACATGAATATCATGGACGAAGCAGCGACGGCGATGAGTCGCGTCGTCGCGAACGGACCCGACACCGCACGTGACGAACTCGACGCCATCGCTTCGTCCGTTGGCGAGTACGCCAAGCGGATCCCGGATCGGTATATAAATTACGTCGCATAAATCGAGACAGTTCGAACTCAGGGCACATATATGTCAGAGAAAACTACAGACGGTGACGGTGCAAGCAAACGCGCGACGGGGAGCACGCTACTGCCGAGATTCATCGGCCGGAGCTTCGTCGCGAAGTTCCTCCTCGCGCTGGTAGTGGTGTTAGTACTCGTCGGGAGCGTGAGTGCATACACGTTCACGCAGACCTCCCAGGAACTGTCCGACGAGACGGAGACAGAGTACACGGGGATCGCCCAACAGGGCGCGTTCCAACTCGACACCTGGCAGAACGAGCGTGGGGACACCACGATTCGGCTCGCAAATCTCGCCGACATGGAGAGCGGCGAGCCTCAGACCGTCCAGGAGCGTATCGACGAAGAGATGAAGCGGCTCCCGGAAGACGTGGCGAACCTGTACTACATCGATCTCAGCGCGAACGGGGAGGTGCTGGCGACCAGCAGCGACGCGTTCCAGCCCGACTTCTCGAATGAGAACCCCGACTTCGACACGCTCTCGACCGACAACGCGCCCTGGGTCACCCTCTCGATCGACAACCTCGAGCTCGGCGATGACAACCTCTTCATTTCTGATCCAGTGCGCGCCAATCAGCGATCGAACATTTACTTCGTCAGCGAGGTCCAAACTGACGACAACCGGGACATCGTCCTCGCGATGCAAACGGACATCGACACGCTAGCTGGCGACCTCGGGACGAACGCACGGGACCAGTTCACTGTCGTCGTCAACGACCAAGGGAAGATCATCGCCGACTCTCGACCGTCCGAAGAGACGACGCTGGCTGCAGGGACGAGCAGCTTCCCGGACTATATCGACGGACAGAGTGGGTTTCCGTCGTTCGTCGATGCGGAACGTCAGTCCGGGTTCGCCGAGTCTGTCACCGAAGGCGGCCAGCTAGAGGAACCGCACGTCGCCGGATGGGCGAAGGTAGCGAACAGCGACCTCGTCGTGATTACCAAAGAACCGACATCGCAGGCGTTCTCACTCCGTTCGACGGTAACGAACAGCCTCCTCGTACTCGTCGGAACGGTGCTTCTCGGGTTCCTCGTGGTCGGATTCGTCTTCGGTCGCGGGACCGTCAGCGCGCTGAGTCGCCTCACCGGCAAGGCGAACGAACTGGCGTCGGGGAACCTCGACGTCGATCTCTCGGTTGAGCGTGCCGACGAATTCGGAACGCTGACCGCCTCGTTCGCGGCCATGCGTGATTCTCTCAAAGAGCGGATCGAAGAGGCCGAACAAGCCCGAAAAGAGGCCGAAGTCTCACGCGCAGAGGCGATGGAACTGAACAGTTACCTCCAGGATCGGGCGGACGAGTACGCCCGGATCATGCAACAGTGTGCCACCGGTGACCTCACCCAGCGGATGGACCCCGACGGCGAGAACGAGGCGATGGACCGTATCGCGACTGAGTTCAACGAGATGATCGACGAACTCGAGCAGACGACCGGCCAGCTCAAGAGTTTCGCCGAGGAGGTCGAGACGGCGGGTCGGGACGTCCAGCAGTCGGCCGATGTCGTCCGCGAAACCAGCGAGGACGCTGTCGACGCTGCACTCACGGTGTCGAACCAGGCTGACGACCAGAAACAGCGCCTCCAGGACATCGCCGGTGCCCTCGATCAGGTCGTCGCCGACCTCGATGATCTCGACGCTACTCACGAGAACGTCAATCTCGATGACGCCCTCGATCGTCTCGAAGACACAGCCACTCTCATCGGCGAAGTACTCACCGAAACCGATGTGGTTCTGAACGAAGCCGAAGACGCCGCGACGGCCGCCGAAGAACAGGCCGCGGAACTGAACGAAGTGTCGGAACGCGCCGGTGACCTCGTGCGCTACGCTGGACCGCTACAGGAGGTGCTCGACCGCTTCCAGACCGAATCCGAACGCAAGTTCTACTTCCCGACTGGCCCCGGAAGCAGCGACGCGCAACCGAGCGACGAGTGATACGGACTGCTGTACCGATGTACCGCTCTAACTGCCCGATTACGGGCGGTCGATACGGAACAGACGGACAGCAGTCCGTATGAGTGTTCGTTATCGACGTGCGATCGATGCGAGACGCGTGGACATCGATCCCTCTCAACCTATCATCCCGTATTCGCCCTGCAGATTCCGATACAGCTGCAAGTACGCTTCGAGGACGGCCTCGTGGTCGTAGTCGGCCCACGAGTCCTCGATCGTCAGGTGTTCGAACTCACCGGCGTCGACGATCGCGTCGGCGAGTTGCTGTGGTGTCGTCACCCGGAAGCCGCGGTCGTAGTTCTCGATCAGTTCGTGGGCGCTGGATTCGGCCTGATACTCGACGATCCCGACACAGCCGGCGGCGAGCGCCCACAGCAACTCGGTGGCGAACTGCTCGCGGTAGGCCGTCTGGACGAACGCGTGGGATCCCTTGTAGATCGCCAGCCGCTGTTCGCGCGAACACCCGCCGACGAACTCGACGCGGTCGTCGATCCGCAGGTCCTCGACTTCCTGCTCGTAGTCCGCCCGGGCGGGTCCGTCGCCGATGATCGTCGCGGACCAGCCCCGGTCGCGGAGTTCGGCGAGTCCCAGCAGGAGGCTCTTGACGTTGGCCGTCTCGTCGAGCGGGTGTGCGAACGCGACGTCGACGTCCTCGGCCGGGTCGACCGAGCGGACGAGGTCCATGTCGATGCTCTCGGGAAGCGTCCGCAGGCGGTCGTCCGCGACGCCGCGTTCGCGGAGTTCGGTCCGGACCAGCTCGGAGGGCGTGACGATCCGGTCGGGCGCGGAGAGGGCGCGCCCGGCCCACCGCGACCCGGAGGGATCGGTGTCGCCGAAGGCCTCGAGAACGAGCGGTGCGCGCGCGAGCGTCCCGCCGACGTTCGCGGCGACGACCTGCGAGGCGGGCGTGGGCAGCGCGTGGACCACGTCGGGATCGAACCGGGTCAGCGCCCACGGGAGTCGAAGCGCGAACGACGTCGGTGCGGGCGCGTCGGTCACGCCGTGATAGACCACGCCGGCGTCGGTGGCCGTCTCGCGTTCGCCGTCCCAGGACCGTGCGCAGAAGACGGTCACGTCGTGGCCGCGTTCGGCGAGCAGGCGGGCGAGTCGCTCGAGGCGACGCCTCCCCGCGCTGTCGTCGTGACGAGTCGTCTCCATCGAGACGAACGCGACCCGCATACGCCACTGGTGGGGAGGCACCGTCAAAAAGACGGGCGGTTTCCCGCCGGCAAGGGCCCGAATGCGAACAGCCGAGCGCGTCACGCGGATTCGACACCGGTGATCTCGAAGCGTGCACCGCCCTCGTCGCTCTCGGTGACTGCGATCGACCAGCCGTGGGCGGCAGCGATTTCCCCGACGATCGCCAGTCCGAATCCCGTTCCGGTGGAGGTCGTCGAGTAGCCGCTCTCGAAGATCTCCTCGCGCCCGTCCTCGGGAATTCCCTGTCCGTCGTCCTCGACGTAGAATCCCTCGCCGTCAGACAGCGGGCCGACGCGGACAGTAAGTCGCGTCTCCGGATCGGAGCGGCCGTGCTCGACAGCGTTGCGGAAGAGGTTTTCGAGCAGTTGCTGGAGCCGATCGGGGTCGGCGTCGAACCTGCAGTCCTCGGTTTCGAAGTCGACATCTGGTGCGTCGACCATTTCCCAGGCGTCCCCGGCAAGCGCCGCGAGACTGACGGTCGTCGGTTCGTCGATCGGCTGGCCCTGTCGTGCGAGCGCGAGCACGTCGTCGATCAGCGTCTCCATCCGCTCGAGCGCGTCGGCCGCGGTGTCGAGGTGGTCGCCGGAATCGCGTTCAGTGCGGGCCAGTTCGAGGCGGGCCATCGCAACGCTCAGCGGGTTGCGCAGGTCGTGGCTGACCATGCTGGCGAACGATTCCAGCCGGTCGTTCTGGCGTTCGAGTTCCCGCCGGTAGCGCTCGCGTTCGGTGACGTCCTGAAGGGCGATCAGGCGGCCGAGCTGTGGGCGGTCGGCCGCGAAGGGGCGCTCGGAGACGCGATAGTAGTGGCGGCCGTCCGCACGCTCCAGTCCGACGATGGGTTCGTCGGCGTCGAGCGCGTCGGCCACCTCGGGCAAGGCCGACCACAGCGGGTCGCCCAGCGCCGTCCCGCCCTGCAGACACGGGAACAGCGACTCGGCGCTGTCGTTGTACTCGCGGATCCGGTCCGTTTCGTCGAGCAGGACCATCGGCTCGTCGTGGCTGCCGGTCGCCTGGACGGCCTGAAACCGCGCGAAGTAGACGAACAGCAGCCCGAGGGCGAACACGACCACGCCGATCGGTTCGTATGTGATGTCGATGAGATACGGCGTCGCGAACCCGGCGACGTCGAACACGATCGGCAACGCCGTCACGCCCATGAGCGCGAGCAGCGGTCGCGTGTCGTAACTGACCTGCCGGAACCGCTCGAACAGCATGAAGTAGCCGACGATCGACAGCCCGTAGGCCAGCCCCATCGCCAGCCAGTGAGCGAGTTTGTGCTGGATCGCCAGATGCGGAAAGGGGTGGGTGACGAAAGTAGCCTCGTAGTAGAGGTGGTGATATGGATTGGTCACCTTTATGATAACGATCGCCAGAAAGACCGCGAGGAGTGCGATCCGGAGCGTCCGATCCTGATGGAGCGTCCGGCCGGTGTACGCCGAAGTGAAGTACAGCCACGGCCCGACAGCCGCGAGCCCGACGATGAGACCGACGGTGTAAAACCCCAGCGCGAGGTCGGCCGTCGGTGCGAGCAGGAATCCCACGTGGGCGGTCGCCCAGCCGCCGGTCGCGAGCAACAGTGCGGCGAGTCCGCGGCGGGTGCCGGGGTCCTCGATTCGCGGCGTCGCGGCGACGCTGGCGTAACTGGCGACTGCGGCGACCGCGAAGACGGCGACGTAGACGACGTACAGCGGATCGAGCGACGGGCCGAGCGAGACTACCACAGGAACGATACGCGCCGGGGCTGTAGAAAGGCTTGTCCCTCGACCGTACCGGTCGGTCGCACGCCGCCAGATGCACAGCGATCCCTACGAAGTCCCCGTCCATCGATCGAGTGGATGAACCTGCAGTTCGACCTCGAACGGTATCTCAACGTCCGCAGCGCCTACGGAGCCTCGCTCGCCGTCGACGGAACGCTGGCATTCTTGATGGACACGACCGGGACGGCACAGCTCTTTCGGCTCGCGCCCGACAGCGGCGAGGTCCACGCGATGACCGATATCCCCGAAGCCAAGCACCGCTGGGGCGGCTGGAGCCACGACGGCGAGCGGATCGCCTTCACCTCGAACCGCCGGGCCGACCTGTACGGGTGTCACGTCGTGCAGGTCGAACCCGAGGGGACAACGAAAGAGTGCGCTCGATGCGGCGTGGCGACGGCAAAGCCGATCTGGGTCAGGGACCACTCCTGTCCGAGAGCAGGATTCTCCGCGCCACCGTGCGCGGGGAACATTCAATATCGTATCGGACGCACCCGCTAGTATGCCAGTCGACAGCGCAATGTGTCCCCACTGCGGGACGAGACTGACCGGCGACGACCTCGAGAAACTGGAAGTCGGAAGCGACAGCATCGCGCCGATGGGGGCGGGCAAAAAAAGCGACACGCTCTACGTCTGCCCCTCGTGTGACGCCATTCTGGGGTGACCAGCGATCAAATCCGGCATGCCCGGCGATAGCTAGAACCACTCCCGGGCCTTCAGCTGGGTCGTCAGCTGGATCGTCTTCCGGAGCCCGCGCCGGATCAGCCCGCCCGAGTTCGGCACGCCCTCGCCGGACTCGTACTCCAAGCCCCGGACGACGACTGGAATCTGTTCGTCGGCCTGCCCGAACAGCAGCGCCGACCCGGCGGCGAGTTCGCTGGCGATCATGTCCATCCCGTCGATCTTCGGCTGGCCGTAAAGGTCGGTCCGCCCGAAGTTGCTGTCGACGACCTGAATCCCGGAACAGCCGGTCGCGAGATCCATCGACCCCGGGCCGAGGATCTCCGAATCGGCCAGCACGACCGCCAGCTCGGCCCCAGTCCGCTCCTTGAGGGCCGTGCGAATCCGCCGGGCGCTCGCGTCCGGATCCTCGGGCAACAGCGTCATCGCGCCCTCGGGCGCGTTCGACCAGTCGATCCCGGCGTTCGTGCAGAGTCGGCCGTCCCGGTCGGTCACGAGCGCCGACGGCAGCTCCTCGATCGCCACGCACCTCACGTTTCTGTCAACTGTCACGGGGAGTAGTTGTCAGGATTATATGAGAAATGGCCCGCTCATGTCCGCCGGTTTGCGCTGTTGGTAGTCAGGTAATCGCCAGTCGCGGGCGCTCTCGCGGTCACTCCTCGGTCGCCTGTGCGACCCAGCCGGGCTGCTGGTCGTCGGCCTCAAGCATCCGCTCGACGTACTTGGCCATCACGTCGACCTCGACGTGGACCGGATCGCCGACCGCCTTCTGAGAGAGAGTCGTCACCTCGTAGGTCTCGGGGATGATCGCCACCTCGATCGAGTCGGGGTTGCGCGCGGCGATGGTCAGCGAGATGCCGTCGATGGCGATCGAGCCCTTTTCGACGAGATACTTGTCGTGCTCGTCGGGGATCGAGAACGTGAAGCGCCAGTCCTCGCCGACCGCCTCGATGTCGAGAATCTCGGCGGTCCCGTCGACGTGACCCTGGACGAAGTGGCCGTCGAAGCGGCCGTCGGCCGGCAGCGCGCGCTCGAGGTTGACGCCGTCGCCCTCCTCGAGCTGGTCGAAGAAGGTCCGATCGAGCGTCTCCTCGGCCAGAAACACCGAGAAGTCGTCCTCGCCGTACTCCTCGACGGTCAGACAGACGCCCTCGACCGCGATGCTCTGCCCGCCCGAGAGGTCGTCGAACGGCGACTCGATGGTGAGTCGGCGGCCGCCCTCGGTGTCGGTGATCTCAGTGACCGTACCCGTCGTCTCGACGATGCCGGTGAACATGTCCGACCGTTCGGCCCCTGCCGGCGAAAGCGTTCCCCTTCGTTCTCACGCCGGGAGAACGCCACCGCCGAGCGGTGTGCTTTTGTCGCTCGCCGGCCAACACGCGCCGATGGCAGGCGTCGTCGAGACGGTCGAACGGATGGCCACCGCGCTGCTCGTCGTCCCGGTCGCCGTGGCCGGCGCGCACCTGTTGGTCGGCGGGCAGACCAGCGCGGGTGCCGCGCTGCTGGCGATCGCGGCCCTGATGGTCGGGATCTCCGAGTACGTGAAACGGCCGTCGGACGTGCCGGCGTCGGCCGCTCAGCGAGTCGTCGGCTGGGTCGCCAAACCGCCCGACGAAGACGAGTGAACTATCCCACCCTGCTCGCGCTGACGTGCTCGCTGAGGGTGGGGCTTCCTGCTTCCACGACGCGCTTTGCAGGAACAACCGCAGTTCCCGTAGGGAGCGCAGTCTCCACAGGCGATGACGAATCGCTGCGCGATTCGTTCGCACACCGGAAATCGAGCGTCTCGTCAACGGCAGACAGAGCAGGCAGTCAGGCCGATGGCACGGTCCGTGTCCTCGGAAACCGACGGTTTCCGGGATGCTGAAAACGCGCAGCGTTTTCAAGCACGGTTCGAGTGGGACGACCACGAATGGTCGGAGTCACCACGCTCTCACCGCCCGAAGAACAGCACACAGACCCGAGTACGGTCTACCACAACAGGACTGTTGCCTCCGGCGATCTTCGACTGGCTGAGACTCCCACGGAGGAAACCGCGCCGTCGTCGAGTGTCGCCGACTGCCTGCTGGACGTAGTCCCGTTCTGTTCACGGCGCGGAGGATGTCATTGGGGATATCGATACGCTTTCTGCTGTCCGGTGGTCGCCTTACCGACAGTCTGGATATCCGTAATCTCGAACCGACAGCCGCCGTCGGGACCGTCCGTGACGCTGATCGTCCAGCCGTGGGCTTCAACGAGCTCGGCGACGATATTCAGCCCCAGACCGGTTCCGCCTTCACCCGTCGAGTAGCCTGCAGAAAACACACGATCACGGTCGTCTTCCGGGATACCGGGGCCGTCATCCTCCACGTAGAACCCCCCCGTCGGTAGTGCTCCGACGACGACGGTGACATCCTCGCCCACGTGATCGATAGCGTTCCGAAACAGATTCTCAAAGATCTGTTGGAGCCCTTCTGGGTCGGCCTCGATTCGTAGTTCGGTCCGCGTCGAAAGGGTTGCATCGCCGGTTTCGACGACCGACCACGCCTTGTCAGCGATGGTATCCAGACACACCTCCTCAGGGTCGTCGATCGCCTCGCCCTGACGCGCCAGCGTTAACATATTCTCCAGCAGACTGTCCATCCGTTTTACCGCGTCGTTGATCGTATCGAAGTGTTCCGGATCGTCGGTTTCCTCGGCCAGCTTGGTGTGACCTGAGATCACGCTCAGCGGGTTGCGTAGATCGTGGGCGACGACGCTGGCGAACGCGTCGAGTCGCTCGTTTTGGCGTTCGATCCGCTGGATGTACTCTCTGCGTTCGGTGATGTCCTGTAGGACGACAATGTGTCCGTGTGTCGTGTCGGCGGTGATTGACGACTGGCGCATTTCGACGATCCGTGTGGTCTCGCCCCGTTCGACCGTCAGTTCCCGGGACTCTTGATCGGTGTCGCCCAGTTCCTCGTACTGTGGCAATACGTCGCTTCCAGGACGGCCAATGGCGGTCGAATCGAGCGCGAGTATCGCCTTTGCCGCCGGGTTCAGATCGACGACTCGGTCGTTGCTGTCGAAGACGACGATCCCTTCTTGGATACTCTCGAACGTCTCCTCTCGCGCAATGGGCGTGAGATCGTGGACCCGGTAGCGAAAGACTGCGACGCCGAACAGGAATGCAGAGATCGACAACGATATCGGCGTGTAGTTGATCCCGGATGGCTGGAGTCCGAAGACGTGGACGAGATTAACAACGAACGGGACGGCGACACCGACCAGTAGCAGACTGGAGGCGCCCCGAAACACCCGGTTCTGTCGCAGTCCCGTCCGGACAAGCACGTACCCTCCCGACAGCAGTAACACGTACGAATAGGACAAAAAGAGCGCGTACACTGGACCGTGCTGGACATCGAGCAAAAAGATGTCTCCGGACCGCCTGAGTGTGATAGACGCGAGTGCGAGCGACTCAGGGTTCGTCGGTAGGGTGACCAACAGCGTGGCGGGGATCACAGCAAGCCCACCGATTCTCAATAGTGAAAGACGGTCTTCGAGTCCACCGTACCCCAATGAGAACACAAACCACGCCAGCGGGACAGTGACACCGCCGATGTGGAGGAGTTTGTATGCGAGAAGTTTTGTCCCCAGCGTCGTACTGGCGATCTGAATCCCGTAGACGGACGTCCATACCGCGACTGCGAGGTTCAATACGACGAACCCACCGATCTGATAGTCCCATTCCTGAAACGGAACCGTATGTGCCCCATACAGTGCCCACCCAACTGCGACGATCGCCGCAAAAAACAGAAGGATCAGATACGGGGAAAACTGCCACGCCATGCAGATTTGTCTGCACTACGCTCACTTGATATGTGTGCCTTTATTCTCACTTTTGATATTCAAATCGGCAGTATGACTACCGACCTCTCATACGGTCGGTTGTAACGATTTACCGGTACGATCGCATAACGGATGCGATCGCTCTGGAACAGACTTACAACCGACCGTATCACAACGTGAGGCCGGAGGCTCTGCCTCGAAACTGCTGAAGAACCACAGACCGTTACTCGACCGGGATCGACCGCCCCTCGTCGTCGGGGTGTTGTTTTCGGAGCGTGACGGTCAGCACGCCGTTCTCGTAGGCCGCGCTGGTGCCGTCTTCGGTGATCGGATCGGGCAGCCGGATCGACCGCTCGACGGCCTCGTGGGATCGCTCGCTCCGGACGTAGACGCCTTCCTCGTGTGCTTCGACCTCGCGTTCGCGCTCGGCGGTGATTCGCAGCGTCCGCTCGTCGGGCAGCGTCACGTCGATGTCCTCGGTGTCGTAGCCGGGCAGGTCGACGACGGCGACCAGGTCGTCGCCCTCGTCCCGGAGATCGACCGCCGGCCCCGAGAGCCGACCGCCGAACTCGACCGGATCGACGTTCGAAAACTGCTCGCTCAGTCGGTCGAACATCCGCTCGATGTCGTCGAAAGGATCTGATTTAGATGGCATGATCGGTCGCTAGTACGTTCCGTCTCGACTTAATGTTGATGGCGAGAGGTCAGAAGGTGGGCTACGAGACGACGTGTTCGGTATCGTACGAGCCGAGCCGGCGGACCCAACCGTTCTCGGCGAGGGTCTCGATCTCTTCGAGGGCGGCCTGCGTGCGGTCCTCGTAGAGGCCGGCCTGGAAGTCGACGTGGAAGACGTAGTCGCCGAGGCGCTCCCCGCTCGGTCGTGATTCCAGCCGCGAGAGGTTGATATCGCGCTCCGCGAACGGTTTCAGCAGTTCCAGCAAGAGCCCGGGATAGTCGGAGTTCGGGTAGATAACGATCGAGGTCTTGCCGCCGGCCGGCGAGCGCTCGTCGGCCCCGGCGATGGCCAGAAACCGCGTCGCGTTGGACGTCTTGTCTTGGATGTCAGTCGCGAGCGTCTCCAGGTCGCCCGCGTTATCGGGATGAGCGATCGCAGCCACCGAGTCGTCCTCGCGGGCGCGTTCGACCCCGCGGGCGGTCGAAGCGACCGCCTCGAGTTCGACGTCGGGATACTGCTCCTCAAGGTAGCCCCGACACTGAGCCAGCGCCTGGGCGTGACTGGCGACGGTCTCGAACGACTCCCCCCGGGCCAGCAGCGCGTGGCGGATCGGGGTGATGATCTCTCTGACGACCGCGATGTCGTACTCGGCCAGCGCGTCCAGGCTCTCGGTGACGCTGCCCTCGATGCTGTTCTCGATGGGGATCACCCCGCGATCGTACGCGCCGTTTGCGACCGCCTGGACGATTTCCGTCACCGATTCGGTGAACTCGATATCTTCGGAGACCGACTGTGCCGCCCGGTGTGAGTAGGTCCCGCTCGGCCCCAGCGTGAGCGTCTGCATACGTCACGATAGACCGTAGGCCGTCAAAAACCGCCCGGTGTCTCCGAAGAGACGGCGCGATACCGCTGCAACCACACGAGTCGTGTGATCGATCCCGAAAGGACGACGGCGATCACGCCGGCCCCGACAGCAGGACGAATCCCGCGACCGCCATGTACAGCCCGACGACGGTGCCGACGATACCGATCGCTATCAGCACCCGATCCGAGAGATCCGGCGTCGACAGTCGGTCCGAGTCGACCACGACGAGCCCGCCGATCGCGAGCAGCGTCGCTCCCATCACCAGCTGGACGAGCGACAGCACGGGCAGCTGCGACCCGTTGACGTACTGGCCAGCGCCGAAACTCACGTTGCCGACGCCGAGGACGAGCAGCCCGATCCCGTAGAGCCGACGCGGAACCACCACTGAGCCGACCGAACGCGCCATGGCTGGCGTCTCCGGGCGGTGTGATGTTAAACGCTCCCTTCGGTGTCCGACCCGAGGTAAACCAGATATCGATATATAGAATTCGCTCTGTCAGTAGTGAGGCCGGCCTCTCAATGCATATGGCAGCCTGGCGCAGTTCATAAATAGTATGAAGCCGTAGTTTTGGATAGAACGATGACGCGAATCACCGGTTCTTACCCAGATGACCTCGACCTCCTCATCGAGGGTGCTGTTGAGGCTGGTGTGTTCGGGGGCAAGAGCGACGCGTTGCGCGAATTTGTGCGTGAATACTTCGAGGACCACGAGAACGAACGGATTGCAGCTGCGGTCGCCCTCTACGAACGCGAGCGGATCACACTCGGTGATGCTGCGAGACTCGCTGATGTCGACCGCTGGACGATGCGTGAGATCCTCCGTGAGCACGGCGTTGAACTCCGCCTCGGACTCGCTGACGAAGACGATGCAGCCTACGAGGGAGAAGCAGCACGCGAACTCGACTTCGACGATGCGGACTCACGTGCGAAATGACAGATGACGACCTCCCAGCGAGCCCGAGCGTCCTGAACACGACTGTCCTCTCGAATTTTGCGTACATCGATCAACTGTGGGTAGTTGCTGACCTCTCTGGAATCTGTACGGTACCCGTCGTTCGTGAGGAACTCGAACACGGCGTTGATGACCACCCATATCTCCAGAGAACACTCGATACACTCGATGACGAAATCCCAGTCGCGACGATTTCGGATACTGTCGCAAACAGAGAAACCGTTGTTGGTGGGCATCTTGATCCCGGGGAAGCACAGGCATTTGCCCTCGCCGACGCACACGACGGTCGACTGCTCACAGACGACGGAGATGCCCGGTCGTTTGCGAAAGACCAGGGCGTGACCGTTGTCGGGTCGGTTGGCGTGCTGTTGGCTGCAATCGATGCTGGGAAGATCGATGAAGCCACTGCTGACGAGTGGCTGTCGACGTGGATCGATGAGATCGGCTACTATGTCCCGTATCAAACGATTTCGGAGTATCGATGACGGGCTTAGTGTGCCGTGATGTTGAAAGTCTCGCCTTCCCCCGCATGGCGTTCGGGCGCAGATGACTTCCGGCCAGGGAGCGAACGAACACCCATGTCCAGCGGTTCCGATTCGGGGAGTGTTCGCGTCTGGCTCGTTGAGCGAACGTACTCCGACGACGAGCAGAACCTCATCATCCTCACCTACGCGACCACGGACGGCGAGCGCTACTACCGCAAGGAGCGGGCGCTCACCTCGTTCACCGACGCCCGCGACACGACGGCCGCCGTCGACGCCGACCCGGACAATCTCGGTTCCGTCGACAATTCCGACCGCCGGGAGCAATACGCGAGCGAAGCCCGACGGATGCGGGACGCACACGAGCCTGGCGACGTGATTTGACTGCCCGGCAGACGGACGACGTCGATCCCGGCCGGATCAGAGCCCGTCCGCGGAGACGGCGACGACTTGCTTGCCGATGTTGTCACCGGCGAAGAGTCCGAGGAACGCGTCGGGCGCGTTTTCCAGCCCGTCGACGACACTCTCGCGATGAGTGATCTCGCCGGCGGCGACCCACTCGCCGAGTCGCTCGCTCGCCTCCTCGAACCGGGAGGCGTAGTCGCCGACGAGCAGCCCCTGAACTTTCGCGCGCACCGAGATGAGCTGGGGGAGTTTCCGCGGCCCGGTCGGGACGCCCTCGTCGTTGTAATGGGCGATCTGTCCGCAGACGGCGACGCGGGCGTCGAGATTCAGCCGCGTGAAGACGGCGTCGGTGATCGGGCCGCCGACGTTGTCGAAGTAGACGTCGACGCCGTCGGACGCGGCATCGTCGAGTGCCGCCCGGTAGTCGTCGACCTGTTTGTAGTTGATCGCGGCATCGAAGCCGAGGTCCTCGGTGAGCCACTCGACTTTCTCGTCGGTGCCCGCGAACCCGACGACGCGACAGCCGTTGAGCGTCGCGATCTGGCCGACGACGGAACCGACCGCGCCCGCGGCACCCGAGACGACGACGGTGTCTCCGGGTTTGGGCTCGCCGACCTCCAGCAGCCCGAAGTACGCGGTCCGACCGGGCATGCCGAGGACGCCGAGATACGCCGGCAGGTCCGCGACCGACGGGTCGACGGGAGCGACGCTATCGGCGTCAAGGACGCTGTAGTCCGCCCACGTCCCGTTGCCGGTCACGAGGTCGCCCGCTTCGTAGGCGTCGCTCTCGCTCTCGACGACCTCGCCGACGACGGCACCCGCCATCACGTCGCCGACGTCCCACGGTTCGGCGTACGACTCGGCGTCGCGCATTCGGCCTCGCATGTAGGGATCGACCGAGAGGTAGCGCACGCGCACCAGGAGCTCGCCGTGGTGTGGCTCCGGGACGTCGCCCGCACGGAGTTCGAAGCTGTCCATGTCCGGTTCGCCGTCGGGGCGCTGTGCGAACACCCACTCGCGGTTCGAGTCACGCATATGCCGTCTTGCGGTCTCGCACCGAAAGCAGTTCCCCTTCCAGCAACTGCGTCGGTGACGGAGACATGCCCCGCTACTCCAGGAGTGCGAGCCGCACAGCGTCGGACAGCCCGGCGACGCGGGCGGCGTGTTCCCAGGATTCCTCGCGGATGCCGTTGGTCACGTAGGCGAACCCGACGTTCAGTTCCGGATCACCCCATCCGAAGACGCTGCCGAGACCGGCGTGACCGAACATGCGTTCGCGGCTGAGCGACCCGAACATGTCGTTTGCCAGGCCGCCGGTCCAGAACCCGAGGCCGTAGCGTGCCGGCCGCGAGAGCGTGCCGTCCGAGTCAGCTTCGGCGTGCGTCCGCGTCGCCTCCGCAACGGTCGTCTCCTCCAGGAGGCGAGTCCCGTCGAGTTCGCCACTGTTGGCCATAGCGGCGTAGAACCGCGCCATGTCGCGGGCGGTCCCGATCCCGGTCGCAGCCGGGACCACGGCGCTCTGGACGCCCTCGTCGTTGAACGCAGCTGCCGATTCGGATGCCGGAATACCGAGACCTTCGCCCGGATCACAGCAGCGGTCGAACACCTCGAACCCGGTGAGCGTGGCGACGTCGTCTGCATCGGGCGCAAGCCCGATCGACGTCCGCGCCATCCCCAGCGGATCGAAGACGTGCTCGGCGACGTATTCCTCGACGGGCTGTCCGCTAAGGCGACGGATGAGTTCGCCGACGAGCCAGCCGTAGTTGAACGTGTGGTAGGCCGGCTGCTCGCCCGGCTCGAACACCGGTTCGATGTCTTCCATGGCCTGGACGACCGCGTCCCAGTCGCTCCACTTCTCGGCTTGCTCGTCAAATTCGCCGTAGGGGATGCCAGCCGTATGACTGAGGACGTGCCGAATCGTGATATCGGCTTTCCGTGTGCCGGGGTCAGCGAAGCCGGGCCAGTGCTGGACGACCGGGTCGTCATACTCGGCTTTGCCGTCCTCGATCAGTTGATGTAGTCCGACGCCTGCATACGGTTTCGTGCACGAGAAGAGCAGATGGCGGGTTTCGGAGGTCGTCTCTTCGCCCTCGGGTCCGGTCGTGCCGCCTGCGAAATCGACGACCAGCTCGCCGTCGACGTAGACCGCGAGTTGCGCACCGTGATGCAGGCCGACAGCGAGCTGACGGTCGAATGCTGCTCTGAGTTGCTCGTGATCGCTCTCGGTGATCGATTTCATACATATTAATAATGTTGATCGGGGCTGATTGACGTTTCGGTGTCGATACGGAAGGGCGAAGAGCGCCACCCCAAGCAATTTCATATATCGATTATTGATTTATTACAGATAGTCACTGCCCGTCACCAGACAAGCGAGGTCTGCCAGCAAGAAGTCGAGTAGCGGCCGACATTTATGGTCGATCCCCGCGACTGTACACGCATGCGCCGCATTGTCAATACGGACGACGCCCCGGCCGCGGTCGGAGCCTACAGTCAGGCGACAGAGACGGACGACCTCGTGTTCACGGCGGGGCAGATCCCGCTGACGCCGGAGGGGGACCTCCTCGATCACACCGCGATCGACGTCCAGACCGAACAGGCTCTGGAGAACGTCGAGGCGATCCTCGAGGCGGCAGGTTCGAGCATGGACGACGTGCTGAAAGTCACGGTCTACCTGACCGACATCGAGCAGTTCGAGGCGATGAACGACATCTACGAGACGTTCTTCGAGGCGGAGCCGCCGGCGAGAAGCGCCGTCGAGGTCGCCGGCCTGCCGAAAGACGTCGACGTCGAGATCGAGGCCGTGGCGACGAAGTAGCATGGATCGAACGCACCGGGCCGCCGTCCTGTGGGGCGTGATCGGGACGCTCTCGTTTCTGGTGTTGCTGCAGGGCTACGAGCTGCTGGCCGACCGACGAGTCAACCTGCTCGTGAAGTTCGGCGTCGCGGTCGGCGTCGGGGTCGTGACCACCGCCGTCACGCAGGGCGTCCAGACCAGGCTATCGGCTGAGCCACGGTAGTACGACTGCGGTACCGAACGCTTATCCAGTTTCGTCGCATAGCGTCGCTCATGCAACACGTGAAGATTCCGCAGGACCGGATCGGCGTTCTCATCGGCGAGGGTGGTGAGACGATGCGTGAGATCGAGTCCCGGGCGGAGGTCCGTCTGGACATTGACAGCGAGAGCGGCGCGGTCAAAGTCGAGTCGGTGGGCGATCCCGTGACGGCACTGAAAGGCCCGGATATCGTGAAGGCGATCGGGCGCGGGTTCGCGCCCGAGGACGCGCTGGCGCTGCTGGAAGACGAACTGATGCTGTTCGATGTGATCGACATCGGCGAGGTTGCTCGCAACAAGAAGGACCTCAAGCGGATCAAGGGGCGACTCATCGGGGAGAACGGACGGACGCGAGAGTTGATGGAGGAGCTGTCCGGCGCGTCGGTCGCGATCTACGGGTCGACGTTCGGGATGATCGGCGATCCCGAACAGGTCGAGGCTGCCCGCGAAGCCGCCGAGATGATCATCGAGGGCGCACCGCACGGATCGGTCTACTCGTTCCTCGAACGCAAGCACAACGAGATGAAACAGCGCGGGATGGACTACCACCAGTTCACCGGGTGAATTCGGCGGTTTCGCCGACGAGACGCCGCTTTTCTCGGAAGTGCCGGAACATATATCTGTCCGCTCCGAAAACCACCGCACGACAGTGACAGAAAACACCGACTCGGGCGTCGACGTCACTCGATCGGACGACCAGCGCGTCGGGGACGTCGTCGAGCGGTTGCGCGAGCTGCGGGCCGACGAGCAGCAGCGCTCGGAGTCGCCGTCCGAGGGGGTGTTGCTCGATCAGCTCGAGGAAGTCCGCGAGCGCCTGCTGTCGTTCGGGCGGGAACTGGGTGGCGACCCGGAGGAAGTGACGGATCTACCCTTTACCGAGGAGGCCGGGCTGTCGCGGATGCCTGAACCGCTGTACGTCCGCCACGACACTGAAATGCTCAACCAGGTTACCGCATGGCTGCTGGGCGACCAGCACATCGGGCTCGTCAGCCCCTACGGGACGGGCAAGACCGCCTTCCGGGAGATCGTCCGCCGGGACCTGGGCAAACACGACGAGTACGTCCTGGCGACGCTCGACAACCCCCGGGAGATCACGCCCCGGAAGCTGTACGCGGCGCTGCTGGACGCAGCCGCCGGGGACGGCTACGGGATCGATCCCGACGAGTACGAACAGGTGCGAGAAGGTGTCCCCTGGATCACTGAGGAGGCCAAAGACGCCGTCCGAGCGGTCGTCACGGAGATCAGGGCCGACGGGAAGACCCTGCTGTTGCTGGTCGACGAGATCGAGGTGCTACCCGAGGAATTACTCTCGACGCTGCAGGTCGCCGGCGACATGGGAGTGCGACTGTTCCTGATGGGCACGCCGGAGGGCAAGCGCCGGGTCGCCGAGTTGCGGGGAACGCTCGATTCG
Organism: Halapricum desulfuricans; assembly: GCF_017094525.1. Lineage (NCBI taxonomy): Archaea > Methanobacteriati > Methanobacteriota > Halobacteria > Halobacteriales > Haloarculaceae > Halapricum > Halapricum desulfuricans. The sequence continues at coordinate 2,698,032 of NZ_CP064788.1, read as the reverse complement.
CGGCTTCGCTACTACGAGGGGATCGATCCGTTCGAGCCGTCCGACATCGCCGAGTACATCGGGCGATCGCTCGCGTACTTCCGGGGCGAGGAGTACGACGGGTCGTTTCCGGACCTGTTCACCCGCGAGGCGATCCGGGACATCCACGAGGTGACCGAGGGCAACCCCCGCGAGGTTCGCATCGAGTGTCGGGAGCTGTTCATCCGCGCGGCGTTCGTCTGGTATCGGACTGGACAGAGCGTCGACCGGATCCAAATCACGCCCGAACTCCGGGAGCGCCGGTTCGGCATGGAGTACTGATAGTGACCGTTGTACCGATTTACCGGCGCGACCGCACGGCTTCGTCAGGTGGATCCAGAACAGACGTACAACGGTCACTATGACAGCGCCGCCCCGCCGGAGACGACCGAACCGAAACGCCGTTTGGACGCTGGGTCCGAACCGACCACACGATGAGTGGTGACCGACACCGCGGGACGCTCGCGGTGATCCTCGCTTCCGCGACGCTGACAGTGATGGCGGGGGCGATCATCGGGCCGGTCGTCCGCCAGATCCAGCTCGGCGTGGGCGTCTCGGAGTCGCTGGCCGGTCTGATCATCACGACGCACGGCGCGCTGATCGTCGTCGTCAGCCCGATCGCAGGAACGATCGTCGATCGCGTCGGGCCGCGTCGCCCCTACGTGTTCGGGCTGTTTCTGTACGGGATCGGCGGCGGAGCCGGCGTGTTCGTCGACTCGTTCGTCCCCTTGCTCCTCTCGCGGGTCGTCCTCGGGGTCGGCGTGGCCTTCGTCTACACTGGTATCACGGTGTTGCTCTATACGCTCTACGAGGGCCAGCGGATGGATCGGGCGCTGGGACTGCGCAGTAGCGCTAACAGCGCCGGCGCGGCCGTGTGGCCGCTGGTCGGGGGCGCGCTGGGGACCCTCTCCTGGCAGGCACCCTTCGCCGTCTACCTCGTCGCGATCCCGCTGGGGCTGGCCGCGATCGCGGCGATCCCCGAGACCGGCCACGGCGGGCGACCGGACGACGACCGGAGCCGTCTGGAGCGCCTGCAAGCCTTCTTCGGCGTGTTCCGGAGGGTTCCGTCGATCCCGGCGGTGTATCTCCTGTACTTCGGCGCGAACCTCCTGCTGTACGCGATCGTCGTGTTCTACCCGCAACTGCTGGCTGAACTCGGCGTCACCTCCACCGGACTCGTCGGGCTCTATCTGGCGGTCAACGGCGCGGCCGGCGGCGTCTCGGCGGTGCTGTACGACCGACTGTTGGGAGCTCTCGACCGGCATGCCCTCGTGCTCGGTGCGTTCGCGCTGTGGATCGGCGGTCTCGGCGCAGCGGTCGTCGTCTCGACGCGGCTGACCGCGTTCGTCCCGGTCGTCATGTTCGGCCTCGGACTCGGGCTGGTGTTCCCGTCGTCGTTCGCGTGGATCGAGTCGCTCGCGCCGCCGGACCGGCAGGGCAGTCTCAGTTCGTATCTCGCCTCGGCGGGGTATCTCGGGCAGTTCGCCGCGCCGGTCGTGTTCGGTGCCGTGCTCGGGGTGGCAGAGATCCGAGGCGTGTTCGCCGCTGCGACGCTAGCGGCGCTCGCGGCGTTCGCGGCGCTCGGACTCGCACTGGCCCGTCGCGGGCGATCCGCCGCTGGCGCGGCGTGATACGGTCGGTTGTGACGATTTACCGGTACGATCGCATAACGGGTGCGATCGATCCGGAACAGACTTATACTGGTGGCTATAGGTTCGTAAAGATATCTGGCACAGCGGCGTGCCAGATCAGTTCGAAATGGTATCGCCACCAGTATTACAACCGACTGTATGATACGGTCGGTTGTAACGATTTACCGGTGCGATCGCATAACGGATGCGATCGATCCGGAACAGACTTACAACCGACCGTATGAGAGCGGTCGCCGCCGGTACGACCGAATATCGAAGTCGTCTTTTCGGTCCCCCTCCGAGCAGTATCCAATGGCCCGCAGTCGACCGCTTCGGATCCTCGGGATCGAAGGCACGGCCTGGGCAGCCTCGGCTGCGGTCTTCGAGACGACCGATCCGACCCGTCGGACCGACGACGAGCGCGTCGAGATCTACACCGACGCCTACGAACCCGACAGCGGCGGGATCCATCCCCGCGAGGCCGCCGAGCACATGCACGAGTCGATCCCCGAGGTGGTCGCTCAGGCGCGGGAGACCGCCCGCGAGTGGGCCGACGAGCGCGGCGGGGACGACGCCATTGACGCCGTCGCCTTCTCGCGTGGCCCGGGACTTGGGCCCTGCCTGCGGATCGTCGCCACCGCAGCTCGCGCGACGGCTCAGCGCTTCGACGTTCCACTCGTGGGCGTCAACCACATGGTCGCCCATCTGGAGATCGGCCGCCACCGCTCGGAGTTTGCCTCGCCGGTGTGTCTGAACGCTTCCGGCGCGAACGCCCACGTCCTGGGCTATCGCAACGGCCGCTATCGCGTGCTCGGCGAGACGATGGACACCGGCGTCGGCAACGCCATCGACAAGTTCACCCGCCACCTCGGATGGTCCCATCCCGGCGGTCCGAAGGTCGAAGCGCGCGCGAAAGACGGCGAGTTCCTCGACCTGCCGTACGTCGTCAAGGGGATGGACTTCTCGTTTTCGGGGATCATGAGCGCAGCCAAACAGGCCGTCGACAGCGGCGAAGCGGTCGAGGACGTCTGTTTCGGCCTGCAGGAGCACGTGTTTGCGATGCTGACGGAGGTGAGCGAGCGAGCGCTGTCGCTGACCGGCAGCGGCCAGCTCGTCCTCGGCGGCGGGGTCGCCCAGAACGAGCGACTCCGGGAGATGCTGGCGTCGATGTGCGAACAGCGCGGGGCCGAGTTCTACGCCCCAGAACCCCGATTTCTCCGGGATAACGCCGGGATGATCGCCGTGCTCGGCGCGAAGATGTACGAGGCCGGCGACACGATCGCGATCGAAGACTCCCGAATCGATTCGAACTTCCGGCCCGATCAGGTACCGGTCACCTGGCGCGAGGAGGAAGATTGGACCGCAGATGGGGATAGTGTTCGGCTCGGCACTAGCAGCCGAGACGATAGTGTTCGGCTCGGCAGCGACAGCCGAGACGATAGTGTTCGGCTCGGCAACGACAGCCGAAATAAGAGCGCCCACGTAGACGCCCTGCAGGGGGCGGAAGCGACCGTCACGATCGAGGACGGGACCGTCACCAAGCGGCGGAACCCGCGGGCCTATCGCCACGAGCGCCTCGACTCGCGCCTGCGCCGCGAGCGCACCCGTCTCGAGGCCAGGCTCACCAGTCAGGCCCGCCGCGTGGGCGTCCCGACACCGATCCTCGAGGACGTCGACCCCGAGCGGGGGCTGCTCGTCTTCGAGCGCGTCGGCGACGCCGACCTGCGGGACGACCCGGCCGAGCGCCACGTGCGGGCCGTCGCCCGGCACCTCGCGACGATTCACGACGCCGGGTTCGTCCACGGCGATCCAACCACGCGCAACGTCCGGATCGAACGCGCGGCGAGCGACGACCGTCGCTATCTCATCGACTTCGGCCTGGGGTATTTCACCGACGATCCCGAGGACTACGCGATGGACCTGCACGTCTTCGACCAGTCGCTGACCGGGACCGCCGACAACAGCGAGTCGCTGATCGCGGCCGCCCGCGGGGCCTACCGGACGGCCAGTTCGGCACCTGAGCCCGTCCTCGACAGTCTCCGGGAGATCGAGGGGCGCGGCCGGTATCAGTGACCGAGAGCCGGATGTGCCGAGACGGCTGTGCTGGCCCCGCGGTCGGAACGGACGCGGGTATCGCGTTTCGGCACGCTTTTGCGGATCTGCCGCGGAGCCACAGCCATGACAGACCGGTCCGCACTCCAGGCCGTCTCGCCGCTGGACGGTCGCTACGCCCGATACACCGAGCCGCTGGTGCCGTACGCCAGCGAGCAGGCGCTGATCGGCGCTCGCGTCGAGGTCGAGGTCGAGTACCTCCTCGCGCTCGCCGACCTCGAGGCCACGCCGCTCGAACTCACCGACGACCAGCGCGCGCACCTGCAGGCGCTGTACGAGGAGTTCGACGAGAGCGACGCGGAGATCGTCAAGCGACTGGAGACGACGGGCTACGGGGACTACCCGGCGACCAACCACGACGTCAAGGCCGTCGAGTACTTCGTCCGCGAGGGCCTGCCCGAGGGGCTGGCGATCGACAACTGGATCCACTTCGGGCTGACCAGCGAGGACGTCAACAACCTCGCGTACCGGCTCCTGCTCGGCCCGGCCATCGAGGACGTGCTCCTCCCGGAGCTGCGCGCCGTCCGCGACGCGCTGGCCGAACTCGCCCGGGCAAACCGGGCGGTCCCGATGCTCGCGCGGACTCACGGCCAGCCCGCGACGCCGACGACCTTCGGCAAGGAGATGGCCGTCTACGCCTCGCGGCTGGGGCGCGCGATCGGCCGGATCGAGCGTGCGACCGACGACCTCTCGGGCAAGCTCGCCGGGGCCTCCGGGACCTACGCCGCCCACCACGCCGCCTATCCCGAGGTCGACTGGCCCGCCTTCGCCGAGTCGTTCGTGGCCTCGCTGGGGCTGGAACACGAACCGCTCACGACGCAGGTCAACCCCGGCGACGACCTCCAGGCGCTGTTCGACGCGCTTCGAGGGGCGAACAACGTCCTGCTGGACCTCGATCGGGACATGTGGCTGTATATCTCCGACCGGTATCTCGGCCAGCAGACCCGCGAGGGCGAGACCGGCTCCTCGACGATGCCGCACAAGGTCAACCCGATCGACTTCGAGAACAGCGAAGGCAACCTCTCGAAGGCCAACTCCGATCTAACCTTCCTGGGCGATTACGTCACTCACTCCCGGCTCCAGCGCGACCTGTCGGATTCGACGGTCAAGCGCAACGTCGGCGCGGCGCTGGCACACTGTCTGATCGGCTACGACAAACTCCAGACCGGACTGGGGAAGGTCACGCCGAACGAGGACGTCATGGCCGAGGACCTGCGGGCCAACCCGGAGGTGATCGGCGAGGCCGTCCAGACGATCCTCCGGCGGGAGGGCTACGACGACGCCTACGAGCGGGTGAAAGACCTCACGCGCGGCCGGCGCGTCTCGCTCGCGGACTTCCGGGAGCGATTCGAGGACATGGACGTCCCGGAAGCCGTACGCGAGGAACTGAAAGCGCTGACGCCCGCCGAATACACCGGGCTCGCTGACGAACTGGCCGCCGACCGACGGTGACACACGGGAAGTGTGAATAGCCTTACCTAATCTGCCGCTCACGACTCGTTCCCGAACGACCGCGTCAGAATGTCGAAGATGTCCACCGCTTTAAATTCCTGATAACGTTTCTTGCCAGTTGTCTCCTGAAGCACACCGTCTTGCTCTAGCTCCGTAATCGCGTTCCGGGCCGTCTGATGAGACACGTCAAGCAGTTCCTCCACGTCGTTGGTCGTCACATAGGGATACTGGAAGAGGCGCATTGCGAGGCGGTCGGTTGCGGTCTTCTCGTGGCCGTACCGCGCGTCGTACTCCTGGCGCAATCCGCGAAGTTCGTCGGTCCTCGCCACCGCGTCGGCGGCCTGCTGGCGGATGCCGTCAACGAAAAAGTGAAGCCACTGCTCCCAGGCACCGTCTTCGCTCACCGCCCGCAGTAGTTTGACGTACTCGATTTTGTGCTCGTTGAAGTACGCGCTGGGATAGAGGTAGGGATCGCTCAGGTACCCCTGCTGGACAAGTTGCAGCGTGATTAGCAGTCGACCGATCCGACCGTTCCCGTCGCCGTAAGGGTGGATCGTCTCGAACTGGTAGTGGACGATTCCGAGGTCAACGAGATCGTGGTAGGGGCCGCCCTGCTTGATGTAGGTTACGAGGTTGTCCATGAGCCCGGGAACATGGCTAGGGGCGGGCGGGATGAACGGTGCGCGATGGGGCTCGGGTGGCGGAATGTGTACCGGCTGTGACCGGAATCTGCCGGTTTCATCTCCCTCGTCGCGGACGCCCGCCATGATCGTTTCGTGGAGGCCATGGATCAACTCGATAGATATCCCGCCGGTTTCGGTGACGCGGTTCGCCCCTTCTTTGACTGCTTTCTCGTAGTTCAACCCCTCGCGGAGGTCTCTGGTCGTTTCACCGCGATCGATGTCCGAGGGTCGAAACAGGTCTTCGAGTTCGAGGTCCGCACCTTCGATGAGTACCGACTCGACGGCCTCACGCCGCACTAGAGAGGTGTAAACGATGGGGCTCGCGTCCGTCTCTTCGCTGATTCCCTCCAGTCGACCGAGCTGGTAGATCGCGTCCTGGAGCGTTTCGTGAAACTTCGGGCCGAGTTCGATCTCACGCGACGGCGGCAGCTCTTCCGGAAGGTAGTACGACTGCTGTCCGAACGGGACGTATTTGCCGGGTGCCCGCTCGGGTAGCTCCTCGGTGGGCATTGTAGTTACTCACCCGAAACCACCCCTGGCTCAAAATATCTTCGCTAGATTGGAGTTAAACGTTCATATCAGCACAGGGTTTATTAATTCTCGATTGCTGTCCCGGGCGCTGACTCAAATCCGGTTCCACTCCAGGGAAGTCGGCTTGCTTGCATGACGTATACAGTCATACTGACCGAGGTCGGCTTCACGGGCGAAGTCCGCAGATCGCTACGCGACTCTCGAACTGCCGGGCCCCGAACAGTCCTGTCGTTCTGCCGAGGACATAACCCCTAAGACGCTACCGTCCCAAGGAGACGTATGACCTCGATTCGAGACGTGGGGAAGACGATCAGCAACGCCGTGCTCGAGAACGTCGGCCGGGCGATGGGACAGGCACAGGAACGGACGCCGCTCCCGGTGGATCTGCTTGAGAGCGACGACGCGTATCTGGCCGTGTTCGACGCGCCGGGTGCGACCAGCAGCGACGTGCAGGTCCGACTGAGCGGTCGGACGATCGACGTGCGGGTCGACCGGTTCCGGGAGGTCTACGAGCACTTCGAGATGGTGCTGCCCGGTCGCGGGCTGTCGCTGGACGGGACCGTGACGCTCCCGGACGACGCGGCGATCGAGGCCGAGGGCGCGACCGCGACGCTGCACGACAACGGGACGCTTCGGGTCGAGGTGCCGAAAGCCGACGAAGCGGAGTCCCCGGACAGCGACACAGAAGACGAAGCGTGAACCGAATCACGTCGTGAGATCGGTCTCGTGGCTTGCCGCACAGTCGGGTTCGGCGGGGGCACGCCAGTCAGTCGCGAGTTCAAGAAACTGCACGAGGATGTCGGCCGTCGCCCCCCAGACGGTGTAGCCGTCGACGGTGAAGTAGTGCAGCTGGATCTCCCCGTACTGTGGGTGATCGCGACACTCGCTCTCGTGGTTGTCGGAGTCGAGGATGCCCGAGAGTGGCAGGACCGTGATCTCGGCCACCTCGCCGTCGTTTGGCGTGTACGACCGGTCGGGGATCGTCCCGACGTAGGGTCGGACGACGTACGCCGAGACGGTTTCGAGGTCGTCCAGACGGCCGTGCAGTCGTGCTTCGATCGGCCGGAGCCCGATCTCCTCTCTGGCCTCCCGGAGCGCGGTCTCGACCCTGTCGTCGTCTTCGGGTTCGCGGCGGCCGCCGGGAAAGCTCATCTGTCCGGGATGATTCTCGAGGTGGTCGGCGCGTTTGGTGAACAGCAAGTGCGGGCCCGTTGGCCGATCGACGATCGGGAGCAACACCGACGCCTCTCGGGCGTCCCCGTCGAGGTCGGCAGGATCGTACTCGCGGATCGGCCCCAGGTCCATACCGGTACTCGGACGCGAGCACTAATAATTCGTCCGGCAAGGTCACTCCCCGAGCGCGTCGTCTAGTCGGCGTCGCGCCTGCGCGAGTTCGACCGGTGCCCAGACCTCGAGTTCGTAACTGACGTCGAGCAGGTGTTCGATGCGCTCGCGGTCGCCGGCCTCGACGGCCGCCGCGGCGTCAGCTCGAAACCGCCGCTGAGCGGCCTCGGCCAGCCGGTCGCGATCGATCGTCCGTGACTCGACATCGAGGATGTGCGGGAGGTCGGTCGCGCCCTCGGGCAATTCGGGGAACGCGATCGGTCCCGGTACCAGCAACTCGTCGTCCAGGACCAGCAGGTGGTAGTCGGCGACAGCCGCGTCGATGGCGTCGTCGAAACCCGCAGGCTCGCGGTCCGCGCCGCGCTTGTAGGCGAGTTCGACGCAGGCCCGCTGGAGCGCCGACCGGTCAAGCGCGCCGAACAGGTCGACGATCCCGGCGAGTTCGTCCGGCGTGAACTCCATGCGTGATAGAGCGACCGCCGCTGTCTTGACGGTGGCGGTCGAACCCGACCCATGGACCGCCGGACGTATCTTCGAGGGGTCGGGGCCGGCGTCGCGGTGCTGGCAGGCTGTGCCAGTCGTGAGTCCGAACGGACGGACGCGGAATCGACGGCGAACCGATCGACGAGCGCCGGCACGTCCGGTCCGGCGACCGCCTCGAGCGTTCACCGAGGCTACGAGACCACGACGGTTCGTGCGCTGACACCGGACCGGGAGTCGCTCGGGGAGGTGACGGCAGCGATCGCGGACACCCCGGAGCTTCGATATCGGGGTCTCAGCGGGACGGAAACGCTGCCGGTCGACCGCGGCATGCTGTTCGTTTTCGACGGCGTCGCGGATCGCTCGTTCGTCATGCGGCGGATGGATTTCGGGATCGACATCGTCTACGCCGACAGCGAGAAGACGATCACAGCGATCCGTCACGCGCCTGTGCCGGCCCCCGACGAAGACGGGAACGACCAGCGGTATCCGGGTCGCGGACAGTACGTCCTCGAAGTCGCCTACGGGTGGACGGCAGACCGGGGCGTCGAAGCCGGGGACAGGCTTGCGTTCGAACTGTAGGTCACCCGTCGAATGTATATAGCACACGGCCGAACCGACAGCCATGGGACTGTTCGACGGGCTCAAGCAGGCGCTCGGGCTCAAGGCCGAGGCCGACGCGACCCGGGACGCCGATCCCGACGACCTCTGGGGGATGAGTACCGCGTACGTGACAATGGAGGCCGATCTGGACTACGCGCCGACCGGCGACGCCGCGCTGTGTTTCGCCGCCGTCGACAGCACGGACTTCACCGACGCGCTGGAGAACGTCGAGGCGATTCTGCGGGCCGGCGAGGCCGAGACGGGCACGACCGCCGAGTTCGTCGAGGACGGCCACGGCTACCACTGGGTCGTCCTCGAAGACGATACCTTCGAGGACCTGGTGACGAGCATCCACTTCGCCGCCGACGAACTCATCGAACAGGGGTACGGCTCGCGGCTGCTCGCGGCGCTGTTCGCCTTCGAGCACCCCACCGAGGACCGCTCTGTCTACTGGGTGTACTCGTTCCGCCGGGGGGCATACTATCCGTTCGCGCCGCTGCCCGGCAAGCGCGAGCGCGATTCGAGCGCCGAGTTCAAACTCCAGAGCGTGCTCGACGGCGAACTCGACCTCGAAGCCGACGAAGCCTACTGGTATCCGCTCTGGCCCGAAGACGACGGACACCCCTGGGAGTGACGGTCTCGTCCCGTCGCCTTCTCACCTAAACCCGGCGATTCGAGCACGAACCGTGGGACTTACGTCATGCGCTTTCACTTTCAGTCTGCTGTTAACGAGGGTTTATGACCCATCCGATACAAGCGAGGGGTATGGCAGCGACCGAAGACCTCGAAGACCTGCCGGGCGTCGGCCCGGCGACAGCCGAAAAGTTGCGCGAGAACGGATACGAGTCCTACCAGGGGATCGCAGTCGCTTCGCCGGGCGAGTTGTCGAACACGGCCGACGTCGGCGAATCGTCGGCGGCGGACATCATTCAGGCCGCCCGCGAGGCCGCCGACATCGGCGGGTTCGAGAGCGGTGCGACGGTCCTCGAGCGGCGCGAGCAGATCGGCAAGCTCTCCTGGGGCGTCGAGGAGGTCGACGAGTTGCTTGGCGGCGGCGTCGAGACCCAGTCGATCACCGAAGTCTACGGCGAGTTCGGGGCCGGCAAGTCCCAGGTGACCCACCAGCTGGCTGTAACCGTCCAGTTGCCGGCCGAACACGGCGGACTGGAGGGCAGCGCGATCTTCATCGACAGCGAGGACACGTTCCGACCCGAGCGGATCGAGCAGATGGTCAACGGGCTCGATGACGAGACCATCGAGGCGACGATGGTCCTGCACGGGATCGTCGAGGAGGCGGACGACGCTGACGCCGGTGACGAAGCGCTCGTTGAGGAACTCGTCGAGTCGATGCTCGACAAGATCCACGTCGCGAAGGCGTTCAACTCCAACCACCAGATCCTGCTGGCCGAGAAGGCCCAGGAGATCGCCAGCGAGTCCCAGGACGACGAGTTCCCGGTCCGGCTGCTCGCGGTCGACTCACTGACAGCCCACTTCCGCGCGGAGTACGTCGGTCGTGGCGAACTCGCCGAGCGCCAGCAGAAACTCAACAAGCACCTGCACGACCTGATGCGGGTCGGCGACCTCAACAACACCGCCGTCGTCGTCACCAATCAGGTCGCTTCCAATCCCGATTCGTTCTTCGGCGATCCGACCCAGCCGATCGGTGGCAACATCCTCGGCCACACCTCGACGTTCCGGATGTACCTCCGGAAGTCGAAGAACAACAAGCGGATCGTCAAGCTGGTCGACGCGCCGAACCTGCCGGACGGCGAGGCGGTCATGCGCGTCGAGGAAGGCGGCCTGATGGCCGAGTAGCGCCGGTATCACTGGTTTCCGTCCCGACCCTCGTTTCGTGTCGAGCGCGCTCCGGCGCCGCGTTCGTATCTAGCCCCGGAGTGAAAGTGAACGGAACGGGCCGTAATCGCAATACGTAGGTTGGTTTCGATCCGAAGACAGGGGGTTGGGAACGACTCGCGTGTGGCGGAGCGGCGGCCCGCGAGTATCCAATCAGTCGCCGGATAACGAAAGCCCTTAATCGACGGGAGACTCACGATTCGAACGAGCCAGGATGGCCGAACGGTAAGGCGCACGCCTGGAAAGCGTGTTCCCTTTCGGGATTCTGGGTTCAAATCCCAGTCCTGGCGTACTTTTGCCGCGAGCAGCGAATCCAAGCTCGACTAGATTGTTATCCTTCACCTTCGGATTGGAACGGTTCCCCGACTGCCTCGCGTGGCAGGACGTTGTGGAGTTCGGTTTCGAGGTCACGGGGGGTGTCGAACGTCTCGCTGGTCGTCTGTGAGATCAATTCGCCGAGGTTCCTCTCTCCGTCGGCCAGTTGCAAGGTGACTTCGGCGAACTCGTCCGCTGCGACAGTCCGATCAACCGGGTATGTGAGTTCGCTGAGGACCGACTGGCTTTCACTGAGCGTTACTTTATCCGTTACGATTAATCATTATGTACGGCGCGGTATTAACTGCCCTGTCTGTGAATCTGATACGTCAGGTCGGTCCGCTCGCAGTCGCGCATTGTGTCGATTAGCACTTCTCAGATCGATGCGTCACAGTTTAGCCGCCGGTTGCCCTGTCATCGCATACGATGGACGGGGTACTGTTCGCAGTCGGCATCCTCGTCGCCGCCTTCGTCGGCTTCAACATCGGCGGGTCCTCGACGGGCGTAGCGTTCGGGCCGGCGGTCGGGGCGGGGACGATCTCGAAACTCGGCGCGGCGGCGCTCATGACGGTGTTCGCGCTGGCCGGCGGGCTGACCGTTGGCCGAGAGGTCGTCGACACCCTTGGATCGGACATCGTCACGACCGAGTTCACGATGGTCGTGAGCATTGTCGTGTTGTTTTTCGTCGGCTTTGCGCTCTTTCTGTCGAACGTCGCGGGCGTACCCGCCTCGACGTCGATGACGGCCGTCGGCGCGATCGCCGGGCTCGGACTGGCCGAACACACCCTCAAGTGGAGCACGATGGGGCAGATCGTGGCCTGGTGGCTGGTCGCGCCGGTCGTCGCCTTCTGGGTCAGCGGCGTCATCGGGCGGTATCTCTATCCGACGCTCGTAGAGCGGTTCGCGATTGACCAGTCCGGAGGATCGCTGTTCGTCCTCGATCGCACCGGGGCGCTTCCGCGACCGCGGCTGGGCGAGGAGACGACGTCCCGGGAGGTGTTCGGGACGGTCGTCGTCGTTGGGATCGGCTGTTATATGGCCTTCGCCGCGGGGGCCTCGAACGTCGCGAACGCGGTCGCGCCGCTGGTCGGCAGCGGATCGCTCGGCGAGACGGAGGGGATCCTGCTCGCGGGCGGCGCGATCGGGCTCGGCGCGTTCACGATCGCCCGCCGGACGATGGACACGGTCGGCAACGACCTGACCGACCTGCCGCTGCTCGCGGCGATCGTCGTCGCCGTCGTCAGTTCGACCGTCGTGACCGGGCTCTCGGCGATCGGGATCCCGGCGAGTTTCGTCGTCATCGCCACGATGAGCATCGTCGGTCTGGGATGGGGTCGGGCGACGCGGACGGTCACACTCGGCGAGACGGTATACGGGGAGACGCCCGACGTCTCGGTCGGTGCGCTCACCGCCGCCGACGACGCGCCGACCGTCGGCGGGGAGACCGGCACACCCACCGACGTCGAGACCCGCCCGATCGGCGAAGAACGGAGCGAGGAGATCCCGGCGGCGGACGAACTGTTCGAACCGAAGACGACCGCGAGAGTCGTACTCATGCAGAATCTCGTCCCGTCGATCGCGACGATCGCCGCCTTCCTCGTGTTCCGGTTCGTCCCGATCGTCTGACCGTGTCCCGAACACGCAGGCGTGTTATCGTGCACCACATCAAACAGCAAAGTCTAACCGTGAGGCCTCAGTATACTTCGGGTGATGCCCACAGTAGAGTACCTCAACTACGAAGTAGTCGACGACCAGGACTGGGACATTTACGACGACGACCTCTTCGAGAAGGCCGAAGATGCCGACCTCGACGAGGCCGATCACGGTGAACTCGAGGTTGCCGAGGGTGAGTACATCCTCGAGGCCGCCGAAGCACAAGGGTTCGACTGGCCGTTCTCGTGCCGGGCGGGCGCCTGTGCGAACTGTGCGTCGATCGTCCGCGAGGGCGAAGTCGAGATGGACATGCAACAGATCCTCAGCGACGAAGAGGTCGAAGACAAGGGCGTCCGCCTGACCTGCGTCGGCACGCCCGGCAGCGACGAGGTGCAGATCGTATACAACGCCAAGCACCTCGACTACCTGCAGAACCGCGTCATCTAGACGCTACGCGCACTGACCCGTTCTCCGGGGTCACAGCGGTTCGACCCCGTTTGCCGTCCACGGCCAGCCGCTCGTTCGTCGATCGAGGAGACATCCCGGCGAACCTCGCAACGTTTATCAGTCTTCGTGGCGTCTGTCTACCTGCAATGGCGAAAGGTACGGTTGATTTCTTCAACGACACGGGCGGATACGGCTTTATCGAGACTGAGGACGCGGACGAGGACGTTTTCTTCCACATGGAAGACGTTGGCGGCCCGGACCTTGAGGAAGGCACAGAACTGGAATTCGACATCGAACAGGCCCCCAAAGGCCCGCGCGCGACCAACGTCAAGCGCCTCGACGAGTAGGCTCTGACTGCGGACGCGAGCACACAATTTTCGTTTCTTTCAGGCGGTGAGCGGTTAGGCTGTCGTATCGGATCGGCGACCCCGACGCGACCGTCGACAGCGTTTCCGCGGCCACCAGACGTATATTGACTTACAGATACATTCGGATATGGTACTCTCGCTGGCGAAGCGACTCCTCAAGCTCGTCGGCGTGCTGTTCGTTCTCGGCGTCGTGCTGGTCGCGCTCGGTTTCGCGACCGGTATTCTCGGAGTCCCGAGCGTGACGGTCGACGATCCGGGCGAGTGGGGGACGACGACCGAGGAGACGACCGACATAGAGACGACGATCCGCGTCGAGAACCCGAACCCGCTCGGCATCAGCCTCTCCGAGAGGTTCGACGCGCGGTACTGGGTCGACCTCAACGGTGTGCGACTCGTCGACGGCCAGCGCGACTCGGTATCGGTCCCGAGCGGATCGAGCACGATCACGCTCACATCGACGCTCGACAACGACAGGATCGTGCCGTGGTGGGTCGCGTACGTCCGCGCGGACGAGACGATCGAACTGCGCGCCACCGGGAACGCGACGGTCGAGGCGTTCGGACAGCAACACGTCTCGTTCCCGGAGCACGAGCGCACGCTGCTTGAGGACCGCCAGCCCGTGATCGAGGCGTTCTCGGCCGCCGTCTCGACGATGGAAGGCGAATACACGGCCGGGAGTGGACCGGCGACCGCCGGCTATGAAATCCGCGACGCCGGCGCGGAGTGGGCGACAGTGACCGAGGACCGCTCGAACATGACGCTGACGATGCATGTCCACAACTCCGGATCGGTTCCAGTTGCGCTGGTCCCGGACGGGTTCCGACTCGACGCCACGGCCAATGACGTGCCGCTGTTCACCGCAAGCGGGGACGCGCTCTCGACGGACAGCGTCGACAGGGACGCAGTGCTCGCGCCCGGCGAAACCAGGACTGTCGAGTACACGGTGACGATGACCAACGAGAACGTCGACGACTGGTTCCTGAGCCACATCGCCAACGGCGAGTCCTCGCGGCTGGTGATCGACCCTCGGCTGGAGTTCGCCGTTCCGGAAACCGGCACTTCGATCACGATCCCCGAAGACGGCGTCGGCTATCAGTGTCAGTTCCGGACGGCGATCCTCGAAGACCAGGAGAGCGGCTCGAACTGCGGGTCCGGCGGTTCGGTCTCGGCCGGCTGACTCTCCGGGTACAACGTGCTCGTGTCCGATATCCCCAAGTGATTCGTACGATCGAAAGCGCTAGCCTTAAGCAGTATAGCCGGTTAGTCTAACCTGCGCCAAGGTGGCAGAGTCCGGCCGAACGCGTCCGCCTGCAGAGCGGATCATCGCCGGTTCAAATCCGGCCCTTGGCTTGTTTTGCGAGCGACAGTGCGTCGCGAGCAAACGGCAAAGCCCAAGATGACTTTGTCTTGGCGATGCTATGTCTGCTTTCTGAGTCGAACCTCTTGAGACTTCACTTCGAATCGGCGTCAGACTCGTCGGTCACTTCGAGACTCTCCGCTGCTACGCCATTTATTTTCTGTTGATGGGATGTCGAAGTCTGTATGCTTTGGGCCGCTTCGATCTGGTCGTTGACGATTGCGTTCTGCTGTGGTCCCCATGTTTCGGGGGGTTCGGACTCGATGTATTCGACCCAGCGCCTGATGCCTTCGATACGGTGGTCACGGTTGCGTTCGTGCTTCGCATCGAGGCGTTCACGCGCGTTTGAGTCGCTCATATTCGGCTTCGATATCGGGTCGCGTTACCTTGACCGGCGCCAGCGCGACGCCGAGACCGGCTCGGGCTGTTCGCTCGTAGTGTCACCGCCATCGTGCTGTCGTGGTCCCGGTTGCTTCGCGTCGATTGCTCGCCGTTTTCGGGACAGTACTCACCGCATCGCGCGTATTGTCGCGACTCGTTCGACGATCGGTTCGCCGAACCGATCCCACACGACGATAGTCGAAGGAAGGATCAGTATCGACGCGACGTAGGCGTAGAAGATACTCATCGCGAGTAGGATCCCGAATTCGGCGATCAGGGGGATCAACGCCAGTGCGAGCACGCCTAATCCGAACACAGTCGTGAGCATACTGCCCGTGAGTGCGCTTCCCGTGCCGCGGACGGTCACGTCGAGTGCGTCGTGGACGTCCTTGCCGGATTCGAACTCGTCGACGAATCGGTGCATGAAATGGACCGTGTAGTCGACGCTCAGCCCGATCGAGACGGAGAGGATCGGCGCGTTGAACGCCGAGATCGAGATCCCGAGATATCGCATCGAACCTGCGATCGCCGCGACCGTGACGACGACAGGGATGAGGTTGATCACGCCGTATATCGCACGCCCGTTGAGCCACTGATAGGCGACCATCAGCACGATCGCCGTCAGCAGCAACGCGAGTACAAGCCCGACGAGTGCTGATTCAGTGAGCCGGTCGGTCAACGCGCTGAAGACGACGAGCTCGCCGGTCGGTGTCGCGTCCATCTCCATCTCTTCGGCGATCGCCGCCGCAGCGCGCGTTGCCCCGGTCTCGTCCGCGTCTTTGTCGACTTGATAGACGATCCGCGTCGCGTCCCGCTCGCTCGTGACGTATTCCCGGGCGGTTTCGCTCTCGAGCAGCTCGTCATACACCTTGTCGATATCGCGCTCTGGGAGTCCGTCGCCGTTCGAATCCGCCCGCGCGAGTTTGGCTGCGAACGCGGGATCGCTGTTGGCCTGTTGATTGGTGATCGAGACGATACTGGTCGCGTCCGCCCGACCTCGCTCTTGTTTGATCGCGTCCGGCGGATCGTCCAGAGTGCGATCTACGTCCCGGAACCCGCGAGCCGAGCGCACGTCCGGATCGTCTACGTACACGGTCACCGAGCCGACAAATCCCTGGTCAAAGTCCTCCTCCAGGTGATCGAGCACCGCGATAAAGGTGTATTCGCCGGGCGAAAACGGCTCCGGCAGCTGTTCGTACTGTTCGATGCGATCCTCGTTCGGGAAAAACGACTCCTGTGAGAACTCGGCCTCGACGCCAGTTCCGTACGCCGCCGCGCCGGCACCGACAAGCAGTGCGCTCACGAGAACGACGACAGGGGCGATACGGGCCATCTTTACCCCGACCGTGAGGGCCTGGCTGAGGAGCGATCCCTCGCTTCCCAGAGGTGCGCCCCCGAGTGATGGAAGGCCGAACCGTTCCCGGAGGCGGTCCAGTCCGACTTTGCTGGCGGGAAGGAATACCCCGAAGATCAACATCGTAAAGATGATTCCGACGGCCGAGACGAGCCCGAAGTCTCGCAGTTGCCCGATCGAACTCGTCAGGTTCGATGCGAACCCGATTGCGGTCGTCAGAGTGGTCAGGAGGAACGCGCCGGTCAGTTGGTCGATCGACGCAGTCATCGAGTTCGTGATGTCCGTCCCTTTCGCTCGCTCCTCGCGGTAGCGGTTGATGCTGTGGATGCCGAAGTCGATCCCGACGGCCAGCAGGAGTGCGATCACGACGATAAACGACTCCGAAAACGGGATCCCAGCGTAACCCATGAATCCAAACGTCCAGACCATGGTCATCATCAGCGAGACCAGCCCAAGCACGAGGTCAACCGGATCGCGATAGGCCAACAGCAGGAGGATGAGGATCAAGAGGGCCGCGGCCGGGAAAACCACGATCGAGGTATCCAGCAGCAACTGTTGGCTCTCGCTGTCGATGATCGCGTTGCCGAAGACGTCGACGTTCTCGCCTGATTCGTAGCCATCGATCTCGTTGACTAACTCGACGGTATCGGTCTGCAGCGCCAGTTCGTCGTCGGTGTCCGCGGCCGGGGCGGTGTCGTAGGTCATCGCGACCTGGGCGACCTTGGCCGAGACGGACTCGCGTGTGAAATCCGTACTCACCGGCAGCCCACGGCTTCGATCGGCCGCTGCGATGGCTCTTTCTAGCTCTCGCTGTGTCGCCCCTTCGATGGTATAGCGGTACTCGTCGGGCGTCTCGGCGCTCGGATCGAGTTGCTGTGCGACCAGTGACGCCGGGCTCGTCGTCGACCGGATCCGGAGTCCGTCTTCGTTCTCGGCCCGGTCCTGAAACTCGACCATCCGCAAGAGGCCTTGCCTCGATAGGACGTTCCGATCATCACTGACGAACAGGGTTGCCGTGGAGCCGCCCTCCGACCGTCCATCGAGTCGGAAGTCCGCCTCCATATCGTCGAGCGCTTGCTGTTCGGGCAAGTTCTCGGTGAACTGGTCGGTCCCCGACTCCTGCCCGCCGCCGTTGGTCATCCCGCCAGCCAGCACGACCGTGACGAGGAGGAACGCGAGCACCACTCGGCCGGAGTACTGGGTAATCGCCGTCGAGATGCGGTCGGTGGGAAGCCGACGCCCGCGTTCCGGTCCGTCGCCGTCCGATTCGCTGGCGACAGGCTGTGTGGATTCTCGCATTCGTTATCGATACCGGGACCAGATCGCTGCGCCGACGACAATCACGGCCAGGGCCGCGGCTCCGAGAACCCAGGTGGGAACGCCACCACTGTCGTCTTCGGACGCTTCGATGTCGATCGGATACTGGTACGTGTCGGACAGGACCGTGTCACCGCGTTCGGTGTCGTACTCGAAGTCGAGTTCTATCGGGTGGGTCTCGACGGGCGCGCCGCGCTCAGCCGAGACAGCAAACTGGAGCTGTGCCGACTCGCCCGGTTCGAGTTCGGAGACGAACGCCTCGTCGTCCGTGGCATCGAACGGCGAGTCGTCGTAGAGCTTCGCGTCGATGTTTGACAGTGTCTCGGGGCGTTCGTTCGTTATCTCTAGGACGATCTCGCGCGACTCACCCTGGCGGATCGACTCCCTGTCGCCGCCGATCGAGAACTCGTCGCTCACGTCGTTGACGGTGATCCGTTCGGAGAGTGGCCCGTCTTGCAGTGTCGTGTCGCCGCTCCCCGTGTACTCGACGGTGAACCGGACTTGCCGATCGCCCGGGTCGGCGTTGCCGGTGACGTCAGTCGGGTAGCTGAAGTTCGCCGTCGTTCCGGGTCTCATCTCGGGGAGTGCATAGCGGGTATCTTCGACGACCATCGAGTCGCTCATCGGCTCCACGATTAACACGGCATCGTCGACAGTCCGGGGACCGTCGTTGCGGACCGTGCCAGAGACGATCCCGTCGTATCCGACCGCGAGCGTCCCTTCCAGGTTCGATATCGAGAACGACTGCGATTCGCCGAGCGAGAATCGCGCTCGATCTGACGTTCCCTGTCGCTCGATTCCGTTCCCGTCCGTGTACGTGAACGCGGCCTCGATGGACGTGGTTGCCGCGCCGCTCGACTCAGCGACCGCTGCCTCTACGGTCGTCGTTGCCGCTTCACCCGGCTCGAGGTCGCCGAGGTAGTTCTCGCTCGCCCCACCGTCGATTGTCACGCCACCGGCCCCGGTAAAGGAGACCCGCGTTTCGTTCGCCGGTTCCGTGCCCACGTTCTCGATCTCGACCGACGCGGTATCGGTCGTTCCCGGCGCGATATCGGTCTCTACGGCTCCGAGTTCGAACTGCGGCTCGTCGGGCACGACGACTTCGATCTCATGGGTATCGCTCTCGGAGAGTCGCTGTTGTCTCCCGTCGCTGGTCACCCGGTTCGTATACTCGTATTCGATTTCGACCTCGACGTCGTAGGTGCCGGGTTCGATATCATTAGGGACCTCGAGTTCCAGCGGGACGGTCCGTGACACACCGTCCTGAATCCGGCCGAGGCCGGTCTTCCCCGCTGCCGATTCGAAGGGGCCCGCGTCCTCGACCTCGATCGTGACGCCCCGAGCGGTGAGGACGGTCTCGGCCTGACTGCCGAAGTCGAGATCCCCGTTGTTCTGTATCGTGACCTCCAGTGGCGAGTCGCTTCCGGGTGTCACTTCGTCCTCTGTGGCCCAGACGTCCAGTTCGGGTTCACCACGCGTTATGCCCCCGTCCCGTTCTATTTCCTGCGCGAATACGCCCGTCGCACTGACGAGGGCAACGGTCGCGGCGAGCACGACGAGGAGCGTCACTGCGACCGTGTTTCGGGGACCAATCCGGCCCATCAGCTGGTGCCTCCCTGTCGTGCGGTACTCGCGGTGACCGCCTGCCCCGACTCCTCCGTCTCGGTAGCACGCTTCTCGTTCATGCACCGAATGTTGGCCCACGTATTGGTATACTTTTTGCACAGTTGACCGGTCAGCAACGTGTCGGTTAACCAGCCGGTTCGCCCCGACGCTAATCCCGAACCACCCGATCGGCTGCTTCGACGACGTGAACTCGCGGAGATGCAGGGGACTTCCGAACGAAGTGGCCCGTGAGCGGGCAACGCTGTCACTTCGGATAGCCGTCCCACTGGGCGTACGCCTGGACGGTCGGGGGCAGGACGATTATCGACGTCGCGAAGGAGTAAAACACGCTGATCGCCATCAGGAACCCAAAGTCGCCGAGGACTGGCGAGATGGCGAACGCGAGCGCTCCCGTCCCGAGCGAAGTCGTGGCCATACTCCCCGTCAGCGCACCGCCGGTCCCGGTCAGCGTCGTGAGAAGCGCTTCCTGGGTCCCGGTTCCGTCGCCGACCTCGTCGACGTAGCGGTGGATGACGTGGACGGAGTAGGCGATACCGACGCCCAGCGCGATAGAGAGGATCGTCGCCGTGACCGCGTTCAACGCCATGCCCAGGGCACGCATCGTGGCCAGGAGGCCGACGACGGCGACGATAATCGGGAAGGTGTTGATGACACCAAGCATCGGCCGTCCCTCGAGCAGCCAGTACACGACGATCAGGAACACGCCCGAGAGCCCGATCGCGAGAGCGAGACTCTGGATCGACGACTCGAAGACGATGTCGGAGACGGCCCCGAAGACGATCGTGTTGCCGGTCGCGGTCGCCTCATACTGGAAATCGTCCGCGAACGTTCGCCCGGCCGCTTCGATCTCGCCCTGCGACGCTTCGGCATCGACCGAGTAACTGACTTTCGCCCCTCGTCGGTCCTCGGTCAGGTACTCCGACGCCCGATCGCCGTACGGTGATCGATCGAGTTCGTCGTAGATCTGTACCAGGTTCCGATCGGGGATGCCGTCGTCGTCGAGGTCGTTTCTGGCGACGAGTGCGGCGAATTCCGGGTTCTCCTCAGCATACGACTGGATCACCGTCACGATGCTCTCGCTCTCTGCCCGGCCGTGCTCTCCGACGGCGAACGGTTCCGGCGGGTCGTCGTTTGGCGCGACGAGCGAGTCGAGAGCGTGTGCTTGCTCGAAGGGGCCCTCGACGTACAGTATGACCTCCTCGCCAGTCGCCGTCTCGAAATTGTCCTCGACAAAATTGTACGTGGCCGTCATCGTGTACTCGCTGGGTGCGAGATCGCCGGGCAGGTTCTCAACGACATCGGGTTGCTCCTCCGGCGGGAGGAAGTCCTCGGTCTCGAAGGTGTTGTCGACGCCGGCACCGTACACGGCAGTGCCGGCGGTCACCAACAGTACGGCCACGACCACGGCTGCGGGCGCCCGGTTCGTGATCCGGGCCGGGACCGCAAGCACCCGCCCGAGTACCGAGTCGCCGCTCGAAACCGGCGTGTTGTCGAACTCGGGGACGTTGTATCGGTCGCGAAACCGGTCGGACTCGATCTTGGCCGCCGGGAGGAAGATCCCGAAAATGAAGAACGTAAACAGGATGCCGATCCCCGCGACGAAGCCCATGCGGCGGATGGGCTCCAGATCGGACGATATGTTCGCGGCAAAGCCGAACAACGTCGTGATCGCGACGATGACAAACGCGACGAGTAGCTGGGAGAGCGCGACCCGCATCGAGGGGATCTTCTCGCGGCCGATCACCGTCTCTTCGCGGTAGCGATTGATGATGTGAATCCCGAAGTCGACCCCGACGGCCAACAGCAACACCGGGACGGTAATCATCGTCATATCGAACGGGATGCCCGCGAAGCCGACGAACCCGAACGTCCAGACGATCGTCATCGCCAGGGCGATGAGCCCGAGGAGCATGTCGATCGGATCACGGTAGGCGACGGCCAGAAAGCCCAGGATGAGCACGACGACCAGCGGCATCACGATCGCGAGCGAGTCGTTGATCACGTTGTTCATCTCGGACTGGACGATCCCGTCACCCAGGACGTAGACTGTCGCGTCCCCGTCCCCGGCCAGCGACTGAATCGTCGTCTGGATCTCTTCCGTGTGGTCGCCTTGGTCGGGCGGCGAGTGTGTCACGACGGTGATCGCGGCGGATGCAGTGCCCTCGCGGGCGTTGAAGTCGTCACTCAGCGATCGCGAGAACCCCGGCCGTTCGGCGAGGGCCGATACAGTCTTCCGGAACTCGGTCTCGCTCGCCCGTCTGATGGCTCGCTGCTGTTGTTCGGGCGTCGTCGCCGTCGGGTCGAGTGCCTGTGCGACTGCCGGTGCCGGCCCCGCTGTGGATGCTACGTACAGCTCTTCGCGCTGGTCGATTCGCTCGAGAAGCCGCAGCATCTCGAGCATACTGGACTGCGAGAGGACGTTTTCGCTCTCGTGAATCAGCTGGGTGGATGGCGTATCGGCTTCAAACGGGCCCTGGAACTCTTCGTTGATACTGTCGAGGGCCTCCTGTTCGGGGATTCCCTCGGTGAACGATTCGGTCTGATCGCTGCTTCCCATCGATACCTGACCCATACCGCCGGCGAAGACGGCCGTTATCAGGAGGAACCCGACGATAACGACCCGTGGTCGCTCGGTCACGAAACCCGTGACTCGTTCGACCCACGCGTCGATACGACCCCTCGCGCTCATCCGTCAGCTCCTCCAGTACCAGAAGCCCCCGACCACGAGCACGACGAGTAACGCACCGATCGCGATCGCGATCACGGGGAGCCCCGAATCGCCCCCGTCTGTGACGGTGATCGGGAGGGTCACGGTATCGGCGTTCTTCGAGATGCCGTCGGCATCCTCGTAGTTGACGTCGAAATCGGTCGGATATACTTTCGCGACCGCGTCACCTGACGCGCTCAGCTGTAGCGTGACCGTCTCGGATTCGCCGGGCGCGAGCGAGCCGATGTAGCCTTCGTCTTCGGTACTATCCAGGGGATCGTCGACGAACATTCGCACGTTGACGTCGGAGACGGGTTCGTCGAGCTGGTTCGTCACCGTGGCCGTGACGGTCCGCTGGCCGCCGGCAGCGACGGTGTCGTCGTCGACCGCGATCGCGAACTGATCGCGGCGCGGCTCGATCGACGCGATCGCGTTCGCGGCCTCGTAGGCCCGTTTTTCGTTCTCGTCGTTGCGATAGGTGACTGCCATATCCAGCGACCGCGTGGTCGCCTTGCCGCTCGTGGTCACTTCCAGCGGCAACTCGAACGTGCCCGTCTCGCCGGGTTCGAGGTCGCCGATAGCGACGTTACTGACCGTCGGGACGATCGAAGTCGCCGACTCGTCAGCGTACTGGAGGACGACGTCGTTCACCGTACTCGGGCCCGTGTTCGTCACCGTGCCCCGGAGCTGTCCCTCTTCGCCGACCCGGAGCGTCGACGCAACCGTCTCGACCGCGAACGTCTGCTCGGCCAGCGGCCGCACGCCGACGGACAACCCTTTATGGACGCCCGGGATTCCGTCCGGGTCAGTGTACGTCACGGTTCCGGAAAGAGCGTAGTCGCGAGCGGTCGTGTCCGGAGGAACGGTCACGTCGTATTCGAGCGTCGTGTTGTCGCCCGGCGCGAGCGTGTCGACGCGGGCCGTGTCCGTCCGGACCTGTCCGAAGAGGAACGACGAACTCGTGGAGTCGAGCGCTAGCTGGACGTCATCGGCCGTCTGTGACCCGGTGTTCTGCAGGGTCACGTCCATCGTTCCCTGATCGCCTGATCGGACGTCGGTCGTGGCGTTCGTGATCTCGAAGCGCGGGGCGTCGTCGACGGTCACTTCGACCGTGCGCGTCACGGTCTCGGTGTCCTCGTTGATGACCGTCCCTCCGAGTCGAACGAGATCGGTGTATCTGTACGCCACTTCGACGTCGATCTCGTAGGTCCCCGGTTCGGTCCCTTCGGGGACCGTCAGTGCGATAGTCGACGATCCCGGCCGGGTGGTCGTCACCCCACCGATCGCCTGCTGGCCGGTCTCGACGGTCAGTGGTCCCTCCGCTTCGGCCTCGACGCGCACGTTGCGGGCGGTGGTCACCGTCTCCTGCATCTCGGGTGGACCGTAATGCATCTCCCCGCCGTTCGAGATCTGTAGATTAAGCCGGGCTGTCTCTCCGGGGAGGACCGTGTCTTCCGGTAGATGGACGTCGATATCCGGTTCGCCCTGAGCCACTCCCGTCGGTGCGGGTGGGTCGGTCGTCTGTGCCAGTCCGACGCCCGCAATCGCGACTGTCCCGGACAGTGCGATCGCGAGCGCCAGCGCGATCGTGACGGCTGATCGGCGCTGGCTCATCGAGTCGGCCTCCCGTGTGAGTGGGTTGTTGTCGGTCGATACCGATCGGACTGAGTCGACGGCAGCGCGGCCGTCGTCGCTAGTCGCTGCATGGTCCATCCTGCGGGTCAGAAACACAAAACGATTTTGTTCTTGCGTTCGTAGCGGGAGCTAGCATGAGCGCAAACGCCGGGCGATCGGGAGGTAGCGATCGATGAGCGGCTTTTCGAGCGCGGAGCGCGAACGGATCCGCCGCGACCTGATCGAGGCTGGCTCCGACCTGTTCTCGCGGCTGGGGCTCGAACGGACCCGGGTAACCGATCTGACCGACGAGGTCGGGATCGGGACGAGCACGTTCTACACGTTCTTCGACTCGAAAGGGGAGCTGTATCTGACCGTGCTGGACGACGAGATCGAGCGTCTCGCCCGGTCGTACACGGACGTCCTGCGCGATGAGCCCGATATCGAGTCGGAAGTCCGGGTCGGTCTGGAGATCCTCTTCGAGGAGCTCGAGACCAATCCGCTGTTCTATCGGTCGGTCGTCGAGAACGAACGCCAGCAGCTCCTGCGGAGCCTCGCGCCCGAGAGGCAACAGCAGTTCAAGGAGGGCGAGGACACGCTGCTCGTGTTGGCCGAGCGGTGGACGGACCATCCCCGGTTCCGGGTCGACGAGCCACAGGAGGTGGTCAACGTCCTCCGGATGCTCGCCCAGACGGTGCGGACCCGCGAGGCGTTCGAGACCTTGCGGTCGGTGGCGGCCTACGAAGCCGCCCGTGACGCCCTCATCGAGACGCTGGTCCGGGGCTTCGTCGAGCCTGCGTGAGCAGCAGGGACGGCGGATTCGATACACGGGATTCGGTGATACACGGGATTCGATACACGGGTGGTGATCACGCGCCCGCACGTGTGGAGGATCAATATCGATGTCAACGACAATTGCTCGCGGTTCGTGATACTGCCGGCTGTAACAAACTGAAGGAATTCGCCACCCCGGGGTGGCGAATATCTTTACGAACTTACAGCCGGCAGTATGACGACTCGGTTGGAATCGCCAGTTACGGCGGGATGTGGATCGGGGAATGTCGTCCGCCGGGATGGGTGGAGATCACCCGACTGGGGAGGGGCTTCGGGGCCCGAAATCGCCGGACGCGGCGTGTCAACGGATGCCAATATCGTTCAGAAAGTATTTATGGGTGGCACAGGAACCTCACGACGTACTGCCCGCTGCTAGTCGGGTCGCAGGTACGGTAGACCTGCAAAACTGCTAGCACAAACAGAACAACAACACAAACTATGACAAGCAAAACAGACAAGATACGCGCTCTCTTCCTGAGCGCGCTGATGGTACTCAGCGTCTTCGCTGGTGGCATCGCGCTCACAGGAAGTGCTGCGGCAGAAGGTGAGGCCGTGACTGTCGATGACATCGCCTCCGGTAGTGATGTCACTCAAGTTACAGTTACGGGTGTGAATGAGAATACGTCTGATACTGGTACTCAGTACGTTGCAATTTGGAACGTTACTGACGGGGAACTCGATACGGTCCTTGGTTTTACCAAGTTTACCGATATCACAGGAGATGAGGCGACTATCAAACTAGATACAGACATCACCGAGTCCACTGACATTGTAGCTGCGGTGCATCCGGGGGATGCTGAAGGTCCTAATAAGGACGTGATCTACACTTCAGACTCGGCCACAGTGACCATTGACGATGGTGACGAGCAGCCTGATAGCGTCGACGGGGAGCTCTTCTGGAGCGGCCAGGAAGTCGAAATCGACCTCTCCAGTGCGACTGACTCAGAAGGTGATGACGTTGTAGCTGGTGATACCATCGACGTCCGGTATATTACTGACCGCGACGACAGCGGAAATCCGGCCAACACTGGTCAGGCCCGCTCGTACACTGTCCGTGACGACGAGACGATCCTCGTCGAAACGGATCGTCTCCGTGGGGAAGGCTTCTACGCCCTCCGCTTCGATGGCAATTACTTTAACGCCTCAAATGGAGACTTTGATGATTCACTTACTGACGATGACATCGCCGAGTTCGAACTCCTCGTTCAGGACCTGAGCGCCGAATTCGACGATGACGATGACGAGGTCGGCAACGACGAGACCGTCGATGTCGACATCGAGTCGCTCCGCAAGGACTTCCAGGTCGAGATCAGCGGTGAACTCGACGGGAGCGAACTCAGTTACGAGGACCTCGAAGAGATCTTCCCGTCCGCCACGGAGGCAGTCGAGGAAGACGACGATCCGGACTACGTTGTCGTCCCAGCCACCGACGGTGAATCCTTCGAGGCTGACTTCGACGGCGAGGACGCCGGTGACTACGACTTCGACTTCGAAGTCGCCGACACGGACGCGGCCGACTCCGACTCGATCACGGTGACCGACGTCGGTGACGGCGAGGTCACGATCGAGAGTGTCGAGGACGTCGCTCAGGGTGACGTCACCGAGATGGTCCTGAGCTTCGACGGTGAAGCTGAGGGTGATGTTGGAACGATCGCCATCGGCGACTACGAGGAAGACGGGTACCAGCTGAACGCGACTGTCGAAGACGACGGTGACGGCGAAGTCATCGTCTACTTCGATACTTCGGCTGCCGGTACTGATACAGACGAGCAGCGTGTCTGGGCCGACAAAGAGGAAGAAGACGACAGTGTTAACGCCGAAAATGTCGTCGTCGAGAACGGCGACACTACGGAAGGCCTGAGCGAAGTGCTTGACACGGGTGGCTACACGGTCTCCTCCATCGTCGGTGATGGTGCGTACGCGGACGCCATCGACAGCCCGGACGATGTGGCGTCGCTGTTCGTTGAGGAGCCCTCGCTCGAGTCGCTGAACACCTGGACGATCTCGGACAGCAACGCGGGCGACATCGAGACGATCGGTGACGTCACCACGGCCGTCGAAGACGGCGAGCTGACCGAGTCGACCTCGCTTGCCACCGGCGACACGATGGTCGCCCAGATCAGCGGCTCCGGTCTTGAAGGCCTTGTCGAAGTTGACGAGGACTCCGTCGACGAGGACGGCGTCGTCGCGACTGACGACTTCACGGAAGCGCTCAATGTCTACGATGGCAGCCCGTCTGACGACGACGAGGCCAACCCTGAAGGCTTCGCGCTGACGCTGGAGCAGCTCAACCCTGGTTCCAACCAGGACGCCAACGAGCTTGACTTCAGGGATGACCTCGAAAAAGACGACCTCGAGGTCTTCTACGACGGTGAAGGCAACTGGTACGTCGTGGTCGACACGAACGACATTGCTGACAACCTTGACGAAGGCGACGGAGCGGTCGAAGACGGTGACGAGTTCGAGATGGAGTTCGCGCTCCAGGACGAATGGCTGCTCAACGCAGACCAGGATGACTGGGACGACGACGGGACGGACTTCTACGAGACGATGACGACCGAGTTCGAGATGGTCGATCCTGACGTCGAATTCGACACCGAGGAAGTCGATGACGAGGACTACGTGGTCGTCGAGAACGCCGAGAACCAGACGATCACCGGCACGACCACGCTCGCGCCCGGGACCGAGTTCGACGTCCGTGCCACCGGCACGGGTGACGCTGGGTACCTCAAGCAGATGAAGGACGTCGTCGTCCAAGCGGACGGCACGTTCAGCGCGACCTTCGACTTCAGCGACCGCCCGGTCGACGATGAATTCGAAGTGCGGACGACCGGCACTGGCTACACTCTGGACGACACGACTGACGGCGTAGTCGTCGACGCCGAGCCGGAACCGACGCCGGAACCGACGCCGGAGCCGACGCCGGAACCGACGCCGGAGCCGACGCCGGAACCGACGCCGGAACCGACGCCGGAGCCGACCGAGGAGCCGACCGAAGAACCGGCCGACACCACCACCGACGCAGGTGACGGTGACGGACCCGGCTTCGGTATCGCCGTCGCGCTCGTCGCGCTGCTCGGTGCTGCGATGCTCGCGGCCCGCCGCAACAACTAAGTCAGCAGCCGCTGACTCCTGACGATTTTTCATTTTTTCACGCCCGATAGCCACAGCACTCGTCGTGGCGCTGGCCAGTGTTGGCCCCGTGTTGTAGAGACCATTATTTTTATATCTAATCAAATATATGACTTGGACGTATCATACAATGACGACCGGTATACTCGACAACAGGTCTACGTATCCCAACGCCGAAACGCGCGTACCGGCGACCGGTGGATACTCTCTGGAGGGAACAGCGAACCCGCGTAGTGCGGGAGCGGCTCTCCCGCAGGAGGAAACAGCATGAATAGTAGCACAGGTGAGCAAGTCCGTGCGGTCTTCCTGGCCGCGCTGATGGTAATGTCGGTCTTCGTGATGGGCGCGTCGTTTGCCGGGAGTGCGGCGGCAGACGCAGATCTCAGCAATTACCAACAGCCTGATCCGGCAAACTTCGATTACGCAGTTACCAGTGACGGAAATGCACCTAGCGCAGGTGACTTCACTGCTGAAGAATCGTATCAAACGATAGGGGCAGCAGTACAGGCTGCTGATGACGCAGGTGATGGTCCGCACTCAATCCTCGTCTTCTCCGACACGACCGAGACGAATATCGATCAGTCTGGAGGGGACAGTGACAGCTCCAGTCCATATGGTGCGGACAATCCTGCAGTCATCATTGACGGGGACGTTGTTGATCAGGTAGCCTCATATGACGGGCCTGGAGAAACAACTATCACCTTCGATGGCTCTGGTGCCTCCGCTTCCACTGTCTTTGATATCAATGACGGCGCAGAAGTGCGCGGTCTCACTATCGGAGGCGATTGGAGACAAGCTGGTGTTGTTGCAGGTGAAGACGCCACAATAGAGTCCAACGTAATCGAAGACTCTACGGTACAGACCGAGACATTTGGAGACACCGTTCAGGTGGTCGGTGACGGCGTCACAATCACGAACAATGAGATTCAACTTTCAGATGACCACCAGTCACCGGTAGATCGGGCGAATTACGTCACTGGAATTCTGTTCACTGTCGATAGTGGCGATAATGCCGCTCAAGATGGTGTGGTCTCTGATAACACTATCGTAACCACCAACGCCGATGATGGTACTAACCCGGCTAAGGGTGTCGAAATCTCCAGCAGTTCAAGCGTCACCACACTCGAAGGTAATGACTTCTCGTCCGATATCGGCACGGAGGTCATCTATGTTGACGATCAAAGCGAGTTCAGGGAGGACGTTGTTGACAACAACCAATTCGACCGCGCCGCACAACGAACTGGTGACAGTGTTAGCGTCACCTCGGTAGCGAACTCCATTGATCTCGCTAACAGTGAGGCCAGCTCGGGAGAAACGATTGAGGTCTCGCCTGGCACCTACAACGAGAGAGTGAGCATCAACACGGAGGATGTCACGGTCGAATCGACGGACGGTGCTGGAGAGACGACTATTGACGCACCTAATTCGGAGCAGCCTGTGATTGATATTGATGTACCAGACGTAACGGTCTCTGGATTTAGCTTGGTGAACGACGGCGGTACTGGTGTCGAAGTAGCGTCTGATGTCGCCAGTAGTACCGTCGTCACTGAAAACAACATCGCTGATGTTTCCGAAGGTGTTTCTGTTGATGTTGATGGTCCAAATCTCAAGCAGACCTCAAGCAATGTCGATGCCACCTCGAACTGGTGGGGTGCAGTTGATGGACCGGGTGGAGATGGTCCCGGTAGCGGCGCGTCCGTGACCTCCAACGTAGAGTATGCACCGTGGACGGGCGAAGCGTTACCCGATACGACGCCCCCCGAGATCGATGCGGCCTCCGAGTACGAGGACTCCGCTACTGGTGAGAGCCGTCTCAAGATCAGCTTCAGTGAACCTCTCGATTCGACGGATGTTAGTAGTGATCTGTCGGTGTACGCTGACGGAAGCGAACTGAGCTATTCGAACGTGGACGCGGATGCCACGAACGGCGAAGTGACCGTGGAACTCGAACGGGACGTCACACCGAGCGAAGACCTCCTCGTGAATTTCACGTCACTCACTGACGCGGTCGGGAACACGAACGACTCGCCCGGTAACTTCACTGCGACCGCGACGGACGCGACGCTGGAAACCAACGGCCAACTCGCCTGGATCGGTCAGGAAGTCGCGATCGACCTGTCTGGCACCGGTGTTGCCCCCGGTGACCAGGTCGATGTTCGCATCGTGCAGGATCGAGGCAGTGACGGTGACCCAGTGACCACCGGTCAGGCCCGGTCGTACGAAGTTGGCAATGACTTGTTCATCAATGTGGAAACTGATCGCCTGCGCGGTGAGGGCTTCTACGTCCTTCGTTCGGGCGGACAGTTCCTCGCCGGTGGCAGCTTCAGTGCCTCCCCTGGGGAGGATATGACTGAGTTCGAGCTGCTAACGCAGGATCTGAGCGCCGAATTCGATGAGGACAACGATCAGGTCGGCAACGACGAGACCACCGCTATCGACATCGAGTCGCTGCGCCCCGAGTTCGATGTCGAGATCAGTGCCGAACTCGACGGCAGCGAAGTCGAGTACGACACGCTTGACGAGATCTTCCCGTCCGCCACGAAGGCAGTCGAGGAAGACGACGATCCGGACTACGTTGTCGTCCCAGCTGCGGATGGCGAGTCGATTGATGCTGACTTCGACGGCCAGGACGCCGGTGACTACGACTTCGACTTCGATGTCGCCGACACGGACGCGTCCGATTCCGACTCGATCACGGTGACCGACGTCGGTGACGGCGAGGTCACGATCGAGAGTGTCGAGGACGTCGCTCAGGGTGACGTCACCGAGATGGTCCTGAGCTTCGACGGCGAAGCTGAGGGTGATATCGGGACGCTCGCCATCGGCGACTACGAGGAAGACGGGTACCAGCTGAACGCGACCGTCGAAGACGACGGTGACGGCGAAGTCATCGTCTACTTCGACACCGCTGCTGCTGGTGACGGTACTCCCAAGGACGATGTGTGGGTCGACAAAGAGGAAGAAGACGACACCATTTCGGTTAAAGCCAGCGGCCAGGGCTGGG
Organism: Halapricum desulfuricans; assembly: GCF_017094525.1. Taxonomy (NCBI): domain Archaea; kingdom Methanobacteriati; phylum Methanobacteriota; class Halobacteria; order Halobacteriales; family Haloarculaceae; genus Halapricum; species Halapricum desulfuricans. Next base: position 2,667,215 of record NZ_CP064788.1, on the reverse strand, counting down.
ACGATCTGAGTTCCGTGCTTGACACGGGTGGCTACACGGTCTCCTCCATCGTCGGTGATGGTGCGTACGCGGACGCCATCGACAGCCCGGACGACGTGGCGTCGCTGTTCGTTGAGGAGCCCTCGCTCGAATCGCTGAACACCTGGACGATCTCGGACAGCAACGCGGGCGACATCGAGACGATCGGTGACGTCACCACGGCCGCCGAAGACGGCGAGCTGACCGAGTCGACCTCGCTTGCCACCGGCGACACGATGGTCGCCCAGATCAGCGGCTCCGGTCTTGAAGGCCTTGTCGAAGTTGACGAGGACTCCGTCGACGAGGACGGCGTCGCGACTGACGCCTTCTGGACCGCGCTTGAGGAATACGATTCCGATGTCGACTCTGACAACCTCGCCGATAACTTCGCGCTGACGCTGGAGCAGCTCAACCCTGGTTCCAACCAAGACGCCAACGAGCTTGACTTCAGGGATGACCTCGAAAAAGACGACCTCGAGGTCTTCTACGACGGTGAAGGCAACTGGTACGTCGTGGTCGACACGAACGCCATCGCTGACAACCTTGACGAAGGCGACAAAGTGGTCGAAGACGGTGACGAGTTCGAGATGGAGTTCGCGCTTCAGGACTCCTGGTTGCTTAACGAGGACGATGAAGACTGGGATGACGACGGGACGGACCTCTACGAGACGATGACGACCGAGTTCGAGATGGTCGATCCTGACGTCGAATTCGACACCGAGGAAGTCGATGACGAGGACTACGTGGTCGTCGAGAGCGCCGAGAACCAGACGATCACCGGCACGACCACGCTCGCGCCCGGGACCGAGTTCGACGTCCGTGCCACCGGCACGGGTGACGCTGGGTACCTCAAGCAGATGAAGGACGTCGTCGTCCAAGCGGACGGCACGTTCAGCGCGACCTTCGACTTCAGCGACCGCCCGGTCGACGATGAATTCGAAGTGCGGACGACCGGCACTGGCTACACTCTGGACGACACGACCGACGGCGTAGTCGTCGAGGCCGAGGAAGAGCCAACGCCGACGCCGGAACCGACGCCGGAACCGACGCCGGAGCCGACGCCGGAACCGACGCCGGAACCGACCGAGACCGAGGAGCCGACCGAAGAACCGGCCGACACCACCACCGACGCAGGTGACGGTGACGGACCCGGCTTCGGTATCGCCGTCGCGCTCGTCGCGCTGCTCGGTGCTGCGATGCTCGCGGCCCGCCGCAACAACTAAGTCAGCAGCCGCTGACTCCTGACGATTTTTCATTTTTTCACGCCCGATAGCCACAGCCCTCTCCGAGCGCGATCGTCGCTGTTTTCGTCCTCGCCGTGGACCGTCCGGACATGGACGCGAACCTGCAGTGTGCACCCTGTGTCCTGCGACAGACCCTCGAGACAGCCCAGCAGACCGACGCGAGCGACGCGACCCGCGAGCGCGTCCTGCGACGGGCGGCGGCGGCGATCAGCGAGATGTCGTTCGCGGCGACGCCGATGCAGATCGCCGCGCGAGCGCAGTCGATCGTCCGCGAGGAAACCGGCGACGGCGACCCGTTCGCCGAGCACAAACGCGTCGCAAACGAGACCGTCGAGGGCCTCGTGCCGGAGCTGCGGGCGGGCCTCGAACGCGCCGACGACCCCTTCGAACACGGCGTCCGGCTGGCGATCGCCGGCAACGTCATCGACGTCGGCCCGGGCCACGACGTCGACATTGAGGCGACGATCGAGGACGTCCTCGAGCAGCCCTTCGCGGTGGACCGACTCGACGAACTGCGTGCCGACCTCGAGACGGCCTCGGACGTGCTGTATCTGGCCGATAACGCCGGCGAGATCGTCCTCGATCGGCTGCTGATCGAACGCCTCGACGCCGACGTCGAGGTCGTCGTCAAGGACCGACCGTTTCTCAACGACGCGACGGCGGCGGAGGCGCGTGCCGTCGGGCTGGGGGACGTTGCGAGCGTGCGAACGCGCGGGGCCGACGGCGTCGGGACGATCTCCGAGCGGTTCGACCAGCGCCTCCGCGAGGCCGACGTCGTCATCAGCAAGGGCCAGGGCAACTACGAACTGTTCAGCGACGTCGACGCCGACGTCTACTTCCTGTTTCTGGTCAAGTGCGGCGTCGTCGCCGACAGCGTCGGCGCGCCGGAGGGGAGCATCGTCGTCGCGTGACCGCGACGCGACGGCTACGGGGACGCCGCGTTCCCGCCGGCGAGCACCTCCGGACAGCACGACGCGAACTCGTCGAACCGCGTGCGGACGGTCTCCGGGGAGACGTCGGCCGCCGCCGCGACCTCGGTCTGTCTGAGGTCCGCAGCGCAGCCGTCGAGTCGCGAGACGGTGTACAGCGCGCCGGCGGCGACGCCTTTCGGGTCGCGCCCGCTGTGAAGGTTCTCCGCGATCGCGGCCTCGAGAAGCCTGCGCGCCGACCGGACGGCCCGCTCGTCGAGGCCGAGCGCCGACCGCAACCGCGGGAGGTACACGGCCGCCGAGAGCGGGCCGACGGCGATTTTCAGTTCACGCTGGAGAAACCGGACGTCACGAACGACGGTGGTGTTGGGACACCGACTCGCGTTCGCCACTTCGGTGAGCGTCCGCACGACGTCGACCTGTCGGGCTCCCAGATAGACCGTCGCACCGGCGATCGACTCGTAGGCCCGGCCGTACAGCAGATGCTCCCCGAGTGCCCGCCGGAACAGCACGCTCGCGCTCGCACGGACGCTATCGGAGACATCCAGCACCGCGCACACGCGGGCGATCTCGGAGAGCCCCGGCCGGAGCGTCTCCTTGTTCGCCGCCCGGGCGGCCCGCCGGTGCTGTGTCCGCTGTCTGTGCAGGCGACGCCGCGTCCGGGCCGAGACGGGCCGTCCGCGTGCGTCCCGTCGCCGCCCCACTCGCGTGGTGAGCCGCTGGTTCGGACGTGCCGGACGCAATGGCGCACCAGTCCCGCGGCCGCCGTCGCGCGCTCGCGGCCGCGTCTGTCGCGGACGCCGGTCGGGCGGCGAGGCCTCGAGCACGAGCCCACACGCCTGACACACGCGTTCGGCTCCGCCTGTCACGCGACCGCCACACTCCGGGCAGGTGTCGATGCGACTGTCCGCAGACGACAGAGGTCCTCGATACATGTCTCACACGGCCGCCACGATCGGTACCGACAGGTCCCCACGACCTCCGCACGGCCACCCCCGTGACAGCATACAGCCGATGATAGAACGAAGAAACAGGTTAAAATTTCTGATTCCGTCCGAAACAGTTAGAAACCCGAAAAGAAATCCATCGGCCGTGCCCGGGACATCGAATCCGGTGGCTCGATCGGCGACGCGGTTCGCTCACCGGCCGCGCTGCCTTTCGCTGTCGCCCTGCTTTCGACCCCGGAGGCTACGCTGGGCCATCGTGGTGCCGGCCTGGACGTCCCGCCGCGGTCCGTCGGTCGCGAACGCTCGCTTCGTGAGCGCGCCGAGCACCAGCGCCGTGCCCCCGCCGATGGCCGCCCATGTCCCGTTGCCGACGCCGTACAGGCCCGCAGTGGCGACGACGGCGGCCGCGGTCGCGCTCCCGAACACGACCTGCCGGGCCAGCCGACCGAAGACGTCGTCGTCGGACTCGATATCCATCGAGATTCCGAGCGCGCCGCGTTCCTCGCGATCGAGGGCGGCGTCGACCTGTCCGGGGAGACGCCGCACGCTCCGTTCGAGATCGACCGCACGCGAGCGAAGTTCCTCGCGGACTCGCTCTGTCGTCGCCGTCTCAGTCGCGCGCTCGGCGACGTACTCCCTGACGACGCTGATGAAGTCGAACTCGGGGTCGAGCGTCCGACAGACCCCCTCGAGGACGCTCGAGACGCGGACGACCAGCGCGAGGTTCTGCGGGAGCCGTATCGGCATCTCCTGCATCGTCCCCTGGAACTGCTCGAACAGCTCGGCCACCTGGTACTGGCTGATGTCCTCGCCCCGGTAGCTGTCCAGCACGAGCCCGAACGCCTCCGTCATCAGCTGTCGGTCGGCGTTCGGATCGAGCGCGCCCATCGCGACGAACGCGTCGATCATCCGGTCGACGTCGTCCTCGGCGACGGCGACGTAGAACTCGAACAGTTGCTCGCGGGTCCGATCGTCGAGTCGCCCCGCCATCCCGAAGTCGTAGAAGACGATCGTCCCGTCGGGCTGGACCGCCAGATTCCCTGGATGGGGATCGGCGTGAAAGAGCCCGTGCTCGGCGATCATCCTGATGTAGGCGTCTTCCAGCCGTTCGACGACCGTCGACCGGTCGATCCCCTCGCGTTCGAGCGCGTCGAGGTCGGTGATCTTGATCCCGTCGACGTATTCCATGACGAGTACGCGGTCGGTCAAGTACTCGTGTTCGACCTCAGGGAGGCGGATCTTCGGGTCGTCGGCGAAGTTCTCGGCGATCCGCTCGAGGGTCTGTGCCTCCAGCTCGTAGTCCATCTCCCGGCGGATCGAGGCCGCGAACTCCTCGGTGAGGTTCTCAAGCGTGAACTGCTGGGATCGGGGTGCAAACCTGGCAAGCACCGGGACGAGCACCGACAGCACGCGGATGTCGGCCTCGACGCGTCGTCTGATGCCCGGCCGCAGGACCTTCACCGCCACGCGCTGGCCGTCGAGGTTCGCGGTGTAGACCTGCCCGAGGCTCGCCCCGCTAATCGGCTCGCGGTCGAACGAGTCGAAGACCGACTCGACGTCGCCGATCTCCCCCTCCAGCAACGGTTCGACCTCTGTCCAGGGGTCAGGCGGCACCCGGTCCTGCAGTCGGGAGAGCACGTCCACGTACGCCCGCGGGAGCACGTCCGGGCGCGTCGAGAGCAGTTGCCCGAGCTTGATGAACGTCGGGCCGAGCGAGACGAACGCCGAGAGCAGGTACTCGGCCCGCTCGCGGCGCTGTTCGTCCGAGACGTCACGCCGGCCGCCGAAAAGCAGGTACCGACGACGGTCGCGCCACCAGGCGATCGCAAGCGGCAGGAACGTCCTGACGACGACCAGCAGCCGCCACAGCGCCCGAAGCCGGACACCCGTCCCGGTCGCCGAGGCGGCCTGCAGACCGGCGGCTGGAGCCTCCGATTCAGCACTCGATCGCTCGGCGGTCCGCCCCGACGACTCAGGCTGCATCGCGTTGGTGTCTCCACGTGCCGGCCGGCCTTGTAGGTTGGCTCTCGGCCGCGATCGACCAGTAGAACCATACTCGTGGCGTCTCGATATCGTGACTATGCGTCGCAGCGTCAGGATAGCCGGGACGATACTCGCGCTGGCGGTCGTCTTCGGCGCGGTTCTCGTCGTGTTCACGACCCCGACGGTACAGACGCTGCCACCCGAGACGGCCGACAGCGACGAGCGCGAGCTGTTCCGCTTCGAGGGCGACGACAGCGGCGTCTGGACGTATCTCAGCCCCAGCCGGGAGTTCAGAAAGCGCAGCCCGATCAACGTGGTCGTCCGCGAGGACGCCGACACCGTCGTCGAGCTGCTGCGCTCGAGCGACGAGCATACCTGGAACCGGACTGACGAGACACAGCGACCGGCCGAGCCGACCGATCCGGTCCCCGAGGGGTTCAACCTCACCGGGACGACAATCGAGTGGGGCGAGACGACCGGGACTGCCCGCTACGCCTACGTCCACGACGGGGAGTCCGGCGAGTGGATCCGCGAGACCGACCAGCTCCACAACGGGGATTACTACGGCTACCGGACGCACATCCGCCTCTACGAGTCCCCGGTTCCCGACGAGGAGCCGTGGGTCGCCATGCAGGTGCATACCGAGCACTTCGACTGGTTCACGCTCCGCCACGCCGTCGACGGCGTCCAGCGGGGGCAACGACAGGTCGAACGGGATCTCATGTCCGAACCGTACGTCGAGCGCGTCTGGCGGGCGTATCTCGACAACGACGGGCCCTCGGACGCCGACGGCTGGGCGACGGTCGTCGAGCTGTTCGTCGCGATTCCCGTCGGGCTCGGACTCGTCTCCGCACGGGAGCTCTGGCGACAGCGACTCACCGCGGTCGATCGCAGGCGGATCCGGGCGGTCGTCGACCGGGTGACCGTTCGTCACGGCCTGCTTTTTGGCAGTATCGTCGCGCTCGTGCTGGGCGTTCGCGCTGCCGGCGTCCTGCTGGAGTGGTACGTGCCCGCCCTGTCGATGCACGCGATCGCAGCCCTGCTGTATCCGTTCGTTGCGGTCGGGATTCCGATCGTGACCTACGCGTTCGCCAGCGGCATCCGGCGACGGATGGACGCCGCTGTCACGGGTGCGAGCGCGCTCTCGGTCGCGTTCTTCCTGGATTACGGCTATCTCGGCGTCGAGGTGCTGCCGATCGAGATCGTCCTCCAGCGGGTGGGGGTCGTCCTGGCGCTGGGGCTGATCGCCGGCGGGGCCGCCCAGCGCGCGACCGCCGACACCCACCGGAACCGCCTGCTCGTCGCCGGGCTCCTGCTGTGGGCCGGGCTGTTGCTCGGGACGCTGTTCGAGTATATCGGCTAGAGCCGTGGCCGACACCTCGCACAGCGCCCCAGAGACGAAATTGACTTACAATCGCCGCGACCAGTTGAACCCAACATGAGCGTTTCCGATCCCGGGGTGAGCGTCCGATGAGCGAGGCGCGCACCCAGTCCTACACGGTTCGACTCGAACTGGCCGACGAGCCTGGTGAACTGCTGGCCGCGCTGGAGCCGATCGCCGACAACGGCGGGAACCTGCTGTCGATCTTCCACGAGCGGGGCAACCTCACCCCTCGGGGTCGGATCCCCGTGGAGGTGGACCTGGAGGCGACGCCGGAGCGGTTCGAGACGATCGTCGAGGCGCTGCGCGAGGCCGGCGTCAACGTCGTTCAGGCCGGGCAGGAACGCTACAGCGAGGAACTGACAGTCTTGCTGGTCGGCCATCTCGTCGATACCGATCTGTCGGACACGCTCTCGCAACTGCGCGCTGAGAACGGTGCCGTCGCGGACCTGTCGCTGTCCGCGCCGGAAGGTGCCGAGAGCGAGTCCAGCGCCCGACTCCGGCTGAAGACCGATCAGGGTGCCGTCGAGGAGACGCTCGCGGCCGTGCGGCAGGTGGCCGAGGAGAAGGACCTGCGCGTCATCGAGCCGCTGGCGGCGGGAGGTGGTGTCTGATGCGGCTGGCGATCGTCGGGACCGGCACCGTCGGGGGTTCCGTCGCGGAACTCGCCAGCGAGTACGAGCACGAAGTCACCGCGATGGCCAACGTCGAGGCGGCGACGATCGACGCCGACGGGATCGACGTCGAGGCCGCGCTCGAACGCCAGCAGGAGGGCGAGCGCCACCTCGGCGAGGCCGACCCGGAAGACGCGCTGGCGGCCGAGTACGATGTGCTCGTCGAGGCGACGCCGGTCACGCTGGGCGACGCCCAGCCTGGCTTTGGCCACGTCGAGCGTGCGCTCGAACGGGACCGCCACGTCGTGCTGGCCAACAAGGGGCCGATGGCCGAACGCTACGGCGAGGTGATGGCGCTGGCCGAGGACAGCGCTGGCGAGGTCCGGTTCGAGGCGACGGTGGGCGGTGCGATCCCGGTGCTGTCGACGATCGAGGACTACGGTCCGGCGACGATCACCGCCGCCCGGGGCGTGCTCAACGGGACCGCGAACTTCATCCTCTCGCGGATGGCCAACGCCGGGCTCGGCTACGAGCACGTGCTGGCGGAGGCCCAGGACCTGGGCGTCGCCGAGACCGATCCCGCGTTCGACGTGGAGGGGACCGACGCCGCGCTGAAGTGCGTCATCCTGGCGAACGTCCTCGCGGAGGATCGGGAGTACACCCTCGCGGACGCGACAGTCGAGGGAATCAGGGACATCCCCGAGAGCGCGCTGGAACTGGCCCAGGAGGACGGCCGGACGATCCGGCTGATCGGCGAGGTCGCGGGCGGGGAGATCCGCGTGGGGCCGCGGCTGGTCCCCGAACACAGCGAACTCGCGGTCACGGGGACGACCAACATCGTCCAGCTGGAGACCGAAAACGCCGGCCGACTCAACCTCTCGGGGCGGGGTGCCGGCGGCCCCGAGACCGCGACGGCGATGCTCGCGGACGTGGGTCGGCTCCCGCCGCTCTGACAGCCGTCACGCGACTCCGAGCAGCGATTTCTCACCGCCCGGCTGCACGCCGACAGCGTGCCGAAACGCCGTTCACGTCCGCTGGGTGTGGCCGGTTTCTCTCGCTGAATCGAAATAGAAACCGGTGACAGCACCGCCGATCGCACCGAGCGCGATCGGGTAGACGACACCCGCGATCACGAGCGCGCGGAGCGGACTGGGCGCCACGCCGCCCTGGGTGGCGACGAAGAGCCCGAGGACCACGAGCGGGACATACCCGAGTGTGAGCGTGGCGCCGGCCATCGCTCCGTCCCTGGCCGTCCTCGCGCCGGCGAAACGTGCCATCGCCACGCCCCCGATCAGGAGGACGACGACGGGCACGAGATAGAGGTACTCGACGCCGAGCAGTTCGACTGTGTCGATGAGGTCGCCGCCGGCCCAGCGATCGCCGCCCGGGCCGAATACCTCGGGCGTCCGCGTGCCGACGAAATGACTGTCATAAAACACCCACAGGACCGCCCGCCAGTCCGGCACACCGCCGCCGAAGACCCCGCCGATCGTGAGATCCGCGATCTTTGCGCCGGCGAAGATCCACGTGAGCAGATAGCCAGCGACGAAACCGACAGCGCCGGCGACCGCCCCGCGGGCGAGTTCGGCGTTACGAGTTCGTGATCGTATATCCATGCCCATATGTTGGCTGTCTAAGGTGATAGGTGTATGCTATTTCGGAGCGCGGTGTCGAGCGAAGACGATACGTCTGGTTTGTGGCGACCGCCACCGGTTTCTCGTCCGAACTTTCTTGACGGCGTCCGGCGTACGCCAGGTAGCATGAACCCGATCGAGAGCGGGGTGAGCGTCCGATGAGCGAGACGCGAACCCAGGCCTACACCGTGCGACTGGAGCTGGTCGACGAACCAGGGGAACTGCTCCGAGCGCTGGAACCGATCGCCGACAACGGCGGGAACCTGCTGTCGATCTTCCACGAGCGGGGCAACGTCACGCCGCGCGGTCGGATCCCCGTGGAGGTGGACCTGGAGGCGACGCCGGAGCGGTTCGAGACGATTGTCGAGGCGCTGCGCGAGGCCGGCGTCAACGTCGTTCAGGCCGGCCAGGAACGCTACAGCGAGGAGCTGACGATCGTCCTCGTGGGCCATCTCGTCGACACCGACCTCTCGGATACGCTCTCGCGGTTGCGGACGGAAGCGAACAGCCGCGTCGCGGACCTGTCGCTGTCCGCACCCGAGGGAACTGACGACGAGTCGAGTGCCCGACTCCGGCTGAAGGCCGATCAGGGTGCCGTCGAGGAGACGCTCGCGGCCGTGCGGACGGTCGCCGACGAGAAGGAGCTGCGCGTGATCGAGCCGCTGGCGGCGGGAGGTGGCGTCTGATGCGGCTGGCGATCGCAGGCGCCGGTGCTGTCGGTCGCTCGGTCGCGCAACTGGCCGGCGATGACGGGCACGACGTCACCGCGATAGCCGACTCGCGTTCGGCCGCGGTCGACCCCGACGGTCTCGACATCGACGCCGTCCTCGAACGCAAGGACAGCGAGGGCGCTGTCGGGACGGCAGATCCGGAAGACGCGCTGGCGGCCGAGTACGACGCGCTCGTGGAGGCGACGCCGACGACGCTGGGCGACGCCCAGCCTGGCTTTGGTCACGTCGAGCGTGCGCTCGAACGGGACCGCCACGTCGTGCTGGCCAACAAGGGGCCGGTCGCAGAGCGCTACGGCGAGGTGACGGCGCTGGCCGAGGACAGCGCTGGCGAGGTTCGGTTCGAAGCGACGGTGGGCGGTGCGATCCCGGTGCTGTCGACGATTGAGGACTACGGCCCGTCGACGATCACCGCCGCCCGGGGCGTGCTCAACGGGACCGCGAACTTCGTCCTCTCGCGGATGGCCGCGGAGGGGCTCGGCTACGAGCACGTGCTGGCGGAGGCCCAGGACTTGGGCGTCGCCGAAGCGGACCCGTCCTTCGACGTGGAGGGGACCGACGCCGCGCTGAAGTGCGTCATCCTGGCGAACGTCCTCGCGGAGGATCGGGAGTACACACTCGCTGACGCGACCGTCGAGGGGATCGACGCGATCCCGCCCAGCGCGCTGGAACTGGCCCGCGAGGACGGCCGGACGATCCGGCTGATCGGCGAGGTTGCGGGCGGGGAGATCCGCGTGGGGCCGCGGCTGGTCCCCGAACAGGCCGACCTCGCGGTTACGGGGACGACCAATATCGTCCAGCTGGAAACCGAAAACGCCGGCCGACTCAACCTCTCGGGGCGGGGTGCTGGCGGCCCGGAAACTGCGACGGCGATACTGGCCGATATTAATCGCCTTCCCCGGCCCGATCCGTGACAGCAGTTCCCAAATCGCCAGACAGCAACGGGATACCGCTTACGCCGTATCGAAACGGTTTTAATTGCTTCTGCCGAATGATTCCGATACAGCGCCTCTGCGCGTGAGATACCAATGAGTGAGGACAAACCGCACCAGAACCTGGCCATTATCGGCCACGTCGACCACGGAAAGAGTACGATGGTCGGGCGACTCCTGTTCGAGACAGGGTCCGTCCCCGAGCACGTCATCGAACAGTACCGCGAGGAAGCAGAAGAGAAGGGCAAGGGCGGCTTCGAGTTCGCCTACGTCATGGACAACCTCGCCGAGGAGCGCGAGCGCGGGGTCACCATTGACATCGCCCACCAGGAGTTCGACACCGACGAGTACTACTTCACCATCGTCGACTGTCCCGGGCACCGCGACTTCGTGAAGAACATGATCACGGGCGCGAGCCAGGCCGACAACGCCGTGCTCGTGGTCGCCGCCGACGACGGCGTCCAGCCCCAGACCCAGGAGCACGTCTTCCTCTCGAAGACGCTGGGTATCGACGAACTCATCGTCGCCGTCAACAAGATGGACCTCGTCGACTACAGCGAGTCCGATTACAAGCAGGTCGTCGAAGAGGTCAAGCAGCTGCTCAACCAGGTGTCGTTCGACACCGACGACGCGAGCTTCATCCCGACCTCGGCCTTCGAGGGCGACAACGTCGAGTCCGCTTCGGACAACACGCCCTGGTACGACGGCCCGACCCTGCTGGAAGCGCTCAACAACCTGCCGGAGCCCCAGCCGCCGACGGACGCGCCGCTGCGACTGCCGATCCAGGACGTCTACACGATCTCCGGCATCGGGACCGTTCCCGTCGGACGGATCGAGACCGGGACGATGAACCCCGGCGACAACGTCAGCTTCCAGCCCTCGGACGTCGGTGGCGAGGTCAAGACCATCGAGATGCACCACGAGGAAGTCGACAGCGCGGGCCCCGGCGACAACGTCGGGTTCAACGTCCGCGGTATCGGCAAGGACGACATCCGCCGCGGCGACGTCTGTGGTCCGGCCGACGACCCGCCGACGGTCGCCGAGACCTTCCAGGCGCAGATCGTCGTCATGCAGCACCCCAGCGTGATCACGGCCGGTTACACGCCGGTCTTCCACGCCCACACCGCACAGGTCGCCTGTACGGTCGAGTCCATCGACAAGAAGATCGACCCCTCCTCCGGCGAGGTCGCCGAGGAGAACCCCGACTTCATCCAGTCGGGTGACGCGGCGGTCGTCACCGTTCGGCCGCAGAAGCCGCTCAGCATCGAGCCGTCCAGCGAGATCCCCGAGCTCGGGTCCTTCGCCATCCGTGACATGGGTCAGACCATCGCGGCAGGGAAGGTCCTGAGCGTTCAAGAGCGCGAATAATGCAGCAAGCACGCGTTCGGCTCGCGGGCACGAACCCGGACGATCTGGACGACATCTGCGACGACGTCCGCGAGATCGCCAACAAGACCGGCGTCAAGCTCAGCGGGCCCGTCCCGCTGCCGACCAAGACGCTGGAAGTGCCTGCCCGGAAGTCGCCCGACGGCGAAGGGACGGCGACCTGGGAGCACTGGGAGATGCGCGTCCACAAGCGGCTGATCGACATCGACGCCGACGAACGGGCGCTCCGCCAGCTGATGCGCATCCAGGTGCCCAACGACGTCTCGATCGAGATCGTGCTCGAGGACTGATAGTGACCGTTGTACCGATGTACCGGTGCAACCGCACGACTGCGTGCGGACGATCCGGGACAGACTTACAACGGTCACTATGACGACGCTTGGGAGTCAAGCGGCACCGCGCCGTTCGGAACGCGGGTCTCACGCGCAGGGGAATCGCATCATTCAAACGCCTGCGCTTCGTGGGACGACATACGCGGGCCGGTAGATCAGTGGCAGATCGCTTCCTTCGCAAGGAAGAGGCCCGGGGTTCAAATCCCCGCCGGTCCATATTTGCTGTCGCTCGCAAACCGCGAGCGACGCAAATCTGAGAGGCGGGATGTGAATGAGAGAACACGCAGCGCCGAGCAACGCGAGGCGATCGTCTTCCTCAGTTCAAATCCCCGTCGTCCTCACGAGCGTCGTGAGCGAGTGAGGGCTCGAAAGACGAACGGAGTGAGTCTTTCGGTGGACCACTACCACTTTTTACTTCGTCGGGTGTCCTCGGGCCTTCGGCCCTGCGGGCACCACTCCTCGTAAAAACGTGGCGAAAAACTGCCGGCCACTCGGCCGTCGGCCTCGTGTCCGGTGAACCGCGCGGCGCGGATGCTTGTTGCTGCCGCGCGGACTCACCGGCGAGGACCACGAGACGCGAGGCGACTTCGAACCCACACGCTTATATAGAACCACATTCAATCCACGACTGAGTATGAGTCAGCGAATGCAGGGACAGCCCATGGTCATTCTGGGCGAGGATTCTCAGCGGATGCAGGACAAGGACGCACAGAGCCACAACATCTCCGCGGCCCGGGCGGTCGCGGAGTCGGTACGCTCGACGCTCGGTCCGAAGGGGATGGACAAGATGCTCGTCTCCTCGACGGGCGACGTCACGGTCACCAACGACGGCGTGACCATCCTCCGGGAGATGGACATCGACAACCCGACGGCGGAGATGATCGTTGAGGTCGCCGAGACCCAGGAAGACGAGGCGGGCGACGGCACGACCTCGGCCGTCTCGATCTCGGGCGAGTTGCTGAAAAACGCCGAGGACCTGCTCGAACAGGACATCCACCCCTCGACGGTCATCAAGGGCTTCGACATGGCCGCCAAGGAGGCCCGAAGCCAGATCGACGACGTGGCTGAGGAAGTCAGCGTCGATGACCGGGAAGTCCTCAAGCAGGTCGCCGAGACGGCGATGACCGGCAAGGGCGCGGAGCAGAACAAGGATCTGCTCGGCGAGCTGATCGTCGACGCCGTCGAGAACGTCACGGTCGAAGCCGAGGACGGCTCCTCGGTCGTCGATCTGGAGTTCCTGGATATCACGACCGAGGCCAGCGGAACCGCCGCGGACTCGGAACTCGTCGAGGGCGTCCTCCTCACGGAGGATCCGGTCCACGAGGACATGCCGACCGACTTCGAGGACGCCGAGGTCCTCCTGATGGACACGGCACTGGAGATCGAAGAGGCCAACGCCGACGCCCAGCTGAGCGTCGACGACCCGTCCCAGCTCCAGCAGTTCGTCGAACAGGAGGAACAGCAGCTCGAGGAGATGGTCGAGACGATCGCCGACGCCGGCGTCGACGTGGTCTTCTGTCAGAAGAACATCGACGACATGGTCCAGCACATGCTGGCCAAGGAGGGAATCCTCGCGGTCAAGCGAGCGAAGAAGTCCGACATCGAGTTCATGCGCGAGGTCCTCGATGCGAACATCGTCTCCGATCTGGACAACTTCTCCGGGGCGGATCTGGGATCGGGCGACGTCACCTACGACGCCGACAACGAGTGGTTCGTCGTCGAGGGCGACAACTCCCACGGCGTGACGCTGCTGCTGCGCGGGTCGACCGACCACGTGGTCGACGAACTCGAGCGCGGCGTCAACGACGCGCTGGACGTCGTCGCCGCGGCGGTCGCGGACGGGCTCGTGCTCGCCGGCGGCGGTGCCGTCGAGGTCGAACTCGCGAGCCGGCTGCGCGACTACGCCGACGGCATCAGCGGCCGCGAACAGCTCGCCATCGAGGCCTTCGCGGACTCGCTTGAACTGATCCCGCGAGTGCTGGCGGCGAACGCCGGCCTCGATTCGATCGACACGCTGGTCGAACTCCGCTCCGCCCACGAGGACGGCGACCAGAACGCCGGGCTGAACGTCTTCACCGGCGATATCGAAGACACCTACGAGGCGGGCGTCGTCGAGACGGCCCACGCCAAGTCGCAGGCGCTGTCCTCGGCCGCCGAGGCCGCCAACCTCGTGCTGAAGATCGACGACATCATCGCTGCCGGCGACCTGTCGACGTCCGGCGGCGACGAGGAAGGCGCTGGCGGACCCGGCGCCGGCGGCATGGGCGGTATGGGCGGCGGCATGGGCGGCATGATGTAGGAGAACCGTCGGGAGCTCTCCGGGCGGGCCGCCGGCCCCTCATCAGCCGTCGTACGGACGAGATCAGTGCCCGCCGGGCGCGTCTGTCGTACTTTTCGAGATATCCGGCTGTGATCGTTTCACAGCGTAAATAGCGGTAAACAGGGCGATACCCCCCACAGTCGCGTTCGCGACGTCAGACGGTTTCTATCTCCACCGACAGTTCTCTTTGCAGATCTCTGACGGCGGGTCAGGATAGTCACTATGATTTGCGGCCGGATCGAACGACCCGTAATGACCACCGAGGGACCACCGATCCGCCGCCTGGCCGACTGGGACGCGGCCACGCTGCGCGATCTCGCCGACGGACACGGGACGCCGCTCTACGTTCTCGACCAGCGACGCGTTCGGGAGAACGTCGCCAACCTCCGAGCCGCTTTTCACGAGGAGTCGATCAGCTACGCCGTCAAGGCCAACACCGTCCGCGCGACGCTTGAAACGATCGCAGAGACGGGGATCGGCGCGGAGTGTGCCTCTGCCGGCGAACTCCAGCGTGCGGTCGACGCCGGCTTCGACCGGCTCCGATACACTGCGGTCAACCCGCCCGCCGGGGATCTCGATCACGTCGTCGACCTCGCTGCGGATCCGCCCCGGGACCTCGATCTGGTGATCACCGTCGGCGCGGCCGACGCCTTCGAGGCGCTCGCCGAGCGGGGCTACGACGGCCCGCTGGCGATCCGGGTCAACCCGGGCGTCGGTGCGGGCCACCACGCCAAGGTCACGACCGGCGACGCCCCGAAGTTCGGCGTCCCGTACGATCGCGTCTCCGAACTCGCGAGCGAGATCGTCAGTCGGGGGTTCGACCTCGTCGGCCTGCACGCCCACGCCGGCAGCGGGATCCACGAGGCGTCGGATCTGGCGGCCCACCGCGAACTCGTCTCTCGAATGGGCGAGTTGGCACGCGAGCTCGATCACGACCTCGACTTTCTCAATGTCGGCGGCGGACTGGGCATCCCCTACCGACCGACAGACGAACCGCTGGATCTCGACAGCGTGGCGGCGGCGACCCGCGAGGCGGTCGGCGAACTGGACGCTCGACTGGGGATCGAACCCGGCCGGTACGTCGTCGCCGACGCAGGTGTCCTTCTGACGACGGTCAACACCGTCAAGCCGACGCCCGAGACGACGGTCGTCGGCGTCGACGCGGGCATGACGACGCTGTTGCGCCCGGCGATGTACGACGCATACCACGAGATCCGGACGCTGGCACCCGACGCCGACGAGCGCGAGTCGGTCACGGCGACGGTCGCCGGCCCGATCTGTGAGACCGCCGACGTTCTGGGCCGCGGCCGCGAGCTGCCGGGCCCGGAACGGGGCGACGTGCTGACGATCGGCAACGCCGGCGCGTACGGCTACGAGATGGCCTCGAACTACAACTCCCGGCCCCGTCCGGCCGTCGTTTCCCTCGACGGAGGCGAGTCGCGGCTCGCCGTCGAACGCGAAACCCTTTCGGAGCTGACCCGACTAGAGATCGAGCAATGATCACCGTCGAGAAGTACCACGGCACTGGCAACGACTTCGTCGTGGTCGAGGCCGACGCCCCTATCGAAGATAGAGCGTCCTTTACCCGTCGACTCGCCGATCGGGAGACGGGCCTCGACCACCCGGACGGCGAGCGAGTCGGTGCCGATGGCGTCCTGTTTCTGAAGCTGGACGCCAGCACCGCGCCGACGCGCGTCGAGATGACGCTCGTCCAGCCCGACGGCTCGGTCGCCGAGATGTGTGGCAACGGTGCCCGAGTCGTCGCGACGTGGGCGGCCGGCCGGACCGGCGACCGCGAGTTCGTCATCGACACGCCGGCCGGCGAGTACCCCGCCGAAGTCGGGCAGGAGGGCGTCGCCGTCGAGATGGGTGAACCGACGTTCGATCCCGACGCCGTGCCGACGACCCTCGACGAACCGCTGATCGAGCGCGAGACCGAGGGCCTGACCGTTACGGCGGTCAATACGGGCGTCCCCCACGCCGTCGCGTTCGTCGAAGACGTCGCGGAGATCGATCTCGAAGCGATCGCCCCGCCGGTGCGCCACGCCGCGGTGTTCCCCGAGGGCGCGAACGTCACGGTCGCCTCCGAGCGGACGGACGGTTCGGTGTTCGGCTACGACCAGCGCACATTCGAGCGCGGCGTCGAGGGCGAGACGCGTTCCTGTGGGACCGGCGCGGTCGCGATCGTCGCTGCTGCCCACGAACTCGGTCGCGTCGAGACCGACCAGTCCGTCCCCGTTCATCCGCCTGGCGGGCGGCTGGTCGTCACGCGCACTGCCGACGGGGCGATCTTGCAGGGCCCGGTCGAGCGCGAGTTCGAGACGACCGTACCGGCCGACGGAGCGGTCGCCGAACGATGACCTTCGACCTCGAGGTCTTCCACGAGCGGGCCGTGCAGACCCCGTCTCACGAGTCGGTCGCCGAGATGCGAACGCTGCTGGTCGAGACGCTGGCAGAGGAGGGGATCGATCCGACCGTCGACGACGCCGGGAACGTGCTGGCGACCCGCGTGGGGAACGAGGACGGCCCCCGTCTCGTGCTCAACACCCACATCGACACGGTCCCGCCGCATATTCCCTACGGGCGCGACGGCGAGGTCGTCACCGGTCGCGGGTCCTGTGACGCGAAGGGGCCGCTTGCCGCGCTGCTCGCGGCCTTCCTGGCTGTCGACCCGAAACGGGGGTCGGTGACCCTCGCGATCACGCCGGACGAGGAGGTCCACTCGACGGGCGCGGCCGCGCTGCGGGGGCGGTTCGACGCTGACGGTTTCATCGTCGGCGAGCCAACGGGGCTGGACGTCTGTACGGCTGCTCGCGGTCGCTTCGAGGGGACGATCACGATCACGGGCACGAGCGCGCACGCGGCCGAGCCCGAAAGCGGCGACAACGCTATCGCCGCTGCCGGACCGATCCTCGACGGGGTGGCGACCTACGACGAGGGCTGCGGGCCCGGCGAGCACGAGCAACTGGGTCGGCCGTCGCTCGTGCCGACGCTGATCGAGGGCGGCGAGGCCCCGAACCAGATCCCCGCCGTATGTACCGTCACGTTCGATCGTCGGAGCGTCCCGCCCGAGACGGCCGATGGGTTCCGGTCGGGGCTGTCCGAGTGGCTCCGCCGGCGACTGCCCGAGGGCGTGGACCTCTCGGTCGCGCTCAGCGATCGCGACACCCCGTTTTTGGAGGCGTTCGCGACCGATCCCGACGACCCGCTCGCCGAGACGCTCGCGGCCGAAAGCGGCGGCGCGGTGCGGCCGTTCGGGGCCGCGACCGAGGCCTCGTATTTCGCCCAGGAAGCGCCGACGGTCGTGTTCGGGCCGGGCGTGCTGGCCGACGAGGAGGGTGCCGTCGCCCACAGCGACCGGGAGTACGTCCGTCTGCCGGAGGTACACGCCGCCGCCGAGGCCGTCACCGGGACGCTCGAAGCGATGCTCCGGTGAACGGGCTACTCCCGACGGGAAACCCAAACAGCCACTGTACTTTCCCGAAGTGATTTTGATCGGGTGGTCGAAGCGGTACCCGATGCCATCCTCGACGCCGTTCATCGACAGGGAAACCGGGACGTTCGACTTCGAACAGATCTGGCGGGAAGCCTATCCGATCCTGGGACTGGTCTTGCTGTTCGGGATCCTGGGGTTGCTCCCGCTGTATCTCGGCGCGGCCGTCACCGCGGCGACCGGGTTCTCGTCGCTGATCGGGACAGCACTGACGTGGCTCGGACAGCTCATTCTCGCCGTCGGGTCGGGGATCGTGCTCATGTACGTCATCGTACGCGCGATCCAGCTGGCCTAAGCGAGCCCGCGTCTCATCGGCGATCGCCATCACCGGGCAGCAGATGCGGGCAGCGTCTCCTCGACCTGACTGTAGACGAGCGCGAGCGCGAGCGCGCTCAGGACCGCGCCGAAGAAAAACGGCGTCCCGAAGCTCCCGACGTTGTACAGGACGCCGGAGGCCAGCGGTCCGACGGCGACGCCGAAGCCGAAGGCCATCGTCAGCACCGACAGCGTCGTTCCCGAGCCGCGCTCGCCGGCCAGATCGCCGGCCAGCGCCAGCGACGGCGCGAACACGAGCGCGACGGCCACGCCCTGGAGAAAGCGTGCGCCCAGCATCAGCCAGGGATCGGTGACGATCCCCTGGACGAACACCGAAGGGATCAACACGGCGAACCCGGCGACGACGAACGGGCGTCGCCCGTGACGATCGCTGGCCCGTCCGACCGGGACCTGGAACACGACGTTCGCGAGCGTCACCGCGGCGAACTGGACGCTGAAAAAGAAGGTCGACTCGTCGAGCCGCGCCCGGATCGGCCCCTCCAGCGTGGCGAACAGGGCGATCGTCGTCGCCATCAGGAACGTGCCGACTCCGAGGACGAACACCGAGTCGAGACCCCGCCCGTCGGGATCTCGGATCGCAATCGAGAGGTCCTTGCTCGCGGCGTCGGCCGCTTCCGGCGGGTCCTCGATGAACAGCACGACCAGCGCCACACTCACGACCGCGCCGAGGGCGGCCACGGCGAAGGCGGCGTCGAACCCGGAGACTGCGAGTCCGGACAGATCGTAGGTGACGACGCCCTCGGCGGCGAGCCCACCGGTGACGACGATCCCGGCGACGATCGGCCCGGAGCCGAACCCGAGCAAGCGGAGCGTGTTGTAGACGCCGAAGTTCCCCCCGCGTTCGCTGTCGCTTTCGGCGTAGTCGTTGATCAGCGCGACCGTCGCCGGGACGGTGAAGGCGGCGCCGATCCCCTGAATCGCCCGCGCCAGCAGTACCGTCCAGTAGGATCCAGCGAACGGATAGGCCGCGCTCCCGATTCCGAACAGGGCAAGTCCGCCGAGGACGAACGCCCGCCGGCGGCCGAGTCGATCGGACCAGCGACCGGTAAAGGGCTGGCCGAAACTGTTGACCAGGCCGAACAGCGAGAGGACGACCCCGATCAGCGTCTCCTTCCGAAGGACGAACCCCCCGATCCCGGCGAGCTGAATCTCGGTGCCCGCGATCCCGGCCAGCGAGATCTCGCCGCTGGCGATGTACAGCGGGAGGACGATGATCAGAAACGAGTTGCCCAGCGCGTCGGCCATCCGTGCGACCGACAGCGTCAGCACCCGCGAGTCCGTATCGAACACTGTCGAATCACCCACCACGTGTGACCGTCACGGTTCGAACTCCGTCGGCTCCGATCTCGGGGCCGGTCGGTCGTGGACGAGCCGGTAGGCCCGGCGGTAGGCCCGCAGTTTCCAGACGAGTACGAGCCCGAACACGCCGTCGAAGACGACGACGAACAGGACGAACCCGCCGAACCAGCCGAGTCCCGTCACGGTCGCCAGCAGCTCCGGGACGAACTGTGCGAGCGTGTTGTATCCGCCGTGGATGACCGACGCGATCATCAATCCCTTGATCACGATCGGACCGGCGTTTTCGGGGTTGAACTTCGCCAGCCCGAGGTAGTACCCGGCGATGGCCGAGTAGATGACGTGGCCGGGCCCGGCCAGCGCGCGGACGACTGAGGTCCCGCCGCCGATGGCAAGCGAGTTCGTGCTTGCCGCGGCGACGTTCTGGGTGATGTACAGCGCGTTCTCGATGGTCGCAAAGCCGAGTCCCGCGACCGCGCCGTACACCGCGCCGTCGATCACGGCGTCGAAGCGGTCGTCGCGGAACGGATACAGCCGGACGGCGAGTAACTTGACCCCCTCTTCGACCGGACCGACGACCAGAAAGAAAAACGCCGCGAGCCCGAGGTCGATCCCGGCCTCGAGGAACACGGCCGGGACCGTCGCGTTGAGCACGCCGGCGAACCCGGCGACGAGCACGCCGAGCAGGAACGTGCCGACCAGCAGCGACAGCGGCTCCTGTGTCGTCACGTCCGCGTACCAGACGAACGCGGCGAGTCCGAGCGCCGGCACGGCAGAAAGCGCCGTCAGCACGCCGATCCAGGGGTCGGCCAGTCCGCCGAGCGTCCCGAGGGCGATCTCCGCCAGCAGGATGAACAGCGCGAGCAGGACGACGAACGCCCGCGCCGCGATCAGCAGCGCCTGATAGATGAACACGGAGACGGCGTCCAGAACCGTCCGCTGGTCCCAGTCGGCGATGTCGTGGAGGTCGAGCGAGCCGTCGTTGCGCGCCTGCACCGGATCCCGACGACTGTCCATATCGGGTTCTCGAACTCCCAGTACCTAATACTCCCGGCGACCAGCATCGCAGTCCCGACGTGTTCGGGCTCCGGAACGAGAGGCTTTTCGCGGTCGATCAGCTACCGCCGGTGATGAGTCTCACAGCCGGTGTCGTCGCCGTCCAGGGCGACGTCAGCGAACACGCCGCGGCGATCGAGTCGGCGGCCGCCGCCCACGGCGAGTCCGCCGAGGTCGTCGAGATCCGCGAGTCGGGGATCGTCCCCGAATGTGATCTGCTTTCGATCCCGGGCGGCGAATCGACGACGATCTCGCGGCTGCTCGCCCGCGAGGGGATCGACGAGGAGGTCAAAGCCCACGTCGCCGAGGGCAAGCCCCTGCTGGCGACCTGTGCGGGCCTGATCGTCGCCTCGAGCGACGCCAACGACGACCGCGTCGAGACGCTGGATCTGCTGGACGTGAGCGTCCAGCGCAACGCCTTCGGCCGCCAGAGGGACAGCTTCGAGGCCGACCTCGACGTCGATGGTCTCACAGAGCCGTTCCACGCCGTGTTCATCCGCGCGCCCGTCATCGACGAGGTCGGTGACGCCGAAGTGCTGGCCTCCTGGGACGGTCGCCCCGTGGCGGTCCGGGACGGCCCGGTCCTCGGGACCTCGTTCCATCCCGAACTCACGGGCGACTCGCGGGTCCACGATCTGGCATTCTTCGAGTGAGCGCGATCTTCGCGGTCACTGTCGAGTAGCGACCTTTTTGCTTCCCGGCCGCTTCGCCCCGAGTATGACCGACGCTGACGTGCTCGACGAGGTGTTCGAGGTCATCGAGGACCGCAAGGAGACTCTGCCCGAGGACTCCTACACTGCGTCGCTGTTCACCCACGAGAAAGGCGAGAACGCCGTGCTGGAGAAACTGGGCGAGGAGATGACCGAACTCGTGCTGGCCGCCAAAGATGACGAGCGCGAGGAGATCGCCCACGAGGCGGCCGACATCGTCTATCACATGCTGGTGTTGCTCTCGATGAAGGACATGGACCTTGCCGACCTGCGATCGGAACTGGAAGATCGGCGGTAATCGTACTGCCGGTTATCGACTCCGACCGACTCCGGGGTGATTCACGTGGATTCGACTAGCCGTCGATGTTCCGGTTCCATACACCGGTCCTGGACGACGCGCAGGCCGGCCGCTTCCGCTCTGGCAACGGCCTCGTCGTCGTGAATACCGAGCTGGAGCCAGACGACCTTGCGGTCGTCACGGGCGAGGGCTTTGTCGACGATCCCGGCGACTTCGGGACTCGGTCGAAACACGTCCACGATATCGACTTCCTCCTCGACGTCGGCGAGGGAGTCGTAGGCGGGCCGTCCAAGAACCTCGTCTGCAGTGGGATTGACCGGGATGATCTCGTAGCCCTGCGCCTGGAGGTATTTCGGGATCTCGTGGGCGTCCTTCCCGGGCGTCGATGAACACCCGACGACAGCGACCGTGTCATATTCCAGTATATTTCGGATGTCTGCGTCTGTCTCGACGGGCATATAATCTATACGGCGTCACCTGCGAAAAGGTCGTCGTCGGTCCGATGGTCCGGCTGTGATTCTCGGACGCCTGTCGCTACCGTTCTGATTGCAGCAGGCCGATCAGGTACTTTTAACATCGGGTCTCGTGTACCACTCGGGCGACCATGTTCGGGGTCTTCAGACGACTGAAGATCGGGTTCGGTATGGCGCGTCGGAGCGGTCGCGTCCTGCGTGCGCATCCGAACCTCCTGATCCTGCCGTTGCTGGGTGGAATCGCGGGGATCGCGTTCGTCGCGACGCTGTTCGGCGCGCTGTACGCCGGCGGCGTCTACGATAGCGGCGGCGCGATGCTGTATGTCGCACTGTTCGTGATCTATCTCGTCGAGACGTTCGTCGCCTCCTTCTTCGCGGCGGCGCTGGTCGCGGCGACGCGAAGCGTGTTCCACGGCGACGAACCGACCGTCGCCGGCGCGATGCGACAGGCCTGGGACCACAAGTGGCCGCTGCTGGTCTGGTCGGTCATCGCGGCGGTCGTCGGCGTGATCATCCAGGCGATCGAATCACAGGACAACATCGTCGCAGAGGTCCTCGCCGGGCTGTTCGCCGTCGCGTGGTCGGTGATGACGTACTTCGTCGTTCCGGTGATCGTCTTCGAGGATACTTCGGTGACGGGGATATTCTCCGAGAGTGCGCGCACGTTCAAAGACACCTGGGGCGAGTCCATCGGCGCAATGGGCGCGATAAACCTCGTCACGTTCGCGTTCGTGCTGGTCGGCGCGTTGCTCGGCGTCGTCACCTTCCTCGTCGTCCCGTCGGGGATCGGCGTCGCCGCCGCGGTCGTCGTCGGACTCAGCGGGATCGTCCTCGGGTTGTTGATCGGCAAGTCCCTGACCGGCATCGCCAAGACCGCGCTGTACGTCTACGCGACCGAACAGACCGCACCCGAGTTCTTCGAGGATATGGACTTCTCCGGACTCGGCGGAGACCGCGGGTCGAGCAGTGTCGGCGGCCGGATCTAGTGGTACTTCAAGCCTCGACTTGCGAGTCCACGCCCTCGGTTACTCGCGAGAAGGTGGTTGTTTTGATATAACGGCCGTACAATACTTCGCAATTCCGCCTCAGAGAATGTCGTCGATCCAGTCACACCATCGCTGGAAGTCGTCGGCACCGCATTGATTAGCGATGTTTCGGAGCGTGTCGCCGCTGATTTCTTTGCCCATTGGGATCGTAACATTTCGGACTTCCCCGGTCTCTGGATGGATATACCGGAGTTTGAGGTGACTGCCAGCTCGGTCAACTGGCTGGTATCCCATCTCAGTGAGCGCGTTCACGAGTTCTCGAGACGAATACGGGGCAGGCACAGTTACTCAGAAAACCACGGTGCATCAGGTACCTGGGGTTCGTCCGGGACTGTATCCGGGTCGATCCCGAGGTCGTGTAGATCGGCGTCTGTTACCGGGTCCCCGATCTCTCCCCTGTGCAGTGCGACTGCCTCGTCCAGATTGGCGAGCGCCTCAGACCGTGTCTCGCCCTGACTTGCCACGCCCACCCCTTCGTCGATTGCTGACCACCGGCCGTCTTCCTCTTCGACGAGGCGAATCTCTCGCCGTTCCGAATCCGAATTCCCGGTGTCAGCTCGTGCCATATTCTTCAGTACTTGACCGAACGTGAAAACGCTTCGGTAGTCTGGTGACTGCTGATACTGCCGGCTGTAAGTTCGTAAAGATATTCGCCACCCCGGAGTGGCGAATTCCTTCAGTTTGTTACAGCCGGCAGTACGAATGTCGCCCTCTGTCTTGCACCCCTCAAAATACATGCATGCTAATCGATAGGTGGGGGATTCGATTGCGGGACTTCGAACTCCACAGTTGATGCGCCACTAGATCCGATCGCAAGACCCACTTCCGTCCCGCCAGTAGCACGGTCAATGACCGACTGGGACGTGTATCTCGTCACGCAGGCCGGCCGTTCGGAGGGACGGGAAACGAGAGCGATCGTTCGCAAGGCGATCGAGGGCGGCGTCGACATCGTCCAGTTGCGCGAGAAGGGCGTGCCCGCCCGTGACCGCTATCACCTCGGGCGCGAACTGCGCGCGCTGACGCGCGACGCCGGTGTGCCGCTGATCGTCAACGATCGGGTCGACATCGCGCAGGCGATCGACGCCGACGGCGTTCATCTGGGCGATGAGGATCTGCCGGTTCGGGTCGCGCGGGAGTTGCTGGGCGAGGAGGCGATCGTCGGCCGATCGGTGTCGTTCGTCGAGGACGCCCGCGAGGCCGAGCGGTTCGGCGCGGACTACCTGGGCGTCGGGGCGATCTACCCGACCGATTCGAAAGACGATATCGACGACGACGAGTACGCGATCGGGCTCGAGCGCCTCGAAGCGATCTGCGAGGCGGTCGACATCCCGGTTGTCGGGATCGGTGGCGTCGACGCCGACAACGCCGGTGACGTCGCGGCGGCGGGTGCCGACGGCGTGGCGGTCATCTCCGCGATCACCGGCGCGGCCGATCCGGCGGCCGCGACGCGCGAGCTGGGTGAGGCTGTCCGCGCCGGACGATCGCCGTAACGCACAAGCGGACGGCCCCGAAACTGGGTTGTATGGTCCGCATTCCGTTCGGGATCCGCCAGCTCGATACGACGATCGACGGCGGTGCCCCGCCGGGGAGCGTCGTGCTGCTCTCGGGGGAGGCCGGGGCCGGCGCTCGCGAGTTCATGTACACCAGTCCGCTGATCACCGGGCTCGCGACGGCCGATCCGGAACTGTTCGACCTGTACTACGGCGATTTGCCGGCGGCCGCTGAACTTCCTGAAGCGGTGCATTATATCTCGCTGACCGCGAGCGAAGCGCAGTTCCGCGAGGAGGCCAGCCGCGCCTTCGAGTCGGAACTGTTCGAGACGGGGATGGAGGCGGTCGAGTATCACGACCTCTCGACAACGTACTTCCACGTCAGCCCCGTCCCTCGCCAGTGGTACGCCGATCGGGCCCCCTCGATCAAGGACATCCGGACGCGCGACGACCGCGAGGAACTGCTGACGGTCCTGGGCGACCTGCTGAGCGATCACGCCGCGAACAACCTGGTCGTGATCGACTCGCTGACCGACCTGATCACCGCTATCGGCGACCGCGCGGACATCGAGTGGGCCGATGTCACGTTCTTCCTGAAGGGCCTGCAGAAGGTCGCCCACGACTGGGGCGGGCTCATCCTGACGTATCTCAATTTCGAGACGATCTCCGAGGAGCGCAACGGGCAGCTCGTCGACGCCGCCGACGGGACGCTCAAATTCGAGTGGGCCAGCGGCGGCAGCACGCTCGCCCGGACGATGGTGGTCAAGCAGTTCCGCGGCGTGTTGAGCCAGCTCGAATCGGAGGACATCGTCCGCTTCGAGACGGAGTTCACCGACGCCGGCTTCGACATCAGCGACGTCCGGAAGATCCGTTGATCCCGTACCGGCCTCGACAGCGGTGACGCCGGCACATCCGCCAGATTCGATCCTGAAAATCCGTGGGGAACCCTTAACTACGCGCTGCCCGATATCCGGGTGATGGCGGGCGAGTCACAGGAGAGCACGGATCTGACGGTTTCGCTGCCGCCGGAACTGGAGTCGTGGCTCGACCAGCACGCCGCCGAACGCGATCTGGACCGTGAAACCGTTCTCGTCCAGTTGCTCGCGTCCTACCGCGAACTCGCCGAACACGACGGCGAGGCGTTCGACGCCGAACTCCTCGAACCGGCGGTCAGATCCGTCGTCGCCGACCGGCTCCCCGATATCACCGAGGCCGTCCAGTCACAGCTTGAGGACGGCTCGCCCGACGATGGGAATCGGCTCGAAGCCCGGGTCGAGGCCCTCGAAGCGGACTTCCAGGACAAGCTCGACGACGTCCGCCAGCGCGTCATCCAGGTCAAACGCGAGGCCGACGCGAAAGCGCCCGCCGATCACACCCACGACCGGCTAGACACGCTCGTCGATCGCCTCGACGCCGTCGAGTCCCGGATCGAGCGGGTCGACGGCGAACTCGACCGCGTCGAGACCCTCGAAGACGAACTGCGGGGACACCTCGAGGACACCGCCGCGAGCGACGACGTGGCCGCGCTGGCGGAAGACCTCGAGGACGCCCGCGAGAAGCTCCGGACGGTCGCCTGGGTCGTCCGGGACCTCCGCGAGAGCGGCGACGGAACGACCGTCGACGCGATCAAACGCGAGGCGGCCGAACACGACGTCCGTCGCGCCCGGTGTGAGAACTGCGGTGAGGGCGTCGAGATCGGGCTGTTGACTGAGCCGTCCTGCCCGCACTGCTCGGCCGCGCTCGACGGGTTCGAGCCCTCGGGCCGGATCTTCGGGCTCGGCAGCGCCACGCTCACCGCCGCCTCGGGGATCGGTTCCGGGGCCGACGAGACGGGCGACGCCGTCGACGGTATCGACACGGGGGTTGAGCAGCCGTGAGCGAGGATCCGACCGACGACGTCGACCCCTTCGACGGCCTCGCGGACGAGGTGCCCGACGAGGACCCGTTCGACGACCACCCCTTCCCGGACCGTTCTGCGGGGCAACCGGACGCCGAGGCGGATGACTTCGACCGGACAGCCGAGGCTGACGACCTTGATCGGGACATCGAGGCCGATCCGCTGGCCGATCTCGCCGGAGACGTCGAGGGTGACCCCTTCGAGAGCGGCGACTGGACGGGGAGTGGCACCGACGACTCCGTCTGGGAGGACCTCTCGACCGAGTCCGAGATCGAGACCGAGGCGGAAGACGGGCGGCGGATCTCGGCGGTCGACAAGCACCGCTTCTGTGAGGGATGTCGGCACTTCACCGAACCGCCGGAGATCGCCTGCACGCACGAGGGGACCGAGATCCTGTCGTTCCCGGACGTGGACACCGTCCGCGTCGTCGACTGTCCGATCGTCGAGGAGCGCGAACGGCTGGAACAGGGCGGCTTCGAGCAGTAGCACTTAACATCCTCTCGGCGCCAATTCCTCGCAAGGATGCAGTTCTGCGAGCAGTGCGGTTCGATGATGCACGCCGACGGCGACGTGATGGTCTGTTCATCCTGCGGGCACGAGCAGCCGCGCGACGAGGCCGCGGCCGAACAGTTCGTCTCGACGGAATCTCAGAGCACCGACGACGTCATCGAGACCGAAGAGGGCGCGAACTTCGAGGGCAAGCCCACCGCCGACGACGTCGTCTGTGAGGAGTGTGGCCACACGAAAGCCTGGTACACGATCAAACAGACCGGGTCGGCCGACGAGCCGCCGACGCGGTTTTTCAAAT
Organism: Halapricum desulfuricans; assembly: GCF_017094525.1. Classification (NCBI taxonomy): domain Archaea; kingdom Methanobacteriati; phylum Methanobacteriota; class Halobacteria; order Halobacteriales; family Haloarculaceae; genus Halapricum; species Halapricum desulfuricans. Next base: position 2,639,864 of record NZ_CP064788.1, on the reverse strand, counting down.
GCCAGGAGTGTGGCCATCGGTGGCGGGAGTATAACTGAGCCCCCGAACTTGCAACTCTCAGAACCCGAGCACGGCGGACGACACGGCGACGAACACGAGCATGCCCAGCACGTCGACGACGTTCGTGACGACCGGGATGGTGACGTCGTCGGGATCGACTCCCAGCCGGTAGGAGGCCCACGTCGCCGTAATGCTGGCCACGACGGCGATCGAGACGATGGCGAGCCCGCTGCCCAGCGCGATCGTCAGTAGTTCGAACAGCGTGACGGCCGGATCGCCGGTCAGTCGTGAGATCGTGTAGGCACCCACCGCGAGCGCGACGAAGAGTGTCAGCCCGAGCGCGTAGATCGCCGCCACGTTCGCCCACAGCGTCCGGTCGCGGACTCGCAGGTCCGCCAGCCCGAGGTGCAGCCGCGTCGAGAGGCGCGCGCTCAGGATCGCTCCGAGGTTCCCCCCGGCGGCGATCATCGTCGGGACCATGACCGCCAGGATGCCGTACTCCGCGAGCAGTCCCCGGGCGTCCTCGAGCGTGACCCCCGCGATGAGGACGATCATCGAGAGCGCGATCAACAGCGGAGCCATGTGTCGAACGATCCGGTTCGCCTGCCAGGAGCCCAGCGACTCGTTCGATCCGATCATCATCAACCGATCGCCTCCACGAGGATCGTCGCCAGGAGTAGAAACGACATCCCGAAGACGTCGCCCAGCGTCGTCACGATCGGCCCGACGAGGTTGTCGGGGTCGTACCCACGCTTGTACCCGGCGAAGATCACGACCAGCAATCCGAGGATCAGCACGACCGACGTGAGCACGCCGGCGACGAGCAGGATCGCGACGAACTCCGGAAGCGAGGCCGACTCCCAGCCCAGCAGCGCGAGCGCCGCCCACGAGAGGGTCGCGATCACGATCGACATGCTGATCGCGATGGTGAACGAGGCGAGGACGGCGTTGAGCAGCCGCTCGTCGCGCTGAAACCGCGGTTCGATCAACCCCTGATGGAGGCCGCTGGCGATCCGACCGCCCAGCGCGCCGTAGACGTTGCCCCGCGTCGCGAGAAAGACCGGCACTGCCACGAGAAGCCCCGGGAAGGTGTCGGCCTGCGAAATGACGATCTCGAGTACGAGCCCGGAGAACAGGCCCCCGACCAGCGAGATCAGCAGGACCGGCAGCGCCTCCCGGTAGATGGAGGCGAACTCCTCGGAAGCCGACATTGACGGCGTTTCTCGGAGACAGCGGTTAAATCCAGCGGGTGGTAGCGGGGCCCGTTGTCGGCCACACGCGGTCGCGAGCGATGGCCCGGCCAGTCCCTACCTGTAACAGCGCGAGAGTCCCGGCCTTCCCGTGAGGCGAGAGTGTTCCGACACTCTGTTGTCGGAACCGAGCGCCGAACAGGGCGGGCGTGAAGCGCGTCCACTCCGGGCAACCAGCGAAAAACTGAAACCCGTTGGGGCCGGAAACACCAGTAGTTACTCGGGAAAAGTGGGTGTGGTTTGGCGTTCACCCGTCATCAAAAACGCGAGCCTGCCCGAGTCAGACTCCGCCGCGAGGCGCAGTCAGGCGGATGGCACCGCCCGCACGGGCCAAGCAGATACTCAAGCACACCACTCCCTCGCGGGACTGACGGCTTGCGTGCAAACCGGAGTACCTGCAAAGGGAATCTTGCCACCGTTGGTGTCGGCTTGCCGGCCCCAAGCGCGTGGAAACCTCGGCGTTTACGCCGAGGAGGATGTCATTCGTTGACGCGTTCGAGGTACTGGTTGACGACGATCTGCCCCTTGGCGGTCAGGATGGGATTGTGTTCGCCCGACTCAACGAGCTCCTTCTCGTGGAGCGCGTGCAGAATGCGTTTGACGGTCCGGGCGTCGGCATCGACGACGCTCGACAGCGAGACGTCTGCGTCGCCGGTCGAGTACAGTGCGGCGAGCGTCTCGGTCTCGCGTTCGCTCAGCGAGAGGTCCCGCAGCGACGCCAGCACGTCCTCGTAGGTCCGTCGGAGATACCGCCCGAGCAGCGACAGTTCCCGCGAGGTCTCGGTCGCGGCGACGGTCGTCAGCGCCTGCCCGCTGTCGACGTGGGCGACGGCCACGACCGGCCGCCTGTGACCGCCGACGGACTCCTCCCTGCGGTCGAAATCGACGATCGACGAGAGCGGGACCGTGATCGGCCCGTCCTCGGTGTCGAAGACGACGCCGCCGGACCGCAGCGAGAGGAGGCCGCCGGCGAACGCCGTCTCGAGGACGCGACCCCCGACTTTCGCGGGGTGTTTGACCTGCACTGCGGTCCCGTTGAGCAGTGCCTTGAACAGCACCGTGGTGAACTTCTCGATGGTCGCTTCCTCGCCGGCCACGACGGCGGTCGTCCGGCTCGAACCGTTCCGGTAGGCGACCGTCAGCGGCGTCCCCGCCATCGGATCGATCAGCGCGGCCTCGTTGCCGCTCGCGACGTCGAAGACCTCGGTCAGCGGGATCGTCTGCCGGTCGGTTTCGCTCGCCGCCAGTATCAACTGCTCCTCGCCGAGGAGGATCCGCCCCTCGACGGGGCCGTCACGGTCGGACCCGGCGACGCTGAACCGGCCAGTGAAATCCGCGAGGACCGACGGCATCTCCCAGTTGTTCGACGATTCGCGTGTATCGACTTGAGCGTTGGGCCCCGATTCTCAGTCGGGATATTTCGGCTCGCGTTTCTCGGCCCGTTCGAGCGCGGTCTCGACGACGTCGCGGACGTCGCCGTGAAAGACCGACCCGTGGCCGGCGTACATGTGCTCGACGCTTTCGGGGAGCCGATCCAGCAGGTGACGGATGCTTTCGATCAGGCGTTCGCGGGACTGGCCGGGCCGGTCGGTCCGGCCGAAACTCCCGTACTCGAAGGCCCCGTCGTCGTGGACGACCAGGTCGCCGCTGAACAGCGAGGCCGGGCCGACCAGCGAGACGTGATCGTCGGCGTGACCCGGCGTGTAGATCACCTCGCAGTCCTCGTCGCCGACGGCTACGGTGTCCCCGTCCGCGATCGCATGCGTCCGGAGCGGGTGGTCGGCGTAGGCGTAGACATCGGGCTCGAACGCCTCGACGACGGCGTCGAGTTCGGCGACGTGATCGCCGTGCTGATGGGTGAGAACGACGGCGTCGAGGTCGTCCACGTGGGAAGCGACGACGTCGACGACACCCTCCATCGCGCCCGCGTCGACCAGCGTCGTTTGCTCGCCGACGGCCAGATACGCGTTGGCGGTGAACGTCTCCGCGTCGGCCGTGACGTTGTACACGTCCATGGACGGGGACAGGGCCGTGACGGGCTTGATACTTCGGGATGAGAAGATTTATATCCGTTACTCAGAAATTGAGTAACACTCATGTCGATCATCGTCACCGGCGGCGACGGCTACCTCGGGTGGCCGGCCGCCCTGCGTATTGCGGACCGAACCGACGACCGCGTCGTCCTCGTGGACAACTTCGCCCGACGGGAGTGGGTCGAGGAGATCGGGTCGGTCAGCGCCGTGCCGATCGCCTCGATCGACGAGCGCCTCGACGCGGCCGAGGAGGTCCTCGGGCTGAGCAACCTCTCCTTCGTCGAGGGTGATCTCACCGAGAAGTCCTTCGTCGACCAGTTGCTCGCGGTTCACGAACCCGAGGCGATCGTCCACGCCGCCGCCCAGCCCTCCGCGCCCTACAGCCAGATCAACGGCGAGCGGGCCAACTACACCCAGCACAACAACATGCAGGCGACGCGCAACCTGCTGTGGGGGCTCGAAGAACAGGACATGACCGACACGCACTTCATCGAGACGACCACGACGGGCGTCTACGGTGCCCCAGAGTTCCCCATCCCCGAGGGCGGCGCGACCATGGAGAACCAGGGCGAGCGCGACGAGGTCCCGTTCCCGGCGATGGCCGGCTCGTGGTACCACCTCACGAAGAGCCACGACGCCGCGAACCTCCGGCTGGCCAACTCGCAGTTCGACATCCCGATCAGCGACGTCCGGACCTCGATCATCTACGGGACCGAGGTCGAGGAGACCCGACAGGACCCCCGGCTGAAGACCCGCTTCGACTTCGATTACTACTTCGGCGTCGTCGCCCACCGCTTTGCTGCCCAGGCCGTCGCGGGCTATCCCGTCACGATCTACGGCAAGGGCGAGCAGCGCAAGCCGTTCGGCAGCCTTGAGGACGCCGTCGAGGGGCTCGCGCGTCTTGGAGTAATGGACCCCGACGAGCGCGAGGACGACCACGTCGTCTACAATCAGGTCACGCGACCCATCTCCATCGTCGAGGTCGGCGAGACTATCGCGGAGGTCGCCCGCGAACACGACTTCGACGTCGAGGTCGAGCACTTCGAGAACCCGCGCGACGAGGACGAGACCCACCAGATGGAGATCGAGAACGACCGCTATCTCGATCTCATTGACGGACAGGACGTCACCTTCCGGGAGGGAATCGAGGACGTCTTCGAGACGCTGACGGACTACGAGGGCCGCATCGAGTCCCACGAGGACCGGTTCCTGCCGGGCGTGCTCGAACCCGACGAGTAAGATGCACGTACTCGTCACCGGCGGCTGTGGCTACATCGGCAGCGCGCTCCTCCCGCTGTTGCAGGACGACCCGGACGTCGAGGGAGTCACGGTACTGGACTCGCTGGCCAACGGGTCGCCGCGCAACCTGCTGGAGGCCGAACTCGGCGACGGGCTGGCGTTTCGCCGTGGTGACGTCCGCGAATACGGCGACGTCGAGAGCGCGATGCGCGGGGCGGACACGGTCGTCCATCTGGCGGCGATCACCGGTGCCTCGAGCACGCACGACCGCCGCGAGGAGACCTTCGCGGTCAACCGCGACGGGACGACGAACGTGCTCACCGCCGCGGCGAAACTCGACGTCGAGAACGTGGTCTTCGCCTCCTCGTGTAACAACTACGGGCGGACGACCGAGACGAACATCGACGAGGAGACGGCGATGGACCCGCTGAATCCCTACGCCGAGACCAAGGTCGAGTCCGAGCGCGAACTGGCCGAGCGGGCCGAGACGAGCGGGTTCGACGCGACGGCCCTGCGGATGGCCACGAACTTCGGGTACGCGCCCGGGGTGCGGTTCAACCTCGTCGTCAACCTGTTCGTCTTCCGCGCGCTGACCGATCGCCCGCTGACGGTGTACGGCGACGGGACCAACTGGCGACCCTTCATCCACGTCCGGGACGCCGCCCGGGCGTTCAAACACGCCGCGGTCTCGCCCGGTGACTGGCCACGGCAGGTGTACAACGTCGGCTCAAACGAGGGCAACTACCGCATCAGCGAGATCGCCGAGGTCGTCAGCGAGGAAGTCGGTGACGTCGACATCACGTACCTCGAGGACGAACACCCCGGCCCGTCCTATCACGTCAACTTCGATCGCGTGGCCGAGACCGGCTTCGAGACCGAGTGGACGCTGCGCGATGGGGTTCGTGATCTCGCGGCGACGCTGACGGAACGACAGCGATAACCGCCATGCCCACACAGCGACATCTATGACTGACGAATCCACGACGGACGGGTTTCACGTCGCGGTGACTGGCGGCGCGGGGTACATCGGCAGTCGCGTGCTCGACCGACTCCAGGAGACACACCCCGACTGGACCGTCACTGCCATCGACAACTTCTATCGCGGCGACGTCCGACAGGTCGGCGACGTCGAGGTCCAGCACGTCGACATCCGCGAGCGCGACCGCCTCGAAGCCGCGCTGGACGGCGCGGACGTCGTGCTCCATCTGGCCGCGATCAGCGGCGTCGACGACTGCCGGGAGAACGCCGATCTCGCGCAGGCGGTCAACGTCGAGGGGACCGCGAACGTCGCCTGGTTCTGCCGGAAGACCGGTGCCGCGCTGACGTTCCCGTTCAGCATGGCCGTGCTGGGCGATCCCGGACAGTTCCCGATCACGATCGACCAGCCACGCGACCCGATGAACTGGTACGGCCGGACGAAGGTGCTGGGCGAGCGCCTGATCGAGACCTACGCCGACGGCGCGTTCCCGGCACATCTGTTCATGAAATCGAACCTCTACGGCGATCACCGCGTCGGCGATCGGATCGTCTCGAAGGGAACGGTGATCAATTTCTTCCTCGGTCGCGCGATGGCCGGCGAGCCCCTGACGGTCTACGAGCCGGGCACGCAGGCCCGCAACTACATCCACGTCAAGGACGTCGCCCGCGCCTACGTCCGAAGCGCCGAGCGGTTCGAGGAGCAACTCGCGGCGGGCGAGACCGGCGTCGAGAAATACGAGATCGCCAGCGATCAGGACCCGAGCGTGATGACCGTCGCCGAGCGCGTCCAGTCGATCGCCGGCGAGTACGGGATCGACGTCGACGTCGAACTCGTCGAGAACCCTCGGGCGGGCGACGAAACGCTGGTCGAACAGTTCGAAGTCGATACCACCAGCGCCCACGAGACGCTGGGCTGGGAGACCCGACACTCGATCGAAGACGCCGTCAGCGAACTGTTCGAACGGCGGGCCGAGGATGCCTAGGACCGCGGTTCGTCCGCTTTTCCCGGATGGGATGTGTCCACGCTCCACACACAAGCCCTAAGTCGATGAGCGAGTACCAGTCTGATATGACTCGTCTCACCGCCGACGTGCGCGATTCCCTCGGTGAGACGGCGGTCTCGAAACGCGAGCGGTGACTCGTGGCGGGGTGGCGTCCCGTCCCGGGTCGGTCCTGTTAACTGCTCGCGCGCGAAGTATTGCGACAACGAGACACGACACATGACGACACAGCTCTTCGAGGGCGTCTACCCCGCGATGGTGACGCCCTTCGAGACGGACGGACGCATCGACTTCGAACAGCTCCGGGCGGACGCCCGGCGACTGGAAGCGGCGGGCGTCGACGGGCTCGTCCCCGTCGGCTCGACCGGCGAGTCGGCGACGCTCAGCCACGACGAACACGTCGAGGTCGTCGAGGCGGTCGTCGACGCCGTCGAGGATGTCCCCGTGATCGCCGGCACCGGATCGAACAACACCCGAGAGGCGCTGGAGCTCTCCCGGCGGGCCGCCGACGCGGGAGCCGATGCCCTGCTGCTCATCTCGCCGTACTACAACAAGCCCGAACAGGACGGACTGCTCGAGCACTACCGGACGCTGGCCGACGAGGTGGATCTCCCCCAGATCGTCTACAACGTCCCCTCGCGGACCGGCCGCAACGTCGACCCCGACACGGCGGTCGAACTGGCGAGCCATCCGAATATCGCGGGCTTCAAGGCCGCGAGCGGCGACGTCGGACAGATCAGCGAGATCATCGAGCGCACCCGCGACGAGGCGTTCGCGGTGCTGTCGGGCGACGACGGCATGACGCTGCCGCTGTTGTCGATCGGGGCCGACGGCTGCATCTCCGTGGTCGCCAACGTCGAACCCGAGCGGACCTGCGCGATGGTCGGCTCGGCGCTGGCCGGCGACTACGAGCGCGCGCGACGCCTGCATCACGAACTCGGGCCGCTGACCCGACAGCTCTTCGTCGAGACGAACCCGATCCCGATCAAGGAAGCGATGCACATCCGCGGGCACGGCACGCCACATATCCGGTCGCCGCTGACGCGCCTCTCCGAGCCCCATCGCGAGACGCTGGAAGCCGAACTCCGTCGACTGGCCGAGGCCGACCTCAAGGACAGGGGAGGTGCACGATGATCTCGCTCGGCGTCACCGGCGCGGCCGGGCGGATGGGCGAGGCCGTCGTCGAGACCGCTGCCGATCGCGACGACGTCGAGGTCGTCTTCGGCGTCGATACCGCCGACGTCGAGGACGTGCTGGGCGTCCCGGTCGAGGACCCGGACGCCTTCGAGACGGTGCTCGAAACCCACGAGCCGGACGCGGTGATCGACTTCACCGTCCCCAGAGCGGCGACGACGTTCGCGACCGCCTGTGCGGCGGCGGGCGTGCCGTTTGTGACCGGGACGACCGGCCACGACGACCTGCAGTTCGAGACGGTCGCGGCCGCCAGCGAACGCACGCCGGTCCTGAAGGCGACGAACTTCGCCCGCGGGATCCAGGCGCTGCTGCGGTCGGTCTCGGCGGCGGTCGAGGCGCTGCCGGGCTACGACATCGAACTCACCGAGACCCATCACAACGGCAAGCGCGACGCCCCCAGCGGGACCGCGAACACGATCCTCGAGGCGATCCGGGACGCCGGCGACGAGGACTTCCGGGAAGTCTACGGTCGCGAGGGGATCCAGCCCCGCGAGGACGGCGAAATCGGCGTCCACGTCCGCCGCGCCGGCGACATCCGGGGCGAACACGAGGTCGTGCTCGCCGGCAACGACGAGGTCCTCAGCCTCTCTCATCGGGCGGAGGACCGCGGCGTCTTCGCGGCGGGCGCGATCGACGCCGCCGTCTGGCTGGCCGATCAGGATCCCGGCTGGTACGAGTTCGATGATATGATCGACGGGTAATACGCCGGGCAAGACGCCCGTCAGACGCTGACTCCCAGCTTCTGGCCAACAGTTAAGTGGTGCGGGAAGCTCGGTGAAAGTGATGAGCGACGACCCCGAGGAGGGGATGTTGTCCTGGGACGAGTCGGTGTTCCGCGACGAGCACGTCTTCGAGATCGACTACGTCCCCGAAACCTTTCGCCATCGTGACAGCCAGATGGAGAGCCTGAAGTACGCGCTCCGACCGGCTGTCCGGGGATCGCGGCCGCTGAACGTGATCGCGCGCGGTCCGCCCGGGACCGGCAAGACGACCGCGGTCCAGAAGCTGTTCTCGGAGTTGCGCGCCCGGACGGACGTCAACGTCGCTCGCGTCAACTGTCAGGTCGATTCGACCCGCTATTCGGTGTTCTCGCGGCTGTTCGAGCACGTCTTCGAGTACGAACCGCCGGCAAGCGGCATCTCGTTCAAGAAGCTGTTCGGGCAGATCACCGACAAACTCGTCGAGGACGACGAGGTCCTCGCGGTGGCGCTGGACGACGTGAACTATCTCTTTTACGAGGGCGAGGCCAGCGAGACGCTGTACTCGCTGTTGCGCGCCCACGAGGCACACAGCGGCGCGAAGATCGGCGTCATCGTCATCTCCTCGGACCTGGATCTGGACGTGATCGAGGAACTGGACAGCCGCGTCCAGAGCGTTTTCCGCCCGGAAGAGGTCTATTTCAACAAGTACGGCGAGCGCGAGATCGTCGACATCCTGCGGGAGCGGGTCGATCGCGGCTTTCACGAGGACGCCGTCGGCCCGACGGTGCTCGACCGCGTCGCGGGCCTGACCGCAGCGCAGGGCGGCGACCTGCGCGTCGGTATCGATCTCTTGCGGCGGGCGGGCATGCACGCCGAAATGCGTGCCAGTCGGACTGTCGAACTCGAGGACGTCGAGGCGGCCTACGACAAGTCCAAGTACGTACACCTCTCCCGGCATCTCCGGGGACTGTCTGACTCCGAACAGATGCTGGTCGAGGTACTGGCCGAAGAGGGCGGTGGCCGCGCGGGCGACATCTACGAGGCGTTTCACGACCGCTCGGAGCTGGGCTATACCCGCTATTCGGAGATCATCAACAAGCTCGACCAGCTGGACATCATCGACACCGAGTACACCACTGTCGACGGCCGCGGCCGCTCGCGGGAACTGACGCTGAACTACGACGCCGACGCCGTCCTCGAGCGACTGGAGTGACGCTGTTCCGTCCTGGCAGAAATTGACTGCCGGTTTTCGTGCCGTCGATTGGCATGTTAACAGTTCTCTGACGGCGCAAGATATAACATATGTTCGGGCGAATTCGTTCTGTCTGGCAGACAGACGTGAACCGCTATGGATGGCATCAACGACAAAGTTGCAGTCGTTACCGGAGCGAGCACAGGTATTGGACACGCAGCAGCGTTGCGTTTCGCCGAAGAAGGGGCGAGTGTAGTCGCCGCGGACGTCAACGTGGAGGATGGCGAGGCAACTGCCGAAGAAATCGAAGAGATGGGCGGGGAGGCAACATTCGTCGAGACAGACGTCAGTGACTGGGACGACGTCCAGGCGATGGTAGACACAGCAGTTGACACATACGGCGGATTGGATTTCGCGTTCAACAACGCCGGTATCGAAGGGGAAAACGAGGCACTCGGCGACCAGCCCCTTGAGAACTGGGAACAGGTAATCGACGTCAATCTGAAAGGGGTGTTCCAGTCGATGAAGGCGGAGATCCCGGTGATGCTCGATGGTGGCGGCGGATCGATCGTAAACGTCTCTTCGATCGCGGGCGAGGTCGGGTTCCCGCAGATCAGCCCGTACGTCGCCAGCAAGCACGGCACGATCGGATTGACAAAGACCGCGGCACTGGAGTACAGTGGCGAGGGGATCCGGGTCAACGTCATTGCGCCGGGCGTCATCGAGACGCCGATGGTCGAAGCGTCCGCTGAGGAAAACGAGACCACACAGCAGGCAATCGCTGCGACACCGCTGGGCCGACTCGGGAAACCCGAAGAGATCGGTGACGCCGCGGTGTGGCTCTGTTCGGATGACGCCACGTTCGTCACCGGCGAGACATTTGTGATTGACGGCGGATACACCAGTCAGTGACCTGAATGTAGGCGCTACGCTTCCCTCAAGGAGTGGTTCGAGAATCTCCGATTCTCGTGATCACGGAAATCGAAGATTTCCGGACGACACCGCAGTCAGCGCAAGCGGACAAGGAGCGTTAACGAGCGCAGACCTTTCGTTCGCACATCAGAACGCTCGCGTTCTGAGGACGCAGTAGAGAGGAGATACAGCGCCGTCTTTGATACGGTCGGTTGTAACGATTTACCGGTGCGATCGCATAACGGATGCGATCGATCCGGAACAGACTTACAACCGACCGTATGAGACTCTTGCTCTAGAGCAAGTCCCGGACTTCGGAGTAGAACATGTCGTGGTCGTCGACGGCGTCGATTTCGCGGGCGATCTTCACGGCGAGGACGTGCCAGCACAGTTCGGTCGGATCCGCCGGATCGAGGTTGTACTCGGCGTCCTTGCAGGTGCAGCCACCGTCCTCGACGATGTACTCGTCGTCGTGACCGACTACGACCGTGAAATCGTTGTACTGTTTGACCCGTCCTTCGGAGACGGCCTCGATCGCCTGGACGCCGCGTGACCCGTGGACCGAAATGATCCGATCGACTACGTCGGGGTCGAGTTCGCCCGCGTCGGCGAGAGCTGCCTGCCACTGCTCGACGGCGTTCACGTCTCCGGCTATGGACAGCGAGGACAAAACGCTTCGGCACCGGAGCGCAACGGATTTGCGTCCCGGTCGTCGAGATGTCGACATGCGCGTCACCGAGGGCAGCGTCGAGATCGAGGTCCCCGAACAACCCGAGGCGGGAATCGGCGACGGCGTCTTCTACAACCCCGTCCAGGAGTTGAACCGCGATCTGACGGTGGCGGTCCTGCGGGCCGCCCGCGAGCGCTTCGAACACGCCGAGACGTACCTCGATGCGACCGCCGCGAGCGGCGTCCGGGGCGTGCGAGCGGCCGCCGAGGGCTGGGACGTGACGCTGTGTGACCGCGACGAGGACGCGGTCGAACTCTGCCGGACCAACCTCGATCGGAACGGGCTCGCCGGCGAGGTCGTCAACCGGAACGTCAACGCGCTCATGCATGAGCGACGCTTCGACGTCGTCGATCTGGATCCGTTCGGCACGCCGATCCCCTTCGCTGATGCCGCCGTCCGGAGCGCCATCGATCTGCTCGCGGTCACCGCGACCGACACCGCGCCGCTCTGTGGCGCACACTTCGAGAGCGGCGTCCGGTCCTACAGCGCGGTCCCGCGCAACACCGAATATCACCGGGAGATGGGCGTCCGGATCCTGCTGGGAGCGCTGGCCCGGACCGCCGCCCGATACGACCGGGCGATCACGCCGGTCACGACACACGCCACGAAACACTACGTCCGGACCTACCTCGCGCTGGCGGACGGCGCGACGGTCGCAAACCGGGCGCTCGACGAACTCGGGCACGTCCATCACTGCCAGCACTGCCTGTGGCGCACTCACGAACGCGGGCTGATCGCCGACCCGCCCGCGGAGTGTCCCAACTGTGGCGAGCACCTCCAGACCGCCGGTCCGCTGTGGCTCGGGCCGGTTCACGACCGCGAGTTCCTCGAGCGGGTCGGCCAGCACGTCGACGACGGGATGGGAACCGCCGAGGAGGCCCGTGAACTGACCGAGCGGCTGGCCGCCGAACTGGCGACGCCGACCCACTACGACCAGCACCGGCTCGCCAAGCGCTGGGGCGAGGGCGCGATGGCGATGGACGACTTCCTTGAGCGACTCCGGAACGCGGGCCACGAGGCGTCGCGCACCCACTACGGCGGGACGACATTCAAGACCGACGCCGACGTGACCGGGATCGACGCAGCGATCCACACGGATTGATACTGCCGGCTGTAACACACTGAAGGAATTCGCCACCCAGGGTGGCGAATATCTTTACGAACTTACAGCCGGCAGTATGACTTCCTCGTCACTCTCGTCCTCCGGCTACAGACGGGCGTTCGCCTCACTACCGCTGCAGCGTCTCGAGAGAGACGATCACATGTCGCTCGGAACGGAAAAGCAGGGGCCGAAGCAGCCTGGTGGTAGCTAGCCTTCGACGCGCTCGGCGACGGTCTCCAGATCGTCCATCGTGAGCGCGGTCGGCTCGTCGTCGGACCTGCCCGGCTCGAACGCCAGTTCGTACTCGTGCCAGTCGCCGATCCGTGCCGTCTCGTCGAGGATCTCTTCTTCGCTGAACCCCGCGTCTTCTTCGGAAACCACGACCTTGCTCGGCGTCGTCGCCGTCTCGCGGCGCGGCTCCAGTTCCATGTCGTAGATGTGCCAGTTTCCGAACCGCGCCGTCACGTCCAGCACCTCACCTTCCGGGAACCCAGCGACCGATTCGGTCAGTCGATATGCCTCTCGTCCCATACAGGTGTATCTATTAACTCGGAACTGAAAAAACTTTTGAAGCAGTCTCGGCCCGCCTCGTCATGAAATCCAAATTATAGATCGATCGACCTTTTAGTGTGGGCCGCACGAGACGACGGTATGGTCACACAGATTCGCTGCGGGCGCTGGCCCGGTGAACGTCGATGGTAGATCTCGTTGTCTCGTCACTGCAGCTGGTGCTCGCGCTCGTGCTCGTGGTGTTGAACGGGTTTTTCGTCGCCTCGGAGTTCGCCTTCGTCAGGGTGCGCGCCACGTCGGTCGAGCAGCTCGCCGCGGAGGGACGGACGGGTTCGGCGACGCTACAGGAAGTAATGGACAACCTCGACGACTACCTGGCCGCGACCCAGCTCGGGATCACGCTCGCGTCGCTGGGTCTAGGGTGGGTCGGCGAACCCGCGGTCGCGGCACTCATCGAACCCGTCCTCGGGCCGTTGCTTCCCGCGGGGCTCGTCCACCTTGTCGCGTTCGCGATCGGCTTCAGCATCATCACGTTCCTGCACGTCGTCTTCGGCGAACTCGCCCCGAAGACGATCGCCATCTCACAGGCTGAACGGCTCTCGCTGTTTCTCGCGCCACCGATGAAACTCTCCTATCGGCTGTTCGCACCCGGGATCGTCGTGTTCAACGGGACCGCGAACGCGTTCACCCAGTTGCTCGGCGTCCCGCCGGCCTCCGAGAGCGACGAGACGCTCGAGGAACGCGAGATCCGACGCGTCCTCGCCCGCTCCGGCGAAGCGGGTCACGTCGCCCAGTCCGAGGTCGAGATGATCGAGAGCGTCTTCGACCTCGACGATACGACTGTCCGAGAAGCGATGGTCCCCCGACCGGACGTCGTGACCCTCTCCGGCGACCGGAGCCTCTCCGAGATTCGCGCCACCGTTCTCGAGGCCGGTCACACCCGGTACCCCGTTGTCGCGGCGGAAAATCACGATCAGGTGACCGGCTATCTCGACGTGAAGGACGTGCTCGGCGCCGGCGAGGCGGAGACGACAGCCGCCGAACTCTCCCGCGAGATCATGGTCGTCCCGGAGATGACGTCACTCCGTGAGCTGTTGTTGCAGTTTCAGGACGAACACCGCCAGATGGCCGCTGTCGTCGACGAGTGGGGCGCGTTCGAGGGAATGGTCACCATCGAAGACACCGTCGAGGCCGTCGTGGGCGATCTCCGCGACGACTTCGATGTCGAAACCAGCGAACCGGTAATCCGCCAGGACGGCCCGGACGCCTACGACGCTGACGGGGCCGTCCCGCTTTCGACCGTCAACGATGTCCTGGGGACGGACTTCGAGGCTGCAGGCTACGAGACGCTCGCTGGGCTCGTGCTCGATCAGTTGGCACGCGCGCCCGAACAGGGGGACACTGTTTCGCTCGATGGATTTCTCGCAGCGGTGACGGCCGTCGACGGCTCCCGGATCGAGTCGGTACGACTCACCCGAGACGAGACGGACCGGGGCCCCGAGGTCAGCAATACCGACGACCGAGATGACGGTGCCGGCGACACCGACGACCGTGGCCGCGACATCGACGAACCGTCCGGTGATTACTAGATCTCCGTTGGGATATTACCAATGTGACTGCCGTCACCGGCAACGCCATGCGACTCTCGCCCGAGGAGAGATCGAGTCGTGGCTCCCATCGAATCACGGAGTGTCGAACCGCGTCGCCGTCCGTCGACAGTCCCGAAAGGAAACCTATTTTACCGCCCTGCCGTTACCTCGTAGTGCGAGGGCCGGTAGCTCAGTCCGGCAGAGCGTCTGACTCTTAATCAGACGGTCGCGTGTTCAAATCGCGCCCGGCCCGTTCATGCTGTCGCTCGCAACACCGCGAGCGACTGCTGTGTGTTGCCGGAGCGATTTGAATGAGAGAAGCTGCAGCCCGCGCAGCGAACATCGTGAGCGAGCAGGACCGTCTTCGCGTGGTTCAAATCGCGCCCGGCCCGTACTTTTACCGCGAGCAAAATCGCGAGCGGTTGCTGTACGTTGCCGAAGCGATTTGCACCCTGGAAGTCGCAGCGCGAACGAAGTGAGCGACCGTCTTCCTCCGGTTCAAATCGCGCCCGGTCCGCTTCTGCGACGCAGTCCCGGTTGTTCACACTGGTGGCTATCCGTTCGGAAAGACATCCGGCACGACGGCGTGTCGGATCAGTTCGAAATGGTATCGCCACCAGTGTCATACGGTCGGTTGTAAGTCTGTTCCGGGTCGATCGCACCCGGTATGCGATCGTACCGGTAGATCGTTACAACCGACCGTATCAGTCGGTCACAGCCTCTCGAGCGGAAATCGCCGTCACCGTTCGACGTCCCGTGCGTCGTCGCTGACGGATTCAGATCGATCAATGCTGTCGGAATCCGATTGCGTATCAGCCTCGTCAGTCCCCGATTCTCCGTCGTCCGTCTCTGATACGTCGCGGTCGCCGTCGAGGAGGCTCCCGATCGAGTCAGACAACCCGGACGAACCGTCTGTCTCAGCGGCCGTCGCAAGCGGATCACGGTCTCCGACAGATACGTCAGGCGGCTCGTACCTGTAGACGACGTCGTCCTCGAAGACCAGATACCGTTCGTCGGGCGTTTCGAGCACTCGCCGGTCGGTATCGATCGCCAGATCGACCAGTCCAGCGAGCGACGTCGTTTCGGCCTGATTGTCGGCGTCGGCGATCCGATCTGCCGGTCGCCTGACCTCGGTGATCCACTCGTCGAACTCGCGGCGCTCCGACCGGTAGGACAGGTAGTCACGCTCCTGCTCGCTGACCGCAAGCCAGCCCCGCCAGCGGCCGGCGACCAGTCCAGCCAAGCCTGCGAGTCCGAGAACAGCGAGCAGCGGGCCGCCGTACGTCCGGATCGGACCGACCGTGACCGGCACTGTCCGCTCGTCGCGGACCGTTCGCTCGCCCTCGTGCACGACGGGGCCGGTGTCGTTGACGC
This sequence comes from Halapricum desulfuricans, assembly GCF_017094525.1. Classification (NCBI taxonomy): domain Archaea; kingdom Methanobacteriati; phylum Methanobacteriota; class Halobacteria; order Halobacteriales; family Haloarculaceae; genus Halapricum; species Halapricum desulfuricans. Next base: position 2,624,059 of record NZ_CP064788.1, on the reverse strand, counting down.
GATAGAGCCCGTCTTCGATCGTGAGTGGGAGCCGGTAGGACCGGGTCGTCTCGACCGGCTCACCGCTCCGGCTTCCGTCGAGACGCACCGTCACCTCGAAGAACGTCTCCGCGGTGCCGGCGGTCGCCCCGAGTTCGGACCGGATCTCCGTTAGCTCGGCTTCCACCACGGTGACGTTCTGCTCGAACGTCAAGCGGAGGGGATCGCCGGGTCCGAGCGTTCGGTCTGCCCGCTCGAGCGACTCCGTGACCCGCCATTGCTCGGTTCCGTCCTCGGTGACCGAACGGATGACCAGCGCCATCGACGCGTTCGCCGCGACCGAACCGCTCTCGGCCTCGTAGTCGTAGACGAACGCCCCTTCGAGAGTGGGTGCGATCCGCTGGAAGTACTGAGAGCGGTTCGTCAGCGTCTCGCCCGCCTCGAAGACTCTGGTGTCCTCGACGACCGTCGCCTCGTGGCTGAACTGTCCGGTCGAGTTCCAGAGGATCACCGTCTCGGTCGTCGTCTCGGTCCGTTCGTCCGGCCCGGTGTGTGCGGCGTATGCGACCCCTCCGCCGACGACGATCAGGACCGCGAGCGCCAGCACAGCGATACTGAAATATCGGTCGAGGACAGCCCGGACGCGGAGACCCCGTTCTTCCATCACGTTTAGCATTCAACGCGTTGATATTAAGGCTGTCGTCGGTCCCGTTATCGCAACCGTGCGAGGATCCGATCGCTCGTCGATGGCCCCTCTCTGTCGCGTCGGCGCACCCGTTCCGTGCCGACGAGCGCGATCCCAGCGAGGTAGAAGGGGACCCCGATCAGCGCGTCGATGACGACGATCGGCAGCCACGGATGAACCGAATAGAGGGCTCGAACCTGTGATTCGGGTAGCAGCGCGAGATATCTGTGTTCGGTCAGGAACAGCCGATACGACCCGGTCTCGGGTGGTGCGGTGAGCGTGAGCGTGCCGTTGACCAGCTCGTTGCCGCCGACCTCGAACCGGTCGGGCTCGATATCGATGTTTTCGCTGCCTTCCTCGAAGTAGACGTAGACGGGCACCTGCCCGCCGTTGCCGACCGTGAACTGTAGCGATTCGTTCGTTCCGGCCTCGATGACGTCCGACCGCTCGGACTCGAACTCGGAGCTGACGATCTCGAACGACTGCGGCCCGGCCGGAGCGACCATGGCAGCCGTCGCTGCCAGCATTAGCGACGCCGCCATCGCGCCGACCACGACGCGGGCGCTGAGCCCGCTATCGCGCTCGCGAGCCCGATCCCGTCGCCGGTCGCTGCTGAGGAAGACGTCGATCGCGTACAGGAGGACCGTCAGACCGAAGATGAGATAGCCGAACCCCTGCGTGCCGAGCAGCGAGCGCGTCCCCAGCAGGCCGGCCAGACGGAACTGGAGCGTCTCGACACCCCCCTGAACTCCCTCGGCGACCGTCCCAAGATGCGGGATCACGACCGGCTCGTCGCCGACCTGCCAGGCGACGGCGACGATCTGTTCGCGCTTGACCGGTGGCTCGCCACCGTCCTGATCGGTGAACGGGTTGGCGTCCCCTCGCGTGACGAACCCGCGGTCGGTCTCCCCGACGACGCGGTGTGTCGTGAGCCCACCGCCCTGGATCTCCTCTGCCTCGAACACGACGACGTCGCCCTCCTCAATCGGGCCCGCGACCGCCGACGGAACCGCGACGAAACCGTCACCGGTACCGATCGTCGGCTCCATGCTCCCGGTGGTGACGTAACTCAACAGGACCGGCTGGCCGAGCAACTGGCCGACGACGAGCGCGACGAGCGCGAGTGCGAGCACCGCACCCACGGCTTTCGTGGCTGTCCCCCGCCAGTCCATTACCGTCTCGTTGCGGCCGTCGTGATAAATACCTGATGGGTGTGGCCTGGATCAGCTGCGATCCCCGCTGCGCCCGAGTACGTGATAGAGGTAGGCGGCGATAAAGCCTAGCGCGTACCCGACCGCGTGAACGTAGAGGTTGAACACCCGGGTTCCGGAGACGGGATCGGGCGGGAACGTCGCGAACGGGACCGCCAGAAACAGGAGCAGAGCGCTGACGGCGAGTTCGGCGTCGCCGCTCCGTTCGACGGCCGCCCGCAGTTGTCGCCCGATCGGGTCGCCGTCGGCAATCGACAGCGCGTACAGCGTCACGACCAGCGCCAGAAGCACCAGCAACTCCGCGAGCGTCGCCACGAGCACCCACGTGACCGACGTGGGAACCCCCTCGACGGCGACCGTGACGGGGCGGCCGAGCACCGCCCGGAGCGTCTGTGTAGTCACGACAAGCAGTCCGAGAAAGAACAGCAGCGGGGCGACGCTCCGGGCGTCGCTCACGTCCAGGCGCTGTTGGGCGTGCACGGCGATCGCGATCGCGAGCGTCCCGTAGTAGACCATCACCACGCCGGAGAACCCGTACGCGACGCCGCGTCTGACGATCGTGAGATTGAGCGCCGACAGCAGTGGCGGGCTGGCGAGCAGCAGCGACGCGAAGACGATCACGAACTCGCGGCGACGATCGGCCGCGACGCTCAGGACGTAGGCCGTCCCCGCGACCAGCACGTAGCCACCGAGGTTGAACAGCAGGTGTGACCACCTGAAGTGGACGAACGGGGACGCGACCGCGGTCCGGACGGTCGGAGCCGCGTACTCGAAAACGAGCGCCTCCCGGGTCGCGGTCGGCAGGGCGTAGACCGCCAGCAGGACGGCGGGAGCGATCGAGAGCAACAGCAGGTCGGCCGGGGCCGCACGCTCGCGGATCGTCCGCCCCAGGGGGTCCGCGCTCCTCGACCGAGAGTCGTCGTCCATCTGTTTCGTTTCGGGAGTGACGGGCGACTGACCTATTCCTGACGGTCTCTACCGGTCGCTCCGCCGTCGGTACCACGCCAGAGCGAGCAGCGCAAGCGCCAGCAACGAGAGGGCGGGAACAGCCACGGCCAGGTCGAAGCCACCGACCTCGGCCGGGAGTCCGCCGGCGGGTGAGTCGTCGCCGCCAGTTGCCGTTCCTGTGGTCGTGTCAGCACCGACGGGCGGTACCGGCCCGGCTTCGGTTGTCGTCTCGTTGCCGACTTCGCCGTCAGTCGGGCTGTTACTCGGCTGTGTCGTCTCTGTCGTGAGGGGCATCGTCGACTCCGTCGGCGCCTCGACTGCGGTCTGGGTCGTCGGTGTCTCTGCCGACGAATCTCCCGATATCTCCGCAGAGGTAGGCGTGGCCTGCTCGACGCTCACGCCGAACGTCGAAGCGCTCTCGACGTCGTGATCGCCGCGCGTGTCGACGCGCAACCCGACCTTGAGCGTCTCGTTCGGGCCGAGCGTGACGGCGTTGTCAGACCCTTCGAGTGTCTCGTCAGGATCGCCCCCGCGATAGAATCGGACGTCCTCGGCGTCGTCGGTGATCCAGACGCGCGCGAACAGGTCGCCGGTGTAGGTGATCGTGAACACGCGATCGAGCGGCGTGACCGCGTCGCCGGGAACGCCGCCGACCTCGAGGTCGGGGTTCTCACCGGACAACACCAGTGCGAGTTCGCCCGTCTCGTCGATGACGGCGTACTGGCCGTTCGGGCCGTCGGCCGGCGACATCTCGATGTTGACTCCGGAGATCTCGTCGGTGCCGTCCGAGAACGGGACCGCCCCGGTCGAGACGAGCAGGGCTGTCGAGGCGACGAGCACGGCGACGAGGAGCGACGTTCGAGTCACGGTCAGACCGCCGACGGTACTGTCGGTACGAGAGACGTACCGGCCGGACGTCCCTTGTATTGATCCGCGAGAAGGGGTTCAAACAGTGTCTGAACGCGACTGTCCGGCCGCTGGCCGGGGATCGGCGACGCCAGTTTCGTGGCATTTGTTATCACAGTTTGTACTGCGAGTAGAGGCTGCTTGAGGATAGACACGCACGACATTACAAAGGGGATCTGGTTCCAAGCTCCTACCAGGATGTCAATCAAAAAACGGACTAACGACGCTGATCTTTCGTCGCTCCAGAGCCACCTGGCAAAGGCACTGGAAAACGCGGAGGACGACACCGCGAAGTATCACATCAGAGAGGCGTATCAGAAAATCATCTTCCTGGAAAACGCGGAGTGACGCCGATTATCAGTGGCTAGTTAGGCTCTTGGGGAGGCTCAAGCCTCGCGGCGACCAACAATCCTGTCGGATTCCCCGTCACAGACGTACCCGATTGGGGCTCATTGATGACCTCAGCTCGCAAAGTGTGGTTTCCTGCTTCGATCTGTTGGCTGGAGATATTGTCCTTGAGTGGGTTGTACGCGTCTTCTCCGTCCGGGCTGCTCCCGATCTCTGTACCATCAAGGAGGAACGTGACTGGGTTATCGGAGCCGTATTCCTCCATGACGAGGTCAAAAGTAGCAGGGACAGAAAAGGCCAGTTCATATACATACGGATCTTCTGCATCGGCTGGATCGCTGTCCAGTCCGCCCGTTCCGAACGGATCGACCCACGAGGCCTCTGGGGAGGACGTGTCCCAATCGTTCGGTGGGTCATCCACCACCTTTGCGCGGTAGGATGTATCCTCTGTCCCGGGTCCATCTGTCCCGGGTCCACTCACGACTTGCCAGTAGGTTTCCTGCCAGTTTAGTTCGCCGCCAGTGTCTAAACGAAGCTGCTCCGGGGGGATCAACCCTGGAGGCGCATCTTCGCTTCCACAGTTAGCACTGGCCTGCGCGCGAATCTCGAGGTCGGTATCCCCGAAGAGATCCGCGCCTGATTCAAAGCCGAATGCCCGGACTTCGAATCCGACACACTGGCAATCGCCGACATCCAGAGGGAACGCCCCGCTTCGGTCCGTATCGAGGTCGTCGACGTTGACCGTGTCGTCCGGATTGTCCGCCCGATAGAAGACGACTGCTGGGTCCCCCTCTTCAAACCCGTACCGATCCGGAACTGGACCGGGAATCGACGGCACGTCGACCGCGAAGTCGACACACACTGGCTGAGTCCCCTGGTTGCAGATCTCGAAGACGTTGTGGAACACCGAATGTGCTTCGGGATTGACGCCACTGCCGGCAACGTTACTGTCACCATCCGCGAGGTCGATAGCCATCGCTCCCTCCGAGGCGTTCGCGACGTAGTCGCCGTTCGACGATCCATCACAGGGTGCGAGTCGAAGGAAGGCATCGGCGTCACCGACGACATCGACAGTCACTGCTCGGTCTGCGCTAACGCTGGTGAACGCGCCCGATCCGACTGTGAGGGCTCCGCCGGCACTGAGCGAACCGAGCGCAGCCAGTACGTTGCGTCGTTTCATATGTGACCCCACCTACGGGGAAACCCACCGACGGAATCGAACCGCCGTGCGCCAGCGTGGGCGTTCTCCAATCGTTGAACCGATGCGTTGGTGTGTCCGACTCTCTGCGGGCACTCGTTGGATTAATCAGGCCTGTACCGATCTAATGCGCTTTTACTCTCCGCGGCAACGATAGTAATCGTGTCGATATCATTGATAATGTCCTCGTAGCTCTTGTCTTCGTCGAGGAAGAAGTAGAATCCCATGCCAGCGGAGTCTCCAGCTGGAAGCTTATCGCCATCGTAACTGCCGGCGAGTCGAGCGAAGTCGACATCGGGGTCCCCGGAGACGCCGAACTCCGACAGACCGACAGCTGCCGTCCCGGTATTATCGTCGGTGTCCGTGACTTTGACGGTCACGTAGACATCCTGCGTACCGTTGTTGGTAATTTTGAGGACGTTTTCGATATTAGTTTTCGCGTTCTCGTTCAGCCCAGTGTCCTCGTCGTCGGAACCAGTGGTCTCGGTGAAATCTAACACAATCTCACCGTCGACAGCCTCTGCGTACTCTCCGTTGCCGTTGCCGTCGTCATCAGTATAGCTGGGATTTTCACCAAGGTCACCACTCGGGTACGGTTCGATACCGAGGAGCCCATTAGCATCATTTGCGGTCTCCACTGTGATACCCCGTTCCGCCTGCACACTCGTGAACGCGCCACTTCCCATTGCAGCTGCCCCACCGGCAGCGAGCGATCCCATTCCGAGCAGGAACTTGCGTCGTTTTGTCATGGTTGGTCTACCTCTTGTCCGCACGCCCCCGAACCCCACCTACTTCGACACCGACCGTTCGGCGTCACCGGCCTGATCGTGGTCCCGGGGCGCGCTTGCTCGACAACAGTGGCCCTTCCCACCTTGTATTGACCCGCTTGACTGACCTGCTGGCTCCCCCAGAAATTCCGGATTACAGTCTTTGAACCGCTGTCGCCCGGCCCAAACGGTGCCTGAAATCACGAGATATCACAGTCGAATATATTAGGACAATATTATTCTATGGTGAATTACCAAACACTAACCCGAGATTATAGAAAATCTCCGAATACAACCGTTTAGAACCGTTCACCGAGGGGGAATATTGTACTGACCAATACCTTTTTGTTTGGTTGGAGATAAATGTCTGACACGTAGGTGGGCCCTTATGGCAAGCAAGACCGAGGCCGTTACGGCCTCGACAGACGGGCAATCCGTCGCCGGAGTGGGACCGGACGACGGCGCGCAGGGAAAGGACGAACGCAGTGCGTCGCCGGAGCCGGAGCTCTCCCGGGACGACGCGTTCGAGATACTCAGCAACCGTCGGCGTCGGTTCGCGCTGCACCACCTCCAGCACAACGGCGAGCGCGCGGAGCTGGGCGAGCTCTCCGAGCACGTCGCCGCCTGGGAGAACGACAGCGGCGTCCAGGAGATCTCCGCCAGCGAGCGCAAGCGCGTCTACACCTCCCTCCAGCAGTTCCACCTGCCGAAGATGGACGACAAGGGCGTCGTCGAGTTCGACGACCGTGAGGGCGTTGTTGAGCTCACGCCCGCCGCCGAACAGATGGACGTCTATCTCGAGGTCGTCGAGGGCAACGACGTCCCCTGGAGCCAGTATTACCTCGGGCTCGCGGCCGTAAACCTCGGGCTGCTCGTCGCCGCCACGGCAGGGACCTACCCCCTCCGGCTCGTCCCGGACGCCGGGTGGGGACTGTTCGTCGCGACGACGTTTCTCGTGTCCGCGCTCGTCCACACGTACTACAGTCGTACCGAGATGCGACTGGGTGACTCCGAGAGTCCGCCAGAAGTGAGGGAGTGACATGGTCCGTCGCTGGGCCTACGCCGCGCTGCTCGCGCTCGCCGTCCTGCTGATACTCGGGACTGGCGGGTTCAGCGCGATGTCGGCCGACCGGGGGGTCTCCGTCTCCGTGGCCGGTGACGAGGAGGCGTACGTCGGTTATGCGGACGAATGTGATGGAGAAGGGTTCGAGATAACGATCACGAATCGGTTCGATAGCGACGTTACGGTAACAGTGACTGTCGACGATACCGAGAGAGAATTAGACCCTCTCGGATCCGGGGAAGACGTGACGACCAGCTTCATCAGCGTCGAGTCTGAAGACCCCGTTACCGTTACTGTCGAAGGGGACGGAATCTCCGCCGAACTCGATCGGTCCGTGCCGACGGAGTGTCAGATTCCGAATAATCGGGTCGTGGCATTCCCCGGAAAAAGTGGCAACGCACTCATCACTGTTGCCGATGCAAGCGGGACCTACTGGACGGAAAACGTCCCTCAGGAATTCACAGGCGACTCTTTGAACGGCAATCAGCTCAAAGACCAAGATGGATCGATTACTGCCGTGTACGTCGACTCGACTAATATGACATATAAAAAGTGCGATAACGGGGACGGACCCGCGACAGCAATCGGAAGCGTCAATCCTGGCGAGATCGAGTGTTCGTAATCAATCGTCCGCGGCCGCAGGCTCATCCGCTCCGCCGTCGATCGCCTCGTCTTCGATACTGGGCGGGTACTCCCCGCGACGGAGTTTCAGATCGGACTGAGGGCGGGCCATGCACGTCAGGGCGTATTCTTCGCGTTCGTCCTCGCTGAGACCGCGCGCGGCGGGCTGGGTCACCTCGCCCTCGACGATCTTCGCCGAGCAGGCCAGACACATCCCGACGCGACAGGAGTACTCCTGAGCGATCCCCTCCTCGACACACCGGTCGAGGATCGTCTCCTTCTCGGAGACGGTGACCGTCTCGCCGGTGCCCACGAACTCCACGGTGTGCTCGCTCATGGACGTACGTTGGCTCAAGCCCTACAAAATGCTTTGGACATCACCAGCGCGCTCCCCTCGGGTACTCTCGCCCGGGAACGACCCCGCAATCGGTCACTCGAGCAGGACGGCGTTGACCTGTCCGTCCTGGCCGGGGCGAGAGGTGACGCGCGCCTCGCCCGCGTCGGTTTCGATCACTGCGCCTTTCGTGATGATGTTTCGACGGATGTAGTTGGGGTTGGCGGGGTTCTCGACGACGTTCTCGATATCCGCCTCGACGACCTCGCCGCCGTCGGCGACGCTGGCGACGTCCGTGCTGAGCGCCCGCACCTTCGTCGTGTTGCCGCGGGCGTCGACCGTCTTCAGTGACGGCTCGTCGAGTTCGGTCTCGGTCGGCTCGTCGCCGAGTTCGTACTTGCGTTTGTTCCGGGAGTGGCGGCGACGACCGCCGGTTCGCTTGCGTGTCGAACGGCCCTGGAATTTCATACCCGAGAGAAACACCAGCGGATACTTGAACCTCTCGACTCGCGGAAACGGTAGTATTTACACCACGGGGACCTCACGAACTGTCAATGAGTCTTCGGACAGCCGTCGGAGCGCCGTTCGTCCAGGCGGGCACCGACCGGCTCGGTCGCAGCGACTTCGTCGTCGCGCTGTCGCTGGACCGGGACTGGTTCTCGCCCGACCAGGCCAAGCGACTGATCGATGTCGCAGCCAGCGAAGGACTCCTCGAACCCGACGACGACGAACTGGTCGCGACCTTCGACCTCGGCGAAGTGACCGTTCCCGAGGGGTTCACGCCCGACGAGTCGGTCCTCCAGCAGCGGACGACCTTCGAGCGGCTCCTCGACGCGGTCGTGGAGGCCGGTACCGACAAGCGCGAGGCGGTCGCGGCGATCAACGGCTTGCAGAGTGACCTCGGCGTGACGATCGAGACGGCCGCGGTCGTCTACGCCCGCCGGCGAGGGGTGTCCGTCGACGACCAGATCGACCGCGTCCGGGAGGGCCTGTGATGGTCGAGGAACGCATCACGGACGGCAAGCGCATCGCGGAACTGCTCGCCTCGGAGCTGTCGGCCCGCGAAACGGGGCCGCTGGAGCGCGTCGAGGTGATCGACGCCGACCGCGACGCGACGCCGAGCGCAGACGGGACGCCGGCCTACGGGATCGCGATCGACGGCGTCGACGTGGGGACCGCCTCGCTGTTCCCGGACTACGTCCGGGTGACCGTCTCCCTCGGCGTCGATGCGGTCGTGGAAACGGCCGCGAGCGCCGGTGTTCCGGCTCGACGCGAGGGCGAGACGGCGGTACTGCGGGTCGAAAGCGGGGCGGCCGTCAAGCCGGCAGTCGACGTGATCGCCGCTGCCGTCGAAGGGACGCACAACGCCTCGTCCTCACCGTGATGACGCCTGACGCCCGGCCTGTTCGGTGCGATCCTCACGGTCCGGTTCGCGGTCGACGACAGTCGGGAAGAGGGGCGTCCGCTGGTCGCTTCCGTTCGTCTCCTCGGAGTCGCGTGGCGTCTGTTCGGTGACAGTCGTCCGCGACGGCCGATCGGGATCGCGTCGCAGACACCCGCTCGCGGCGACTGTCCCGGCGAGACCAGCGAGTACCGCGCGCCTGGTCGCTTGCATGGTCGATCGATCGAGAGCGACCTCCAAGTGTCTTGGCATCGCTTATCAGCGTGGCGGTCCCAGTAGTGATCGTGCTGACGAAGGAGCTGCTTCGCGTCTCCCGGGCGGGCGGCGGCTACCACCCGCAGTTCGTCGGTGACGACCACCGCGAGCTCGCGGCCCGCGTTATCGGGATCTACCAGGGCCACGTCGGTCAGCGGCGCGAACAGCTCGAGAGCGCGCTGACCGACCTCGAGCGCGACGCGCCCGACTTCAAACTCGTCCGCGGGTTCGCCAAACTGCTGGAGCGGGAGGCGACCTTCGAGACGCGGGCACCGCTGCCGCCGGAGCGGGCCCGCCGTGTCGCCTTCGAGGCGGCCGAACGCGTCGGCGTCGTCACCGAGTCCGATCGCGAGCGTGCGCTCGCGGTCGCGGCCGATCGACTGGCCGTCGAGCCGGATGATCTCGACGAGTCGCTGTACGCCGATCTCGAGGACAGACAGGTTCTGACCGACGTTTCCGCGCGGTACGACCCCGAGTCGCTGTGTCGCCAGTACGACCTCTCGCTGGCCCAGACCGCGCTGTTCGACGCAACCGAGGTCCGCATCGAGAGCGACGATCCGAAGGCCGTGATCTCGGCGGTCAAGCGCCTTCGGCTCATGTACGAGATCGAGCGCACCGGCGACGGGCGAGCGGTCGTCGTGACCGGGCCGACGGCGCTCTTCCGGCGGACGCGCCGTTACGGTACGCGCTTCGCCCGCCTGCTTCGCAGCGTCGCGAAGACCGCCGAGTGGCGTCTCGTCGCGACGATCGACGACGACGGGACCGACCGCCGACTCGTGCTCACCGGGGCGGACGTGACCGTCCCCGACCACGAACCCGTCACGGCGGTGACTTTCGACAGCGGCGTCGAGGCCGACTTCGCGACCCGGTTCGAGGCGCTTGATCTCGACTGGGACCTCGTGCGCGAGCCCGAGCCGCTGGCCGCGGGCGCACACGTCGTGATCCCCGATTTCGCGTTCGACTACCGGTACGCCGACTTCCGGGTGTACTTCGAGATCATGGGCTTCTGGACGCCCGAGTACGTCGCGAAGAAGCTCGATCGGCTCGCCGATCTCGAAGACGTCGAGTTGCTGGTCGCGGTCGATCGGTCGCTGGGCGTCGGCGAGATCGAGGACATCGACCAGCTGACCGAAAGCGGCGACGCGAGCGCGGAGATCGAGGCCCGCGACCACCGCGCAATCACCTACTCGGGGACGGTCCGACTGAAGAACGTCCGGGACGCGCTGCGGCGCTACGAGGACGAACTGGTCGCCGAGAGCGTGGCCGAACTCCCCGAGAAGCTGGTCCCCGAGGAGGACGTGACGACGCTCGCCGCCGTCGCCGAGGAGCACGGCGTCAGCGAGGACGCGATCGAGGCCAGATCTCTCCCCGAGCACGAACGGCTCGGTCGGACGCTCGTCCGTCCCGGCGTGCTCGACTCGCTCGCCGGGGAGATCGAGGCGGGGATGGACCTCGGCGACGTGGAGTCCGTCCTCGAGACGCACGGGATCGACGACGCGAGTGCGATCCTCTCGCGCCTCGGCTATCGCGTCGAGTGGGACGGACTCAGCGGCGGAACGGTTCGAGAGCGTTAGAGCAACGAGAGCGTCCCGAACCCGATCGCGAACGCCAGCAGGAACGACCCGGCCCAGGCGCCGAGCGTGCGCCCCATCTTCGAGCGACTGACCCCGTCGCCGCCGGCGACGGCCGCGCCGCTGCCGATGATCGCAGCCACGATAGCCTGATTGAACGAGATCGGGACGCCCAGCGCGACCGCGGCCTGCGCGAACAGGAACGTCGGCAGGAGCGCGGAGATCGACCGGCGCGGCCCCAGCGAGGCGTAGTCCTGGGCGAGCGACTTGATCATCCGCGGCGCGCCGGTCCACGAGCCGACGAGGATGCCCACTGCACCGCCGACGAGCACCGCGAACAGCGAGACCTCGACGGTATCGAGCAACGGGACGAGCGGCCCGACGGCCAGCCCGACCTGACTGCCACCCGCCGAGAAGGCGACCAGCGAGCCCAGCACGAGCAGGAACCGCCGGAGACCGCGCTCCTGATCGGCCACGATCCAGAAGCGGACGACCAGCGCGGACACGAGCGCGAACAGCACGATGACGGACAGTTCGACCGCGAGAGCGCCGGTCGGGCTCTCGACCGGTCCGAGGGCCGCCGCCGTCGCGGCGATCGAGCGACTCGTCCCGCCCGGGCCGAGCAGAGCGAACCCGATCAGCGACACCGTCGCGCCCGTCAACCCGGCCAGCGTCGGGACGGACCGCCGTTCGGGCACGTCTTCTCGCGGGAGCAGGCTCGCGAGGCCGTAGGCGAGGCCGGCGTTGACCAGCGGGGCGACCGTCCACATCAGGCCGATCTCGGCGTATTTCGACCACGCCGGCAGTCCGCCCAGCGCCAGTCCGGCACCGACGATCGCGCCAGTGACGGTAAAGGCCGTCGCGATCGGATAGCCCGTCGCGATGCCGACCGCCATCAGTCCCGCCGCCGTGACGAGCGCGAGGATGACCGCCGGCGGCGTGAGCGACACCCCGCGGATCAGCCCGGAGCCGACCGCCTCGGTGACGTTGCCGCCCTGCAGGACCGCGCCGAGAAACCCGAGGACGCCGACGAAGAACGCGGCCTGCATCGTCGAGATCGCGTTGGCACCGACCGCGGGAGCGAACGGGGTCGCGCCGCTTGAACCCGCGCCGATGACCCACGCCATGAACAGGCTCGCGCCGCCGGCGAGCAAGAAGAGTCCGAGTGTCGAGAAGTTCATGAAGAGAGAGTGAGATAGGGAGAAAAAAGGGTGTTCAGTCGCCGGTCATCGAGCCCTGGCTCGCGGCGCAGTTGTTCGGGCCGAGTTCCAGGGTAAACGCCTCGTCCTCGTCGGTGTCACGCTGGCCGAGGTTCGTGGCGATGATCTCCTCGTAGTTGGCGGGACGGGGCGGCATGTCCTCGAGGACGGTCTCGACGAACGCTTGCTCGTCGTAGGTGAGCGCGTCCATTTCCTCGCGCAGGTCGCCCAGTGGCGCGGTGTAGGAGCCGTCGGCGGCCGGTTCGGCCGCGTCGCTGGTGTGCCCGCCGCCGACGATCACGTCGTCGGGCAGTTCGAGGATCCGTTCCTGAAGCGTCTCGTAGAGCTGGCGGGCCGCGTCGGGCGCGCCGTCGTCACCTTCTTCGAGATCAGGGCGGGCGACGCTCTCGACGAACAGGCCGTCGCCGGTCGCCAGGAAGCTCTCGTCGACCAGATAGGAGGTCATCCCGGTGGTGTGGCCGGGCGTGTACAGCGTCTCGATCGTCACGTCGCCGACTGCGAAGGTGTCGCCGTCCGCGGCCGTCTCGAGATCGTCGGCGTAGGTGACACCGCGATCGGCGGCCTCCTCGGGGATGACGCCGGTGACGCCCTCGTCGTCGAGCGCGCGAACGCCGCTGACGTGGTCCGCGTGGATGTGGGTGTCGAACGCGTAGGTCAGTTCGACTCCGAGTTCGGCGGCGTCGTCGAGATAGCGGTCAGTGAACGCCTGCAGCGGGTCGATCACGGCGGCTTCGTCGTCGTCGTAGACCATGTAGCCGAGACAGCCGCTGGAGGGGCGCTGGTACTGGAGGACCGTTCCGGGACCGTCGTAGCCCTCGACCTCGACGGACTCGTAGATGCTCGCCCAGCCGTTCATCCCGTCTTCGAGGTGGACGACATCGCGGCCTTCTTCGGCGAGCGTCCCGGCGACGTACTCGCTGGCACCGCCTTTCGCGCACAGCACGACCAGCGGGTCGCCGGTCGGGACCGTCTCCAGCAATTCCTCGTCGATACCGTCAAGGAACTCGAAGTACGGCACGTTCTCGATCTCGACGGCTTCGCCTTCGATGTGCCACTCCTCGAAGTCCCCGCTCGCGCGGGCGTCGAGGATCGTCACGCTCTCGTCGTCCCCGATCCGACGGCGGAGCTCTTCGGGGGCGATCGTGTCGACCGATTCCTCCGGTGTAGGGAAGTCGTCTGCGTCCATCGTACTCATCGCCGAGTACTGGCGGGACGGATATAAGAGTTTTGTATAGTAATCACAATTCTAGTCGATACTGATGACGACCGCCTCGACGTGAAGTCGCCGTCCCGAATTTCGACTATATAAAAATAGCCCAATATGTCGGGGTAATCTTTTTCCTGTTATCGGGGACGAGCGGTAGGATAGCGATAACTTATGCGAAACCATGCGTAGGGTAGCCGGATATTGTATTGTGCACTAAACCCAAAACTGTTAAGAGGTGTCGACGGATATGCTCAGGCGAACGACGAACCATGACAGACACACGGAACCCAGAGGTGACAGACAATGCTCGGTATTGAGACGCTGGACGGTCCGGTGGGCGCGGCCGCGCTCATCGGGATCGTCCTGTTCGAGGCGATCGTCCTGTACGTGGGCTACGGGGCGCTCGAAAAGCTGTTCGGCCCGCGTCTCGCGCGCATGTTACGGGGTGAATGACGATGGAACTGTTCGGCGTCGCCGCCAGCCTGCTCGGGATGTTCGTCGGGTTCGGCGTACTCATCGGGCTGCTGTTCGGCTTTTTCGGCATGGGCGGATCCTTCCTGGTCACGCCCGCGCTGCTGGTGATGGGCTACCCGACCGACGTGGCGGTCGCGTCCGGGCTGGCGTTCGTCTTCGGGACGTCGGTGATCGCGACGCTGAAACACCGCGATCTGGGCCAGGTCGACTACAAGCTCGGTGTCCTCATGATCGCGGGGACGACCGCCGGGATCGAGGTCGGACGGATCGGACTGCATTTCATGCAGAACCTGGGCGTCGCGAACACGTTCGTCAGCGTCACGTACGTCGTGTTGCTCGGTGCTATCGGGGCCTTCGTCACCCGGAACGCCCTCACGAACAGCGGCGGCGGACTCAGCCACGATGCCGACGGCGACGAACCCGACGAGGACGAACTTCCCGAGATCGCGAAGACGATCCAGTCCTACGAGATCCCGCCGATGATGTCCCTTCGCGGGGGCGTGACGGTATCGCTGTGGATGATCCTGCTCGTGGCCTTTGCCACCGGCCTGCTGTCGGGGCTGCTCGGCGTCGGTGGTGGCTTCATCCGCATGCCCGCGCTGTTCTATCTCGTCGGCGTCCCCGTTCCCGTCGCGGTCGGGACCGACCTCTTCGAGATCGTCTTCTCCGGCGGCATCGGGAGTTTCCTGTACGCGATGGACGGGGCGGTTGATCTGACGATCGTCGCGCCGCTTCTGGCCGGGAGCGCCTTCGGCGCGCGCCTCGGCGCCGCGGCGACCAGCATCGTCGACGAGGACGAGATCAAGGTCTACTTCGGCGTGATGCTGCTGCTCGGTGCCGTCGCCGTCGCCGTCCGGGAGATCGGCGGCGCGATCGAGATGCCGATCCTCGACACGGTGAGCCTCATCATCATTCTCGGCGCCGCGACGCTGGTCAGCGGGGCCGTCGTGGTCAGCTCGATCCGAGAGCTCCGCAGCGAGGGACAGGCGACACCCCAGCCGGCCGACTGATCGCGGCCGCTGTCGCTCTCTTGCATTCGCCCCGCCGCAGTCGGTCGGTTTCGTCAGACTCAGGGCAACTCCCGGTGACGTCGGAGCGTCGTCTCCAGATCGGTTTCGAGCACCGCGAGCGAGAAGCCGTCGACGCGTGCAAGGTCTGTCGCGTGCTCCCAGACGTCCGCTCGGTCGATCCCCTGCAGGACCACGACGTTGGGCGTCGGGTTGACAACGCGCATCGCCACGAGCGGCGACTCCCCGCGCGTGACGCCCGAGAACACGAGCGCACGGTTGGCGCTCTGCCCGTACAGCCGGTAGAACTCCTCGCTTGAGAGCCGGGTGATCGCGGCGATGCTGTCGATGATCGTGTGGCCGGCGATCGTGTCCTCGCGGCCGCGAACGAGCTCTTTCGCCCCGATCGTCTCGTAGTACCTGTCGAGGTCGATCGTCGCCGGGTATTCTTTGAGTTCGTGGACGACCTCTCGGTCGAACCCAGAACTGAGCACTCGGGCGTGCTGGCGGATCCGACTCCCGCCGCGGCGCTCGTCGATCGCGAGCATCCCCTCGACGAACCGGCGGATGATGTCGCTCCCCGGGTTCGTCCGCCGGCCGCTCTCGTAATCGGAGATCACCGACGACGAGACGTCGAGCCGGTCGGCCAGCTCCGTCTGACTGATCTCGAAGTCGGTGCGCCACTTCCGCAGGGTCGCACCGGTGTCCTCGCTGAGCGTGATCTCGCCGGCGAGCCGTTCGGCCAACCGCTGGCGAGCGTTCGCGTCGATGTCCATGTCTCGAGTTCGGGCCACGGCTGGATAAGGATTGTCGAATCAGCGATCGTCGATCGTCGAACCATCGACCGATACCGGAACGGACATTTCACTTTCGTCAGAAGGTGTGGAAACAGATTTACTTCCGCGTGTGGCTAGCTAACATATGGTTTCGACGGTCGTCCACGCGGCACTCGCGGGGTTGATCGCCGCCGCGTTGCTACGGGGGGCCTTCGGCGTTCGATCGCTCGCCGTCGTCGTCAGTGCAGTGATCGTCGTCGACCTGGACGTGTTCATCGGTCTGTGGGTCGTCGGCGCACACCGCGCGGCGTTTCACACGCTGCTGTTCCCCTTCCTGCTGGCCGGGCTGTTGGGTTACGAGACGCGCCTTCGTGATCGCTCGTGGCTCCGCGACCGGTTCGGTACTCGCGGCGTCCGGACCGGCTGGGTTGCCATCGTCGCCGTGGTCTTCGCCGGCATCGGCCCCGATCTGTTCACTAACGGCGTCAACCTCCTGTACCCGCTGCACGATCAGTTCTACCAGCTCACCGGCCACGTCAGGCTCTCGACGGAGGAGGGACTGGTCCAGACGTTCGTGGATCTCTCCCCGTCCGAGTCGCCCGCTGGATCGTCCGGCGGCTCCGGACAGGTCGCCGTCGGCTCGACCGGGGAGGTCGGCGACCGCTACTGGACCGGCGTCGATCCACAGCCGTCCGAGAGCGGGACCGAGTCGGGCGGCGTCGAGCGCGTCTTCCCGATCGTCGGCTCGGGCGAACAGCTCTTGCTCGTGCTCACGAGCGCGTTCGTCGTCGGATCGCGGCTGCTCGAGGAACGGCGGGACTGATCACCCACTGACGGCGTCCCGGTCTTCGGCCGACTCGCGCTCGTCCCAGGACAGGTAGCGAGTGATCCCGTCGATATGCGGGGCGCTCGAATTGACGTGCTCGTACAGCGCCAGCGTATCGACCGTATCCAGACTGAGACGCTTGAGCCGGAGCCGATCCGTCTCGACGGTTTCGGGGACCATACTCTCGCTGTCCGGGGACGCGCCGATAAGCACTTGGCCAGAGTGCGAGGTCTCCACGCGGCATCTGATCGAGAGGGCCGACACATTCAATTGGCACTCGTACTGAGAGCCACCGTGACCAGAGCAGCCGTAGAGGCCGGGTTCGAGCGGTTCGTCGAGGACGCTATGGACGCGGCCCTCGAGCACTTCAACGTGGCGCGTGCACTGAGACGGGGCGTCGACGGACCGGGCGCTTCAGTCGTCGATCGCCTGCTTGGAGACACACGGGCCGTACGCCGTCGTGTCGTCGAGCCCCGGCTACAGCGGTATCGACGACAGGTACTCGCGCAGTTCGACGTCATCCTCGAGTACGCCGAGAGCGACGAGGGCATCGACGCCTTTCGGGACGAGATCCTCGAACACGACATCTTCGCACAGTCGATCCGGTCCGATGTACCACGCGCGCGTCGCCAGGAGATCCGCGATCGGTTGCTCGAACGACACCGGGCGCTCGGCGACGCGGCTGCCCCGCTGCTCGACGCGCCCGACGACGACTTTTGGGCGGCTGCAGAGGCGACGCTCGACCGACCGGAGGCGAAGCGACTCGTCGAGGAGCAGTTCGTCCTCACGCGGCCGGTACGCGAGTACACTGACGATCTCGCGATCTCGACGACGATCGATCCGGGTGAGGTGCTCGGCGGACTCGGGCGCGTGCTCGGCGGGCGACTCCCGTCTATCGAGGTGACCTACACCGAGGAGGCGATCCGGGCGCTCCGACGGGCCGAACGCGAGGTCGTCGCCGACGCGATCGACGAGATCGATCGGCGGTTCGAGGCGTCCGAAGGGCCTTGACGGTCCAGCCCATAAAGCGGCTGTGACACAGCAGAACGTGCTCGGAACGGCCCTGCAGACCTGCAGTACCGATCCCACGACCGGCTACCTCCGCGACGGCGACTGTACGGCGCTCCAGCGCGATCCCGGTCGCCACGAGGTCTGTGCCGTGGTCACCGAGGAGTTCCTCCAGTACAGCAAGCGCCAGGGCAACGACCTGATCACGCCGCGTCCGGACCTCGATTTCCCGGGGCTGGAACCCGGAGATCGCTGGTGTCTCTGTCTCCCGCGGTGGGAGGAAGCCCGCGAGGCCGGCGTCGCGCCGCCGGTCGTGCTCGAAGCGACCAACGAAGCCGTGCTGGACACGCTGGACATCGAGACGCTGCAATCGTACGCCGACGACTCGGCGTGAGTTGCGGTTCTCGCGGCGAACCAGCGCTCGACACGGCACGACCACTTCGTTCCACCGCAGAACGTCGTCTTACTCTTCGACGTCGTCGAGTTCCTCGACGATCTCGTCGGCGTCGACGTCGGCGTCTTCCAGATCCATGTCCTCGACCGCCTGTTCGAGGTCGACGTCGACGTCGCCGCCGGCACCGCCCATCATGCCGCCCATCCCGCCCATCATGCCGCCGCCACCGATCTCCTCCTGGACGATGATCCGGTCGACGCCGAGCTGCTGGGTGAGCTCCTGGGCGATCTGCTGTTTGCCCATCATCCACTGCTGGTTCATCGTCAGCTGGGGCGTGGCTTCGATGTACAGCGTCTCCTCCTCGACCTCGACGGTCTCGGTTTCGGGCTCGGGCTCTTCGTCCTCATCGAGTTCGTCCTCGTCGGGCTCGACGAGCTGTTCTTCCTCGACGGTCTCGGTCTCGAACCAGACGTCCAGTTCCATCCCGAGGAACATCTCGATGAGCCCCGCGGCCTTCTCCTCGCGGTCGTCGATCTCCCGCAGGATCTCGTACTCGTATTCGATGTCCTCGCCGGCGAGCGGGTGGTTGAAGTCGACGCGCGCGCGGCCGCCGATGATCGTCTCGACGTGACCGTGCTCGCCGTCGATGTCGACGTGTGCGCCGGGATAGCGGTCGTCCTCGGGGATCTTGTTGGCGCTGACGGTCCGGACCTCGTCCTCGTCGTACTCGCCGAACGCCTCCGTGGCGGGGACGACGACGGTGCCGCTGTCGCCGACTTCCTTGTCGACGATGTCGTCCTCGACGGCCTCGAAGATGTGTCCCTGTCCGAGGACGATCGTTCGCGGGCCGAACTCCTGATCCTCGCCGACGCCTTCCTCTTCGGCGATCTCAGCGTCGGTCGTGTCGACGAGCTGGTCGCCCTCGGCGGTGTATGCCGTGTACTCGAGTTCGATGAAGTCCCCGCGCTGGAGCCCCTCTGCGTCCGTCTCTTCTTCGACGTCTTCGATGTCGGCCTCCTCGGCCTCGGAATCGTCACTCATAGTTCCTCTGTCAGTCGTTGCACTCTTAAGGACAACGTTTCCCGGTCAGCGTCGGGACGACCGCGCTCGAGGGCAGTCGTCGTCGAGACCACCACACTCGACGGTCAGTAATCGTCCGGGTCCTTCGGGTCGTACTCGCTACAGGACTCTCCGTCGATCGTCGAGTCCGTACAGTCGAAATCGCCTTCGTCGATGTAGACGTCTCCCTCGACAGTCGCATCGGTCAGTTTGACGCTGTCGCCGCTGGTGACGTCACCCTCGACAGTACTTCCCGAGTTGACTTTCACCTCCTTGTTCGTACTCACCGCGTCACCCTCGACCGTCCCGCCGTTGATCACTTCGACCACTTTCGCACCCTGGATAGACTCGTTGACGTAGCTGTCGTCGATTTTCACGTCCGCGGTGGTCGAGACCACAGTCCCGTGGACCGCACCGTCCTGGACGTTGACGACTTTCTCGGCTGTTGCGTCACCGTAAAGCGTGCCGTCGTCCACGTCGATGGCGTTGCCCTCGCTCTCGGTGTCGCCGGTGACCGCGCCGCCGTCAAATACTTCCACGATCTTCTCAGTCGTGACGTCGCAGTCGACGACCAGCCCGTCTTCGACTTTCACGTCTTCCGTCCCGCCATCCGACTCGGTGTCGACCCACGAACATCCTTCGTCGGCCGAGGGCAACGAGAGTCCGTCGTCTGACGATCCGAGCGACGGATCGACCGAGAACTCTCTGAGCGTGTAGATCGTCCCGTGTTCGCCGTGATAGATCACGGTCACCGTTTCGTCGGTCGGAACGACGGTGCGTTCGTCGCCAGCCACGAAGCGCATCTCGTCGATGGTGTCGGGATCTTCGAGGCCGAGAATCTCGACTTTGTCACCGTCGAGCGTCTCGCCGCTGTCGTGTCGCAGGACGTACTCCCCCGCGGATGCGTTCTCGACCTCCATCTCCAGTGCGACCTCGGGTGCCGGCTCGCGCTCCTCACTGAGGTCGAACACCATCGTCGCGGACACCGCCCCGAGCAGTGTCACGATGATGATCAGGAGCGCGACCCCGACGACGGGTGAGATGCCACGAGCCCCGGAAGTCATCGTTCGACGATTCAGGCCTCGATCGGTAAAACCCCCTTCCAGCGGTTTCCGGCGATGAAAAGACCGTTACTCCGAAACCGCATCCAGCACGTCGACCGCGACTGCCCGGAGCGCCTCGCTCTCTTCGACGGGCGAGGTTCCCTGCAGCCCGGCGGCCGCGACGTCCTCATCGTAACCGAACGTCTCGATAATCGGGATATCGGCCTGTTCGCGGACGAGTTCGGCTTCGGCCTCGTCGCGGACCTTGTTGAGGAAGCCGTAGATCTCGTCGATGCCGATGTCGTTTGCCAGCGACTGGATCTGGTGGGCCGTCTCGATCGAGGCGCGTGACGGTTCGATCACGACGATCATCGCGTCCATATCGTCGGCAGTGCCGCGGCCGAGGTGTTCGATCCCGGCCTCCATGTCCATGATCACGTCGTCGGCGTCCAGCGCCTGGTTAACCAGCGCGCGAATGAAGTTGTTCTCCGGACACATGCAGCCGGTTCCGCCGCCCTCCGGCGGGCCGATCGTGACGAGTCGCCCGGCCGCCCCGAACGGTACCGAGTAGTCCTTGAGAACGTCTTCGACCTCGGGTTGCATCTGCAGGAGGCCGCCCGAAGAGCCCGCCCGGTCCTCGATGAGGCTCGTTTCCCGGGTGATCGGTGCCGGCCGCTCGATATCGAGCGTGCCCGCGAGGTTCATGTCCGGGTCGCCGTCGATGGCGATGACCTCACGCTGGTCTGCGATGTGCTGTGCGATCGCTGCCGACAGCGTCGATTTCCCGACGCCGCCCTTGCCAGTGATTGCCAGTTTCATGAGTGATCAGTCGTCGTCGGCCGCTGTTCCTTCGCTCGCGCCCGCCGCTGACGCGTTCAGCAGCGGTTCGCGGCGTTCGTCCAGCGCGTCGATCAGCTTCTCGGCGGCACCGTCCGGCGTCTCGTCCTGGATGAGGTGGCCGCCTGTGATGTCTTTCAGGTCTTCAGTGAGCGTCTGCGTGACGGCGTCGCTCGCCTCGATGCGCAGCCCCGGTGCCGTATGGAGTGGTAGCCCGAGCGAGAGCGCCCATGTCCCGATGCTGACCGCCTTCTCGGCGATCAGCTCGGGCGCGCTCGCGGCGACCGGCAGGTCGCGAGTCGGGATACCGCTTCCCTCCGAGATCGCCCGGATGACGTTTCCGATCCGGGAGTTGTCGACACAGGACCCCATGTGGAGCACTGGCGGCAGCGGCCCGTCGAGTCCGGCCGCGTCCCCCAGCGTGTAAAGCAGATCCCGGATGCCGTCGCCCGCCAGCTCGTCGACCGTTCCGGGATCGAGATAGCCGCCCTGGGCCATAATGTGACCGATGCAGCCGGTCACGACGGGCAACACGTCGGCGGCGAGCAGGTTCTCGATGAGGTTCTCGGACATCTGGGCTTCCCGCATCTTGGGGTTCGGACAGCCGACAATGCCGACGATACCACGCAACTGGCCCGACTGGATCGCGTCGACGATCGGCTGTGCGGGGTTGTCCGGGTCGATCGTTTCGAGTACGTCGAGCAGCGCCGTATCCGAGAAGCCGACGACGGCCTCCTGGGAGCGATCCGGGATGTTCACGTCGTACTTCTGGCGGCGCTGGCGGTCCTCGTAGCCCTCGATCGCCTGCCGGACGATCTCCTTCGCGTCCTCCATCGCGGTCTCCTCCTCGAAGGGGATGTGGGTCGCCTCTCGCATCCGCACGTAGTCCATCGTCGTGATGAGCCGGGTGTGGTGACATTCCATCAGATCTGAGATGCCCGGCCAGATGCACTGGATGTCGACGACCATCGCGTCGACCGCGCCGGTCGTGATGGCGAGCTCCGACTGCAGACTGTGGGCCGCCAGCGGGATCCCGTGACGCTCGGCGAGTTCGTTGCCGGTACAGCAGATCCCAACCAGATTGATGCCCTCGGCACCGACCTCGTAGGCTTCCTCCTCGAGTTCCTGGGCGGCCTTGACCACCATCTCGCTCAACTCCGGGGAGTGACCGTGAACGGCGAGATTGACCTGGTCCTCTTCGAGGACGCCGAGGTGAGCCGTCGCGTTCGTCGGTGTCGGCGTCCCGAAGATCACGTCCTGCAGGTCGGTCGCCATCGTTAGCCCGGCGTATCCGTCGGCGACGCCCGCCGAGAGCGCACTTTTGAGAATGTGACCGGTGTCGGAGTCGTTGCCCTGGTGAGTCTGTGCCAGCGCCCGCGAGGCCTGCTGATCGACGCTGCTCAGCGGGAGCAGATCCTGTTCGTCGAGGTGTTCGCGCTGCTCGGCCGGCATGCGCTCGACCCAGTTGAGCGTCTCCCCGCCGCCGGGAGCGAAGTCCTCCTTCGCCGTCTCGGCGACGCGTTTCGCGACCTCGTTCACGTCCCCGTCGGCGTCAAGGCCGAGGTCCTCAGCGATGTCCCGTAACTTCCGTTCGTCTTTGATCTCGTAATCGGCGGCGTTCTCCTCGGCGATGTCTTCGAGCAACTCGACGGCTTCCCTGGCGTGGTGGGAATGGGCGGAGACGCCGCCGGCGATCTCCCGGTAGAGATTGCGCGAGACGACAGTTCCGGGGGTCGCTCCACAGACGCCCCGATCTTGACCGTACTGGTCATCGTCGCTTACTCGACACGGCCCCATGTAACAGATGTCACAGCAACTGCCCGCGACCCCGAACGGACACTGGGGCTGGCTCTCCTCGAGGCGATCGGCGGGCATCTCATAGTCAATCTCGCGCTGTACCTCCATCGTCCGGTCCTCGCTGCCTGCCGGACCGAAATCGATCACCGGATCCGCTGGTTCGTCCCCGCTCATACGTTCCGGTGAGGACGGTCCCGTATAATCAACCATTCTAGATTCTGCATCTGTGGGATTTCAGTGCAACATTTATACGTATTGAGTCATAACCGGGTCGTCAGCGGTAAGACGGGTTTCCGAACATCAACGGCTAAATCCTGTATTTTCCGCTTCTATTGACATCTCCGCCGGTAGAGTGGATAGAGTAGAATTGCATAAACTACACTCAACAAAAAATCAGTTTCCGGTCAGGTGCCAGTCGGGGCGCGGCTGTGGCACGGTCGTCCGCGCTTCTTCACTTCTCCACGACGAGCAACGCGACCCGCTCGCGGACCAGCGCCGACAGGTCCGCGCCCGTCGCGAGTTCGGGGTCGGTGATCTCGAACCACTCTCTGACCCGTCGCTCATCGTAATTACCGAGCGTCGCCTCCGTCTGGACTGCCGAAAGGGCTCGCACGGCCTCGATGGCGGCTGTTTCGTCGCCCTGTGAGTCCACACCGTCCGACGCACCCGAATCGTGGACGACGATCACCGCCGGACACCCGCCGGTCTCGACACCCAGCTCAAGCGCGCGGCTGATCTGTCGCGTGGCGGCCGCATACAGCAGGACCTCCACGGACCGTTCGTCGGCGATGTTCTCTCCGCGTTCGAAGGCCCGGTCGGCCAGTTCGACCGCCCGCTGGAGATGTTCCCTATCGATCACGTAGCGAGCGTCAAGTGCCTGGACGGCCACGCCGTGCTCGTCGCCGATCTCGCCGAGTCGCGCGACGAACGCATCGAGGTCGTCGACGGTGACCGTCGCCTCCAGTACCTCCATCAGAAATCACCCAGACTCGCCTGATCGTCCGTCTTCGTCCCGGCCGACGAGGCGTCGCTGTCGGTCGAGCCGCCGTCGGTCGGTGCGGCCTCCGGGTCGGGTTCGACGCCGTCCATCGAGGGATCGCGATGCCCGACGTTCTCCAGGATCGTCTCGGCGGTCGAACGCCGTCCCCGCAGTGCGGCCAGCACGGCCGACTTGTCGGCCTCGCGCAGCGCCGCGCGGTCATCGATCCCGGCGTCGTAGAGTCGCCGGGCGCGCTTGCGCCCCACGCCACGGACGCTGACCAGATCGAGCAACTCCTCCCTGACGCCGTCCTCGACCCGGGTCCGGGCCTGTCGGATCGCTGGCGTCCACTCCAGACCGAGTTCGCCCCCCAGCGACTCGGCGGCCCCGAGCAGCCACGAGGCGGCCTCGACCTTCCCGCGGATGTCTCCCGGCCCGATCCCGTACCGGTCGGTGATCTCGTCCTCGTCGAGTTCGCTCGCCCAGTCCTCGAGCAGTCGAGCGGTCTTCAGCGCCGAGAGCCAGTCGTCGAAGCGCTCGTCCTCGAACTCGCTGGGCATCGGTCCGAGGAACTCCTCCTCGCGCTCGTAGGCCAGCATGGTGTACTCCTCGTCCTCGCCGGAACGGAGATACAGTTCGTACATGTCCGGCGTCCGGGCGACCAGCTGATAGAGGCCCAGCACCGTGGGCCGGTCGTCGGCAGCTTCCAGCCCGTCGATAATCTCCGCCGCGCTCATCGGGTCGAGATACAGCCGCGAGACCGTGTGTCCGAGGTTCGTCGCGGTGAGCCCCTCATCGCGCGTGAGAAAGCCGTTCCGTTCGAGATACGCGATCACCTCATCGGTCACCTCCTCCAGGCGGTCCCGCCCGTCGGTCTGGGTCGCGTACAGCGTCGCCTCCAGAAACTCCAGCAGCCCCTCGCGCGTGCTCGCGAATCCCGAG
This sequence comes from Halapricum desulfuricans, assembly GCF_017094525.1. Lineage (NCBI taxonomy): Archaea > Methanobacteriati > Methanobacteriota > Halobacteria > Halobacteriales > Haloarculaceae > Halapricum > Halapricum desulfuricans. Next base: position 2,599,202 of record NZ_CP064788.1, on the reverse strand, counting down.
GCGACGGTCGCGAGGACGTGGGTGCGAAGGGCCGGCTCGGCGGCCAGTTTCGACCGGACGGGTTCGGGTTCGGCCCAGACGTACCGTTCGAACAGCTCGTCGAGTTCGTCGTGACTGCTTGCGGTCAACACCGCCTCGCCGTAGGGGTCCCGCCCGGGACGGCCGGCACGCCCCATCATCTGGTGGACCTCCAGCACCGACAGCGGGGTCATCCCGCCGGCGGTCCCGTCGTAGCGCCGCCAGTCCCGGACGATCACCCGACGAGAGGGCGTGTTGACGCCCGCCGCCAGCGTCGGCGTCGCGCTGACGACCTTGATCAGCCGATCGCGGAACGCGTCCTCGACGAGTTCGCGGTGACCCCGCGAGAGGCCCGCGTGGTGGAAGGCCGCGCCCCCCTCGACCGCGTCGGCCAGGTCGTCGCTGGTCTCGGTGTCGCTGACGTCCCGGATCTCCGCCGCCACGTCGGCAAGCGCCTCGCGCTCCTCGGCGTCGAGGAACTCCTCGACGACGCCGGCGAGCCGACCGGCCGCCGCCTCGGCGTTGCGCCGGGAGTTGACGAACACCAGCGACGACCCGCCGTCCTCGCGTATCGTCCCGTCCTCGTCGCGGTCGGGTTCGAGCGTATCCCGGACGATCGCGGCCGTCTGCTTCTCGCCGTCGCGGACGCGCAACTCGCGCTGGCTGCCGTCCTCCAGGTGGAGCGCCTGCCCGTAGTGGACGCCCTTCTTGAGGTCGATCGGCCGCCAGTCGGAGTCGAGCAGTTCGGCGTCGAGCCAGTCGGCCAGCTGCCCGGCGTTGCCGATGGTCGCCGACAGCGCGACCGTCTGGAGGTCGGCGGTGATCCGACGGAGCTTCGCCAGCGTCACCTCAAGCGTCGGGCCGCGCTCGCCGTCGTCGACCAGATGCACCTCGTCGGCGACGACGCAGGTCAACTCCTCGAGCCACGGCGCGCCGTTTCGCACCAGCGAGTCGACCTTCTCGCTGGTCGCGACGATGACGTCTTTGCCCGCGAGCCACCCGCCCTCGGACTCGTAGTTGCCCGTCGAGACGCCCACGTCGAGGCCGTACTGTTCGAACTGCTCGAACTCGGCGTGTTTCTCGCTGGCCAGCGCCCGCAGCGGGACGATGTAGAGGGCCTTCCCGCCGCGGGCGACGCTCGCGAGCATCGCCAGTTCCGCGATCAGGGTCTTGCCGCTGGCCGTCGGGATCGACGCGACCAGATTCTCGCCCTCGGTGACGCCGGCCTCGACGGCTTCTGCCTGCGGGGGATAGAGGGATTCGATACCCGCTGCCTGCAGGTGCTCGGGGAGCCACTCCGGGACCGCAGGGATCTCCGCAACGTCCATTGGGACGTGGTTGGGTCGTCGCCGGGTTTAAACTGTCGTACTGTCGCCAGTGCTTTGATCCCCGGGGGCGAAGGAGACGTATGCGCATCGAGTACGATTACGACACCTGTATCGGGATGTTCCAGTGCGTCGAGGAGTGGGACGCCTTCGAGCGCGACGAGGACGCCGGCAAGGCCGTGCTGACCGACAGCGAGGAAGACGGGGGCGTGTTCGTCCGTGCGGTGCCCGAGGACGCCGAACTCGACGCGAAGTTCGCCGCCCGGACCTGTCCGGTCGACGCCATCACCGTCTACGACGACGACGGCGAGCAGCTCGTCCCGTGATCGCGTCGCCGGTCAAACGGCCATTTGAGCGCTCCTGACGACTTTTACCGTCTCGGTCGTCGGTACGGGTGTGAAACGACGATACTTCCTCGCCGGAACAGCCTCGGTCGCCGCGTTGCTGGCCGGCTGCTCCGGTGACGACGAACCGTCCGACGACGACCCGACCGACACGTCGACGCCGTCGGATGAACTCGTCGACGGCAGTTTCGAGTACGGGCTCGAGAGGTGGTACGTCGATACCGATCTGCCTGACGAGCCGGGCAACCCCGGTCAGAAGGTCGACGCGAGCGTCACGACGGCCGACCGCGCCTCGGACGGCCAGCAGGGCATCGAGATCTTCATCGACGGGAGCGCCGACGACGGGACGGTCTGGGTCCAGCAGGAAGTCGACCTCTCGGAGGTCTCGACGCTGAAAGTCGACGGTTACAGCGAACAGAACTCGTTCACCACCGTCCTGCAGGTCGCGACCTACACCGGGCCGGTCCCCGAAGACGGACTCGTGGAGACGGACTTCAACCGAGACCACTCGCTGTGGGACCACGAAGGCTGGAAGACCTACGAGTACGACGTCGACCACGACGGGACCGGACTGGTCGCGGTCGGGTTCAGCATCATCTGGGAGACCGGCGCTGCCGGTGTCCTGGACAACGTGCAACTCGAATAGCCACCAGCATCACTCTTCGGCGAGTGTCTCGACCAGCGTCTCCAGACTGTAGCTCTCGATACCGCGGGTGAACTCCCGATCGGTCGAGATCACGTACGTCGAGTTCGTCCGGTCGACCTCATCGATCATCTCGAAGTCCCGGATGAGTCGCTCGACGGCGTCGCTCCCGGGCAACCGGGCGATGACGATGAAGTCCGTCTCGCCCATCGTCGAGAACACCTGCGTCACGCCCTCGATATCGCCCAGTTTCTCGAGGACGACGTCGTGATCGTCGCTGTAATCCGACAGCACCTCGACGATGACGGTGACGTCAAGTCCCAGTTCCGAGAGGTCGAAGTCGTAGAGGTCGTTCTCGATGATCCCCTCTTCGCGGAGGTTCTGCAGCCGGTAGTGGATCGTCGAAACCGGGATGTCCGTCTCCTCGTGCAGTCTGTCCGGGCTCCCCGTCCCCAGATCCGCGATCGCTTTCAGGATGCGGATGTCGCGCTCGTCCATCTCGTCTCCCCGTTCGGCGCTCGACCCTATCAATCTCGGGTATCCGACCGCCCCGATCACCCAAGTCGTATAGAATCCAAAATAGAGAATATTATTAAATAAAAATACAAATTAACTTCTGTATGTGGGTACGAGTTCTGATAAGTGGGGTAAAATCAAAGAAATAGTTAAGTAGTGGCCGGCAGTAGTTGGAAACATATCCATGTATTCGGCGAGACGTTGGCGTTCGATGCCAACGACCGGGTTGTTGTTCGTATTGCTTTCGCTACTCTGGGGTGGCTCGTTCGTCGCGATCGACATCGGGCTTCGGGATCTCCCGCCGGTGTTGTTCGCGGCGATGCGTTACGACGTCGCGGGCCTGCTCGTTCTCGGGTATGCGGCAAGCAGGACCGACCGCTGGCGACCGCGATCACGCTGGGAGTGGACGCTGGTCGCGTTCCTCGGGTTTTTCATGTTCGGCGCGTACAACGCGTTGATCTACATCGGGATCGACCATGTCTCCGGGGCCGTCGCGTCGATCGTCATCAGCTTCGGCCCCGTCCTGACGGCGGGGTTCGCGACGACGCTCGGTATCGAGGAGCCGCCCAGCCGAATCGGGGCGCTTGGCTTTCTGGCGGCGCTCGTCGGGGTCGTCCTCGTCGCCGACCCCGACCCGAATGCCCTGCTGGACACGAACACCATCGGGGTCGGGATCGTCCTGCTCGGATCGGTGAGCTTCGCCTTCGGGGCCGTCGCGTCCCGGCCGATCGACGTCGACCTCCCGCTGTCGACCGTCCAGGCCTGGGCGATGCTCGTCGGGGCCGCCTTCCTGCATCTCGCGAGCCCGCTTCGCGGCGAAGCGCTCTCGGCCGCGTCGGTGACGCCCTCAACTGTCGCCGCGCTCGTCTATCTCGGCGTCGTCTCGGGCGCGTTCGCCTACGCGCTGTACTTCCGTCTGCTGGATCGGCTCGGTCCGACCGAGATCAACCTCGTCGGCTACGCCGAACCGGTCGTCGCGAACGGCCTCTCCTGGCTCGTGCTGGGGCAGGCGATCGCGCTCTCGACGCTCGGCGGGTTCGTCGCGATCTTCACCGGCTTCTTCCTCATCAAGCGCCGGGCGCTCCTCGAAACCGTTCGCCCGGCAGATCGACGCTGATCGGGGTCGTGCCGGCCACAGGGACGCAGTCCCGCAGTTTCACTTTCACTCCGGGTGGCTGACGTTCATATGTCCGGAGGCACTAGAAGAGAATACGGGGCCTCGGACCACTGTCACACGCTCCATGGCCCCGCTCCCCTTTGTACAGCGGCGAGTCGACATCAGGCCAATATCGCACGATCCGTAGCACTCAAAATCGCTCGGCTACTCGGTGCGCGTGGCGGTCGGTCGTTGCGATCGGCTCGCCATGGTACACTCGGTCCTCACGGGCCGTTTTCGCGGGACACTCCGAAGGCGAAGCGCCGCTAGTCCGTCCGGAAGCCTTCGAGGACGCCCTGACCGTCCGTGACACCGATGTCGGGAAGCGTCGCCCGCTCGGGGTGGGGCATCAACACGGCCACGTTATCGCCGGCCTCGCCTGTGACGCCCGCGACGCTGTGTTTCGACCCGTTGGGGTTGGCCTCGGGCGTGACGGTCCCGTCGGCCTCGCAATACCGAAAGAGCACGCGGCCGTCGTCTTCCAGCGCCGCCAGTCGATCGTCCTCGATCTCGAACCGCCCCTCGCCGTGCGCTATCGGGAGTTCGATCACTTCTCCCTCCTCGAACTGTCGGGTCCAGGGCGTGTCGGCGTTCTCGACGCTGACGTGGACGTGTTCACACTGGAAGCGCGCGCTCTCGTTTGTGGTGAACGCGCCGGGCGTCAGCGAGGCCTCACAGCCGACCTGTGCCCCGTTGCAGATCCCGAGCACGGGCGTCCCCCCCTCGGCCGCCTCCTTGACCTCGTCCATGATCGGCGAGTGGGCGGCCATCGCCCCGGCACGGAGGTAGTCACCGTACGAGAAGCCACCCGGCAGGACGATCCCATCGGTGTCTTCCGGGAGCGAGTCCTCGTGCCAGACGCGCTCGGCATCGATCTCAAGCGCCTCCAGCGCCTGCACGGTGTCCCGATCGCAGTTGCTCCCGCCGAACTGGACCACGGCGACCGTCATCGAGACCCCCCGTTCGTTCCGGTCGGTGTTCGCATCATCGTTCCGCCACGCCGACCTCGTAGTCGTGGATCGTCGGGTTGGCGAGCAGTCGCTCGGCCATCTCCGTCGCGCGCTCGCGGGCGTCAGCCGCCGACGCGGCGTCGAGATCGAGTTCGAAGCGGTCGGCCGACCGCAGCTCCTCGAGTTCGAACCCGAGCCGTTCCAGGGCCTGCTGGGTCGTCTCGGCCTCGGGATCGAGTACCCCGCTCTTGAGCCGCACTGTCACCGTCGCAGTGTAGCCGGTCATTACTGAAGCGGCCGTGTCGCCGGGAGAAAACGCTTGTGGATCACCGCTACTCACTGTCGATGTTGACCACGAGCACCGGAGCGTCGGCGTTCTTGACGACCCGTTCGGTGACGCTCCCCAGCGTCGCGATCCGATCGCGTCCGGTCCGGCCGTGTGTCCCCATCACGATCATGTCGATCGGTTCCTCGCCGGCGTATCCCAGGATCGACTTGTAGGGGATCCCGCGCAACTGCTCGGTGACGATCTCCACGCCGTCGTCTTCGAGTCGGGCGACGGCGTCGTCGATCGCGTGCTCGCCTTCCTCCTTGAGCGACGCGATGACTTCCTCTTTGGCGTCTTTCGAGGCGGCCCGGTAGAGGCGCTCGTCGATCACGTACAGGACGTGGACGGTCGCGTCGTTGTTCCGGGCGATCGTGCTCGCGTGATCGATCGACTTCGTGGTCCCCTTGCTTCCGTCGGTCGGCACGAGGATGTGGTCGTACATCATCCGGTCCTTGGATCTCCCACGTCATAGTTGTATGTGAACGTTCCGCGCGAATCCCCCTGGGCGCTCGCGTCTCTCAGCCGGTCACGTCTGTAGCTCGTCCCGGCGGGTCATCAACTCGACTCGGTCTCTTCCTGCTTGATATCTTCGAGTTCGGATTCGACTTCCGACTTGTCGATTTCCGACTGGACATCGTCGAGGTCGGCCGTATCGACGTCTTCGAGGTCGGCTGTGTCCCTGTCGCCGGTCTCCTCCGGTGATCCGGACGTCGCTTCGGCCGACTCAGTCTCGGCCTCGGCGTCGCCCATCTCGGATTTCAGCGTCTCCAGTTCGGCGTCGACCTCGCTGTCGGTGCCCAGCTGCTCCAGCTCCCGATCGACCTGGTCCTTGTCGGAGAGGACGTCCTCGAACGCGCCGGTCTCCTGGAGTTCGTCCATCGCCTGGGCCCGCGCCTCCATGTCCTCGGTTCGCTCCTCGGCCCGTTCGATCGCCCGGCCGACGTCCTCGAACTCGTCGCCGGCCCCTGTCATCGCCTCGCTGACTTTCGAAGAGGCCTCGGCCGCCTCGTACCGGGCCTTCATCGTTTCCTTTTTCGTCCGGAACTCCTCGATGCGGCTCTGTAGCGTGTTTTTCTGTTCGACGAGCCGGTCCTGCTGTTGCTGGAGGTCGCTGATCTGTGTCTCCAGTTGCTCGATCTGACTCATCTTCTGCTTTTTCTTCTCGAGGGCCTTCCGGGCCAGATCCTCTCGGTCCTGTCTGACCGCTTCGCGGGCCTGCTCGTTGTGCTTCCCGACGTTCTCCTCGAGGCGACGCTTCTGGATCTCGAGGCGTTTCTTCTGGGTCGTGAGATCGGCGATCCCCTGTTTGACGTCCTGCAACTGGTCTCGGAGCTGTTCGTAAGAGTAATCGAGCGTCTCGCTGGGGTCCTCAGCCCGGTTGAGAAGGCTGTTGACCTTCGATCTGATGATGTACGAGGCGCGTGAAATGATTCCCATGCCCGTCGTTTGGGTATCAACTGCCTTAAATCTGTGAACTACCGCGAAAACGAGCCGAACAGCTACCGATGGACAGTGATCGTCACTGCGCCGCAGTCACACTCGTAGGCCCGGCGCTGGCCGGCATCGGTCTCGTAGACCAGCATGCAGTGCTCGTCGTCGAGTTCCCGGTCACAGTGTTCGCACGTGCTCGTGAGCTCGTTCAACATATCCCTGGCTACGCGCCGAGAGGTAGTGAAGGCGAGCCATCCCCGGGGTGAAAGTGAAAGTGCGGGAGGACGGCACAAGCGCCCGTCTCTCACTCGCCGTTTGCGATCTTGGTGTGCGCGCCGATGAGCGCACCACTGCGGTCGAGATTCTCGGGGTGGGTGTCCCGGTCGATGATCGAATCGCGGAGTTCGCCGTCGATCCCCTCGCGTTCGGCCAGCTGTGCGAGCGCGCCGACGACGCCGAACTTCTCGTCTTCCTCGGTCGTCTCACCGACCGGGAGGAACATCTTCGGCCGGTTCTTGGTGATCGGCCACAGTCGCGTCGCGTACCCGCCCGCGAGGACGACAGCGTGTATGCTCGCTCTGTCCACCGGGAAGATGTACGTCATTTATGTTCGTCTGCGACCAAGAGCAGATATGCGCGAGGCGAGTCGGACGACGCGACAGCGGATCGCCGACAGGCTACGCGAGGAGGCGCTGGCGGCCGGCGAGATCGCCACCGAGTTCGACGTGCAGACGAGCGTCGCACTGGATCACGTCGAGCACGTCGCTAAATCGCTCGAGGAGAGCGACGAGCAACTGCTGGTCGCGCCGCCGACCTGCCGGGAGTGTGGGTTCGAGGCGTTCGACGACCTGATCAACCGCCCGAGTCGCTGCCCCGAATGTAAAAGCGAGTCCATCAGCGAGCCGGCGTTCACGATCGAGTGAGCCGGATCGAACGCCGGGGCACTCGTCCGGTGTGCCGAGTGAACGCGACACAACATTCAGGGGGTGTTGGACCGAACGAAGCCCATGACGTGGCTCATCTACGGCGCGTACGGCTACACCGGGGAGCTGATCGCTCGCGAGGCCGTCGACCGCGGTCTCGACCCGATCCTCGCCGGCCGGTCCCGGGAGAGCGTCGACGCACTCGCCGCGGAACTCGACTGCGAGGCGCGCGCGTTCGCGCTGTCGGGACCGGCACTGGCACAGCAACTTGACGACGTGGATCTCGTGCTCAACTGCGCCGGCCCGTTCGTCGACACCCATGAACCGCTGGTGGCGGCCTGTCTCGACAGCGACACCCACTATCTCGACATCACGGGCGAGATCGAGGTCTTCGAGTCGATCCGGGGGTTCGACGACCGCGCTCGGCGGGCGGGGCTCACGCTTCTCCCGGGCGTCGGGTTCGACGTCGTTCCCTCGGACTGTCTGGCTGCTCACCTCGCGGAGCGACTCCCCGGAGCCGAGTCGCTGTCGATCGGCTATCAGCCCGCGGGCGGGTTCTCCCGGGGGACGCTGAAGACGGCGATCGCCGGCCTCGGTGAGCCCGGGCTCGTCCGCCGGGACGGTCGTCTCGAAGCCGTTCCGGTCGGCCACGAGACCCGCGAGATCGACTTCGGGGAGGGGTCGGTCCCGGCGACGACAGTCCCGCTCGGCGACGTCTCGACGGCCTATCACACGACGGGGATCCCGGACGTCGACTGTTACCTCGCGGTCCCGCCGGTCGCGGCGCGCTTGCTCCGCTATCAGCGGTATCTCGCTCCCCTCCTCGCGCTGGACCCGGTCCAGGGGCTGCTCGAGAGCGTCGTCGATCGGCTCGTCGACGGCCCCGATGCCGAGACGCGTGCCGAGACGACGGCGACGCTGTGGGGCGAAGTCAGTGACGGCGACGCGACGCGCGTGTCGCGGCTGCGCACGCCGAACGTCTACCGGACGACGACACTCGCCGCGCTCGAGGCCGTCGAGCGCACCCTCGCGGGCGACGCGCCGGACGGATATCAGACGCCGGCGAGCGCATTCGGATCGGATCTGATCCTCTCGATCGAGGGCGTCGAGCGGATCGACGAGTGGCACCGTTGACGTCCTCCACGCGACTGACGTCGTGGGATTTCTGTAACCTGGTCACGCCCCGAACTCGGACTCGGTGACGCGGACGACGAGCGTCTTATCGACGTCCCGGAGGTCGTACTCGGGCAGGTTGGGTCCCGTTCGCGTGACGAACATCGGCTCGACCAGCCGTGGCGAACGGTCCTGACCGGCGTTCCCGTCCGTGTCGGGTTCCTCGGCGGACTCTGACTGGTCGTCGAGCGCGTCCGTCTCGGGCTCGACGACGCCGTAGATCTTCAGGTAGCGGTCGGTCTCCTCGGGCGCGAGTTCGTCGTCGCGGACGGCGGTCGCCGCGTCACGGGAGAGCCACTCCGACCCGGAGACGCTGGGCTCGAACACGAGGACGTCCTCGACGAAGCGGACGAGATACCAGTTGAGGTCGTTCAACAGCGCGACCGCCGCACCGAGGCTGACGGTTTCGAGCGCGACGGAGTTGTCGTACGGTTCCCGGAGGTCGTAGGTCGCCAGCGCGTTGCGGGAGGTCTCGTGGCTGAGCAGTTCGTACTCGAGATTGACGTCCTCCGCGCCGAGCAGGCAGACCCGCGTCATCGTCTCGATCCAGGCCGGCCTGCGGGAAAGCGATTTCGCTCGTCAGGGAGCCGACGCGCGTGTTATCCCCGATCGACGATCGTCCGCTCGTCGGCGATCGCTCGCGCCCGCTCGAAGAGATCGTCGGGTTCGGCCGCCTCGACGGCCTCGACAGTCGCGTTCGTCTCGGGATGCTCGGGCGCAACTCGGTTGCAGCCGGCCGGGATCGAGGTGTCCTCGTAGGTGCCCAGTTCCCGCGCCTGCTCTAAGATGTCGGTCTTGTCGGTCGTCACCAGCGGCCGGTGGACCGGCAGGTCGGTCGCGGCGTCGGTGGCGGCGAGGTTCGCGGTCGTCTGGCTGGACTTCTGGCCGATCGACTCACCGGTGACGATCCCGACGGCGTCGCGGTCGTCGGCCACCTGCTCGGCGACCGCGAGCATTGCCCGGCGGAGCGAGAGCATCCGCGTCGCCTCGACGGTCGCCATCAGATCGGCGACCAGATCCGCCGCCGAAGCTACCCGGAGCCGCATGTCGTACTGTGGAGCCAGTTCGGCCAGCCGGTCGGCGGTCGCGACGGCCCGTGCCCGATGGTCCGCACCGCCGAACGCCCCGAGATCGACGTACAGGGGGACGATCGGGCTGCCGCGGCGCATCGCCTCCCAGGCCGCCACCGGCGAGTCGTGACCGCCGCTGACCAGCGCGACCAGCGGGCGTTGACTCCCCAGCGGGAGCCCGCCCGGCCCGTCACGTTTCTCGAGGAAGACGAACGCCTTCTCGGGGCGACACTCGACGAAGACGGTGAAGTCCGGATCGTCGAGGTCGACGACCACGTCCCCGCCCAGTGCTTCGATAGCCTCGCCGACGGCCGCGCCGCCCTCGCGTTCGAGGTCGGTACTGGAAAACGGGTGGGCGTCGGCGGGGCCCGCTCGACGGGCGCGCACTGCGAACGCGCCGCCGTCGTACTCTCGCTCGGCCCCCCGTTTCATTGCCGCGAGGATCGTATCCAGTTCGGGCTCGACCCGGACCGCCGGGCTCGCCGAGACGACGCCGAAGGCGTCGGTCGCCGCCGCGGTCGCGTCTTCGACGTGTTCGGGCTCGGTCTCGACGTAGAGGCGGTTTCGCTCTGTCCTGACCCGCCCGGGAATCGAGCGGTCCTCGAGCAGGGCATCGATATGGCCCTGAAGCTGGCGCTCCATCTTGATGCGGACCTGATCGCTCTTGACGCCGAGTTCCCCGTGGCGGACGAGGACGGTCCCGGCATCCGGCGGGTGCATACCCGCGGCTATTCCACTGGCGGATAAACAGCCTTCGACATCGCCTCGACTACAGCTCACAGAACGGAATACGACGTGCGTCAGGCGACCCGCTCGTCAGAATGTCGATATGTCGCCCTCGATAACGGCCTCGGTGACGTCGGTGATGTCCGAGAGTTCGTCGTCGATGGTCGCCTCGACCTCGGATTCGACGTCGGCGACCGAGACGCCGTCTTCGGTGACCAGTTGCGCGTCGGCGACGTGTGGCTTGTCGATCGGCTGGCCGATCTGACTGAGCAGGCGGATCTGTACTTCCCGGATACCGTCGACCCGATCGGATACCGACTGGGCGATCTCGGTCGAGAGGAGGTTGTAGATCTTCCCGATGTGGTTGACGGGGTTCTTCCCGGAGGTGGCCTCCATGCTCATCGGGCGGTTCGGGGTGATGAGGCCGTTGGCGCGGTTGCCCCTGCCGACCGACCCGTCGTCGCCCTGTTCGGCGCTGGTTCCGGTCGTCGTGAGGTAGATCGCGCCCTCGTCGTAGTTGTCGGCGGTGTTGACGTAGACGTCGACCGACCGGTCGGTGTACTCGCTCGCGAGGTCACTGACGTACTCGCGGACGCCCTCGATCGTCTCGCGGTACTCGCTCATGCTCTCGACGTAGTCGTCGATGACCGCGACGGCGACCGTGACGTCGATGTGATCGCCCTCGCGTTTGCCCATGACCTTGATGTCCTGACCGACCGCCGGGTTGTCGTCGCTGTAGGGTCCGTTGAGTTTTCGCTCGGTGTTCAACACGATCCGCTCGGTCTCGGTCAGCGGCGCGTGACCGACCCCGTAGGAGGTGTCGTTGGCCATCGGGACCGCGCCGTCCTCGCCGAAGACCTCCTGCAGGTCGCCGCTCCCTTCACCGAGTTTGACGTCGACGATCACGTCCGTCCCGACGTCCAGACTCGGGAACGTCTCGTCGAGATACGTCCGGGCGGCCTCCAGCGCGATCGACTCGGCGGGGAAGCGCCGGCCGTCGTAGGTCTTGGTCGCGCGGCCGACCACGAGCAGATAGATCGGATCGAGAACTTCACCGCCGCCGAAGGCGGGCGCGGCCGTCCCGGCGACCAGCTGTGTCTCGTCGGTGTTGTAGTGCAATACCGTGCCGTATCGGTCGAGATACGCCTGTGCGAGCGCCCGCGAGACACTCTCGGCGACGCCGTCACAGATCGAGTCGGGATGACCGATCCCCTTCCGCTCGACGATCTCCACGTCCTGGTCTTCGACCGCTCTGTCTTCCGTCGGCTGCACGCGGATGTTCCGCTGGCTCATTGTCCGGTCTTGGCAACCCGTGGCTCTATAACTTACGGAAACTTTTCGCGCAGGAGTGATTACTCGTGGGTATCCGTCGCGTCGGCGAGCAGGAGCTCGAGATACGAGATCCGCAACTGGTCGTCGATGTCGAGCCCGAGGTCGTCGAGCAGTTCGGCGGCCGACTCGCGGGCCGATTCGATCTCGGGCTCGGTCTCGACGTCGGTTTCGACCTCGACGAACTCCCCGACGCCCTCGACCGCGTCGAGCGTGACGGTGAACCCGGAGAGCGAAAAGTACTCGCGGTTCTTGCGGACGGTCGCGACCGGTTCGAACCCGAGCGACTCGACGAGTTCGCGGGCCACTTCGGCGTCGCCGACCGTCGTCTCCAGCTCCTCGCGGGTCTTCGACTCGGCGTCGATTTTCGGGCCTTTGTACGTGATTCGAGTTTCGGCGGTACCGTCGCGGGTCTCCTCGCGGAGCCGGAAGGCCTCGTCGGTCGCCGCGAAGTCCCTGTGCGGGGCGTCGTAGTAGGTATCGGCCTGTGTGACGCCGCCGACGCGTTCGGCACCGAGCGCGTCGAGTCGCTCGCGCACCCGGCCGTGATCCGCTCGGACCTTCAGTTCGACCTCGTACATATCTGGGGTCACGACCGGCGCAGGGATAACAGTGCGCAACTCGGTCCGGGCGAGCCGTGCGGTCGACCAGGGACGGATTCCGCTGCGCTACGCGTCGAGTTCCTCGGCGACAGTATCGGCGTCGAGCAGTGCGGGATCGATCGCGAGATCGACCTGTCCGCGGACGAACTCCGGCAGCGACTCGCTCGCGTAGACGAGCGTCCGCAGGTCGGGGTTGAGCTCCTTCGCGACCGGGATCGCGGTCGCCTGTGCGACCTCGGTCAACACGAGCGCGCCGGCCGTCTCGAGTCCGGCGTCTTCCAGCGCCGACTGGTTCGCGATGTCGAGAACCGTGACCTCGTGGCCCTGGGATTCGATCGCGGCGGCGATCTCGTCGGTGTCCGCTCCGGCGACGATGACGTTCATACGGTTCCGTTGGCCGGCGCGGGCTAATGTGTTACGTCCTCCGTCATGATAAACGTCTTTCCGGTCGACCACGTGCAACGCGATATGGTCGAACTGCTCGCGCTCGCGGGGCTGCCCTTCCTGTTCGTCGGCGCGCTCGTCCTGCAGTACGGCGGCCGCCTCTCGCTCGGTCTCTATCGACGCCGCCGCCAGACCCGAACCGTCGAGGCCGAGATCCGGGAGGTCAGCGCGACCGAGACTGATGAGGGCGTCTTCGAACCGACAGTCCGCTTTCGGTACCGTTTCGACGGGGAGTCGTACGATTCGACGATCGTCCGCGAGGGAAGCGAGCCGCCGTCGGGAAGCCGCGACCTCGTCGACTCGTATCTCGCCGAGTTCGAGGAGGGCGAGACCGTCACCGCGACGCTGCTGTCCAGTATGCCCGACCGGGCCGTCCTCGAGCGCTCGACGGATCGGTGGCCGCACGTCGTCGCGGTCGTTGCGACGCTGTTGGGCGTGGCGTTTACCGCGCTGGGCGGCGGCATCGTCGTCGCCGGTATCGTCTGACTGCCTCGAATCGGTCACTCCCGGTCGCTTCGCGCCTCGTGGCCCAGGTGTTCTTCGACGGCGTCGACTTTCTCGCCCGCCGCTTGTTCGACGGTTCGCTTGTCGTCGATCTTCAGGAACGTCTCGACGCGGTCGGCGTCGACGGCCTGATGGGCGGCCTGTGCGGCTGCGAACAGCTCGTCCGGGTCGTCGGTCTCGATGATCGTCCCCATCGGCGTCGTCTCGTAGCTGACCGAAAAGTCCTCCAGCGCGGCGACGGCCTTCGCGACCTCGCCGGACATGCTCCCCTCGATCACCGGTGCGACGCTCAGAAACGCGATCAGTGTCATGATTGCCCCACTGAATGGCAACGGGTGTCAGGAAATAAAGCGCTCGATGCGGTCCAGCGCTTCCTTCAGATCGTCCATTCCCGTCGCGTACGAGACCCGGAGGTGCCCCTCGCCGCCCTCTCCGAAGGCCGTTCCGGGGACGACCGCGACGTGCTCTTGTTCGAGCAGCGCCTCGGCGAACGCCTCGCCGTCGTCCCACGGCGATTCCGGGAACGCGTAAAAGGCCCCGGACGCGGGGAAACACTCGATCCCCATCTCCTCGAACCGCGAAAGCACCAGCCGACGGCGGCGATCGTACTGCCGTCGCATCTCGGCGACGGCGTCGTCACAGCTCTCTAAGGCCTCGATCGCGGCATACTGGGCGGTCGTCGGGGCCGACAGCATCGTGTACTGGTGGATGCGGTTCATCGCGCCGATGGCCTCGGGCGGGCCGAGTGCGTACCCCAGTCGGAGGCCAGTCATCGCGTAGGCCTTCGAGAAGCCGTTGAACACGATCGTTCGCTCACGCATGCCCGGCAGCGTCGCGATCGAGGTGTGGTCGTGCTCGTAGGACAGCTCCGAGTAGATCTCGTCCGAGAGGACCACCAGATCGTGTTCGCGGGCGAACTCGGCGATCGGCTCCAGCTCCGAACCGGTCATCGTCGCGCCGGTCGGGTTGTTCGGATAGCAGAGCACCAGCGCGTCGGCCCCCTCAACACCGGCGTCGTACAGCGCGTCGGTGGTGAGCTTGAAATCGGTCTCCTGGGTCGTCGGCACGGGCAGCGGCTCGCCGCCGGCGAAGATCACCCCCGGGACGTAGGAGACGTAACTCGGCTGGACGACCGCGACGGTGTCTCCGGGGTCGATCACCGCACGCAGCGCCAGATCGACGCCCTCGCTCGCGCCAGTCGTGACCAGGACCTCCTCGTCGGGGTCGTACTCGAGGTCGTACCGGCGATCGACGTCCCCGGCGATCAGCTCCCGGAGCTCGCGCCGGCCGCGGTTGGCCGTGTAGGAGGTTTTGCCCAGCTCAAGGGAGGTGATCGCCGCTTCTCGGGCGGCCCACGGCGCGGAGAAGTCGGGCTCGCCGACCCCGAGCGAGATGATGTCGTCCATCTCCTCGGCGAGTTCGAAGAACCGACGGATCCCCGACGGCGGGACGGTCTCGACGCGCTGGGACGGTTCGATCGTCATGGTGAGACCGACAGTCGATCGTCCTCGTCGTGGTCACCGAGGACGATGCCCCGTGTCTTGTAGGTGTCCATGTGATAGTGAGTCACCGTCTGGGTGATCTCGGGGATCGGGGCGATCTTGTCGCTGATGAAGTGGCTCACTTCCCGCATCGAGTCGCCCTCGACCTCCATGTCGAAGTCGTAGTCGCCGCTGACCAGCCGCAGTTCCTGCACTTCGGGGAACTGGACGATCCGTTCGGCGATGTCGCCGTAGCTCGTCTCCCGGTCGAGCGTGACGTTGAGTTCGACGATCGCCCGGACGCGCTCGCGTTCCGTCTCCTCGAAGTCGACGACGGCCTGATAGCCCCGGATGATCCCTTCCGATTCGAGGCGCTCGATCTCCGCCTCGACCGTTTCGGGATCGGCGTCGGTCATGCGGGCGAGATCATCGGTGCTGTACCGGGCGTTCTCCTGGAGCAACTCCAGCAGTTCCTCGCTGAGGTCCATATCGGCTTCAGAGGCCACCGAGAGCAAAAGGATTTCCCATCCCTGAGACGCCATGCCAGTCGAGGGGCACCGGGAGCAGCCACTATCATACTGGTGGCGATACGTTCGGAACGATATCCGGCACGACGGCGTGCCAGCTCAGTTCGAAACGGTACCGCCACCAGTATCAGGCTTCGAGATCAGCCTGCCAGTCGCGAACCTGCTCGGCGCTCACGCCTCGGACCTGTTCAGCGACTGCGTCAGGTTCGACTCCGGCCAGATCAGCGGGTGACTCGACGCCGGCTGCCGACAGTTTCTCCGCAGTCTTCGAGCCGACACCGTCGAGATCCTCGAGGTCCTCGACAGCATTGCGGGCCTGATACGCCTCGTAGTTGCAGACCGGACAGCCCAACTCCCAGGGATCATCGTCGTCATCGCCATCGAGGATACGCAGATGCGGGAGGTCGTGTTCCTCACAGCGCTCGTCTAGCACCTCAATCTCGCCGCGGCGGGGCAACGGCAGCGAGTATTCACACTCCGGATAGCGGGTACAGCCGACGAGCCGTGATCCGGAGCGGAGGTGCTTGATCGCCAGTTCGCCGCCGTGCTCGTCACCACACTCGGGACAGTCCCCGATGATCCGGTCTTCGTTCTCGTCGGCGGCCTCGGCCTGACAGCGCGGACACCCGTGGACGAACGTGTCGCTACCGGCCAGCATCTTGACGTGATGGGTGTCGTGTTCCTCGCAGGTCTCGTCCATGACCAGCGGCTCGCCCTTCGAGGGCAGCGGGAGCGTGTACTCACACTCGGGGTAGCCGTCACAGCCGACGAAGTACGACCCGTGGCGGGACTTCCGAATCACCAGGTCCGATCCACACTCCGGGCAGGAGCCGATCGTCCGGTCTTCCTTTAACGATTCCTGAAGGTGCTCGCCGACCGCCTCGCGGGAGTCGTGCAGTTCCTCGAAGACGCGCTCGAGCATCTCCCGGGACTCGTCGGTCACGTCTTCGAGGGTGGCCTCGCCGTTGGCGATGGCGGTCATGTCTTCTTCCAGCTGGGCGGTCATCTCCTCGCTGACGATCAGCTCTGCGAACGCCTCCGCGGCGTCGACGACCGCCTTCGCCAGCGCCGTCGGACGCGGCGGGTCGCCGTCGATGTAGCCGCGATCGTATAGCTTCTCGATCGTCCCGTGGCGAGTCGCCTTGGTCCCGATGCCCATCTCCTCCATCTTCGAGACGAGCCGCGACTGGCCGTACCGTCGTGGCGGCTGGGTCTGTTTGGCCTGCAGATCGACGTCCTCGATCGCCAGTTGCTCGCCTTCCTGGACGTCGGGGACGTGGGTCTCGCTGGCGCTGGAGTAGGGATAGACCTCGTGATAGCCGGCTTCGATCAGACGCTTGCCGTTGGCCTTCAGCCGCAGGCCATCGGCGTCGGCGACCACGCGCAGGTGTTCCCAGGTGGCTGGCTCGGCGACCGTCGCGAAGAACCGCCGGACGATCAGTTCGTAGACCTCCCACTCGTCCTCGGAGAGGGTGTTTCGGTCGGGGAACTCCCCCGTCGGGTGGATCGGCGGGTGGTCTGTCGACTCGGTGTCGCCGCGAGTCGGCTCGATGTCGTCGCTGCCCAGCAACGCCGCCGCGTCCTCGCCGAAGGGGCTGGTCTCGGTGAACGATTCGAGCAGGTCCTCGGGATCGAGGTCGTCGGGATAGACCGTGTTGTCCGTCCGCGGGTAGGTGACGTACCCGGCGGTGTACAGCTCCTCGGCGATCGACATCGCTCGCTGGGCGGAATAGCCCAGCGAGCCGGCGGCCTGAATGAACGCGGTGGTGTTGAACGGCGCGGGCGGGGCGTCCGTCCGGGTACGGCGACGGACGCTCTCGACTGTCGCTGTCGCCTGTTCGTGCAGGCGCTCGAAGGCCGACTCGGCCTCGCTCTCCTCCCAGATGCGCTCTGCTTCACTGCCGTCGTCGTCGTAGAAGTACTGGGCCTCGAAACTCGTGCCGTTTTTCGCCAGTTCGGCGGCGATCTCCCAGTAGTCGTCGGGATCGAACGCCTCGATCTCGCGCTCGCGGTCGACGATCAGTTTGAGCGTCGGGGACTGCACGCGACCGACGGAGATGAAATCGTCGCCCAGCTGCCGGGCGGACAGCGAGAGAAAGCGCGTCAGCGCCGCTCCCCAGATGAGGTCGATGATCTGGCGTGCCTCGCCCGCGGCGGCCAGATCGAAATCGAGATCGTCGGGCTCGGCGAACGCCTGCTTGACCTCGGTTTCGGTGATCGAGGAGAACCGGACCCGCTTGATGGGGACGTCGGTCTCCGCGCGGATGAGCTCGTACGCTTCCTTGCCGATCAGCTCGCCCTCGCGGTCGTAGTCGGTCGCGATGACGGCCTCGTCGGCCTCGCGGGCCAGGCTCCGCAACGCCGCGACGATGTTCTCCCGGGTGGGCGATTTGACGACCTCGGCGTCGATCAACTCGACGGGCTGGACGTCCCGCCAGTCGCTGTACTCCCCGGGGAAGTCGACGCCGACGACGTGTCCCGACAGCCCGACGCAGCGCTTGCCGCCCCACCCGTAGACGTTGACGCCGTTGCGCCGCTCGGCGTCGGCCCCGCCGTCGCTGAGGATGTCGGCGATTCGCCGTGCGGCGTTGTCTTTCTCGGTGATGATCAACTCCATCGTCGATCACCGTCTCGGACGCGAACACTCATTGTGCGTCCCTACGCAACGATCCGCTAATCAGTCTTTCGCCGAAAAATCGCCGGACTCGAGCGGGACAAGGCGCGCGTGCGATACGCGTGCGAGGTCCCACTGTGAACGGCGTTCAGGTCGCGTGAACGCCGAGTGAACGTCACTCGCTGACGGTGATCGCGTCGACGGGACAGGCGTCGGCCGCCTCCTTCGCCGCCTCGATCATCGCTTCGTCCTCGAGTTCTCCCATCCCGTCGACGACGTACGCGAGGCCGTCGTCGCGCATCTCGAAGATTTCCGGCTCCATCGATGCACAGATCTGATCGCCAACGCAAAGGTCTTGATCGACTTCAACAGTTGCCATTGGAGACACCATTCGGAAGTTGTCGATTCGGCCCATAAAAGTAGCCATTTCCGTGAGAGCGGAGACGGGGCGGGGACCACACGTCTGGACGATTCTCCAACGAGAGATGAGCGGTCAGCCCGCGCGGACTACCCCTCGAGTTGCTCGCGCAACAGCCCGTTGACCTCGCCGGGATCGGCGCTTCCGCCCGTCTTTTGCATGACCTGTCCGACGAGGAAGTTGATCGCGCCGTCCTCGCCGCTGTGGTAGTCTTCGACGGCGTCGGGGTTCTCCTCGATCGCCTCCTCGACCGCGTCCTGGACTGCGTCTCCGGAGGTCTTGCCCAGCCCCTCGCGATCGACGATCGTCTCGGGGTCGTCGCCGTCGTCGAGCATTCCCCTGAGGACCGTCTCGCGGGCGTTCTTGGCGGTGATCTCCCCGTCGGCCACCAGTCCGACCAGCGTCGCGACCTCCTCGAGGCGGTCCTCGATGTCGGTCACGTCCATGTCGCGGTAGTTGAGCTCGCCCAGCAGGTTGTCCGCGACCCACGTCGCCACCAGATCGGCCTCGTACTCGCTCGCGAGCCGTTCGTAGAAGTCCGCGACCTGCTTCGTCGAGGTGAGCTTCGAGGCCGCCTCCGCGCTGAGATCGTACTCCCCCCGGAAGCGCTCGCGGCGGGCGTCGGGCAGTTCGGGGATCTCGATTTCGTCTTTCCAGCCGCTGACCTGTAGCGGCGGCAGATCGGCCTCCCGGAAATATCGGTAGTCTTTCTCCTCTTCCTTCGAGCGCATCGCCACGGTGTTGCCGTGGGTCTCGTTGAAGTGGCGGGTCTCCTGTTCGACCGATCGGCCGGACTCGATCAGTTTCCTCTGGCGCGAGGCCTCGAACGACAGCGCCTGCTCGGCCCCCTTATGACTGGAGATGTTCTTGACCTCGGTTCGGTTTGCCGCCTCCAGCACGTCCTCGTCGATCGCGCCGTCTTCGTCCACGTCGTCGGCGTCGACGACCGAGAGGTTCGCGTCGATCCGCAGACTGCCGTCACGAGCCGGATCGAACACGCCCAGATACTCGAGGACCTCCTCGAGTTTCTCGAGGAACGCCCGCACCTCCGCGGGCTCGCGGAAGTCGGGCTCGGTGACGATCTCCATCAGCGGCGTCCCCGCGCGGTTGTAGTCGATCAGCGTGTAGTCGGCCCGGTCGATCGAACAGGTCCGGGCCTCCAGGCTCTCGGTCCCCTCGCGGACGTGCTTGATCGAGCCGGGGTCCTCTTCGAGGTGGGCGCGGCGGATCCCCACCGACCGGCGCTGGCCCTCGTGGCCGAACTCCAGAACGCCGTCCTGACAGATCGGGGCGTCGTACTGGGTGATCTGGAAGTTCTTCGGCAGGTCGGGGTAGTAGTAGTTCTTCCGGTGGAAGGCCGTCTCCTCGGGGATCGAGGCGTCGATGGCCTTGCCGACCTTGACGGCGGCCTCGACCGCCCCCTCGTTGAGCACCGGGAGCGCGCCGGGCAGTCCGAGACAGACCGGGCAGGTGTTGGTGTTTGGTTCCTCGGCGGGATCGGTCGAACAGCCACAGAAGATCTTCGTGTCCGTCTCGAGTTGCACGTGGACCTCCAGCCCGATGACGACGGCGAGGTCACGCGACTCGGCGGCTTGCGCAGTCATTACCTCTGATTCGGCGTCGGCAGGCTAAAGACTAACGAACGGTGTGCTCCGGTGGCCCCTTCCGGACGAGCACGAGCGCGTTCTCGCCGTCATCGTAGTAGTTGGGGACCGTCCGCAGGTGTCGGAATCCAAAGCGCTCGTACAGCGACCGGGCGCGTTTGTTGTTGACCCGGACCTCGAGCTTTACCGAACTGACGTCGAGACCGTCGAGGACGGCGAGCGCCCGTCCGAGCAACAGCGTGCCGACCCCCTCTCCGCGTCTGTCGGGGTGGACCGCCAGATCCTTGACGTGGCCGAGCGGCTGACCGTGATTCGGGACCGTATCGGCGACGATATAGCCGACGATCCCCGACTGGCCGGGTTCGTCCGGCCCGCCGACCTCCGCGACGAGAAACGCCGGCGAGGAGAGGAACTGCTCGAACGCCGAGTAGGGCCACGGCTGTGGAAACGACGCCTGCTCGATCCGGAAGACCGCGAGCAAGTCCGCACGCACGGCCCGCCGGACGGTCGGGCTCGCCGCGTCGGTCGGAGCCGTCGTCGTCACGATTTGGAATTACTATTCCCGCGTGTTTATGTCTAACGACCGTGAAAACTGGAGAATTTCAGCCACAAAGTTCTTCAACATCGCCCCCCAACCGTCGCGTGCACCCAGTTTTGGGTGCCACCCCAACACCCCCACCCCCACCCCCACCCTATTCCCCCTCTTTCCGCTTCTCGTGGACACGAGAACTGCGTTCGCGTGTTACTCCGATCGACTGCGTGTGCTGTCCTGAGCCACGGCCTTCTCGAGTTCGCCGTGCACGGCGCGAGCGTCGAAGCGATGGTCGGGTCGGATGCTGACGAAATCGAGAAAGTCACCGGCGGCCAGCAGCGTCTCCTCGTCACAGACGGTCGCCGCCGCGGCGACGGCGTCGCTCGCCCCGATGAGCGGTTCCAGCACCGCCAGCGCACACGCGATGTCGTAGGCACGGGCGTCGTGGATTCGGCGCTCGTCGACGGCCGCCGCGTCGATGAAATACAGTTCGTCTCGCGAGAGGAGGACGTTCTCCGCCCGGAGATCGCCGTGGGCGAACCCGGCCTCGTGCATCGCCGTCAGCCACTCGAACAGCGACGCCGCGTGGGTGCGAACGTCCTCGACGGGAGCGGCGTCCAGCGTCGTAAAGTCGGGGAGATACTCCATGACGACCACGCCCAGTCCGTCGTGTTCGAACGCCTCGACCGGCCGGGGGACGTTGATCCCGAGGTCGTGCATCTTCCGTGCCGCGACCAGTTCGTGATCGGCCATCTCCGCCGGCGTCGAGAAGTGCTCGAAAAACCCCTCGGAGCCGCTCGAGAACGCCCCGAGGTTCCGGCCAGTGGTCAACAGCGCGTGCACCAGCGAGTGCTGGCGGGAGACGACCTTCACGAAGTACTGGTCGTCGAGCACGAACGGCATCGACAGCCAGTTGTCCGCGTCCAGCACTTCGATACGGTCGACCGACTGTCCGTGGCGCTCTGCGACCGCCCGCGCGACCGATTCCAGTCGCTCGCGGTCGATCTGTCCACGCAACAGCCGGCGAAAGGCCATACGTGGTCTGGGCGTTCGAGCCCATTAGCAGTTGCGTCAGCGCGGCGCGCCGCGATCACGCCTCGAATTCCTCGGCCAGCAGCCCGTACCGGAGCACGTCGAGGCGCTCACCGCGCACGTACGCCTGCTCGCGCATGACGCCCTCCCGCCGGAACCCGATCTTTTCGAGGACGCGCTGGGAGGCGGGGTTGGTCTCGAAGACTCTCGCCGCGACCTTGTGCAGACGGCGGTCCTCGAACCCGTATCGGACCAGCCGGCGGGCCGCGTCGGTGGCGTAGCCGTTGCCCTGGGCCTCGGGGTCGATCATGTAGCCCAGTTCTGCCACGCCCCACGTCTCGTTGAACCGGTTGAGGCCCATCGTTCCGACGCGCTCGCCGTCAGCACAGACGAGCAGGTCCACGCTGTCGCCGTCGGTGTCTTCGATCCACTCGCGCTCGTCGGCCTCGGTCAGCGGCTCGACGCTCGTCAGCGACGGCCAGACATCGGGGTGGTTGATGAGTCGCTGGAGGAACTGGACGTCGTCTTCGCCCTGCGGGTGCAGCGTCACGCTCTCGCCGCGGAGGAACACGGGACCGGGCATGTCTCGACAGTCGGACGGGGCTGTCTTCAGGATTTCCCGACCCTGTCCCGTGGTACCGGACACCGATATCCCACACGCTTTTTCGGCTTCCTCCCGAGGGGACGGTATGCTCGAAGCAGGCGATCCGGCCCCGGATTTCTACCTTCCGGCGGCCGACGACCCCGGCGCGGAGTACATGCTCTCGGCCGCCGCCGACGCCGGGCCGGTCGTGGTGGCGTTCGTCTCCGACGTGGAGTCGACGGCTCGGCCGCTCCTGAAGCGTCTCGCGGGCGTCGAGTGGGCGCAGGTCGTCGATCGGCTCAGCGTCTTCGGGATCGGAACCGACGAGGACGCGCTCGCTCGACTCGCCGAGGGAGTGCCGTTCCCGGTGCTCTACGACCGCGGCGGCTACGTCACCGATCTGTACGGAGTCGATCAAACCAGTCGATCCGACCAGGCGGTCGTCGTCGCGGATTCGCGATGTGTGATCCGTTTCGCGTGGGACGGAGCCGACGCCGCCGAGCTGCCGCTCGAGGCGGTCCAGTCGGCGGTCGCCGAGGCGACTGAATAGTTCGATCCGCCCGCGTCGCCGGACCGGGGGAGATATACGCGACGGCTCGCTACAGGGGGTATGTCCGACGGCGCGTGGGTGAGTCTCTTCTCGGGCGGGAAAGACTCCGCGTGGGCGCTGTATCGTGCCCTGCAGGCGGGCCACCCCGTCGAGCGGCTGGTGACCGTCCATCCGGCGGGGGATTCGTACATGTACCACGTTCCGGCCACGGAACTGGCCGAACTGGCCGCCGAGAGTATCGGTATCGAGTTGCTGGCCGTCGAGCCCGACGACTTCGCAGCCGAAGGGGCCGTCGATGCCGGCCAGCAGGGCGACGCCGAACTCCGGCCGCTGGAAGCGGCGCTCGAAGCGCTGGACGAACGCCTCGACGGTGGCATCGCCGGCGTCACCGCTGGTGCCGTCGAGAGCGAGTACCAGACCAGCCGGATCCGGGCGATGTGCGACCGGCTTGGGGCCGAGCTGTTCGCGCCGCTCTGGCAGGAAGATCCGGTCGAACTGGCGGAATCCATGCTGGATGCGGGGTTCGAGATTCGGATCGTTCAGGTCGCTGCCTACGGCCTCGACGAGTCGTGGCTCGGTCGCCGGCTCGACGCCGACGCGCTGGCCCAGCTGCGCGCGCTCAACGACGAGTACGGCGTCCACGTCCTCGGCGAGGGCGGGGAGTTCGAGACGCTCGTGACCGACGGCCCGCACATGGATCGGCGGATCGAACTCGACTACGAGACCGAGTGGGACGGAACGCGCGGGTCGATCCGAGTCGAGGACGCCCGGCTGGCTTGATCCGCGAGTGTTCGACCACGGAGAACTCGTCGACGCGAAATCCAGGCGAGACACCCCGAGTATGAAAACGCTTATCCGAATACCTCGGCAACTACTGGCAGGCATATGACGATCACGCTCATGGATTTCATGGCTGACTGGTGTGGGCCCTGCAAGACTCAGGAGCCGATTCTCGAGGATATAGAGGAGGACTATCCCGATGTCGAGTTCGAGCGGATCGACGTCGACGAACGACAGGACGTCGCCAACGAATACCAGGTTCGATCCCTGCCGACGCTCATCGTCGAAAACGACGACGGCGTCGTCGAACGCTTCATCGGTGTCACGCAAGCCGAGGACATCGAAGACGCGCTCGAAAAAGCAGGCGCGTAGACGCCCTTGAATTCACAGTTCCTCTTCGCGCAACTGTAATTCCGCGACGATCCCGTAGGGGTCAGCCCCCTTGCGGATCTGATCGAGGATCAGGAACGCTTCCGTCGGCGAGAGGAAGTGCCGACAGACCGCTCGACCCAGGTCCGTGGGTTCGAGTCCGTCGATAAACTCGTACTCCAGCAGTTTGCCGATCGCGTGCTTGGTCGGGATCTCGCCGAGCATCCGGGCGTTGAGTCGCTTTGCCTCCGGCCCCGCCACGACGAGGTTCGCGAGCGTCTCCTCGACGGCCGCGTTCTCGTCGTAGCGCGTCATCACCGATTCCATCTCGCCTTTCAGCAGTTTGAACGCCACCTCGTCCTCGGTCATCTCCTGGCTGTTGTGGTAACTGCCGTCTGGTTCGACGAGCACGTAAACCGTCCCCTTGTCGTGGTAATCCGGCCGGCCGGCGCGGCCGAGCATCTGGTGGAACTCCTGGACGGTCAGCCACTCGATGCCCATCGCCAGCGAATCGAAGATGACCTGCGAGGCCGGGAAATCGACCCCGGCTGCGAGCGCGGCCGTGGTCACGACCGCCGCCAGCTCCTGGTCGGCGAACTGCCGTTCGACGCGCTTGCGCCGCTTGTTGTCCAGCCCGGCGTGATACGGTGCCGAGGAGTACTGTAGTTTCCGGGAAATCTCGTGACACCGCCGCCGGGAGTTCGTGAAGACGATCGTCTGTCCCCGGTACCCCTTCGAGGACTTGGTGTCGAACGCGCGCCTGACGAGTTTGTCCTCCAGGTCGACCTTCTCGTAGGCGTCGGCGAAGGTGACGTGGCGCTCGATCGGAACCGGGCGTTCCTCGAACTCGATGAGCTGGGCACCCAGGTTCTCGGCCAGTTCGGAGGTGTTGCCGACCGTCGCCGACAGGTAGATCCACTGGGTGTCCCCGGCGTCGTGGGCACCCGGACGGCCGTCGTGGCGCTGGGCGACGGTCCGGTCGACCTCACAGTAATACTTCAGTCGCGAGATGAGCCCGTCCAACCGGTGGCCGCGCTCGCCTTCCCCGAGGGTGTGGACCTCGTCGATGACGACCGTTCCGATCGTCCCCAGGTCCTTGCCGGTCCGCAGCGCGTGGTCGATCCCCTCGTAGGTGCCGACGATCACGTCCGCGCCCGGATCGAACCGGTTGTCGTCGCCGCCGATCCGGCTCGAGCCGACCCGCAACGTCACGTCGACGATGTCGCCGTACTCCTCCTGAAAGTCGTTGTACTTCTGATTGGCCAGCGCCACCAGCGGGACGAGAAACAGCATCTTTCCCTTGCCATTGAGGACGCGGTCGATCCCGGCCATCTCGCCGATCAGCGTCTTCCCAGTCGCAGTCGCCGAGACGACGAGTTGATCCTGCCCTTGCGTCGCGCCGTTTTCCACAGCGAGACTCTGGACCGGCAGCAAGGTATCGAATCGGTCTTCGAGCTTGTTCTGGATCCCCGGGTGGAGAGAAAGCGAGTCGGTCGGAACGGGGTCGACCTCGTCGACTGTCGCGGAGATCTCGTCGAACTTCGTGAGCTCGGGATCGAGATCGCCCGCCAGCAGGTTCGTGATCCGATCGAGGTCCTGCACGTCCAGCAGCAGTTCTTCGAGCCGGTCGCGAGCGCTGCCGGTCACGTCGCCGTGATAGGCCAGTTCGCGCTCTAGTTCCTCGATCGCGCAGTCCGGGCAGATGTACTCGTCGTCGGCCTCGATGGCCGTCTCGCTCGTGATCGGCGAATACTCGCCGGCGGAGGCGCAGTACCGGCAGGTGCGGACGACTTTCGCCTCCAGTTGGTAGGCGTCGAGCATCTCCGTGAGACGGGCGCGGCCGCGTTCGGAGGTCTGCTCGGAGATCCGGATGCGGGTCGCCTGGCGGGCGAGTTCGACGAACTGGTCGGGACTGGTCGGCTCCTCGCTCGACCCCTTTTTGACCCGTAGCCGTGCCGGACGCGGACCGGCGCTGGTCTCTTTGAGTTCGAGAATCCCATCGAGCACGCGCTGACCGTCGCGCTGGACAGCGACTCGGACGTTCTCACCCTGCTCGTGGAGGAACAGCGTGTCCACCTGGGCGACCTGCTGTGACACGACAGTCGATAGGAGCGTGGGCTATTTCAGCGGTTCGGAGTCCGATCGCACTTCGGACGGCTTATTATTCTCCCGAAGCAACGTATCGAGGAATGAGCAACGCGGCACGTGACGTCATCGAGTTTATACTGACAGCGACGATCTACACCGACAACCGCGATCTGGAGCCGGACGATCTGCCGCCGGCCTACCGGGCAGTCTTCTGGAGCGACGGGACCATCGAGCGCCCGCTCGTTGCGACCGTCGAGACCGCGCGCGAGGCGACGGGCGTCGAGCGCCCCTGGGACGCGATCTCGGGGTTGATGTTCACCGACCACGACGACTTCGACGGGTCGCTGACCGTCACCGAGCGGGAGATGGCCGAGGAGTGGTTCCTCGACCGGATCGAGGCCGAGGCGGTTCTGGGCAATCCTGTCCTCGCCGCCGAGTACGGCGGCGAGTTCGACGTCTCCCACGAGCGTGCCCGGGAACACAACCGTCCGGTCAGGGCCGATCGCGTCTGGATCGACTCGATGCTCGAGGAGTACTTCGACGAGGAAGACGAGGAGGAGATGCTCGATCTCGTCGACGTGCGAGCCCCCGAGGAGGTCGAGATGCGACTGGACGATCTGGTGCTCACGTCCGATCAGGAAGACGAGATCAGCAAGCTCGTCAAGGCGATCGAGCACCGCGATTACCTGGCACAGATCGGGCTCCGGGAGATCGGGAAACTCCTCTTTGTCGGCCCGCCGGGAACCGGCAAGACCAGCGTCGCGCGGGCGCTCGCACACGACCTGGATCTCCCCTTCGTCGAAGTGAAACTCTCGATGATTACCAGCCAGTACCTGGGCGAGACAGCCAAAAACGTCGAGAAGGTCTTCGAGGTCGCCAAGCGCCTGTCGCCGTGTATCCTCTTCATGGACGAGTTCGACTTCGTCGCCAAGACCCGTGCCAGCGACGAACACGCCGCGATCAAACGCGCCGTCAACACCCTGCTGAAGTCGATCGACGAGGTCAGCCTGATCGACGACGACGTCCTGCTGATCGGCGCGACGAACCACCCCGACCAGTTAGACGCCGCGGCGTGGCGACGCTTCGACGAGATCGTCAACTTCCCCAAGCCCGACCGGGGCATGCGCGCGGACATCCTCCGGGTCGTCACCCGCGAGATGGAGATCGTCGATTTCGATCCCGAGACGCTCGCTGAGATGACCGAGGGACTGACTGGCAGCGACCTCCGGCTCGTGTTGCGCGAGGCCGTTCTCGACGCCCTGACCGAGGAACGGACGACGCTCACCCAGCAGGATCTGGAGGACGCGATCGCCAACTTCGAGGAGCGGGACAACCTGAAGAACCTCGATATGATCGAGGGCGACCACGACGCGCTCGTCGCGGGCGGCACGCCCGGCGGCGAGGGCCACGATCACGAGCACTGATCGACGAGCGTGAATCCGCGAGAGATCGAGCGATAGTGACCGTTGTGACGATTCACCGGCACGACCGTACTACATCGTGCAGTCGATCCCGAACAGACCTGTAACGGGCACTATGAGACACCGTTTTCATCGTCGAGCCCGAACCGCAGGTAATGACTGATCCCGCTGCGCTCGAGGTGACCATCGTCGACGGCTACGTCGACGAGCCCGCCCATTTCGGCGTGCCGCCATACATCTCTACCTACCCGCGGTACGTCGCCGGCGCGCTGGTCGACGCCGGCGTCCCTCGCGAGCGAATCACCTACCACACCATCGACGCGTTACGCGAGGAGAACAGCCGCTGGGGGGCGGTCGCCGACGCCGACCTGACCGTCTACGTCGGCGGGATGACCGTCCCCGGCAACTACGTCGGCGGGACGCCCGCCGAGCCGGACGAGGTCCGGAAGATCGCCTGGACGGCCGAGGGCACGTCGATCATGGGCGGTCCGATCAGGTTCGGCGTCGGCGAGGAGAACGTCGGCGCGAGCGAGACCAGCCGCGAGGATCTCGATTTCGATTTCGTCGCCGGCGCGGACGTCGAGGCCGCGGTCTTCGATCTCGTCGAGAACGGACTGGAGGGGTTCGAACCCCGCTATCGCAGCGTCCCCGAGGAGACCAGATGGGCGCAACAGGGGGCTTTCATCGTCGAACAGCATCCCAACCACCCCGATTATCTGCTCGCCGAACTGGAGACCTCTCGTGGCTGTCCATACCGGTGTTCGTTCTGTACCGAGCCGCTGTACGGCGACCCCGACTTCCGGCCGCCCGAGAGCGTCGTCGATGAGGTCGATGCCCTCTCCGAGCACGGCGTCGGACACTTCCGGCTCGGCCGGCAGGCCGACATCCTGGCCTACGGCGGCGACGGCGAGAAACCGAATCCCGACGCGCTCCGGTCGCTCTATCGGGGCATTCGCGAAGTCGCCCCGGATCTGGAGACGCTGCATCTGGACAACATGAACCCGATTACGATCGTCAAGTGGCCGGAAAAGGCCCGCGAGGGGATCCGGATCATCGCCGAGCACAACACGCCCGGGGACACGGCGGCGTTCGGACTCGAGTCCGCGGACCCGCAGGTCCAGAGCGACAACAACCTCAACGTCACCGCCGAGGAGTGTCTGGAGGCCGTCCGGATCGTCAACGAGGAAGCGGGGTGGCGACCTGGTGAAGACGCCGACGACGCGCCTACCTTCGGTGCGGAGGCCGCGCCGCGCCTGCCGAAGCTGTTGCCGGGCATCAACCTCGTCCACGGGCTCAAGGGCGAACGCGAGGAGACCTTCGAGCACAACAAGCGGTTCCTCCGGCGCGTCTACGACGAGGGGCTGTTGCTCCGGCGGGTCAACATCCGACAGGTCATGGCCTTCGAGGGGACGGAGATGGCCGACACCGGCGCCGAGATCGCCGCCGATCACAAGCAGCTGTTCAAACAGTACAAGCGGGAGGTCCGCGAGGAGATCGACAACCCGATGTTACAGCGTCTCGCGCCGCCGGGGACGGTCCTCGAGGACGTGCACCTCGAATACCACCAGGACGGCAAGACCTTCGGTCGGCAACTGGGCACCTATCCCCTGCTGGTCGCGGTTCCCGGCGAGCGCCAGCTCGGCGCGACAATCGACGTCGCGGTGACCGACCACGGCTACCGCTCGGTGACTGGCGTGCCGCACCCGCTGGACGTGAACTCGGCGTCGATGGACGAACTCCAGGCGCTGCCGGGGTTAGGTCGTCAGCGCGCCGGCAACATTGTCGTCGATCGCCCCTATGACAGCGTCGAAGAGATCACGGCCGGCGACCTCTCGAAGTTCGCGGTCGCACGGCGAGCCGAGTGATCGCAACGGATCTGATCGGCCTGTATCGAGCCATCGGAAACGCCGTGACGCGCCAGGCCTACGCTGCAGTGATGTTTTTGCCCTGGATGAAGACGTCCGCGCCTTCGTCCAGCGGACTCTGCACGACGGAGCCTTCGACGGTGACACAGTCCCCTTCCTCGATGTCCTCTGCAGCGGCCATCACGAACGCTGTGCCGGTCCCATCGTCGATGTTGAACGCCCCGTCTTCCGACGCGTTCGTGACTTCGCCCGTGAGCGACACTTCTCCGTCGCCGGTTTCGACGTCTTCGATTTTCGTGTCCCCCGGACCACACGTGTCCGAACTGCCCCCACCGAGCGCAGAGCAGCCCGCAAACGCGGAGAGGACGACCAGTGCTGCGACGATTCCAATCGTTCGTTTCGTCTGGAGTCGCATCTCCACCCGGCGCTTTTCCCGGTTTGATATATGAATATTCGCCTCGACAGATGCTTGGGACCAATCCACGTCATACTGCCGGCTGTACGTTCGTAAAGATATTCGCCACCCTGGGGTGGCGAATTCCTTCAGTTTGTTACAGCCGGCAGTATCAGCCATCCGCAGGGAGACGATGATTGTCAACGCGACTCCGAGTGCCGTGCAGTACAGCGAAATCGCCCATCCGAAGTACGGCTCCGGCACGTCCAGCGGTACCGACCCGACGACCGCTAGCCGGTCTCTCTCTGCACAGCGAGAGAATCCAGCCGGCGGACTTTGGAGAAAGGCTTTTATAGAAGAACTAGTTACATCAGGTGAATGGACTCCGCCGAACTGCTCGATCTCCTCGGGAACGCGAACCGGCGGCGCATCCTCAGACTGCTCGCGCGCAAACCGTGCTACGTGACGGAGATCAGCGAATACATCGGGGTCAGTCCGAAAGCAGTCATCGATCACCTCCGAAAGCTCGAATCGGCCGGACTCATCGAAAGTCGCGTCGACGAGCAGCGCCGCAAGTACTTCTATATCCCACAGGGATTTCGGCTCGAAGTGTCCGTCTCGCCGTACGAGTACGGGGCCAAGAGCGCGTACCCGGCGAGCTCGGGGCTCGATCTGGATTCCTGTCAGCACCTGTCGGTCGATATCGAGCCCAACGACGGGGGAGACCTGGACGAACTCGTGACCGATCTGCGCGAACTCGAACGGTTGCGAAACGAGCTGTCACTCGCCCAGCGGTGGGTTCAGGGTCGCCTGACGGACGTCATGGAGGAACTCGGCGAGCGGATCGACGGCGGCGACGACAGGCTGGTCGTCGAAATATTGCTCGCGCTGACCGACGGGGCGGCGACGCCACGACGGTTGAGCCGTCAGGTCGATGCACCGCCGGGACTTGTCGTCGAGATACTGAGAGTCCTTGAGACACAGACCGTCGTCGAACGCGACGGCGATCGGTGGCGACTCGTCGAGCGGTAGGCGTCGACCGCTATTCGATCTCGCGGGTCAGGCCCGCTCTGAGATCGCGACCGACGTAGTGGCCGAGGAGGCCGGCGACGCCGCTCGATCCGGCACCGAGCGCCACGAGCGGGACGCCCGGCCCGAACACCGCGATCGTGAAGTTGCTGAGCAGGACGGTCAGTGCGCCGGCCATCAGTGCCGCCGCACCGACTTCGAGATACCGGCGGGCATCGGACGCGAGCCCGATCGCACCACCGCCGAGGAAAACCCCGACCAGCCCGGTGAGGTTGTCGGGAACGAACGGGACGACCGCACTGACGACGAACGCCAGCCCGATCGTCAACACGAGCGCGAGCCCGAACGTCCTGATCGAGAAGACACTCCCGACGCGACGTCCGATGCGCCCTCGAATCCCGCCACTGGTGTCTGATTCGTCCGTGGTGTCCGCCTGTTCGTTCATGATCGCGTCGAGATCGACGTCACCGACCTCGTCGTCGCGGCTCAACTGGTCGGTACGCTCGGCCATACCGCTCGATAGGTGTGCCAGGTTGATATGGATTCGCTCTCCGCAGCGTCGTCACCCATCGGTCGGCGCGTCCGTCGCCAAGAGATGGTTTCAAGTCGGCGCGAGCGGTATCCCGATCCATGCAACCAGGCGACCGGGTTCACGTCGACCGCGGCGAGCAGTCCTTCGACGGGGTGTTGTTGCCGTCCTCGACTGACGAGCATCTCGCGATCAAACTCGACAGCGGCTACAACGTCGGCGTCGACCGCGACGCCGCCGACGTCGACGTTCACGAGGCGGACGTCTACGACATCGAGGACGCACAGGCCGACGAGGGCGAATCGGAGATCACCTTCGAGGAGGACCTGCCGACGGTAGCGCTGATCTCGACCGGCGGGACGATCGCCTCGACGGTCGATTACCGGACGGGTGCGGTGACCGCACAGTTCGACGCCGAGGACGTGCTGCGGGCGGTCCCCGAACTCGCCGGACTGGCCAACTACCGCGGGCGCGTCGTGGCGAACATCCTCTCAGAGAACATGACTCCCGACGTCTGGCAGGACCTCGCGGAGGCGATCTACGAGGAGATCGAGGCCGGCGCGGACGGCGTCGTCGTCATGCACGGCACCGACACGATGCAGTTCTCCGCGAGCGCGATGGCGTTCATGCTGGAGACGCCAGTCCCGATCGTCTTCACCGGTAGCCAGCGCTCGGCCGACCGCCCGTCTTCGGACAACGTGATGAACGCCGTCTGCTCGGTCGAGGCCGCCAAAAGCGACGCCGCGGAGGTCATGATCTGTATGCACGCCGACAGCTCCGACGAGGTCTGTGCGCTCCATCGCGGGACGCGTGCCCGCAAGAACCACACCTCTCGCAGGGACGCCTTCGAGACCGTCGGCGCGGAACCGCTCGGCGAGGTCGGCTACGAGGATCGGGAAGTGTCGTTGCGCCGCGAGTACCGCGAGCGCGGCGAGGCCGACCTCGAGTTGCGCGCCGATCTCGAAACCGAGGTCGAACTCGTGAAGTTCACGCCCGGGACCGACCCGGCCGTGCTCGAGGCCTACGACGACAAGGCCGGAATCGTTCTCGAGGGGACCGGCCTCGGCCACGTCAACACGGACTGGATCGAGCACGTCGACGACCTCACCGACGACGGGACACACGTCGTCATGACAAGTCAGTGTCTGGAAGGTCGGGTCTGCGATCGGGTCTACGACACGGGCCGCGATCTGCTCGACGCCGGCGTGATCGAGGGCGAAGACATGCTGCCCGGCACGGCGAAGGTCAAACTCATGTGGGCGCTCGTGAACGCCGCCGATGTTGAGGAGACGATGGGGACCGAGCTCGCCGGCGAGATCCAGGACCGGTCCGTCCCCTGGACGTAGAGGTTCCGCGACGAAACGTCCGCGAAAACCGGCGTTCCCGTACTTTCTAGCCGTCGCCCTGCGGGTCCTCGATGACGACTTCGCCGCCGACGACGTCGACGTTGATCAGCGTCTTGACGTCGTAGTCGGTGTCCTCGACCTTGTTCTCGCCGCCGACCTTCTTGATGACGGCGACGATGTCGACGATCTCGGCCCCGATCTCCTCGAGGGCACCGGTGATGCCGACGAGCGTCCCGCCGGTCGAGAGCACGTCGTCCAGCACGAGCACCTTGTCGCCCTCGTAGACGTCGTTGACGTACATCTCGTTCTCGGAGTAGCCGGTGGCCTGCTGAAGCGAGACCTCGCCCTCCAGCCCGTACTGGCGCTTGCGGATCACGACCAGGGGGATGTCGGTCATCAGCGAGACCGCAGTCGAGATGTGGATCCCCATCGCTGCAGGCGTGACGATCTTGTCGACGTCTTCCAGTTCCGCCTTACGGATGATCTTGATGACGATCTCGCGAAGCAGTTCCGGTTCGAGCATCGGGACGCCGTCGCTGATCGGGTGGACGAAGTACTGGTAGCCGTCCTTTTCGATGATCGGGGCGTCGAGCATCGACTGCCTGAGGCGGTCCATGCCGGCGCTACTCCCCCGGAGATTAAAAACTGCCCGTCACGCGCCGAGCGTGCGTGTGACTCTCATTCCGAAGCGAGGACGACCTCGCGCACGTCGTCGACACCCGCTCGCCGGACGACGGCCCGAACGACGTCCTGTGCGCCGGCGAGGTTGTCCGAGTCGCCGTCGAGCACGAGCAGACGGGCGTCCTTGCCCTCGGCGATTTCGCCGGTGTTCAGCCCGGCGATGTCGGCACCGGCCCAGGTCGCCATCCCGAGCACCTCGCGGGCGGAGACGTCCGCGAGCTTGCTTGCGAACTCCATCTCGCGGAACATCGAGGGGCTGTTGAGAAAGACGTTGTCGGTCCCCAGCGCGACGGTCGTCCGATCGAGCAACTCGCGGATCGGCGGGACGCCGACGCCGGTCACGAGATTCGAGCGCGGACAGACGACAACCGGGGTCGCCTCGTCGTCCAGGCGCTGGTAGTGCAGCGGCTCGGGGTGGACCATGTGCACGAGGAAGTCCGGATCGAGGTCCATCGCGGGGTTGATGTCTGCGCTGTCGCGTTCGCCGGCGTGGATCCCGAAGAGTTTGTCCGCTCGACGGGCGGCGTTCCGTTCGGCGTCGAAGTCGCCGTCCCGGGCCCCGCTCGCGCCGAACCCGTCGCTCGCGTGCATCGCGTCGACCGTCTCCCGGCCGAGGACGACACTCTCGATGGCCAGCCCCTCGAGCGCGTCCTCGAGCGTCTCGACGCCCTCGACGCCGCCCTCGCGGAACTCGATGAACGCGCCCGTTCCCGACTGTTCCATGAACTGCAGCGAGCGGGCCATCGCGTCGACTTTCTCATCCCGGGAGGCCTGTCGCAGCAGCCGGTGTTTCAGCCCGTCCGGCGGCGCGACGAGTTCGTCCAGCGACAGCCCCGCACCGGCCTCCTTGGCGATCGAATCGCCGATGTGCGTGTGGGCGTTGACAAAGGCCGGCAGCACGATCGCGTCGCTGTCGGTGGCGGCCTCCTCGACCGTCGTGATCTCCCCGTCCTCGATCACCACCCGGCCCTCGATCGGCTCGAACGCCCGGCCCGTGAGCATCGTCCCTTCGATTTCCATGCCCGGTCGTTGACGGTCGTGACGTTTGAACCCTACTGAAATTCGTCGAGGGTCGCGTGGATCCCCGGCCGAACGTCGCTGACCAGCGGCTCTTCGAGATCGAGTCCGAGCACCCGCACGGCGGCGTCGCCGACGCGTTCCCGAACGTCGGCCGGTGCGTACACGCCGAGCCGCCACTGGTCGCGCTGGGCGGCCTGCAACGCCTGCACCAGCGTCGACTGGTCTTCGAGCCGTCGCACCTGCCCGCCGACGATCACTCGACTCGAGGTTTCGGTCATCTCGGGTCGATCAGGTACGTCCAGAATGACGTGTTCGGGATCGACGGCCGCGTCCGCGGCGATCTCGTCTTCCAGGTCCCGGACCGTCCCGTGGGGCGCGTCCAGCAGTTCGTCGGGGACGGCGTCCATCTCGGCCCAGACTGCGCGCTTGTAGAGGTCGCGGTAGCTCAGCCGCTCGCCGTAGGTCGCGGTCGCGTCGTTCGAGCGCAGCGCGACCAGCAGGTCCTTGTCGTCCATCCGTCGGAGCCGATCGGGCGTGACGTCCGTCGCCGCGAGCAGGCGCTCGGTCCCGCGCCGGAGCATCCCTTTGGCGATCCGGGCGACGTGATGAGCGTAGACGACGGGGTTCATCAGCGCCCGGGCGAGCAGCAGGCTCTCGGCGGTCTGGACGTTGCCTTCCGCGAGCACGAGGTCGCCGTCGACGAACCGCAGTTCCCGGACGAGCCGCCCGTGGTCGATCGTCCCGTAGGGGACGCCGGTGTGGTGGGCGTCCCGCGCGAGGTAGTCCATCCGGTCGACGTCGAGTTCCCCCGAGACCAGTTGCCCGAGTTCCCCATCGCCGGCGACCATGTCCGCGACCCGGTCGGGATTGAGACCGTGCTCGGTGAGAATCCGGGCGACTCGGCCCGACCCGAGCAGGTCGTGGACCTCGTCGTGGTACTTGCCGGTGTGACGGTGGATCAACTCCTCGATGTTGTGGCTGTAGGGGCCGTGGCCGACGTCGTGCAACAGCGCGGCCGCCCGGACGCGTTCGGCCTGCTGGCCCTCGATACCGAGGTGATCGAGCGCGCGATTTGCGAGGTGGTAGACCCCCAGCGAGTGCTCGAATCGGGTGTGGTTCGCGGAGGGATAGACCAGCGTCACGGTCCCGAGTTGCTTGACGTGGCGGAGTCGCTGGACGGCCGCGCTGTCAAGCAGATCGCGGGCGACGCCCTCGACCTCGATGTAGTCGTGGACGCTGTCCTTGATCGTCTTCATTGGACGGGGATTGGGCGGCCTGTGACATGAAGGGTCGGCCTGCTCGAGTTTCTGGCTGATACTGCCGGCTGTAAGTTCGTAAAGATATTCGCCACCCCGGGGTGGCGAATTCCTTCAGTTTGTTACAGCCGGCAGTATGAGTGTCGCCAGTGGCAGGAACGAAATCGCAGTCCGGCTTCTCGAATACGAGCGACGGATTCAGCGCAAAGTAGTTCCCGGCGCGTTCGCATTACCCGAGAGTTGTCGAGCAATCGTATAGTTCTACTGGACGGTTTTCGTGCTGTGGAACCACTGGTTTCCCACGCTGGACACGCTACCCGGATCCCGACAATTGGTCTCCTGACCAATAGAACTATGCTATTGGCCGCACAACCAATAGACGAGGATGAGTCCCCTGCCGGAGGACGAGCTGGACGGGATCAGTCGGACCATGAAGTACGAGGACGGGACGCTCGTCCGCGTCTTCGTGATGCGGACGGACCGCGATGTATACTCCTCCGGGTGGGCGTACAACCTCCACTACGGGGCGACCGAACCGAACCCGCCGGCGACGCTCGAAGACGGGACGATCCGGCGGTACGACAAC
This sequence comes from Halapricum desulfuricans, assembly GCF_017094525.1. Lineage (NCBI taxonomy): Archaea > Methanobacteriati > Methanobacteriota > Halobacteria > Halobacteriales > Haloarculaceae > Halapricum > Halapricum desulfuricans. The sequence continues at coordinate 2,563,015 of NZ_CP064788.1, read as the reverse complement.
GCACACGAGGACACGAAAGGCCACGAACTCCATGCAGCCCCAGATCCCGAACCGGTCCAGATCGAGTTTCCCGGAATGGTCGATCTCTGGGATCGGTTCTGGCGCGAGATCCCCAAATCAGCGTTCGAGATCGCCGCCGACCCCCAGCGAGGTGACCCCCATGACTGACACGCCACCGTTGCATCCGATGGAACGCGAACAGCTCCAGCACGAATCGACGCTCGTCGTTACCGTCGGCCCCTCGTCGGCGTTTCATGACGGCGTCCAGGCGGCGATTCGAGGACTGCAGGCGGACGAAGACGTCGACTCCCCGCCGACGATCTCCTTCGAGAGTTACGACGACTTGCTGTCGACGTTCACGCCGCGGACGCTCGATCTGATCGAGGCGGTTCGGCGCGACCGACCGGCGAGCATCAACGAGGCGGCCCGCGTCGTCGATCGAGACGTCAAGAACGTCCACGAGGAACTCACGCGACTCGCGCGACTCGGTATCGTCTACTTCGTCGATGAGGCACAACGAAAGCGACCAGTCGTGTGGTTCGACGAACTCCGGATCGATCTGCCCTTCGAACGTGACGGTAGTGACGCCGCTGCGGCTCCGTCGTGAAGGTCTCGAACACTTTCATCCGCCTCCGGAGGCTAGCTCTGACCCAGCCGACATCGAGGCGTACTGCATCGAAAACCTCTCGAAACGCTGGTCACTCGTGCCGTGCTCACGCTCTGGCGCGTCGCCCCCGTGCAGAGTCCTACGAGCCACTGAACGCCGCGAGCAATCCACCGTCGCGAACTGGCGGTAGTTTCTAGAGCGCCGCAGCATCCAGCAGATTTCGGGCGACGCCCTCGACCTCGATGTAGTCGTGGACGCTGTCCTTGATCGTCCTCATCGACCGGGGGTTGGGCGGCATCGAACAAAGGTGGTCCGCCTATTCGGACGAGAGCCGCCGATCGACCCCGAGGTACTTCACAGAAAGACAGGCCGAGTGCCTCGCGGGCTCGACCCCGAGGCAGTTCACTGCAAACGTTAACTGTCTGCGAGTCGTCAGCCACGTATATGGACCGAGATCGCCGTGGCGATTCCGCCTCTGACGTGACCTCTTCGTCGGACGACCGGCCGACACCGCAGGTCAACGGTGCGTCTCCGTCTGCGCCTGCCGGCGTCACGGCGTATCTCGAGGACGTCGTCGCGGTGGTCGTTCCGGCCGAGCACCCGGCCGTCGCCCAGGCGCTGGCGACCGGTGCGCTCCAGCACCGCGACGGCCGACCCTCGCTTCCGGAGCACACGACGCCGAAAGACACGTTCGATCTCGTTCGGGACTTCGACGCGTTCGACCTCAGCGAGGTCACCGACTGGGCGAACCTGCCGAACACGGTGACAGTCGAGTCCCCGCTCGGGAGCGAACTCCTCGGGCAGTTCCGAAACGCGATCGACTGGGACGGCGAGCAGACCCTGCTGTACGACCGATACGGCGAGGCCTTCGAGACGCCGGACGCGCTCGACTCGTATCTCGCCACACACGGCCGTCTCTATCTCGTGTTGGCCGTCAGTTACCTGCTGTCCGATCCCTCCAAGTGAGCTGAGGGCGTGGCTTCCGGACTACTGTTGTGAGCCGCGCCAGACGTTGTCCGCCTCCGATCCGCCGGTCTTGTAGGCCCCGTGTGCAGTCGCGACGTGCGTCTCCGATTCGTCGAACAGTTCGACCTCCGCGACTGCAAGCGATCCGCCGTCCCGGAGGACGTCCGCCACCGCGTACACGTCGGTCGTCACCGGCGCGAGGTAATCGATCCGCATGTCGACCGTCGGCACGAGCTCGCCGGCCAGCGAGACGACCGCGGCGTCGGCGACGCTGTCTGCCAGCGCGAACGTCGCCCCGCCGTGGACGACCCCCGTCTCCGGGTTCGTGGTGTGGTCGTCCGTGACGTGCAGTCGCCCCTCGGCGTGCCCGTCCGCGGCCGCCGTCAGCTCGATCCCCAGCAGTCGCGCGAACGGCATCTCGTTGAACAGCTCGACCGGATCCATCGGTCGTCCCCACCGTCGGGACGGACAAAACCCTGTGCAGGGCGGCGGATATTGCTGGCATGCTGCCCGCGACCTGCTGTCCGTTCGTGACCACACGCAGTCATGCGGTCGACCCGGAGCAGACGTACAACGGTCACGATCATTCCGGTCGCGGGAGCGGCTCCTCACAGCTGCCGTTGTACGCGAGAATCGCGACGTACTGGTTTGCCCGCAGTTCCTGCTCGTCGGCGTACTGATCGGACTGGGGGTAGATCCCCAGCGGGAGGATCTCGGTGATCGACCCGGGCGTCGGTCGCTTGGGCACGAACGCCGGCGGTCGGTCCCCGAACTCGGCGACGATCTCGTAGCCGTAACTGCCGTTGAGCAGCGCCCGGACGTGCGCGGCCCGCGCCGCTGTGTTGTGCCGGACGTAGGAACTCCGGTGGTCGTCGGGAACCGATCGGAGATACAACAGATCCCGGTAGGACAGTTGCACGTACTCCGGGCAGGGCTCGAGTGACGCGCGGTCGTCTCCGGCGTAGGGGTACTGGGCGTCGATCCAGTGGGGCGTCGCGGACTCCTCGAACCCGCGCGTGTAGAACTCCATTGTCGCGTCACGCTCGACGTTGTCGTCCATCCACTCGACCGCCTCTGCCCGCGCCATCGAGCCGTATCCCGCCGAACCGACGGCGGCGTACGCGCCGGACGTGATCAGGAGGACGGCGACGACCGACCGGGCGACCCCGGGCCGGGACGCGTCCAGCCGCGAGAGTTCCGCGGCGAGGAAGACGACCAGCAGCGGCAGCGTCGCCAGGAGGTGATGCGGGCGGAAGTCGTGAAAGCCGGCCAGCAGGAACACGTGCAACCCGAGATACGCGAGCAGGATCGTCGAGCCGTCGGTCCAGCGATTCCGGAGGCGGACGAGCGCCGCGCCGAGCCCGAACACGCTCGCGAGGAACAGCGGGAGCCCGAAGGCGTTGACATACCCGCGGAGGAACCACCACCAGATCGGCGCGCTCGGCCCCTTCTCGACGGCGACTCGATACGCCGGGTGGCCGATGATACGCGAAAAGAACTCGACGAACCCGCCGACCAGCAGCGTCGGGAACCCCAGCAGGATGACGACCGCCCCGACGGCGGCCCCGTCGATCAGCAGGTCCCGGTCCGCGAACAGCCGCCGCCAGGAGTCGCCCTCGCGGTAGATCCGCAGGAGATGCGCGATGGCGATGGTGAACACGATCGGCGCGACGGTCAGCTTCAGCGTCATCGCGGCCGCGCCGACGGCGCTGGCCTCGAAAAACCGCCGGCGCTCGCCCGTCTCGACGTACCGGATCAGCAGGTACAGCGCCAGCAGCAGGGCGAACACCGACGGGATGTCCTCCCCGCCCTCGTGGGCGAGGGTGATCAGCCCCCAGGTGACCGCGAGGAAGGCCCCGGCGAGTCGGCCGGTCGTCCGATCGCGCAGGTACGTCCCGATCCGGTAGGTGAGATACACGACACCGGCGGCGAAAGCGACGTTCAGCAGGCGAACGGTAAGCAGGCTCGCCGTCCAGATCCACTCGGGGGTGGTGTGCCAGACCTCCCAGAAGCCGAACAGCTCCGACCCCTTCCCGGGCAAGCCGAGCGACGCGAGCGCGTCGAGATCGCCGAGGAGGGCGGCCGCGATCACGACCGGCAACAGCGCCAGCCCGTAGAGGTAGAACGTCGCCCCGAACGGTTCGCGCCCCCAGATGACTCCCTCCCGGAGCGCGCCGAGGCTCGGCTCGTCGATGATCCGGCCGTAGGCGACCAGCGGGTCGAGGACCCGGTCGCGCTCGTCCCAGGTGGCGAAGTTCGGGATCTCGTGCCAGACGTACAGCCCCGCCAGAAAGATCGTGACGGCCAGTATCGCCACGAGATACGGATCGGAACGCAGGTCGGCGACGAGCCGTCGCTTCGCGCGGCCGGCGGCCGAGCGCAACCCCAGCATTGGCCGACAGTCCGCCCAGCGAGCGCAAAAGGGTTGCTTTTCGTGACGGTCCCGGGACGCGACGCCGACACGCCTTACTGGCACGCTGCCGTGTCGTCGGTATGGACTTCCCGCAGGTCGGACTCGGGACGATGAGCATCGACGACCCGGCCGTGATCGAGACGGCCCTCGAGGTCGGCTATCGACACCTCGACACCGCACAGATCTACGAGAACGAGCGCGTCGTCGGCGAGGGGCTGGCCGACAGTCCCGTCCCCCGCGAGGACGTCACGCTGGCGACGAAGCTGTGGGTCGACTCGCTCGCGCCAGACGCAGTCGAGGCGGGGACCCGCGCCAGCCTCGACCGGCTCGGCGTCGACCGGGTCGAGTTGCTGTACGTCCACCGTCCGCGCGGCGGCTACGACCCGGAGGGGACGATGGCGGCACTCGAAGCCGTCCACGATGCGGGACTGGCCGACCGTCTCGCGGTGAGCAACTTCACGCCCGAGCAGTACGACCGCGCCGCCGAGGCCTGTTCGGTCCCGCTGGTCGCCAATCAGGTGGAGTTTCACCCGCTCTTTCAGGAGCCCGGCGTGCTCGAACAGGCTCGCGATCGGGGGTACACCGTCGTCGCGTACTCGCCGCTGGCCGGCGGGGAAGTGTTCGACGTGCCCGAGATTCGGGCCGTCGCGGAGAAACACGGCACCTCGCCCGCGGCCGTCTCGATCGCCTGGGTGCTGGCGCACGACGACGTCGTCACGATCCCCAAGGCGTCCGGCCGCGAGCACCTCGAGGCGAACCGCGCCGCGCGCGACCTGTCGCTCGATCCCGCGGATGTCGAACGGATCGACGGGATCGAACGCGAGGTCGAGCTGTTCCCGGAGTGATCGACGGCAGGGCGCGGACGCCGTTCGCCGCTATCACTCGACCATCCGACTGCCGCCCGGCGGCAGGAACTCCTGGATCAGGTCCGGGCTGGCGACCTTCCGGACGAAGGTCTCGTCGACGAACCGCTGCTTGAAATCGCGGTAGAGTCGCTTGGCGATGTCATTTTGAGCGTACTGACCCGGTTCGACCTCGATGGTCGTCTCGGCGCGGTCGGTGATGGCGCTGGGCGGCCCCCCGATCACGCGCGTCTCCGGTTCGCAGGCGATCCCGACCGCGACGCCGACCGGCGTGTCCTCGTAGTAGGTTCGGTCGCCCCGGATCGCGAAACTCCCCTTCTCGAGGTACTCGCCGCTCTCGGGGGTCTTGGTCACCTGATCGTGATCGACCTCGTAGACGTCGGCGGCGTACTTGCCCTCCTTCCAGACCGTCGAGTACGAGACCGCGAACTGGGCGGCCTCCTCGCGGCTGGTCTCGGGGATCTCGATGTCGTCGTCCGGGCTCTCGCTGGGCCCGGTCGCCTTCAGGATCGTCGCCGGCGCGCCGTGGGCCTGCGTGTGGAAGAACAGGTCCCCGCGATCAAGGTACTTCTTGACGAGTTCCTCGTTCTGGTCGGCGCTTCGGCCTCCGATCACCAGGAAGTCGTCGCTCGTGTGGAACCACCGGAACCGCTCGTACCACTGTTCGGTCTGGCGGATCGGGATCGACGAGCGCGCGAGCCAGTCGACGTCCTCGGCCTCCTCGGCGTCGGTTTCTTCCTCCTCATCCGTCGCCTCCCAGGCGTCGCGTTCGGCCTCGATCTCTTCGAGGCGTTCCCGGGTGTCCTCGATCGCCGCCTTGGCCCCCTCTTTCTTCCCCTCGATGCGCTTTGCCTCGGTGTAGAGCCGGTCGGCGTTCTTCTCGACGCCGTCCGCGACCTCGAGTTCGATCCGGGTGTCGTCCACGTCGACGGTCACCGTCCCCTCGCTGGCGTCGACGCCGACCACGGCCGTCGCGGCCTCGATGCCCCGCTCGGCACCGTCAGCGAGCGTCTCCTCGATGGCCTCCCACGATCGCCCCTCCTCGCGGGCGGCCCGGACCGTCGAGAGCACCTCGTCGACCAGGTCGTAGTTGGCGTACAGGAGTTCGGCCCTCTCGCGTTCGGCCTCGGCCTGTCGCTCGAAGTCCTCGATGGCCTGCTGTTGCTGGTCGATGATGCGTTTCTGTTTCTCGATCTCGGCCTCGAAGTCCGGGCGGCCGCGCTCTTCGCCGCCGTCGCGGTCGCTGTGGTCGGCGTCGACGTTCGTGAAGTAGTCGTCAAGCGCCTCGTTGAACGACTCGAAGGGCTCGCTCTCGCGGTCGGCGTACTCCGCGAGAGGGAACGGCGTCACGTCCACGCGGACCCGGTCGTCGCCGTCGCTCTCGTAGTAGACGCGGGCGTCCAGATCCCCCTCGCCGAGTCGCCGCGACAGCGACTCGATCTCTCGGTAGAGCGCCTCGAATTCCTCGTCGCCGGTCGCTTCGATGTCCTGATTGTATGGGACCCCGGCTCGCGAGCACAGCTCTTCGCCGTACAGCCCACCGAAGTTGAGCTGGGTCGCCAGCGTCCGGACGACGTCGCTGTCGGACTGTGCCATCCGCTCGCGGAACCGCTCGTAGTCGACGGTGAGCGGGTTGAACCGCGCCGAGGGAAACTCGTAGTGCGAGCCGGGCACGACCGTTCTGGACTTCAGTCGGACCGTCTCCAGACAGTCGACGACGTCGTCGTTCTCGTCGAGAACGGCCACGTTGCCGTCACCGAACAGCTCGGCGACGACCGTCGTTGAGTCGGCCTCGCGCTCGAATCGCAGCGTGAGGATGCGGTCGAACTCGAACTGCTCGACGGCCTCCAGCGTCGCCCCCGAGAGGCGATTGCGAAGCATCATCGCGAAGTTCGGCGGTCGCTCGGGCGCGTCCGGCACGTGCTCGGGGTCGGCGACGTGCGCGCGCTTGTTCTCGCCGACCTCGATCAGCAGCTCGGTCCGTCCGCGGTCGTAGTCGCTCATGCGAAACCGCAGCAGGTCCTCGTCGGGATAGAGATAGACCTTGTCGACGTGCGCGCCGCGATACTGGCCGAGCTCGCCGGCCAGCGCCGCGATGTCGACGCTCGTCAGTTCCCGCTTTTCGTCCATACCCGTATCTGTCGGGGCGAGCGGAAAGACGTGACGTTCGGCTCCGGGAACAGCTGGTTCCCGACCGATCACAGACGGTCGATCAGGTCGCGGTAGACCGCTCGTGCGTCGGTCGTGATCGGCGTTCCGTGCCCCATCGCGAGCACCTCGAACGGCGGGGCACGGGCGTAGAAGTCGACGACGCTCTCCCGGAGTTCGTCCATGTCGTAGCTGTCCAGCCAGACCGGCATCGCGAGCCCGCCGTTGCTCCCCCACAGCAAGTCGCCGACGAACGCCGCGCCGCTGTCGTGGACGTACGCCACGTGCCCGGGGTTGTGTCCGGGGGTGTCGAACGCTGTGAACTCGCCGATCCGATCGCCGTCCGCGACCGGGCGGACGTCGCCGGCGGGAATCGGAAAGAACGGCCGGACGAGCCGATGGAACAGTCCCTTGTGGTGGACGAGCGGCGGATCGAACCCCCCGGTGGCGAGGTCGTAGTCCCGGTGGCCGATGTAGACCGGGCCGTCGAACCGGGGTTCGAGACGTCCGAGCCCCGTCGTGTGATCGAGGTCGTAATGGGTGAGCAGGACGCGGTCGACGTCGGACGGGTCGTATCCGGCCGCGGCGAGTTCCGAGTGTAACGACGGGCAGTTGACCCACAGCCCCGTGTCGATCAGCGTCACCGTCCCGTCGTCGACGAGGTAGCTGTTGGTGTTCACCGGCCGAACGAGCCCGACGTCCAGCAGCCACACGCCCGGTCGGAGTTGCTCGGCCATACGCGCCGTTCGACCCGGCCGGCAAAATACTTCCCGCCACTGGCGGTCGAATCAGAGTCTCGACAGTCGAATTTCGGTGTCGACAGTCGGATACGACAGCGGGTCGGGCTACAGACCGAAGCTTTCCGCGAGCAGGTCCTCGCGCCGCTGTCCGTAGATATGGGTGTCGCCCCCGACGACGTCGACGGTCACCTGCGCGGGACCGAACAGCGCCGTCGCCAACTCCTCGTGGGCCCACTCGACAGATTCGAAGATCGCCTCGAACGGTTCGTCGTATGCCTCGCCCGCGGTCGAGACGACCTCGTCGAAGCGGTCGAACGGTTCGGAGACGACCAGATGGACCTGCCCGCCGTACGCGAGCGCGTCGGTCGTGCGGGCCATCGCAGTGGACTCCTCGCTGGCGACGGGCGCGACCGGGGCCGACGCCGACGCCGAGAGCACGTCCAGCGGGTCGTAGCCCAGTTCCAGCAGGCGGAACAGGGCCAGCTCCGCCGCCCTGGCCGCCGCGGCGACGCTGCCGGTCAGGCTCGCGGTGGCGTAGGTCGGCAGGAACACGCCGCTCTCGGGGACGCCGGCCCGATCGGCGACCTCCGAGACGACCGGGTCGTCCGGCAGCGTGTCGGCTTCCAGCGCCAGCACCGCGAACTCGAAGTCGTCCTGATAGCCCAGTCGCGCGTACTCCTCCTCCTCGGCGACCAGCGCCCGGGCCGGGCCGCTGCCCAGCCCCTCGAAGCCCTCGACGCTGACCTCCCAGCCCGCCTTCTGTGCGCCCAGCAGCGCGAGCCCGGGGTAGTCCGTCGAGAGCTCGACGTGCGTCCGCGGCGTGTCGTCGATCTCGCCGAGCGTCGAATCGAGCGTCGCCAGCCCGGCCGTCTGGATCTCCGCGAGCATCAGTCCGGCCTCGATCCCGCCGGGGACGCCCACGCCGAAGTCGAGCACCGTCGCTTCCGAATCGAGCTGCTTGACAGCGATCGCGAGCTCGTCGGCGAAGTCTATCGCCTCGTCGACCAGCTCGGTCGCCATCCGATTGAGCGGTTCCATGCTCGGGCGGTCGCCCGGGACGGACATACGACTTGCCCTCTCGGATCCCCGGGATGGCTCCACCGGAGTTTAACAGCCTAGAGCGTGCCCTTCGTGCTGGCGACGTCGGCCCGTCGCTCGTCGATCCGGGTGGCGTCGTCGAGCGCGCGAGCGAGGCACTTGAACAGCGCCTCGATCTCGTGGTGGGCGTTCTCGCCGGTGACCTCTGCGTGCAGCGTCAGCCCGGCGTTCATCGCGAGCGAGCGCAGGAAGTGCTGAGCCATGTGGCTGGTCAACTCGCCGACCGACGCCTGGGAAAACTCGCCGTCGAACTCGAAGTGGGGTCGCCCGGAGATGTCCAGCACGATCCCCGCGACGGCCTCGTCGAGCGGCACCCGCCGGTCGGCGAACCGGACGATCCCGCGCTTGTCGCCCAGCGCCTGTTCGAGCGCCTCGCCGATCGTGATCGCGACGTCCTCGACGGTGTGGTGATCGTCGATCTCCAGATCGCCATCACAGGTGACGGTCAGGTCGAACAGCCCGTGGGTCGCGAACGATTCGAGCATGTGATCGAGAAAGCCGATTCCCGTGTCGATCGTCGCGTCGCCGTCGCCGTCGACGTCGAGCGTCACTTCGATCTCGGTCTCGGCCGTCTCGCGTGTGACGGCTGCGGTCCGGTCGGTCATATTGTGACCCAAGGCGGGCCGGCCCAAAGAGTGTGTCTGGTCGCCCCTAGATGTTCGGATCGATCCGTCTGGCGATCAGGACGGTCGGCGCGACGAGGACGGTCAGCGCGAGCGGGACCCACATCGCGGTGCGAATACTGTAGACACCGGCCAGCGCGCCCATCGCGACCGGGACGATCGCCATGCTGACCGACGCCGTCGAGGTCGAGATCGCGTTGATCGGGGCGCTGTATTCGGGTGCGGCCTGGGTTCCGAACGCCAGCAGCGTCGGGAAGATCCCCGAGACGAGCACGCCGAGGAGCGCGACCCCGGCGAAGACGATCGGGCCCTCCGCGACGAAGAACGTCCAGAGGAAGACGGGGACGATCAGGATTTCGAGGGCGACGACCAGCGGACCGTAGGGAACGCGCTCGGCGATGAGCGTGTAGACGAACCGGCCGGGGATGTACGCGACGGTGAACGCGCTCAACAGGAGGTTCGCGCGCGTCGAACTGAGCCCGGCGATGTCGCGGCCGAAGGTCGGTAACCAGAGGAACATCCCCCCTTCGAGCCCGGTGTGAAAGACCAGCCCGACGATCGTGGCCGCCACTGCGGGCGTCCGCACGAGACCACCCGCGGCGGAGAGATCGAGTTCCTCCTCGGCGTCGTCGGCGGGCGTTTCGAGGTGCCAGACGAGCGCGGCGACGAGACCGAACGCGACCGCGAGCGCACCGTAGGCATATCGCCAGTCGCCGATTGCGACGGCGATACTCAACACGACCGGGCCCGCCGCCGCGCCGATCGCCCACGCCATGTCGTAGAGATTGAACACCCGACCTCGGGCGTTCGGATAGAGGTGGCTCAAAAGCGGCCGATCCAGCCCGCGTGAGACACCGGTCCCGAGTCCGCGCAGCAGCAGGAAGCCGAGATACGCGACGAAAAACGGGGCCAGCGCCATCCCGACCACGCCGACGATCGTGACGAGGATCCCGCCCAGGAAGTACCGGCGGGTGTCGATCCGGCCCGCGATCGCCCCGGCGATAAGGATCGTCACCGCGAACCCGAGCGTCCCGGCCGGACTGACCAGCCCCTGCGCCCCCTCGCTGATCCCCCACTGATCCCCAAAGATCGGCAACAGCGGACCGCGCATCTGCAGTCCGAGCCCCTCGAGCGCGACGAACAGTACGATCGCGGCCGTCCACAGCCGCCGGGACGTGAGCACGCCCCGGTCGCTCCCGTCGTTTGCCTGTGCCATGTCTCAGTCTCCCGGCGAAAGTGAGAAAAGTATTTTGGAATAGTCGATGAATATGTTTCCAATGAGTGGGGACCCACTCCGGAAGCACCTGATTGCGTTCGGGCTTTCCCCGACCGAGATCGACGTGTATCGGGCGATTCTCCGAGCCGGCTCGGCGACGACGGGCGAGATCGCCGACGCCGCGGGCGTCTCACAGGGGTACGTCTACGAGGTCGTCGAGACGCTGGCCGACCGGGGTTTCGTGGCGGTCGACGAGAGCACCTCGCCGACGACCATCCGGGCTCGCGAACCCGAGGCAGCGATCGACGGACTGACCGGCCGGATCGACGACCTGGAGTCCGCGATCGAAGCCGAGTACGCCGGCGGCGCGGGGCGGGCGGAGTTCGAGGTCGTCCACTCGCGGGCGACCGTCCGCCGGCGCGCCCGCAGCGCCATCGAGACGGCGGACCACGAGGCGTTCGTCGTCGTGCCCGCCTCGGAGTTCGAACACCTCGCCGGAGCGCTGGCCGACGCCGTCGATCGAGGGGTGTTCGTTTACTGTCTGTTGCTCGGCCCCGACGCCGCCGAGACCGCCGACGGGCTCGCCGAGGCGGACAGATACGCGAACGTCCTTCGGGTCTGGGAAGCGACCCCGCCGGTGTTCGTCATCGCGGACGAGCGGACGGGGGTGATGGGGAGTTACGACGTGCTCAGCGGCCGCCACGGCGAGGAGTACGCGCTCGCGTTCGCCCAGCCTGAGGTCGCCAGCGGCTTCTATGGCAACCTGATCAGCAACGTCTGGCCGATGGGCGAGACGGTCTTCCGTTCGGAGCCGGACCCGCTCCCGTCGAGATACGACCACCTCCGGACGGCCGTGACGAACGCCGCCCTCCACCGCGAGGCCGGCCGCGAACTGGCGGCCGATCTCCTCGTCGAACGGACCGACTCCGGCGGGCGAGAGCGCTTCGAGGACGTGTCGATCGTCGACGTCCGTCAGAGCCTCGTCGGCGACCCGACCGCGGAGTTCCCCATGGAGAACAGTCTCGTCTTCGAGGTAGACGGACAGCGGTACGCGGTCGGAAACGGCGGCGGCGGGATCGATCCGTTTCTGGAACCGTACGCCGCCCGCGAGGTGCGGTTGCGAGAGCGATAGCTGTCGCCCCATCGAGTCGAGACCCCTACACGACGACAGCCAGCAACGCCACGCCGCTGACGACGACGATTCCCAGCACGAGCGTCACGAGCTGGCCGAGCTTTCGCGTCCCGAGCGCCCACGCCAGCGCGGCCTTGACGAACGTGTTGGCGACGGCCGCGATGACGATGCCGGTCGTTGCGACCGCCGGCTCGACGGTTCCGTCAGCGGCGAGTCGGCTCAGCGTGAGCGTCATGGCGTCGACGTCGGCCAGTCCCGAGAAGAACGCCGTCGCGTAGATTCCCGACGCGCCGAACCACTCGTTCGCGTACTCCGAGACCAGCAGGACGACGGCGAAGATCGCGCCGAACAGAAGCGCCGGCCTGAGTCGGAACGGGTTCTCGAGTTCCTCGGCCTCGACGGTCTCCTCGGCGGTCGTCCGCCAGTACAGCACGACTGCGGCGACCGCGCCGACGAGCGTCATCGCGCCCAGCGGGAGAACCACGTGTGGCAGTAGCTCGGGGTTGACGACCGCGACTTCGATCAGCGCCCGCGGGAACATGACGATCGAGGCGGTGACGACAGCGAAGCCACAGACGTGATACAGCGTCGCGTTCTCGACGGTCTTTTCGGCCATCGAGACGGTCGTCGCCGTCGAGGAGACGAACCCGCCGACGACGCCCGTGATCGCGATCCCGCGTTCCGTCCCCAGCACGCGCCCGAGCACGTACGCGACGAACCCGAGCCCGGTGACGAACACGACCATCAGCCAGACGAACCGGGGGTTGAGACCGTACAGCGCCTCGACCTCTCGATCCGGAAGCGCGGGCAGGACCACGAGTACCACGAGCACGAACTTCGCCGAAGCGAGCCGTTCGCGTCGCTCGATCCGGTCGGCGAACTCGTGGATCGGATCTTTGACCGTGAGCAAGACGGTGACTGCGCCGCCGACGACGACTGCGAGCGTGGCCGCCTGCTGGGAGTGCATCGTCATCGCGCCGAGCAATACGGTCAGCAGCGCGGCCGCGACCGTCGTGAGCCCGATATCGCCCTCGTAGACGACCCGGGCGACGTACGCGACCGTCAGTGGGACCGCGAGCATGGCGAGCGCGAACGGGAAGGCATCGGGAAAGAAACCCCAGACGAGCGCGCCGTACAGCGCGAAGAGCGGGAAGGTGCGACTGCCGGCAATCGCGCCCGCGGACTCGCTTTGCTCGCGCTCGATCCCGATCAGCGCGCCCAGTCCGAACGCGACCAGCAAGTGGAGAACGACTTCCGCCAGCGGGTCCGCGACTGGATCGACCATCGTCTAGACGTTTCGGCTCAGGTATTGTCAAACGACCGGCCACCGGCGACGTCCGGCACGCGAGTGAAAGATCAGTCGCCGCGTACTTCCCCGGCGATGTCTTCGAGCAGTCGGTACTTCGCTGGCGAGTAGGCGATCACGCGCACGTCTTCCAGGGTGTCGGACTCGTAGGCCGCGATCGTTTCGCACACCAGTCGCGCCCCGTCCTCGAACTCGAAGGCGGCTGCTCCCGTTCCGAGGATCGGCACGACCAGCGACTCGCAGCCGAGTTCGTCGGCCGTTTCGAGGCTGTGGCTGGTCGCATCGCGGATGCTCTGCTTGGTCGCTCGGCCGTCGTCGTAATGTGGCATCGCGGCCGCGTGAATGACGTGCTCGGCGTCGAGGTCGTAGGCGTCGGTGACGGCTACCTCGCCGAGGTCGATCGGTCCCTTCGAGGTAGCTTCCTCGTTAATCGGGCCGTTCGCGCCGCGCCGGAGCGCGCCGGCGACGCCGCTTCCCATCTGCAGGCTCGTCCCGGCGGCGTTGACCAGCGCGTCCGCGCTCTGTTCGGCGATGTCTCCCTGAACGGTGGCGAACTCCATACCTGGGGATAGCAACGCCCGACAGTAAAATCCCACTTCGTTTCCCGACAGCCGCTACTCGAGGGCGTCCATCGCCGCTTCGAGCGTGAACGTCCCCTCGTAGAGCGCGCTGCCGACGACGACCGCGGCCGCGCCCGCCTCCTGCAGCGCCTGTACGTCCCCGATCGTCGCGACGCCGCCGCTGGCGATCACCGGGATGTCGACGGCCTCGACGACGCGACGGACCGGTTCCGTCCGGACGCCCTCGAGCTGTCCCTCGACATCGACGTCGGTGAAGAGGATCCCGCCGGCCCCCAGATTCTCGTATCGTTCGGCGGCTTCGGCCGGGTCCAGGCCGGTCCCTTCGGTCCAGCCCGAGACGACGACCTCGCCGTCTTTCGCGTCCAGACTCACGAGCACGCTTTCGGGGTGTTCGTCGCTGATCGCGGCGACGATCTCGGGGTTCTCGACGGCGGCCGTCCCGAGGATCACCCGGTCGACGCCCGCATCGAGGAGCCCGACGGCGTCCTCGACGGTCCGGATCCCGCCGCCGAGCTGGACCTCGACGTCGACGGCCTCGCGGATCGCCTCGATCGCCTCGGCGTTCTCGCGCTCGCCCTCGAACGCGCCGTCGAGATCGACGAGATGGAGCGTCCGCGCGCCCGCCTCGACCCACCGCCGGGCGGCCTCGACCGGATCGCCGTAGGTCGTTCCGGTCCCGCGTTCCCCACCGACCAGCTGGACGACCTGTCCGTCCTGCATGTCCACCGCAGGGACGACCTCGAACTGTTCGAACATGCCTCTCCCTGGGAGTACCCGGGGCAAAACGAGTTCGGTTCCGTCTGACGGCGGCGCTACGACAGGCCCGTCGCTATCTCCGCTCGACGTATCGCGCGGCGACCAGCGGAGCGACGAGCAGCGTCAGAGGCACGAGCACCCAGATCCGGCCGGCCAGCACGTCGTAGTCGGCCAGCAGGACGGCCCAGGATTTGCCCACGACGTAGCGCCCGAAGCCGAACTCGAACGCGAGCGTCAGGACCGTCCAGAGGCCACCGATCGAGAGGAGCGTCCGTCGGTCGGCCTCGTGGGCGAAGCGACGGACGAACAGTGCCGCGACCGTCGCGACCGCGGCGGCGAGCAGGAGCGTGCTGAGAACGTGCGCCACGCCGTCGCCAAGCGCTGGTGCCAGCAGCGCCTCGTGGAGGATCCCGTTAGTGATCGCGAGCACAGCTAGCCCGACCCAGACGGTCAGTGTCGGTCCGAGGAGCCGACGCCACGGGGATCGGACCTGCGCGCCGGCGGACGGTGTCGTCGTTTCCATGCAGGAGAGACGCACGCACCCGATATGAAGACGTATTGATGTGTGTCAACAGATATCTCTCCCGGATCGACCGGAACCGAACGTGTCTTTTCGATCCCCGGCGAAGCGCAGGCATGCGCGCGTTCCGGATCGCCTACGACGGCCGTCCGTTCCACGGGTTCCAGCGCCAGCCCGACGTGGCGACGGTGGCCGACGCGCTGCTGTCCGCGCTTCGCGAGCTGGACGTCCCGCTCGAGGGCGACACGCCGCCGGGCTACGCCGCCGCGGGCCGGACTGACGCCAGCGTCTCGGCGCTCGCACAGACGGTCGCCTTCGAGGCCCCGGAGTGGCTCTCGCCGGCGGCGTTCAACAGCGCGCTTCCCGCACACGTTCGCGCCTGGGCGTGCGCCGACGTTCCCGACGGGTTTCACGCGACCCACGACGCCGTCGAGCGTGGCTACACGTACGCCCTCTATGCGCCCGAGGTCGATCGCTCACGGGCCCGCGACGGAGCGCGACTGCTCGCTGGCGAGCGCGACTTCCACAATCTCACGCCGGACGAGACCGGCACCGTCCGCGACCTCGCCGTCGGGGTCGAACGCGACGGACCGTTCCTCGAAATCGCGTTCCGGGCGGACGGGTTCGCCCGGCAACTGGTCCGGCGGCTCGTGACGCTGCTCGAGGCGTTCGCCCGCGGCGAGGCCGACCGCGACCGGATCGAACGCGTGCTCGGTCCCGAACCGCTGGACGGCCCGGAGGGAATCGCTCCGTCCCCACCGGAACCGCTCGTGCTGACCGAGGTCGTCTACCCCGACGTAACGTTCCGGGTCGACGACGAGGCGGCAGCAAGTGCACGAACGGTGTTCGGGCAACGCCACGAACAGTCGCGCTCGCGCGCGCGGGTCGCCCGGTCGATCCGGGACGGCGTGGCCGCTGACATTGCCGATCAGTAAAATTCCCGGACCAGGTCGGTCGCGCCGTCGGGTGCACCATCGGGAATCTCGGCCATGCTGCCCTCGATTCCCTCGCGTTCCACGTACGGAACGCTGTCCTCGTCCTGATAGAGGATGCCGATGTGTTCTTTCTCGCTGTCGAGGATCCGGTCTTTCGCCTGGTCGAAGCTCCCCGGATCGTGGTCGATGTCTTCTACGTCCACGATCGAGTCCCGGAAGTAGTCGTAGGTGTCGACGTCGTTGAACGTCACGCAGGGGCTGTAGACGTTGACGAACCCGAACCCGTCGTGTTCAATGGCCCGCTTGACGAGTTCGGTGTGTCGCTGCGAGTCCGACGAAAAGGACTGTGCGATGAAGGTACCGCCCGCCGACAGCGCCAGCGCTTTCGGGTTGACGGGCGGAACGTTCGTCCCTTCGGGCGAGGTCGAGGTCTCGAAGCCCTCCTGGGAGGTCGGCGAGGCCTGGCCCTTGGTCAGTCCGTAGATGCGGTTGTCCATGACGACGTAGGTCATGTCGACGTTCCGCCGGACGGCGTGGATGAAGTGACCGACGCCGATCGAGTAGCCGTCGCCGTCGCCGCCGGCGACCATCACTTCGAGGTCGGGGTTGGCCAACTTCACGCCGGTCCCGACCGGTAGCGCGCGACCGTGGACGCCGTGCAGCGCGTAGCTGTGCATGTAAGTCCCGATCTTGCCCGAGCAGCCGATCCCCGCGACGAGGAACGTCTCGTCGGGGTGGTTGCCGGTCTCGGCCAGCGCTTTCATCATGCCGTTCATCGTCCCGAAGTCGCCGCAGCCGGGACACCAGGTGGGTTGCTTGTCGGATTTGAAGTCCGTGAAGTGGGCGTCGGAACTCATTGTGGAACCTCCGTCTTCGCGACGGCGTCGCGGATCGCCTCGGCCAGCTCGTCGGCCCTGAACCGGACGCCGGTGTACTTGGTAATGGACTGGACGCGCTGTAGCGTGTCCTGTTCGATCAGGTCCGCGAACTGTCCGGTCGCGTTCGCTTCGACGACGAGCACGTCCTCGGCGGCCTCGACCGCCTCCGTGAGATCGGGACGCGGGAACAGATACGGCACCGAGAGCAACCTGACCGACACGCTCTCCAGCTGTGCCATCGCTTCCCGTATCGCCCCCTCGTTGGAACCCCACGTGAGCACGAGTGTGTCGGCGTCCGGGTCGCCGAACTCTCTGGGCTCGAAGTCCTCGCGTTCGCGTGCGGTCTCGACTTTCCGCTGGCGCTTCTGGACCTGTTCGACGCGGACGTCTTCGTCCTCGGTGCGGCGTCCGAGTTCGTCGTGTTCGAGCCCGGTCGTCATGTGTGCGCCGTCGGCCGTCCCCGGGAACGCCCGCGGACTGACCCCGTCCTCGGTCGCCGCGTGCGCCCGGAACCGCCCCTCCTCGTCGAGCCACTCCTCGACGTCCGATTCGTCGACGACCTTCCCGCGCTCGATCTCGACGGCGTCCATGTCGAACTCCGCCGGATCGTAGGTCCGCTCGGTGACCGCGAGCGACAGGTCCGCCGTGAGATACACCGGCAGCTGGTACTTCTCGGCGAGGTTGAACGCCTCGATCGTCCTGTGGAAACACTCCGAAATCGAGGTCGGCGCGAGGACGAACCGCGGGATCTCGCCGTGGCCGCCGTAGAGCATCGCGTTCAGGTCTTCCTGGCCCTGCTTGGTCGGCATCCCGGTCGAGGGACCGGACCGCATCACGTTGGCGATCACCAGCGGCGTCTCCGTGGTCGCCACGAGCCCGAACGTCTCGCTCATCAGGTCGATCCCTGGACCCGACGTGCCCGTCATCGCCCGCGCACCGGCGCGAGCGGCCCCCAGTGCCAGGTTGATCGCCGCGAGCTCGTCCTCGGCCTGGACGACCGTCCCGCCGAACTGTTCGATCCGGCCGGTGAGATACTCCATGATGTCCGTCGCCGGCGTGATCGGGTAGCCGGCGTAGAACCGACAGCCGGCGGCGATCGCACCCATGCCGATGGCCTCATCGCCGTTCAGCAGGACGTAATCCTCGTCGGTCGTCTCCAGATCGTAGGGGAACTCGTGATCGTAGTTCTCGCGGACGTACTCCCGACCGAGCCGGGCGGCTTCCCTGTTGTTCTCGACGATGGCCCTGCCCTTGTCGCCGAAGCGTTTCTCCAGCGCTTCGTCGAGGTTCTCGATCGGGAACGCCGTCACCTCGCAGGCCGCCCCGAGCGCGACGACGTTGCGCATGATCGACCCGCCGGCGTCCTCGGCGAGGCGCTGCAGCGGGACGTCCAGCCCGATCATGCCTTCGGGGACTTCCACGTCCCCCATCGTCGCCTGCTCGCCGTCGTAGATGATGACGCTGCCCTCGTGGAGTTCGTCGAGGTTCTCGTCGATGGTCCGCTCGGTCAGCGCGATCAGCACGTCGAGCCGGTCGACGACGCTGCCGACCTGCTCGACCGCCGTGCGGACCTTGTAGGCCGTGTAGCCTCCGCGGATGCGCGAGGCGAAATCCTTGGAGGTGTAGACGTGGCGGCCGGCCCGGGAGAGCGCGCGAGCGAAGATCTTGCCCGTCGAGTCGATCCCGTCGCCGGCTTCGCCACCGATGGCCCAGTTGAGATCCTCATGCATGATAAGGAAGAATTCAAACCGGCCGAGGAAAAGCCTTCGGGAACCACGAACCGATGCCGGCGGACCGGGCGTTTTTGTGCCCCGGGATTGCACCTTCCGAAAGGACCATTCACCGGCCGCGCGGAGAGTACGGTATGGATCGAACGCCACTCACCGTCGCGTCGGTCGAGTCGGTCGGCCCGGACTCGATCGCCGTCGCCTTCGAGACGCCGTCCTCCTTTTCGGCCCGGCCCGGACAGTTCGTCAAGCTCACGCTCGACACCGAAGACGGCGAACAGTCCCGGTTCTACACGATCTCCTCGCCCGACGTCGCGGACACCTTCGAGGTCACGGTCGGGATCGACCCCGACGGTGCAGTCGCGCCGCTGCTTGCCGACCTGGAACCCGGGGATTCGGTTCCGGTCGCCGGCCCGTTCGGCGACGCCTACTACGAGGGCGAGACGGACGTCGTCGTGCTGGCCGGCGGGCCCGGCGTCGGCCCCGCGGTCGGCATCGGCGAGCGCGCCGTGGCCGCCGATCACGCCGCGGCGATCGTCTACCGGGACGACGATCCGATCCATCGCGACCGGCTAGAGCGCCTGTCCGAGTCGGGCGCGTTCGTCCGGATCGTCGACGAGGAGCGGGACCTGACCGACCCCACGGCGGCCGCGCTCGAGGCCGTCGGCGGGGACGCACAGGCGTTCGTCTACGGGTTCGCGGACTTCCTCGACGTCGCGATGGACGCGCTCGAATCGGCCGGCGGGGACGCCGAGGCCGCGAAGGTCGAGAACTTCGGATAGCCCCTTCGCAAGTCCCGGATCCCGCTCGCGTGACTGCCCGACGGCGCGGGTCTGCGTGCTGTTTTCGAGGGCGGTCAGTCGGCAACGGAACTGATTTAGGCGCGGACCGGGCAAGAGTACGCTAATGAGCGACCTCACCGAGGAATACCGGCTCGACTATTTCGACGAGCACGGGTTCCATCGCAAGGAGTGTTCGGAGTGTGGGGACCACTTCTGGACGCTCGACGCCGATCGGGAGACCTGCGGGGAGCCGCCGTGTGACGAGTACAGCTTCATCGACGATCCCGGGTTCGAGGAGACACTCGAGCTGGGCGAGATGCGCGAGGCGTTCCTCTCGTATTTCGAGGAGCGCGGCCACACCCGGATCGAGCCGTATCCGGTCGCCGCCAATCGCTGGCGCGACGACGTCCTGCTGACCCAGGCCTCGATCTACGATTTCCAGCCGCTGGTGACCTCGGGCGAGACGCCGCCGCCGGCGAACCCCCTCGCCGTCAGTCAGCCCTGCATCCGCATGCAGGACATCGACAACGTCGGCAAGACGGGACGGCACACCATGGCCTTCGAGATGATGGCCCACCACGCGTTCAACGCCAAGGAGGACGTCGAGGAGTACGCCTACGAGGGCGAAGTCTACTGGAAAGAGGAGACCGTCGAGTACTGCATGGGCCTGTTCGAGCAGCTGGGTGCCGATCTGGAGGAGATTACGCTCATCGAGGACCCGTGGGTCGGCGGCGGCAACGCCGGGCCCGCCTTCGAGGTCATCTACAAGGGCGCGGAGCTGGCGACGCTGGTGTTCATGCAGTTCGAGCAGGACCCCGACGGCGACTACGAGATGAAAGACGGGAACACCTACTCGGAGATGGACACCTACATCGTCGACACCGGGTACGGCCTCGAGCGGTGGACCTGGGTCTCCCAGGGGACGGCGACCGTCTACGAGGCGATCTACCCGGAGATGATCGAGTTCCTCACCGACAATGCCGGGCTCGAGTACACCGACGAAGCGCGGGCGATCGTTCACGACGCCGCTCGGCTGTCGGGGAACCTGGATATCGACGACGTCGACGACGTCGAGGCCGCCCGCGGGGAGATCGCGGATCGGCTGGGCGTCGAGGTCGAGCGCCTGCGCGAGCTGGTCGAGCCGCTGGAGACGATCTACGCCATCGCCGATCACTCCCGGACGCTGGCGTACATGCTTGGCGACGGGATCGTCCCGAGCAACGTCGGGACGGGTTATCTCGCCCGGATGGTCCTGCGCCGCACGAAGCGACTGGTCGATACGGTCGGCGTCGACGCGCCGCTTGACGAACTCGTCGACATGCAGGCCGAGCGACTGGGCTACACCAACCGGGACACGATCCGCGACATCGTCCGCACGGAGGTCGAGAAGTACCGCGAGACGCTCGATCGCGGGGGCCGGCGCGTCCGCCAGCTGGCCGAGGAGTACGCCGACTCCGGCGAGCCGATCCCCGAGGACGAGCTGATCGAGCTGTACGACTCCCACGGGATCCAGCCGGACATGGTCGAGGAGATCGCCGACGAACGCGGCGTCGCGGTCGAGACGCCCGACGACTTCTACGCGCTGGTGGCCGACCGCCACGAGGAGGGCGACGAGGCGGCCGACGGCGAGGAAGCCGTACCGTACGCCGACCGACTGGCCGAACTCCCCGAGACGGATCGCCTCTACTACGAGGACCAGCAGCGAACCGACTTCGAGGCGATGGTGCTGGAGGTGTTCGACCGCGAGGACGGCGACTACGACGTGGTGCTCGATCAGACGATGTTCTACCCCGAGGGCGGTGGCCAGCCGCCGGACCACGGCACGCTCTCGACCGACGACACCACTGCGGAGGTCCTCGACACGCAGATGTACGACGGCGTGATCGTCCACACGGCGACCGACGACCCCGGCAAGGGCGAGTTCGTCCGCGGACAGATCGACGCGACGCGTCGCCGCCGGCTCATGCGCCACCACACGGCGACGCACGTCGTCATCCACAGCGCCCGGCAGGTGCTGGGCGAGCACGTCCGCCAGGCCGGAGCCCAGAAGGGGACCGACTCCGCGCGGATCGACGTCCGCCACTACGAGTCGATCACCCGCGAGCAGGTTAAGGAGATCGAACACCGGGCCAACGAGCTCGTCATGGAGAACGTCCCGGTCACCCAGAACTGGCCCGACCGCCACGAGGCCGAGGACGAACACGGCTTCGACCTCTATCAGGGCGGGATCCCGCCGGGCGAGCAGATCCGGATCATCCAGGTCGGCGATGACGTTCAGGCCTGCGGCGGGACTCACGTCGCGCGAAGCGGCGACATCGGCGCGATCAAGGTCCTGAACACCGAGCGAATTCAGGACGGCGTCATCCGGATCACGTTCGCCGCGGGCGACGCCGCCATCGACGCCACCCAGCGGACCGAGGACGCGCTCTACGACGCCGCCGACGTGCTGGACGTCAGTCCCGAGGATGTCCCCGAGACTGCGGAACGGTTCTTCGAGGAATGGAAGGCCCGCGGCAAGGAGATCGAGGATCTCAAAGAGCAACTCGCGGAGGCGCGAGCCGGCGGCGGCGCCGACGCCGACGAGATCGAGGTCGCCGGGACGACCGCAGTGGTCCAGCGCATCGACGCCGACATGGACGAACTCCGGGCGCAGGCCAACGCCATCGTCGAGCAGGGACAGATCGCCGTTCTGGGTTCGGGGGCCGACGGCGCGACGTTCGTCGTGGGCGTCCCCGACGGCGGCGAGGTCGACGCCGGCGAAGTCGTCGGCGAACTCGCGAGGCGCGTCGGCGGCGGCGGTGGCGGCCCGCCGGACTTCGCACAGGGCGGCGGCCCCGACGCCGAGAAACTGGACGACGCGCTCGCGGCGGCTCCCGACATCTTGCGAGCAGTGACCGCCTCGGAAGACTGACGACCCGCCGTTTCCGGTGGCTGCGTGGTCGCTTGCCGAGGTGGTCTAACGCTCGCAGAACCCGACGGCCTTTCGGACGGGTTCGGGCCGACCGATAAACGTGAGGTGATCGCCCATCTCGATTTCCTGGTCGGGGTGGGGAATCTGACTGTCGCCGTTTCGACTGATGAGCGCGAGATGGACACCTTCCGGGAGGTCTTCGGAGAGTCGTGCGACCGTCTTGCCGGCGCGATCGCCGTTGGTGACTTCGACTTCCTGGACGTCGCCGCTCTGGTCGAACTCGTTCATCCAGCGGGCGATGGCGGGCCGTTCGATGAAGTTGTCCATCGACCATGCGACCGACCGCCAGCCCGGGACGGTCTGTACGTCGAGATCCTCGAACGCCGCCGTGTTGGACGGCTCGGTCACCCGCGAGATGACCGTTCCGACGTCGAACTCGTTTCTCGCAAGTTGGCTGACCAGCATGTTGACGTCGTCGTCCGCCGTCGCGGCGGCGACGACCTTCGCGTTCTCGATGCCCGCCTTCTCGAGCGTCTGCCTGTCCGTTCCGTCGCCTTCCTGAACGGTACAGCCGTCACAGCGGAGTCGCTCGACGACGTCCGGGTCCTGCTCGACGATCACGACCTCCTCGTTGCGGTCGTCGAGTCGAGACGCCAGTTCCCGTCCGATCCGACCGCCGCCGACGATGATGACGCGTTTCGGGATCACGTTCAGTGCCTGTGCGATATGTCGTGCGCCACCGCCTTCAAACACGACGGTCAGGACGATGACGAGAAATACCATCCCGACGAGCGTCGTCGCTTCGGGGCTCTGCGCTGCCGGGTTCTGTGCGTTCAACTCCAGTGCGAACAGCGTCGCGACCGACGCGGGGATGATCCCGCGCGGCCCCATCGCGCTCATGAACGCGCGCTCGCGCAACGAGAACGTATCCCCGGCCGTACAGAGTATGACCGCAAGCGGGCGGACGACCGCCGCGATGAGGACCGCAGCCGCGAGCCCCGCCAGTCCGAGCGTCCGGAGGTCGCTCACCGACAGCAGCGAGGCAAGTGTAATAAACACGAACGAGTTGACCAGCAGCGTCACGTCGCCTTTGAATTGCTCGATCGTCTCCCGGTACGGAATGTCGAGGTTCCCGAGGACGAACCCGCCGGCCGCAACCGCGGCGATTCCGGCCTCGGAGTGTCCAGTTCCGACGACTCCAGCGAAGAGCAACGAGTAGGTTGACTCAGCGGCGCCGTAGGTGATCAACGCGGTGACGAGCACGATCAACCGGGCGTTCTGTGGGCCGTTGTCCGAGCGCCCGAGTCGCGTGAGGGTGACCCATGCGAGCAGCGCGACGACGACTCCGACGGCGATGCCAGTCCCGAACTGCAAGAGGAACCCGCTGACCACTCGCTCGATGCCCCGGCGGCTGAGAACGACGAACTCAAAGGTGACGACCGCGAGGATCGCCGCCGTCACGTCGTTGACGACGCCCTCCGTCTCCAGCGTCGAGGCGACTCGCTTGCGGACCATCACGACGTCCATAATCGGCGTAATGACCGTCGGGCCAGTCGCGACCAGCAACGATCCGACCAGCAGCGAGACGTCCCACGCCGTTCCAAGGAAATAATGGACGACGACTGTCGTTCCGACAAGCGTGACGACCGCCCCGACCGTAACGAGTCGGAGCGTCACCCGGGGTGCTTCTTGTAGCCGTTCGGCATCCAGCGAGAACGCCCCCTCGAAGACGATAATTGCGACGCTGAGGCCGACGATAGCCGGTAACGCGCCGTCCGCACCGCCGAACACGGCAGGTGTGATGAGCCCGAGTCCCTCCGGGCCGACGAGGACACCCGTGAGAATCAAAAAGAGGACGCTCGGGATCTCCAGTCTGTCGGAGAGGATCGTCGAAACGACGCCCAGTCCGGCGATCGTCGCGACTACGGTGATGATCTCTGCCGTGCTGCTCACACGCTACGTATCGATAGTGATCGCCATCAACGTGACGACTCCCGCGCGAGACGGCGGATGGTTTCGACAGCGGCGAACGACTACGCCCGGAATCCGTCGGCTCGCTCGACACCGTCGGGAAGGGCAGCCAGTACGTCTTCGGGCCAGTCCCACAGCGCCACGGTGAACGTCGCCCCGGGATTGGCCTCGACGAGCCGTCGGATCCCCTCGCCGGCGGCCGCGTAGGCCTGCCGCTCGAACCGTTCGGGCACCTCGGCGGTCAGCGGATACGCCTCCGCGAGCGCCGGCGGATACGGCCCGAACGGCGGGGTGACGCTCCATCGCTCGTCGAACGATCGGTCGAGGGCGTCCCGGTCGCTCGCCAGCAGGATCTCGCCGTCGAGGTCGAACCGCTCGAGACGCCGGTGGTGGCGACGCACCTCGGGTCGGCGCGCGCTCTCGGTCGAGACGTGGAAAAAGGCGTCTTTCGTGGCCGGATCGCTCGCCTCCAGTCGGTCGGCGTCGTCGAGAAGCGCCCGGTAGCCGTCGAGCATCGTCGGGTGGTTGCGCGCTCGCGTCTCGACGAGTTCGAAGAGGTCCCCCCGTCGAATCGCCTGCTTCACTCGCCGCATCTCGCCGAAGGAGACGTGCAGGTTGTGTTCAGCGAGCAGTCGCTCGGCCCGGTCGTCGTCCATCTCGCGTAATTCTTCGGGCGTGTGTTCGCTACAGACCGGACACTCACACGGGAAATACTCCAGTTCCTCGAGGTGTTCGGTGCCGCGAACCGTCAGGTAGCGCTCGTCGCGGGCGTACAGCGCGTAGGCGGCCGAATCGAACAGGTCACAGCCCATCGCGACCGCCAGCGCGAACATCATCGGGTGGCCCGCCCCGAACAGGTGGACCGGCGCGTCACCGCCGAGACCGCGCTTGACCGCGTCGACGATCTCGCTGATGTCGGCGTACCGGTAGCTGTTCAGCAGGGGCACGACCGCGCCGATCGGGAAGACGTCTAGTCCCGTCCCGTAGGCGTGCTCGGCGGCCTCGGTCCGGAGATCGCGATACGTCGAGCCCTGGATGGGTGCGTTGACCAGCATCTCGCCGGTCTCGACGCTCTCGGCGGTCTCTAACCGTTCTTGGGTCGTGTCCAGTTCCCGCTCGGCCTGCTCCCGCCCGACGTCCGGCGGCGTCGGGATGTCGACCGGTGTCCCAATGTCGCTGCCGATCTCGCGCTGGAACTCGAGGATCTCCGTCGTCGTCACGTCGATCTCGCCGTACTCGGCCAGCTGGAAGGACCCGGAGTCGGTCACGATCGCCCCCGAGAAACCCAGCAACTCGTGCAGTCCCTGCTCAAGGGCGTCCTCGCGGAGGTCGTCGCTCCCGTGGAGGATGTAGCTGTTGGTGATCATGATCTCCGCGCCGAACGCCGATTCGAGCCGGGCGGGCTCGATCGTCTGGACGTGCGGGTTGACCACCGGCATGAGCGCAGGCGTCTCGACGGTCACGTCGGCCCGCGGTACCCGTAACTCGCCGATTCGGGCCGCCCCGTCGTAGGTCCGGACTTCGAACGCGTCGCGCATTGTCCGTCTCTCGGGAGAGTACGTCACTAAGGCTTGCGTTCGGTCGGCGTTTGGCTTCCCGTTTGAGGACCGGTAACATCTTAAGCAGCTACCTGATCGTCACATTCTGGGAGCCCCAGAGAGGCTTAATGCAGCCAGCAGGGGAATCGGCAGGCGCAACCATGGGACTGTTAGACGATCGCGTGGCCGTCGTCACCGGCGGCGCAAGCGGACTCGGGCGTAGCATCTGCAAGCACTTCGCGGCGGAGGGGGCCGACGTCGTCGTCGCTGACCTCCAGGCCGAACCTCGCGAGGGCGGGACGCCGACACACGAATTGCTCGAAGACGAATACGACGTCGAAGCGGCCTACGTCGAGTGTGACGTCACGAACAAGGAAGATCACGAGGCCGCGGCCGACGCCGCGGAGGAGTTCGGCGGACTCGACGTCTGGGTGAACAACGCCGGCGTCTTCCGTGGCGAGGAGTTCACCGAGGTCACCGAAGACGAGTACGACTGGCTGATGGACATCAACGTCAAGGGCGTGTTCTTCGGCGCGCAGGTCGCCATCGAGCGCATGCTTGAGGCCGGCGTCGAGGGTGACCTCATCAACCTCTCAAGCGTCGCCGGACTGGAGGGATCGGCCGACTTCGTCACCTACTGCACCTCGAAGGGCGCGGCGCGGCTGATGACCTACTCGCTGGCTGATAAGTACGGCCCCGAGGGGATCAATACCAACGCCATCCACCCCGGGATCATCGACACGAAGATGGTCAGCGAGGACGTACCGATCATCGGCTCCGAGACCGAAGAGGAGTTCCTTCAGCAGGTGCCCAAGCGGCGGTTCGGCCAGCCCGAGGACATCGCCGACGCCGCCGTCTATCTCGCTAGCGACATGAGCGACTACGTCAACGGCGAGTCGCTTGTCGTCGACGGCGGACAGACGAACACCTGAGCGACTACAGGCCGCCGACGTCGAGGTCGACGCCCCAGCGCTGGTCGTTGTACTGGCGCTGGCGCTCGCTGTCGAACTGGCGCTCGATCGTCTGCCGGAGTGTTTCCTTGCCCTCGCGGTCGATACGCGCGAGTTCGTCGGCCTTGGCCACGGCCAGTGGCGGACCGCGCTCGGCGGCGATCTCGCCGAGTATGTGGCGGGTCAACGCCTCGCGGATCTCCTCGTCTCGCGTGACCGCATAGGGGGCTTCGATCCGGTAGGTCACGTCGAGACGGGGGTCGTAGACGACGAAGAACGTCACCTCGTAGGCCTCGCGATCGAGTTCCGTTTCGAGGCCCAGACCGCCACCTTGCGTCGAGAGCGGCCGGTCGGTGCCGAGCCGCGACTGGAACCAGTTCGTGCAGGTCAGCGCGTCCGTCCGGCGGTCGCCGTCGTCGTCTCGACGAGCGAGCACCTGCGCGAACAGCGCGGCGTCGTTGGCCCAGGGGGCGTTGGTCTCCGATCGGACGGCTCGCGTGATGGCGTTGCTCGCGCTGTTTTTGACGAACCCGATCAGCGGCACGTCCCGGTCGACGAACGTCTCGACCAGTTCGACGTAGTTCTGGATCACGCTCCGCGGGCGCTCGTGATCGCGCAACAGCGTCGCCAGTTCGGGGTGGCGATCGGCCCACTTCAGCAGTCCTGTGGGATAGATCGGCCCGTCGAGGATCAGCAGGTCCTCGACGACGTCGGCCTGTAATTGCGCGTGGTGGCTTTCGGCGAGATACAGCGCCAGCGCGTGGACGACCGTCTGGGCGTACCGGTCGACTCGTGGCACCTGCACGACTCGCTGGCGGGTGTAGCCCTCGTCGTAGGCCACCCATTCACCGCCGAGATCGATCGTCGTGTCGTTGGTGTGGGCACTGACGACCACGGTGCGGGCGCGGTGGAGGTCCAGATCCGAGGGGACGGCGCTCATCGCGGCCTGGGCGACGTCAAGCACCAGCCCGTTCTTGAACGTCGTGGGGTTGATCGTTCCCGAGTCCAGCCCGTGCTGGGTGTCGAACGGTGATTCGGCGAGCGCGGCGTCTTCGAGTCCGATCACCCGGCGGCGCTGCTCGCCCAGCGGTTCGAGCACGGGATCGCCGTCGGCGTACAGCGGATCGAGGAACTCCGCCCAGACTGTCTCTGCCAGCCCCTGGTGGTCGGTGTCGCCCACGCCCCGTCCGAGCTGGCCGGCGAGGCGCGCGATCCCCTCGATGTGCACCGGGTCGAGCGTCATGCGCCCCGTTTCGAGTGACGGGACAAAAACAGCGGCGGTCGCCGGTCCGGGAGTCGAAAGCGGCTCGATCTACCGCAGGTTGAGGAGTGCGGCCAGTCGCGGCTGAAAGCCCAGACTCGCGAGCGTCGCGATCGCCGCGGTCCCGGCCAGGACGAGATACAGCGCCCGGACGCCCGCCGCGCTGACAGCCCAGCCCGACCCGAGCTGGCCGACGATCCGGCCCAGCCCCATCCCCACGGAGGTCAAAAGCGCCTGGCCGGTCGCGGCCAGTGCCGTCGGCGCGTACCGGTGAGTCATGTGCACCGCGGCGAACAGGAACAGCGCCACGCCGGCACCGGACAGGACCTGAATACCGACCGCGAGTGGGACGGCCGTCGTCACGCCGAGAACGAGATATCCGGCGGCCGTGGCCCCGGCACCGCCGGCCAGCACCGCCCGGTTGTCCAGATCGGCCCCGGCGAGCGCGAGGAAGACGACTGCCTCGGCGACGGTCTTGACGAGCCACGCCAGCCCCGTCGTGGCGTCGCCGCCCGTGAGATCGCGGAGGTACACAGAGAGGAAGGCGTCGCCGGCCGAATAGGAACCGGCGACCAGCGACGCGACCAGCAGCAACAGCAGGAACCCGCGGTCGGTCACCAGCCGGATCGCGTCCCGCCGGAGGTCCGGGGAGAGATCCGCCCGGGGATTCGAGAGCGACCAGACCGCGGCGAAGACAAAGCCCATCCCGAGCGCGTAGACGTAGAACACCCAGTCGAGCCCGAAGCCGGCGACGATCCAGCCCAGCAGGAGGCTCCCGACCCCGAACGCGACGCTTCCGACCGCCCGGACGTGCCCGTATTCGACGCCCTGCGAGAGGACCATCGAGTTGGCGACCGGCACGATCGGGGCCCGGAACACCGAGACCACGAGCGTCGCGACGGCGAGCACGCCGAACGTCCACGCGACGTGGGCGGCGAGCGGGAACAGCAGGACGCCGAGCCCCGAGACGGCGACGCCGACCAGCAACACGGCCCGGGTGGCGCTGAACCGGTCAGCGAGCACGCCCCACACCGGCTGGGCGACCAGCCCGCCGGCGACGAGCAACGCGCCGAGCAGCCCCATCTGCGACCCCGTGAGCCCGACGTCTTCGAAGAAGGCGTTCCGGAACGAGACGAGCCCGTTCGAGGCGGCGAAGTACGTGAGATAGACGGCGTGATACCGGTAGCTGTCCGCGTCGAAAAGCGACCCGAGCCCGGAGACGAACCGACTGTCACCGATCACGTAGGGGAGTCACGCTGTCGGCGATAATTATGTACCGATCCGAGTGTCCACACCAGACCGCAGATGACAACGATCGCTGACTCAAGACGGGCTCACGACACTCACTGGTTCTCGATGACCTCGCTGGCGATGTTGCGCCCGCGTGGCTTCAACGACACCTCGCGTCGCGTTCGCACTTCCTGAAGGAGTCCCTCTTCGAGGAGTTCGTCGTAGATCTCTTCGATTTCGTCGACATCCATTCCGACGAAATCGGGGATCTTGAACGGTGAAACGCCGGAATACAGCGCCATCAGCACCTCGTGTTCCGCCTTGCTGATGTCCGCGTCGGGGCCGTTCTCCTGGCCGAGCAGGCCGGCGAGGATCGCCACGACCCGACCCGGCCCGGTGACGTGCGTCTGGACGACGGTGTCCTCGACGAGGTGTTCGATCTCGGCGACGCGGCGCTGACTGTCGTTGACGGTCTGTTCAGACACCTCGACTGTCCCGACGTCGCCGCGATCGACCTCGACGAACTGGCCCGAGGCAATCGCCAGATCGACCGTTCCGTCGCCGAGTTTGAGCCGGGCTTTCTCCCAGCCGGTGTCCTGGACGACGCCGCCCTCGACTGCGGGATGCTTGACGTAGACGACGCGCTGGTCCAGGATTGCGCCGTACAGCTTCTCCTCGAACGGCTCCTGGTCCTGCGGGGCGACAAGATAGACGTCCGAGCCGATCTGGACCGAGAGGTAACTCGACACCTGTGCGATGGCCTCGTTGACGTCCCCGCGGCTCTTGATGCTGGTGACCTTCCCGAGCGGGATGGTCTGTTTGCCCTCGTTGGTCAGGATGAGCAGCCGCTTGTTCGATAACAGCAGGCGACACGACTGCCAATCGACGTCGCTGGCCTTGCGGCCGTCCGAGACGACCTGCATGAACCGGCCTTGCACGTCCGCGAGTTTCTGTTCGCCCTCGGCCATCGTCTCTCGATACCGCTAGGTTTGCCGGCCGCGCTATTAATCGTTGGTCTCCGCACGCGACGACCATGCCCGTCCGATGGTCCCACGACGGTCCCCGTCCGAGAGCGTTACAATGGACCGTTCGGGATCGTCGCAGGCGTCCATCCGGAGCCGTCACAGCACGTCGCCGGCCTGGCCGCCGAGCTTGGAGAACGCCGAGAACGCCCGCTTGCGGATCTGTTCGTCCTCGGTCTCGTCGATGATCGACTCCAGCGTTTCGCGAGTGCGCTGGCCCCCGACCTTCCCCAGCGTGAAGATCGCCTGTGCGCGCACGTCGCTGCTGCGGGCGTCGTCCTCGACGACGTCCAGCAACCGGTCCTCGACGGCGTCGCCGTCGAACTGCGCGAGGCTGGTGGCCGCGAACTGTGAGGTCATCTGATCGTCGTCGTCGAGACAGTCGATCAGCGCCTCGACGACCCGCTCGTGTTCGCCGTCGGTGACCCGCCCGAGCAGCCACGCCGTGTTGCGTCGCTGGGCGGTCTGGGTGCTCTCCTCGAGGATCTCCACGAGCGGGACCACGACGGTCGCGTCCTCGGTGGCGCTGAGTTCGTCGACGATCGACTCCCTGATCTCGTGGCTGCGCTGGCGGGGGACGTTCGAGAGCAACTCGATCAGCGAGTAGACCGCCGTCCGGCGGACGACCGTCGACTCGTCGGAAAGCGCTTCCACGAGATGTTCGACCGGGCGACCGTTGTCGAAGTTGCCGAACGCGCCGACGGCGATCCGGCGGACGCGCTCGTCGGGGTCGTCGTACATCGAAAGCAACGCCTGCAGCGCCTGCCGGTTGGCGACGTTGCCGAGCGCGTCGGCCGCCTCGCGCCGGACGGCCGGACTCCGGTCGTCGAGCAACCCCTCGAGTGCGTCGGTCGCGCGCGGGTCGCCGATCGATCCCGCCGCCCGGGCGGCGCGTGCGCGGACTCGGCGGTCGTCGTCGTCGAAGGCCTCGATCAACTGCGGCAGCGTATCGCTCTCGCCGAACTGTCCGAGTCCGTTGGCGGCTGCCATGCGCAGTTCCGGGACGTCGCTGTCAAGCGCTCGGGTGAACGCCTTCGCTTTCACCCAGTCGGCCCCCTCCTCGAAGTCGACGCCGGCCATGCTGGCAATCAACTGCTCGATCGCGTCGCCGCCGAGCGCCTCGAGAGAGTCGACGGCGGCGGCCGTCACGTCGTCGGTGTCGTCGGTCTCGGCGGCCTCGACCAGCGCGTTCACGATGTCTCTGCGCTCGTCGTGATCATCGAGGTTGCCGAGTAGATCGGCCGCGCGCGTGCGTATCTCCGGGTTGTCGCTTTCCCGGAGCAAGCGAATGAGTTCCTGGGCGTCGCCGTCGCGTTCGAGCTGGTAAAGTGACATCTCAACACTTTCGGTAGATCCGGTGTTGCTTGTCCGCCGCTTCGAAGGTCTCTCGCATCTCTGCGGGGATCGTCTCGGTCATCCCGATCATCAGGTAGCCGCCGTCGCGCAGCGACCCTTCGATCGTCTCGAAGATCGGCACCTTGTAGGAGGAGTCGATGTAGATCAGCAGGTTCCGACACAGCACGAGATCGAACGGGCCCTTCGATTCGCCGCGGATCAGGTCGTGTTGCTCGAAGCTGACGAGTTCGCTGACGCGATCGCGGACTTCGAACGTGTTCCCGTCCCGCTGGATGTACGGGTCAAGCTGCGAGAGGGGTTCGAGTTCCTCGGCGATGTCGGTCGTCTTCGAGGTTTCGTAGACGCCCGATCGGGCCGTTCGGAGTATCTCGTGATTGATGTCGGTCCCGAGGACGTCGATCCGGTCGGCGTCGATCCCCGGGTCGTCGAGCGCCAGCATCGCGACTGAGTACGGCTCGCGCCCGTCGGCGCTGGGGGCGCTCCAGACGTTCACCTGCCGGCGGTCGTCGGTCAGTTTCCGAAGGACCGTCCGCAAGCCGTCCCAGGCCTCGGGATTCCGGAAGAACCCGGTGACGTTGATCGACAGCGAGTCCAGCAACGCCTCGCGTTCGCCGTCGTCGCGTTCGAGCAACCGATGGTACGCCCGGTAGCTGTCCGTGTCCGTCCGGCGCATTCGGGCGGTGATCCGGCGATCCATGTAGGCGTCGTTGTAGAACCCGGACTCGAAGTCCAGTTCGTCGCCGATGTATTCGAGCAACTGGTCGAAGCCCTGTTCCGAACCCGATCGCCGCGTCATCGTCGCCACCTCCGAGTCTGCGTTCGGGCCATGCTACAGCGTCACCACGTCGAGGATGTGGACGATGTTCCCGTCGCCCAGCACCGCCGTCCCGGAGAGGCCGGGCGTCCCCGAAAGGAGCCCCTCAAGCGGCTTGACGACGACCTCCTCCTGACTCTCGACTGAGTCACAGTGCAGCGCGACCCGTCGCTCGGACTCGCGGATCCTGACGAGCATCCCGTCGCCGTTTTTCGTCTCGCCGGGCACGTCGAACGTCTCCGCGAGGTCGACGACCGGGTAGATATCGTCGTTGTGCTTGATGACTTCGGTTCCGTTTATCGTCTGGGCTTCCGTCGCCTGGGTGATCTCGTCGACGTTCTTGATCGGAATGCCGTACTGCTCGTCGCCGACCTCGACGAACAGCACCTTCACGATCGCCATTGTCACCGGCAGGCGCAACGAGACT
The DNA here is from genome assembly GCF_017094525.1 of Halapricum desulfuricans. Lineage (NCBI taxonomy): Archaea > Methanobacteriati > Methanobacteriota > Halobacteria > Halobacteriales > Haloarculaceae > Halapricum > Halapricum desulfuricans. The sequence continues at coordinate 2,530,244 of NZ_CP064788.1, read as the reverse complement.
GTCGTCCCCTCGCCCGGCGTGGACTCGACGTTGACGCTGCCGTCGAGCTTCGTGACGGTGTCGTGGACGACGTCCATCCCGACCCCGCGGCCGCTCGTATCAGTGACTTCTTCCGCCGTCGAAAAGCCGGGATGGAAGATCAGGTCATAGAGGTCCGAGTCGGTCATCGCTTCGATCTCGTCGGGCGACCGGACGCCCCGGTCGAGGGCCTGCTCTCTGATCGCGTCGACGTCGAGTCCGCCCCCGTCGTCCGCGACCTCGATGATGACGTGATCGCGCTCCCGGGAGGCCGATAGCGTCACTTCCCCCGTCCGGGGCTTGCCGAGTCGCTCCCGTTCTTCGGGGGGTTCGATCCCGTGGTCGACCGAGTTGCGCAGGATATGCATCAGGGGATCGGAAATCTCTGTGAGGATCGTCCGATCGAGTTCGATGTCCTCACCCTCGATCGTGAAGTCGACCTCCTTGCCGAGGTCACGTGAGAGGTCCCGGACCAGTCGCGGGAACTTCCCGACGACCTTCCTCAGCGGGATCAGCCGCATGTCCATGACCGTGTTCTGGAGGTTCGCCGTGATCTTGTCGAGTTCGTTGAGGTTCTCCGAGGCCGAGTCGAGATGGTCGTGTTCGACTGCCCGCCGGAGCTTGATCCGGCTCGTCACGAGCTGTTCGACCAGTCCGTGCAGTTCGTCGAGCTGGTCGACGTCGACCCGGACGGACTTGATCTCCTCAACCGAACCGGTCTCCTGGCCGTCGTCGGCACCCGCCGACTGTGTCGAACCGGCGGTCGCGGTATCGGCGTCCGGGCTGTCCGCAGTCGCCCGTTTCGCCCCGTCGCCGGACGACGCCTTACCGCCGGAGGTACCATCTGCCACGGACGACCCCTTCCCGTTGGAACCCTGCGCCTCGACGGCGTCGGTTACGTCGGTCACGGTCGCATCTTCGATCTTGCCCGTGGCACTCAGGGCCGCTTCGACCGCGGACTGCTGTGCGCCCGCGAGGAACACCCCGAAGGTGTCTTCGAAATCACCGTCTTCGACCGCCTCACGGGACGGGTCGGTCCCGAGAACGTCCAGTTCTTCCTCGATCGACTCCAGCGCCAGCATCGCGTCGACGCCCGGCATCTGTGAGTCACCGACCGACACTGCTGCGTGATAGACCGGACCGTCGACGTCCGGGAGTTCGGCCCCGGCGATCAGCTCCGACGGGTCGTGACTCGACCCGGCGGTTCGTTCGTCGTCCGTCTCGCTCCCGACAGCGTCTTCGTTCATGACCCCACGGATGTCGGCGACGATGGCATCGGTATCGGCCGTCGACTGGCCGGTCTCGTCGATCTCGTGGACGATCGCCTCGATCCGGTCGACGCCGGCGAAGATCAGGTCCATGATCTCCGGGGTGACCTCTAGTTGGTCGTCGCGCATCTCGTCGAGGAGGTCCTCGATCGCGTGCGCGAGCTCGGAGGCGTCGTCGAAACCCATCGCGCCGAAGTTACCCTTCAGCGTGTGTGCCGTCCGAAAGATGGAGTCCATCGCCTCGGTGTTTTCGGGGTCCGATTCGAGTTCGAGCAGCGAGTTGTTCAGCTCGGTGATCGCTTCCTCGCTCTCGCGGATGAACGCATCGAGATACTGATCGTCCATGTTAGTGAACCTCCTGTGGTATCGCGTCGAGAACGGCCGTCGGAATCGATTCGATCGAGGTGACCGTATCGATACAGCCTGTTTCGATCGCCCGCTTTGGCATCCCGAACACCGCCGAACTGGCCTCGTCCTGTGCGATCGTTCGTCCGCCGTGTTCTTTGAGCGCACGGATGCCGTCGGCACCGTCTTGGCCCATGCCGGTGAGGATGACGCCGATCAACTGGTCGTCGACCGTCCGGGCGGCGGACTGCATCGTCACGTCGACGGACGGTCGGACGCTGTTGACCGGCGGATCGTCAGTGAGCGCCACCCGAAGCCGACCGTGACTGTAGTTTGCGACTTCCATGTGTCGGTCGCCGGCGGCCACGAGCGCCTCGCCGGCGGAGATGCGAGCTCCGTCGCGCGCTTCGGAGACGTCGTACTCGCTTCGGGCGTCCAGCCGCTCCGCGAACCGGCCGGTGAAGCCGCCGGGCATGTGCTGGACGATCAGCACGCGCAGCGACGCCTCGACCGGCAACGACGACATGACCTGCTCGACGACCGTCGGACCGCCGGTCGAGGAGCCGACGACGAGCGTCGGCCGGCCGCCGTATCGGGTGTGCGACTGGGACGAATCGTCGGTCTCGGCTTCCGCGGTGTCGCCCGCTCGCGGCTCTGCCTGTGCGACCGATCGAACGATGTCGACGAGTTGGTCTTTCAGCCGGGACATCTCCATCGAGACCTCGCCGCCGGGTTTGGTGAAGAAGTCGACTGCTCCTTTCTGGAGGGCCTCGAAGGTGACGTCGGCGTCTTCGTCTGTGTGCGCGCTCAACATCAGGATCGGCGTCGGCTGCCGGGCCATGATCCGTTCGGCGGCTTCGATCCCATCCATCTCCGGCATCTCGACGTCCATCGTGACGACATCGGGGTCGTGCTCGCGGACGGCTTCGACGGCCTCGCGACCGTTCTTCGCCTGCGCGACCACCTCGATCCCGCCCTCCGAGAGAATGTCGGAGATGACGCTCCGCATGAAATGCGAGTCGTCGGCGACGACAGCCCGCGGCGATGATCGTGGCATGAGTCCCTTACCTGTGGTGTGGACGCGACCGAAAGGGCCGCCGACCCACGTTGGGCTCATCTATCCGGAGCGACAAAATAAAGACACCGCCCCGGTAATCAGTCTTGATAGCACAGGAGACACGCTTAAGGGATCCTGTTGGGAGCGTATAGATACCGGCCGACGACACTATCGGCAGTCATCGCAGTCGCGTTTCAACCAGCAAGACCATGTCAGACGCAACGAATCAGGTCCTCGAATTCCAGCTCGGGGACGAGACCTACTGCGTGAGCATCGATTACGTGACGGAAATCGTCGACGTCGGGGAGTTGACATCGGTTCCGAACGCCCCACCGCACGTCGAGGGAGTCATGGATCTTCGGGGGCATACGACCTCGATCGTCAATCCGAAGGTGGTCTTCGATATCGACGGCGGTGATCCGTCCCGCATCATCGTCTTCGATCCGGAAATCGCCGACGACGAACAGGGAGCAGTCGGCTGGCTCGTCGACGAGGTCCATCAGGTGAGCCAGGTCGATCCCGAAAACGTCGATCGATCGCCGACCAGCGACGACGTCGACTCGGTCCGCGGCGTCGTCAAGCGCGACGGCGGATTCGTCATCTGGGTGAATCCGGACGCGATCCGGACCGCCTGATGGAACAAGCTTTTTTACCCTCACAACTGAGGTACATCCAACAGCGTGTCGCGTGACGCGACGAAACTACAATGATCGAACTCACGAAAACCGGCATCGATGGTCTGGACGAGATACTGAACGGCGGCATCGTGAAGGACTCGACGACGCTCGTCAGCGGGAACCCCGGGGCGGGAAAGAGCATTCTCGGATTGCAGTACATCTACAACGGCGTCGACATGTTCGACGAGAAGGGAATCTATCTCTCCTTCGAGGAAAACCAGGAGGACCTCCGTGAAGCCGCTGAATCGATCGGACTCGACAAATGGCCGGAATACGTCGAACGCGGCGACATCCTCGTCTACGACAAGCGGGAACTCCTCGGGGAACACGACTTTTCGTCTTCACTTGATATGTTGCTCGAAGATTTCAAAGACAGCGAATACGAACGGCTCGTGCTGGATTCGCTTGCGATGTTCAACCTCTTTTTCGACGACGAGCGCGAACGTCGCACGTACCTCCTGAAGTTCTCTGACATTCTGAAAGAGAACGGGTTGACGACGCTGATGACCAACGAGCAGGGGGCTGTCTTCCCGAAAAGCGAGATCGGGCTCGAGAACTACCTGACCGACGGGAACATCTACCTGCTCCAGACCCCGACCGACTCCGGCGTCAAGCGATACGTCTGGGTCGCGAAGATGCGAAAGCAGGACATCGAGACGGACATCTTCCCGATGGAGATCTCCTGGGGCGGGATCACCGTTCACGACAACGCCAGCGAGTTCTCGATGATGAACCACGGCGACTCGCCGCTCGAGTGAAACCTCCGATATCGGCCGGTAGAGGGCTCGGTATCATACTTGAAAGCCCCCGTCTTCGATACTCATCTCGAAAAAAAGAGACGGTACCTTTATTGTTCACAGAATTCAAAAGTTGATAACGATGGCTTCGGTCGATCTTCTCCGGACACTGGGGAACAAATACAGTGCGGAGATCCTCGACGCGGCGGACGAGCCACAGTCGGCACAGGACCTCAGCGACGAACTCGACATCCCGATCGCGACCTGTTATCGGCGGATCGACGAGTTGACCGAGCACGGACTGCTCGAACTGCACGACAGCATCTTGTCCGAGGACCGCCGGCGGATCAAGGTCTATCGACGGAACGTCGAGTCGGTCACCGTCGATTTCGACCAGTCGATGGCGATCTCCGTCGAAGAGCGCTCGGAAGTGACGAACAAACTCGACGACGCCTGGCGGACGCTCTCGGAAGGGTGAACTGACGGGGTGGGGCCAGCAATCTGGTCGTGTTCGCTATCGACAGTCGTTCCAGCAAGGCGCGAGTCCTCGATCAGTTATCAGTGCCGATATTTTTGAAGGTGGATTTAATAGTCGACGTGAACGAACGTCGGGTAAGATGATCGAGTTCCTCTATGCCGTCCTGACACTGGTCTTCGTCGTCGCGGGCCTGACGATGGTCGGGATGGCGATGCGGGCGTACGTACAGACGTCGAGACGGGCGATGTTGCACCTCTCGCTGGGGTTCGCGCTCGCGGTCGCCGGCGCGGCCGCGACGATGATCAGTGCCTTCCTGACTGACTTCGGTGCGTCCTCGACGGCGAACCCCGAGTCGCTCCTGCTGGTCAACAGTGCCCTGACGACCTTCGGGTACCTCTTCGTGATCTACAGTCTAGTGAGCTACCAGACGTAACCGGCGAACGCAATCTGGCCTTCTGTAGCGGCCTATCCGCTGTTTTCATCGCTGACAACGCCTGGACCGGCCGCGAAACCGCGTTTTCAGAGACGATAATTCGGGGGGTAGGGTTAAGTGTAATTCTGAATGAGTTGTGCATAGAGCCTGGCTCCCCAGGCGTGACCCATCAATGTTCGACGGAACTGACGACAGACGAGATCGAGACCGCGACCGCGGGCAGGTCGGGATCGGGACGCTCATCGTGTTCATCGCGATGGTCCTGGTCGCCGCCATCGCCGCGGGCGTGCTGATCAACACGGCTGGATTCCTCCAGAGTAGTGCCGAACAGAGCGGTGAACAAGCCTCCGAGCAGGTCACCAACCGGCTGGTCGAAACGTCGACGACCGGGACAGTGACGGATAATGCTACGATTTCAGAAATTGAGATGACGCTCAAGCTGGCTCCTGGCTCCAGTGACGTCAATCTCAATGATACGACTATCCAGTGGGTTACGAGTTCCGGCAGTAGTCAGTTGGTTTCTGGCGAGCTCAATCAATCGGAGACTGGAACGACCTATGGGAACTTTACTTGGCAAGCGCTCCGAGACGGGCCAGATGATGATAAATCGATCAGTGAGGATAGTACCCTCAATGATCCTGTCGACCGAGCCATCATGAACATCAATCTCGTGAATGAAACTGCGTCCGATAACAGTTCTCAACCAATGGAGCTGGATTCCGGCCAGACTGCTGAGGCACAGATCGTGACCCGTTCCGGCGGAGAAACGACCGTGACGCTGGTCGTTCCCGATTCGCTCTCCGGGAAAGATAGCGTCCAGCTGTAACGCCGTCGCCGCTTTTCCGTTTTCATCACGTCGGTGAGTGGCATCACCGACGGAATTATACTGGCCCGCCATAGAGACACACGTATGGGATCCGGGGACGACTCTGACGAGGACGGCCGCGTACTCGCCCCCGAGGAGCTGGATATCTCCGACGACGAGCACGTCGCCGAGATCGACGACGGCCGCTACGTCGTCTCCCCGAACGACCCGATCGAGGACGCGCCGAACGTCGCCTCGAGCCAGCCCGCCCGAGAACGAGTCGACACCGACACGCAGACGGACGAGGCCGACACCGGGGACGCGCCCGGCACGGAACAACCGACCGCCGGACCCGACCGACCCCCGTCGACGGACAGCCAGCCGACCGACGTCTCCGAGCTGACCGAACGGGACGTCTCCCGGTGGCTGGAGGCGAACTTTCAGGAGGCCGATTCCCGATACGGGTTCCACGTGACTGCGACGTTTGACGGACGGGTGTTCCAGCGCCGCATGATGTCAAACGACGTGGTGACGATCTTCGAGAGTCTCATCCTGTGGTACGCCCAACATATCGACAGCGAAACGCCCGTCGAGGAGATCCTCGGGATTCTGTTGACCGAATCGAACGTCCCGATTACCTATCCCACAGAGAGTCTCTCGCAGGCGATCAAACGCGAGGGGCTCGACCCCGATGATACCATCGCCGACCTGCTTGAGGCGATCGGCGAGGACGGGTTCAGGTTGTAGGTGTCGCTTTCTCGAATCGGTATCAATGGCGATAATCCCGCGGAAGCATTTATTTAGTTGATTCCAGTACGTTTAGAGTGACTGATCATGCCAGACGTGCTGATCGCTGACGACTCCGAGTTCATGCGCAACCTCCTTCGGGAGATCCTCGAGGAAGACCACCAGATCGTCGGTGAAGTCGAAAACGGCGTCGAGGCCGTCGAGACCTACAAGGAGGAGCACCCGGATCTGGTCATGATGGACATCGTGATGCCGATCAGGGACGGCATCGAGGCCACGGACGAGATCAAAAGCGCCGACCCGGATGCCAACGTCATTATGTGTACGAGCGTCGGCCAGGAGGAGAAAATGAAGGAAGCGGTCAAGGCCGGAGCGGACGGATACATCACCAAACCCTTCCAGAAGCCGAGCGTGATGGAGGCCATCGAGGACGTCGTCCCGTCATAGATGAACGTCGACATCCAGTCGCTCGAGACGTTCAACCAGCTGGCTCGCGAGGGTGCCGAGCAGGCGACGGCGTCGATGACCCAGATGACCGGAATCGAGGCCGACGTCGAGGTGACGAAACTGTCGCTCGTCGATCGCCAGGATATCGGCGAGGAGCTGGGCGAGCACGAATTCGTCGGCGTCCAGTTCGACTACGAGGGCGAACTCGCCGGCGACACGGTGCTCGTGTTCGACCGGGACTGTAGCACGTCCCTGGTCGAGGCACTCGTCGGGAGCGCGGACAGCGAGTCGATGGCCCGCAGCGGTGTCAAAGAGATCGGCAACATCATGATGAGTGGCTTTATCGACGGCTGGGCCAACTATCTGGGTGCGACGATCGACCACTCTCCCCCCACGTACATCGAAGGCGACGGGAGGGCAGTACTTCCGGACGTCCCGGTGGGCGATAACACGGACCACGTGTTCGTCTTCAAAAGCCGGATCGAATGGACCGACGAGTCGGTCGAGTTCTACATATACATGCTCCCGGAGTACGAGCCGCTGACGGTGCTGATGGCCGAGCACGTCGACACCGAAGACGACGCGATCCCGGTCGACAAGCTCGAGGTGTTCAACGAAATGACCCGCCAGGGGACCGAGACGGCCGCCGAGAACGTCACGATGATGACCGGCATCGAGACCGAAGCCGAGGTCTCACAGATCAGTTTCGCCCCGATCACGGACGTGCCAAAGCAGATCAGCAACGAGACGTACGTCGGGACCGTCGTCGAGTTCACGGGGATCCCGAGCGGGTATCTGATGGTGCTGTTCGATGAACTGTCGGCCAGAAACGTCGCCGAGGCGATGATGCCGATCGAGGTGGAAAGCGAGGCGTTGACCGACCAACACGAGTCGGCGATCAAGGAACTGGGGAACATCATGACGAGCGGGTTCGTCGACGGCTGGGCGAACGTGTTACAGGCCGCCGTCGATCACACGCCCCCGCGGCTGGTCCACGACATGGGACAGGCCATCATCGACCCACTCGTGGCGCAGGTCGGTCGCCAGCAAGAACACGCGTTCATTGTCGAGTCGACGATGCGAACCGATGACATCGAGTTCGAGGCCGAGATCCACGCCCTGCCAAACGAGCAGGAACTGCGCGAGGCGCTCGACGAACTGCAGGCCGAACGAGCCGAGCAAACCGACGCTGATCCCGAGGAAATATTCCAAGGATGAAGGTCTACGACGGACAGGCTGAGTCGGAATCCAAGCCTGAGCAGATCAAGATCGGGATCGCGGAATACGACGTGACGAGAAACGGGGCCGTGTTGACGACGAGCGGTCTCGGGTCCTGTATCGGCGTCGCGCTCCACGACGAGACGGTTCCCGTGTCCGGACTCGTTCACGTGATGTTGCCGTCGGCCGACGAGGCGGAAAACGGCAACCCGGCGAAGTTCGCGGACACGGGCGTGGAAACGCTCATCGAAGAACTCGAAGACGCCGGCGGCGACAGGTCGAACATGGTCGCAAAGATCGCCGGCGGTAGCGACATGCTCGATTTCTCCGAGAGCGGATCCGGCATCGGTCAGCGCAACGCCGAACAGGTACAGGAAACGCTCGAGGAACACGGTATCCCGGTCGTCGGTGCGGACATCGGCGGCGATCACGGCCGGTCGATCAAGCTCAAGGGTTCGACCGGGCAACTCGTCGTCAAAAGCGCAAACAAGGGGAGTACCGAGTTGTGATAATAACTATATATTGTGGAAATATAATTGTCGGCTCGACCCCGATATCGTATTCAGATATTGATAATAGAGGGCGATACGTCCGAAAACGGCCCGCAAACGACCGGCTGGAGCGCGCGCTCGATAACCCGATAACGGGATTCACTTCGGCGTCTGACGATCGTTTCTACGTAAAACGCCGTGTATCCACCCATCAATTATCAAATACGATACTCTAAACGGTACATTGAAGGGTCTCAGAGCGAATTTTCATAGTGATGAGTGATTTCGCCACCGTCGCCGCACTGTCGAGTCTGGTTGAGGCAGTGATGGCGTCCACCAGCGATGTATCCGGAGTCGGTCAGGTGGCACTCCCGGGCGATCCAGTCGTGTTGACACTGTTTTCTGCAGGTGTTGCCGGGATGAGCATCAAGAACGTCTTCGATTCGATCCTGTCGGATGAGGACGACGGAGAGAGCGAGCAGATGAGCGACGGAGCCGGCCTGATGGACGAAGAGGGCGGCGACGACCTGGGCGGACTCGGCGGCTTCGAGGACGAGGGCGACGACGAGTTCGGCGACTTCGGCGACGACGAGTTCGGCGACATGGACGGCGGTCCCGACACGGACGAACTCGAACACCGGCTCGACGAACTCGAAACGGAGGTCGGCAGTCTCTCTTCGACGGTCAACACGGTCCGCAACGAGAACGAACAGATCAGCGAGACGGTCGATGACGTCGAGGAGAACGTCCGAAAACTGCTCGATATCTACGAGATGGTTACGCGGGGGGTCAATCCCTTCGCCGACGACATCGAGGGCGGCGGTCTGAGCGGTGGCGACGGCGATTCGTTCGGTCTGTTCGATACCGACCAGCAGGACGACGACGGCGACGAGGAACTGGACGAAGACATCGCAAACGCGGACGCGGAGGGCTTTTTCGACGACGACCTCGTCGACGATGACGACGGTGAGTTCGGCGAGTCCGTCGAGGACGTGATGGGCGAAGAGGACCTCGACGGGGGCAGCGACCCGTTCGAAGACGACTTCGACGACGAGGCGTTCGGTGAAGACGACTTCGACGACGAGGCGTTCGGTGAAGACGACTTCGACGACGGTGACCTCGACGAAGGTGGGCTTGCGGACGACTTCGGCGATGGAGGGTCCGACGAAAGCAAAGGCGACAGCGACGACGGTGGCGGCGGGAAATCGTTCCAGGAGCTCAAAGACGAGTACGAGTCCGGCGAAGCCGACTGGGCCGAGGAAGACAGCGGCGACGAACCCCTCGAAGAAGAGACTGACGAGTCTGACGGCGACGACGCCGCGGAGGCGTTCGACGACGAGTTCGACGGTGAAACGGACGCCGGCGACGAGTTCGACGGTGAAACGGACGCTGGCGACGCGCTTGACGACACTGGTGACGAGACGGAGGACGCCCTCGACGACGAGCTGGCCGACGACGAGCTGTTCGATACCGTGATCGAAGACGAGGGAGGTGCCGAGGTCGAACCGGAGACGGAACAGACGGCAGACGAAGCGAACGGGTCGGAGACGCCCGAAAGTGTCGAGGAGTCTCGCGATTCGTCCGGCGGCTCCGAGCAGGCACATGCCGAACCGACGACCGACGAATCCGCAGCGGCGAGTGGACAGCCGAACAGTACACAGACCGCCGAAAGCGACGACCGGCGCACAGCCGCCGCGGAACGCGACGGCAAGCCCTATCTCGCGACGATGCCGGACGGCTACGGTTCGGAACTCATCGTCTTCGAGTGGCTCGAATATCTCGTCGGCGAGGTCGGCGTCCGCTCGACCGCGGAGGCGATCGACTACTACGAGCGCATCGACTGGCTGAGCGAGCCGGTCGCCGACAGCCTGCAGGACTATCTACGCGGATTCGACGACGACAGTACGGGCGGCAACCTGACGATCGACCACCACACGCGATCGCTCAAGTACATCGGCCAGCTCAACGGTGTCCCACAGGTCGAGCGTATGGGGCTTTCCGGAGGTGGATCCGATGGGCTTCAGCCTTAGCGGCTCGGCGGCGATCGTGTTTGTCGGGTTGTTCATCGCGTTCGGGACCTTCTACAGCGCCAGTACCAACACGATGGGTCAGGTAACTGACGCCAACTCCGACTGGCAGGACAGGCGCCTCGCCCAGCACAACACGCAGATCGATATCGTCAGCGCGGTCTACGACAACGAGACCGACAGCCTCGTCGTCGAGGTCAACAACACCGGAGCGACGACCCTCTCCGTCGAGGCGACGGATCTACTCGTCGACAACGAGTACCGGACGGCGATGCAGGACCGCGATGTCGACGACGACTCCGAGACCGACATCTGGGCGTCGGGTCAGCGACTCACGTTCAGCGTGAGCGCGACGAGCCAGCCGGACCGGGTCAAAGTAGTGACTGAAAACGGCGTGGCGGCAACGGAGGTGGTGACGCGTGGCTAGCGTCTCCGCGTCGCATCTGATCCTGTTTATCGCCAGCGTGCTCGTCGCGGCGAGCGTCGCCGGCACGATCACGAACACTGTCGGCCGTCTCAGCGAGGGCGTCTCCGAACAGGGCGACGCGCTGAGCCAGGACGTCCGTACGGACGTCGAGGTCATCAGCGACAGCGGCGCGCAGATCTACAACCGTACCGGGGACGAAAACGTCACGCTACTGGTGAAGAACACCGGCTCGCGTATACTGCCGGCGAACGGCGACCAGCTGACGGTACTGCTGGACGGTGCTTTCCAGTCGGACATCGAGGTGACGGTCGTCGATGGCGAGAACCCTGACAGCTGGCGGCCGGGCGACGTCGTCCGGGTCGAGTTCGCCACACCGGATCTCGCTTCGGGGGACCACCGGGTCAAGGTGTCGATCAACGGTGACGAGGAGGTGTTCAGATTTAACGTATGAGTATCGCAACGACCGATCTCTTCTCGCTTGGACTGGACGAGCGCGACCGACTGAACAAGGAACTCGGCGGCGGTATCCCGCCCGGGAGTATCGTCCTCATCGAGGGCGACTACGGGGCCGGCAAATCGGCGATGAGTCAGCGGTTCACCTACGGCCTCTGTGAAGAGGGACATCAGGTAACGATGCTCTCGACCGAACTCACTGTCGGAAGCTTTCTCGACCAGATGCACAGCCTCGATTACGACATGGTCGAGCACATACTCGACGAGCACGTCCTGTTCCTGCACGCCGACATCGGCGATTCGAATACCTTCTCCGACGAAGACGACGGCGGCGAGCGCATGGATCTACTCAAGCGACTGATGGACGCCGAGGTCATGTGGGAGTCGGACGTGATCATCATCGATACGTTCGACGCGATCTTGCGCAACGATCCGAAGTTCGAGGCCCTCGTCCGGAAAAACGAGGAGCGACAGGCGGCACTGGAGATCATCTCCTTCTTCCGGGACATCATCGCGGAGGGGAAAGTCATCGTGCTCACTGTCGACCCCTCGACGCTGGACGAGGACGCGATCGGGCCGTTCCGGTCGATCGCGGACGTGTTCCTCGAACTGGAGATGATCGAGGTCGGCAACGACGTGCGTCGACAGATCTCAGTCAAACGGTTCGCCGGCATGGGCGAGCAGGTCGGCGATACGATCGGCTACTCGGTCCGCTCGGGTACCGGCATCGTCATCGAATCACGGAGCGTGGCATAAAACGATGACCGAACAGGGACGACCGAAACCGTCGGACGAACTCAGACAGTACGCGGCCAACCGGCCACATCTGCGCGATCACCTCAAGAAGTTCAAGCAGATTACCGGCGAGTTCCCCATGTTCGTCGAGGAGGCCGCCGGCGAACTCGAGACCGACCGCCCGAACATCCTCTATCCGGTCGGTGGCCCGATCTTCACCCACATCTACGGCGACATCGGGCAGGACATGAAATATTACGCGATCGAACCGGATCTGTCCGACGAGGAGCAGGTCGTGTTCGACAAGGTACGCAATCGCCTGCTCCAGCGCAGTGTCAACAAGCCCGCTCCGACCGACGAATCGGAGTACGACGACCGAATCGAGGAACTCCTCCAGGAGACGACACACGTCAAGACCCGCGAGAGCGGCTCGGGGGTCCTCTCGCGACTCCGGAACCTCAGCTCGATCGGCAAGATCGACGTCAAGCCGGAAACCTACGAGAACATCCGCTACCGACTCAACCGAGACATCGTCGGCCTCGGCCCGCTCGAACCGGTCATGCGCGACCCTGCGAACGAGGACATCCACGTCATCGGGCCGACCGAGTGCTACGTCGATCATGGCGTCTTCGGGATGCTTGAGACGACTGTCGAGTGGAACAGCAACGAGGAGTTCGACCAGTGGCTGCGTAACATGGGCGAGCGCATCGGCGATCCCGTCTCCGACAGCGACCCGATCGTCGACTCGACGCTGCCGGACGGCTCGCGTCTGAACCTCATCTACTCCGACGACGTCTCGGTCAAAGGCCCCAGCCTCACGATCCGCCAGGGCGACGAGACGCCGCTGTCGATCTTCCAGATTACCAAGTGGGGGACGCTTAGCCCGCAACTGGCCGCGTATCTCTGGCTCGCGCTGGAGAACGAACAGACCGTCTTCGTCGTCGGAGAGACGGCGTCCGGGAAGACCACGACGCTGAACGCGGTCATGTCGTTCATCCCGCGGGACAGCAAGATCTACACCGCCGAGGACACCGCCGAAGTGCTCCCGCCACATGACACCTGGCAACAGTTGCTCACCCGCGAGGGCGACGAGTCGAGCGGCACCGGTGTGGACATGTTCGACCTCGTGGCTGCCGCGCTGCGCTCTCGCCCCGACTACATCATCGTGGGCGAGGTCCGCGGCGAGGAAGGTCGGATGGCGTTTCAGGCCGCTCAGACCGGCCACCCTGTCATGCTGACCTTCCACGCCAGCGACATCGTCTCGATGATCCAGCGGTTCACCGGCGATCCGATCAACGTCCCCGAGACATTCATGGACAACGCCGACATCGCGCTCTTCCAGAACCGCGTCAAACAGGGCGACGACGTCCTTCGGCGCGTGACCAGCGTCCAGGAGATCGAGGGTTACTCCAAGGAGATGGAAGGTGTCATCACTCGACAGGTGTTCTACTGGGATCCCGTCGAAGACGAGATTGTCTTCCAGGGGATGAACAACTCCTACGTCCTCGAAGAGCAGATCGCGACGCTGCTGGGCTACGAGGACACCCGTGACATCTACGACGACTTGCAGTTCCGTGCCGACCTGATCCAGCGCGCGATCCAGGAAAACATCCTCGGCTATCACGAGGTCAACGAGTTCATCGAGGACTTCCAGCGGGACGGACTGGAGGGCGTCCCCTTTGACATCCACCGACCCGACTGATGGCGACGAAAGACTCCGCTACGATTGATCTGTCGATCTCGAGCACGCTCGCGGGACTGATGGATTCCTATCGGAAACTCGACATCCCGCTCCAGCGATACCTCCTGACGATCCTGTTGCCGGCGACCGTGTTTTTCCTCGTGACGATTGTCGCCACGGTCGTTTTCGACATCCCACTGTTCATTCGGGCACCGATCCCGATGCTCGGGCTCCTGATCTTCGCGACGGCCGTGTTCTTCCCCAAGGTCCAGCTCTCCCAGCGCAAACGCCAGCTCAACAACCGGTTTCACCTGCTGGTCACGCACATGACCGTCCTCTCGACGACGAAGATCGATCGCATGGAAGTGTTCCGCGCGCTCGCGGAGGAAGACGAGTACGGCGAACTCGCGACCGAACTCGGGCGAGTCGTCGAGCTGGTCGACACCTGGAATCAGAGCCTCGACGACGCCTGTCGGCGACGGGCCAAACAGGTCCCGAGCGAGACGCTCTCGGATTTCTTCGAACGGCTGGCGTACAATCTCGGTGCCGGACAGCCGCTCGACGATTACCTGATCAGCGAACAGGACATGATCATCGAGAACTACACGACGGTCTACGAGGGGACGCTGGGCAACCTCAACGTGATGAAAGACCTCTACCTGTCGATGATCCTCTCGATGACGTTCGCGCTCGTGTTCGCGGTCGTCCTGCCGGTGTTGACCGGAACTAACCCGACGGCGACGGTCGCGTCGGTCATCCTCCTGTTCGTGTTCGTCCAGGCCGGGTTCTACCTCGCCATCCGGTCGATCGCGCCCTACGACCCGGTCTGGTACCACCCCGAGGAGTACCCCTCACCGATCGAGGACCGTCTCAATCGGGCGTTCGCGGTCGGGATCGGCCTCACGGCTGTGCTGGTGTTTATCACCTTCGGCGGCCGACTCGGGATCAGTCCGATCACGCTCGATACGCTCGTTCCGTTCTGGTCGCCGCCACCGCTGACGCTGTACGCCGCCGTCCCCGTGACGCCGCTTTTGATCCCGGGGCTCGCGGCCCGTGCCGAAGAGCGGCGGATTCAGGGCCGTGACGAGGAGTTCCCCAGTTTCATTCGCGGGCTCGGGGCCACTGAGGGTGCCAAGCAGTCGACCACCTCGACGGTGCTGAAGTCGCTCCGAAAGAAGGACTTCGGCGCGCTGACGCCACAGATCGACAACCTCTACAAGCGGTTGAACATGCGCATCGAACCCGCCAGCGCCTGGCGTCACTTCACTGCCGAGTCGCGGTCGTATCTCATCCAGACGTTCTCGGAGATGTACCTCGTCGGCCGCGAGATGGGTGGCGATCCCAAGATGCTGGGTGAACTCATCGCGGAAAACATGAACGAAGTGCTCCAGTTGCGCCAGCAGCGCCGCCAGGAGACGACCACGCTGATCGGGTTGCTGTACGGTATCACTGCGGCCTCGACGTTCGCCTTCTTCATCGGACTTCAGGTCGTCAATATCCTCACCGGCCTCTCGCTGAATCTCGCCGAGACGAGCCAGTTCGACGCCGGTGCGTTGATCAACACCGGCGTCTACGACATCCCGCTGATCGAGTTCCTGCTGATCGTCGTCGTCGTGTTCAACGCCATGCTGTCGGCACTGATGGTCCGCACGCTCGACGGCGGCCACAAGATGAACTCCTACATGCACTTCGTGATGCTCGCCTGGCTCGGAGCGCTGACGGCGATTTTCACCAAGTGGATGGTCTCGCAGTTCCTCACTATCTAGCCCACTTTCTGCGTTCCCTTCGCCCGCATCGGACCACTTTTCCACGCGGATCGACTCCTGACAGCCATGAGCAAGCGATCCGAGTTCCTGGCCGGCGACCGACCCGACGACGTGGCGTTCTTTCTCCGGGAAGACACCGTCGACGATCTCGACGCGCTGGAACCGTACGCCGAACCCGTCGAGAACGGCGTCGTCCTCGTCCTGCCGGGCGAGAACGGCCGAAGCGCTTTCCGGAAGGCGACCGGCACGGACCCGATGGAACTGGCCCAGGCGGCGATGGACACCGACGGCACGATCGAATCCGATCTGACTGGTGGCGTCTGTCCCGCGAGCGACGACGACTCGAACGCTGAACACGCTGTCCGGTTCATCTTCGCGTTTGCCGAGGAACAGAACGAAGACGTCGGCGGGATCTACGCACAAGGCGACGTCGTTCACGCCTACGCGGTCTGTGATTGCGGCCAGCGATACAGTCAGAAGTGGGTCGTCGGCGAGCGATAGGGAGTCAAGATGGCCTGGATCGTACTGTTCGTCGCGGGACTGTTCGAGATCGCGTGGGCGATCGGGCTCGCGTACTCCGACGGGCTCTCGAAGCCGCTCCCGACGCTCGGAACTGTCGCCGCACTGCTCGTCAGTATGGTCCTGCTCGCACATGCCGTCCAGGAGTTGCCCGTCGGGACGGCGTATGCCGTGTGGACCGGCATCGGGGCCGTCGGAACCGCATCGCTCGGGATCGTGCTCCTCGATGAGCCCGCGACGCTCGCTCGCGTCGCCTTCATCGGCGTGATCGTCGTCGGGATCGTCGGGCTCAACCTCACGTCCGGTGGACACTGATCGGAACCTCGTTGCACTCGATTCCGGTGAAACGCCTCACGCAGTTCGGCGTATGCTACGCCACCGGTGTCCGCTCGACGACCGTGCCAGTCCCACTTTTTCCTCGTCGGGTAGCCTCGCGTCTCTCGGCTACCACTCCTCGCAAAAACGTGGGGAAAAAGGCCGGAACCTCGTTGCACTCGGTTCCGGTGAAACGCCTCACGCAGTTCGGCGTATGCTACGCCACCGGTGTCCGCTCGACGACCGTGCCATCGACCGTCGGGTACTGCTCGACGATCTCGCCGCGTTCGATGTCACCCTCCCCGACCATCTCCTCTAACAGCCACCACGCGACCTCGACGTGCTCGGACTTGACGGTATAGTACTCCTCCGGGACGCCCAGTTCCTCGAAGCGTCCCGGGTCGACCGTCGCCTTGCCGTAGACGAGCGTTCCGTCGTCGGTGATCTCGTCGAAGGGACGACGAACGTTGCGGGCCATCCGTTTGAGCCGACGGCGGTGTTGTGCGGCGTCTTTGAACACGGACGTACAGAAGTAGACCTTCTCGTGGTCGCCCATCACGTCCAGGATCTCCTCGCGGCCGCTCTCGACGGCGCTCATGTGGCCCTCCCGGAGTTCGTAGCCCTCCTCTTGCATCCGCCGGAAGTTGCCGTGGGACATCTCGAACTCGTTGACGTTGCAGAACTCCGCGGCACCCTCGTCGATGAACTCGAGGAACTCCGTCTCAGGCCGGATGCCCGGAATCTCGAAGGCTGGCGTGATTCCTTCCTCGCGGGCGATGTAGAGGATCTCCTCCCACTCGGTGCCGTGCAGCTCCCCCCACTGTTCGAGCGGCGGGTGAAAGCGGATCTCGTCCAGTCCGGCCTCGGCCAGCCGGCGCATGTTCTCCCGACCGCCGGTGATCCCCGTATAGAGGTGGATGTGGTGGTCATCGCCGAACTCGTCTTTCAGCAGCGAGATGTAGCGGGTCGTCCGGTCCATCACTTCCTGGGGTTCGCCGCCGGTGATCGAGGACCCCATCGCGCTCATGCGCTCGGCCTCGCGGATGATGTCCTCGTCCTCCTCGACTTTCCGCTCGTTGGCGTAGACGTCGGTGACGTTCTTGCGGTTCTCCCCAAGGGGGCAGTAGAAACAGTCGCGCTGATCGCAGTACCCGTAGACGAAAATCACCATCTTGCCGCCTTTCGCACACTGCTCGCAACCCTTGGAGATCATCGTGTCGTAACCCCCTATAATTGGGGCATACCCAAAAGTCGTGCGAAAGCGCGCGCCGATCAGACAGCGAACCGCCGATACGCGGCCCCGACGAGACACACGACGCCGACGGCCATCGATCCGACTCGCGGGAGCTGTTGTGTCACGAAGTCCACCTCGTAGGTGAGATGTCTGACCTGCAAGAGGTACCACTCCCCGTCGTATCGGACGTTGTAGAGCCTGATACTGTCCGGTGGCGGCGTTAGCGACTCGGGGGTGTCACCGGCTGAGGCGTTGACCGTCGTCCCGCTACTTGTGTTCTCGTTCGTCTGTCGTGCCTCGTCGAAGACCGCGCGTTCGGCTTCGGTGAGGTTCGCGTACGCGAGATTCACCTGATCCTCGTTGTCCATCCAGCCGTCCTCGACGTAGTACTCGATTCGGTCCTCGGGGACGTCCGGCGGCGACGCGACCGGTGCCGCGATCAGTGCGAACCCGACGAGCGCGAGCACGACCAAAACGGCGGTCGATCGATCCGTAAGCTAACCCACGGCTAAAGCCGTGGGCTTTCAGCGTGGACTCCCGCTCTGGCCGACTCGTCGGCAGGAGAATAACCTCCATTCGCGTTCAGCGTCCCGCTGTTCAAGCGCACGCCTACGGGTGCGCCTCCACCAGAGCCAGTTTGGTTCCGGCGGAGATACCGCAAACCGATGTTCTTCGCCGCGTTGTAATCCGCGTGGTTCTCATAGCCGCATTTCAAGCACTCGAAGGCCTCACCATCGCGGTTATCTGGATGCGTGAACCCACAGTGTGAGCACCGACGCGACGTGTTCTCTGGGTCAACCTGTTCCACGTCGATACCGTACTCGGCGGCTTTGTACTCGACGTACTCGACAAGCCGACGAAACGCCCACTTGTGACCCCACGACGCACCAGTGCGTTCCCGAATGTCTGTCAGGTCTTCAAACGCTATCACCGAACACTCGTTCTCGCGGGCTTCAGCCACCAACTCGTTCGAGAGACGGTGAAGCGTTATCTTGAACCGACCGTCTTCTTTGCGACCGACAGCCTGCATATTCTCGTGTGCCCACCGCGTGCCGTGTTCCTGCAAGTCCCCACGGCGTTTCTCGTACTCACGTCGCCAGTGGTCAAATTCGTCACCAGTCCAAAACGTGCCGGTTGAGGCAACTGCGAGATTGTTCACGCCGAGGTCTACCCCGAGAACTGTGCTGTTCTCGGTGGCATCCTGTGCCGACGTGTCAGGCTCCACGTCCGTCTTTGTGTGGATGTGAAGCATCCAGTTGCCGTTGCTGTAGTGTAGTTCCGCCCCCGTGGTTTCGTATTCGTCCGAGAAAAGGTATTCCGCATGGGGCGTGTTTCGCTTTTCGTCAGGGAGCACGTAGTCGGCTTCGATGCGACCATCAACTGTTGCCAGCGACACGTACTCGTCGTGGAAGGTGGCGGTGCGGTGGTCGTAGACGAGGTGGGGGCTGGTGAAGTGGGGCATCGACGCTTTCTTGCCCTGTTTCCACTTTTTGACCACGCTTTTGCAGGCGTCGGCGGCCTTGTTTCGGGCGGCTTGGACGTGGTTGCTGTGTAGACGAGTTTCCGCACGCACGTCGTCGTAGGTGTCGTCGTTGAGCGTGGTCTTGCTTGTGGTGACGTATTCGCCGTCGAACGCGTGGCGCGTCACATAGTTAGCCGCCCACAGAAACTCGTCTATGGTCTCTTCGAGGAGTGCGGCGTCGTCACTGTCCACGTCGAGTTTCACGGGGACAGTCCGCCGCTTCTCCATACATCATATGTATACTTGATGGTTCAAAAACGTTAGGGAGTCGGCCTTGTCGTCGTCGGTGGGTTGTCGCACAGACCGTACGCGCTTCCTCCCACCCGTGCACGGGTGGGTTTCCGCGCTGTATCCGCTATGATCGCAGTCTGTGGCTCGAACCGGAAATCGAATACGATCGGTGAAACGTCGATTTCACCTATCTACTCGCTACTCTTGGTCTGTGGGTGTCTCTGCCGGCAGGACGTCAAGACACGCGACGCTGTCGTCGTCCTCGACGTCCATAATAACGACTCCCTTCAACCTTTTTGGGTCGCGCGACGAGCGCGCTCCCGAAAACCGTTGATGAAAAAACGGCCCGGACGTCGCCGCTACTCTTGGTCTGTGGGTGTCTCTGCCGGCAGGACGTCCAGACACGCGACGCTGTCGTCGTCCTCGACGTCCATAATAACGACTCCCTTCAACCTTTTTGGGTCGCGCGACGAGCGCGCTCCCGAAAACCGTTGATGAAAAAACGGCCCGGACGTCGCCGCTACTCTTGGTCTGTGGGTGTCTCTGCCGGCAGGACATCCAGACACGCGACGCTGTCGTCGTCCTCGACGTCCATAATAACGACTCCCATCGTGTTCCGACCGACCTTCGAAATATCGCCGACGGGACAGCGCATGATCTGGCCGGTTTCGCTCGCGACGACGACGTCGTCGCCCTCCACGACGGCCTTCACGTCGACTACCGAACCGTTACGATCGCCGGTCTTGATGTCGATCAGCCCCTTCCCGTATCGAGACTGACAGCGATACTCGGCGAGCGAGGTTCGCTTGCCGTATCCGTTTTCCGTGACGGTCAGCAGCGCGCGATCGTCGCCCTCCTCGGTCGCCACGAGCCCGGCCACCGCATCGTCGTCCTGCAGGTCGATCCCGCGGACGCCGCGGGCGGACCGCCCCATCTCTCTGACCTCGCTCTCGTCGAACCGGATCGTCATCCCGCCCTCGGTCGCGATCACGAGGTCAGTGCTCCCGTCCGTCACCTCGACGTCGACGAGCTCGTCGCCGTCCTCGAGCTTTGCGGCGCGGATCCCCGTCGAGAGGATGTTCTCGAACGCCGAACAGGGCGTGCGCTTGACGTACCCCTGTCGGGTCGCCATCGTGATGGACTCCTCGGGATCGAGGTCGTCCGTCGGGACGACCGCCGTGATCTGCTCGTCGTCGTCCAGATCCAGCAGGTTGACCGCCGACTTGCCCCGTGCGGTCCGGGACATCTCCGGGATCTCGTAGGCTTTCAGCCGGTAGACCTGCCCGTGATTGGTGAAACACAGCAGGTAGTCGTGGCTGTGGGCCCGGAAGATCGTCGTCACGCGATCGCCCTCTTTGGGATCGCCGCCGATGATCCCCTTGCCGCCGCGCCGCTGCGGATCGAAGGTGTCCGCGGGCATCCGCTTGATGTAATCGTCGGCGGTCATGACGACGAGCACGTCCTCTTCGGGCACGAGGTCCTCGCGGGTGACCGTCCCCGTATCCTCGACGATCGACGTCCGACGCTCGTCGTCGTATTCGTCCTCGATCGCCCGCAGTTCGTCTTTGATCACCTCGTCGAGCTTCTCGTCGCTTTCGAGGATCGCCGTCAGGCGCTCGATCTCGGCCTGGACCTCCTCGTACTCGCTTTCGATCTCGCCGACCTCGGCGGACGTGAGCGACCCGATCTGCATCCGGACGACGTGTTCCGCTTGCGCCTCCGAGAAGTCGTAGCGCTCTCCCAGCGCGGCCTTGGCGGCGTCTCGGTCCTCGGCCTCCTGAACGAGTTCGACGATGTCTTCGGCGTTCTGGACGGCCGTCAGCCGCCCTTCGAGGATGTGTGCCCGGTCCTCGGCCTCCTGTAGATCGAACTCCGAGCGACGGCGGACGACGTCCCGACGGTGCTGGATGTACTGCTGGAGGGACTCCTTCAGCGTCAGCACCTCGGGCTGGCCGTCGACCAGCGCGAGGTTGATCACGCCGAAGGTCGACTCCAGGTGGTGTTCGAGCAGCTGGTTCTTGACGACCTCGACGTTCGCGCCGCGCTTGCACTCGACGACGACCCGGACCCCGTCCCGGTCGGACTCGTCGCGGAGGTCGGCGACGCCCTCGATCTTCCCCTCGTTGACGTCGTCGGCGATCCGCTCGACGATGCGGGCCTTGTTCGCCTGATAGGGGAGTTCGGTGACGACGATCCGGTCCCGACCCGATTCGGTCTCTTCGACCTCGAACTCCGCGCGGACGGTCAGCCGTCCGCGGCCGGTCGCGTACGCCGAGTAGATGGCGTCCTTGCCGACGATGTTCGCCCCCGTCGGGAAGTCGGGCCCCTTGACGTACTCCATCAGATCAGCGATGTCGGCGTCGGGATTGTCGATGAGATGGACGGTCGCGTCGATTATCTCGCCCAGGTTGTGCGGCGGGATGTTCGTGCTCATCCCGACGGCGATCCCCGACGACCCGTTGACGAGCAGGTTCGGGAAGGCCGCGGGCAGCACCTCGGGTTCCTCGAGTCGATCGTCGTAGTTCGACGTGAAATCGACGGTGTCCCTCTCGAGGTCGGCCAGCAACTCCTCGGCCATCGGGGCCATTCGCGCCTCCGTGTAGCGCATCGCGGCGGGCGGATCGCCGTCCATCGACCCGAAGTTCCCCTGCCCGTCGACCAGCGGGTAGCGCATCGAGAAGTCCTGGGCCATCCGCACGAGCGTGTCGTAGATCGCGCTGTCGCCGTGGGGGTGATAGTCCCCCATCGTCTCGCCGACGATCGACGAGGACTTGCGGTGGGACGACCCCGACGAGACGCCCATCTCGTGCATCGCATAGAGGATGCGACGATGGACGGGCTTGAGGCCGTCCCGAACGTCCGGCAGGGCGCGACCGGCGATGACGCTCATCGCGTAGTCGATGTAGCTTTGCTCCATCTCGTCCTCGATCCGGACGTGTTCGATCCGTGCGGCGTCTACGTCCGGACTGTCCGGCATGTCGGAACTCATATGTCCACCCACTCGGCTTCCGGCGAGTGTTCCTTGATGAACTGCTTGCGCGGTTCGACGGCGTCACCCATCAGCACCGAGAACATCTTGTCCGCCGCGGCGGCGTCCTCGATGGTGATCTGCTTGAGGAACCTGTTCTCGGGATTCATCGTCGTCTCCCAGAGCTGCTGGGGGTTCATCTCGCCCAGGCCCTTGAACCGCTGGACCTGATCGGGGCTGCCGTTGCACTTCGCTTCGATGATCTCGTCGCGCTCGGCGTCGGTCATCGCGTCGTACGTCTCGCCGCGATACCTGATCCGGTACAGCGGCGGCCGCGCAGCGTAGATGTGTCCTCCCTCCAGCAGCGGCCGCATGTGTCGATAGAAGAGCGTCAAGAGCAGGGTCCTGATGTGGGCTCCGTCGACGTCGGCGTCGGTATTGTGAGCACAGAGACCACCTGTACCGGCGATGAAGTTCTCGTCGCTTTCGACCGAAAAGTCATAGACGTACTCATTTGTAGGGTCGACCTCCTCAACACGCCGAACCGGCAATGCAATGAGGTCTCCGGGTAAGTCACGATAACGACGGTTTTGTTCGTTATCATATCCCTGTTCGACTTTATCGAGGAGTTGTGCGCCAGTTGGCTGTGGTTCCCAGACGTCTTGGAGCGTTTCGAGATCCGAGCGAGCACTGACGGAGATCACATGACGTGTCGATTTCGACTTGATCCTGCCATCGGATGAATTGTCAAGGTCATCAGCGGCCAACTTTGTATGTGAGGCAATGACGCCATGGGCTGAAAGGAGATACATCACTCCGCTGGCGAGTTCACGCGAAGTCGTTGTCCAGGCAATTTTGTCCTCGTTGACTGTCCCATCGCCGCGGAGATACCCTCGAAGGAACGCGCGCTGGCTACGAGAGGAAACATCGAACACGAGATCAGGCATTGACTTTTCCGTTGCGTCCTCGCCATCGAATCCAAAGACGTGTTCCCAGACGAGTGCAGCAACTCTGTTGACAAGTTTTACTTCGTCAACCCGGTTTTCGTATTCACTCAGTTTCCCGCGAATACCGAAGACATGCTCGAACGCATTGCGGCATTTTTCCACTAACGACTGGTTGTTCGCTCCCATTGCGAGGCGGACGCCGTTCCGAGGTGAACAGGAACCTTCCGCAGCGTAGAAACCAAACAGTTCGAGCAGCGTCTCGTCAACCGTGACATATCGGTTGATACTGCTGTCTGCGTAGTGCTGAGGTGTGAGTTCGACTGTGGCATCGTCCGGGATCAATTCGAGATCAGACATCTCGAGATCTCCCACTCGAATGTAATCCCGAACACGATTGGCCGGTGCAGCGGTATACTGCTCGTTCCACCGCTGGTCGAGCAGCGAGTCCGTGATTGAAACATCCTCCATGACTGTGCTGACAGATGCACCGACCGCTTCACAGTACTGTTGGAAGTTCGATATAGTCGGTCGTGACTGGCCTCGCTCCCACTGTGAGACTGTGATTGGTTGAGCGATGCCAACTTCAGTACAGATCTCCTGTTGTGTCAGATCTGCTTGCTTTCGCTTTCGCTTTAGTGCCGATCTAATACGTTCCGGCGTCTCAACCCGCGCCTCCGTCCGATTGACAGTGTCCGCAGCATCGTCCTGTAGTTCTTGACGTATTTTTGCTTTGAACATCTCTTCGATGCCTTTGCCACGGGCAACCACTTCGTGATCGTATTCATCCGAGTGCTTGACGAGCTCGCGGAGGAGATCTATTTCTTCTCCGTCCATATTGCC
Source organism: Halapricum desulfuricans (assembly GCF_017094525.1). Lineage (NCBI taxonomy): Archaea > Methanobacteriati > Methanobacteriota > Halobacteria > Halobacteriales > Haloarculaceae > Halapricum > Halapricum desulfuricans. The sequence goes on along the minus strand of NZ_CP064788.1, from coordinate 2,505,858 downwards.
GTTGATGGGGGTCTTTTTCGGCGCGACCACCTCATCACCGGGGACGATATCATCACCCTCAGCCAGCTGGATTTCCCCGTCACGATAGACGAACACGCTGTGTGATGCGGTCACCTTCAGGTTTCGACCATAAGCCGTCTCGATTTCGTACAGTGGCTCGTCTATTTCATGCCGAATGACCTGATCGATCGGCCGAAATTTCGTCACATTGTCGTTGCGTCCGAAACACAAAACTTCGTAGTCTTGGTAGGCATCTCCACCGTCTTCGATAACGTCATCAATGAACGGACCGATTTCGATGAATCTTGTCCGTCCGTCGGTATCACGAACGAACGCGTGCTCTTCACCGTCAACACTCATCACGATTACTTTTCCGTATCGCAACTCGTCGATGTCGAACTCGTCGCCGATGCTGGTCCCCAGCGCCGTGATGATGTTTCTGACCTGTTCGTTCTCGAGGATCCGATCGAGACGGTGTTTCTCGACGTTGAGGATCTTCCCGCGGATCGGAAGCACGGCCTGGAACTCGGGGTCGCGCGCCTGTTTCGCGCTGCCGCCGGCGCTGTCCCCCTCGGCGATGAACAGTTCGGCTTCCTCGGGATCTTTCGTCTGGCAGTCGGCCAGCTTTCCCGGGAGTGCCGTCGAATCGAGCGCGCTCTTTCGCCGCGTGAGTTCTTCGGCCTTCTTGGCGGCCTTGCGGGCCTTCGCGGCCTCGACTGCCTTGCCGATGATCGCCTCGGCCGTGTCGGGGTTCTCCTCGAAGTACGTTCCGAGGTGTTCGTGGACGGCCGATTCGACGATCCCTCGCACCTCGCTGTTGCCCAGTTTCGTCTTCGTCTGGCCTTCGAACTGGGGGTCGGGGTGCTTGACCGAGATGACCGCAGTCAGCCCCTCGCGGATGTCCTCGCCCTTGAGCGTGTCGTCGAGGTCTTTCAGGAGGTCGTTGCTGGTCGCGTAATCGTTGACGACGCGCGTCAGCGCGGTCTTGAAACCTGTGAGGTGTGTCCCGCCTTCCCGGGTGTTGATATTGTTCGCGAAGGCGTGGATCGAGCCCTGCAGTTCGTCGGTCGCCTGCAGTGCGACTTCGACGTGAACGCTCGATTCGACGTCTTCGAAGTAGATGACGTCCGCGTGCAGCGGCGCTTTGGTCTCGTTGAGGTACTCGACGAACTCCCGGATGCCGCCCTCGTAGTAGAAGCGCTCGCTCGTGTCGTCACGCTCGTCGGCCAGCGCGATCTCGACACCGGAGTTCAGGAAGGCCAGCTCCCGAAGGCGACTCGATAGCGTCGAGAACTCGAAGTCGGTCGTCTCGAAGATCTCGTCGTCGGGCCAAAACCGGATCTCCGTTCCGGTCCCCTCGTCCGGCCCGGAGTCACGAACGCGCTCGATCCCCTGCGGGACGCCGCGCTCGAAGCGCTCCCGATAGACGCCGCCGTTTCGCGTGACCTCGACGACGAGTTCCGACGAAAGGGCGTTCACGACCGAGACGCCGACGCCGTGCAGCCCACCGGAGACCTGGTAGGACTTGTTGTCGAACTTGCCGCCGGCGTGAAGCACTGTCATCACGACCTCAAGCGCCGGCCGGTCGTACTCCTGGTGAGTGTCGACCGGGATCCCGCGCCCGTCGTCGCGAACCGATACCGACCCGTCCTCGTGGATCGTGACGTCGATCGACTCGCAGTGGCCTGCCAGTGCCTCGTCGATCGAGTTGTCGACGACCTCGTAGACGAGGTGGTGCAACCCGCGTGACCCGGTCGAGCCGATGTACATCGCCGGGCGCTTGCGGACTGCCTCCAGCCCCTCGAGGGCCTGGATCGAATCCGCCCCGTAATCGCTGTCCTGACTCATGAAGTACTCCGACGTATGCCGGGTAGTTCCTTAAGTCTCACGTGCGCGCGCGAAATAGATCAATGAGGAATTATGTTTTCACTTATCTATCTATTGTGAGCGTTATTCGCGATCATGCGGAATCGGTCAGGGCACACGGGCGCAAACCACCACTGTTGTCGGCCCGTCGAGCTGTGGGAAGACACCTCCGGATGACCGCCGGGCCGGAGCGGCTGACCGCGGGTTCATACTGGTGGCTATCCGTTCGGAACGATATCTGGCACGCCGTCGTGCCAGATCAGTTCGAAATGGGATAGCCACCAGTGTCAGCCATCATCGCAGCGAACAGATAGAGCGTAGCGTGATTGGCAGGCAGACGTCTCGCCGCGACCGGTGACGGGCGAGCCAGTGACACGCGTCCGCATCCGAACGGTGATCCGTTGGGCTTATATGCCGGCACGACCGAGCAGTCACGTACGAATCGTGCAGGGGGACGGCCCCCGAGTCCGAGAGGGCGCGAGTACACTGCAAGCGAGTCGTGGTAGCCAAGCGGCCCAAGGCGCATGGTTGCTAACCATGTGGCGTCAAGCCTCCGGGGTTCGAATCCCCGCCACGACGCTTCACCCAACCCACACATGAGTGCAGAAGACCCAGACGCGGACGCGCCGGAGGACGACGAGGACCTCCAGTACTTCGTCCGCATCGGACAGACGGACCTCGACGGCACCAAGTCGGTCGAGCGTTCGCTGACGGACATGAACGGTATCGGTCACCGCGCCGCTCGGATCATCGCCCAGAAAGCGGGCGTCGATCGACGGGACACGTTCGGTCGCCTCGACCAGGAGCAGATCGACGAGATCGTCGAACTGGTCGAGGGCTTCGCCGACGAGGTCCCCGAGTGGCTCGCGAACCATCGCAACGACTTCTTCAGCGGCGAGACGACTCACGAGATTGGCAACGATCTCGATCTCACGCGTCGTCAGGACATCAACCGCATGAAGATGATCGACTCCTACAAGGGCGTCCGCCACAAGCGCGGACAGAAGGTCCGTGGCCAGCGCACCAAGTCCACAGGCCGTACCGAGGGGACGATCGGTGTCAACGTTGAGGCGATCAAGGAAGAACAGGCTGAGGAAGCCGCAGCTGAGGAAGAATAATGGCACTCGGATCAAACACCAAGTTCTACGAGACGCCGAACCACCCCTACCAGGGTGAACGGATCGGCGAGGAGTCCGGACTGCTCACCCAGTACGGTCTCAAGAACAAGGAAGAGCTCTGGCGGGCCCAGTCAGAACTGCGCGGCTACCGCCGTGAGGCCCGGGAACTGCTCGGCCGCGCCGACACCGGCGACGAGGAGGCGAGCGAGTTCCTCGCCCGGCTCAAGCGCCTCGGCATTCTCGGCGAGCAGGACGCGCTCGACGACGTCCTGCGGCTGGACGTGACCGACGTGCTCGAACGGCGACTCCAGACGGTCGCCTACCGGAAGGGGCTGGGCAACACGCCCGAACAGTCCCGGCAGTTCATCGTCCACGGGCACGTCACCGTCGACGGTGCTCGGGTCCAGACCCCCTCGAAGAAGGTCGCTGTCGAGGAGGAGGGCACGATCGCCTTCGACGAGGCGAGCCCGCTCGCGGACGAACTCCACCCCGAACGCGCGGAGGATCAATAACATGGCAGAAAACGAGGACAGCAAGTGGGCCATCGCTCACGTGCACGCATCGTTCAACAACACGATCATCACGATCACCGACCTGACCGGCGCGGAGACGCTCGCGAAGTCCTCCGGCGGGACGGTCGTCAAGCAGAACCGCGACGAGGCCTCGCCGTACGCGGCGATGCAGATGGCCGAAACCGTCGCCGAGGACGTCCAGTCCCAGGGCGTCGAGGGCGTTCACGTTCGCGTGCGCGGTCCCGGCGGAAACCTCCAGACCAACCCCGGTCCGGGTGCGCAGGCGACGATCCGCGCGCTGGCCCGTGCGGGCCTGGAGATCGGTCGCATCGAGGACGTCACGCCGATCCCACACGACGGGACGCGCAGTCCGAAATCCAGCGGGTAACCACAATGGCAGACTACGACGTAACGTTCATCGAGCGCGACGACACCGAGGCGAAGTTCCTCGTCCGTGGTGTCACGCCGGCGTTCGCCAACGGCATCCGCCGGGCGATGATCGCCGACGTGCCCACGTTCAGTATCGATACCGTCCGGTTCATCGAGAACTCCTCGGTGATGTTCGACGAGCAGCTCGCGCTCCGGCTCGGGCTGGTCCCGCTGACGACGCCGCTCGGCGGCGAGTTCGACGCCGAGGACACTGTCACGCTCGCACTCGACGTCGAGGGCCCGGAGACGGCCTACTCCGGCGATCTCGTCTCAAGCGACGAGATGGTGCAGCCGGCCGAAACGGACGTGCCGATCATCGAACTCAAGGACGGCCAGCGGCTGGAACTCGAGGCCGAGGCCGAACTCGGCTACGGGAAAGACCACGCCAAACACCAGGGTGGCGTTGCGGTCGGGTATCGACACCTCCAGCGCGTCGAGGTCGTCGGCGATCGCGACGAGTTCCACGACGACGAACCCGAAATCGTTCGCGGGGTCATCGAGACCGAAGACGGCGAGCTGGTCCCGGCCGAGGAGTTCGACAACGACCTCACCGAGCGCTACCCTGACAGCGAGGTTGAGGTCACGGACGTCGAGAACGCGTTCGTCTTCGACGTCGAGACGGACGGGTCGTTCGACGTGGACACGCTCGTGCAGGCCGGGATCGATTCGATCCGCGGTCGCGCCGAGGAACTGAAAGACGCGGTACAGCTATAACAATGAAAACTGCCCTTCGACACCCACGGCGTCCGTCCGCTGCCCCCAGCGGTGCGAGCGGTCGGGACCGCCGGACCGAAAGGGGTTTGAAGGGCCACGAAAAACAGACTATTGCGAGCAGGGATAGCCAAGTCTGGCCAACGGCGCAGCGTTCAGGGCGCTGTCCCGTAGGGGTCCGCAGGTTCAAATCCTGCTCCCTGCACTTTTCAGGAGGGACGTTATGAGTAAGAGTAACCCGAGACTCAGTAGTCTCATCGCCGATCTGAAGTCGGCCGCCCGTCAGTCGGGCGGAAATGTCTGGGGCGACGTCGCCGACCGGCTCGAAAAGCCGCGGCGCACCCACGCAGAAGTCAACCTGGGCCGTATCGAACGGTACGCCCGGGAAGACGAGACCGTGGTCGTTCCGGGCAAGGTTCTCGGCAGCGGTGTCCTGCAGAAGGACGTCACTGTCGCGGCCGTCGACTTCTCCAGCTCGGCCGAGACAAAGATCGAACAGGTCGGCGAGACCGTCTCGCTCGAACAGGCAGTACAGAACAACCCCGACGGCTCGAACGTACGGGTGATCCGATGAACACAGACACGATCGATGTCGACGTGATCGTCGACGCCCGTGATTGCATCATGGGTCGCGTGGCGAGTCAGGTCGCCGAACGCGCGATGGACGGCGAGACGATCGCGGTCGTCAACGCCGAACGCGCGGTCATCACCGGCCGCGAGGACGACGTCGTGGAGAAATACCAGAAGCGTCGGGACATCGGCTCCGATCGGGGGCCGGCCTATCCCAAGCGACCCGACGGGATCTTCAAGCGCGCGATCCGTGGCATGCTTCCCTACAAGGAGCAACAGGGTCGTGAAGCCTTCGAGAACGTCCGCGTGTACGTGGGCAATCCCTACGACGACGAGGGCGAAGTTCTCGAGGACACGTCGCTGGATCGGCTATCGAACATCAGGTTCGTCGAACTGGACGAACTCGCGGCAAGCCTCGGAGCCAAGGTAACATGGTAACGAACACATCAGGCAAGAAGAAGACCGCCATCGCTCGCGCGACAGTGAGCGACGGCGAGGGCCGGGTTCGGATCAACTCCCGCCCCGTCGAACTGGTGGAACCGGAGCTGGCACGGCTGAAGATGCTCGAGCCCTTCCGGATCGCCGACGACGACCTGCGCGAATCGGTCGACGTCGACGTGACGGTCGAGGGTGGCGGCACGACCGGGCAGGCGGACGCCACCCGGACGGCGATCGCACGCGGGCTGGTCCAGCACATGAACGACGCGGAACTGCGCGACGCGTACATGGAGTTCGACCGCTCGCTGCTGGTCAACGACGTGCGTCAGTCCGAGCCCAAGAAGTGGGGCGGACCCGGTGCCCGTGCGCGCTATCAGAAGTCCTACCGCTAAGGTGATCAAGATATGATGGTACCGGTCAGGTGTTTCACCTGTGGAAACGTTATCGCCGGCGAATGGGAGGAGTTCAAAGAGCGGGCCCGCGAGGGCGACGAAGACCCCGAGAAGGTACTCGACGAGTTGGGCGTCGAACGACACTGCTGTCGGCGGATGCTCGTCTCGCACGAGGACCTCGTCGACGTCGTCGCACCGTATCAATGATGGGGGCCCAGCAGTACAACCGCTACGAGAAGGCTCGCATCATCGGTGCGCGAGCGCTGCAGATCGCCCACGGCGCGCCGGTGTTGATCGACACCGAGCAGACCCAGCCGATCCTCATCGCGGCCGAAGAGTACGACGCCGGCGTCCTCCCTTTCACCGTCAACCGAGGGCAGCACACATGACACTTATCACGGACGTGCGACTGCGACGCGTACTGGACTCGCGAGGCAACGCGACCGTCGAGGCCGACGTCACCACCGAGAGCGGTGGGTTCGGCCGTGCGGCCGCTCCGAGCGGCGCGAGCACGGGCGAACACGAAGCGATCGAACTACCGGCCAACGAGGCGATCGCCAGCGCCCGCGAACACGCCGTCCCGCGGCTGGTCGGCGAGGTCTACGCCGGCAACCAGCGCGAGGTCGACGCCGCGCTGCACGCCGCCGACGGCACCGAGAACTTCTCGGAGATCGGCGCGAACAGCGCGGTCGCGATCAGCATGGCCGCCGCCAAGGCCGGCGCCGACGTGCTCGGTGCACCGCTGTATCAGCACCTGGGCGGGACCTTCCGGGGCGATCAGTTCCCGACGCCGCTGGGGAACGTCGTCGGCGGCGGCGAGCACGCCGAGGAAGCCACCAACATCCAGGAGTTCCTCTCGGCGCCGGTGGGCGCACCGAGCGTCACCGAGGCGGTCTTCGCCAACGCGCAGGTTCACGCTCGCATCGGCGAGATTCTCGAAGAGAAGGGCGTCCCCGCGAACAAGGGCGACGAGGGCGCGTGGGCGCCGCCGATCGGCGACGACGAGGCCTTCGAAATCGTCGATCAGGCCACCACCGAGGTCGGCGACGAACTCGGCTTCGAGATCTCGTTCGGCCTGGACATGGCCGCCGCCGAGATGTACGAAGACGGCGAGTACGTCTACGAGGGCGAGGACAACCGCTCGACGGCCGAACAGATCGACTACGTCGCCGAGATGGTCGACGAGTACGACATGGCCTACGTCGAGGACCCCCTGGACGAGAACGACTTCGAGGCCTTCGCCGAGCTGACCGACCGCGTCGGCGACCGGACGCTCATCTGTGGCGACGACCTCTACGTCACTAACGTCGAGCGCCTCCAGGAAGGTATCGACAAGGGCTCCTCGAACTCCATTCTCATCAAGCCCAACCAGATCGGGACGCTCTCGGACGCCGTCGACGCCATCGAACTCGGGGCCAGACATGGCATCCAGTCGGTGGTCTCTCACCGCAGCGGTGAGACCGAGGACACGACCATCGCCCACCTCGCCGTGGGCGCGGCCGCCCCCTACATCAAGACCGGCACCGTCGCCGGCGAACGCACCGCCAAACTGAACGAACTCATCCGCATCGAAGAACAAGCATGAGTCAGGACGAAGAAGACGACATCGACGAGACTTCGGAGGCCGCCGGCGACGCCGGCGCTGTCGCCGAGACGGAGGAATCGCCGGCGTCCGAGGCCGACGCGCCGACGGACGCTGAGACCGAACCCGCGACCGACGAACCGGAAGCGGACGCCGACGAACCCGACGCCGAGGAAGGGCCGGCACTGGACGAGGACGTCATGCCCGAGGGCGAGGAGGCCGACCTCCTCATTCCGGTCGAGGACTACCTCGGAGCCGGGGTTCACATCGGGACCCAGCAGAAGACCGCCGACATGGAGCGGTTCATCCACCGCGTCCGCACGGACGGGCTGTACGTGCTGGACGTCTCGATGACCGACTCGCGGATCCGCACCGCCGCGGACTTCCTCGCGAACTACGACCCCGAGCAGATCCTCGTGGCCTCCTCCCGACAGTACGGCCGGTTCCCGGCCGAGAAGTTCGCCGATGCCGTGGGCGCTCGCGCCCGAACGGGTCGGTTCATCCCCGGAACGCTCACTAATCCCGACTACGAGGGCTACATCGAGCCGGACGTCGTGGTCGTCACGGACCCGATCGGTGACGCACAGGCCGTCAAAGAGGCCATCACGGTCGGCATCCCGGTCATCGCGATGTGCGACTCGAACAACACGACCAGCAACGTCGATCTGGTCGTCCCGACGAACAACAAGGGTCGCAAGGCCCTGAGTGTCGTCTACTGGCTGCTGGCCAACGAGACGCTGGATCGCCGCGGTGCCGAACCCGCCTACGCGCTCGAGGACTTCGAGAGCGAGATCTGATCGGTTTTTCGAAGCGTTTCGTCCGATCGGTGATCAGTGTGGTTTTGTACCGGGACCGACAACAGCGACGTGTGTCAGACGACCGTCCCGAATCCGGTCGCGCGCGTTTCGTCGAGGCGCTGCAGGTCCGCAAGCACGCGCTTCGCGGGTTCGGCGTCGGGATCGCAGTGACGGTGCTGGTGTATCTTTTCTTTGTCGTCCTGCCGGGCACCGGCGGTGCTGGACTGTGGTATCTCGGGCTCGGCGCGTCGCTCGCGCTGTCGCTGGGCGGGTTGCTCACGGCGGTTCTCGTTGCGTTGCAGGCACGCCGGCTCACGCGAGAACTGTGATACGGTCGGTTGTAACGATTTACCGGTACGATCGCATAACGGATGCGATCGACCCGGAATAGACTTACAACCGACCGTATGATACCGCCGGCTACTCGCCCACGAGGTCGGCCAGCCGATCGGCCCCGGTCCGGGTACCTTTCGCGAGTAGCACGTCGCCGGCTTCGATCTCGGTCGTCGCTCCCGGCGAGACGACCCAGTCGCTCCCCTCACGTCCGGTGCGACGGCTCTCCCGTCCGGTGTGACGGACCGCGATGATGCGCATCCCCGTCTCGGTCTTGACTGCGGCGTCGCCCAGCGTTCGCCCCGCGAGGCGGCTGTCGGGATCGACGGTGAATCGGACGATCACCTCGTCGCTCTCCTCGACGGCTGCGGCGACGACGGGGTGAGTACCGATTCCGCGGAGAACTCCCTCGCTGATCTCCAGGGCGGCGTCGGAGATGACCTCCGTCGCGCGACCGAGTTGAACGAGTCCCCGGAGGTTCACCGGGTCGTCAGTTCGGCTCGCTGCCCGGAGGACCCAGGCCTCGAAGCGTGACTGGAGCGCGTCGACCTCGGCTTCCAGTTCCAGCACCTCTTCGGCGACGGGTTTGCTGTCGAACAGGACCGAGCCGTAGGCCAGATCGACGGCGAGTTCGCTCATGTTTTTCATCAGGACGATCGAATCGACAGCGCGCTCCAGGTCCTGAGAGGGTGCCTCCGGGGGATCCGGTGGGACGTACGTTTCGTCGGTCATCGTCTCGTAGACCTCGGAGAGCCCCTCACGCGGGCCGCGAAGGATCACAACGTCTGCCGCCCGCAGTGCCGTCTCGGGCCCGGGGTTGAGCAGCCACTCGCCGTCGCGACGGACGGCGATCACGCGGACGCCGGTCTCGGTTTCGAGCGTGACCTCGCCCAGCGTTCGGTCAGCGTATTTCGACCCCGAAACCACCGACGCACGCTCGATGGCCTCGATGGCCTCCGGGAGCGCGGCCCGCATTGCCTCCGGCAGCCCGATGTCTTCGAGAACGACCTTCGCGATGTCGCCGGCGGCGTCGCTGATTTTCTCGGCGGCCCCGACCACCGCGAGCACGGGCGCGAGTGATTCGGCGTCACTGGGATTGCGCGCGGCCAGCAGGAGGCTCATCCGCGCTTTGAGGTGCAACACCTCCATCTGGGATTCGAGGTCGAGCACCTCCTCCGCGATGGCGTCGCTACCGAAAAGGACCGCCGAGTACGAGAGGTCGATCAGCAACTCGGCGGTGTCTTTCATCTCGGCCAGCACGTCCTTGACGCTGACCGGTTCGTATGCGACCCTGTCGTCGTCCATAATCGGACGGTTCGCGGCCCCGAAGAAAAAGCGTTGGCCTCGACCGTGCCCTGCTCCCTCCCACACCCTGTTTGCCAGCGCTTAAAACGTCGTAGTCCTAACGACGTGGCAATGGAAACGCTGCACGGGGACGAGGCCGTCGGGGCGGCGTCGGAACTGCCTGTCTCGGCATGCAGTCGGCGACTTGAGGACTTCTCCCCGGATGTGCTCCAGCGCATCGCTGACGCGCCGACGGTCGTCTGGCGCGGTCCCCGGGAGTCGATTGCGGCCGCGGGAGCGACGGCCTCGGTCAGCGCCGACGGGCCGGACCGGTTCGAGACGGTTCGCGAGACCGCGACGGCGCTATTCGAGAGCCTGACGGGTGACGTCCCCCGTCCGGCGCGGCCGCGGCTGTTCGGCGGCTTCGCCTTCCACGACGGGGCACGCTCGGACACGACATGGGACGGGTTTCCCGACGCCTGGTTCGTGTTGCCTCGCGTGCAGGTGACGGCCCACAACGGGGCACGCTGGCTGACAGTGACTGCTGAAACGCCCGATATCGCGACCGAACGTCTCGATGACTGGCAGGAGCGGCTGGCCGGCGCGACCGACCGCGAGCGCTCGGGCCCGCCAGGAATCGTCGACGAACGCCGCACGCCGTCGCGCGAGGACTGGCGCGAACAGATCGAGGCCGCGCTCTCGGATATCCGTGCCGCCCGACTCCGGAAGGTCGTCCTCGCGCAGTCGCTGTCGGTCGATCTCGCCGGACCGGTTTCGATCCCGGACGCGCTGGCCCGTCTCGACGGGACCTATCCCGACTGCTACCGGTTCGCGTTCACGCCCGGCGACGAGGCGGGAACCTTCTTCGGGGCAACCCCGGAGACGCTCGTTTCGCTGACTGACCGGACCGTCCGGACGGGCGCGCTCGCGGGCTCGACCGGTCGCGGCGATACCCGGAACGAGGACGAGTGGCTGGCCGAGGAACTGCTCGACAGCGATAAGGACAACCACGAACACGATCTGGTCGTCGAGGCGATTCGCGAACAGCTCGACCCGGTCGCCGAACGCGTCACGACCGGCAAGCGATCGATCCGCAAGCTCGCGACCGTCCAGCATCTCGAGACGCCGATCCGGGCCGCGCTCGACGGGGACCGACACGTCCTCGAACTCGTCGAGGCGCTGCATCCGACGCCCGCTGTCGGTGGACTCCCGCCGGACGCTGCCCTCGAGACGATCAAGTCCACGGAGGCGTTCGACCGCGGGTGGTACGCCGCGCCGGTCGGCTGGATCGACGCCGACGGCGACGGCACGTTCGCGGTCGCGATCCGCTCGGCGCTGGCTCGCGATCGGACGGCGACGCTGTTTGCCGGCGCGGGAATCGTCGCCGACAGCGACCCGGACCGTGAGTGGGACGAGGTCCAGCTGAAATACCGCCCGATGCTCGACGAACTGGAGTGAACGGGTTGGCGGACTCCCTGTCCTGATAGCTATGACTGCACCAAATCGCGCGACGTTATGGGGCGAGACGCTCGTCGACGAACTGATCGCCGCCGGCGTCAGCGGCGTCGTCCTCGCACCCGGAAGCCGATCGACGCCGCTGACGACCGCGTTCGCCCGACGAAACGACGTCGAGACGTTCTCCCAGCTGGACGAACGGTCCGGGGCGTTCTTCGCGCTGGGGCGGTCCCGCCGGCTGGGCGAGCCGACGGCGCTGGTCTGCACTTCCGGGACGGCCGCGGCGAACTTCCATCCCGCCGTGATCGAGGCCCACCAGTCCCGGGTCCCGCTGGTCGTGCTGACGGCCGACCGGCCAGCGGAACTGCAGGACAGCGGCGCGAATCAGACGATCGACCAGGAGCAACTCTACGGTGATGCCGTCCGGCACTACCGGACGCTCCCGGAACCGAAACCGCAGCCGCGGGCGTTGCGCTCGCTTCGGGTCGCCGCCGACCGGGCCGTCGAACGGGCGATCGGGACGCCGCCCGGTCCCGTCCATCTCAACGTCCCGGTCGCAAAGCCGCTGGAACCGACCGAGGTTCCCGACGACGTACCCGAAGAGCTGGCCGAACGGGCTCCGCTCGGCGTCGAGGGACGAGACGGCCCCTTCGTCCGGACGACGCGCGGGCGACCGACCCTCGAGTCGGACGCGGTCGAGTCGCTGGCGGACGCTCTCTCCGGGGTCGATCGCGGGCTGCTCGTGACAGGGCCTGCCAACGCGGCGACGCCGGCCCGCGAGGCGCTCTCTGCACTGGCCGAGGCGACCGGCTTCCCGGTGCTCGCCGACCCGCTCTCTGGACATCGGTTCGGCCACGATTCGGAAACTCCCGTCTACGGTGGCTACGACTCCTATCTCGATGCAGCGGGGGAGTGGCCCGACCCCGAACTCGTCGTCCGCTTCGGGGCGTCGCCGACCTCGAAAGTCCTGCGACACTACCTTCGGGACCACGCCCAGCGTCAGCTCGTTGTCGATCCCGCTGGCGGCTGGCGCGAGGCCGAGTTCACCGCGACGGACCTCGTGACGGCGGACCCGTCGTGGCTGGCCGACCGACTCGCGGATCGACTGGAACGGGGCGACGCGGACGGCGAGTCCGATACTGGCTGGCGCGAACGGTTCCGCCGTGCCGAACAGCGCCACTGGGAGCGCGTCGGCGACGCCGTCGGTTCCGAACCGTTCGAGGGTGCTGTCCTCTCGACGGTCGCGAGTCGGGCCCCCGACCCGGCGACGCTGGTCGTTTCCAACAGCATGCCCGTCAGAGACCTCGATCGGTTCGGCCGGCCTCGATCGGCCGACCTGACGGTGCTGGGCAACCGCGGCGCGAGCGGGATCGACGGGATCACCAGCACCGCGCTCGGGGCCGGCGGCGCGACCGCGGACCCGCTCGTGCTCGTGATCGGTGACCTGGCGTTCTATCACGACATGAACGGACTGCTCGCGGTCGAGCGCTGTGGCGTCGACGCGACGATCGTCCTGCTGAACAACGACGGTGGCGGGATCTTTCACATGCTCCCCATCGAGGAATTCGACCCGCCGTTCACCGAGTACTTCCGGACGCCCCACGGGATCGACTTCGAACCCGTCGGCGATCTCTACGGGCTCGAGTACGCCGTCGTCGACGACCTCGACGGTTTCGAGGCGGCTTACGCCGAGTCGCTGGCCACCGACGGCACGCAGGTCATCGAGGTCCGGTTCGACGCCGACGAGAGCCACCGCACGCGCGAACGCCTGCACGAGCAGGTGTGCTCGGCGGTGAATAGCGGCTCCTGATCGGGGCTGTTTTCGCTCCCCTACCAGCGCAGCGCCCAGTAGGTCAGCACCGTCAGGCCGAGCGGCAGCCACGTCGCCCCGAGGACGACCAGTCCGACGATCGAGAGCGGATCGACCGTGCTCGCGAGGAGGACGAACGTTCCCAGCACCGTCCAGCCGCCGAAGACGTAGATACCGACCTCGGGCATCGACGCGAGATAGACGATCAGCGCCAGCGTACACGCCGCGACGATGACGTTGACTATCGGTGAGAACGCGGGGAAGACGCTGCTGAAGACCAGTCCCGGATACGAGAAGAAGGCGGCGACGAGCAACACGACCGACTGGGTCGGCGGGAACAGCCGGCTCCGGTCGAAGCCGTCCCGTGTCGACTCCTCGCGAACGGCGTAGCCGCCGCCCGTGGCCCACCCGACCGGCCCGCCGACGTTTCCCGACGTGCCGACACCTCCGCCACCTTCGGCAGTGCCCGGACCGCCCGTCCGCGTTCCGACTCGGTCGTCGCCGGTTGCCGCGTCGCCCGTCCCGTCTCCAGTGGCTTTGCCTCTAGTCGCGGTCTCGCTACCGGACTCCGCGGCTCCCGCTCCGGGACCGCCGCGCGCCTCGCGTGCGCGTCGATTCCGGCGACCCTGCCCTCGCCGCCTGTGTCGCCATCTCCCACGTCCGGCCCAGGTGGAGCCGCTGTCCCCCGTCGTCTCGCTGTCGTCGGCCCACGTCGTCGCCGTGTCCGACGGCGACCGCGACGCGGTGTCGGTCGTCCAGCCCGCGTCGGTGTCGGTCTGGCGGACGTACTGGTCGTGGCCGAGCCGGTCGTAGCGAGCGCGTTCCGACTCGTCGGTGAGCACCGCTCTGGCCTCGATCAACCGCCGAGAGCGCTGTCCGGCCTCGGGATCGTCGCTGACGTCCGGATGGACGTCCTTGATCCGTTCGCGGAAGGCGTCGTCGATGGCCGACTCGTCGGCCTCCGGATCCACCCCGAGCACGTCGTAGAACGTCTCTGCCATTGGGGACCTATCGTCTCTACTCTATCCCCGCCCGGCGCAAAAATCTCCCGACGGAGCGAGCACCTTTTTTGCTCCTCCGTCCCCCAGAGTGGCTATGGTCTCTGAGATCTTCGATCCCGACCGCTGGGAGTCGATCGATCGGTTCGACTTCTCGGACATCACGTACCACCGCGCCCACGAGGTCGGCGCGGTCCGGATCGCCTTCGACCGCCCCGAGGTGCGCAACGCCTTCCGCCCGGAGACGGTCGACGAGCTCTCGACCGCCCTCGATCACGCCAAGCGCCAGACCGACGTCGGCACCGTTTTGCTGACCGGCAACGGCCCCTCCCCGAAGGACGGCGGCTGGGCGTTCTGTGCCGGCGGCGACCAGTCGATCCGCGGCGATTCCGGGTACGAATACAGCAAGTCGCCGCGGGACTCGGCCGCGGACGAGGAGGAAACCGGCCCGCAAGTGGGCGACGGGCCGGACAACCCCAACGCGCCCGAGAACGTCGGTCGCCTACACATCCTGGAGGTGCAACGGCAGATCCGTCACATCCCCAAGCCCGTAGTGGCGGTCGTCCCCGGCTGGGCGGTCGGCGGCGGCCACTCGCTGCACGTCGTCTGTGACATGACGCTTGCGAGCGCCGAGCACGCCAAGTTCCTCCAGACCGACCCCGACGTGGCGTCGTTCGACTCCGGCTTCGGGTCGGCGTATCTCGCCAAGCAGATCGGCCAGAAGAAGGCCCGCGAGGTGTTCTTCCTCGGGAAGACCTACTCCGCCGAGGAGGCCGAAGAGATGGGCATGGTCAATGAGGTGGTACCCCACGAGCAACTGGAGGAGACGGCCCTCGAGTGGGCCGAGACGATGACGGGCAAGTCCCCGACGGCGATGCGGATGCTCAAATACGGGTTCAACCTCACCGACGACGGGCTGGTCGGCCAGCAGGTCTTCGCCGGCGAGGCGACACGGCTCGCGTACATGACCGACGAGGCCAGGGAAGGCCGGGACGCCTTCAACGAGGGGCGGGAACCCGACTTCGAGGACTTTCCCTGGCACTACTGAGCCACTTTTTCTCGCTCGGGTTCTCGCTGCGAGCGCCCGCAAGCGCTCGCGCGAGAACCACTGCGCGAGAAAAACTTGGGGAAAAAGGCCGGAATCGCCTTGTGAGGGCGATTCCGGGGAAACGCCTCGCTTCGCTCGGCGTATGCTTGGCGTTTCTTCTGGCGCTTCTGAAACGACATCTCCCACGACGAGTTACAGGAACAGGACGATCGCAGCCCCGACGAGAAAGACGAGAATCAACAGAAAGACAATCCAATCCGGAAGGCCCCCTTGTCCGGAGTTGGACATCAGAGTACCCCTCCTAGAGGCCCATCTCCATCTCGATTCACTTCGGACGGATCTTTTCCGAAATTCTCCTTCTTCTTGTGGACGAAGTGGACTTCGCCTTGGTTCATACCGATACCCCCCGGGCCACCGTACTCGTTCTGGAGTTCCCTCCATCCGTCCATGTCGGAAATCCCACAGGCAACGACGATCACATACGGGAATTCCTTCTGATAATCCGTAATTTGCCCGCTCAAACGGTGCTTTTTGCTGTTCGTGAAGTCCCGTTTCATTTCGATCCCAATATCGTCCCCGACAGCGACATCTGCGTTGACGCTCCCGTGCTCACGTTTTACTGGAATCTGATCCCCTGATCCCCCACCTAGGCCGATGTCAAGCCCCATTCCTCCAGATTCGTTCAGTCTCTGGTCCAAGTACTCCTGCAGGTCGTTCTGAAACTTGGTTTCGGATCTGTAACTCCGATCCGGAATCCACTCTTCGACGTACTGCAAGACTTCGTTTCCGAGTCCACCGCCGATCATGTGACGATATTTCATATCGGAATAGTATCAAGGTTTGGCCCACCGATCCACAGCGGCTTTGACGGCACCGCCCTAACACGCCGCCAATGAGTACCGCAGAC
Organism: Halapricum desulfuricans; assembly: GCF_017094525.1. Lineage (NCBI taxonomy): Archaea > Methanobacteriati > Methanobacteriota > Halobacteria > Halobacteriales > Haloarculaceae > Halapricum > Halapricum desulfuricans. The sequence goes on along the minus strand of NZ_CP064788.1, from coordinate 2,489,608 downwards.
GTCTCCCGGCGGAAGGCTTGGCTGATGGCCGCCCGGCCACAGACGCTGCCCGCCGGCACCGCGCCGATCGTCGTGGGCGTCGGGCTGGCGGTCCACGCCGGCGTCCTCGCACTTCTGCCCGCGCTGGCTGCGCTTGTCGGCGCGCTACTGATCCAGATCGGGACCAACTTCGCCAACGACTACTACGACGCCGTCAAAGGGGCAGACACCGAGGACCGCGAGGGGTTCACCCGCGTCACCGCCGGCGGGCTGATCGAACCCGAGCGCGTCAAGCAGGCGATGATCGCCACCTACGGGTTGGCCGTCCTCGTCGGCGTCTACCTGGTCGCGATCGGCGGCGTGCCGATCCTCGTCGTCGGCCTTTCTTCGATCGTCGCCGGAGTGCTGTACACCGGCGGCCCCTACCCCTACGGCTACCGCGGGCTGGGCGATCTGTTCGTGTTCGTCTACTTCGGCGTCATCGCCGTCACGGGTACCTACTACGTCCAGGCTGTCGCGAACATGGCCGGTGTGGGGCTGTTCCCGCTGGGGCTGCCCGCCGGGAGCGTCCCCGTCGACGCCGTCGTCGCGAGCCTCGCGGCGGCCGCACTCTCGACGTGCGTGCTCGTCGTCAACAACATCCGCGACATCGAGACCGACCGCGAGACCGGCAAGCGGACGCTGGCGGTCATCCTGGGCTATCGCGGCGCGCGCGCCGAGTACGTCCTGCTGATGGGGATGGCCTACACCGTCCCGGTGATCTTCGCACTCGAGCCCGAATACGGTCTGCCCGCGCTGGCACCGTTGCTGTCGCTGCCGCTCGCGGCCCGCGTGACGAGGACGGTCCTGACAGAGACGAGCGGCGAGGCGCTCAATCCGGCGCTTGAACGCACCGGCCAGACGATGATCGCACACGCACTGCTGTTCGCCGTGGGGCTGGCAGTATGAGGATCGACCCGTTCACGCTCGAGCTGGCCGACCCGCTCGTGACGGCCGCAGGGACGATCGACGCCCGCGAGGGATTCACCGTCGCTTACCGCCACCGCGGTCAGCGGGGCGTCGGCGAGGCGACGCCGTTACCCGGCTGGACAGAGTCGCTCGAGGCGTGTCGCGAGGCACTCCACCGCGCGGCCGCGGCCGCCGACGAGAACGCCAGTGACAGCGACGGTTCGGGCCACGGGCCAGCACTCCTCGAACTGGACGCCGCCGAGACGCCCGCCGCGCGCCACGGCTTCGCGACGGCACTGCTCGACGCCGACGCCCGCGCCGACGGCGTCCCCCTCTATCGGTGGTTCGACGCCGACGTGGGGACGGTCTCGTCGGTGCCGGTCAACGCCACGATCGGCGACGCGCCGGTCGAAAAGACCGTCGAAGCCGCCGAGGCGGCGGTCGCGGACGGTTTCGAGGCACTGAAATGCAAGGTCGGCGCGCGATCGGTCGCCGAGGACGCTCGGCGACTCCGGGCCGTCCGCGAGGCCGTCGGCGAGGGCGTCGAACTGCGGGCGGATGCCAACGCCGCCTACGACCGCGAGACGGCCCGCGAGGCCCTCGAAGCGTTCGCGAGCGCGGGCGTCTCCTACGTCGAACAGCCGCTGGCCGCCGACGACCTCGCAGGTCACCGCGAGTTGCGAGAGATGGGCGTCGATATCGCGCTGGACGAGAGCCTCGTCGAGCACGATCCGCAGGCGATTCTGGACGCAGACGCCGCAGACGTGCTGATCCTCAAGCCGATGGTCCTCGGCGGGCCGGACAGCGCCCACGCGCTGGCGACTCGCGCCCGCGAGCGCGGGATCGAACCGGTCGTGACCACCACTATCGACGGCCTCATCGCCCGGACCGCCGCCGTCCACGTCGCCGCCGCGATCCCCGACGTGCGGGCCTGCGGGCTGGCGACGGCCGACCGGCTGGCCGAGGATCTCGCTCCCGACCCGTGTCCGGTCGCAGACGGGACGATCGCTGTCCCGCAATCGCCGGGTCTCGGCAGGGAGGTGACGCTATGACCGACCGCTGGCCCCGCTACGATCTGCTAACCCACCGGGTGAAGACGACGCCCGACCGGACCGCGCTGATCGACGCCGACACCGGCCGAGAGTGGACCGCTCGCGAACTCGACGACGCGGTCGACGAACTCGCGGCCGCGCTCGAGTCGGTCGGCGTCTCGCTGGGGACGCGCGTCGGACTGTTGCTCTCGACCCGTCCCGCGTTCGTCCGGGTCGCCCACGCCGTCTCCCGGCTCGGCGGCGTGCTCGTCCCGCTGAACGTCGAGAAACCGACCGACGCGCTGGCCGCCCAGGCCGAACGAGCCGATCTGGACGTACTTATCTGCGGGACCGAAACCGCCGGAACAGCCCGCGAACTCGACGTTGGGACGCCGGTCTCGGTCGACCGACCTGACGACACAGCCGGGACCGGCGAGGTCCGAGAACTTCCCGACGCCGATCCCGAGGGATTCGTCCCCATCGGCCGCGATCCCGACTCCCTCGCGGTGATTATGTTCACGTCGGGGACGACGGGCGAGCCGAAAGGCGTCAGGCTGACCCGCCGGAACCTGCTGGCCAGCGCCGAGGCCTCGGCCTACCGACTCGGCGTCGCGCCCGGAGACCGGTGGCTGTGCTGTCTCCCGATGTACCACATGGGCGGGCTCGCGCCGATCGTCCGGACCGCGCTGTACGGGACGACGCTGGTCGTCCAGCGGGCGTTCGACGCGACCGAGACGGCCGCCGTCCTCGAACGGTTCGACGTCTCGGGCGTCTCGCTCGTGCCGACGATGCTCCAGCGGTTGCTCGATTCGGGGTGGGAGCCGCCGGCCGCCCTCAATGCGGTACTGCTCGGGGGCGCACCGGCCGACGAATCGCTGATCGAGCGCGCCATCGGCCGAGACGTTCCCGTCTCCCCGACCTACGGGACCACCGAGACGGCCTCTCAGATCGCCACCGCGCGCCCCGAGCAGGCGGCCGAGAACCCGGGGTCGGTCGGCCAGCCGCTGGTCAACACGACCGTCCGGATCCACTCGGACGGCGAACCGGCCGATCCGGGCGAGACCGGCGAACTCGTCGTCTCGGGGCCGACGGTGACGCCGGGCTACCTTGCGGAGGAGCGGACCGCCGAGGCGTTCGACGAGGCCGGTCTGCACACCGGCGATCTCGGATACAGAGACGTCGACGGACGACTCTGGATCGCGGGTCGACGCGACGACCGGATCGTCTCCGGCGGCGAGAACGTCGATCCCGAGAGGGTGGCGGCGGCAATCCGCGAACACCCGGCCGTTGAGGACGCCGCGGTCGTCGGGCTCGACGATCCGGAGTGGGGCCAGCGCGTCGCCGCGCTGGTCGTCGGTGGCATTGATCCCGGGGCGGTCGAGACCCACTGCCGGGACCGACTGGCCGCCTTCGAGGTGCCGAAGACGATCGCCGTCGCCGACGAACTGCCCCGGACCGCCTCCGGGACGGTCGACCGCGAGGCGGTCGAAGCGCTTCTCTCCGACGAACAGTGATTCGAGGGGGCCTACAACAGCCCACGCGAGTTCGGTTTCCGGCGGACGGTGTTCGTTCTGCCGTGACCGGCGGGCACGGCAGGTGTGGCCGCCGAGGCAAACGAGCGCTATCGACAGAATCAACTATGCCTGTTCGGGAGTGTGGCGTATCGAGGTCGACTCCGAGTACTTCGACGGAGTATCGTACCGACCGGGCGCAGTCGATACGGAATACGTACAATCATGTCTTCACTCGTCGGGATCGTCACTGTCGCGCTCGTTGCATCGCTCTTCATGTCATTCACCGTCGGGGCGAACAGCAACTCCGCTCCGATCGCGCCGGCAGTCGGGGCGAACGCGCTGTCCACCTTGCGAGGGGCGCTGCTGGTCGGGCTCGTCGCCGCCCTCGGGGCCGTCGCACAGGGTGGCAGCATCTCGGAAACCATCGGCCACGGGTTGGTGACTGGCGTGACGATCACCCCGCTGGCCGCTACTGCGACGCTTCTCACGGCGGCGACGCTCATCACGATCGGAAACTCCCGCGGGTACCCGATCCCCTCCGCGTTCACGGTGACCGGTGCGGCGATCGGGGCGGGCGTCGCGCTCGGCGGCGGCTTTGCGGTCGGGACGTACGCCGAGATTCTGGGGTTCTGGTTCGCGATTCCGGTCGTCGAGGGCGTCCTCGCGTACGGTCTCGCGTGGCTGTTGCTGGACGAGACGGTCCCGGACACGCTGAGTATCCCGCTGCTCGCCGGCGGCGTCGGTTACGCACTTGCCAACGTCCAGCTATCGTTCCTCCCGGCCCCACACAGCGAACAGGGCTCGATCGCGGGCGTCCTCACCCGTCAACTCGACCTCGCGGCGACAGGGATCGGCGAGGCCAGCACTGCACTCGTCGGGGGCGTGATCGGCCTGCTCACGATTGTCGCGGTCTACTGGCAGCTTCGGCGTGACGTGACGACCGGGATCAACCGGATGCTGGTGGCGCTCGCTCTCGTCGTCGTGTTCACCAGCGGCGGGTCACAGGTCGGACTCGCCACCGGACCGCTGGAGTCCGTCTTCGAATCGTCGCTCGGTCTCCCGTCACTGTATCTGCTCGCACTCGGGGGACTCGGCATTCTCCTCGGTGGCTGGTTCCGGTCGCCGCGCCTCATTCAGGCCGTGGCCCGCGAGTACGCGTCGCTCGGGCCGAAGCGATCGATCGCCGCGTTCATTCCCGCGTTTCTCATCGCCCAGGCCGCGATCGCCCTCGGCTATCCCATCTCGTTCAACAAGGTGATGATATCCAGCATCGTCGGGGCCGGGCTCGTCGGCGGCTCGTCGAGTTCAGACGGGGTGTCCGCCGCGAAGACGGGATACACGGTCGGGGCGTGGATCGCCTCGATGGTCGGCGGCGGCGCGATCAGCTTCGCGCTCTACCACGCGCTGGCTGCACTCCCCGGGCTGGGGTAGTATCCGGTGGCCACACGTCCGTACAGACATTCGCCGGACTGCCGTGCAGAACGGCATCGTCCCCGGTATCAGACGTTCTGGAGCGTCATGAGGTTCTCGACTGCCGCTCGTTCCTTCATCTCTCCCCACGTCTCGAAGTCGGTCGTCCGAGCCACGAACGCGTCACGTTCGTCGGCCGAGAGCTGCTGGACGCTCCCGATCGTCGCATCGCCACTCGGGCTGGCTTCACAGAATCTGTCCACCGAGTCGAACTGAGTATGGCGACGCACGAACGCCGGTGAAAGGATCCGTTCGTGAGCACTGGAAACCCACGCCTCCAGTGAGAGTGCCCGTTCGATTGCTGTTATGAGATCGGTATGCAGCGAATCGCGGGTCTTGACCCCTGAGCCAAGGACCATATCTCATACCCGTGTCTCAAACGACGTAATTCTGCCGGCTATACGTTCGTGGAGAATTCCGGCACCTCCGGTGGCGAAACTCCCACGAAAATGTATTGACGGCCGGTGACTGGACAGTCCTGATACCGTCTCATCCTGTCGCGGTGCGGTGGCTTTTTTGCCACCCTCACCTACCCCCGAGACATGAGCGACGACCTGGCAGGCGCGGCCCGCGTCCACGTGACCGGCGAGTCCCTCGAGACGCTCGCGGACGCGGCGACGGTCTCCGACAGCGAGAGCGCGGACGTCGTCGTGGCGGTCGGCGAATCCGCACTGCTGGAACTCGCCCGTACGGGGTGTTCGACGCCGATCCTGCCGGTCGATGCGGGCACCGGCGTCCGGTCGGTGCCGCGCGAACGAGTCGAGGCCGCACTCGAAAGCGTCCGGGAGGGCCGCGCAACCGAACTCGAGCTCCCCGTCCTCGGCGTCACTATCGACGGCCAGTCACGTGGTCGAGCGCTGCTGGACGTGATGCTCGTCACCGAGGAGGCGGCCCACATCTCGGAGTTCGAACTCGAAACCCCTACCGACCGGATCGCACAGTTCCGCGCCGACGGGTTCGTACTCGCCACTGCCGCGGGGACCAGCGGCTACGCCCGGCGGCTCGATGCCCCTGTGTTCGGGCCGGAGACGCGAGCCGCCGCGGTCGTCCCGGTCGCCGCGTTCGCGACCTCGCTTGATCAGTGGATCGTGCCGGTCCCTGATCGCGGTCCGGTACTTCAGGGGCGGGTCGCCCGCGAAGAGGCCGGCGTCACCCTGCTTCTCGACGACCGTGACGCGGGGCGGGTCCCGCCGCTGACGTCGGTTTCGATCGACGTCGTCGATGCGCTCCGGCTCTACCGTGTTCCGGAGAGTCAGTCCTGTTTCGGCGGAGTCGAGGGCTCTCCCCGGGAAGGTTCGCCGGGAAAATCATCTTGATATGCCTCTGGCTCGCACGTCCGGGTATGTCAGCGCCAGCCTACCAACTCCCCGGCCCACTCGGGGCTGTCGACTCCGTTCTCGGCGGAGCGGGGACCGTCGAGTACCTCCTGCTCGGCCTGCTGCTCGTCAACGTCGTCACACGGCTGCTCGCACACCGCAGCCACGTCAGCGAGGCCGGTGACGACGCCGAGCGCCTCTCCCGTCATCCCCTGCACGTCGCCTCGAACGTCGCAATGATACTCACTGCCTTTTACTACACGACGCTCGACCAGCACGCCGGCATCGTCGCCTCGACGCTGATCCTCGGGCTGTTCGTCACCGACCTCTTCGAGTTCGAGGCCCGCAACGCCGAACTCCGCCGCGGCGTCGATCTTGACGCCCCGAAGGGCGCGATCGGGGCCTCCGTGCTCGCGCTGCTGTATGTCGGCTATCTCAGTCTCTTCCAGTTCGTCGCGCCGTTCTGGTCGGCGATCGTCTAGCTTTCACCCCGAGCCGTCTCGAACATCTCGATCGCCGCTTCCCGGCGCTCGCTGTGATCGACGATCGGATCCGGGTATTCGGGGGCCGCGCTCCGACGTTGGGTGAGCGACGCCTCGTGCCACGAATGAATGATCTCCGGGTCTGCCTCGCGTAACTCTGGTACGTAGCGTTTGATGTACTTGGCGTCGGGGTCGTATCGCTCGCCCTGGGTCATCGGGTTGAAGATCCGGAAGTACGGCTGGGCGTCGGTCCCCGTCGAGGCCGCCCACTGCCAGCCGCCGTTGTCGTTCGCGGTGTCGTGATCGACGAGTTTCTCCCGGAACCACTCGTAGCCTACCCGCCAGTCGACCAGCAGATCCTTGGTCAGAAACGAGGCGACGATCATCCGCACGCGGTTGTGCATGTACGCCTCCTCGCGCAACTGGCGCATCCCCGCGTCGACGATCGGATAGCCCGTCCGGCCGTCCTTCCAGGCCTGGATGGCGTCCTCGTCTTCCTGCCAGTCGATCTCCTGCTCGTACTCTTTGTAGTTCTCGGTGACGACCTCGGGATCGAAATACAGCACCTGCGCGTAGAACTCCCGCCAGGCCAGCTGATCCTGGAACTCCTCGACCGATTCGCGGCGATCGCCCTCGACGCCCTGTTTCGCCGCCTCGGTCGCCTCGTAGACCTCGCGGATCCCGATCGTCCCGAACTTCAGGTGTGCCGAGAGCCGTGAGGTACACGCCTCGGCGGGGTAGTCCCGGTGCTCCTCGTAGCGATAGATATCGTCCCCGCAGAACGACTCCAGGCGCTCGCGCGCTTCGGCGGTGCTCGCCGGTGGAATCTTCGCCTCCGGCTCCTCGAAGCCGAGTTCACCCAGTGTCGGGATCGGTTCGTCGTCGCTGACCTCGGCCAGTTGCTCGCTGTCGGGCGGATCGACCGACGGGTGTTTCTCGCGGTCGTGCCACTTGCGGCCGAAGTAGGTGAACACCGAGTAGGGGTCGCCGTCGTTCGTGCGGATCGCGCCGGGTTCGTGACACACAGCGTCGTGGACGGCCTCGCGGGCGACGCCCGCCTCGTCTAGCGCCCGCCGCACCTCGGCGTCCCGTTCGCGGGCGAGCCCGGAGTAGTCCCGGCCCCACGTGACGGCGTCGGCGTCGAAGCGCTCGGCGAGTTCGGGCAGCACCTCGCGGGGGTCGCCCTCGCGGATCAGCAGGTCGCTCCCGCGTGACCGATAGCCCTCCCGGAGCGATTCCAGCGCGTCGAGCATGAACGCGACGCGGGGCGGGCCGGCATGCTCGAGCACGTCCCGATCGAAGACGAAGACCGGGACGACCGGGCCGTCCGCGTCGGCCTCGACCAGCGGCCGGTTGTCGGCCACCCGCAGATCGCGTCGATGCCAGTGAATGCGCATACGCTCCTATCGGCCTGCTCCCTTCTGAAGGCACCGCCAAACTGGTGGGGCCATCTCCTCCGGTCAGGACCGGCCACCGTTTCGGCAGACTGCCAACGTTTTTGACCGACTGGCGCGACTCCCGATCCGTGACTGTCTCCATCGAGCGATCGGACCGGGTCGTCGTTTGCTCGCTCGAGGACCCGGCCGGGCGCAACGCGCTCACGGCCGAGACCGCGCGACGACTCTCCGACGCGATCGCAGGGATCGAGGACACCGACGCCCGCTGTGTGCTCGTCCGCGGCGAGGGCGACACCTTCTGTGCCAGCGGCGATGTCGGGGCACACGTCGGCCGCGTCCGGGGCGATATCGACGCCGCCGAGTGGCGCGAACGCCTCGAAGCAGTCGGCGACGCTGTCGCCGCCGTCTACGAGTGTCCGCTTCCGACGGTCGCGGCCATCGACGGGCCGGCCTTCGGTGCCGGGGCGGCGCTCGCGCTGGCCTGTGATCTCCGGGTCGCGAGCACCGACGGGTCAATCGGCTTCGGCTTCCGGCGGTTCGGGCTGGCGGCTATCGCCGGCGTCTCACATCTACTCCCGCGGGTCGTCGCCCCCGACACCGCGTTACGGTTGCTGTACACCGGCGAACTCGTCGGGGCCGGGCGGGCGGCCGAACTGGGGCTGTTCACCGCGCTGTATCCCGCCGACGGCTTCGAGGACGAACTCGCCTCGCTGCTGGCGACGCTCTCGACCGGCCCCCGCGAGGCGCTGATCGCGGCGAAGACACTGCTCAGAACCGATCACGGGGAACTACGCGAGGGGTTGAGAGCGGAACTGGCGGTGGCCGAGCGGCTGTCGAAGGGCGGCGATTTCGAGGAGGGAGTCACCGCGTTCGCGACCGAACGAGAGCCGCAGTTCTAGATCTTCGATTCGGCGTCTTCGGCCAGTTCTTTCATGCGCTTGCCGATGCGGCCGGCGTCGGAGAACTCGTCGTCGCTCATGGCTTTTGCCAGGGCGTTTCCGAGGACGAACACGGCGTGTTTGTGCTCGCTTTTGGACTTGTGAACGTCCGCCGGCGTGACGTCGAGTTCCTCGTAGGGATCGAACAGTCCCTGCTCGACGTGCTCCTGCTCGCTGAAGTACTCCATGATCGTGACCATGTGCTCGTGGAGTTCTAAGAGCTCGTCTTTGTGCATTCGTGTGTACTCATTGGACAGACGACGGCTTAAGGATTGCCCGGTAGCGACTACCAGAGGGGCGTTTCACGACCATCCCCACGTTCGAAGCTGGCTGGCGATCCGTCACGTCCCTGCTGACGTGGCGATCAGAACACGTACTCGTCGTCGTGACCCATCATCCCGTCGTCTTCCAGGCCCGGTTCCTCTTCCTCGTCCATCGGTCCGCTGGTCTTGTACGCTTTCAGTCCCGTCGAGAGCAGATCCTCGATCGCCTCCTCGCGGTTGAGGAACTCGCCTTGCTCGACGAGCTGGGCGATCTGCATCTCCAGATGTTCCGGTACGTTGATCTCTACTTGCGCCATCGGACTGTTCCCCGCTTCGACAGAGGGGCATTTAAGCCTGACGGGGTCGAACCCGGGCGGCAACCCACCGCTGTCAGGTAAACTACCCACCCTACTTTGCTCACCGCATATGCGGTTCGCTCGTTGCGGGTGGGGCTTTGATGTGGACTCCCAGCAATCAACTTTCGGCGGTTGGCCGATAGCCGTTGCCGTTCACCGTCCCACCATTTATCTTCGGCTAGAATGGGAGTCCACTGACAAGCCTCGGGGTCGTTCGAGAGAGCTTCGCTCTCCCGTGATGATGAGACGCCGCCGTCGTCTCGAACCACTTGACCCCGAGGCAGTTGACACAGGCCCAGCTTTCCAACGGGAGCGTTGATACTGTTCGACTCCCACAGAAACAGATATGACTGACGAGTCAGACTACGAGGAGTACCGGAACACCCTCGACGAGATCGTCGACGGTGGGGGATGCGTGGAGACGATGACCGCTGCCGAGGGACTGCGCCGGGGCGAGACCTCGCGACGGGACCTCCTGGGAAGCGACGCGCTCGCCGGCTCCGTCTCGGACGTGCTCGCTGAGGTCGACGCCGCGGACGTTCGGGCGACGCTACGGGAGGGATACGACGACCTCGCGGACGTGCGCGAGGCTTTTAGGCAGACAGTTGATCTGTCCCTGTTCGACGTGCTGGCTGCGAACGGCGTCGATCTCGCGATAGACGCTCTCACGCTCGATCCGGCGGTCTGTCTGAAGACGTTCACCGAAGCCGATCTCGAGGAGGCGATCACGCTCGTGCCGACCGTCCACGACGACGGTGTGGTCGGGCGAATCGTCGTCCGGACGACCGTCGAGAGCGAACCCGTGACGATCCATGCGATCCCGGCGTGGGATCGCTCCTACGCGGTCCGTGGCACTCGGCTCGTTTTGCCCGACGGGACGATCGAGGACTGTGTGGACGTGTCCGAGCACCGGACGGGCGTCGACTGCGATCCCGAGCAGGCCGCTCGAGCTGAGTACGTCCAGACGGTCTGTCCCGTCGACGGCGAGACTTACGTCCTCGAGACGGCCTGTTCGACGGTTCGGTAGAACGGCAACTACGGGGCGACCGCGAGCCACGCGACGAGCACGGCCAGCCCCCCCAGCGTCGTGCTCGCGAGCGCGTGCGTTCGCATCCGGTCGAGGACCGCGTGTTCGTGTTCGTCGTGCTCGGACAGGCGGTCGATCTCGCCGCCGACCTCGCAGGTGGGGAGAAAGTCCATCGCGACGTGCAGGAACACGCCCGAGGCGAACCCGAAGACTGCGGCGTTGAAGACTGCGGAGTCGGGAAACGCCACCGTTCCGACGGGGATCGCGGTCAGACCGACGCCGGCCGCCGGAAGCAGGATCGGCATCGCGGACTCCCCGGCCAGCGTCGACCGACGGGCAGCCGCGTACCCCGCTGGGCCCTTGTGGGAGACGATCGCCAGCCCGAGCAACAGCCCGAGTTCGGGCATCGCACCGTAGATGACGCCGATGATGAGTCCGGCAGAGAGCGCGTGGGCGGCAAGCTCCGTCGCCGTGGTGTCCATCGGCAGTTCCAGATGGGTGAGTCGGTGGCCGATCGTGTGTGCGTTATAGCCGACGAGCACGCCGGCGGCGATGCCGAACCCGCCGATCTTGGCGTGCTGGCTGATAGCCTGCGGGACCAGAAAGACAGCAGCGCTGGTGATCATCGCGCCGCTGGCCAGGCCGTAGCCCCACACCAGCCTGTTCGGCTGGCGGTCGCTGACGCGCGCGCCGATCAGTGCGCCACCGGCCATCGCGACGAAGGCGACCCAGGCGATCGCGAGCAACTTCCACTGCTCGGCGACGGCCGCCAGCGTCGACACCGCGAGAAACGCCGCGAGCGAGCCGAGCCCCAGGATCGTCTCACCGTCCGTCAGATCAACGCCGCGAACTGTCGGTGTCCGTTCCATCGGTAACCCTGGTCGAGTGATCGTTACTGTCCGTATCCGCCAGTCGCGCGGATAAGGGCTTCGACGCGTAGCGCCGCCCCCAGCAGTTTGGCACGTGATTTATGCCAGTCGGGAGCGGTATATCGAGTGATGCAATCGCTTTCGGACCGGCAGGTCGTGGTCGTTGGTGGCGGGATCGGTGGACTCTCCGCGGCGTGTTATCTCGCTGACGCCGGGGCCGACGTCACCGTGCTGGAAAAGAACGAACAGCTGGGCGGGCGAGCGAGCCGCATGGAACGCGACGGGTTCGTCTTCGACATGGGGCCGTCGTGGTATCTCATGCCGGACGTCTTCGAGCGCTTCTTCGAGCACTTCGGCCGCGAACCTGAGGAGTTCTACGACCTCGAACGGCTCGACCCCCACTATCGGATCTTCTTCAAGGACGGCGAGTCGGACGGTGTCCCCGATACGCCGAGCCGGGGTGCAAGCGGGTCGGCCGACCACCAGGTCATCGACATCAGCCCCGATCGAGCGGAGAACCGCGAGCTGTTCGAGTCGATCGAGCCGGGTGCGGGCGAGGCCTTCGAGGAGTACCTTGCGACCAGCGAGACCCACTATCGGACCGCGATGGAGAAGTTCGTCTACGAGGACCGCTCGCGGCTCCGGGACTGGATCGATCCGGACGTGATGCGGGCGGCCCCGATCGGACTGCAGCTGATCGGGTCGATGCAGGGCCACGTCGAGGACTACTTCGACGACCCGAAGCTCCAGCAGATCGTGCAGTACACGCTGGTCTTCCTCGGCGGCTCCCCGGCGAACACGCCGGCGCTGTACAACATGATGAGCCACGTCGATTTCAACCTCGGCGTCTACTACCCCGTACCGAAGGACGGCGACGGCCCCGGCGGAGTCGGCGTCGTCGTCGACGGGATCGTCGAGTTGGCCGAACAGCTGGGCGTCACCTTCGAGACCGACAGCGAGGTCGGAGAGATCACCCGCCGGAAGGACGCCTTCCACGTCGAAACGGTCGACGGCGAGGTCTACCGCCCGGACCGCGTGGTCGTCAACGCAGACTACCGCCACGCCGAACAGGAGCTGATGCCCGAACACGAACGCCAGTACGACGAGTCCTACTGGGCGGACCGCACCTACGCGCCGTCGGCGTACCTGATGTATCTGGGCGTCGAGGGCGACGTCGACGAACTGGCCCATCACACGCTCGTCCTGCCGGAGGACTGGAACCCACACTTCGAGCAGATCTTCGACCGCCCGGCCTGGCCGGACGACCCTGCCTACTACCTCTGTGTCCCCTCGAAGACCGACGACGCCGTCGCACCGGAGGGCCACAGTAACCTGTTCGTGCTCGTCCCGATCGCGCCGGGACTGCGCGACACCGAAGCGCTGCGCGAACGCTACCGCGAGAAGATCCTCGAGGACGTCGCGACCAACACCGGGGTCGACCTGCGCGATCGGATCGTCGTCGAGGAGACCTTCGCCGTCGACGATTTCGTCGATCGGTACAACGCCACCGACGGGACCGCACTGGGGCTGGCACACACGCTGCGACAGACCGCGCTCCTGCGGCCGAACAACCGGTCGTCGGCGGTCGACGGACTGTACTTCACCGGCGCGTTCACCACGCCCGGGATCGGCGTCCCCATGACGCTGATCAGCGGCCAACACGCCGCGCAGGCGCTTGCAGAGGACGACTGATCGAACGCATGACGGATCTCGGCCTGGAGAAGCGGCTCGGCAGCGCGCTCCCCTCCGAGGAGTCCTCGCTGGGCTATCTGTTCTGGCTCTCCCGGCCCCGGTTCTGGCTGTATCTGGCCGGTCCGGTGATCGTCGGGGTCGCCTACGCAGCCGACTCACCCGCCGAGCTGTTCTCGCCGCTCGCCGTCGCGCTGTTCGCGTACTTCCTCATCCCGGCGAACGTCTACCTCTACGGGATCAACGATGTCTTCGACGCCGATATCGACGAACTCAACCCCAAGAAAGACGACAAGGAGGTCCGATACGAGGGCGGGCCGCTGGTGATCCTGTCGGTGTTCGCCGCCGGTGCTATCGGGCTCGTGTTGATCCCGTTTCTCGGGCCGGCAGCGCTGGTTCCGTTCGGGCTGTTCTACCTGTTTGCGACCGAGTACAGCGCGCCGCCGTTTCGGTTCAAGACGACGCCGGTCCTCGATTCCGTCTCGAACGGGCTGTACGCCCTGCCGGGCATCGCGGCCTACGCTGCGGTCGCCGGCACGTACCCGCCCGCCGCGGCGATGGCCGGCGGCTGGCTGTGGACGATGGCGATGCACACCTTCAGCGCGATTCCAGATATCGAGCCCGACCGGGAGGCCGGGATCCGGACGACGGCGACGCTACTTGGGAAAGAGCGGACCTACGCCTACTGCGCGCTCGTCTGGCTGGCCGGAGCGATCGCGTTCGGACTCGTCCACCCGTTTCTGGGCGGCGTACTCGGGGTGTATCCGCTGCTCGCGATCGCGATCGCCCGCTCGGAGGTGGCGGTCGACCGGGCTTACTGGTGGTTCCCGGTGATCAACACGGTCGTCGGCGCGGTGTTGACGATGGCGGCGCTGTGGGTGATGCTGTATGCCTGAGTCGCCGTTCCCGCCGCTGGAACGCCGCGACCGGGCCGGGATCGAGGCCTGGCTCGACCGACTGGTCGCCGAGAACCGCTTTACGATCGCGGTGGTCTTCCCCGTCGTCGGGGCGGTCTCGCTGTACGCCTCGGCGCGGGGCTGGTATCCCGACCCGGTCTCGTTCATGTCGTTCAACCCGTGGTTCATCCTGCTGGGCGTGATCGTCATGCGGTTGCCGCTTGTCGCCGGGCTCGCGCCGCTGGTGGATCGGCGCGCTGCCGTCGCGCTGGCGGCCGTCACGACCTACGCGTTCGGGATCGAACTGCTCGGCGTCGCGACGGGCTGGCCCTACGGGGCCTTCGAGTACGGGATCGACCTCGGACCGATGCTGTTCGGTCTCGTGCCGGCGGGGCTGCCCGTCTTCTTCTTCCCGCTGGTGCTCAACAGCTACCTGCTCTGTCTGCTGTTGCTCGGTGAGCGGGCCCGTTCGACGCCGGTCCGCCTGCTCGCGGTGATCGCGACGGTGCTGGTGATGGACCTCGTGCTGGACCCGGCGGCCGTCGGGCTCGGGTTCTGGACGTACGACGCGGGCGGTGTCTACTACGGCGTCCCGTGGTCGAACTACGCGGGCTGGGTCATCTCGGCGACGATCTCTGTCGTCCTGTTCGATCTCGCGTTCGACGGCGAGGCGCTGATCCAGCGACTGCGGACCTGTCCGTTCATGCTCGACGACCTGGTGAGTTTCGTCATCCTCTGGGGGGCGATCAACGCCGCGTTCGGCAACTGGGTCCCCGTCGGGCTGGCGGGGCTGCTGGGGTCGGGTCTGCTCGTGACCGACCGCTTCGACTTCGACATCCGGGACACGATCCCCGGGGCAGGATGGGCGAGGCCGCGGAAAGGCGAGTGAATCGTTACAACGGTCATCACGTGTCCGTCTCGATCCGGACGTTCTTGTACCGTGGATCGCCTACACCCGATCGATGACCCCCGATACCGTCCTGTTCGATCTCGACAGCACGCTCTGTCGCTCGACGCAGGACGACCGGAAACTCCACGCCGAGGCCTTCGCTCGGGCCGGCGTCGAGCCGTTCTGTACGCCCGAGGAGGTCCGGGCGGCCGCGACGACGGTCACCGACGCCGACACCGACCGGGAGTTCTTCCGGCATGTCTTCGAACGCGTCGGGGCGCGCGCCGACGAGGGGCCGATCGACGCCGATGCGCTCGCGGCGGCGACCGTCGAGCTGCGCGATCCCACCGCCGTCGAGTGGCGACCGGGCGCAAGACAAGCGCTACAGCGCGCCCGCCAGCACGCGCAGGTCGGGCTCGTCACGAACGGGACCCGGGACACCCAGCGGGCGAAACTCGACGCGCTGGGGATCGCCGACGCCTTCGAGACGATCGTCTACGCGGCCGATCGGACCGAACCCAAGCCCAGTCCCGCGCCGTTCGAGACGGCGCTGGCCGAACTCGACGCGCCGGCCGACGGCGCTCTGTACGTCGGCAACGACTACCGGGCGGACGTGATCGGCGCGAAACGCGCCGGACTGACTGCTTGCTGGATCCCGGACGAACACGACCTCGATCCACCGGCCGATCCGACGCACGTGCCCGACTACCGCTTTGCGTCCCCGACGGAACTGACGACCGTTTTCTGAGACGGGCAGGTCACTTCGGTCCCCATTCGGAGCCCATCTCGGCGACTTCGGCAGCTTCCGATCGGATGTCCGAGAGGTGCCAGACGATGTCGGTCAGCGTGACGATCCCCCGCAGGTCGACGCCGTCCATGACGGGGACCTTCTTGACGCCCTCGGTCGCCATCCGGCGGGCGACACGCTGGACGGTTTCGTCCGGCGAAGCGGTGATGACCGATCCGTGCGAGAGGTCCGCCACTTCGATCCCCGAGAGCGGTCTGTCCGTCCGATAGGCCGCTCGCAGGGCGTCGCTTTCGGTGACGATCCCTGTGGGGTTGCCTTCGTCGCTGGTGAGGACGACCGATCCGACCCCCCGTTCGAGCAACGTCCCGACTGCGACTCTCAGCGTCGCATGCTCGTCACAGGTAACTACGTCAGTCGTCATCAGTTCACGCACGAGCATGGCGGTACTGTCGCGGCCCGGAGACAAAAGCGCTAGCCGGCGTTCGCGTCGTCCGGAACATCCTCGCCCGAACTGACCGCGCTAGCGCGGTCGCGCCGGCGACGATATTCGACGACGGCCTCCTGCAGATCGTCGGCCAGCTCGCGACTGAGCCGGTCGGCCGTCTCGACGTCGATGTCGACGGCCTTGGAGTCCTCGCCGACGAGGCTGTACGTGCCGGCGGTATCGACGACCAGCGTCGCCAGGTCGCGACGGCGCTGGAAGACCGTCTCGGCGGTGACCAGCGTCTGGATCCGGTAGATCGGGACGATCGTGATCCGGCGCGACCAGAAGCCGTTGCGCGTGATGACGTAGTCGTCCTCGAGGCGATACCCGCGGTGGCACCACTTGAGGTGGGCCGCGACGGGGACGAGCGCGACGCCACCGAACAGCGCGTACCACGGGAACGACAGCGCCGTCAGCCGGACGACCCCGTACGCGATCGCGATCAGCGCCGCCAGCACGAGCCCGTAGCGGACGGCGTAGCGCTCCCGGGCGCGTTTCGGCGCTCGCTCGAACGACAGCGACTCGAAGTCCTCGATCCGCCCGGCGAGTGCGACCGCGTGGTCGCGTTCGGCGATCGGAATCGCCGACTGCGATCCCGTCGACTCCTGGCTGGCCCCGCCGTAGCCCGCCGTCTCGATCGAGAGGCTGGCGTAGCCGAGCCGGCGCGCGATGACGTTCTCGGTGAGCGTGATCGTCTGGACCTTGTCCTTGGGGATCGAGCCGCTGAACCGCTGGAGCAGTCCGCGCTCGTAGCGGTACTCCTCGCCGCGGTCGGTGAGGACGAACCCGTAGTACCGGGCCATCGACAGCGCGGCGCTGAACAGCGCCGAGGCGACGACGAGCGCGACGATTCCGAGCACGACGACGACGATAGACGCGGTTGCCGTCGGCGCGACGTCGGCGAGCACCGACGGGCCGACGAACGACAGCGGCACGGCGATGATCGACAGCAGGCGCAGGTCCATCGAGACGATTCCGAGGATCACCAGCTCCCTGTCGTCGAGTTCGAACAGCGTCGCCCCCTGATCGGTCGCTGCCGTCTCCTCGTCGCCGTAGCCGTCGCGCTCGCCGCGCTTGCGGCGACTGACTTCCTCCTGGACGTGGCGGGCACTCCCGAGGTCGACGTATCGCAGCCGGGCTTCGGTCTGGCCGCCGCCCGCGGTCTCGAGTCGGACTTCGGCGATCCCGAGCGCCCGCTGGAGCACGTTCTGTCGGATGTCGACGTTCTGAATCCGACCGTAGGGGATCTCCCGTTCCCGGCGCGAGAGCACGCCCGAGTCGATGTCGAAGGTGTCCCCGGTCAGCCGGTACTCGAACCGGCGGTAGTAGGCGACCTGCCAGCCGATCGAGAGTGCGATCCCGACGACCAGTACGACGCCGAAGACTGCGATCCCCTCCGCGCCGCCCACCGAGCCGGCACCGGCGATGCCCGCAATCGCGATCCCGACGATGGCCTGCAGGCCGCTTTCGACCGCCCGGTAGGGGATCGAGAGTGGATCCAGTTGCATGGTCAGACGGCGTCCTCGCCCTCGGATTCGATCGCCAGTGCCTTCAGTCGCGTCTGCAGGTCGGTCGCCTCCCGCGGCCGCAATCCGGGAATCGTCACGTCGGCACCCCGCGAACCGGCGGTGTAGACGACCAGCGACGAGAGCCCGACGGCCCGCTCGATCGGCCCCCGGCTCGTGTCGATGTGCTGGACGCGGACGTACGGGACGACCGTCCGGACGCGCGTTATAACTCCTCTGTCGAGAAGCATCGAGTCCTCGCGGACCTCGTAGGACCAGGAGCGATAGAGGAGCAGCGCGTGTCCGACCCCGAGCGTGGCGACGAGCACGAACACGGCGGGGCCGATCCACGGCCATTGTGGCAGGGCCGCGAGCGCGCCGGCGGTCGCGATGGCACCGAGGATCAGCGCGACGACGAGTGCCCGTCCGACCCACAGCCAGCGAACGCGCGGGTCGAGCGTCCGCACGTCGGTCGTGTACGCGCTCGGATCGGCCTCACCTGCTTCGCTGTCCGCGTCGGCTAGCTCGTCGTCCATCGTCGGTCCCTGCGTCCGTCCGGGGCTTATAACCTGTGTTCGGCGCGCCTGATGCGACCGGCCGTGACCGCTTCGCCGGGTGCGTACTGCACGAGCGGCTCACCCGCCGGTCGGTCGAACCCCGACGCCGAGAACAGCGTGTTCTCCCGGACCGTCAGCTCTGCCGGCGCGATCGCCCACGGCTCGTGAGAGACCGCCCCCTCGTAGAGCGCCCCGTCGCCGGCGACGAAAAACCGGTAGTTCTCGACCAGAAACGCCGCGAGCGACCGCGGCTCGACCGGCTCTGGCGCGCCTTGCGGTTCGATCGTCGCGTCGAAGGCCGCGGTCTCGACGCCCTCGTGGGTCCGGTAGCTCCGGAACCGGATCTCGCCGTCGCGTTCGGTGACGCGCATCTCCGCACGGTAGTAGGGCAGTTTGAACAGCCGCCGGGCGAGCGCGACGCTCAGCCGATCGTCGGCGTCGAGATTGTAGAAGTACACCCCGGTCGCGTCGCCGTGGCGGACGTAGGTCCGGAGGTTGAGCTCCGGAAACGACCGCCCGATCGGCGAGAACCGCGGTCGGATGTCCGCCATGACGAACCCGACGACGCTCAGCCACGCCCGCCCGTCCGGGCCGGTATCGACCGCCAGCCCCTCGGGGAGTGTCGGCTCGATCACGTCGCACTCGACCGGCCAGTGGGCGAAGACGGCGTCTCGCCACCGCATCGACAGGAGGTGGCGCGAGTCTCGGTCAGCGTTCGACATGTCTCCCCTAAAGACTGGATCGGCTTGTACAGCCGGATCGAAGCGGGTAGGGCTGATCCCGTTGCGGGCCTACGCTTCGGGTTCGGCCTCGTAGGCGGCGAGTTCGGCCTCGAAATCCCGATCGAGGAAGTCATCGACGTACGCCCGCCAGCAGTCCGGGCAGAGCCGCTCGATCTTCGAGGGGCGCGGCCGGTCGACGAAGTCCCGGCGAACGAGTTCCGTGTGGCTGGTTCCGGTGTCGAACGTCGCTCCGCAGCGAGCACACTCGAAGGTCGGTCCCGCGTCCGACATATCCGAGACTATTGTAACGATGATATATGAGTCGCTCGCCGCAGGAACGGCTGTCCCACCCGCCCGTCACTCGTGACCGGACACCGGCACTGGTTCGTAGGGTTCTTCGAGGTAGGCCTGCTCGCTTGCGGTCAGGTCGATCTCAAGCGCCTCGACGGCGTCCTCGAGGTGTTCGACGCTGGTCGTCCCGACGATCGGCGCGTCGACGGCGTCCTGATGGAGCAGCCAGGCCAGCGCGATCTGGGCCATCGTCACGCCCTTCTCGGCGGCGAGTTCGGCGACGCGTTCGTTGATCTCGCGGCCGCCACCCTCGAAGTAGGGGTGGTCGCGGGCGTAATCGTCGGTCCGCCCGCGGGTCGTCACGTCGAACTCGTCGTGCGGGCGGGCGAGATAGCCGCGCGCCAGCGGGCTCCAGGGCAAGACACCGACCCCCTCCCGGTCACAGAGCGGCAGCATCTCCCGTTCTTCCTCCCGATAGAGGAGGTTGTAGTGGTTCTGCATCGTCCGGAAGCGCTCCAGCCCGAGACGGTCGCTTGCGTGCAGTGATTCGGCGAACTGGTAGGCCCACATCGAGGAGGCTCCGACGTGGCGGACCTGCCCGCGGCGGACGGCGTCGTCCAGCGCTCGCAGGGTCGTCTCGATGGGCGTGTCCTCGTCCCAGCGATGGATCTGGTAGAGGTCGACGGTGTCCATTCCGAGCCGATCGAGCGAGTTCGACAGCTCCTGTTCGATCGCCTTCCGGGAGAGGCCCTGGGAGTTGGGGTCGTCTTCGTCCATCTGGAAGTAGACCTTCGTGGCGACGACCTGTTCGTCGCGGTCGTACTCCGCCAGCACGTTCCCGAGGATGCGCTCGCTTTCCCCGAGCGAGTACATGTTGGCGGTGTCGAAGAAGTTGATCCCCAGCTCGATCGCCCGCTCGATGATTTCGCGGCTCTCGGACTCGTCGAGCACCCACTCGCGCCACTCGGGCGTCCCGAAGCTCATACAGCCCAGCGCGATGCGGCTGACCTCGATCCCGGTCGAACCCAGCGTCGTGTACTCCATGGCCGATGTCCGGGCGGACACGCGAAAAAACTCCCGGGCCGGTCACTCGTCCCCGCGACTGATCGGGTACAGCTCCGCGTGCACGCAGTGGCCGATCAGAGTCGATCCAGTCCCGCGTGGACGCCGTGGCCGTCACGAACGCTCGCCGGCGTCGACGGCCACCGTCCCGCGAGCGGACGGGTCCGGCCGGAACTTCCGGACGGTCGCACGCGCTTCGAGCGCCGTGCCGTCCCGGACTGCGCTCACCGCGAGGACGGCGTCCGCGACGCGTTCGGTCACGTCGCGGTTCGCCGGTCGCCGCTCGCCGTCGAGACAGTGCAGTACGGCGATCCCGTCCGTTTCGAGCATGCGATCCTTGAGCGTCCGCAGGAACTCGAGATAGGCGTCCCGGTCGTGTGCTTCCAGCACGTCCGCGGGATCGACGACGAAGTTCGCACCCGCGGGCAGGTCCGCGAGCAGCCCGGTCGCGTCCTCGAGCGGGTCCGCACCGGCAGTTCGTACCGCCGGACTTTCGGTCGGCCAGCCGTCTGCGGACATCGCCGTCCGGACGAGCCGCGCGGGCCGGTCGGCCGAGAGATACAGCGTCCCGCGCGCGGTCGTCAGTCGATGGAGCAACGATTCGGCGTGGCCGTCCGGCTCGCCGACGACGGCGGCGATCGATCCGGGCGGCAGTCCGCCCCCGAGCTGCCGGTCGATCGACCCGACGCCGATCGCCATCCGGGTCCCGGTGGGATCGATCGGATCGGGGTCGTCTGTCTCGACCGTGCGCAGCCGCTCGACTGCACTGTCGTAGGCGGCGTGGGCCTCCTCGTCCGCCAGTGGGGACTCCGATTCCGGTACCGTCGCCAGCACCGGCACGTCGAGTCGCGTTTCGACCGCGTCCGGGTCGTCGGTCATCGTCACGACCGCACCCGCGACGGGCACGCCCAGTCGATCGGCGACCTCGATAGTCGTCTCGGCGTCCGCGATGCTCTGTCCGCTGTCGGTCGTGACGACCACGACCGCGTCGGCGGCGGCCAGCGGATCGGTGAGGTCCGGCCCCGTCCCGGACGGACAGTCGACCAGCACCTGCGAGTCCCCGCTGTCGAGGTGTTCGAGCGCGCGCTGTACGTCGATCGACTCGGCCGGCTTCGGTCCGGGGAGGACGCTCACCCCGGGTAGTCCGGACACCGACTGGGCGATCGCCCCGGCGTCCGCGTCCTCGAGCGACGCCAGTGTCGGTTCGCGATCGACGCCCGCCGTCACGTGGAGGTCGGGCATCTGTCGGTCGGCGTCGATCGCGAGCGTCGGCGTCTCCGCGCGGGCGAACGCGCCGGCTACCCCGAGCGTGGTCGTCGTCTTTCCACAGCCGCCTTTCGATCCGGCGATCGCGAGCATACCCGCGATTGCCCCGTCATCCGACTTGAATGTACGCACCGGATGGATCGCCGTCGACTGCGGTCGATCCGGCGGTTTCAAAACTCCTTCTGGACCAGCTGGAGGGCCTGCTCGCGGTCCTCCCAGGGGACGAACACCGACACCGACGTCGCGGAGGTGATGACGTCGTAGATGTCGATGTGGGCGTTCGCGATGGGATCGATAATGCGCTTGACGGAGTCGGTTTCGTTGGGGAACTCCCCGCCGGTGACCCGAACGACGGCGACGTCTTCCTCGACAGTCACCGACGAGAGGGTCTCGTCCTCGACGACCTCGTCGTGCAGCAGCGCTTCGGCGTCGTCGGCGTCGGCGTCGGCGACGTAGAACGTGATCGAATCCATCCCCGAGGAGTTGGCGTCGATATTGATGTCGGCGTCACCCAGACAGGAAGCGAGCTCGCCAAGGATGCCCGGGCTGTTGCGGATCGCACGGCCGGCGATCGTGACACAGGCCAGTTTCGTCTCCTCGAGGTCGATCAGGCTCTCGAACTGGCCTTCGATCGAGGTGCCGCCGGCCAGCAGATCGTCGTGCTGGTAGTGGACGACCCGGACCGAGAGGTCGGCGTCCTTGTAGGACAGCGACGACGGAGCGACCACTTCGGCTCCTCGAAACGAGAGGCTCTGGAGTTCGTCGACGGTGATCTCGCCGACGTTGCGTGCGCCCTCGACGACGCGGGGGTCGCCGGTCATGACGCCCTCGACGTCGGTGACGATGACGACCTCGTCGGCGTCCATGTACTTGCCGAGCATCACGGCCGTCGTGTCGCTGCCGCCGCGGCCGAGCGTCGTCACGTTGCCCTGGTGGTCCTCCGCGAGAAAGCCCGTGATGACCGGGACGATGTCGCCCAGCTGTCCGGCCAGCGCGTGCGCCCGCCGGGTCGTCTCTTCGATGTCGACCTCGCCGTGCTCGTCGGTGATGATCGGCCACTGGTCGCTGCCCGGCTCCAGGAAGATCGCTTCGATGCCGCGGGCCGCAAGCGCCGCCTTGAGCATCCGGACGGACGTCCGCTCACCCATCGAGACGATCTGTGCCTTGTCGGCCTCGTCGGCGTCGAACTCGATCTCATCGAGGAGTTCGTCGGTCGTGTTCCCCATCGCCGAAGCGACGACAGCGATCTCGTGGCCCTGCTCGACCGCCTTGGCGATCGAGTCCGCAGCCCGGTTGATCCGCTCGCCGTTCCCGAGGCTCGTCCCGCCGAACTTCGTGACTACGCGCATGCCATCACCTGCGTCGTGTGTGCGTGACTCATTACCCCGCCATATCCCGTCGCCGGGAATAACTGTGTTCATTCGCGTCTCGCAGTCTGCGCTCCCGGTACACGGGTATCGTGAGATATGCTGACAACAGACAGTATAAGTACGAGGCGACCGACGAACCGGATATGCAGGTTCGCGACGCCGTCGAGGCCGACGCCGGACGGCTGGCAGAGTTGACCGACGCACCGCGGGACGTCATGCGCAACCTGATCCACGACCGGACGGTCCGCGTCGCCGAGTCCGACGAGGAGATCTCCGGATTCGTGAGCTTCGACGCCCGCGAGCGGACCGTCCACGTCACGCAGCTTGAGGGCACGTCCGACGCGTGCACGCGGCTGCTCGAAGAACCGATGAGCTTCGCCGCGGGCGAGGGCATGGCCGTCGAGTTGCTGGTCCCCGAATCGAACGACACGGTCCGGCAAGCGGTCGAAGAAGCGGGGTTCGAGCGCGACGGGACCGGCCCGACCTTCGACGGGACGCCGACGGTCCGGTTTCGCCACGATCCGTCGTAAGCGAGAGATCGACGGCCGGCTCAGTCCTACCGCCGCAGCCGACCCAGTAGCCTGTAGTCCCGGTCGGGGGTGTACGCCCGGAACAGCAGGCTGTTGGTCAGCACCGAGACGCTGGAGAAGGCCATCGCCGCGGCCGCCAGCACCGGCTGGAGCAGCCCCAGCGACGCCAGCGGGATCATCAGCGTGTTGTACCCCAGCGCCCACAGCAGGTTCTGCTTGATCTTCTGGAGCGTGGCGTCCGAGACCCGGATGGCCTTGAGCACGTCCATCGGGTCGTCTCGCATCAGCGTCACGTCCGCCGCCTCGATGGCGACATCCGTGCCCGAACCGATGGCCGTCCCGACGTAGGCGACCGCCAGCGCCGGCGCGTCGTTGACGCCGTCGCCGACCATCATCGCCTGTCGTCCCTCGTCCTGGATCGCCTCGACGGCGTCGGACTTGTCCTCGGGCAGGACCTCCGCCCGGACGTTGTCGGGGTCGATCCCGACCCGCTCGGCGACCGCCCGGGCGGTCCGCTCGTTGTCGCCGGTGATCATCATCACGTCGATGCCCCGCTTTCGAAGGGCGCTCACGGCCTCTTTCGCGCTCGGTTTGACCGTGTCGGCGTCGGCGACGACGCCAGCGAGGTCACCTTCGTAGGCGACTAGCATCGCCGTCTTGCCCTCGCTTTCGAGTCGCTCCATCGTGTCGGCCGCCGGCGAGGGATCGATCCCGTGCTCGCGAAGCAGCTTCCGGTTGCCGACCAGCACTTCGCGACCGTCGACGGTCGCCCGGATCCCCTGCCCGGGGACGTTCTCGAACGCCTCGGCGTCGCCGATCTCGATACCGCGCTCGCGTGCGCCCTCGACGATCGCCTGTGCGAGGGGGTGTTCGCTCCCGCGCTCGGCGGTCGCCGCCAGCCGGAGCAGTTCCGTCTCGCCGATCCGTTCGCGGGTCGCGAGCGCCCCGCCGTCGGCCGCCGGTTCGCCCTCGCCGTCCGCGACCGGCGGTTCGCCGCCGTCAGCGACAGCGTCGCCGACCGAATCGAGCGCGATCACGTCGGTCAACTCCATCTCGCCCTCGGTGAGCGTTCCGGTCTTGTCGAAGACAACCGTGTCGACGTCCTTGGCGCGCTCGAGGACGTCACCGCCCTTGAACAGGACGCCGTTTCGCGCGCCGATCGCGGTCCCGACCATTGTCGCCGCGGGCGTTGCAAGCCCCAGCGCGCAGGGACAGGCGATCAGCACGGACGATGCGAACACGATGACGGCGAACTCGAAGATCGAGACGCCGCCGCCGGCGACGCCCGGCCCGCCGGCGACCAGCCCCCACAGCGGCAGCGAGTCGACGAAGCCCGCCAGCGCCCCGGGGAACAGGAACCAGACCGTCCCCCACAGCAGGGCGTTCGCGATCACCGCGGGCACGAAGTACGCCGAGATGCGGTCGGCCAGGTTCTGGATCTCGGGCTGGCGCGACTGGGCCTCCTTGACCGTCTGGACGATCTGCTGGAGCGCCGTGTCGGCCCCGACCTTGGTGGCCTTGACGGTGAGGACGCCGTTCTCGTTGATCGTCGAGCCGACGACCTCGTCGCCCTCGCTCTTCTCGACGGGGACGCTCTCGCCGGTGACCATCGACTCGTCGACCGCGCTCTGTCCGTCCACGACGGTGCCGTCGGTCGGGATCCGCTCGCCCGGCCGGACCTTCATCAGGTCGCCGACTGCGACGTCCTCCAGGGGGACTTCCCGTTCGGTCCCGTCGCCGGCGATGATCGTCGCCGTCTCGGCTTCCATCTCCAGCAACTTCCGGAGCGCGTCGCTGGCCTGCCCCTTCGAGCGAGCCTCGAGGTAGTTGCCCAGCGTGATGAACACCAGGATGAACGCCGCCGTGTCGAAGTAGAGCCCGCCCGCGATCAGGCCCGTCAGCGACGCGATGGAGTAGAGATAGGCCGTCGAGGAACCCAGCGCGATCAGCACGTCCATGTTGGCCTGGCCGTTGGTCACGATCGCCTTGTAGGAGTTCCTGTAGAACTGCCGACCGAGCACGACCTGCACGGGCGTCGCCAGCAGGAACTCGACCCACCCGATCTCGACGCCCAGAATCGCCTCGGGGAAGACGCTCCCGCCGAGCAGGAAGCGATCGAGCATGAACAGCAGGAACGGCGTCGTCAGCGCCGCCCCGAACAGCGTGAGGTTGCGCTGGCGGCGGATCTCGGCGTCGCGGGCGGCGTCGCGAGCGTCCGTCGAGTCGTCCTCGCCGGTCTGCTCGCGAACGGGCTCGTAGCCGGCCTCCTCGATCGCGTCGTAGAAGTCCTCCCGGCTCGCCTCGGCCGGGTTGTAGGTCACCTGCGCCTCGTCGGTCGCGTAGTTGACCTCCGCGCTGAGGACGCCCGGCGTCGCCTCAAGGGCGGTCGCGTTGGCCTGCGCGCAGTTGGCGCAGGACATATCCGAGATCCCGACTGTCACTGTCTCCGAGACCACGCCATAGCCGGCCTCCTCGATCGCGTCGTAGATCTCGGCGAGCGAAACCCGATCGGGGTCGTACGTGACCGATCCCTCGTCGGTCGCGTAGTTGACCGTCGCCGACTCGACGCCCGAAAGCGACTCCAGGGCGTCCTGTACCGTCCCCGAACAGTTGGCACAGGACATCCCCGTGATGTCGAGCTGTGTCGTTCGCGTACTCATCGTTACCTGTTCCTACGGTCCCCTCGCTTAGGCGGTTTGTTGCTTCGAGACCGGGGCTCGCTGCCCGCCCATGCTTTCGATTCTAAAGTGAGCGGCGATGTGGCCCTACGCGCTCTCTTCGAGCCGCTGATACCGGCTTCGGAAGCGATCGAGACAGGACGGACAGCAGAAGTGATAGACCTCCTCGTCGATCCGGGCCGTCTCACCCTCGGCGTCGACCGTGTTGCCACACTCCGCACAGGTGAGCGCGAACTCCAGGCCGTCGATCGACGGCGTCCACTCGGCTTCCTCGACCAGCGTGACAGTGTATGTGGCTTCGGCCTCACCCAGCAGCGATTCGACCCACGTGCGGACGTTCCGGGCCTCGGCGCGGGCGTAAAACCAGACCTCGCCCTCGGCGGTGACGAACACGTGCTCGACCGGGTCGGCCTCGCGCAGTCGGTCCCGGAGCCGGTCGATCGCCGTCGTCTCGAGTCGGATCAACACCGGCACCCCGGCCCGCAGTTCCGAGCGGTCGACGTCGATCGTGAAGTTGCGGATGATCCCCGCTTCCTGCAGCCGCGTGACCCGATCGGAGACCGCCGGCCCGGACAGGCCGATCTCCTCGCCGATCTCGCTGTAGGGCCGGCGGGCGTCCGCCGCGAGCAGCGACAGGATCTCCAGGTCCGTCTCGTCCAGCTGGCGCATACGACTGCTACGTCCCTCGGACGGGAGTATCTGCCGGACGCTACTTTCGACTCGAAACTGTGTCGGACCGTCAGCTTTCGTCTAGAAGGAGCAATCGCAAAAGACCGCCAGCACGTACGTTCACTCGCAATGAGCCTGACACTCACCGTCGAAGGGATGAGCTGTGAACACTGCGAACAGGCCGTCGTCGAGGCGCTGGAAGCCGTCGACGGCGTGACCGGTGCGTCGGCCGACCACGAAGCCGACGTCGCCGAGGTCGACGGCTCGGCCGACACCGCCGAACTGGTCGCGGCAGTCGCCGACGCCGGCTACGAGGCGTCCGCGTAACGGCTTCACGCCGTCGTCCTGTCGTCGCCGAGAGCCGCTTGACGCTTCGCCGCCGGTGCGGATAGCTGAACGCTCACTGTTCGAGCGCCTTCGATGTAGTCCGCTCGACCGACACCGGTAGCGACGCGAGCGCGAGCAGGCCCGCGAGCGCGAACAGCGTGATCAGCACCGACTGAAGAATCATCAGCGCGAGTACGGCGGCACCGACGATCAACACCGCCGTCAGCAGGCGCAGCGCATACACCGGAACGAAAAGCAACAGCGCTGCTGTGCCGACGATACCACTGCCCGCTACGACCGTCCGCGTGAGGACGCCGACGACGACTGACAGTGGCGGCCCCGAAACGATCATCGCGTGTGACTCACTACTATTCTATAATTATAATTCGGCCAGAACAAATCTACCGGCGATTGCCCGGCCGTAGCGCCTTTCGAGACGGTCACTCGGAGCTTTCCGTATCGGGGAGCGCCTCGTGAACGGCGTCGCCGGGGTACCGGCGCACGTCGTCGTCGCTCAGATCGAGGTAGTAGCGGGATTTCGTCCCCTCGTCGCCCTCGTCCCAGTCGCTGCCCATGTACGCCAGCACGTCCGCGTCGTCGAGCGACAGCACGCGCCCGTCGAGGCCACCGCGAGTCACGTGTGCCGTCTCGACGTCCGCGAAGTAGTAGGTGCAGTTCTCGAAGGTGAACGAGTCGATGACCGAACACTCGATGTTGCCGACTGCGTCGGCCAAAAGCGGGACGTCGACGTGCTTGCCGGGGACGGTATCGAGATCCAGATACTCGATCTTGTCGATGTCGCGGCCGCTGACCTGTCCGGCGACCGCCAGCGCGTCGATCATCCCGGTCGAAGGGGCCGCCAGCACGAACTCGCCGCGTTCCTCGATGATCTCGTGAGTGTGGGTCTTGTGGCTGACGGCCAGCTGGTAGCGCAACGGGTCGTAGCCGGCCAGCATCCACCACGAGGCCGTCATGACGTTCGGCCCCGTCTCCGGGCTGTCGGTGACGACCAGCGCGACGACTTTCGGCTTGAACAGCGACTTCGAATCGTGTGCTGAGATCTCCTCGAACGGATCGGCGGCCATACTCCGAAGTAGGGATCGGTCGACTTGAGACTGGTGACTGTCTCGGGCGAAAATTCTGGACTGCGACGTTGTCTCTGCGAAAACGCGCCCCAACCGCCAGTCTCAAGCGCCCCGCCTACAAGCGTTGGAACATGACACGGACAGTCTGGCTCAAGGCCGACAGCGAGGTCGGCGACTGGGA
Source organism: Halapricum desulfuricans (assembly GCF_017094525.1). NCBI lineage: Archaea > Methanobacteriati > Methanobacteriota > Halobacteria > Halobacteriales > Haloarculaceae > Halapricum > Halapricum desulfuricans. The sequence continues at coordinate 2,461,069 of NZ_CP064788.1, read as the reverse complement.
GGCGCGCAAGCGACGGATCACCGCCGGACTCGAGGCCGGCGTCGACTGGGTGCTGGTGGACGAACACGACGTCGAGCGGGTCCGCGAACTCGGCGCGGTCGAGGTCGCGGCGTTCGCTCACGGCGATGTCCAGGTGATGGAAGCCGAGGGCGAGGAACCCGCGCCCGACGCGACGATCGTCGGCAAGGACGGCGAGGGCGACGGCACCGTCGACCTGCCCGCGGACTTCTCGGGCTCGGCCGACCTGTCGGCACTCCGGGCGAACGGCGGCGGTGACGGGGGATATGTCCGCATCTTCGACGAGAACTACGAGGCCTTCGCCGAGGCGGTCGCCGCGGAGGCCGATTACACGATCGTCGTCGGCGAGGACTGGCAGATCATTCCCCTCGAGAACCTCATCGCCCGCGTCGGCGAGGAGACGCACCTCATCGCGGGCGTCCAGACCGCCGAAGACGCCCGAACCGCCTACGAGACTCTCGAGATCGGCGCGGACGGCGTCCTGCTGGACACCGACGATCCCGACGAGATCCGCAGGACTGTCGAGGTCCGCGACGAGGCCGGCCGCGAGACCCTGGCGCTGCAGTACGCCGAGGTCACGGCCGTCGAGCAGACCGGCTCCGCGGACCGGGTCTGTATCGACACGGCGAACCTGATGGACCACGACGAGGGAATGCTCGTCGGCTCGATGTCCCGCGGCCTGTTCTTCGTCCACGCCGAGACCGCCGAGTCGCCGTACGTCGCCTCCCGACCCTTTAGAGTCAACGCCGGCGCGGTCCACGCCTACGTCCGGACGCCCGACGGCGGTACGAAGTACCTCTCGGAACTGCAGAGCGGCGACGAGGTGCAGGTCGTCGACAGCGAGGGCCATACCCGCGAGGCGATCGTCGGCCGGGCGAAAATCGAGAAACGGCCGATGTTCCGGATCCAGGCCGAACTCCAGCGCGAGGACGGCGAGACCGACCGCGTCGAGACGCTGCTGCAGAACGCCGAGACGATCAAGGTCCGCACCCGCGAGGGCCGGAAAGCCGTGACCGATCTCGAGGTCGGCGACGAGATCGCGCTCTACTACGAGGACACGGCCCGACACTTCGGCGAGGCCGTCGAGGAGTCGATCATCGAGAAGTAAGCGCCTCCGTCGACACCCGCTGTGAGCGGCCTCCTCACTCTCGTCGAGCGCGACCGCTCGCCCCTCTCCGGGGGACGACGAGCGTCACGCGGCTCCCGCCGGTGTCGCCGGCATCGAACTGGAGCGTGCCACCGGCGCGAGTGATGATTCGCTTGACGAGCCACAGCCCCATTCCACTGCTGTGCAACAGCGGTTCGATGTCCGCATTGTCGACGATCACGCGCCGCTCCTCGTCCGGGATGCCGGGGCCGTTGTCCTCGACGGTGAGCGTCACTGTGGTTTCGTCGGTGTCGGCAGACACTGCAACCGTGACCGGCGTCCCGTCGTTGTGAACGACGGCGTTTTCGACCAGCTCTTCGAGCGCCCGCTCGAGCTCCGGCAGTGTCAGAAGATGCAGATCGTCGGCCACGTCGACGGAGATGTCGGCGTCTGGATGGCGTGTCTCCATCCGATCGGCCACGTCGACGACCATCTCGCTGACGTCGATCTCCGTCGGTGTCGACGGCTGTGAGAGGAAGTCGACGATGTCGCGTTCCTTGTCCGCCTGTTCGAGGATTCGGTCTGCGACTCGGTCGATCACTCCGGCCCACTGCGTGACTTCGCCGGACGTTCGTTCGGCGATCATCTCCGCGCGTCCCGTGATGACGTTCAGTTCGTTGTGCAGAGTGTGCCGGAGCATCCTGTCGAGCGACGCGAGCTGGCGTTCGCGCTCTCGCTGGTCGGTGATGTCCCGCATCGTTGCCATCGTTCCGCCGGTCTCGTCGTCAACTCCCTTGAGCGGGTGATATCTGACGTCGAACGACCGGGTCGGTTGATCGGGTCGCGAGCGTGTCATCTCGAACTGGATCGACTCGCCGGTGAAACTCCGATCGACGTACGGCTGGATCGTCTCCCACGTCTCGGTGCCGACGACGTCTGGTAGCGCCCTGTCCGTCACCTCGTCCGCATCGAGGTCGTAGAAGTCACGATAGGCCTGATTGGCGAACAGGAACTGGTAGTCCTCGTCGACAGCCGCGATCAGGTCGCTCGTGCTCTCGATCGCGTACTCGTACTGCCGCAGTCGTCGTTCACGAACCACCTGTTCGGTGACATCCTCTTGAAAGCCGATGTAGTGGGTTACGTCACCGTCGGCATTTCGAACCGGCGCGAGCGTCACCTGGTTCCAGAACTCGGTTCCGTCTTCGCGGTAGTTGCGTATCTGGACGCGGACCGACTCTTGAGCGTCGATCGCGTCGCGCATTTCCCGGACAGCCGCTGGATCGGTGTCCGCGCCTTGCAGGAAGCGACAATTGGCTCCCAGCGCTTCGTCCTTCGAATAGCCTGTCAGCTGTTCGAATTGATCGTTGACGTAGATGAGCGACCTGTCCGGATTGTCCGCGTCAGCGATGGTAATACCGATAGGGGCGTTGTCCATCGCTCGGTTCTTCAACCACAGGTCCTGTTCGCGCTCCTCGTGTTCACTGACGTCGCGAACGACGAGGATCGTCGCGGCTGACCCGGTCCATTCAGCCGCTGTGATCGTGATTTCGACCGGCAATACCGCACCGTTCTGTCGCTGTAGCCGGGCCTTGAAACGATCGAACGATCGGTCGCGCCGCTGGATGGCAGCAAGGATATCGGATAGCGAACGACGTTCCTCGACATCGAGTACGTCCCCGATGGCCCGCCCGATCAGCGACGACCGGGACTTCGCTGCGATGAGCTCCGTCCCCGGGTTGTTTATGTATTCGACGTGCCCGTCCCTGAGCACGACGATCCCGTCGTGTACCGCATCGAGAAGCGTCTGAGCTCGAGTTCCTGGATCGATGAGGTCACTGTGGTTCCGGTAGTAGGTGACGGCGTCTTCGATCAGCGAGGCGAGACGTTCCCATTGATCGGCGTGTGATTCCTTGATCAGATACTCCGTGACGTCGGCCGAAATCGCCCGACTGGCGACCTGCTCGCTCCCGTGGCTGGTGAAGAGAACGAACGGGAGTGTCGGTGCCTGGGCTCTGACGATTTCGAGAAACGCGATCCCGTCGGTGTCCGGGAGATCGTGGTCGCTGATGATACAGTCGAGACGGTCACGGGAGACGAAGACATCGATCGCTTTGCCGACCGTTTCGACGACCGTGACGTCGATATCGGCATGTGGGGGGAGCCGAGTGCGACATGCGGTGGCGAACTCCTGGTCAGCCGTGACGACGAGCGTAGAGATATGCCTCTCGCCGGCTTCTGAAGCCATTGTATGCATGTTCGCGTATACTGCTGATATATCTTTGTCTGCTCGACTGCGTGTGAGCTCGGTCACGCCAGTCGCACTGGTGGTGACGGTCCTGTTCTGACCGGGTCTTTTTATGCTGACTTCCCCACGCCTCTAGCCATGACCGTCGAAGAGAGCGAACTCCCCGGTGTGGGCAAGAAACACGTCGTCGAACTCAACGGGGAGCAACTCGTGATCGTCACGCACAACACCGGCAAGCGTGAGGTGTTCAGGCGTCCGGATTCGGACACCGACTCGGAGAAACTGTTTGAACTGTCCGACGACCTCGCGCGGACCGTCGGGACGATCCTCGAGGGGGCGTACTTCCAGCCGGTCGAGGCCGAAAAGCGCGAGACGACCCTCCCCGGCGGAATCTTGCTGGAGTGGTACGAGGTCCAGCCCGGCTCGCCGCTGGCGGGGACGACGATCGGAGACGCACACGTCGGCCGGAAGACGGGCGCGAGCATCGTCGCAATCGAGCGCGGCGGCGCGACCGTCGAGAGTCCCGGCCCGGACACCGAAATACAGGAGGGCGACACGCTCGTCGTCACTGGTACGAGCGAGGACTGTGATGCCTTCGAGCGGTTGCTGGCCGGTGAAGAATGAGCCCGAGCGGGCTTCCGCCCGATGCCCCAGCGAGGTCGCTATCCAGAGGGGGGTGATCTCGCGTGGCTAGTCTGCTCGAGGTCGGGCTGATGTTCGCCTCGATCGCGGCCGTCGGCTGGCTGGCCGACCGGCTCGGCCAGTCGGTCATCCCCTTTTACATCGTGATCGGCATGGTCGCCAGCGAGTTCGTCGTCGGTCGCCTCGACCTGCCGGCCGAACTCTGGGGGGTCGCGTTGCCGGCCGAGATCTACGTCACGGAGACTGAATTTATCGAACTCGGCGCGGAGCTGGGGATCGTCTTCCTGCTGTTTTTCCTCGGGCTGGAGTTCAACCTCGATCGGCTGCTGGCTCGGCGCACACAGATCGGCTCCGCCGGGACGATCGATTTCCTGATCAACTTCCCCGCGGGGCTCGCGCTGGGGTGGCTCTTTTTCGGGTCGGCCCTGCCGGCGTTTCTCGTCGCCGGGATCGTCTACATCTCCTCGTCGGCGATCATCACGAAGTCGCTGATCGACCTGGGCTGGATCGCCAACGACGAGGCCGAGCCGATCCTGGGGACGCTCGTCTACGAGGACCTGCTCATCGCCGTCTATCTGGCCGTGGCCGGCGCGCTCGTGCTTGGCGGCGGCGACCCGACCCAGGCCGCACGATCGGTCGGGGTCGCGCTCGCGTTTCTCGTCGTGCTGGTGGTCGCCGTCCAGTTCGGGACGCCGGCCTTCGAGCGGCTGTTCGCGACCGACTCCCACGAGTTCATCGTGCTCCGTGCCGTCGGGCTCGCCGTGCTGGTCGCCGGAATGGCACTGGCGCTTGGCGTTAGCGAGGCCGTCGCGGCGTTTTTCGTCGGGATGGCGCTCGCTTCGACCGGGCACGTCCAGCAGATCGAGGAGCTGCTCGAACCGCTGCGTGACCTGTTCGCGGCGGTGTTCTTCTTCTGGATCGGGCTGGTGACCGACCCGCTCGCGGTCGCCGGGGCCGCGGGACTGATCGCGGTCGCCGTCTTGGCGACGACGCCCACGAAGGTCCTCAGCGGCTATCTCGGGGGCCGAGCGTTCGATCTCGACGCACGCCGCTCCGCGCGGACCGCGCTCGCGATGACCACTCGCGGCGAGTTCTCGCTCATCATCGCGACGCTCGCCGTCTCGGGGGTCGCAGCCGGAACGATTCCGGGGCCGGTCGGAGAGCGGATCAGCGCATTCGCGGTGGGGTACGTGCTGGTCATGGCCGTGATCGGGACAACACTTATGCAGTACTCCGGCCCCTTCGAGACGGCTGTCCAGGCCAGATTCGGCGAGCCGAGCACGGAACAGTAATCACTCGTCGAACGGCTCGGCGCACCACGGACAGAAGTCCAGTTCCGGGTCGTCGATCTCGTGCCCGCAGGACGGACAGCGACCGGGTGCGGCCGTCTGTTCCGGTGTCTGTTCGACGTCCTGCTGGGCCGTCGTACGGTCGTCGTCCGACCCGCCGACCGTCTGCAATTCCTTCGGCAGGTCGAAGCCCGCGGTACGGTCCTCGCCCGCGCGCCCGATCGAGAGCCTCGCCTGCGGTCCGCGCGACTGGCTCGCGTTCAGTCGTCGCGCCAGCACGTACGCGTCGCCCATACTGAGCAGCGTCAGCGCCAGCATCGCGACCATCCCGTAGGTCGGGACCGCCTGACTCGCCTCTATGATCGTCGAGACGCTCAGCGTCTCGGGTGTCGCTTCGGCCGGCACGAACACGTACGACGCCGCGAAGACGAGCACGAGCCACAGCAGGGCCCGAAACCACTCCCGGAGGTACAGGTGCCCGATCCCCGGGTACAGAAGCGAGAGCACAGCCGCGAGCCATGGCCGCTTTCGTGAGCGTGTCACAGTCCGATCGTAACTCAACGTTCGGGCGTGTTAACACTGTCTCCTTCGCCGGCGAGCGTCTCGATCAACTCCCGGAGCGTCGCCAGATCGTACTGCCCGGGTGCGGTCGCCTCGGCCGGATCGACCGGCGCGTAGCCGATCCGCGAGCCGTACAGCGGCGCGACCGCGCGGGAGTGGCGACCCGGCTCGCCCATCGCCATCGTCGCGACGCGATCGCCCTCGGCGGTCGCGGCCCGCGTCGCGACCAGCAGGTCGAGCACGTCGGCACGGGCCTGTGCGGTCACGGCGAGCTTGCCGACGTCGCCGTACGTGCAGGCCGCCCGGAGCGTCTCCTGGAGTTCGGTCATGCCGGGCGTCCCTTCGAAGTCGTGACTCGAGACCACTACGTCCGCGCCGTGCTCGCGGGCGTGATCGGCCACGCGCTCGCCGTCGCCCGAGCGCATCGTCTCGAGTTCGAGGTCGATCGCCCCGACGGCGTCGCGTTCGGCCGCCCGCTCGAGTTCGTCGAGCCGCCGCCCGTCGTCGGTCGCCTCGCCGCCCTCCCAGTCGGCCCGGTTGGTCGCGAGGACTGGGAGTTCCCCGTCGTAGCTCTCGAGTGCCTCCAGCGGCGATTCGGCCAGATCCATGCGGAACTCGATGCAGTCGGCGTGTTCTCTCGCGTCGGGTTCGTCGGCGAGATCCGCCGTCGAGGCCGCCAGCACGAACGAGTCGAAGTCCATGGCGTCGCTTGGAGTACCGTCGGCAAAAGCCTCGCGTCCGAGCGCGGATCGACCCCGCCGCTCGCCGGTCGCGGACGGTACCGTCGATCACCGGTCGCACACGGGACCGACCGGCGGGCACCGTCGGGGGAACTATACCGACGGCCGACGAACCGTCACCGATCGATGACCGATCGCTGGCTGTATCCGTGGGGGCTCGGTTCCGTCGCGTTCGGCGGCGCGTCGCTTCTGGTCCCGCTGTATGCCGTCCAGCTCGGGGCGTCCGCGTTCCAGCTCGGGCTGCTGGCGTCGGCCGCCGCGCTCGCCGGCGCACCCGGTGCGGTCGTCTTCGGCAGGCTCGCCGATCGCGTTTCCGTTCGCCGACCGCTCGTCGTCGGGACGCTGGCGGTCGTGGCCGCGTGTCTCGCCGCGATTCCGTTCGTCTCGACCGTTACAGCCGTCGTCGTCGCCAACGCCGCGCTCTGGCTGGTCATCGCCGCCGTCGCGCCCGTGGTGACGATGGTCGTCGTCGACGCGACTCCGGAGTCGGCCTGGGCCGGACGGATCGGCCGGCTCAACAAGTTCCAGGGGTACGGGTGGGCCGTCGGGCTACTCGTCGGGACGGTCTGGCCGCTGGCCGTCGGCCGGTCCGTCGGCGTCGAGACGGCGACGCGGACGCTGTTCTGGATGTTCGCCGCCTGCGGAGCCGTCAGTGCCGCGGGGACGGCGTGGACGCTTCCGCGTCCGGACGATCACGTCACGAGCCCGCGTCAGCTCCGGCGGATCGGCCGGCTCCTCGCCACGTCTCGTGGCAGTATCCGGGGCACGACTGTCGCCTTCTCGCCGAACCGACTCTACTGGTCGACGCGCGCGCTCCGTCCGGAGCGACTGCGCGAGCGGTTCAGCCCCGCGCTGGTCACGTATCTGCTGGCGGCCGCGCTGTTCCTGTCGGGTTCGGCTGCCTTCTGGGCACCGCTGCCGCTCGCGCTCACGGACGCCGGGATCGGATCGGGTCCGGTCTTCGGGCTCTACTTGCTGGCGAGTCTCGGTTCGGCGGTGCTGTACGAACCTGCCGGCCGGCTCGCGTCGCGATACGATCTCCGTCGGCTCCAGGCGGGCGCGCTCGCCGTCCGGGCGGTCTCGCTTCCAGTCGTCGCGCTGGCGGCCGGGATCGGGATCGTCTCGTTCCGGTTCGGCTTCGTCGGCCTCTGGCTTGCGATCATCGGTGGCACCTGGGGCGTCATGGCCGTCGTCGGGACGGCGATCGTGACGCACCTCGCACCCCCGGAGGTCCGGGGCGAGATCCTCGGCGTCCACGCGGCTCTCGGGGCGGTCGCGGGCGGCGTCGGCGGCCTCCTCGGCGGCTGGGTCGCGACCGTCGGCTATGTCGCTGCGTTCGTGATCGCCGCCGGGCTCGTGCTGTCCGGCGCGGCGCTCGTGCTGTCGCTGGAGCGCGTGTCTGGCGGGCCGTCTGTCGACGGGAGCCGGTCCCGATAGCCCGGCTACGATCGCTTGAGCCGTTCTGTCAGCGCCGGGACGACCTCAAAGAGGTCGTCGACGACGCCGTAGTCGGCGACGTCGAAGATCGGCGCGTTCGGGTCGTCGTTGATCGCGACGAACGTCTCCGCGCGGACGCCCGAGACGTGCTGGGCCGTCCCGGAGATTCCCACCGCGATATACAGTTCCGGCGAGACGGTCTTGCCGCTCTGACCGACCTGTCGGTCCGCGGGCAGCCAGCCGTTGTCGATGACCGGCCGCGAGGCCGCCAGCGTCGCGCCCAGCACGTCGGCCAGCTCGCGGACGATATCGAGGTTGTCCTCGGACTCTATGCCGCGACCGACAGCGACCAGGACGTCGGCCTCGGCGACGTCGACCTCGCCGCCGATCTCCTGAAACCCGGTGACGGTCGATCGGACGGCCGACTCGTCGACTGTCGCGTCGAAAGCCTTGATTTCGGCGTCGCCGGTTCCCGCTGCCTGCGGCCACGATCCGGGACGTACCGTTATCGCGGCCCGGGGCGCGTCGATCGACAGCGTCGTCTCGACTTTCCCCTCGTACAGTTCTCGCGTGACCGTCAGCCCCTCGTCGTACTCGATATCGATCACATCCGTCACGAGCGGAAGATCGAGACGTTCGGCGACCGCCGGCAGGAAGTCCAGGCCGTTGACTGTGTCCGGTGCGAGCAGCACCGTCGGCTCGACCGCCTCGACGAGCTGGGTAATCGCCTGCGTGGTGACGTCGTGGTTGAACTCCTCGCCGCGAGCGACCGTGTGGACGGCGTCGACGCCCTCGCGGTTCAGTCGCTCGGCGTAGCGTTCGACGTCGCCGCCGACGACGCCAACGTGCAGTTCGCCGTCGGTGGCGTCGGCCAGTTCTCGACCCGCTGTGAGCGCTTCGAAACTCGGGTCGCGCAGTTCGCCGCGGCGATGCTCCGCGACGACCAGTACCGTCATTGCAGCACCCCCGTCTCCTCGATGACGGTCGCGAGTTCGGCCGCCGTCTCCTCGGGACTCCCCTCGTAGATCGTCGCCTCGCTTTCGCGCTCCGGTTCGTAGAGGGTGATCTGGTCGATCGAGGACGTGAGCGCGCCTCCATCGAGGCTCAGATCAGCGAGGTCGCGGACGGCGATGTCGGCCTGCTGGGCCTCCGTGATGTCGCGTAGACTGGCGTGTCTCGGCTCGTTGATCCCGGTCTGGATCGACAGCACGGCCGGTCGCTCGACGTCAGTCAGTTCTTCGAGGTTTCCCTCCAGTTCTCGATGGACGTGTGCGACCGACGCCTCGAGTCGGAGGTCGTTGACGACGGTGCCCCACGCCCATCCGAGCGTCGACGCGAGCGCGATGGGCGTCGCGCCGAACGCGTCGTCGCCGGACTGGACGCCGGTGAACACGAGATCGGGCTGCTCGGCGTCGACGACCGACCCGAGCACCGCGGCTTTCGTCAGCGGGTCGAGGAGATCGAGCGCCGCCAGCTGCTCGTCCCAGACCCGGATCGCCCGGTCGGCACCTTTCGCCAGTGCCTGTCTGATCGTCCCCTCGACCTCTTCGGGACCGATTGTAACTGCGACGACCTCGCCGTCCTCGTCTTCGGTGCGCTGGACGGCCTCCTCGAGCGCGTAGGCATCCCACTCGTTGAGGTCGCTCGAGAGGTATCGGTCGTCGATTTCGAGCCCGTCGATCTCGAAGATCGTATCGACGGACCTGGCTTCCGTGATCGTGACAAGGATCTTCATCGGACGTGGCTGACGGCTGCGAGCCGGTAAACGTTTCCGACGGGTCCGCCCGCTGGACGCACCCGGCTGCGTCACTACCGCTGGTCGGGTTCCTCGTCGGGGAACGAGATGAGGTTCTCGCGGCCGATCCGGAGCTTCTCGATGCGGCCATCATCGGCCATCGCGGAGAGCAGCTGCGAGACCTTGGCGTTCGACCAGCCTGTCTCCTCGACGATGTGGGCCTGTTTCATCCGTCCGCCGTTTTCGTCGAGCAACCGCTCGACGCGCTCCTCGTCGCTCAACAGGTCTTTGTCGACCTCGTCTTCTTCGGCCTCCTCGGCTCCTTCCTCCGGGGTTGTCGCGGCCGTGTGTTCACTGTCGCCCACGCCTTCGCTATCGGCTCCCTCGTCGTATTCGTCGACACCGGTCGCTCGCTCGTCGGTTGCACCACCCGGCTCGTCGTCGGCTCGCGAGTCCCCGGCGGTCGTCGACGCACTCGATCCGGCTTCGGCTGTCGGTCTCCGTCCGGGGAGTTTCCCGATGCGAGCCGCGTATCCGAGTATGACGAGTACGCTGAGCAACGCGACGCCACCGAGGACGAATGCACCCGGACCCGTCTGCCCCGTTGGACCGGACGGTGAAATCGGACTGAAGACGATATACGGGCGTTCTGATCCGAACGTGTGTGGCCCCTCCCAGCGGAGTAGCTGGTTTTCGACGTTCGTGCTGGCGCTGTAGTACTGATAGCCGGCCGGTCGAGCGATGATCAACCTCTCGTGTTCCGAGAGACCGGGAAACCAGCTCGGGTCCGTCTCAAAGACGTCATCGACGTGGAGACGGTCCCCGTTCTCGTAGCTGAAGTTTGTCCAGATAAACGACAGCAAGAGCGAACCGCTGTCATTGCTGGTTCGCACGTTATGACTCACGTCCACAATGGTCATCTCCCGTCCAGTCGCCTCGGCTGCGAGGCCACTCGCTCCCTCGAACGCGTCGACCGTCTGTCCGGAGTATTCTCCATCGATGAACTCCTCCGCGATCGCTTCGAACCCCTCGCGATGCGAGTCGTTCTCGAGTGCGAACGTCCGGTTGATCGTCCACCGGGCGTCGCCGTCCGACCGGATGTCGATCCGATACGTGGTCGCGACGTCGAACGACGACTCCGGGAGAGCCTGTACCCGGGCATCGGCGGGCGAGTGAGACCCGCCAGTAGATGGCCCGCCGGGTGCGAGGGCATACAGGGGCGCGACGCCGGCAACAAGGAGGACGCCAGCCAGCGCGATGGCGACGATAGCGCGGGACCACGCGGGCATTGTTACTGTGGGATGCTTCCCGCTGGCTGAAAACCCTTTCTATCACCGTCCTCCGATAGGATTAACGATATTTGTGTACGGCCGAGAACGATTCCGATTCAAGCGACTCGTCACCGAACGATCCTGAGACACTCAGCTTGCTTGCTCGGTAGATAGGTTTTTGCGTTCCCGTTTGTATAGATAAGAACAGCATGGACGTTCCCGGCACTGGTTGTCCAGCTCTGTTGCTTGTCATTTCGATACTCACTGTAAGCGGTGCAGCAGTCGGATTCGCTCAAACGGCCGATCAGCACACCCAGTCGCTTGAGTCTTCTCTTGCAGAAGCCAACGGGACGAGCAACTACGGGCACGTATCTGACGAGAATCTAGAGCGCGCGGTCCTATTACAGAGCGGTGTCGACGTGACAGCAGCCACGCAAATTGATAACAACCGTATCGGTGCTCGGTTGGTTACTGCATCGTTCAACAGTGAGTATGAAGATTCACATACGGCTTCGGAACGGACTGCCGCCGTACGTACTGCAATACAGAGACTTGAAAAACGCTCGGAACAAGTAAACGAGCGTCAGGTGGCGGCCCTCAAGAAGTACAATCGAGGAGACATAACGCCCCGACAGTATGTCGCCGTTCTGGCCCGGGGCGACGCGGCTGTGCGGGCAATTGATTCGGCCGCGACAAATATCGAAGACGTGGGCGATTCGACCTTCGAGTACGAAATCCAACCGGACCTAGCGGAACGGATCGACCGTCTAGACGCGGAAGCTTCCCCCATCAGTGGGCCGATAAGACGTGATCAGTTTCGCGCGGCGATCGTCGGTTTCGACCCGTCGTCTTCGATATATCTTGAGACGAGTAACGAGATCGCCGTCTTCGCCATGATCGACGACGACCGGTACATTCGAAGTGCGTTTGACAGTACTGGTGTTGATGTCGATACCCAACCGCAACTCCAGATGACCGACGCGATTGACCATATCACGAGGTACTATCCGTGGACATTAAATACGTCAAACAGAGATCAGGCAGCTACATTCAACACCCTCTGGGCTGGGAACGTATTCTCCGCTCGGGTCCCTCACACTCAGGGGGAGCTACATACATACGTTGACGCTTCAACTGGTGAGGTATTCAAAGAATATCAAATAAAACATCTCTCTGACCTCCCTGTCGCTCAGACGTACACAAATCGGACCGAAAAGTATGTTCTGACAGTCAACACGACTCACGATACCGGCCCGCTTGAAGTCTCACTTGTCCGGCGGACGACAGGAGAGAGTGCGACCGCCTCGATCATGATTGACGGAACGACCGTCGGCTCGACTGGTTCCGACGGACACCTGTGGACAGTCGACACCCGTGGCCCGACCACGGTTCGAGTCACGGCTGCCGATGGTGCCACGTTCACCGTCGAAGTGGACCCCGAGGACCTGTCCGGGTGACTGGACGACCGCACGTTCAAATACGATCCCGACCCACCCCGGCGCGTGACACGTGCGCTCACGCCAGCCGTTGGTGCCGTGCTTCTCGTCGTCGTGACCGTCGCTCTGGCCGGACTGACCGGGGCGATCGTCCTCGGCTCTGATCCCGCCGAGTCGCCGCCACGCGCGCGGCTCACTCTCGATGTCGACGCCGGGGCCGACCGGATCGCCGTCACGCACGAGAGCGGCGATACCCTCTCGACGGAAGCGTTGACCGTTCGGGTCGAGGTCGACGGGCGGGCGCTCGCCTATCAGCCGCCGGTGCCGTTTTTCGCCGCACGCGGGTTCGTCAGCGGCCCGACCGGCCCGTTCAACTCCGGCGGGGACACGACGTGGACGGCCGGCGAAACTGCGGCGCTCGAACTCGCCACGACCAACGCGCCGACGATCGATCCCGGCGAGACCGTCGCCGTGACGGTCGCGACCGATCGCGGGACGATCGCGCGACTGGAAGCGGTGGCGTAGACAGTCGCCCGATCGCCCTCACCGCGTCGCGGTGAAACGCCTCGCTCCGCTCGGCGTATGCTTGTCCAGCCTACTGTTCGGGCACGGTTGCAACAGTCGTAATCGCCCGTGGACTCCCCGGTCGGGCCTGCCAGACCACCTTTTTCCCGCTCGGGTCGCCGCTGGCGACCACTCACGGCAAAAAGCTGGACGAAAAAGACCGCGACTCCTTGCAGTCGTCGCGGTGAAACGCCTCGCTCCGCTCGGCGTATGCTTGTCCAGCCTACTGTTCGGGCACGGTTGCAACAGTCGTAATCGCCCGTGGACTCCCCGGTCGGGCCTGCTGAATGTGGTGCTCGAAGGACTCGAAGCCGGCTTCCCGGAACATCCGGTCGGCTTCGTCCTCGTCGTAGAACAGCATGATCGCGTCGGCGAGCTTCTGGAAGACGGTGTTGGAGGGGTAATCGGGACCGACGATCAGGACTTTTCCTCCGGGGGCGGCGACCCGACGGATCTCTTCGAGGGCGTCGACCGGGTTGGGCCAGTACTCGATCGACCCCGACGACCAGACGACGTCGAAGGTGTCGTCCTGATAGGGCAGGCGTTCGGCATCGCCACGGGTGAACCGGACGGGACCGCTGCGGCCGAACTTCGCGTAGGCTTTCTCCAGCTGGTGGGGACTCTGATCGAGCCCGTAGACGGTCTCGACGTGCTGGAGCAGCCCCTCCGTGGCGAAACCGGTGCCACAGCCGACGTCGAGCACGCGCTCGTCGCCGTCCAGTTCCAGCCAGCCGATGGCCTCGTCGCGCATCTCCTCGTTCCAGATGAAGGGGTTGATCCGGTCGTAGACCTGCGAGAGATACTTGTAGAAGACCCGTGCTCGGCCCTTGTGTTCGAGAACGCCCATTGGGGGCACGTTAGAACCCGGCCATCATAATCTCCCGGATTCGACTGCGGACTTCGCAACTACCAAATAGGCGGTCTTACAACTGGAATACGACTGGACAATGCCACGGGAACAGGTTCTCAGGGACATCAAGGAAGCCGAGAAAGAGGCGGAGGAGATCGTTTCGAACGCCGAGGCCGAGCGCGAAGAGCGGATCGAGGCGGCGCGCGAGCGCGCCGAACAGATCCGCGAGGATGCCAAGCAGGAGGCCGAAGAAATGGCCGACGAACGCCTCGACGAGGCTCGCGAGGAGATCGAGGCCGAGCGCGATCAGATCATCGAGGAGGGCGAGAAAGAGAGCGAGCGCCTCGAAGAGCGCGCCGAACAGCGGCTCGACGAGACCGTCGAACGCGTCGTGTCGCTGTTCGAGGAGGAGGTACATGCTCAGGCCTGAGCGGATGAGCCGGGTCTCGGTGACCGGCTCCAGGCGGGTGATGGACGACGTGATCGAGGCAGTCCACGACCTCGATCTGTTGCACCTCAGCGACTACACCAACGAGATCGAGGGGTTCGAACCCGGCGATCCGCTCGAAGGCGCGGACAAGTACTCCGAGAAGCTCGTGACCGTCCGGGCGCTGCAGAGCACCCTCGGAATCGAGGAAGACTACGAGGGTCCGACCCACGTTGTCACTGACGAGGGCCTCGAAGACGAACTCGAGGACGTCCGCCAGGAGGTAAACGCGCTTGACGACCGCCGCGATGAGCTCCGGAGCGAACTCCGGTCGGTCGAGGACGACATCGAGCAACTCGAGTTTTTCGTCCGGCTCGGGATCGACCTCGACCTGCTTCGCGGGTACGACACGCTCGCGGTCGCAGTCGGCGAGGGCGACGCCAAGGAAGTACGGGCGGAACTGGAGGACAGCGAGATCGAGACCTTCGAGGTCGCCGCGGAAGACGACGCGGTCGCAGTGTTCGCCCAGGTCGACGATTCCGGTGTCCTCGAGGACGCCCTCGTGGGCGCGACGTTCAGCCAGGTAACGATCCCCGAGGGGAGCGGCGATCCCGCGGAGTACCTGAAGGATCGCCGCCACCGCAAGCAACAGCTCGAATCGAAGCTCAGTACCGTCGAGGACGAACTCGAGGACCTCCGGCTGGAAGTAAGCGGGTTCCTGCTGGCCGCCGAGGAGAAGCTGACGATCGCCGTCCAGAAACGGGAAGCGCCGCTGTCGTTTGCGACGACCGATAACGCCTTCGTCGCTGAAGGGTGGATCCCGACCGACGAGATCGACACCCTCAGAGACGCTGTCGAGACGGCCGCCGACGGGACAGTCGAGATCGAGGAGCTTGAGCAGGCCGAATACGACGAGAACGGCCACCCCGAACATACCGAAGACATCGAGGGTGGATCGGGTGGCGGCTCACAGTCCGGGCCAGCAAGCAGTCGCGAACCGGACCGGACCGACGGCCCGGTCGCCAGAGACCAGGCCGACGACGAGCGGACGGCCGCCGACGGCGGGTACGTTCCGCTGGCGGACGACAAGCCGCCCACGGTCCAAGACAACCCGAAGGGCATCAGGCCGTTCGAGGCGCTTGTCGAAGTGATCAACCGTCCGAAGTACACGGAGCTCGACCCGACGATCGTCCTGTTTCTGACGTTCCCGGCCTTCTTCGGGTTCATGATCGGGGATCTCGGGTACGGGATCCTGTACATGGGACTGGGGTACTGGCTCATGCGCAACGTCGACAGCGACGTGCTGGCGAGCCTCGGCGGGATCGCACTGTGGGCGGGTGGATTTACCGCGCTGTTCGGGGTCCTGTACGGCGAGTTCTTCGGTCTGCACCAACTCGGCGAAATCGTCTGGGGCGGCAATCCGCCGATCCACAAGGGGCTGCAACCCCATTACATCGGCTACGCTCGGGCGTGGCTGCTGGTGAGTGTGATCGTCGGCGTCCTCCACCTCGTGTCGGGACGCGTGTTCGACTTCGTCAACAACCTCAAACACGGCGTCAAAGACGCGTTCGTCGAGAGTGGATCGTGGATGCTGATGACGATTGGCATGTGGCTGTGGGTGTTCAGCACGCACGTCAGCGGCCCAAAGCCCCAGTTCATGTTCGAGGTCCTCGACGCAGGCGATCCGGCCGTCTTCGAACTCGGGTTCAGTGGCCTCCCGGAGACTGTCGGAATCGCCGGCCTCGGCATGCTGGTCGTCGGACTCGTCCTCGGATTCTACGCGGAAGGCGCAATCGTCGTCATCGAGAGCGTCACGCAGGTGTTCGGCCACGTCCTGTCGTATACGCGGCTGGCAGCGGTACTGCTGGCGAAAGCGGGTATGGCTTTCGTGGTCAACCTGCTTTTCTTCGGCGTGTACGTCACCGGCGACCAGAAGTGGCACTTCGGCATCAGCGGTATGCCGACAATACCCGAAGGCTCGGAGACTGTGATGTATCATGGACATGAAGTAACCGAGATCATGTTCGGTGGCCTTGTCCACGGTAGTATCCCCGCAGTTGTCGGCGGGATCGTCATCCTGGTGCTCGGTCACTTGCTCGTGTTGGCACTCGGGATCACCAGTGCCGGCCTTCAGGCCGTTCGTCTCGAGTACGTCGAGTTCTTCGGCAAGTTCTATGAAGGTGGCGGGGCGGCGTACAACCCGTTCGGTCACGAGCGGACGTACACTGTCAAGGACTAGGCCGCTGACAGCATCCATCACGGCGAACAGATCTTGAAACCGCGAGAAAAGAGGGTGTGAACGGCTTTGGGAAGATTTATGAGTATGGTGCAACCAGTATCGACCGTCCGGAGAAAATAGGGATACAAAATATGATCGAGCAATTCACATTCACGCAACTGTTCGTTGTACTGCAAGCTGTTCCTGCGCCGACTGGCGCCGCGTTAGCGGTCGGACTGGCCGCTCTAGGTGCGGGTATTGCCGAGCGTGGTATCGGTGCCGCGGCCGTCGGCGCGATCGCAGAAGACGACGATATGTTCGGTCGCGGGCTGATCCTCACGGTCATCCCTGAGACGCTAGTCATTCTCGCGCTGGTCGTCGTGTTCATCGTGTAAACACCGACCGTTCTTCATTCACCATGAGTCTCGATGGCGTAATAGAGGACATCCGTGACGAAGCTCGCACGCGTGCAGACGAAATAAGGTCCGAGGCCGAGGCAGAAGCCGAAGAGATAATCGCGGACGCGCGCTCGGACGCCGAGCAGATCCGGGAAGAGCGCGAACGCGAAGTCGAAAACAGGATCGAACAGGAGCGTGAACAACGCCTCTCCAGTGCCCATCTGGAGGCCAAGCAGATGCGCCTCGCAAGCCGGCGCGAGGTCCTCGAACGGGCACGAGAGAGAGTCGAAGCGATGCTGGCCGACCTCGATGAGGAGACCCGGGAGGAACTGACCCGGGCCCTGCTCGATGCGACGGTCGGCGAGTTCGACGACGACGCCGACGTCGCTGTGTACGGCCGTGCTGACGACGAAGAGCTGCTGAAATCGATCCTCGAGGACTACGAGGGGTACAGCTTCGCCGGGGAGTACGAGTGTCTCGGCGGCGTCGTCGTCGAGAGCGCGGACTCGCGCATCCGGATCAACAACACGTTTGACTCGGTGCTCGAGGACGTCTGGCAGGACAACCTGCAAGGCATAAGCGATCGGTTATTCGCAGAACAATGAGCGCACGCAAAGCAGGACAGGGTGGCGAGCCCGGCAACTACGAGTACGTCACTGCGCGGGTCCGGTCGCGCCGGTCCGTGCTGTTCGACGAGGACGACTATCGGAAGCTGATTCGTATGGGGACGGGCGAAATCGCCCGGTTCATGGAAGAGACCGAGTACGAGGCGGAGATGAACGCGCTCGGCTCCCGGGAGTCCGGCGTCGACCTCATCGAGTACGCGCTGAACCGCAACCTCGCAAAGCACTTCGAGGATTTGCTTCGATGGGCCGACGGGCAACTCTACGATTACATCGCACGGTACCTCCGGAAATTCGACGCCTGGAACATCAAGACAGCGATCCGGGGAGTCTACTCCGACGCCAGCGCCGACGCGATCGAGACCGACTACATTCGTGCGGGTGAACTCGACGGTGAACAGCTCGAACGGATGGCCAACGCCGAGTCGATCAAGTCGATCATCGACATGCTGGAACCGTCGATATTCGGGGATGCGCTGGAGGATGCCTACGGGGACTACGAGCGGACGGATCTGCTCGTCCCCCTCGAAAACGCTGTCGACCGAACGTTCTACGAAGACATCGACGAAGGGCTGCCGTCGGCGTCCGACGCTGACACGCCGGACAGACTGTACATCGAGTTCATCACGGCCGAGATCGATTTCCGTAACGTGCGCAACGCGCTACGGATCGCTCGCAGCGGAGCGGACATGGATCCGTCGGCGTACTTCATCGACGGTGGGCGGCTCTTCGATGCCGACGAGTTGCGGCAACTGGCGTCGAACACCGAACAGCTCGTCGAACATATCCGCCAGAGTGTCTACAGCGACGACATAGAAGAAGCGCTGGACATGCTTGAGGAGGCCGGCGACCTGACCGAGTTCGAGAACGCCCTCGACGCGGCGTTGCTCGAATACGGCGATCGACTGAGCAATCGCTATCCGCTATCGGTCTGTCCGGTCGTAGCCTACGTCCTCGCCAAAGAGCGAGAGGTCGACAACATCCGAGCGATCGCCCGTGGTCGAGAGGCAGACCTCTCGCTGGAGGAGATCGAAACGGAGCTGATCACGCTATGAGCAAGGAAATCGCCGTC
This sequence comes from Halapricum desulfuricans, assembly GCF_017094525.1. Taxonomy (NCBI): domain Archaea; kingdom Methanobacteriati; phylum Methanobacteriota; class Halobacteria; order Halobacteriales; family Haloarculaceae; genus Halapricum; species Halapricum desulfuricans. Next base: position 2,442,456 of record NZ_CP064788.1, on the reverse strand, counting down.
GTCGGCACGCCCGATTTCACGACCGGGTTCCGGCTCGCGGGCGTTCGGCAAGCGATCAACGTCCGGGAAGACGAGATGGCGTCGGAACTCGATGATACCGTCGTGGAGTTGCTCAACAGCGACGAGGTGGGCATCCTCGTGATGCACGACGACGACCTGGAGTATCTCTCACGGGGCGTCCGCGAGACGGTACAGCAGAGCGTCGATCCCGTGCTGGTGACGCTCGGCGGCGGCACCGAGAGCGGGAATCTGCGCGAACAGATCAAGCGAGCGATCGGTATCGACCTGATGGAAGAAGACGAACAGCAACTATGAGTCAAGCACAAGAATCCGACGTCCGTGAAGACGGCGTCATCGAGAGCGTATCGGGCCCCGTCGTCACGGCGGACCTCGACGCCCGGATGAACGACGTGGTGTACGTCGGTCACGAAGGGCTGATGGGCGAAGTGATCGAGATCGAAGGTGACGTGACGACGATCCAGGTGTACGAGGAAACGTCCGGCGTCTCGTCGGGCGAACCCGTCGAAACGACCGGGCAGCCGCTGACGGTCGATCTCGGACCGGGGATGCTGGACTCCATCTACGACGGTGTCCAGCGTCCACTGCGGGTGCTCGAAGAGAAGATGAACAGTGCGTTCCTCGATCGCGGAGTCGACGCCCCCGGGATCGACATGGAGACCGTCTGGGAGTTCACTCCCGAGGTCGAGGAAGGTGACGAGGTCGAACCCGGTGATATCGTCGGGATCGTCCCGGAGACGCGGACGATCGACCACAAGGTGATGGTCCCGCCCGACTACGAGGGCGGGGAGGTCGTCAAGGCGAAGTCGGGTAACTTCACCGTCGAGGAGCCGGTCGTCGAACTGGCCAACGGCGAAGAGATCACGATGCACCAGGAGTGGCCGGTCCGCCAGAAGCGCCCGGCCGACGAGAAACAGACGCCGACCGAACCGCTGGTCTCCGGCCAGCGGATCCTCGACGGGCTGTTCCCCATTGCCAAGGGTGGAACGGCCGCGATCCCGGGACCGTTCGGTTCCGGGAAGTGTGTCACGCCGGAGACGCCGGTGACGCTGGCCGACGGCGAGACGCTGCCGATCGAGGAGCTGTTCGATCGGCTGACTGGGGACGTGCCCGAGACCGGCGAGGTGGTCCGGGAAGCCGACGCCGAGATCCTCACCTTCGACGAGCAAGCGGGCGCCGTCCGTCCCGGCGAGATCTCGCACGTCTATCGTGGCTCGACCGACCGGATCGTCCGGGTCGAGACCGCAAGCGGCCGTGAACTCGAGGTAACCCCTGCCCACAAGCTGTTCCGGATGGGTGCCGGGCTGGAGATCGAGGAGACGCCGGCGGCGGAGCTGTCGGTCGGCGACTCGCTGGTCATGCCTCGACAGCTCCCGATCGACGGCGAGGAAGTCAGTCTCGATCCGTACGAACTGCTCCCTGACGCTCGTGCTGTTGACGAGCACGTGCTTGAGCGGTTCCGGGAGCTCGTCGAGAAGACAGACACACCGAAAACCGACCTCGCGGACGCGGCCGGAGTGAGCGACGACGCGTTCATCAACTACACGCTCGGTCGAACTCGTCCCACGCTGTCGGTGATCGATGCGGTCTGTTCGGCCGTCGGGGCCGAGCGACCGACCGTCGAGCACGTCAAGCCTGGGAGCAACGGCAAGCCGGTGTCGTTGCCGACGGTCGTCGACGAGCGGTTCGCGGAACTGCTCGGGCTCGTGTTGAGCGACGGTAGTCTGACTGAGAAGACAGTCCGGTTCCACAACTCCGACGAGCGACTGCGTGACAGGTTCGCGGAACTGGCCGACAGGCTCTTCGGCGTCGATGTCGCAGAGACCGTCCACAATACCGTCGAGACAGCCGAGGTCCGGAGTGCCGTCGTTTCCAGGCTGCTCGTGTCGCTGGGCGTCCCCGAGACCGACAAGTCGATCACGGCGACGGTCCCGGACGCCGTCGAACGGGGCACCGACGCGATCGCGGCGGCGTTCCTCCGGGGGTATTACCTCGGAGACGGTTCGTTCAGCGGGAGTACGATGGAGATCGGCACGTCGAGTGACAGCATGGTAGCGGGCCTCGCCCGACTGCTGACGCGACTCGGCGTCCGCTATCGTGCCCGCGAACGCGACCGATCACATCGGATCGTCGTGACCGGGGCGGACGAACTCGCGACGTTCCACGGTGCGATCGCGGGATTCGAGCACCCGAAGATCGATGCTGTCGGGGAGTATGCCCGGACGACGACCGCCAATACCAACCTCGACACCGTGCCCGTCGATCCGACGACGATGGCACAGATCGCCGAGGCGGCACGGTACGCTGACTTCGCAGAAGCCGGCGTCGAACCGACCAATTACACGAACCTCGGTCAGGCGCCGAGCCGAGACGCCTGGGACGACATCGCGAGCGTCCTCGCCGACGGCGGAGCCGCACTGGCCGATCGCGCGTCGTCGATCGCTGACGCGCTCGATGACGTGTTCTTCGATCCGATCGTCGATATCGAGGTGATCGAGGGCGAGCAGACGGTCTACGACGTGACCGTGCCCGGCACACAGAACTTCGTGGGCGGCCACGTCCCAAGTGTCCTGCACAATACCGTCACCCAGCACCAGCTCGCCAAGTGGGCCGACGCGGACATCGTCGTCTACGTCGGCTGTGGCGAGCGGGGCAACGAGATGACCGAAGTCATCGAGGACTTCCCCGAACTGGAGGACCCGACGACGGGTAACCCGCTGATGGACCGGACGACGCTGATCGCCAACACCTCGAACATGCCCGTCGCGGCCCGGGAGTCGTCGGTGTACACGGGCATCACCATCGCCGAATACTTCCGTGACATGGGCTACAACGTCGCGCTGATGGCCGACTCCACCTCGCGGTGGGCCGAGGCCATGCGCGAGATCTCCTCGCGGCTCGAGGAGATGCCCGGCGAGGAAGGCTATCCGGCCTATCTAGCCGCGCGACTGGCGGAGTTCTACGAGCGGGCCGGCTACTTCGAGAACATCAACGGCACCGAGGGATCGATCTCGGTCATCGGCGCAGTTTCGCCCCCGGGCGGGGACTTCTCGGAGCCGGTCACTCAGAACACGCTACGGATCGTCAAGACGTTCTGGGCGCTGGACGCCGACCTCGCTGAACGGCGACACTTCCCGGCGATCAACTGGGACGAGTCCTACTCGCTGTATCGCGACCAGCTCGACCCGTGGTTCGAGGAGAACGTCGAGTCGGACTGGTCCGAACAGCGCCAGTGGGCGATCGACACCCTCGACGAGGAATCCGAGTTGCAGGAGATCGTCCAGCTGGTCGGCAAGGACGCGCTGCCGGACGACCAGCAACTCACGCTGGAGGTCGCCCGGTACCTGCGCGAGGCGTGGCTCCAGCAGAACGCCTTCCACGACGTCGACACCTACTGTGAACCGGAGAAGACCTACCGGATTCTCGAATCGATCAAGACGTTCAACGACGAGGCCTTCGACGCGCTCGATGCGGGCGTACCGGTCGAAGAGATTACCGACATCGAGTCGCTGCCGCGGCTGAACCGCATCGGCGTTCAGGAGGACTACAACGAGTTCGTCGACGAACTCGAGGACGACATCGCGAGCGAACTCCGGGAGATGTACTAACCATGCAGAAAGAATACAAGACGATCACGGAGATCAGCGGACCGCTGGTGTTTGCCGAGGTCGACGAGCCGGTCGGGTACAACGAGATCGTCGAGATCGAGACGCCGGACGGCCAGACCCGCCGCGGGCAAGTGCTGGAAACGACCAGCGACCACGTCGCTATCCAGGTCTTCGAAGGGACTGGCGGTATCGACCGGGAGTCGTCCGTGCGATTCCTCGGTGAAACGATGAAGATGAAGCTGACCGAGGACCTGCTCGGTCGCGTCCTGGACGGCTCGGGTCAGCCGATCGACGGCGGGCCGGAGATCGAGCCGGACAAGCGCGAGGACATCGTCGGCGCGGCGATCAACCCCTATTCCCGGGAGTACCCCGCGGAGTTCATCCAGACGGGGGTTTCGGCCATCGACGGGATGAACACGCTCGTGCGCGGCCAGAAGCTGCCGATCTTCTCCAGTTCGGGTCAGCCGCACAACGATCTGGCCCTGCAGATCGCCCGTCAAGCGACCGTCCCCGAAGAGGAGAAAGAAGGCGGAGAGTCGGAGTTCGCAGTGATCTTCGGCGCGATGGGGATCACCGCCGAAGAGGCAAACGAGTTCATGGACGACTTCGAGCGCACGGGCGCGCTCGAACGCAGCGTCGTCTTCATGAACCTCGCGGACGACCCCGCGACCGAGCGGACGCTCACCCCGCGGCTGGCACTGACGACCGCGGAGTATCTGGCCTTCGAGAAGGGGTATCACGTCCTGACGATCCTGACGGACATGACCAACTACTGTGAGGCGTTGCGTGAGATCGGAGCCGCCCGCGAGGAGGTCCCCGGTCGGCGTGGCTATCCCGGGTACATGTACACCGACCTCGCCCAGCTGTACGAGCGGGCCGGGCGGATCAAGGGTGTGGACGGATCGATCACCCAGATCCCGATCCTGACGATGCCTTCCGACGACATCACCCATCCGATCCCGGACCTGACCGGCTACATTACCGAGGGCCAGATCATCATCGATCCCGACCTCAACAGTCAGGGTATCCAGCCGCCGATCAACGTCCTGCCGAGCCTCTCGCGGCTGATGGACGACGGGATCGGCGAGGGACTGACCCGTGCCGACCACGCCGATGTCTCCGACCAGCTGTACGCCGCCTACGCGGAAGGTGAGGACCTGCGCGATCTGGTGAACATCGTCGGTCGCGAGGCGCTGTCCGAACGCGACAACAAGTACCTGGACTTCGCCGACCGCTTCGAGGCGGAGTTCGTCCAGCAGGGCTTCACGACGGATCGGGACATCGAGGAAACGCTCGAGATCGGCTGGGACCTGCTCAGCATGCTCCCCAAAGAGGAACTCAACCGCGTCGACGAGGATCTCATCGAAGAGCACTACCGCGAAGAGACCGAAGAACAGGTCACTGCGGACTAACTGTTGTCTGTTTGTGACGGTTTTCGATCGGATCGACCGTAATTTCTCTGTGCAACTCCTTGACTCTGTGAGGTTGCCCCGTGCAGCGCTTGCGACGAACCATCGACGGGCCAGCCATTATCCTACATATGGATCACCTGTACTATCTGCGGTAGGAAAATAGTGCCCAACGTATTGTGGTTTTGGCCGTAGGAGACCTATCCACCTATCAGTGAAACTCACAATATAGCTGCTGACGGCGAACACTGACGGGGTCCGACGCGCACGCGGGCCCGTCACGAACCAAAAATATTGTGCTCCATTCATAATTCGAATCGGATTATAGCATGTGATGTACCATGGCACTAGGTAGCCAACTCGCATCGATCGGTACAGCCGTACTGCAACTACCAAATCTTAGCGCAACCCCGGGAGACGAGGTGATCTGGCTGTGGCTCGGCACAGCGGGCATGTTCCTCGGGATGCTGTACTTCATCGCCCGTGGCTGGGGCGTTACCGACTCGCGTCGCCAGAAGTTCTACATCGTGACGACGTTCATCGCCGCGATCGCGTTCACGAACTATCTCGCGATGGCGACCGGGTTCGGCGTGATAGACCTCGCGCCGCTCATCGAAGGGACAGAGGAGCTGAAGATTTACTGGCCCCGGTACACCGACTGGGTGCTGACGACGCCGCTGTTGCTGTATGACCTGGCGCTGCTCGCGGGGGCAGACCGCAACACCATCGCGACGCTGGTCGGGCTTGACGTCATGATGATCCTGACCGGGCTGGTCGCGACGCTGACGATCGCCCCGATCGACTCGCTCGGCCTGAGCGTCGATGCCCACCGGCTGGTCTGGTGGGGCGTCAGCACCGGTTTCTTCCTGGTGCTGATCTTCTACCTGTTCCAGGGCCTCTCGGAGAAGGCGGCCCAGCTAACGGGAGATACCAAGAGCACGTTCAACACGCTCCGGTACATGATCGTCGGCCTGTGGTTCGTCTACCCGGTCTGGTGGCTGATCGGGACTGAAGGGCTCGCCGTCGTCGGCCTTCCGATCGAGACGGCCGGATTCATGGTGCTCGACCTGACCGCGAAGGTCGGGTTCGGGATCGTGCTCCTGCGCAGTCACAGCGTCCTCGACGACGCCGGTACGTCGACGGCGTCGACTGCGTAAGCCGAGTCGTCGCATCGCTTCGACGGGCGTTTTATCGTTCCGTCCGTACTAACGCGGTCACTCCGAAATGGTAGAACTCACGTACGTCGGATTTCACGCCGTGTTTGTCGCTCCGCCACTGTTCGTATTAGCGTCGGTAGCCGTCAACCGGACCCGACCGGCACGGCCGGTCGTCCGAGCGATTCCGATCGTTGCCATCCTCGTGATGGCACTCGCGTACACTACGCCCTGGGACAACTACCTGATCCACCGCGGCGTGTGGTGGTACGGCGATGGCGTCGTCGCCGGGCGACTCTGGCTCGCTCCGATCGAGGAGTACCTGTTCGTCCTGCTGCAGCCGATCGTCGCGACGCTGTGGCTGGGGACGATTGCGACGGCCTTCGAGTGGCCGAGCGAGCGCGTCGAGATGCGCCTGCGGGACCGACTGCTGGGCGTCGCAGCCGCCGCGGTCGTCGGCGTCGTCGGGCTCGCAATGTTGACCCGACCGGCGACGTTTTACATGGGTGCGATCCTCTCGTGGGCCTCGCCGGTGCTGGCGCTGCAGTGGGCGGTCGGCTGGCGCTATTTGCTGGCCCGCTGGCGGCTCACGGCGATCGGGACGCTCGGGCCGGCGGTGTATTTCTCCGCCGCCGATCGGATCGCTATCGAGTACGGGATCTGGACGCTCGCCGACCGGTACACGACCGGGCTGACGATCGGCGGGCTCCCGATCGAGGAGGGGACGTTCTTCCTCGTGACGACGCTGTTCGTCGTCCAGGGGCTCGTGCTCTACCCGTGGGTGATCGAGCGGTGGCGCTGACTGACGACACACGGCAGGGGAGTCGGAATGCAGTGCTGTCCGGCGACGCCCGGCGACGACTGACCGCGGCGACGTTTCGACCCGTCTGGATCGCGCTCGCGGTCGTCGCCGTCGTTCACGTGCTGGGTGTCCGCGTCCCGCGGACGACCCAGTACGCCGTGCTCCTGTCGACGGTGCTCGTCCTGGGGTTGCCCCACGGCGCGCTCGATCACCTCACGCTGCCCCGTGCGCGGGGCCAGCCAGTGACGCTGCGCGGGGTCGCCGGCTTCTCGGTGGCGTACCTCGCAGTTGCCGGCGTGTACGGGCTGGCGTGGCTTCTCGCGCCGACGGTGTCATTCGTCGGGTTCGTCCTGCTGACGTGGTTTCACTGGGGGCAGGGCGACCGCGCACACCTCGCAGTGATCGCCGACGCCTCGCATCTCGAGGACCCGCTGACCAATCGGCTGACGCTACTCGTCCGCGGCGGACTCCCGATGGTGGTCCCGTTGCTCGGCTTTCCCGGGGCCTACGAATCAGTCGCGACGACAGTCGTAGCACTGTTCGACCCCGCCGGGAGCGCGGCGTGGCTCGCGCCGGTTTTCGAGCCGACGACGCGACTGGCGGTGGGTCTCGGATTCGGGTCCGTGACGCTCGTGACGCTTGCGCTGGGCTATCGCGTCGCCGACGATCGGCGCGGCTGGCGGGTCGACGCTATCGAGACGGCTCTGCTGTGGGCGTTCTTCCTGACGGTCCCGCCGATCCTGGCGATCGGGATCTACTTCGTCGTCTGGCACTCGCTTCGCCATCTGGCACGGCTTGTCGCCATCGACGACGGCGCGACGACGGCGATCGACCGGGGCGAGACCGGCCGGCTTCTGAGGCGGGTCGGTCGAGACGCGTTCCCGATGACCGCGGGCGCGCTCGTGCTGTTCGGCGTGATCGCCGTGGCCGTGCCGAACGAACCGGGATCGCTCGCGAGCCTCGGCGGCGTCTATCTGGTGGTGCTCGCCGTGCTGACGCTGCCACACGCGGGTGTCGTCACGACCCTCGACAGGATACAGGGCGTCCGGTGAAAAGTCGGCGGGAACGCTCGAACCGGACGGTTACTGTTCGAGGTCGATCAGCGTCACGTCGACGATCCGGTCGTCTTCGAGCAGTTCGGCGACGACGTCGTCGTCGACGGGGTCGTCGAGGTTGTAGACGGTCAGTGCTTCGCCGTCGATGCTCTCGCGGGCGTTCGACATGCTCGCGATGTTGACGTCGTGCTCGCCGAGGATCCGGCCGATCGTCCCGATGACGCCCGGCTCGTCGCGGTTGCGCGACAGCAGGATGTAGCCGTACAGTTCGGCGTCGACCCGATAGCCGTCGATCTCGACGATGCGGGGGTCCTCGCCGGCGTAGAGCGTTCCGGAGACGGTCAGCGAGTCGTCGCCGTCGCTGACAGTGACCGAAAGCAGGTTCCGGAAGTCCTTGGTCTCGCGGCGGCGGCTCTCGGTAACGTCGATCCCGCGCCGTTCTGCGATGCGTGCGGGAGCGTTGACCACCTGGTCCTGCCAGCCGTAGGGTTTGAACACGGCTGCGGTCACCAGATCCAGGTCCTCGTCGGCGATGTCTCCGGCGTAGGTGATCTCGATCTCCTCGACGCGACCGTCGAACAGCCGCATCGCGACCAGACTCGCCGTCTCCGCGACCTCGACGTAGTTGCGGATGCGCGGGTAGGCAGTCGCCTCGACAGAGGGGACGTTGATCGCGTTTTTGACCAGTTCCCCGTTCAGCGCGTCGACGATCTGGTCGGCGGCGGTCACGGCGACGTTGACCTGGGCGTTTCGGGTCTTCGCGCCGAGGTGGGGGGTCGTGACGATGTTCTCGACGTCCATGAACGGATGGTCTTCGCCCGGCGGCTCTTCGCTGTAGACGTCGACGCCCGCACCCTTGATCCGGCCTGACTCGACGGCCTCCGCGAGCGCGGGTTCGTCGATGATCCCGCCGCGCGAGGTGAGGATGACGAAGTCGCCCTCGAACTGATCGATCTCTTCAGGACCGATGAGACCCCGCGTTTCCTCGGTCAGACGGGCCTGCACCGAGAGGATATCGACCGTCTCGAGTAGTTCGTCCAGTTCGAGCAATTCGGCGTCCATCTGCTCGGCCCGGTCCGCGCCCAGATAGGGGTCGTAGACGGCGACGTCGAGCCCGAGATTGTCGAACCGCCAGGCGACCTCCTGACCGAGCCGGCCGAGGCCGACGATTCCGACGGTCATCCCGCCGAGTTCGCTTCGAGTGATGTCGTCTTTGGCCCACTCGCCCTCGATGAGCCGCTGGTGGGCCTGCGGGACCTGACTGGCGACGTTGAACGCCAGGCCGATCGTCAGCTCCGCGGCCGCGCGGACGTTCCCGCGCGGGGCGTTGGCAACGATGACACCGTGATCGGTCGCCGCCGGAATGTCGATGTTGTCGACGCCGATGCCGGCCCGCGAGACGATCTGCAGGTCGGGCGCGGCCTCGAACACCTCGCGGGTAATCTCGGTCCCGCGAATCAGCAGGCCGTCGACGTCCGCTATCTGCTCGATGACGCCCTCGGTATCGACCTCGTAGTCGGTCACGACCTCGTACCCGGCGTCGCGCAATCGGGCGAGGCCGGCGTCGGAGATCGGATCCGTGACCAGTACCTTCATACTCTGTAGGTACCCATCCTACGGTTTATCTGTACCGAAACGCGCGAGACAGCGACCGTGTTCAACCGTGATGGATAGCGACAGCCACCGACGATTGCGCCTCGAGACGTCGGGAAAGCCAGTGATCTCAATCGGCTGCCGACTCGCGCTGCTCGCTCAACTTCTCCCAGATCTCCGTACAGCCGGCACCGTCTTCCAGTTCGTCCAGATGGTCGTCGGGGTGTGGCTCCGGTTCGTCCATGTTACTCACGATCTTAGTAACACCATTTGCGTCTACTGGTATAAGCGTTGTGGGCTTGCTCCGCTCGGGAGCGAAGCACACGCTTAACTCGCTTGCAGTTCCACCCTGGGATGATGAGCGACGCCGAAGATCTACTCGCGCATCTGGAGTTGCGGGAGTACGAGACGACGGCTCTGCGAGAACTGCTGACGCTCGGCCGCTCGACGGCACCGAACCTGGCGGAGGCGACGGGGATCCCGCGAGCGCGGATCTACGAGGTGCTCGACGAACTCGCCGATCGCGGGTTCATCGAGGTGATCCCCGGCCGACCCAAGGAGTACCAGGCCAAACACCCCGAGGAGATCCTCGACCGCGCCGTCGAGAACGAGCGTCAGGACTTCGAGTCGTTCCGCGCGGAGATCGACGACGTCCGCGAGGAGTTCGTCTCGACCTTTGGTCCGCTTTTCCAGCGCGCGAGCGAGGACGTCACCCCGACCGAGGACCTGTTTCACGTCGTCGACGTCGGCGAACCCAGCGAGACCGAGACGAGAAAGCTCTATCACGACGCTCGCGAGCAGGTCGACGTCATGACCAAGAGCTTCGCGTATCTGGAGTCGGTCCGGCCGGCGCTGGAAGACGCGCTGGATCGGAACGTCGAGATCAGGGTGTTGCTGCTCGAACCGTCGCATCTCTCGGCGGACAACCGCGAAGCGCAGGCCGAAATCTACGAGGTCCTGACCGACAACTATCCCGAGATCGCGGTCAGGTTCAGCAACGAGAAACTGCCCCTGCGCGGGACGGTCGCCGATCCGAGCATGGACTACGAATCCGGGAGGGCGATCTTGTTGGTTGAAGAGAAGGACATCCCGCTGTCGATGCGCCAGGCCGCAGTCACCGACAACGGGAGTTTCGTCGCCGGCATCGAGCGACTGTTCGATCTGATCTGGGAGTACGATAGCGGTCAGGCGTACGCTTGATCTCGGCCCTCGTGACGGCAGTACCGGCATCTACGCTTGTATCTGCACGTACCGGGTGGAAATTACATATCTCAAATTTCGCCGCCCGCTTTCCGAGACCGTAAGAAAAGTAACCCCCACCCCCGGAGTAAAAGCAGACAATGGTACACGGTGCATTGGGCGTCAGTCACGAACAGCCGATCGCGATTCCGGCGGGTCAGTTCGAGGAGGTGTCGTCGTGATCGTCGGCGTGCCGAACGAGGCCGGCGACGAGGCCCGCGTGGCGCTCGTGCCGTCCGTCGCGGCCGAGTTGATCGAGGGCGGACACGAGGTGTACGTCGAGCGCGGGGCCGGCGAGGGTGCCGGCCGGGCCGACAGCGAGTACGAATCGGTCGGCTGCACGGTCGTCGACCGCGAAACGGTCTTCGAAACGGCCGAGGTCGTACTGCAGGTGCAGGCGCTGGGTGCCGCCGAAGACCCGGACGTCGCGCAGTACCGCGAGGGACAGGTCGTTATCGGGATGCTCGGCCCCTACGAGATCGAAGACGACACGCTCGAGGCGCTCGCGGACCGCGGCGTCAGCGCGTTCGCCTTAGAGTTGATCCCGCGGATCAGCCGCGCCCAGAGCATGGACGCGCTGTCCTCGCAGGCCAGTCTCTCGGGGTACAAGGCCTGTCTGGTCGCCGCCGAGGAACTGCCGAAGATGTTCCCGATGGAGATGACTGCGGCGGGGACGATTCGCCCCGCGGACGTGTTCGTCATCGGGGCCGGCGTCGCCGGGCTGAAAGCGATCGCGACGGCCGAGCGCCTCGGCGCGTCCGTCGAGGCCTACGACATCCGCCTTGAGGCCAAACAGGACGTCGAGAGCCTCGGCGCGGACTTCGTCGAACTCGACCTCGAGACGGAGGGGTCGGGCGACGAGGAGGGATACGCCCGCGAGATGGACGAGGAGTTCTACGCGGCCCAGCGCGAACAGATGCGGGCGGTCGTCCCCGAGTCGGACGTCCTCATCACGACGGCCGCGATTCCCGGTGCGCCGGCCCCCGAGATCGTCTCGACGGAGCTGATCGAGGCGATGGACGACGGGTCGGTCGTCGTCGACCTCTCGGCCCCGACGGGCGGCAACTGCGAGCCGACCGTCCCGGGCGAGACGATCGAACACGACGGCGTCACGATCCACGGCCCGACGAACATGCCGTCCCGGATCAGCCACACCGCCAGCGAGCAGTACGCCAACAACGTCGCCAACTTCCTCGAGAACCTGCTGGAGGACGGCGAACTCGCGTTCGACTTCGAGGACGAGATCATCGAGTCGACGCTGCTTGTCCACGACGGGGCCGTGCGCAACCCTCACAGGGACGGCGCCGGCGGGGATGATGATACCGACGAAAGCGGCGACGCCGACGAGGACGTCGCCACTGGTGACCAAGCCAGCGGTGAGGCGGCCAACGGAGACGGCACTGAGAAGACAGGCGACGACGCGGCCGACACGGAGGGGGTGAGCGAGGCGTGACGTTCGTCGAGAACCTGACGCTGTTCGTCCTCTCGGCGTTCGTCGGCTACGAGATCATCACGAAGATTCCGACGAACCTGCACACGCCGCTGATGTCCGGCGCGAACGCCATTTCCGGGATCACCCTGCTGGGGTCAGTCGTCGTCGCCGGCTCCGGGTCGACGACGCTGGCGACCGCGCTGGGATTCGTCGCGGTCGTCATGGCGACGATCAACGTCGTCGGTGGCTACCTGGTGAGTCACTTCATGCTGAGCGAGTTCAGCCAGGGGGGCCGATAGGATGGCCGACGGAATCCTCGCCCAGCAGTTTGACGAACAGGTACTCCAGCTCGTGTATCTCGTCGCCGCGATCATGTTCATCCAGGGCCTGCGCGACATGACCCATCCGCGGACGGCAACGCGCGGGAACCTGATCTCGTCCGGCGGGATGTTCCTGGCGGTCACGATCACCGTCCTGTGGTTCGAGATCCTCTCGCCGGCGGTCCTCGCGGCGGGGCTGCTGGTCGGCGGCGCGATCGGGGCGTATCTCGCGGTCGCGGTCGAGACCACGGAGATGCCACAGCTGGTCGGGTTGTTCAACGGGTTCGGCGGCGGCGCGTCGGCGGTCGTCGCCGGCGCGGAACTGGTCGACGTGTTCGCCGGCGGTGGCCCCCTTAGTGTCGAACTGACGGCGTCGGCGGCCGTCGCCGCGATCATCGGCTCAGTGACGTTCTCCGGGAGCTTCGTCGCCGCAGGGAAGCTCCACGGGGTTGTCGGCGACTCGCCGGTCGGTACCAACACCGGCCACGCGCTCAAGGTCGCGTTCCTCTCGGTCGCGCTTGTCGCCGGCACCGTCCTCGTCGTCCAGCCGTCGCTGTTCGGCGGCGTGCCGACCGCGGAGTGGATCCCCGTCTACTGGCTCGTCGTCGCGGCGGCACTCCTTCTGGGCGTGTTCCTCGTCGTGCCGATCGGCGGCGCGGACATGCCGGTCGTCATCTCGCTTCTGAACTCCTACTCGGGGCTGGCGGCCGCAACGACCGGGTTCGTCCTGAACAACACCGTGCTGATCGTCGCCGGGACGCTCGTCGGCGCAGCCGGGATGATCCTGACGATCATCATGTGCGAATCGATGAACCGCTCGCTGGCGAACGTCTTCTTCGGCGGTCTCGGCGGCGACGACGACAGCGAGGAGATGGAGGACATCTACGAGGGCAACATCACCGAGACCTCGCCCGAAGAGGTCGTCATGCTCATGGAGACGGCCGACCGGGTCGTCATTGTCCCCGGCTACGGGATGGCCGTCGCCCAGGCCCAGCACGCCGTCGCGGAACTCGTCGAACTGCTCGAGGACAACGGCGTCGACGTCGAGTTCGGGATCCACCCGGTCGCGGGTCGAATGCCCGGACACATGAACGCCCTGTTGGCCGAGGCGGACGTGCCCTACGACAAGATGCGCGAACTCGAGGAGGTCAATCCGACCTTCTCACAGACGGATCTGGTGATCGTCACCGGTGCCAACGACGTCGTCAACCCGCGGGCCAACGAGGACGACGGGAGCCCGATCTCGGGGATGCCGATCCTCAACGTCGATCAGGCCCGCCACGTCGTCGTCAACAAGCGCAGTCTCAGCCCCGGCTTCTCCGGGATCGCCAACCCGCTGTTCGCCCGCGACAACGCCTCGATGCTATTTGGCGACGCCAAGGAGTCGATGCAGGCGCTGGTCAACGAGTACAAGGAAGCGACCTCGTAGGACGGCAATCGCTCTCGGCCCGCGGACTCGCGGTCGCACGACGATGCCAACGTTTTCTACGTGCGGGCCGAAGGGACGGTATGGACCTCACAGAGCGCCCGCGTCGCCTCCGACGCGACGGGATCCGGGGACTGGTCAGCGAAACCGACCTCTCGGCCAGCGACCTGATCGCGCCGGTGTTCGTCGACGCGACGACCGACGAACGCCGCCCGATCGAGTCGATGCCCGGCCACGAGCGCGTCCCGATCGACGAGGCCGTCGACCGTGTCGAGGAGATCCGTGAAACCGGCGTCGAGGCGGTCATCGTCTTCGGGATCCCCGAGTCGAAAGACGAGACGGGATCGCGCGCCTGGGCCACTGAGGGCGTCGTCCAGGAGGCCGTCCGGCGGATCAGCACGGCGACCGACGCCTACGTCATCACCGACGTCTGCCTGTGTGAGTACACCGAGCACGGCCACTGTGGCGTGATCGAACCGGACGCCCGGGCCGATCCGACGCTCACCGTCGAGAACGACCCGACCCTCGAGTTGCTCGCGAAGACGGCCGTCTCCCACGCCGAGGCCGGCGCGGACATGGTCGCTCCCTCCTCGATGACCGACGGGATGGTCGGCGCGATCCGGGAGGCGCTGGACGAAGCGGAGTACGCGGACGTACCGATCATGAGCTACGCCGCGAAATACGAGTCGGCCTTCTACGGGCCGTTCCGCGACGCGGCCGACGGCGCGCCCGCGTTCGGCGACCGACGCCACTACCAAATGGACCCGGCAAACCGCCGGGAAGCGATCCGCGAGGTCGAACTCGACGTCCGGCAGGGCGCGGACGTGCTGATGGTCAAGCCCGCGTTGCCGTACCTCGACGTCGTGAGCGACGTGCGCGAGCACTTCGACCGCCCCGTCGCGGCCTACAACGTCTCCGGGGAGTACGCCATGCTCCACGCCGCCGCCGAGAAGGGCTGGCTCGATCTGGAGGAGACGGCCTACGAGGCGCTGCTCTCGATCAAGCGTGCCGGAGCGGATCTCATCCTGACGTACTTCGCCGAAGACATCGCTGATCGGTTGTAGCGTACCGGTCAGCTCCCCCTCAGCTGCCCGGCTGTAATGCCGGCAGCCCCCTCAGCTGCCCGGCTGTAATGCCGGCAGCCCCCTCCGCTGCCCGGGAAGGGAAGTAGGAGAATGACGTCTTCTACTACGCCTTTTGTCCTGGACCTGGAAATCGGACACATTCACACATAGACACTCTCTCGTGGTCGATACTGCGGATTACAGAAATACAGGAAAAAGCCCACACGACTTCAGTCGTGTGGTGGTGGTCAAGTCGACCGGAGAGTACCGGATATGCCGTTGTATCGTAGAAAGAAATCATATTCACATGTATAAAATATTCTTTATACTAGTTATCGAACAAGCGAGGTCCACCGACAATAATTGGATTCGCAGAGCCACACCGCATCTCGGAAGCGGATCCAGCCCGGACCACGTTACGGTCGATGGGGCGGAGATCGACTCGAAAACAGGCAATACTGGCTGTTCCCACAGCTAACCACAAAATTGGAAAATTTACTATACAAATGCAAATTGTTGGTAGAAAATTGAAATTCTTGCTGATTTTTCGGACTGGGAAGGGATACACGTCGACAACGCCAAGATTCTCACCGATGGACGGCTCTCGTCGAAAAACGCCTGCCAACGACACGAATATAGACACGGATACTGGCGGCCAGAGTATTTCGGGCTGATTCGGCACGGTGGCGTACCGAGTGTCTTGACAAACGTATAGTCCCCAGTATAACAACACGGCAACACCAGCGAAGCGAAATATATGTTATTTGTTAAAATAGTATTTCTACCAGTATACAAACTATTTTGGTGACGCCAGCACAGATGCGACTGACGGTCGACGACGACCGTTGCGTTCGTCCGAAAGGAGCGGATCTCAATCACCACAGTTCGACCCGTCGTCTGCCGCAGTGTCGGGTTACGGGTCTGAATCGAACGCGGCGAAGTCGATCGGCTCGCCGTCTGCGGGGTCGTTGTCGCGGTTTTGGGTGGTCGCGTGGAGCGCGTAGTTCAGCATCGCCTGGGAGAGTTGCTGGCCCCAGAGGGCGTGGCGCTGGCCCTTCCAGCGTTCCTGAAGCAGTTCGTCCCAGGCCTCGCGGGCGACGGTTTCGTCGAAGGTTTCGCCGTCGACGTTGGCCTCGTGGAGTTCACTCGCCAGCCGGTGGACGCACATGCCGCCCTGACAGTTGCCCATCGAGGCGCGGGTCCTGATGCGGACGGCGTTGAGATCCGAGCCGGACTGCTCGATCGCGTCCTGCACCTCCGCGCGCGTGACGCCCTCACACTCACAGATCACCGGGTTCGGGTCGTCGGTCGTGAGCACCTCGTCCGCGCGCGAGCCGAGTCGCTCGACGCTGCGCCGCCCGACCGGCGATCGAAGCCCGAACTCCGCCATGTAATCGCGCAGGACCGAGAAGTCCTCGCTGCCCGGTAGCGGTTCATCGGCGGTCCGACATTCGCGCTCGATGCCGAACTGCTCGCAGACGTGGTCGGTGACGGATTCGGCCATCTCGCGGTAGGTCGTGAGTTTGCCCCCGACAACGGTGGTAAATCCAGCGACGCCGTCTCTCTGTGCGTGATCGAGGACAAAGTAGTTACGCGTCACATCTCCAGTATCTTCAGTCTCGCCCGAATTCGGATCGTAAAGCGGCCTGACTCCCCAGTACGCGCGGAGCATCCGCGCGTTCTCGACGATCGGTACCATCTCCGACGCGACGTCGATCATCATCTCTACTTCCCACTGCTTTTCGGGATAGTCGTCCGGATCGTCGACGGGTTCGTCGTTGGCACCCAGCAGGACCGTCGTCTCGTGGGGGATGATCGTATCGCCCTCACCTTTGGGGAGGCAGCGATTGATCACGGTATCGACCTGGCGGACGTTCGTGACGACCATCGCCCCCTTCGAGATTGCCATTGCCACGTCGATATCGGCCATGGCAGCGATCTGGCCGGCCCACGCGCCGGCCGCGTTGACGACGTGATCCGCGTCGATCGTCGCGATGTCACCCTCAGTTCCTTCGCCGAGGTGGTTCGACTGCTGGCGCTCGAATCTGACACCAGCGACAGCGTCGTCCTCGACGAGCAGATCGACGACCTCGGCGTGTGTCTCGATCGTCGCACCGTGTTCGACGGCGTCAGCGGCGTTAGCGACGGCCAGCCGGAACGGATCGAGCGCACCGTCCGGGACTCGGATCGCCCGTTCGGTCTTCTCAGTGAGATGCGGTTCCTGTCTGCGTGCTTCCTCACCGGAGATGACTTCTGTCGGGATACCACACTCCTCGCACCCGTCGAGTTTCTGCTGGAAGTATTCGTCCGAGTCGCCCTCAAGCTGGACGAACAGACCACCGGTGTCCTCGATGCAGTGTGACGCAATATCTCTGAGAATCCTGTTCTCCTCGATGCAGTCGATGGCACTCTCCTGATCGGAGACGGCGTATCGGCCCCCGCTGTGGAGATGTCCGTGCGTCCGACCGGTCGTCCCGTGGGTGAGATTCCCTCGCTCGAGCAGTGTGACGTCGAACCCGCGCATCGCGAGGTCACGAGCAGTGCCCGTGCCGGTCGCACCGCCGCCGATCACGACGACTCTGGGTGGCAAACTGGTTCACTTCCTGCGTGTCGGGGAGTCCATTGATCAGTGCGCCTCACCGTAGCCCTCGAAGGCCTCGAGGAGCGTGTCGATCTCCTCGCCGGGCAGGACGTTCGGTTCGCCGATACTGACTGCCTGATAGTGGATGCGCGCACAGTACTCGACCATCATTGCGACCTCGAAAGCGGCGTCGACGGTCTCGCCGACGGTCACGACGCCGTGGTTCTCCAGCAGGCAGGCGTTGTACTCGTCGCCGAGGGTGTCGAGTGCCGCTTCAGCCAGTTCGGGCGTCCCGAAGGTCTCGTACGGCGCAACGGGGATCTGGTCGCCGACGTAGGCGATGAGGTAGTGGCTGGCCGGGACCGGCTCGCCCAGACTCGCGAAGGTGGTCGCATACGGCGAGTGGTTATGCACGACGCCACCGACGTCGTCGCGTTCGCGGAGTATCCCGGTGTGCATCGCGATCTCGCTTGACGGTTCACGCTCGCCGTCAAGCCGGTTGCCATCGAGGTCGACGACAGGAACGTCTTCGGGTTCGATTTCTCTGTACGGAACGCCCGACGGGCTAATCGCTACCCGATCGCCGCTCCTGACGCTGATGTTTCCGCCAGTCCCCTTCGTGAGTCCCTGGTCAAGCATCTCGCGTCCGAGTTCGCTTACTTTCGCGCGCTCCGTCTGAAGCATGAGGTCATCTGTCATGATTTGTTTCGTGTCGCTTACCGCACGTTGTCGTTTTCTGTTCGATCGATGATGCCGTCTGTAACCGGTGCCGTGGTAGCCTCGTTCGCGCTACCACGACGAACGCGTCCGTTTACTCGTCTATCCTCTCGATCGCCTCCATCGTCTCGACGCGCTTGTCCCAGATGTCGAACATCGTCTCGTACGTGTGCTTGTAATATTGATAAAGTTTATCGTATTTCTCTGACGCGGCCGGATCAGTCTGGTACGTCTGTTCGACAGTCCTCGATTCTCGAACGGCGGCCTGGAAGTCGTCGAAGACACCGACTGCCGCCCCAGCGAGCAATGCAGCGCCCTTGGCACCGAACTCCTCTCCTTCGGGGACGGCGAACTCGGCGTCGATGGCGTCGGCGAACATCTGACACCAGAAGTCAGAGTTGGCCCCACCTCCGGCCACATAGACTTCCTCGGGTGTGTCCGGGATATGCTCGTAGCAGTCTTTCATCGCCATTCCGACACCCTCGTAAACAGCCCGGACGATGTGTTCTTCGGTATGATCGGGTTCCAGACCGATCATCTGGGCACGTGCCTTCGTGTTGAGAAACGGCGCGCGCTCGCCGGAGCCACTGAGATACGGATGGTAGAGTACACCTTCGCTGCCGATCGGGATCTCGGAGGCACGTTTCTCGATGGCCGCATAGTCAGGGTCCTCCCTGTACCGGAGCATGTCCAGCCACCAGTCCAGGTTCGGCGTGCCGATCATCGAAGCCATGACCCTGGTCCATCGCTGCTCGCCGAACCCGTTCTCACCGTCCAGCCCCAGCGACAGCGTCATCCCGACACCGTCGGGACTGGGATCGGGTTCGTCCATCAGCACCTGATTGAGCGAGGTCGTTCCGACGACCGAGGCACCTTCCCCGGCGTGAGAGACGCCACTACCGAACATCGAACAGGGAACGTCGAATAGGCCAGAGACGACAGGGGTCCCTGCTGGAATATCAGTTTGCTTGGCCGCCTCGGTCGTCACCTCGCCGATGACGTCAAGCGGGTCGTGCAATGGCGGTAGCAGCGATTCGAGTTGCGGAGCGTCAACGATTTCGAACACTTCCGAGGAGTATTCGCCGGTCTCAACGTCGACGTACGGCAGCGACATATCACTAGGGTCCGACGTAACTTCTCCGGTGAGCCTGTACTTGAGCCAGTCTTTACTGAAAAAGACCGTATCGGCCTGCATGATCGTCTCCGTCTCGTGTTCCTGCAACCACAACAGTATCGCCAGACTCGATCCCGGGAACTGGACACTGCCACAAACGTCGTACAGCTGTTCGTTGACGTCGGTCTCCTGCCATTCGCCGATGATATCGCTCGCCCGTTCGTCGTGCCAGAGGATCGCGTCCCGGACCGGCTGCCCTTCGTCGTCGATCAGCCAACAGCCGTCGCCTTGTCCTGTAACTCCCAGCCCGAGGATCTCGTCTTGCGGATTTAGCTGCTCGGCGACTTCCCGGAGTGTCGCAGCCGTCGCGTCCCACGTATCATCCATATCCTGCTCGCGCCACCCGGACTCGGGACGCAAAACCTCGTTCTTTCGACTGCTCTTGTACAGGGGTTGCCCCTCTGTTGTGTATGCCACCGCCTTGATCATCGACGTGCCAGCGTCGACACCGATGAGTACGTCTGTCATTGGAAGACCCACTATAATGGTCGATAATTGGGTATATAAATGTTTGTGTTTAGGTGTGGTGACATTCTTCCGCACACATCGAATCAGTGCGCACAATCTACAAGGTGGACCCCGTCGTTACTCCAGTATGGAAATCACGGACTACGAGGTGTTCTCCGTGCCGCCTCGATGGGTCTTTCTCCGACTCGAAACGGACACTGGACTGATTGGATGGGGCGAAGCGACGCTGGCTGGTCATTCGAAAACGACGATCGCAGCCGTTGAAACGGTCATGGAACACTACCTGCTGGGCAAAGATCCGCTGGAGATCGAGCGCCACTGGCAGGCCATGTATCGCGGGCAGTACTTCCGGGACGGTCCGATTCTCACGAGCGCGATCGGCGGAATCGATATGGCACTGTGGGATCTCAAGGGCAAGCACTTCGGCGCCCCCATCTACGAGCTTCTCGGCGGCCGAGCACGCGATTATATCGACGTGTACCAGTGGATCGGCGGCGAGTCCGCTTCCGTCGTCAGGGACGCCGCAGCCACTGCCGTCGCGAACGGGTACAATATACTCAAAATGGAAGCAGTCGCACAGACCGAACGGCTCAGCTCTCCTGACACGATCGACCAGGCGCGTGATCGTGTCGCCGCCGTGCGTGAAGAAATCGGCGAGCAGATCGATCTCGTCGTCGACTTCAGTGGGCGGGTTGCGACGGGGACAGCAAAGCGGCTCGCGGCGGAGCTCGACGAGTATGAACCGCTGTTCTACGAAGAGCCGGTCAGACCCGCTCATCTGGAAGCGCTTCCGAAAGTCGAAGCTCACACGACGACTCCGCTCGGAACCGGCGAACGACTCTACTCACGATGGGCATTCCAGGATCTCATCGGAGACCGGCTGGTTGATGTCGTACAGCCGGATCCATCGAGTGCTGGCGGTATCTCGGAAGTCAAAAAGATCGCCAACGCCGCCGAAGCAGTCGATATTAGCGTCTCTCTCCACTCGCCGTTCGGTCCAATTGCTTTCGCAGCCTGCCTCCAACTCGACATGGTCTGCCCGAACGCCCTCGCACAGGGCCAGGACCTCGAAATTCATGAACCGGAGAACAACGATCTGCTGGCATACCTGGACGATCCGACCGCGTTCGGTTTCGAGGATGGCCATGTCCGGGCTCCGAATGCCCCCGGGCTCGGCATCGGTGTCAACGAAAAATACATTCGCCGACAGGCCGAGCTGGACGTCAACTGGCAGAACCCGATCTGGTATCACGACGACGGAAGTATTGGTGAGTGGTGAGATCCACGCTAGTCCACTAATAGTGGACAACATATTTACGCATAACTATCGTTTACTATCGTATGACAGACAGCGACAATCCCCCGGTCAAGGCGGTCCAGACTAGCCACCGAGTTCTGGAAGCGATTGTCGAGTCCGGCGGCGTAACACTCGCAGATCTTGACGACCAGCTGGATCACTCCCGAAGTTCGATCCACAATCATCTCTCCGCGCTCACTCAGTTGGGATACGTGATCAAGGACGGGCAAACGTACAGAACCAGTCTCCGGTTTCTGGAGATCGGGGCAACGGCGCGCACGCACTTTGATCTCTACAACGTCGGTCGCCCCCACGCCGAGAACCTATCCGACGCGACCGGCCTGAGCGCGAGTCTACTCACGTTCGAACGCGAACAACTCACCTGCCTGTACACAGCATCCGCGATGGACGTCAACGGCTCCCCCATCACGACCGGTGACGTGCTTCCGCTTCATTGTACGGCCCCCGGAAAAGCCATCCTGGCGGCACATTCCGCTGAAGAAGCAGCGGTGCTTCTCTCGGAATCCGAGCGAACACCGTGTACGGAGAACACGCAGTCGACTGAAGCGTTGCGAGAATCACTGGAGGACATTCGCACCCAGGGGTGGGCAGTCGATCGTGAGGAGTGGCAGACAGGGATTCGATGTATTGCGACAGCCGTCTCCGATACTGACGGCAATCTCCATGGGGCACTCTGTGTCACTGGCCCGACTGACTCACTGTCCGGTAAGCGATTTGAGCAGGACGTTCCCGGGCTGCTCATCAGTTCAGCCCAGGAAATCCGATCAAAGCTATCCTGATCGAACCCTGTCCACTATTTCCGAACAGCTGGTGACTCTATAGCACACTCGTCGCCCCGGTAGCTACCTCGAAGCCCCTCCGCCTCACTTCGTCGGTAGCACGATAGACACGATTGTCTTTACACACATACTATTGTAACTACCACTGGCAGGTTGCGGTCTCGTTGGTTCGGTAATAGTGAACAGAGCTGTCGTCGGGTAGAAAACGCGCAGAACCGTTGGATTCTTCTGGTCCAAAGAATTATATTGATGCGGCACAATTTGTCCGCTGAACTGTGTAGTCAAAATCAGGATCAACGGGTGCAAACACTCGGTAGATCTGGAACCCACAGTGGTTGATAACAATGAACGTATTCGTAGCAGCAAACCTTTCGGAGGATGGCATCGAGCGGCTCGAATCACTCGGCCTCAATGTCGAGTACGATCCGATCGAAGAACGCGATGGTCGAATGCCCACCGAGACGCTGAAGGAGCGGCTAGCGGACGTCGAGATTTTCGTCTCCGGTTTCGAGGGAGTCCCGGCAGAAGTCATGGACGCGGCTCCCGATCTCGAGGTGATCGCCTGCCCGCGCGGCGGCCCGGAAGCGAGCGTCGACATCGGGGCTGCGACTGAACGGGGGATTCCGGTGCTGTACGCCCCCGGACGGAACGCGGAGACGGTCGCTGACCACACGCTGGGGCTGTTACTTAGTGTCACCCGGAATATCTCCCTCGCTCATCACCGACTTCGCGAGGGGACTTACACCGGGAGTCCCTCGGCAGACGCGGCCGAAGGGGGCGAACGAGAAGACGTGACCTGGGGAATCGGCAGGGATTCACCGTACGTCACGCTACGTGGCCCTGAACTGGGGACGCGGACGCTCGGCATCGTCGGATTCGGTCGGATCGGCCGTCGCGTCGCAAAGCGTGCAAAAGACGGGTTCAACATGAACGTTATCGCCTACGATCCCTTTGTCGATCACGTCGAAATGGAGCCGTTCGGCGTTGAGAAGGTGACTGATCTGCAGGATCTGTGTCGGCAGAGTGACGTCGTCAGCCTGCACGCAGACGTGAACCCGACATCACGCGATCTCGTTGGCTCAGAGGAATTCGAGGCGATGCCGGACCACGCCTTCTTTATCAATACAGCTCGCGCGGCGATCATCCAGGAAGGCACGCTCGTCGAAGCGCTCCAGAACGATGAGATCCGGGGGGCAGCGATGGATGTCTATCATCAGGAACCGATCGCCGAAGACGACCCGCTACTCGGGATGGACAACGTCGTCACGACGCCGCATATCGCTTCTGCGTCCCAGGACGTGATCGACCGTCACTCCGAACTCATCGTCCAGGACATCGAGGCGC
This sequence comes from Halapricum desulfuricans, assembly GCF_017094525.1. Classification (NCBI taxonomy): domain Archaea; kingdom Methanobacteriati; phylum Methanobacteriota; class Halobacteria; order Halobacteriales; family Haloarculaceae; genus Halapricum; species Halapricum desulfuricans. The sequence goes on along the minus strand of NZ_CP064788.1, from coordinate 2,418,955 downwards.
TCCTATCCGGCGAGGATCCGATGCACGTCAAGAACCCAGAGACGCTTGACGACGTGGATCTATCGACGATATAGCGGTCCAGCTGCATAGCGTTGCCTACGAGGCGTGGACACCCCCGGCAGCGTCGCCGTCGGAGCGATATGATTATCCCCGGTCGAACCAGTCCGGATCAAATCGACGTGATACGGGCATACTTGTCATCGAGCGCCTGCGCGTCCTCGGGCAACAGCGCAACGAGCAGATAATCGGGGAAGTCACTGAAGTGATCGACGAGATCAGCGATCCGTTCTGAATCTATGGCTTCCAGCGAGTCCAGTAGCATGAACGGCACCTCCTCGTAGACATCGTGGACGAGGTAGCCGGCCAACGCGAACACCAGTCCCGTGACTTCTCGCTCGGATTCGCTAAGGTGGTCGACCGTATCTTCGTAGGTCACGCCGGAGGAGGTCGATCGGACGACGTGCAGTTCGAAGAACGTCTTGATCGCTTTGCGCCGTCCCTCTCGGACCTCTCGCTGGACGCGCTCGAGCCAGATCCGCTCGAGGTTGTCGTAATCGAGGGTGTCGAGAATTGCGCCCATGTGACTGTTGAACGCCTCGATTGCCTCCTCCTCTATCGTTTCGACTCGCGTCCGAAGATCAGTCAGTTCCTCCGAGATGCGATCACGTTCTTCTTCCAACTGTGACTGCTCGTCCAGTCGTGATTCGATGGTATCGATCTCACTCTCGACATCCTCGAGATCAGTTTCCAGACGGCCGAGTTTGTATTCGAGTTCGTTTGCTTCCTGGTGGAGTTCGAGCACGTCCCCGAACTGGTCAGAGTCAGACGACTCGACCTCGTTCTCCAGCGCTTTGACCGCCGATTCGAGTTCCGAACGACGGTCTTTGAGCTGTTCGACGCGTTCCTCTCGCTGCGCGAGTTCGTCTTCAGTTTCCGTGAGTCGCTGCTGGTACTCCTCACGGCGTGCTCGTTGCTCCTCGAGCGCGTCCCTATCGGCTTTCAGATCGTCGAGTTCGTCACTGATCTCCTGTTTCGCGTCGAGTTTTGCCTGCCGGAGATCTCTGAGATCATCGAGTGTCCCCTCGATCTGTTCGCGGGGGACATCCGAACCACAGGTCCAGCAGACGACATCGTCGCCCAGCAGTTCGTCAGTCGTATGGCCGCTGTCGTCTGTCATTGCCTCGTACACGTCAGTTCGCTCGCCTTCGAGCATCTCTTCGTTGAATCGGACCGTACTCTGCAGGGAGTTGATCTCGCTGTCAAGCCGTCGCCGTCGCTCGCGAAGCCGGTCGATCTCGGATTCGAGCCGTTCGATGTCTTCTTTGGGCGCTTCCGGAAGCGCGTCTAGCTCTGTCCGGAGCGTTTCACGGTCCTGCTTGAGCGTTTCGATGCTCTCGCGCTCGGTCTCAAGATCGTAGCGGACGTCTTCGAGATCGGCTCGCGTCTGGCGCAACTCGTCGAGTTTCGCTTCGAGCTGTTGCTGTTCCTGGCGCTGGGCTTGGACGTCAGCATCGGCAGCGTCGATCTCTGCCTCCTTGTCGGCCAGTGCCGTCCGCGTCGCTTCTATCTCCGCTCTGAGCTGTTCCCGTTCGGACTCCAACTCGGGGAGGGACTGCTTGCGCTGTTCGATCGCTTCGATCTCTTCGTCGATCTCATCTTTTTCGGATTCGAGTCGCGATATCTCGGATCTGATCTCCTCGAGATCGACTGGCCGCATGATGAGGTCCCGCAGATTCTGCCCGGTCGTGACCGCACGTCGCGCCTCGTTCGATTCAAGCAGAAAGGCAAATAGGTCGGCCAGCTCAGGATCATCGAGATAGGGCTCGCCGTCGAACGTAACTGTCTCGTTCCGGCGGGCCAATCGACGGCGATACGTCGAATCACCGATCGTCAGCGTCACTTCCGCTTGCTCGGCATCACCTTTCATCGAGACATCCTGACTGCCTGTCACGGCCATAATCGCCTGCAGGAAAGACGTCCGATTGGTCGCGTTCCGCCCAGCGAGGACGTTCACCCTCGGATGCAAATCGACTGTCGTCTCGTCGATCCCCCCGATATTTCTGACCGACACTGTCGCTTCATCTGTAATTTGCGTTGTCTTAGTCATAATAAGTGTACAGAACTGGGAAGATATATATTTTTTGCCCAGAAGAACGGATCACTCATTGCCGCGCTCGATAAGATCGAAGACGTCGAACTGTTCGCCGGTGTCGGTGTAGATGACCTGAATATCCACGACAACGTCCACGTCTCCCTCCGGGGCCAGCTCTGCCCGCTGAAGCCCTTCGATGGCGTCCTGGGTGACCGCCGCCGATCGATCCTGAAGTTTCTGAATGCGTTCGAGTGCCGATTCACGACGTTGTTGGGGTGTCGGTTCTGGTTGTTCGACATCGCGGTACTCACGGAGATACGTATAGATCGTCTGGTGAGAGACGAAATCCCCGGTCACCGACTCGACGTCGATCCCGTTCCGCTCGAGTCGGCGCTGGGTTCGCGTCCGGACGCCGCCGCTCACGTCATCGTCAGTCAACTGTTCGTAGAGCCGGTCGACGTCGACGTCGAGAACACTCATGTCACTCCGTTCGATGGCCGCTTCGAGGACCGATCGATTGAAGTAATCAGCCAGTTCGCGCAGACTCATGCCGTCCTCGCCCGTCGCCAGCCACCGTTGTTCCAGTTCGTTTCCGACACCGTCGAGGTCGTACGCTTCGATTACCCGTGCGACTTTGCTCCGCGATCTGCCGCCGTCCGCTCTGGGTTCGTGGCCGACCATACGTGACCATCACTCGTCCGAGAAATATACCAGTTGCCGTCGGACATCTAGTTACCAACTGACAAACGGCTGTACAGCCGTGCATGGTGATTCGCTTTCGATCCACGCATCAAAGTATGAACGACGGGCTGAACGTATCCGCCGACGATCAGTTCATATGCTATAAACACCTTGCGTGTGCGACGGTGTCAACTCAAGTGCGGTTCGTTCTCGGGGGTTTCGAGCAGGTCGCGCACGCCCTGGCGGATAGTTTCGTCGCTGGAGCGGGTGGGTTGCCAGCCCAGCGCGGCCAGTTTCTCGATCGAGAGGCGCATCTTTGGTACGTCGCCCTCCCAGCCGCGGTCGCCGCCCGTGTACTCGTAGTCGGGATCGACGCCCAGTTCGTCGCTGACGATGTCGGCGATCCGGGTGACCGACGTCGTCGTGCGCGTCCCCAGGTTGTAGGTGTTCATCGCCTCGTCGGCGTGTTCGACGACGTGGCACATCGCGTCGATACAGTCGTCGATGTACATGTAGGATTTCTCCTGGCGGCCGTCGCCCAGGATCGTCAGCGAGTCGGGATCCTCCTGGAGTTTGTAGACGAAATCCGGCACGACGCCCGCGCCGTAGCGGGGCCCGACGATGTTGGCGAACCGGAAGTTCCAGACCGTGAACCCGCGCGTGTGCGCGTACACTGAGAGCAAGCCCTCTTCAGCGAGTTTCGCCGCGCCGTACTCGCTGATCGGCTCCAGGGGCGCGTAATCCTCGGGCGTCGGCCGCGGGGCCTCCCCGTAGACCGTCGACGAAGAGGTGAACAGGACGTTCTTGACGCCGACCTCCGCCATGCGCTCCAGCAAGTTGTAGGTCATCGCCTCGTTGGACTCGAACTGTTCGCGCGGGCGCTCGGCGTTGACGTACTTGTCCGCGGCCAGGTGAAACACCGCGTCCAGATCACCCGTCACGACCTCCGCAACGACCTCGGGATCGGTCAGGTCGCCCTCGACGAACTCGGCCTCCTCGGGGACGGACTCGCGGATCCCGTTCGAGAGGTCGTCGACGACGATCACCTCGTTGTCCGCGACCAGACGCTCGGCCAGCGGCGCACCGATCAATCCAGCACCGCCTGTGATCAGAATACGGCTATCGGTGAGTTGCATACGCGTACTACGTCGTAAATGAACGTTAAATAGCTGCCGATGAGGCTCACGTGACGGCCGACAATACCGGTCTTCGGCCGGCATCTGCCGTCTGTCGTGGTCACGCAGACGTTCGTATTTTATGAATATTTGCGCCGTGTTCTCTGTCGTGTAACGATACGCGTTCTCGAACGGACGGCAGTCGGAATCAGTCCCGTATCCCCTGGATTTTTCACCCATGGAATCGAAGGGTTCGGGATGATAGACCATGCGTAAGCGCAAGCACGTCAATCACAACGACAAGTACGTCGTATTCTTCGAGTTCGACGAATCGGACGCGTTGACGCCAGTCGACGACGGGAAAGCGGAGGGCGACGATGACTGAGCGCAGGTGGGATCCGACGCTCCAGGAGTGGGTCATCACGGCGACTCATCGCCAGGAGCGGACGTTCAAGCCGCCGGCGGACTACTGTCCGTTCTGTCCAACCGAGGAGGACGCGGAGTACCCGACGGCGATTCCCGAGCCGGACTACGACATGGCCGTCGTCGAGAACGGCTTCCCGTCGCTACAGCCTGACCCGCCCGAACCCGCTGTCGAAGGGTCCGATCTCCTCCCTGCCGAGCCTGCTAACGGCCAGTGTGAGGTCGTCCTGTTCACCCCCGAGCACGACGGCACGATGTCCCAGGAGCCGGTCTCACGGTTCGTCAAGCTCGTCAAACTCTGGCGCGATCGCTACGAGACCCTCGGCCAAAAGGACGATCATGAATACGTCTACGTTTTCGAGAACCGCGGCGAAGACGTCGGCGTCACGCTGCACCACCCCCACGGTCAGATCTACGCCTATCCGTTCGTTCCGCCGAAGATCCAGACGGAGCTCCAATCGAGTCAGGACCACCTCGAGGAACACGGACGTTGTCTGTTCTGTGACTTGGTCGACGCCGAGCGCGAGGACGGCCGGCGGATCGTCGCCGACAACGACGCCTTTACTGCAGTCGTGCCGTACTTCGCCCGGTGGGCGTACGAAGTCCACGTCTACGCGAACGACCACCTTCCGTCGCTCGCGGCGTTCGACTCCGACCACGAACAACAGCTTGGTCAGCTGCTCAAGGATGTCCAGCTCGCCTACGACGGGCTATTCGACGTCGAGATGCCCTACGTGATGGCCATGCACCAGCAACCCACGACCGGGACCGGCGAGGACTACGCCCACTTCCACATGGAGTTCTATCCGCCCAAGCGCACCGAGGACAAGCTCAAGCACCTCGCCGGGAGCGAACTCGGTGCCGGCACCTATATCAACAACAAACTCGCCGAGGAGTCGGCCGCCGAACTCCGCGAGAGTCTCGACGCCGCGCGAGAGTGACGGCACCGGCGGCCAGCTATCCGTCCGGCGCGTCACCACTGCGGCCAGCCGTCTTCGCTCCCCGTCGGCACCCGATTGTTTTACAACGGTGGACTTCGATTGTCCGGGTGGACGATCGTACAATGAGCGACGAATACAGCTATCGCGTGCGTTCGCCGGGTCGCGTGAATCTGATCGGGGAACACACCGATTACACGGGCGGCTACGTCCTCCCGATGGCGACAGACCTTCACACGCAACTGGAGGCAGCGCCGGACGACGACGTGACCGTATACTCGGCGGCGTTCGAGGAGCAACGGACGTTTTCGACGACTGATCGCGAGCGTGAGGGCGACTGGACCGACTACGTCAAGGGCTGCTACGCAGTCCTCGAAGCGGAAGGGCATCGACCCGGCGGCTTCCGGGGCGAGTTGTCCGGAGATTTGCCGCTGGGATCCGGTCTGAGTTCCTCGGCGAGTCTCGAACTCGCGGTCATGGCCTTTCTGAACGAGGCGTACGACCTCGGACTGTCCCGCGAGCGACTGGCCGAACTGAGTCAGCGCGTCGAGAACGACTTCGTGGGCGTCTCCTGTGGTATCATGGATCAGTTCGCCGTCGCGCTGGGCGAGGCAAATCACGCCCTGTATCTCGACACCGGCACTCTGGCGTACGAGACGGTCCCGTTCCCGGAAGACATCCAGGTCGTCGTCTTTCACACCGGCGTCGAGCGCGAGCTGGTCGACTCGGCATATAACCAGCGCCGCGAGACCGTCGAAGCGGCGATGGAGACGCTGGGCGTCGACTCCTCGGTCGAACTCGAGGCCAACGATCTCGACGGGCTCACCCCGAGTCAACGCCAGCGACTGGGCTACGTCGTCCGAGAGAACGACCGTGTCGAGCGGGCCGTCACGACCCTCAAGCGTGGGGATGTCGAGGCCTTCGGGGACGTACTCGTGAAAGCCCATCACGACATCGCCGAGAACTACGAGGCCAGCTGTCCGGAACTGGATTACGTCGTCGAGACCGCTGTCAAGCGAGGTGCCTACGGCGCACGGCTGACCGGCGCCGGCTGGGGCGGCGCGGCGATCGCCCTCGTCGACACCTCCGAAGCAGAGCCGTTCGCACAGTCGCTGCGAGAGGCGTACGAGCAGCGCTTCCCCGAGCACGACCCGGCCGTCCACCTGATCGCGCCCTCCGAGGGCGTCTCTGTCTCCAGAACGTGACGCTCCCCATCGTCTTCGCTGTTCTCTCGTATCGCGGTCCGCTGTTCTCCCGTGTCACGGTCCGCTGTTCTCCCGTGTCACGGTTCGCTGTTCTCCCGTGTCACGGTCACGTCTCCGAGCGTGCCTTCGAGGACGCCGACGTCGTAGGCCCCGACCCGCTCGTGGCCGACAATCCAGGCAGCGCCGCCCGGGACGTCGACCGACACCGGGGCGTCCGTGAAGTTCGTCACCCAGACGTGGCCGTCCCGCTCGGCGATTCGCACGCCGTCGGGGAGCGGTGCGTGAGTCGTGACGCCGGCCCGCTCGAGGAGGTCGCCGACGAGCGCGTCGGCCAGTTCCCGGCCGGGCCAGACGCCGCAGTACGTGACCCGTCCCCGTCCGCGCTCGGCGTCGACGACGGCCGCTTGCCCGTCAGCCGGGCCGCTGCGATGTCGCCCCTGGACTGTCGCGTCGTCGGCGTCGAGCCACTCGGCCCAGGTGCGGTACTCGTACTCGTCGCCGCCGTAGCCGACCCGCGTCGGCACCTGCTCCGGGAGGCTCTCGTGCTGGGCGACGGTCGCACCGACGAGGCCGGCGAGCGGCCCTGGTTGAAGGGCGTCCGGCAGCTTGTTGTACGGGTCCTTCTCGCCGCTCCGGGCACCGATCAGGAGCTGTCCACCGTCTTCGACGTACGCTTCCAGCCGGGTCGCCAGCGCGTCGTCGAGGAGATACAGCGTCGGCGCGACGACGGCCGCGTACCCATCGAGGTCGCGCTCCGGCGGCACGACGTCCACCTGCACGCCGCGGCGGCGAAGCGCCCGGTAGTAGGTGCCCGCGTGCGTCCAGTAGTCGAACTCCGGCGCGTGCGGCTGTATGTTCGTGGCCCAGAGGTTCTCGTAGCTGTGGAGCAACGCGACCGGCGCGTCGACGGGACCGAGATCGAACAGCTCCTCGGCAGCCGTGCTCGCATCCGCGTAGCCGCGGTCGGGCGAGCCGTCCTGCTTGCGCAGGCCCGCGTGATACTGCTCCTGGCCCTGCCGACAGCGTCGCCACCGGAAGTAGAGCACGGCGTCGCCGCCGTGGGCGACCGCGTGATGCGCCCACAGCCGCATCGCGCCGTCGGCGGGCTGGGGTGCGTGTGGCGGCCAGTTGACGTCGCCCGGTTGCTGTTCCATCACCCAGAACGGCTGTTCCAGCGCGCCGCGGTAGATGTCGTGGTTGAGTCCGACCTGATCCGGGTCGCCCGCCCGCAGCTCCTCGACGGTCGCCTCGGCTTCGCGGCGGTCCTGGACGAACCCCGTCGGATAGGAGTCCCACGAGACGAGATCCAGGTCCCCGGCCACGTCGTAGGCGTCGAGCGTCGAGAAGTGTCCCATGAAGTTGTGCGTCACCAGCCAGTCGTCGTTGATCTCCCGGAGGATCTCAGTCTGGAGGCGGTTGTACTCGACGACGCTGTCGCTGGCGAACCGGTAGTACGCGAGCAGCCTCGAGGGGTGGTGTTCGGCCGGCGTCGGGCCCGGCGGCTCGACCGCCTCGAAGTCGGGGTACTGCTGGCTCCAGAAGGTCGTCCCCCAGGCCTCGTTGAGCGCGTCGACGTCGCCGTGGCGGTCTGCGAGCCACTCGCTGAACGCGTTCGAGCAGTCCGCACAGTAACACCGGACGGTCTCGTGACAGCCGTACTCGTTGTCGGTCTGCCAGCCCGCGACGTGCGGGTTGTCGGCGTAGCGTTCGGCCATCCGCGTGACGATCCGCTCGGTCTCCTCGCGGTAGGCCGGGGAGTTGAAGCAGTAGTGGCGACGGCTGCCGAACTCCCGGACGGTTCCGTCGGGGTCCTCCTGCAGAATTTCGGGGCGCTCGTCGACGAGCCACTTCGGCGGCGTCGCGGTCGGGGTACAGAGGATGACTTCCATCCCGTGGTCGCCGATCAACTCGATCGCCTCGTCGAGCCACTCGAAGTCGAACTGTCCGCGCTCGGGTTCGATCCGTCCCCAGGAGAATTCGGCCATGCGGACGTACTCCAGCCCCGCCTCGGCCATCTGTTCGATGTCTCGCTCCCAGCGCTGGCGCGGCCAGTGCTCGGGGAAATAGCAGACTCCGACTGTCATGTCACAGTTGACATAGGCCAACCGCTAAAGCGTTTTGTCGGCGCGAAAGAAAGACGAAAGGGGTGCAGTCAGTTCCCCTTCATGCCGCCGCTGGCGAGTCCTTCGACGACCCACCGCTGGGCGACCGCGAACAGCAGGATGACCGGCGCCATCGTGATCACCGCGGCGGTGATCAACAGGTTCCACGCGACAGCGTTCTGTGACTGGAACAGCTGCAGGCCGAACGGCAGCGTCCGGGTCCCCGCCGTCTGCGAGAGGACGGACACCAGCAGGTAGTCGTTCCAGGAGAGGATGAACGTGTAGAAGCCGGCGACGGCGATGCCCGGCATCGCGAGCGGGATGATGACCCGTCGCAGGACGCTCAGATGAGAACAGCCGTCCATCTTCGCCGCCTCGTCCAGCGACTCGGGGATGTCGTCGATATATCCCTTCAGCAGCCACGTGCCCAGCGGGATGCCGATCACGGAGTGGGCGATGACGATCCCGATAAGCGAGTCGACGAGGTTCAGCGAGAACATCAGGATATAAAACGGTATCAGGATGAGCACGATGGGGAGCATCTGTGTCGAGAGGAACGCGTACAGCAGGCCGCCACGTCCCGGGTAGTCGAACCGGCTCATCGAGTATCCCGCCAGAATTCCCACGGTCAACACCAGCAGCGTCGTCGACGTGGCGACGATCAGCGAGTTGTAGAAGTACGTCCGGAAGTCGCCCCGCGAGAGGACAGTCTCGTAGTTTGCGAGCGTGAGATCGCCCAGCGCTGGGACCAGTTCCGGAGAGAACAGGAAGCTCTGACGGGTGAACGACGCCAACACCATGTAGACGACCGGCAACAGCAGGAACGCGAAGTACAGCCCCAACACGAGGTACACGCCGATCGCACGGCGAGGGGACATGTCTTCGTCTAACCACGCGTCGATCCGCTGGGAGAGATTGCGATCTTCGGAATCTGTGTTGGTTGCCATGTCAGTCGACCTCCTCCAGTTTGACGTAGACGACGGTGAACGTGAGCATGAGGATCAACATCACGACGCCGATGCTGGCGCCGTACCCGAGCGCGTACTGCTCGAAGGCCTGCTTGTAGACGTAGGTTGCAAGCACCTCGGTGTTCCCCAGTGGTCCGCCGCCCGTCGAGAGGTAGACGATGTCGAAGTTCTTGAACGTGAATGTGACGTGCAGCACGATCATGATCATCGACACGTAGGAGATCTGGGGCAGCGTGACGTGCCGGAACCGCTCGAGCGGACCGGCCCCGTCCAGCCGTGCCGCCTCGTACTGCTCTTTCGGGATGGAGTTCATCGCGGCCAGCAGCGAGATCGCGTAGAACGGGACGTTCCGCCAGACGTGCATGACCACGATCAGCGGGAACGCCACGCCCGGTTCGCCGAACCAGTAGGTCGTGCGCATCCCGAGGCTGTCGAGGATGATGTTGACCGGGCCGAACCCGTTCTGGACCATGAACCGGAAGATGATGACCATCACGATGATCGGCATTACCCACGTCACCATCGACAGGCTCCGGAATATTCCGGCACCGGGAACCTTCTCTTTCAGCGCCAGTGCCAGTCCGAGCCCCAGGAGGTACTGAAACGAGACGGCCAGCGCGGTCAGCAGGACCGTATGCCACAGGGCGGCCTTGAATATCGGATCGGCCGCGAGCGCACGGAAGTGCTGCAGGCCGACGAACTCCATCTGCTCTGGATTCAACAGCGACACCTCGAAAAACGCCAGATAGAGCCCACGGAGCGTGGGATAGCCGATGACAACAGCGAGGAGGAGTGTCGCCGGGATCACGAACGCGTAGCCGATCCACGTGTCCGTGAGAAACGACGAGAACTCCTCTTTGTATCGGCTGAATTGCGATTCTGTCTGCGTTGCCATGTGAGGTGGTTATATCTCGCTTTCGAGGTCCTGCAGCGCTTCGTGGAACTGTTCGCCGGCGTCGTACGGGTCGGTCTCGCCGTAGGAGACCTCCTGCATGTAGGTGTAGAACTCCTCGCGGACCGGCCCCCAGGTCGCCTTCGCGAGGGCGCGGCCAGTCGTGAAGATGTCGGTGAGCGGCTGCCAGTTCTCGTTTTCGATCGTCGACTCGACGTTGTCGTGAACTGGTGTCATCGCCTTCCCCGACCCTTCGGGATCCTGCGCCATGCCTTCGCTGAGCGTCTCCGGGTGCGTATAGGCCTCGACGGCTGTCTTCCCCTTCTCGATCTGATCGGAGTGGGTGTTGACCATGACCGGCTTGACCTCGAGGAACGTCCCCTTCGAGGCCCCATCGGCGCGCGGCGGGTGGGCGATCTGGGTCTTGTTGTTGAGGATATCCTCGGCAGTGTCGCTACTTTGGATGTTTTCTCCTGTCGTCCAGTTACGCATCCAGGTCCCGCTTTCGATGAACGCGTAGTTCCCGTTGATGTAGCCGGGGTCGTTGGTCTGCCAGCCCGTACCGAGATCGTCCGGATCGCCGACCGGGTTGTCGGCCGCGTAGATCTGGTAGTACCAGTTGTCGAAGACCTGCCCCAGCGCGTCGGCCTCGATGTTGAGCTGCCAGCTGTCTCCATCCGGGACGTACAGTTGGTCGGTATGCTGGTAGATGTGGGTCATCCACTCCTGGAAGGCCCGGACGCTCCCGTCTTTCGTGCAGTTGTGAAAGCCGATCAAGTCGTCGTACTCGTCGTTGATCATCCGGCCTATTTCGTGGAACGCCTCGGCCGACTCCGGGACGTCTTGACCGAGTTCGTCGAGGATGTCCTGCCGGACGAAAAACGCTCTCGCGTTGCCCTCGTAGGGGAGTGCGTACAGCGTGTCCTGGTATGTCATCGCCTCGATGGTGCTGTCGACGTACCCGTCGAAGTGATCGAGTGATTCGGCGAGGTCGTCGAGCGGTTCGACGTGTCCCGCGGCGATGTACTCCGAGAGGTGGCTCAGCGACCCCTCGATCGCGTCGGGGTCACCAGTACTCGCACCTGTGAGGAACTTTTGCCGGAGGTCCTCGTACGAATACCGGCTGATCTTGATTTCCTCGCCGGCCAGTTCCTCGTACTTCGACTCGAACTTGTTCCGCCAGACCGGTTCTGCGCCTTCGGTGTTCGGGAACCCGTACTCCCACATGAGGGCCTGCCCACCATTGCCGTTGCCGTTACCGCCGAGTGCATTACAGCCTGCGAGACCGGCTGCCGCTCCGACGCCGAGTCCCTTCAGCATCGACCGTCGACTCAAGCCACTCGTACCTGACTCGTTCATGATTTAATACCCATTACGCCCATTATGATGGGTAGTATTTATATCTTTCCCAGACGTTCCCGGGGCTGTAGAGAGAAACATTGACACATCTCACTCCATACCGGCTTCCACGCTATCGGGGCTCTGGAAGCCGGGTAACGATTCGACGGCCTCGTCGTCCGGCCGGGAGCGGTTCCGGAGCGCCTCGCCCGTCTGCCCGTCGAAAACGTGGATGCGGTCCTGCGGGAACCGGATTGTCAGCGTCCGTCCTGTCTCGATCACGAGGTCGCCCTCGAGCGTCGCGGTGTACTGCCGGTCGCCGATCTCGAGGTAGACGTAGGTCACCTCCCCGAGCGGTTCGGTGACTTCGACCGTCGTCGTCACGGCGTTTGGTTCGTCGGCGGTCGCCAGTTCGAGGTCTTCCGGTCGGATGCCGAGCGTGAACCGCTCGCCGTGGCCCTCGATGTCCGCGTAGACGTCCTCGTCGAGGTCGTACCTGAAGCCCTCGTGGACGAGCGCGGGACGGTCACCTGTCGTGTCCAGTTCGACGTCGAAGAAGTTCATGCTCGGCGAGCCGATGAAGCCGGCGACGAACTCGTTTTCGGGCTCGTGGTAGCATTCCAGCGGCGTCCCGATCTGCTGGAGTTCCCCGTCGTTGAGCACGGCGATCCGATCGCTCATCGTCATCGCCTCGGTCTGGTCGTGAGTCACGTACAGCGTCGTCACTCCGAGGTCCTGCTGGAGCTCCTGCAGCTCGGTCCGCATCTGGGTGCGCAGCTTCGCGTCGAGGTTCGAGAGCGGCTCGTCCATCAGGAACACCTCGGGTTCGCGAACGATCGCCCGTCCAAGCGCGACTCGCTGCTGTTGGCCGCCGGAAAGCTCGTCCGGCTTCTTGTCGAGCAGTTCCGAGATCCCCAGCATCGCTGCCGTCTCTTCGACCCGTGACCTGATCTCGTCTTCCGGGAGATCGGTCGCCATCTTCAGTCCGAACTCCATGTTCTCCCGGGAGGACATGTGAGGGTACAGCGCGTAGCTCTGGAACACCATCGCCATGTCCCGCTCTTTCGGCTTTTGATCGGTCACGGCCGTCCCGTCGAGGACGATGTCGCCGTCCGTCGGCGACTCCAGTCCCGCGACGCAGCGCAGCGTCGTCGACTTCCCGCAGCCCGAGGGGCCGACGAGAACGATCAACTCCCCGTCCTCGACCTCGATGCCGAGGTCGTCGACGGCCACGATATCACCGCCGTCGTCGTGGAATACCTTCGTGAGGTCTCTGATCTCGAGTTCTCCCATGCATGGGTACTCTTGATACGCCCACTTATGTCTTTATTATTTTCTGTTTACACTAATCGGTGTGTGCGGTAGATAGATATTTATGTTTTGACCGTACAGATGATCGCATGTTCGCGACAGGCGACACTGAACTAGCCGCGACGCCGCCGATGGGCTGGAATTCCTGGAACGCGTTCAGCTGTGACGTGACCGAGGGGGACATCCGAACTGCGGCGGACCAGCTCGTCGAGACCGGACTCCGGGACGCCGGCTACGAGTATCTCGTGGTCGACGACTGCTGGATGGCCGACGGGGTAGACGACGAGGGTCGACTCCAGCCCCACCCGGACGACTTCCCGAGCGGTATCGAGTCGCTGGCCGAATACGTCCACGGGAAGGGGCTCAAGTTCGGCATCTACTCCTCGGCGGGGACGCGGACCTGTCAGGGGCTCCCGGCGAGCCTCGGACGCGAGCGCCTGCACGCCAGGCAGTTCGCCGACTGGGGGGTCGACTACCTGAAGTACGACAACTGCGGCGACCACGGGAGCAACGACGCGATCGCGCGCTACAGCGCGATGGGGAACGCGCTCGCAGAAGTCGATCGCGACATCGTCTACAGCATCTGCGAGTGGGGGCGGAACGAACCGTGGCGCTGGGGCCGCAACGCCGGCGGCCACCTCTGGCGGGCGACCCACGACATCGTCGCGAAGTGGACGACCGACGAGCAGGAGTTCGGCCTCGGGATCGTCGACATCATCGATCAGATGCACGAGCGCGGAATGGACCCGCATCAGGGTCCCGGCGGATGGAACGATCCCGACATGCTCCAGATCGGGAACGGCCCGGACTCGGGCCAGTCGAAGCTCGAAGACGTGGACGTCGACCGTGCGCTGACGCCCGCCGAGGAGCGAACGCACTTCAGCTTCTGGTGTCTGTTCGGCGCGCCGCTGATGGCCGGCAACGACCTCGCGGCGATGGACGACTGGACCCGCGAACTGCTGACCAACGAGGACGCCATCGCGATCGACCAGGACCCGCTGGGGGTCCAGGGGACTCGCGACGGCGTACTCGAGGAGACGGAGGTCTGGAGCAAGCGACTGGCCGGCGAGGAGTGTGCAGTGATCCTGTTCAACCGCGGCGAGTCGACCACGGACATCGAGACGACTGTCGAGACGGTCGACATGCCGGTCGACGCGGCGACCTACACCGTGCGAGACGTCTGGAACGACGAGGTCCGGGAGACTGACGGGCAGTTGCACGCGACGGTCGACCCGCACGACGTCGCGATGTTCCGAGTCATTCCCGAATAACTGCACCCTTTGCACTCCGAGATCGGTGAAAATTAGACAAGATTTATTATCCTTCAATCGCGAGTGCTTCGCATGCCGACGATCACGTTTATCGGAGCCGGCAGTATGGTGTTCGCCACGAACCTGATCGGGGACATTCTCTCCTACGAGGAACTGTCCGACAGCGAGATCAGGCTGATGGACGTCGACGAGCACCGGCTCGAACAGACTCACGCGGTCGCGGACGCAATGGTCGACAACGAGGGTCTCGACGCTACCGTCGAGGCGACGACCGACCGCCGGGCGGCGCTTGACGGAGCGGATTACGTCCTTAACATGATCAACGTCGGCGGGACGGAGCCGTTCGAGAACGAGATCCGCATCCCCGAAAAATACGGGATCGAGCAGGCCATCGGCGACACGACGGGTCCGGGCGGCGTATTCCGCGGATTGCGGACGATCCCGACGATGCTCGACATCGCTCGCGACATGGAGGACGTCTGCCCCGACGCCTTGCTTTTGAACTACACGAACCCGATGGCGATCGTCTGCAAGGCCGTCGACGAGGCGACCGACATCGAAGTCGTCGGGCTGTGCCATTCGGTTCCACACACGGCCGAAGCGATCGCCGAGTACGTCGACGTGCCCGAGGACGAACTCGACTACTGGGTCGCGGGTATCAACCACATGGCGTTTTTCCTCGAAGCGAAACACGACGGCGAGTCCATCTATCCGGACCTCCGGGAAGCCTATCACGACGAGGAGACCTACCGCAAGGACACGGTCCGCTTCGAGATGCTGCGTCACTTCGGGCTGTTCCCGACCGAGTCCAGCCACCACATGAGCGAGTACGTCCCGTACTTTCGCACCGACGAGGACGCCATCGAGGAGTTGACCGGCACCGACTACGCCGAGCGGATGCCGACGGCGACGTACCTCGAGGGCTGGACGGAGCGGTCCGAGGAACGCGACAGTCCAGAACTCGACGTGGATCTCGAGGAGGTTGGCGTCGAACGCTCCGAGGAGTACGCGGCGCGACTGATCCATTCGCTGGAGACCGACACGCCGCGGCGGTTCAACCTCAACGTGCCCAACCACGAGAACTCGATCGCGAACCTGCCGAACGACGCGTGCGTCGAGGTGCCGGTATTCGCCGATGGAGCAGGGATCCACCCGTGCTCAGTCGGCGAGCTGCCACCCGAAATCGCGACGCTCGATCAGCAGCACACGGCCGTCTACGAGCTCGCCGTCGAGGGTGCCCTAGAGGGTGACCGATCGAAGGTCCACAGGGCGGTCAAGCTCGATCCGCTCTCGGCGGCGGCCTGCACGCTCGAGGAACTCCACGAGATGACCGAGGAGTTGATCGAAGCCAACGAGGCGTATCTCCCCGAGCTGACGTTCCCGGAAGACGAGCAGGTTGCGATTCCGGCGGCGGACGACTGATCGAGGACCGACTGATACGGTCGGTTGTAACGATTTACCGGTACGATCGCATAACGGATGCGATCGATCTGGAACAGACTTACAACCGACCGTATGAGGGATGCCACTATCCGGTACGTCTCTACCGACGTTCGTATTGCATGAACGGAATTCGAGTAATGGTCGCTGTTGAGGGTCCAGGCCCCGGCAGAAATCCCGTTTGTCGACCACGACGTGCGAACAGCCGTCACGGAAGTTCATATGGTATGAACAATTATGTTCCCGGGGCCACACAGACGAGATATGGACACCTCGAGCATCCCGGAGGCGTCGACGTTCGACCGACAGACGGCAAAGACGACCGTGACGACGTTTCGGATCGTCGAGGCGCTCAAGCGACAGTCGCGGGCCCGCGTGAGCGAGCTCGCCGACGAACTCGACCTGGCGAAAGGGACCGTTCACAAGCACCTGTCGACACTCCGGAAAGTCAACTATGTCGTTCAGGAAGACGAGCAGTACCGACTGAGTCTCCGTTTCATGGGGCTCGGAACGACTGTCCGATCGAATCTGGAGATCTACCAGGTGGCGTATCGCTCGGTCGAGAAGCTCGCGGAGGCGACGGGAGAAGTCGCGAGCATCATGATCCCCGAGAACGGGTACGGCGTGTACGTCCTCAGAGTGAGCGCGGAAGGCCGTCCGGACATCGATATCAGGGAAGGGGAAAGCGTGCCACTGACAGCGACTGCCGGAGGCAAAGCGATACTCTCCTACATGTCCGACGAAGAGCGCGGTCGGATCATCGAGCGCCACGGGCTGCCCGAGTTGACCCAAAACACGATCACTGATCCCGAGGAACTCAGCGACGAACTCCGGCGGGTGCGAAACAAGCGTCAGGCGATCGATCGGGGCGAATACCGGGCCGACCAGCGATGTGTGGCCGCTCCGATCACTGACTTCGAGGGTAACCCCCTGGGTGCGGTCATCGTTTCGGGTCCGTCGGACCGGATGAGCGAGAAACTCGTCGACGCCGACTTTCCGAGCCTCGTCGGCAGCACGGCCGACTCGATACAGACCCGACTCGGCCGGTAGCCGAGGATAGCGGTCGAGCCACGGGTGGCGACCGTCCGGGACTACATACAAGTCCGTCCACACACAGGTGTAGGTATGAACGCAGCCGGAACCCCACCGAACGTCGTCGTAGTGTTGACCGACCAGCAACGGTGGGACACGCTCGGGGCGTACGAGAATCCGATGGGGCTGACCCCGACGCTCGATCGCCTCGCGCGCGAGGGAACGGTCATCGAGCAAGCGATCTCTCCGCAACCGCTGTGTGGCCCCTTCCGGGCAGCCTTCCAGACGGGTAAATATGCGACCGAGACGGGCGTCTGGCAGAGTGCGATCCCACTCGCGGAGGACGAACAGACGCTCGCACACCTGTTCTCGTCTGCGGGCTACGACGTCGGTTACGTCGGGAACTGGCACCTCGCGAGTACGTTCGACGACGCCGTGCCGCCGGCACAGCGCGGCGGCTATGACGACTTCTGGATCGCAGCCGACGTCCCCGAGTTCACCACGCAGCCTCACGAGGGAGAACTGTTCGACGCGGACGGTCGTCCGGTGTCGTTCGACGACTACCGGGTCGACGCGTTTACCGAGTTCGCGATCGACGGTATCGAATCGCTGTCGGAGCCGTTCTTCCTCGTGGTCGGATACGTTGAACCACACGACCAGAACGACATGTGGACGTTCGTGGCCCCCGATGGGTACGCCGATCGTCACGCCAAAAACCCGTACGTTCCCGACGATCTCGTCGATCGCCCCGGCGAGTGGCACCAGGAACTGCCGGACTACTACGGCATCGTCGAACGGATCGACGAACGGATCGCGGACCTGCTCGACGCCCTCTCCGCAAAGGGTGTGCGCGACCGGACGCTACTCGCCTACACGTCGGATCACGGCTGTCACTTCCGGACGCGACCCGGCGAACACAAGCGAACGCCACACGAATCCGCGGTCCGGGTTCCGCTCGTCCTCTCCGGACCGGGATTCGACAACGGTCGCAACGTCCAGAGCGTCCGCAGCCTCGTAGATCTCCCGTCGACGCTACTCGACGTTGCCGGCATCGACGTTCCAGACGCGATGCGGGGCGACAGTCTCCTCCCGATCGTGCACGGCGACGCCCCCGATGCCGACGGCGAGGCGTTCATTCAGGTCAGCGAATCGCAGGTCGGTCGGGCGCTTCGAACCGATCGCTGGAAGTACGCCGTTGCCGCGCCCGCGATGACCGGCTGGCGCGGCGGGAGCGCCGAACAGTCGAGTGACGTCTACGTCGAACGCTACCTCTACGATCTCTGGAAGGATCCAGGCGAGACAGTCAACCTCGCCGGTCGACCGGAGTTCCGAGGCGTCGCAAACGACCTCCGCGAACGACTCCTCACGTATATTTCCGATATCGAAGGTGAACAGCCGACGATCAAGCAGCTCGATCGTGGCTTTCCCTGACAGGGGATTGGCGCGAATGAATTACAGTTGTATGTGCGTAAACCAAGGTCGTGACGCGAACTGTTCGAGGCGCTGGCGACGAACCAGACTCATGACAGAGTGGGTCCCGTGACTCTCGAGACCTACGTGGTCAACGCGTTTTCGATCGACTTCGATGCGCTGACGAGCAAGCTGGCGTCGGCATCGAGCTCGTCGTTTCCCGATTCCTGACCACTGTAGCTGACTCCCACAGCGCCTTGTGGATGCCCGGACTTATCGAGAATCGGTGCTGCGAGACACTCGACGTCTGCCCGGTACTCTCCATCGTCGCGAGCGAGCTGTTGCTCTCGAACGGTTTCGAGCGCGCTTTCGATCACCCTCGGGTCCGTGAGTGTCGCATCGGTATACGTGTCGAGTTCACCTTCGAGGACAGCGTTTCGCTCCTCGTCCGGCAGGAACGCGAGGATCGCCTTCCCGCTAGCCGTCGCGTAGAGAGGCAGTGACTCGCCTTCCCGGAACGGCTGTGTCGCTGCGGGCGTCGGGCGTCGCACGTACGTGGCGATCGCCCGCTTGCTCTCGTACAGGACGAGTGTTGTAACGTGGCCGACCGACGCGGCCAGATCGTTGACGACCGATTCGACGCTGTCCGGCACCACTCGCTCCGGCACGGTCGCACCGAGCGACCACAGACCGAGACTGAGTCGGTACGTTCCGTCGCGTTCGACCAGGTAACCGAGGTCCGCAAGCGTATGCACGTGCTTGTAGATCCCGCCCTTCGAACGATCGAGGTACCGTGCTAGTTCGCTGATGCCGGCCCCGTCCAGTTCGGCGATCGCTTCGAGAACCGCAACACTCGTTTGGGTTGCCTTGATCTGCTTACCGTTTGACCGGGCCATGGACTGAGTGAACGCTCCGCTGGCACAAATATCGTTCGCTCTGTGTGAACAGATGTCCTCTCCCCGGTCGCACCTGTCGATCAGGCACCGCTCGTCAGTGTCTCTCTTGCCGTTTCGCGGGGTTGTCATATGGCCGCCGACAGCACGGAGCACAATGCGTGCGGTCGTATCGGTAATACAACGGTCACTATGAGGCCGTGGAGAGTCGCCACGGACTATACGGTATCGACGCACGCTCGTTTACTGTTAGCGAACGATTGTGCGGCGGAACGAGGGGTAGCTACTGCCGACTGCAACAAGGGCAGGTGATCGACGGTTTGAGGCGTGATACTACGACTGACCGATTGGGTCGTCTTGCCTGCCGTTCTCTAATAGTGAACGGCCGGTTCCCAGTGTTGTCCCGCGTGACGCACTCTCGTTCTCAGCCAGAACATATACCACCCCGTACGACCATGAACAATGTACGAATAAAACAATGAGCGGTCCAGGCACCGGGAAAAATCAGGCGGAGTCCGGGAGCACGTCGATACTGAGTCGGATCGTTCCCGACGTGGTTCGTCGACGGTACACCCTGAAATTCGCCCTCGTCGTGGCGATAATGGGCGTCACTATTGGGGTCCTGGGAGCAACAGCAACCGGTGTGGTCTCACAGCAGGTCGAACAGAACGTCGAGGAGGAGTACCGGAATCTGGCGTCGCAACAGGCAAACACCTTAGAAACCTGGATCGAGCGCAACTCGATTTCGGTCACGCTCGCCTCGAAGAACGACGCGCTCAGCAATACCGAGCCGGGCGCTCGATTCGACATCCGGAGCGAGCTGGCGACGACAGACGGGAACGTGTACGGCGTGAACGCGATCTATCTGTTGAACGTGTCAGATTCGGGCACTCGGGTCGTCGCGAGCCCGCAGCTCATTGCCGACAGGCAACTCAACCAGACGCGACGGGCCTGGGTCGGGGAGGCGCCGTTCGACGCCATCGACGTGATGGACGTCCACGTCACGACCGTTCACCGGATCGGCGACATGCCCGTCGTCGCGTTTGTGAGTCCCGTGACCGGGCATCCGGACCGGTATCTCGTGATGGAGTACTCTATCACAGATCTCACGATGTCGTTGGACACCGATACCGAAGATCGAGTCACGATGGTCGTCAACGATGAGGGGACAATTCAGGCGACTAACGATGGCGATCGGATACCCGGTCGCGATCAATATGGGAACGGAACTGCGATGCGTCCCGTCCGTCTCGCATCCGAACTGGACGGGACTGACCAGAAAGCCGGCGTGATCCCCAATATGGCGCCGGACGAGACGATCCTGAACGAGGAGTACACCGTGGGCTATGCACCCGCCAAGGTCTCGAACGTGAATCTGAACTGGACTGTGCTCGTTCACGAACCGCGCTCGAACGTCTTCGGTTTTATGCTAGCTATTTCGCGCTGGGGAAAAATCGCGACGGTTGGCGGGATTTTGTTGGTCGGTCTGTTTGGAACGGCCATCGGATACAATACGACTCGCGATATCAACCGGCTCCGTCACTGGGCACACAGGATGCGCGAGGGCGACCTCGAGACCACGAAGAGGACAACCCGGATCGATGCAATCGGTGAGCTGTACGATGGGTTCGAGGACATGCGTCGCTCGCTCCGGCAGCAAATCAGGGAAGTCGAGCGCGCGCGCAAGGAGGCCGAGGTTTCCCGCGCCGAAGCGATGCGGATGAACGAGTATCTCCAGCAGAAGGCCGAAGAGTACTCACGAACCATGCGTCGCTGTGCGGACGGCGACCTGACTCAGCGCCTGGAGCCCGACGGTGAGAGCGATTCGATGGATCGGATCGCGACCTCGTTCAACGAAATGCTTGCGGAACTAGAGCGCGCGACCGGCCAACTCAAGCGATTCGCGATCGAAGTGGAAAACACTGGGGAGCTCCTCCAGACGAGTTCGGATAGCGTCCGGGTCGCAAGCGGTCACGTTGCCGATTCTGTCCAGCGGATCGCCGACGACGCCGACGAACAGAAAGAGCAACTGCAGGAGATCTCCCGCGAGATCGACGACCTCGCCGCGGCCTACGAGACGCTCGCTGAACACGGCGACGATGACGTCCAGGAACACGGCGAGCGTCTGGACGAAATCGCAGCTCGTATCAGCGAAATCGCGACGCTCAGCGAGGAGACGCTCGCCGAAT
Organism: Halapricum desulfuricans; assembly: GCF_017094525.1. Classification (NCBI taxonomy): domain Archaea; kingdom Methanobacteriati; phylum Methanobacteriota; class Halobacteria; order Halobacteriales; family Haloarculaceae; genus Halapricum; species Halapricum desulfuricans. Next base: position 2,397,655 of record NZ_CP064788.1, on the reverse strand, counting down.
CCGGGATCGTCGCCGGTGCCGCCGAGGAGCAGGCCGCCGAACTCACGGAAATATCCGATCGCGCTCGTGATCTGACCCAGTACGCTCGCCCCCTCCGAGACGCGCTTGACGAGTTTGAGACGGAGACTGACACCGATCTGTATGCAGACGACTGACTATTTGGGCAAATTATTTGTACCAGAATAACGCACAATCGATCATGGCAAGTGTCACGCTCGACGGAGTGACCAAGGTGTTTCAGGACGAGAGTGGTGATATCGTCGCGGTCGACGACCTGAATCTCGAGATCAGAGACGGCGAGTTCCTGGTACTCGTCGGCCCGTCCGGCTGTGGAAAGTCGACGACACTCCGGATGGTCGCGGGACTCGAAACGCCGACGGAGGGGACGATCCACCTAGGGAACCGACCGATCACGAATCTCACGCCACAGGAGCGCGACATCGCGATGGTGTTCCAGTCGTACGCGCTCTACCCTCACATGACGGTGCGCGGGAACATGTCGTTCGGTCTTGAAGAGTCGACCGATCTCTCCGACGCCGAGATACGCGAACAAGTTGAAGATGCCGCCGAGTTGCTCGACATCGACAACCTGCTCGACCGGCAGCCGGGCGAGCTGTCGGGCGGTCAGCAACAGCGCGTCGCGCTGGGACGGGCGATCGTTCGCGAACCCGAGGCGTTCCTGCTCGACGAACCCCTGGCCAATCTCGACGCCAAGCTTCGGGCGGAGATGCGGACCGAACTCCAGCAGCTCCAGGAGAACCTCGGGACGACGACGATCTATGTGACCCACGATCAGACCGAGGCGATGACGATGTCCGACCGAATTGCGGTCCTCAACGACGGGGAACTCCAGCAGGTCGGGACGCCGCTGGAGTGTTATCACCGACCGAACAACCAGTTCGTCGCCGGCTTCATCGGCGAACCGTCGATGAACTTCCTCCCGGTCACGCTGGAAGACGGAACGCTCGTCGGCGAGCACTTCGAATACTCGCTCAGCGAGGACGTGCGTGCCGATCTAGATGGTCACTCGGAGTTGATTTTCGGTATCAGACCGGAAGACATAGACATCGTCGACAGTCCGACCGGAGCACACGAGTTCCCGGCGACCGTCGGCGTCGTCGAACCGCAGGGCGACGAGAACACCGTCCACCTCGCGTTCGAGGGCCAGGACCGGACCGAATCAGAACTGACTGCGACGATCGGCGGCATGCGTTCGGCCGAGGAAGGCGCGTCCGTGGGTATCGAACTCCCCGAGAACGCTATCCACGTGTTCGATGCCGAGACCGGAAACGCGCTGCACAACCGCAGTCTCCAGGACGTCGAAAGCGATCAACCGCTCCGCGGCGCTGAGCCGGCCTGATAGTGGCCGTTGTAACGATTTCCCGCATCGACCGCCCGATAGAGAGCAGTCGACTCGGACCTGACGTACGGGACTGCCAGCTGTGACACCTTTGGCGCGCCGGGTTCCAGGCAGCTTTCGACGATCGTGAGCGCTCCACTGTTCTCGCTTCGTGACAGCTGCTGGTTTGCCATCCATCGTTTATGAATGATCACCACAATTACTATATAGGAGAACGTAGAACAACAAGGTGTATGCCACAAGACAGCAGTGCAAATCACGGACCGATCACGCGTCGTAAAGTCTTGGGAACGTCCGCCGGGCTCGTCGTGGGTGGACTCGCTGGCTGTAGCACCGCTGACGACGGCAACGGCAACGGCAACGGCAATGGAAATGGGGACGGGACGCCCAACGATACGCCACTCGAGGTCCTCCACGCCTGGACGGGCGGAGACGGGGCCGATGCCATCGACAAGTTGACGTCGATGTTCGAAGAGGAGTATCCCGACTTCCAGACGGACTTCCGTCCGATCGGTGGCACGGGGAACGTCAACCTCGACTCGGTGGTCGCCCGCCGACTCGCCAACCGGGATCCGCCCGCGGCCTGGCAGGCGTGGCCGGGTGCGAACCTGACACAGTACGGCGGCCTCCTGCGCAACATCTCTGACGTGTGGGAAGAGAACGGCTATACCGACACGATGAACGAGATGGCCGCGGAACTCAGCCGGCTCAACGAGGAGTATCGGGCCATGCCGCTGGTCTCCCACCGGATGAACAACCTGTTCTACAACGTTCACGTCTTCGAAGAGGCAGGCGTCGATCCGGATTCGGTCGACAGCCCGAGCGCGCTGATCGATGCGTTCGACACGATCCAGACCGAGACCGACGCGGACCCGATGACACACGCGATGTCGTCGACGTGGCCGACGCTGCAGCTCGTCTTCCAGAACTTCCTCGGGATGGAGGGCGGCTACGACGCGTACATGGATTTCATCGAGGGCAACGGCGACGAGGAGCACCTGACCGAGGCGCTGGAGCTCACCCAGGAGATGCTGGGGAACTACATCAACGACGACGCCTCGACCATCAGCTTCACCGAAGGTAACAGTGAGATGATGAAGGGCAACGCCGGCTGTATCCAGCAGGGCAACTGGGCGTACGGCATGTACCGCGCCGAGGACAGCGGCGTCGAGTACCAGGAGGACTGGGACTGGATGGCCTATCCCGGCACGGAGGACATGTACATGCTCCACATCGACGGGTTCACCTTCGCACGCGACACCGAAACGCCGGTCAAACAGAAGATATGGGCAGAGTTCCTCGGGACAAAGGACGCGCAGGTCGAGTTCGGCAACCGAAAGGGGGCGATCCCGCTTCGGACCGACGTCGACACGAGCCGGCTGACGCCGTTCCTCGAGATGACGGCCGACGACTTCACCAGCGTCGATAAGTTCCCGCCGACGATCGCGCACGGGCTCGCTCTGCCGCCCGAGCCGATGGACGCTGCCATGTCGGCTATCGGCAACAACTTCATGGGCCCGTACGACGTCGAAGCGGCTGCGTCGGACCTCCTCGACGCGGCGGCGATGCAGGAATCGTAGGCTAGCCCGACAGTAGAACAGCATTAATTTCACCCATGGAAAGTCAACAAGATGCGGTAGCTGGTGCCGGCACTGACGAGCGTGTAGCCGAAGACCGGTACGCTCGCCTGCGTCGCTTCTGGAAGAGTGACTTCGTTCGTTCTGCCCCGTACTGGGGTATTCCGCTGCTCCTGATGGGTGCCGCCGTCTACGGCGGTATCATCTGGAACGTCTTGATCTCGCTGACGGACTACGAGGGCTTTCTCCAGCGTCCGGACTACGGAAGCCTCGACCTCGACATGTACAGTCGGGCGCTGTCGGATTCAGCAGTTCATCTGACCGCACGAAACACGTTCGTGCTCCTGGTCGCGTTCACGTCGATTTCGCTGGTACTCGGACTGTTTCTCTCGATCCTTCTGGATCGTGACATCCGCCAGAAGAGCAAAGTCCAGACGATCTACCTCCTGCCGATGGCGCTGTCGTTCGTCGTCACGGCCCAGTTCTGGCTGTGGATGTACAACTACAACAACGGGCTAGTCAACACAGTCATAGGCCTGTTCGGACTGGGGCCGTACAACTGGATCGGCAATCCGAAACTGGTCCTCGGTTCGATCATATTCGCGCTGATCTGGCAGTTCAGCGGCTACACGATGGTCGTCTTCCTGGCAGGCTTACAATCGATATCGGACGACCAGTTCGAGGCGGCCAGGGTCGACGGCGCCAGCATCTTCAAGACGTACTGGCGGGTGATCATCCCGCAGCTGAAGTCCGCGTCGGTCAGTGCCGCCGTCGTACTGATGATCTTCGCGCTGAAGATCTTCACGTTCCTCTATGCCATGTTCGGCACGTATCGGCCCCCGAAAGGGACCGACGTTCTCGCGACGCTGATGGTACGGGAGGCGTTCATGCTCTCGAACTGGGCGTATGCCGCGTCGATCGCGACGATCCTGCTCGGGATGTCGCTGCTGGTGATCGCACCGTACCTCTACTACCAGTACAGAGAGGGGGCACTATAAGATGAGCCAAGCAACCACGTCTGATCGAGACGGCATCGCCAGCTTACTACCGGAGTTCGACTACCGCCGGTTCGGGTTGTACGCCGTGATCATGCTCTTTATAGCCTTCTTCGTCTCGCCCATCTGGACGGGACTGGTCACGTCGCTGAAACCCCCCGAAGCAGCGACACAGCCGCTCTTGCCGCCGGGTCCGGAGACGTTCACTCTCGAGAGCTGGACCAGGGCACTGGACCAGCTCTCCCGCGGGTTCATCAACAGCTTCGCGATGGCGATCCCGGCGACGCTGGTCAACGTTCTCCTCGCCAGCACGGCGGCCTACGGGCTGACGCTCGTCGACTGGCGACGGCAGATGCTTGTCGTGTTGCTGTTCGTCTTCGGGATCTTCATCCCCTACCAGGCCATCCTGGTGCCGCTGGACAACTTCTGGACGAACATCTTCCCGCTTGCCAAAGGACTGGCCATCGGAAACGTCACTATCATTCCCGCAAACGACCGCTGGGGAACGCTGGCCGAACTGGCGATTACCCACGTCGCCTACGGTATCCCGATCTGCTTCCTGCTGTTCCGCAGCTACTACAAGTCCATCTCGGAGGAACTCATCGAGGCTGCGAAAGTCGACGGCGCCAGCGTGACCCGGATCTACACCCGGATCGTGCTGCCGCTCTCGACGCCGATGATCGGTGTCGTACTCATCTACCAGTTCACCCAGATCTGGAACGAGTTCCTGTTCTCCCTGACGCTGATCGGCAGCGCGGCCGATCAGGCAGCGACGATCACGCTGATCCTCTCGGGGATCGGCGCGGACCTCAGCGGCACTAACTTCCCGCTGCGGATGGCTGCGGCCTTCCTGGCTGCGCTGCCGACGATCGTTATCTACGTGCTATTTGCCGAGCAGTTCGCTGAAGGGCTCGCAGCCGACTGATCCGTTCGCGAACCGCTCGGTTCTCTCGCTGGTCTTTTCGCTTTCGACGCTCCATAGTCATCGGTGGACTGGAGACTACAATCGAGCGGCAACGTTTTGACGCCGCCCTGTCTATTCGCGACGCATGAGTGAGTGGTACGATCGTGGTCGGGCAGCACTCTGGGCGGTCAGTCTCGCCATTCTGACGTCGTTTACAGCCGGTGCGACGATCACGGTCGCATCGATCGAACAGGAAGTACGACTGACGGCCGTGTTACTCGCCGTGTTCGCGCTGGCACTGTACGGTATCGTCAGGAGAACGTACGACCGATGGGCGGATCGCCAGCCGCTAGCCGTGATACTCGTCTATTTCATGCCGTTTTTCGTCGGCACAGTCGTCTTCAACACGCTTCTCGGTCTGCTGATCGGGTGGCACGGAATCGTTACGACGCTTCTGGATGCGGCCGCGGTCGCTGCTGTCTTCGTTCTCTCGGTGTACCTCGCATTTTACGGTGGCGCTGACCGCGTGACTGCGTACGCCGTCGACCGGTTCGACCTCTCGTTGTGAGGGGCAGCTCACCTGCAGCAGAGGATTGTAATGCATTATATATAATCTGTGCATGTATGAGTGATATCTTATATTAACGGCAGACACTACATGCGAGGTCGAAGCGCCTTCGGATCACTAACCCTGCACGCCGTAGATCCGTCTGCTTCGAGTTGATCCGATCGGAGCGATCGTACTGAGACTGGTGGCTATACCATTTCGACCTGATTCGTCACGACGGCGTGCCGAATATCGTCACGAACGTATAGCCACCAGTATGGCTCTCCGTCCCTGTCGAACAGGCCCCACGTTGTCGGTACGGCGGTGATCTCTCTGACGTCGCCGGGTGATCTGATAGCTGGGAAATGATCGCGGTTGACGGGACTGAAGAAATGACAATTTACAGTTAGGTAGTATGATATATCGGTATTAGTATGGTCGCTTGACGTCCACGCGAGAGCCGTTCGCCGCGCTCTCGAAGACGGCGTCGATGACGGCCATGTTGGCTACCGTCTCGGCCGCGTCGATGCGGGGTACAGTCCCGGAGGCGATGCTCTCGGCGAAGTGCTCGACCTCCAGCGTATACTGGTCGACCGGATCGAACTGCTCGGTCACGTGCCTGCCGTCGATTTCGTACTCGATCTCCCCTTGCTCGCCGGGCGCGATGTCGAAGGCGGTCTCGACCTCGAGCCAGCCGTTCTCGCCCTCGACGCGGTAGGTCTGGGTCGCCGGCGTGTCGAACCCGGAGGCAACCCGGGCCGTCGGTCCGTCGTCGTACTCCAGAAGCGCCGCCATGTCGGTATCGACGCCGCTGTCTCGGCTGTCTCGCGTCCGCGCGTACACGCGGTTGGGTTCCCCGAGGAACAGGCGCGCGGCGCTGATCGCGTAGCAGCCGACGTCCATGACGCTGCCACCCGCCAGATCCGGGTCGAGGCGAATGTCGTCCGGCCGCCCCCTGAGTGCGAACTTGAACGAGGCGTCGACGGCGTGAACGCCGTCCAGTTGCTCGCGCACGATGTCAGCGGCCCGCTCGGTCCGGGGATGAAACCGGTACATGAACGCCTCCATCAGCGTCACCCCGCGTTCGTCACAGTATTCGTGCAGTGCAGCCGCCTCCTCTGCGTTTTCGGCGAGCGGTTTCTCACAGAGGACATGTAATCCCGCGTCGGCCGCCTTTCGCGTCCACTCCGCGTGGAGGGCGTTCGGCAGGGGATTGTAGACGGCGTCGAGGTCGTCGTCGGCCAGCAGCTGTTCGTAGCTCCCGTAGCTCCGGGGGATATCGAGCTCGGCGGCGACATCCGCAGCCCTGTCGCTGTTTCGGGAGGCGATCGCGACCACCTCGTGGTTGCTCTTCTTGATTGCGGGAACGACATCTTCGCGTGCGATCTTGGCCGTGCTGAGAACACCGAAACGCATGGGTGGAGTTCGACCGGCCGCCTGATAAACCTTTGATCCGCTCACGTCGCCGCCGTCTGTCCGTCGGGACGGGCGAGCACCGCTAGGCGGAGTTGTCCTCCGGACAGTTCGGTTCCGGCACCGAAATCGACTTTCCCGTTCGGAGAGAAGCGAACGGCACGCTGGCCGGGCCGTGAGAGTTCCCGGCCATTCAACGCTCCAGCCATGAGCAAGCAACGAGTGACTGTCGAAACCGAGGGGTCGAGCACGCTCCGGACCGTCAGGCAGTTTTTCGCCCTCCAGCGGGACGTGCTGGTGCTGTCGCTGGCGATGTTCGCGTTCAGCCTGTCCTTCCAGATGACCAATCGATTCCTGCCCGAGTACATCGTCGCACTTGGCGGCTCGGAGTTTCTCGTCGGCGTGTTCGGGACGTTCGGCAATATCATCGCGGCGATCTATCCCTACCCGGGCGGCGCGCTGTCCGACCGGATCGGTTCGCGGTACGCGCTGACGCTGTTCGGCGCGCTCTCGACGGGGGGATTTCTGGTGTGGTTGCTCGCGCCCGGCGTCGGCGCGATCACGATCGCCGGCGTGACGGTCCGGCCGTGGGTATGGATCTTCGTCGGACTGGTGCTCGCGCAGGCCTGGAAGTCCTTCGGGCTCGGTGCGACCTTCGCTGTTGTAAAACAAGCTATAGATCCTTCGCGACTGGCGGCCGGGTTCGCCTCGACGGAGATATTCCGCCGATCGGCGTTCTTCGTCGGCCCCGTTCTCGCCGGCGTGCTCATCAGCCTCCACCCCGAGTTCACTGTCGGCTTCCAGTACGTCCTCGCGGTCGGCGTGGCGGCCGGAATCGCCGGGACGATCGTCCAGCACGCCCTGTACGACGCCAGCGACGACACGATCGGCGATTCCTTCGAGGGGATCGCACGGATCCGGCGCGATCTCCGGGAGATGCCCGATCCCCTGCGACCGCTGCTGATCGGCGATACGCTGGTCCGGTTCGCCAACGGGATGGTCTACGTCTACTTTATCATCGTCGTCACGCGGTTTTTCGAGGTCGGACTGGAGACGTCGCTGTCGATTCCCGCGATCGGGACGGTCGCGATCGACCTCTCGCCGCAGGCCTTCTTCGGCTATCTGCTCGGCGTCGAGATGGCCGTGGCGCTGCTTGTGATGATGCCGGCGGCGAAACTCGCAGAGCGGGTCGGACTCAAGCCGATCGTCGCGCTCGGGTTCGCCGTGTACGCGGTCTTCCCGGTCGCGCTGATCAACGCACCCGGGACCCCGCTGGCAATGGTCGTCCTCTTTGCGTTCTCGGGGCTCCGGTTCGCCGGACTCCCCTCTCACAAGGCGCTGATCGTCGGTCCGGCCGATCGCGACGCCGGCGGTCGGGTGACCGGGACGTACTACCTGCTCCGGAACACGATCGTCATCCCCAGCGCCGCGCTCGGGGGACTGCTGTGGGCCGGCATCCCCGAGTGGCTCCCGGCGAGCACTCTCTACGAGGGGAGTCCTGTCCTCGCCTTCGGCGTCGCCTCGGTCGTCGGGATCGTCGGCACTGTGTACTTCCTGCTGTACGGCGAGGAGTTCGAGGCGTACGCGTAGCCACCGATACGAGCGTGTGCGTCCACCGATCGACGTCCGGACGTTTTTATCCGATCCGGATCCAACCATCGGTCGATGGGACCGGTTCCGGAACTCGACGAGCGCGCGACGGCCTGTGCCGACCGATTGCTGGACGCAGAGCGGGTCTTGCTGGCGTCACATATCGACGCCGACGGGCTGACGAGCGCCGCCATCGCCTCGAGGGCGCTCGATCGGGCCGGACTGGACCACGAGGTCGTCTTCGAGAAGCAACTCGACGCCGAGCGGATCGCCGCGATCGCGGCGACGGGCTACGAGACGGTGCTGTTCACGGACTTCGGGAGCGGGCAACTGGACGTGATCAGCCGGCACGTCGCTGACGGCGACTTCGAGGCCGTGATCGCCGATCACCACCAGCCTGCCGACGCGGACGACTGTGCGCCCGGGTTCGAGGCGACCGACGGCTACGGCGACTTCGCGTGGCATCTCAATCCCCTCCTGGTGGGGATCGACGGCGCGTCGGAGCTGTCGGGTGCGGGCGCGAGTTACGTCCTCGCGCGTGCGCTGGGCGGCGACCGGAACCGCGATCTCGCGGCGCTGGCCGTCGTCGGCGCGGTGGGGGATATGCAGGCGACCGGCGGCGAACTGGTCGGCGCGAACGAGGCGATCGTGACGGACGGGATCGAGGCCGGCGTCGTCACCGAAACGCGGGACCTCTCGCTGTACGGCAAGCAGACCCGGCCTCTGCCGAAACTGCTCGAGTACGCCAGCGATGTCCACCTGCCCGGAATCTCCAACGACGAGGCGGGGGCGATCGCGTTTCTGGAGGACCTCGATCTCGACCTGCGGGCGGACGGCGAGTGGCGACGCTGGATCGACCTCACCGACGAGGAGCGACAGACGCTCGCGAGCGCGCTCGTCCAGCGGGCCGTCACCCGCGGCGTCCCCGCGGAGAAGATCGATCGACTGGTGGCCACGACCTACACGTTCCCGAACGAACCCGAAGGGACCGAACTCCGGGACGCCAGCGAGTTCTCGACGCTTTTGAACGCCACAGCGCGCTACGAGCGAGCGGATGTCGGACTCGCGGTCTGTTTGGGCGAGCGCGGTGAGCCGCTGGAACGCGCCCGCCGACTCCTCGAGAACCACCGTCGAAACCTCTCGGAAGGCATCGACTGGGTCACCAGAGAGGGCGTCAAGCAGCGCGAGCACGTCCAGTATTTCCACGCTGGCGACCGCATTCGGGAGACGATCGTCGGCATCGTCGCCGGGATGGCGCTGGGCAACGACGGCGTCTCGCGATCGAAACCGATCGTCGCCTTCGCCCGCAAGAACGACGACGAACTGAAAGTCTCGGCGCGCGGGACGGGCGTGCTCGTCGGCCACGGGCTGGATCTGTCGGCCGTCATGCGCGAGGCGTCACGCGCCGTCGACGGTGACGGCGGTGGTCACGACGTCGCGGCCGGGGCGACGATTCCGGACGGACGCGAGGACGCGTTTCTGGACGCCGTCGACAGGATCGTCGGCGAGCAACTCGCGTAGCGAAACGCTGCATCCGACCGCGAAAAAACTGCAACTCGGCTGCCGCTACGTTACTCTTTGTCGCTTCCCTCGACGTCTTCGACATCGACGTCGTCGGGCTCACTAGTTCTGACGGTCGAAGCCGACGCTGTTTGGCGATGTACCAGAGCCGACACATTCGAAACGAGAAACGGAGGGCCGAGACAGCGCCCGTTCGCCCCCCGACGCGGTCACGAGGCTGTGACACGAAGCCCCCTGTCTTGGCATCTGGAGCGTATGGCAGTTTCGGCTCCTCTCAGCACGTGGTTCCACGTCTAAACCCTCTTCGTGGCCCTCTTCTCTTTCAAAACATGGACAGCACTCCCAGTCAGACAGCGGCATCCACGTTCGATCTCGTCGAGTGTTCTCTGTATGCGGAGTTCGATGTCAGAGTGGAGCCGATCGAGTGGTGCCCGCTCGTCGAACTGGATCCGCCGGTCGAGGTGCAACACCAGCAGTTCCGAGACGAGACGTGTCTGCTCGACGTGCGGACCCACGACGGTGAGCCCCGGACAGTCAGGATCACACAGGAGTGTGGCTGCCGATGTCCCTCGAAGGTGCTGACTGACGCGGGGTATCTCCCGCGACTGCTAGAGATCTATCCGGACCACGTCCGTCTCGGGGTCCACCTCGGGGAACGGACCGAGGTAGAAGACATCGTCGAGCGCCTCCGATCGGTCGCCGAGCAGGTGACGCTCCGAAAGCTGGTGCAGATCGGATCCGACAGTTCGGTCGAGACGGCGATGGATCTCACCGATCTGACCGACAAACAGCGCGAAACGGTGACGCTGGCTATCACAAGGGGGTACTACCGACAGCCGCGGCGCGTCTCGGTCGGTGACATCGCCGACGAGCTCGACATCTCGGCGGCTGCCGTCTCACAGCGGCTCGGTGCCGCCGAGTCGAAGGTCATGCGACAGGTGTTCGACGCGTTCGCCGACGGCTGCGAGTGACACCTACTCGAGTACCACTCGCTCGGTCGCGTCGGCCAGTTCCGCGTAGAACGGCTCGCGCGTCTCCGCTCGAACCGCTCCGAGGAACCTATCGAACCACTGTCGGGGATGCGCCTCGAGGAACTGTTCGAGCGTCACACCCCCCTCGGTAGCGAGCAGATGCGCGGCGAACTCCAGTTCCGTCGCGACGTGATCGGGCAGGTCCGGCCAGTCCGGATCGAGTCCCAGATCGTACGCCCGGTACCACTCGACGACCGCGCCGGTCGAGGGTCCGAGCACGTTACTCGAACCCTCGCCATCGCCGTCCCGGTAGACGCTCTCGTAGGGCGGGCAGGGCGGCCCCTTCGGGCCGACGAACAGGCGGGTGTGCTCGGTCCGCAGGTCCGAAAGCGAGACTGGCTCGATGTCGGGGACGACGCGGTCGAGTTCTCCATCGTTGACAGCTTCGATCAGGTCGTTGTCCGGCTGTCGCCAGCACCGCGCCAGCACGGCGTATCCCTGCGCACGCACGTGCCGGCGACTCCGATTCGCGGCGTCGCTCATTTGTCACGCCCCATCGGTTCGTCGCCACCGTCGGCGACTGCCGTGTCGGGTTTCCCGCCCGACGATCCGAACCCGGCAGTTCTGCCAGGGCCAACAGGGAGGTATCTGAGCCCCAGCGTCACGATCAGTATACCCAGCGCGACGATTCCGACCGAGACGACCAGTTCGACCACTGTCGGCGTGTACGTTCCGGCGGTCGCCCAGATGTCCGATCCGAATCCGGTGTAGTCACGCCCGACAGCCACGCCCGGAGCAGCGTCGATGTTCAAATCGGTGTAGCCAGTGAAGATGAGGTTCACGCCCTCGAAGACGGTACCGACGATCGCGAGGACGCTCGCGGCCACGACGGCCCACGTCCGCTCGTGCAAGGACGGAGCAACGAGCAGAGCGAGCGGGAGTACCCCGCCGACGACGGTCCACAGCCAGAAGTACAGCGAGTCGCCAACGAGGAACGAACTCGTAATCGTCCAGAACTCGAAGTTCGCTGCCCATGCGTGGGGAAGCCGTTCGGCACCCAGCAGGAAGACGATGTGAATGGCGATAAACACGCCCAGCGCCTTCCCGAGTTCGGGCACCTGTCGATCCGAGAGCTCGAACCGAGTGTATCTGTCGGCCAGGACACCTGTCACGATAAGCAGCGCCAGTCCCGAGACCAGCCCTTTCATCACGAACATGGGCGCGACGAGGGGATTGAACCAGCTACCCCGACCGATCTGTAACGCGAAGATCCAGCCGTCGATGGCCGCAAGCCCGAGCGCGAGCGGGATCGCTACTGCCGCCGCCCAGAGCGACAGTCGCCTGTCGCGTTCCCGACCGGCTTCGGTGTCCGTAGTCCCGAACGCCAGCCGAGACCCACGAGCGGCCAGATCCCGGCGAGTCAGTAGCCAGACGTAACCGGCACTGAACAGCCCGTACGCGATGACGACGAGGAACTCCCAGACCATCGGCGATCGGAAGTCCGGTGACGTGAGAAATCCCGTGATCCGGCTCGGCCGGCCGAGGTCAGGAACGATCATCAGGCCCGCCACCACGATACACGCGAAGCTGAGCAACCCGCCGAGGACGGCGATCGAGTCGTATCGGTCCGAGTGGAAGAACCTCGGGACGCTCGAGACGACCAGTGCGCCCGCAGAGAGGCCGACGAAGTAGACGAACAGCATGATGTACAGCCCCCAGGAGAAGACGTTGTCCATCCCTGTCATGGTCAGCCCTTCGCTGAGCTGGTAGATCCACGCGCCCAGCCCAGCGACGATGAGGACGGCCAGCGCGGCGATCCAGACCGTGCCCGGCGTGCCGAACCTGCCGTCTGTAGCGACATCACTCATTGTCGCTCACCGCCGTCAGGCAGCGACACGTCCTTGCGCGCTGTCCCCTCCAGTTCCGTCCCGACTCGCTGGCGGCCGGGCGTCATCTCACCGCGGACGTAGTACGTGCTCGGAGACGTCTCGAGATCTTCGAGTAGCTGGTGGGTCTCGTATTTGTCGACGTACTTCGAGACTGTACTGTCCGGATCGTCGAGGTCGCCGAAGATCCGCGCGTCGGCCGGACAGGCGTTGACGCAGGCGGGATCGAGATCTTCCTCCACGCGGTGGCTGCAGAACGTGCACTTCTCGACGACGCCCTGCGATCGCTTCGGGACGTTCCCCGTCCCCTCCGCGGGAACGTGCTCGGGCTCGTCGTAGTTGAACACGCGGGCGTTGTAGGGGCAGGCCGCCATGCAGTAGCGACATCCGATACACTTCTCGTAGTCGATCTCCACGATGCCGTCCTCCCGCGTGTAGGTCGCGTTCACCGGACAGACCTTCACGCAGGGAGCGTTCTCACAGTGCTGGCACGCGGTCGGCTGGAAGTCCATCGACAGGCTCGCGGTGCCGTCGCTCCCGTCGATCGGGTAGCTTCCCGAGGGCGTCTCGATGCTGTCGCCTCCCTCGGTCAGGACCCGGTTCCAGACCTGACCGAGTCCGACGTTGTTCTCCTCGATACAGGCTGTCGAACACGCCTGACAGCCGATACACCGCTCCTGGTCGATTACCATTCCGTACTGTGTCATCAGTTATCACCTCCGCCGTTCGATCCGCCGAGCCAGGGGGCCCGATCCGGGTCCGTGTACTGGCTGGTGTCGATGTCGTCCGGTGCCGGTTCGACCTCGACGCGGGTGTCGTAGAACGCGAAGTTCTCGATCGCGTCGCTGACGTCCGTGTGCGTGAGGTCGTTGTGGTGGCCCCGGATGTAGTCCTCGCCCCACCAGCCCTGGTTGACGTTGACCATCCCGGGCCGGTAGCCCTCGTTGTATCGGGCCTTGACGACGAGTTCACCGCGATCGTTGTAGATCCGGACGTACTCGCCGTCCTCGATGTCCCGTTCTTCGGCGTCGCTGGGGTGGATGTCGACGACCGGCTCGGTCTCGATCTGTCGCAGGTACGGCATCCGACCGAACTGCGAGTGGATCCGCCACCGGCTGTGTTTCTGCAGGAAAGTGAGCGGGTACTCGTCGGCGAGTTCGTAGTCGGGACTCGTTCGGCTCTCCATGGGGACCGGAACCTCGAGAGACGTCCCGTCCTCGCTGGGCGCGTCCTCGTCGTAGAGCTCGAGGCGGCCGCTCGGGGTGTTGAACTCGCCCTGCCAGATGATCTCGGGCGCGCTGTCGTCGAAGAAGGTCCCCTTCTCGCGGAGATCCTCCAGCGTGAAGCGGTCCTCGGCGTCCAGCACTTTCTGCAGGGTCGTCTCTCGGTCACGGTCGAAGTGTTCGCCGTAGCCCAGCCGTTCGGCCAGTCGGACGAGCATCCAGTGGTCACTTTTGGACTCCCACAGCGGCTCGTGGGCCGGCTCTCTGTAGCGGACGTGTGGCTGGGTCCACGAGCCGGTGACGTCCTCGCGCTCGAACCAGTGAGAGGCCGGCAGGACGACGTCGGCGTGCTGGACGTTGGGCGTGTGTTGCATGTCCGCCACGGCGACCATGTCGACGTTCTCGAGGGCGTCGAGCCACGCCTGGCGGTCGGGCATCTGGTTGGCGGTGAAGTTCGACGCCATCGCGTACATCGCCTTGATCGGCTTCTCGTCGTCGCCCGCCATCGCCGAGAGGATCCCCTTCTGCTGCAGGCTCCGGGAGCCCGGTGCGCCCTCGACGGCACCGTAATCGCTCGTGAACCCCCCGCCCTGGGTGAGTCCGCCGGTCACGCAGCCGCTCATCCCGTACTGGCCGAGCAGGGCGAGCAGGATAGCGTACGCCTGACCGAAGATGTGTCCGTAGACGTAGCGGTCGACACCCAGCCCGGTCAGGATGCCGCCCGGACCGCGCGTGCCGAGCCAGCGAACGGTCTGGCGGATGTTCTCGGCGTCGACGCCGACGTACTCGGCCATCTCCTCGGGGGCGTAGTCGGCGGCGGCCTCCCGGATCTCCGTCAGCCCCGTCGTCACCGTCTCGCCGTCGACCTCGTACTCGCCGAAGAGGGCGTACTCGCCGTACGTCTCGGGTTCGAGGGCGACCGGTTCGCCCGATGCCTCGTCGAGGGCGACCGGCGTCTCGTCGTCACCGTCGTCGAAGACGTCTGCCGTCTTCAGTAGCGATCCGTCTTCCCGGACCAGTGCCGGTCCGAGCGTCCGTTCCCGGAGGAACTGCTCGTCGAGGTAGTCCTCCTCGAAGACCGTGTAGATCATCGCCATCGCGAGGTGCCCGTCTTTGCCGGGTTCGATCGGGAGCCACACGTCGGCCTTGGCGGTCGTCGTGTTGTAGACCGGATCGACGACGACGATCTTCGCGCCGTTCTGCTTGGCGTCGAGCACTTTCGACGCGTCCATCTGGAAGCGACTCTCGAAGATGTTGCCGCCCCAGATGACGATGGTGTTGGCGTTCTCGATGTCGGTCGCCTGGTTCGTCGGCGTGTTGAAATACCCCGCGCCGGTGACCCGGCGGAAACCCAGTCCGACGTTGATGTCGATCGACCACGCCTTCATCGTTCCGCCGAACGCTCCGGCCAGACGGTTGTAGACCGTCGCGCCGATGCCGTCGGTCCCCGACCCGAGTTCGAAGTAGACGCTTTCGGGTGAGTACTCTTCACGCACGCGAAGCATCTCGTCGGCGACGTAATCCAGCGCCTCGTCCCACTCGATGCGCTCGAACTCCGCGTCCGGGCCTCGACCGGTCGGGTTGGGATCGCCGGGCGACCAGTCTGTCCGCTTCATCGGGTACTTCAATCGCGTCGGGTTGTATGCTCGCTGCATGTGACTGAGCCCGAGCGTGCACGAGCGCTTGTAGTCCGGGTTGTCCGGGACTTTGGGCTCGACCTTTCGGATCTGGCCGTCGCGGACGTACACGTCCATCTGGCACTTGCCCCGGCAGTTCGGCGAACAGTAGCCGTGCAACACGTCGTTGCGATCGAGGAACTGTTCGACGCTCGCTGCGGCCGGATCGACTGACAGCGAGGTGAGACGACTGCCGCCCAGTCCCAGCGCACCCGCGGCAGCACCGGCCCCTAGAAGGACCGACCGCCGGCTGACGCCGTCTTGCTCACTCATCGGACCCCTCCGACCCAGTGGGTCGTTCGTCGACGCCGAACTCCTCGAGGACGGCGTCGTGATACTTCTCGTGGAACGCCTGTTCGGACATCTCTCCGATGCTGACTCGAACGGCGTCCCGGCCCATCATCTTCCCCAGTTCCGTGCTGTGCGGGCCGTCCTCGAGGATGTTCTCGACTGTCCGTTGCCAGTCCTCGTCGTCTAGCACACTCGCCATCTCCTCGCGAGTGTCCGCAGTGTCGTTCACGTAGATTCACCACGGCGTTCTGTAGGGCTGTCTGTCCCCTCCCGCTGACCCTCAATAGTGGCCTTGTTTAAGTAGTACGCGGGATAGTCAGACGAAACGACAAATATAGCGGACTATTCATCATTATCTTCGAATAAACTACGCATAATCTTTGATTCCGCCGAGGCGAGGCGCTTCGAGAGGGCGGATGAAGTGATACCCAGATCGGTCGCCAGATCGTCGAAACTGGCGGTTCGGGGCCGATCGTAATATCCCTCAAGGATCGCTCGTTCGACCGTCTCGCGCTCGATCTCGGTCAGGGCCTGCAGGCTCACGACCTCCGATCGGGTGGCCGTCTCGCCGTCGTCGACCACCAGACTCCGGATCCGGACGACGTCGGCGACTCCGCGGAGTTCTTCGATCATCGCCCGGAGCGTCGCCCGGTCGGCGGGGTTCGTCCGGACGATCAGTCCGCCGTCAGCGGCCGCCTGTAGCGACGGGCAACAGCCGTGACTGGCGACGATCCGGCAGACACATTCGCCGTCGACGTGAACCTGTCTGTGCCGGACGGCGGTTCCGTCTTCGGAACTCGGACAGGAGACGTGACACGTGTCGTCGATCACGTGGTGCTCGACGGGTGCTGACGCGTCGCAGTCGACGGCGATCGGACAGCCGCTGGCGTCGGCGTCGAACTCGACTGCCAGCTCGACGGTCAGTGCTCGCCGCGACTCGCTGACGGCCGCGTCGCGGCGACCCTCCGTGGACGTCCGGCTACCACTCATACGAGACCCTCGCTGTCTGTCGTGCGGTTCGTGTTCCGCGCGTCTTCCCTGGTCTCGTCTCTCAACACGGTCATCATACAGTGACAGACGGGCGGAGCAACGCTCAACTTACCGCTTATATCTAAGGTCTTTATATGGGGGCGGGACCGGTCGCGCGGCACGACGGCGTGCCAGATCAGTTCGAAATGGGATAGCCACTAGTATCAGTCGTCGTCCGCCGTGAGCGAGGGCCCTTCGACGACCAGCTGTTCGCCGACGTACTCGTCGTTTCGCACCCACTCGCCGTCTTCCTCGATCATGAACTCCCCGTAGTAGGGGACGCGGTCGGCGACGACCTCGTGAAACGCCGCCCTGATCTCGGCTTCGGTCAACTCGCCCATCGGGTGGACGCGCGGGCGATTGAGGCACCCCTTCAGCGAGCCGTCGTGGGTCACGCGCACGCGATGGCAGTTATCACAGAACATCTCGTTCTCGACCGGGTCGACGACCTCGACCATCCCTTCCCCCTCGTCGCCGGCGACGAAGTACCGCTTGCGGTCGTGCATGTCACGGGTCTCGACCCGGTCCGCCCGTTCGGCGAGCCACTCGTGGACGCGCTCGATGTCGATCGCCCACTCGGGGTGGCCGGCGATCTCGGGCATGTACTCGATGAGTTGCAGCCGCAGCCCCTCCCGTTCGGCGACCCGATCGACCATCTCGGGGATGTACTCGGCGGTCCCCTCGAAGACGACCATGTTCAGCTTGACCGGGTCGAGACCCGCCTCCAGCGCGGCGTCGACGCCCTCGATCACTCGATCGTAGGCACCGCTCTGGGTGATCTCGGCGAAGGCCTCGGGATCGACCGCGTCCTGTGAGACGTTGACCCGTTCGAGCCCCGCCTCGACGAGTCCCTCCGCGCGGTCGGGGAGAAACGAGCCGTTCGTCGTCAGCGAGACTTCCATGCCCTCGGGCGCGCGCCGGACGATCTCCTCGAGGTCCTCTCGCAGCATCGGTTCCCCGCCGGTGAGCTTGACGGCCTGAACGTCCAGATCGGCGGCGACCGACAGCACCCGGACGACCTCGTCGGTGGTCATCTCCTCGTCACGCGGGGCCATGGGGCCGCGAGTGTCGCCCAGCCCCTCGTTGTGGCAGTACACGCAATCGAAGTTACACCGGTCTGTCAGCGACACCCGGATCTCCGTCAGTTCGCGGCCGAACCCGTCGACGAGCATTACTCCTGTGGACCTTTTCCGGGGACGGATTTAACTCCGCCGCCGATCGGGGATCCGACGTAACCTCGACCGATTACGCGGTCTCGAGAGACCGCTGTCACAACGCTTATCGACGGTCGAGCGCCAATTCGATCGTATGGACGAACAGGAGATCCGCGACCGGCTCACGACCGTCGAAGACCCGGATCTGGGCGACGACCTCGTCTCGCTTGGACTCGTCAACGACATCACGATCGACGACGACACTGTCTCGATCGATCTCGCCCTCGGGGCCCCCTACTCCCCGACGGAGACGGCGATCGCCGAGAGCGTTCGGGAGGCGCTCGCCGACCTCGACGCCGACGTCGACCTCTCGGCGTCGATCGATCGCGGACTCGAACCCCACGAGCAGGTCCTGCCGAACGTCACGAACATCATCGCGGTCGCCTCCGGAAAGGGCGGCGTCGGCAAGAGCACGATCGCGGTCAACCTCGCGGCCGGCCTCGCCGAACTCGGGGCCGACGTCGGGCTGTTCGACGCCGACGTCTACGGTCCGAACGTTCCCCGGATGCTCGGATCGGACGAACGGCCCGAGGCGACACCGGACGAGCAGATCATCCCGCCCGAAAAACACGGGCTGAAGCTGATGAGCATCGACCTGCTGATGGGCGAGGACGCGCCCGTCATCTGGCGCGGTCCGATGGTCGACAAGGTACTCCAGCAACTGTGGGAGGACGTCCAGTGGGGCGAGCTGGATTACATGGTTGTCGACCTTCCCCCGGGGACCGGCGACACCCAGCTGACGCTGCTCCAGACCGTCCCCGTCGCCGGTGCTGTCATCGTCACCACGCCACAGGAAGTCGCGCTCGACGACGCTCGCAAGGGCCTCGAGATGTTCGGCAAACACGAGACGCCCGTGCTGGGCATCGTCGAGAACATGAGTACGTTCAAGTGCCCTGACTGTGGCTCCGAGCACGCAATCTTCGGCGAGGGCGGCGGCGAGGCGTTCGCAGAGGAGATGTCGATGCCGTTCCTCGGGCAGATCCCGCTCGATCCGGCGATCCGCGAACAGGGCGACGGCGGCGAACCGATCGTCTTCGAAGACGGCGAGACCGCCGACGCGTTCCGTTCGTTCGTCGAGAAGACCGCGAACAACCAGGGCTTTCTCAACCGGCGACGCGCAACCGAGCAGTGACCGTCTCCTAGCGTTCCTGCCGCAGCCGATCGACGACGAAGGCGCGATCGAGTTTCGCCAGGAACGGCCCGAGTTTGGGGCCTTCCTCGAGGTCGAAAAACAGCCGGTAGCCGGCGGCGAACAGGTCCGCGACCGCGACGCCGTGGCGGTCGGCGGCCTCGTAGATCTCGGCCTGAACCTCCTCGCCGTTCCCGCCTTCCTCGACGACGTCGGCCACGTCCTCGAGAGCGGACGTCGTCGCCGCGTCGAACTCGACGGACGGGATCGACTCGCGTTTGAGCTCGTAGTTGAACTCGTTGTCCGTCCGGCGGGCCCACTCTCGGGCGCGTTCGACGCGCGCGAGCGCGTTCTCGACCGCCCACTCGGGGGCGTCCTCGGGAATATGTCCCTCCCGGCGGGCGATCTCCTCGCGGAGGTCGGCGTCGTCTGTCATCCCGAGCACGGCGGCGAACGTATACGGGATCCGTATCCGTTCGGGCTGGACTTCTCCGACGAGCATCGGATACGCGCGCGCTGCGAGTTCACCCTCCTGTGTCGCAAGCTCGCCGGCGCGGTCGTCCCCCGTCTCGATCTCCCCGAAGTAGAGCCGTTCGAAGCGGTCGAACTCGTCGACCAGCTGATCGAGGTCCTCGATCGAGAAGTCCCGCGCCGTCGTCGGGTCTTTGAGGAAGAAATACCGGAGCACCTCCGGTTCGAGCAACTCCAGGACCTCCTCGACGGTGACGATGTTGCCCGACGACGAGGAGAGCGCCTCGCCGTCGAGGGTGAACCACTCGTAGACCATCGGCACCGGTGGCTCGATATCGAAGACGTTTCGAGCGATGTCGACGCCCGACGGCCAGGACCCTTCGGCGTGGTCCTTGCCGAACGGCTCGAAGTCGACGCCGAGGACGTCCCACTGGGCGGGCCATTCGAAGCGCCAGGGGAGTTTGCCCTCCCGAAGCGAGGCCGTCCCCTCGTGGCCACAGCCCTCGATCGTCTCCTCGCCGGCCTCGACGTCCGCACAGACGTACTCGATCTCGCCGGCCTCGAGGTCGACGTCCGTGATCTCTTCCGTGAGGTGGCCACATTCCGAACACTGGGCCTGGAAGGGGACGTAGTCCTCGTCGACCTTCGCCTGATACTGGCCGAGGACCTCGCGCGCGCGGTCCTGGTTCGCGAGCACGTGTTCGATTGCGTCGTCGAACTCGCCCGACTCGTAGCGGTCCGTGTTCGAGACGAACTCGATCGGGACGTCCAGCCGTTCGGCGTCCTGCCGGAGGATCTCCGTGAAGTGCGCGCCGTACGAGTCACAGCAGCCGAACGGATCGGGGATGTCGGTGTAGGGCTTGCCGAGGTTCCGCCCGAGCGCGCCGGCGTCGACCTCGCCCAGGCCGACGACGTTGCCGTCCAGATCCGCGAGTCGTCGCGGGAGTTTGCGCAACCGGTCCCGGTCGTCGCTGGTGAACACCTGCCGGACCTCGTGACCGCGCTCGCGCAGGACTGCCGCGACGAAGTACCCGCGCATGATCTCGTTGACGTGACCCAGATGCGGCACGCCCGAGGGGGAGACCCCGCCCTTGATGACGATCGGCTCGTCGGGGTCGCGCGCCTCGATGGCGTCGGCGACGGCGTCGGCCCAGAAGGCACGGTCGCTGGACCGGCCGACCTCGTAGGGGTCGAGTTCAGTCATGGTTCGGCCCGATGCGAGTCCCCTCGTAGTCGTCTTCGAGCACGGCCCGTTCGACGGCCCGGGGGTCGGTCCCGTCCAGGACGATCGCTTCGATCCCCGATCGATCCAGAACTTTCGCGGCCAGCAGGTCGATCGGGGCGTTCGACCCGGCCGAGCCGAGCGACTCGCCGCGGGCGACCAGTTTGACGAGTTCGCTCGCCGTCATCTCCTCGTAGCGCTCGGCGTCGGGATCCTCGTTGGGGTCGGCGTCGAAGACGCCGGGGACCGACGTCGCGAACACGAGCCGGTCGGCGTCGACGTATTCGGCCAGCGCCGCCGAGACGGCGTCGGTCGTCTGCGCCGGGACGACCCCGCCCATCACGACAACGCGGTCCCGATGGAGCGACTCGGCCGCCTCCTCGTAGTCGGTCGGCACTGTCGGCGATGCCAGGTCCTCGTCCAGCGCCGCCAGCAGGAGACGGGCGTTCAGCCGCGTCGTGTCGATCCCGAGCTGGTCGAGCTCACCCTCGTTGGCACCCAGTGACCGGGCCGCGCCGATGTACTCCCGTGCGGTCGGGCCGCCGCCGACGACGACGCCGAGGTCGTGGCCCGCTGCCGCCAGCGATCCGATGACGTCGGCGTACGCCTCGACTCGCCCGGCGTCCAGATCCGGTACGAGCACGCTCCCGCCGATAGAGACGACTGTTTTCATCGAATCGGCGTAACCGCGATGCGCTCTTAAGCATTGTCAAGAAGTCTTCGGACGTGTCCGCTTCCCGCGCGATGCGATAGCACGGGAGTTCCGGGCGACGACCTGATACTGCCGGCTGTAACAAACTGAAGGAATTCGCCACCCCCCGGGGGCGAATATCTTTACGAACTTACAGCCGGCAGTATGATACTGGTGGCTATACGTTCGTAACGATATCTGGCACGACGGCGTGCCAGATCAGTTCGAAATGGTATAGCCACCAGTATGACTGTCGCGGTCCCCAAAGAGGTATTGCCACGTGACGTGATAGGTTACCCATGTCTACAGCGAGCACAACAGCTACCGGAACCGCCGACGCGACCTCCGCACGAGACACTCGACTCCGCCTGTGGAACAGCGTCATGGCAGTGCTGCACTTTCTGCAGGGGGTGGCGATGGTCGTTCTGGCCGACGAGGTGCTGTGGCCGATCACGCGAACGAGATACGGCTTCAACGCCGAGACCGAGACGATCTTTCCGACGACGGTGTCGTTTATCGACGCGAACCTGCCCCTGCTCGTGGCGGGCTTTCTGTTCATCTCCGCGCTGGCACACACCGCGATTGCCACGGTGCTGTACGAGCGATATATCGCGTACCTCGATCGGGGGATGAACCCTTACCGCTGGTACGAATACGCCGTCAGCGCCTCGCTGATGATCGTCGTCATCGGCATGCTGGCCGGCGTCTGGGACCTCGGAACGCTCGTCGCGCTGTTCGGACTCGTCGCGGTGATGAACCTCGCCGGACTCCTGATGGAACAGCGCAACGAGTCGACCGCCGAGACCGACTGGACGCCGTACTGGGTCGGCGTCCTCGCCGGCATCGTGCCCTGGATCGTCATCGGGATCACCTTTATCGGGACAGTGACGGCCAGCGGAGGCGAGTTCCCCGAGTTCGTCATCTACATCTACGTCTCGATTTTCGTCTTCTTCAACCTCTTCGCGCTGAATATGGCCCTGCAGTACCTCGAGGTCTCCCGGTGGAAGAACTACCTCTTCGGCGAGAAGACGTACGTGCTGTTGAGCCTCGTCGCCAAGTCCGTGCTCGCGTGGCAGGTCTATTTCGGCACGCTGAACTCCCCGATCTGATACTGCCGGCTGTAACAAACTAACGTAATTCGCCATCCGGGGTGGCGAATATCTTTACGAACTTACAGCCGGCAGTATGATTCGCCAGCCCGGTGTGGCGACTCCCACGTTTGACCTGTGGTATACGCCCTTTCGGGACGACCGCTACTGTCAAACCCCCGGCTCCCCTCTGGTAGGACATGCACGTACTGGGTGTCGTCGGCTACTCCGATACCGGGAAGACGACGCTGCTCGAGGAACTGGCAGAGCGTCTGGCCGAGCGCGGGCGCGTGGCGACGGTCAAACACCTCCACGAGTTCGATATCGATGTCGAGGGCAAGGATACGGCCCGCCACCGCGCGGCCGGGGCCGACCGGACGTACGGGATCATCGATGACGGCGAGTGGTTCGCCACGGGATCGGATCGGACGCTTCAGGGGACGCTCGAAGACCTCGCGCCGGAATTCGACTACGCGCTCGTCGAGGGGTTCAGTCGGGTCCCGATCCCGCAGGTCGTCGTCGGTGACCGAGATCACGCCGGCGAGGCGCTGGCGACTGCACCGGACGCCGACGCGATCGATGTCGACGAGGTCATCGAGGCGCTGGACGCGACGGAGCCGTTCGAGACGCTCGGATCGCTCGTCCGGCGCGTCAAAGACGACCCCGCGGCCGAACGCGCCGGAGCGATCGCGACGTTCACCGGTCAGGTCCGAGCGAAAGACGCACCCGGCGACGATCGAACCGAACACCTGACCTTCGAGAAGTACGAGGGCGTCGCCGAGCAGCGACTCGCGGATATCGAGCGTGCGCTCGAATCACGGGACGGCGTGCTGTCGGTCGAACTCCACCACCGGACCGGAACGATCGAAGCGGGCGAGGACATCGTCTTCGTCGTCGTGCTCGCGGGCCACCGCACGGAGGCGTTCGAGGCCGTCTCGGACGGGATCGACCGGCTCAAGGAAGACGTCCCGATATTCAAAAAAGAGATCACCGTCGAGGACTCCTTCTGGGTGCACGAGCGGTGACCCCGTCGGACGCGTCGTCACGGGACGCACCTGTCCCACGATTCGTGATACCGACGTTTCTGACCCGAATACTGCATAGATATATTCGAAGTTATGATATGGGAGAGGTTCTCTGAATGGCTGTTTTAAAATGTCTTGACGGTTCTGTGGCGGTTTTAAAACGTTCTTCGATTCGCGGATCAGTCTAAAATCGATCGAACTCCCCCAAAGCTTCCTGCGTTTATATTGACCCTCGGGCAATAGGGGTGAGTGAGGCGATTCACATGAGTGCGACGACACAGCCCTCCCCTGACAGTGCCGAGCCGGAGTCGACAGCGTCCAAAGAGGAGCGTCTCCGCTCGTATCTCCGCGAGAAGGTCGCCGAGAACGGCGAGCTCTACTTCAAAAGCAAGTTCATCGCCGACGAGGTCGGCCTCTCCCCGAAGGAGATCGGTGCGCTGATGGTCAAGCTCACGGAGTCGGCGAGCGACCTCGAGGTCGAGAAGTGGTCCTACACGAGCGCGACAACCTGGCGGATCGAACCCGTGTGACTGCAACGGAAGCCTGACGAGTGGCGTTCTCAAAACCGTCCCCGTTCACTCTTGTTCGGGTGTTGACCGTTTCGAACCGTCGATATTTTATGAGACAGGGCCTTGCAGATAGACAGGCATGTCGACGGTGTCGCCAGCCGATGCCCCGTCGGTGGAGGATCTCGCTCCCGTGTTCGAGGTGTCCGAGGTTCGCCGCGAGGGCGATCGGGTGGTGTACGTGGGCCGCCCGCGCGCGTCGCCGTCGACCGTCGAATCGGAGCTTGCGCCGCTGTTCTACGAGCGGGGGTTCGATCTGCAACTGGCCGCTCGCTCCGGGAACCGGGCTCCGAGACACGTCCTGGTCGCGACCAGACGCTCGATCGGGATCGACGGGATCCCCTGGAAGAACATCGCGCTCGCGTTCGCGACGGTGCTGACGACGCTGTACGCGGGGACGGTCTGGTATCACATCGACGTGACTGCCGATCCGCTGAACCTGCTGCGAGCGTGGCCGTTCTCGCTCGCGATTCTCACTATTCTCGGCGTCCACGAGTTCGGCCATTACGTTACCAGCCGGATCCACCGGGTCGACGCCAGTCTGCCGTATTTCATCCCGATCCCGCCGCCGTTCGGGACCGCCGGAGCGATCATCCGGATGCGCGGGCGGATTCCCAGCCGGAAGGCACTGCTCGACATCGGCGCGTCCGGACCGCTCGCGGGGATCGTTGCGACTGTCGTCGTGACGGTGATCGGGCTCTCGCTCGATCCGATCGCTGTCCCCCGGTCGGTCGCGACCAGTGACGCCGCCCGCATCGAGTTCGCCGAACCGCTGCTGTTGCGCGGGCTCGCGTGGCTGACCGGCCAGCCGCTGTCGTACGCCGATCCGACGAAACAGCTCCATCCGCTGGTGTTCGCCGGCTGGCTCGGGATGCTGGTGACTTTCCTCAATCTCCTGCCGGTCGGACAGCTCGACGGCGGGCACGTCCTGCGAGCGCTGGCCGGGCCGCGTCAGGAGACCGTCGCCGCCGCGATCCCGGCGGTGCTGTTCGGGTTCGCCGGCGTTCTGCTGTTGTTCGGTGACGTCTCCGTCGAGGTCGGCATCTGGTTCGTCTGGGGCGTGTTCACCACTGCGCTGGCGTTTTTCGGCCCGGCGACGCCGATGCGGGAGACGCCTCTCGACCGCAAGCGTCAGGCTATCGGTCTGCTCACGTTTCTGGTCGGCGCGCTCTGTTTCATGCCGGTCCCGTTCCGGATCATCGTCTAGACGTGGGGCCGTCGAGCGCCGTTCTGACCGACAGTTTCGGCCGCTGCACCGTCCCCGATGGGTCTCGCCTCGGCTCACCCTTCGTGCGTGTATCCGCGGTCCGGCATCGGCTCACCGTCGAGCGTGACGCCGTCTTCGACGACCGTCCCGATCCGGGTCAGCGGCGTCGGCGAGGCCGCTTTCGCCGCCGGATAGCGCTTCTCGGGGATCGTACAGACGAGCTCGAAGTCCTCGCCGAAGAACGCGCCGAGTTCGAGTCGCTCGTCCGGACCGGCGACCGAGTCGACGGCGTCGTCGATCGGCAGTGGCGTCTCGACGGCCATCCCGCAGTCGCTGGCCTCGGCGAGCTGGTGAAGCGAGCGGGCCAGTCCGTCGCTGGAGTCCATCATCGCGCTGGCGTGGGACGCGAGCGCGCGTCCCGCCTCGATCCGCGGCTCGAACCGGAAGAGGCCGTTCGCCCGCTCGGTCTCGCCGCGTTCGAACAGTTCGAGCGCCGCCCCGCTGCGGCCGAGCGTCCCCGTGACACAGATCGCGTCGCCTGGCCGGGCTCCGGACCGCAGGACCGGGTCGTCGGTCCGGCCGACAGCGGTCGTCGCGACGGTGAACTCCTCGTGGTGGTCGAGGTCGCCGCCGACGTACTCGGTTCCGACCGCCTCGCAGACGTCGCGAGCGCCGTCGACGAACGCCAGAACCCTGTCGTCGAATTCGGGCGCGCCGTAGACCGCGACCGCGGCGGCCGGATCGGCACCCATCGCGGCCACGTCTGACAGCGACGCGCCGACGGCCCGCCAGCCGGCCGCGTATCGGGTCGTCCCGTCGGGGAAGTCGGTCGCCTCGTGGAGCATGTCGATCGTCACGACGAGCCCGTCGATCACGGCCGCGTCGTCGCCCGCCCGGGGAAGACGATCGGCGAGCAGTCCCAGCATCGTCCGCTCGTCCATATGACCGGATGGAGCCCTGACAACAAAAGCACCGGCGATCGGGTTCTCGATTCGGAGGGTTAAAGCCGTCGTCGGGCATGCATCCGGTAGCATGAACGGCGACCGGACGGTGACGGTGTTGCTGTTTCTCGTCGCGCTGGCGGTCCTCGGAGCGCTCGTCTGGGTCGCCGGCGTCGAGGAGACGCTGACCGCGCTCGGACGCGCGCGCTTGCCGCTCGTCGCGGTCGTCGTCGCGCTCACGGTCGTGTGGCTCGTCTCCTGGGGACTGTCGTTGTACGTCGTGCTGGGCGCGCTCGGCGCGCCGGTGTCGGCACCGAAGGCCGTGCTCGTGTTCACGGCGGCGATGTTCTCGAACAACATCACGCCGTTCGGACAGGCCGGCGGGGAGCCGGTCAGCGCGCTGCTCATCTCCGAGGCGGCCGACAGCGAGTACGAGACTGGGCTCGCGGCGATCGCCAGCGTCGACACGCTACATTTCGTGCCGTCGATCGGGATGGCGCTTCTCGGAGTGGCGCTGTTCGGGATGGACGCGGTAACGGCCTCCCGGGACCTGGCGATCTCTATCGCGATCCTGGTCGGGCTGTTCGTCCTCGTCGTCGGTACCGCCGTCCTGATCTATCACTACCACCACCGGATCGAGCAGGCGCTCGCGACTGTGGTCACGCCGATCGCTCGCGCCCTCTCGCGGGTGGTTCCCGGCCGCACACCCCCTGGAATGCGAGCCGTCGAGAACCGGATCGGGAGCTTCTTCGAGTCGATCGACCGGGTCGGGGCCGACCGACGGGCGCTCGCTCTCGCGGGCGGGTTCTCGACGATCGGCTGGTTCACGCTCGGCGTGACGCTCTGGACCGCGGTGATCGCCGTCGAGGCCTCGATTCCGCTGGCTGCCGCGCTGGTCGCCGTCCCGATCGGCCTGATCGCCGGAGCGACACCGCTTCCCGGCGGATCCGGTGCGATCGAGACGGCGATCGCCGCGATCCTCGTGTCGCTCACGCCGGTGTCGAACGGCGGTGCCGTCGCTGCCGTCCTCGTCTATCGGCTCGCGACCTACTGGCTCCCGACGGTCGTCGGCGGTCTCGTCGCGACCGGACTCGGGGCCCGAACCGTTCGAAGTCGCTAGACCGTCGATGGCGAGCGCTGCAGCCGGTTGGCCACGGCCGCGAGCGCGCCGCCGAGGCCGCTGAAGACCATCGGATAGGCGATACCCGCAAGAATCAGGGCGGCGAGAAAGTCCGGCCCGGCGCTCGCACCCGCGGCTGTGACTTCGATCGCGACCGCAGCGACGGCCGACGCGAGCGCGTAGCCGGGAAGCGCCGTCAGGCCGGACAGCGCACCGCTGGAGACGTCGGTCGCCCCGTCCGCTCTCGCGAGCAGCAGGCCCGTGACCGACAGCGTCACGACGGGGACCAGATACAGCAGGACGGAGAACCCGCCCTCGCCGCCGACGTACGACGCCGTCCGGCTGCCCAGGACCGGTAGCCCCTCGAAGACGGTCTCGACGAAGTGAGCGTTGAAGAACACCCAGCCGACCAGCTCTGCGGTCGCCGGTTCACCGTCGAGCACCTCGATCAGGCGGTTGAGATCCGACCCACTGACGTCCGGAGCGACGACCAGGTACGTGACGAGATAGCCGGCGATCCAGGCGAGGACGCCCGTGACGGACCCCAGCAGGATCGAACGGCGGGACGGCTGGGCCGTCGAAACCGACGATCGAGCCGTCATCTACGTCCCTCCCTTGGAGACCTTCTCGGCGAACACGTCCGCGGCCGGATCGAGCGACGCGTACAGCCGGACGGCGATCACCAGCAGCGGCCCCAGCGCCGCCAGCAGGAACGCCGTGTCGTAGACCCACAGGAGGCCGCCGAACAGGCCGGCGACCAGCGGGGCGAGTCCCCAGTGGGCGATCAGCACGGCGGCGAGGACGGACAGCCAGTAGCCGATCGACGCCGCGTTCCGTGACAGCTCGCCCCGACCTGTCGGCGCGACCAGCGTCGCCAGTCCCGAGGCCGTATAGACGAGCGTGCCCGCGACGACCAGCGCGGCGACCGCGCGGACGAGCGCCCCGATCGAGACGTCGGTGCCCGGCAAGAGCCGGTCGACGCCCGGGAGCAGCGTCACGAGCCCCAGCACGAACGCAGTCCCGGTGGCACCGAACAGCAGCTTGCCGATCGAGCGTGTGGTTTCGCGACTCGGTTC
Organism: Halapricum desulfuricans; assembly: GCF_017094525.1. Lineage (NCBI taxonomy): Archaea > Methanobacteriati > Methanobacteriota > Halobacteria > Halobacteriales > Haloarculaceae > Halapricum > Halapricum desulfuricans. The sequence goes on along the minus strand of NZ_CP064788.1, from coordinate 2,368,922 downwards.
GAATCGATCGCTCTCGAACGTGGGAATCATGCGTGTGCCCGGGTGATCGGGCCCCGCGGACAAGTACGGACGTGGTAGTCAACCCGGATTAACCCAATCTAGGAACGCTTCGTCGGTGGGTTTTACGGTCTCGGGGACCGAGCCACCGAGTATGGACGACCAGCTTTCGGCGCTCGAAACGGCGTTCGAAGACGGCGGCTACGCGGTACTGGAGGTCACACGAAACCGCGACCAGGTCCGGACCGTTCTTGAGGAGGACCGGGCCGACGCGGAACAGGTGCGCGCGATCGCAGCCGACGCCTTCGCAGACGACGACCTTCTCGGCGTGAACGTGACCACCGAATCGATCGAAGGACAGGACGGGATGAACACCGTTGTCACCTGTCGCGTCCGCTAGGTGGGCGGAAGCGCGTTCGTCGAAAACAGCGAACGACCGACTCGATCAGCGGTCCGTCTAGTCTTCGAGACCGAGGTCCTCGAGGGAGTGGGTGTGGTGCCACGTGCCGACGATGGCGTCAGTCTCGAAGGTCAGCACACCGTCGGTCAGCTGGATCCGGACGGTCTCGTCTTCGATCTCCGTGTCGTGGAGATGCAGTTCGAGCGGCTCCTCGAACTCCGAGACCGCGATCATCAGTTCGCCGTTCTGTTCGAGCTTCTCGCGCAGATCGTCTGCTTCGATTCCCATTGCATCTGTACCGTTGAACGGAACACACTAAAATCTTTTTCTTCTACGAAAATAGTATTTTGGTTAGGCTAAAATAGAGTTGGTGAACGCGGACCCGAGAATCCCGTATCCGTATCGTATATCAAGCATACTCGCGGGAGGGGCGGCATTCGTCTCGGCCGTGTACGGGGTTCGTCCTGTTGGGGATGTGGGCGCGTTCTGAACAACTGGGAGCGCAAGAAAGGGCTATTTTATCGCCACTGGTATCTACTGTGGTGGCAGATCCGTTCAGAGACGCTCGGGCTGTCTCACCATCAACCATGACTATCCAGAACCACTCCGAGGCGCGCACGATCAAAGCGGTTCTCGAGATCCGTCCGAGCGAGTGGTGTCCACTCACGACGACCGGCGAGGACGTGATCGACGCGCAGATGCTACTCGCCAACGACGTCTGCCACTGCGAGTTCATGGTCGATACGACCGGTGCCGACGGCGATATCACCATCGAACACTCCAGTCAGGCTCACGACGACCCCTGCAGCTGTCACGTGTTTGCGGAATTCGACTGCGTGCCCACGATCGTCGGTGTCGAACCGGACGGCATCGTGGTCAGCGTCTATCTACCCGGTCACGACGTCATCTGGGACCTCGTTTCTGCCCTCAAAGAGATCTCCGAGCGGGTCGTCCTCCGGAAGATCATCGAGGAGCAGGGCACCAGCGCCGAGCGGGCGCGTACGATCGATATGGAGTCGATGACAGACAAACAGCGACAGGCGCTCGAACTCGCCGTCGAACACGGCTACTACGACCAGCCCAGCGAGGTCTCGCTGTCGGAGATTGCCTCGGAACTGGACATCTCCAAACAGGCGCTCTCCCAGCGCCTTGCTACCGCCGAGCGACGGGTTTTCACCCAGCTGTTTCCGGATTAGCCCGGTCCTGTCTCCGGTCCAGCACTTCTTTACCGGTGGTCATACAACTCTGTCGGAGTTCTCGATTTACTTCGGGCTACAGCTGTCTCTCCGCCGGCAGTTCCGGTCTGAGCGGTGTCGAACTCTCAACCTGGTATAAATCCTTTCTCAGTCAAGAACAATCCGGAAACGTCTCCGTCCGTTTTTTACTTCTATAATGGACTTCCCAGTAAAGAAATCGCGTGGCGAACATCGGGACGGCGCTTCCGAATACGATCAGGAGCTCGGGAAGCAGATGGGCAGCGACGCCCGGCGAGTCGCTGACGGCGAGATGAGTCAGGCCGAGTTCTACGAAAAGTACCACGAGCGGGTCCTCGAGGAGTTCGGCGAGGACAAACGCGATCCGGGACTGGAGGGCGACGCCGATGAGTAGCGAGAACCCGACTGTTTCCCGGCGAACGTTCCTCGCGGGGAGCGCGGCGGCAGCGGTCGCTGCCACAGCAGGCTGTACCGGAAAGGCGGACCGGTCGTCGGAGCCGACTCCGAGTGGCGATCGCGAGGTCGTTCACGGGAACTGCTGGATCTGTCGCGCCGAATGCGGCCAGGAGATCACCGTCGAGGACGGCCGTGCGATCAACCTCACGGGCGTCGACGGCCATCCGAAAGCCAGTGCCGGTCAGGACAGGGAGGGGACGCTCTGTTCGAAGGGGATGGCACAGCTGGAGAAGACCTACAACCCCAACAGGATCACCCGGCCACACGTCCGTAAAGACGGAGAGCTGACCGCGGTGTCCTGGGACGAGGCGATCGAATACGCCGCCGAGAAACTCGCAGCCTTCCATCAGGAGCACGGCCCGGAGCGGCTGCTTCGCTATCAGGGCTATCCGATCGCGAAACACCCCTGGCACAACCTGCTGTTCAAGAACCTCTACGGGGCACCGCTGAAAGTCGGCCGGAAGACGACCTGTCACGGTCCGTTCTCGACGTCCTGGGAGTGGATGTCAGGCTACGGCCGGGAGTGGCCTGACTGGCAGAACTCCGAATATATGATCGCCTGGGGCCGCAACGTGATGGAGTGTTTCCGCGGCCAGTACGAGCCCAAGGCCATCTTGGACGCAAAGGAGAACAACGACGCGACGCTCGTCTGCATCGACCCGCGATATACGAAGACTGCTCAGAAGGCCGATAAGTGGATCCCGATCAAGCCCCGGACCGACGGCGCGCTGGCACTGGCGATGGCCAACGTCATCATCGAGGAGGACCGCTACGACGAGGCGTTCGTCGAGAACCACACGCACGGCTTCGATGCTTACCGGGAGGCCGTCGAAGACAAGACCCCGGAGTGGGCCGCTGATATCACCGGTGTCGACGCCGACGAAATCCGCGAGATCGCACGCGGGTTCGCCAGGGCCGCGCCCAGTTCAGTGGCGCTGCCGTGGACGGGGCTGGCCTTCCAGTCGAACGGCTTCAAGAACTGTCAGAACCTCCACGCGCTGAACGGACTCGTCGGGAATATCGATCGAGAGGGCGGCACGCGACAGTGGCAGTCGGCGTCGCTCGCGGATCCGCACGAGAAATACGACCTCGATGTCCCGTCGAACCACGAGAACGCGCCCAATCCGGCCGATTACGACGACTATCCGTTCCAGAAACACGGGATTCGCAACGTCTCACACAATCTCGTCCCGAGGGCAGTCAGAGACGGCCACATCAAGGGAATGGTCTCGAACTGGTCGTCGCCGCCCAAAAGCGGCAACACCCAGGAGTGGCTCGAGGCGATCGAGGAGATGGAACTGGTCATCATCGTCGACGCGTTCTGGGACAGCGACAGCAAACGCGCCGACGTCGTCTTCCCGGGCGCCTCCCAGATCGAACAGCCGTTCCTCAAGACCGGCGGCGACAGTTCATACAGTACGAAGACGTGGGTGACCGGATCGAAGGCGGCGATCGATCCGATCGGCGACTGCAAGCCGGACTACCAGATCTACAAGCTGCTGGCCGAAGCGCTGGCGGAGGAGATGGACACGGACTGGGACAAGTACTTCCGCTGGGAGAGTGGCGAGGCGTACTGGGACGACCAGCTCGACGCCATCGACATGTCCTTCGACGAGCTCGACACCCAGAGCTTCGCGATCGTCTCGGACCTGGAGTACGAACAGTGGAAGGGCGAGGACGGCGAGAGCGACTTCGATACGGTCAACGGGAAGTTCAACTTCGACCTCGACGTGGTCGAGAAGTACGCCGAACTCGCCGAGGAGATGGGTGCGAGCACAGCACCCGAGTGGCACCCGCCGGACGACGAACACTACGGCGAGACGACCGATGACGACGACTACCCCCTGTTGTACAACGACGTGTTCGTCGAGCAGATCAACAGGGGTCACGATCAGGCGATCGGACGGTCGGTCAAAGCCTACCAGGCACGGTACGATATGGAAGACCAGGGATACGACGGGAACCTGCTCCACATCAATCCGGAGGACGCCGCCAAGCGCGGCATCCAGAGCGGCGACATGGTGCGGATCGAATCGACAGATGACGAAATCGAACTGATGGCACACGTCTACGAGGGCATACGACCCGGCCGGGTCGTGTCTCTGTCAGGGTTCGGCGACACGTCGGCCCACCCGGACGGTGCAGGTGCTAACACGATGATACTCAACCGCGAACGACACGTCGAACCGGTGACGGGAATGACCGCGCGCAACCACCCTGTCGAGGTCGAGAAGATCGGAGGTGGGAACTGATGAGCGAACAGTGGACGTTCTACTTCGAACCCGACAAGTGCATCGGTTGTCACGCCTGTTCGGTCGCGTGTGACGTCCAGAACGACCGCGTCGACGACGACAACTGGCGCAATCTCAGACACGAACCCACGGGCTCGTTCCCGGACTACGAAGAGACGGCCGTGTCGTCGGCGTGTTTCCACTGCGGTGACGCCCCATGTGAGAAAGTCTGTCCGACCGGCGCGATCACCAAACGCGAATCCGACGGGATCGTGACAGTCGATCAGGACAAGTGCATCGGCTGTCACTACTGCGGGTGGGCCTGTCCGTACGGTGCGCCGACGTACAACCCCGACAACGACGGCAAGATGTCGAAGTGTCACCTCTGTCTGGGCGAGGGCGAAGGCGACGGCCACGGCAAACCGCCGCGTGAGGAACAAGACGGCGACAACACGCCCAACTGCGTCGACAACTGCGTGACCGACGCGCTCCACGCCGGGCCGGTCTCGGAAATGATGGAACTGGCGTCCGAGGCGGCCGTCGAACGATTCGTGAACGGGAACCGTCGGGCCCTCATCGAGCCGGTCGAGCCCGACTCGGGAGGTGACTGACACATATGGCGACGGGTACCCAAGACCAGTCGTGGTTCGCTCGAAACCCGTGGTGGCGCAACGCCGTGTCGATCACCCTCGGTATCGTCGGCACGGCGGTGCTGCTGGTGATCGTCAGTCGGATCCCGCCAGTTGTCAACAGCTGGGAGCCGCTCGTCGGCGGACACCTGACGCGGGAGTACTCCTACGACCAGTTCAACACGATCTGGCTGGCAGTACGGGCGATGATGGGGCTGTACATCTCGTTCGTGTTGCTCATCATCGCGGGTCAGTTGCTCGGCCACTGGCGTCGCTACGTCGTCGAGGCGGGTGAGAACCTATGAGTGCGGCGAGAACCCGGGCGACGATCGAGCGGTTCAACAGCGTGCAAGTGTACGTCCACGCGCTACTGGCGATCAGCATCTTCGTGCTGTGGCTGACGGGCCTGCCGCTGACGTTCAACGAGCCGCTCGGCTGGCTCATCGAGGTGTTCGGGTACGCGAACGTCATCGACATCCACATCGCCGCGGGCGTCGTCCTGATCGCCACGATGCTGTACTACGGCGTGTACCTTGCGCTGGGCCTCGTGACCGGTGCCTCGACGTGGAAACACTTCATGTTCGGCGTCGACGACATCTACGAGGTCGTCGCGCAACTCAAGTGGCTGGCCGGACTGGGACCGGAACCCGAGTCCGGGAAGTATACGTTCCTCCAGAAGGCGGAGATCTGGATCATCGCCTTCGAGGTCGGCGTGATGATCGTCACCGGGCTGCTGCTGTGGATGCTGGGTATGTTACAGTCAACGTCACCGAACCTGCCAATGTTGATCATGCGCGACGTCCACGCGATCGTCGCCGTGACGATGTTGATGGGCGTCTCGTTCCATCTGTTCATGACCCACGTCAAGGAGTTCCCGATGGACGGATCGATGTTCCACGGACAGGTCGACGTCGGGCGCGCCTGCAACGAGTGGCAGCAGTGGGCCAAAGACAGTATCGGCAGCTCGACGCTTCCCTGCGACGAACGGACACACTCGACGATTCTGACTTCCGGCATGGTCTTCACGATGTTGCTGTTCTTTGTCATCTGGACCGGCGTCATCCTCCAGTACGTCTTCTCGCCGCTGCCGACCGGACCGAGTCTGACCCAGACCATCGCGCCGAACACGCTCCCGGGCGGCACGCTCGGGCTCGTGTACCTTGTCGGTCTGAACCTCGCCGCGCTGGTCTGTATCGTCAGTGTCTTCGCCATCGGGTACGGGCTGTACGTACGATTCGCCGAGCGGACGGCGGCTTGATAGCGCACTCGCTGACACTCATGACCGACAACACGATCGAAACGACGGCGCTGGCACGGCTGTATTCGCTGCTCTCGGAGTGTCTGAAGCACCCGGACGAGGCGTTCTACGAGGACATCTCGGCAGGTCGTTTCGACGCCGAACGCGAGCAGTTGCTCTCGGCGCTCGGCCTCGACACGGAGGCGGCTCCCTCAGCCGAGCAGTTGCCGGACAGTCAAGCAGCGTTCGACAACCAGTACATCGCGCTGTTCGAAGCCCTCGAGACGCCCTACGCGCCGCCGGTCGAATCGCCATACAAGGAGTGGCACGAGGGTGCTGGCAGTGACGGACTGCTCGGCGGACCGCCCGCCGACGACATGCGCCGGAAGTACGCAACGCTCAACGTCTCGCCCCCGGCCGCGTACCAGCCCGACCACCTCGCGCTGCTGCTGGAGTACGCCTCGCTGCTGGTCGAGAGCGGTGATCGAGACGCCTACGCGACGTTTGTCGACGAGCATCTGGACTGGCTACCGGCGCTGCGGCGCTGCGTCGACGGCGCTGGCGCCGACGCGCCGTTCTACCGTCGTACCGTCGCACTGGTCTGTGAGGCCGTCGCTGCCGAGCGGGATCGCCTGGGCGTGCCCGAACCCGACTCGGCGACTATCGCGACGATGCTCAACCGCGTCGAGCAAGGAACCGCAGGCATCGACGAGGAAAAATCGTTCAGAGAGTGACTGTCAGCCGGAGCTTGTCGGCCGACTCTCGTCTTCGTCACAATCAGCCTCGGCTTCGCTACGCGCTCGCTTTGCGTCCCATGCGACGATCGTTCGCGTGAGCCGTGTGAGCGCCGCGAAGACGCCCTCGGCCCGGTCCTGATCGGCGACGCTCTCGTCGAAGGCGTCAAGCCAGCCCATCGCCGCGAGCGTCTCACCTTCGAGTTCCCGGAGTTCGTCCCGCGTCGTCAGGTCGTCGGCGTCCGCTCGCGCCGCCGCGAGCGACGACAGGAACGACAGCTGGACGGCGAGGTGATCCGGGATGCCGTCGCCCCGCTCGGGCGTGAAGCCGAGTCGCTCGTAGCGGCGAGCCATCCGGGCAGCGGGATCGCCGTACAGTTCGCCCGCGCTGCCGGCCTCGTGAAAGGCCGAGTCGGACTCGAACTCGTGGCTCGGCTCGTCGGCGTGCGCGGAGGCAAAGGGCGGCACGTAGTGGGGGCCGGGCACGACAAAGAGGTTGTCGTAGCCGATCGACAGCGCCTCAGGGTCGGGGTCCTCGACGACCAGCGGGCCGACGTCCGGTTCGACCGGCAGGGCCGACGCCAACTCGCGAAAGGAGCCGTCGGCCATCGCCGCCGTCAGCCTCTCGACGTCTCCGTCAAACGCCGCCGCCAGCAGGTCGTAGACGGCGGCCCGCGCCCGGAGGAACTCGGCGTCCGATGCAGTCGCGGCCATCTCAGTCCCTCCGGCGGACTTCGACGAAGGCGTCGTACTGGGCGTTGCTCCCGCCGACGGGGTCGCTCATCCCGATGTCGCCGAGTTCGTTGTCGAGCGGCTGGAGGTGGTTGATCGCGAAGCCGGCGTCACGCGGCCCCGCGATCCCGGCGTCGTCGGTCATCGGCTGGTCGAACTCGTAGGGCGTGTGGCCGTCGTCGCCTGCTGGTTCGCGGATATCGCCGTCTACCTTCGTCTCGGTCGCACCGTTTGCGTCGCGACCCCAGCCCCACATCGCGCCGACGACGCCGGGCCGGATCCCCTCGGTGACCATCGCGGTCCCCTCGACGGTTCGACGGCCGGCGTCGATCTCGATCGCGTCGCCGTTCTCGATGTTTTGCTCCTCGGCGTCGTCGGGATTGATCCACAGCGGGTTCTCCGGGCGGGTCTCTCTGAGCCACGGGGAGTTTGTCGTCCGATGCATCCCCTGCGTTCGGGGCTTCCAGTTGATGAGATGCAGCGGGCGCTCGGGTTCGTCGTCGCTGACGACCGGCACCTGCACGCTCCCGTCGAAGTGCGTAACGTCCTCGACGCCCGGTAGCCCGTCGAATCGCTCGCCGGTGTAGGCGTCTTTGCCCTTGGGCGGGACCTCGCTGTAGAAGTTGACCCGCGTGCCGAGCTTGTACCGCATCTTCCCGTCGACGTAGCCGTTCGACGGCTCATAGCGGTCGACGTAGTCGTAGTCGTGGCCGTGCTCGGCGAAGGCCTGCTCGTAGTTGACAACCGGCTCCTCGAAGCGGCCGCCCCGGTTGAGGACGGTGACGACCTTGCGCCACTCCTCGTCGGTGACCGCCCGCTGCCACTGCTCGAGGTCGAACCGCTCGCCCAGCCCCTTGCGGTGAGACTCTTCGAAGATCGACAGTTCCGCCTCGTCGGCGTCAGGGACCGGCCCCTCGCCGAGATCGTCGAGCGTCGCGTCGCCCGGCAGCGAGGCGCCCTCGACGTCCGCGTCGGCCGCGGGGTGGTCCTTGCTCGCGTACGCGAGGTTCGCGGCCAGTTTCACGTAGAAGTCCTCGGCTCTGTCCAGTCGGGCGGTCTCGCCGTCGGTGTTCCCCTCGGCATCGGGAATTGCGCCCGCTCCGACGCCCGGGAAGTCCATCTCCTTCCAGACGTCGATCAGCACGTCCTCGGCGGGGCGGGCGTCCGGGACGACGCTGATCGTCGGCTGGCTGAGCTTCTCGTCGGCCAGGCGCTTGTTGGGGTAGGTGCCGAAGTTCTCCCAGCGGCCGAGATAGGTCGGCTCCGGCAGGACGTAGTCGGCGTACTTGCTGGTCTCACCGATCACCGTGTCGAACGCGACCAAAAGCGAGATCGCGTCGGTGTCGGTCATCGCCCCCGGGATCTTGTCGCCCCCGGAGGCCGCCATGACGTGGTTCTCCGAGTACGGCCGGATAAAGAGCGCCTCGATGTCGTAGGGATAGCCTTTCCGGCGCTCGCCGTCGGCCTCGTACTCGTGGGCGGCGCTGGCGTACAGCTCCTGGACCTGGTGTGGCGGCGCGACCGGGAACCACGGCCGCTCGGCCGGGTAGCCGTCGTCGCGCTCGAACAGCGACGTGTCCTCGTAGTTGGTCCCGGCCCGCAGGATCGGCAGCCCCCAGGGGGATTTCCCTTCGGGAACGGTGCCCAGCTGGTAACGGCCGCTCATGGTGTCGTAGCCGGCGTACGGCGTGATCTGGCCGCCCTGCCAGTCGTAGTTGCCGATCAGGTGCTGCAGGGTGGCGATCGCGCGGGTGTTCTGGAAGCCGTTGCTGTGTTTGGCCGGGCCCCGGTAGGCCATGATCGCCGCGCGCTTGCCGTGGCTGGTGAACTCGTCGGCCAGTTCGGCGATCGTGTCTTCGCTGACGCCGGCCATCTCGGCATATTTCTCGAGGGTATGCTCGAAGACGCGCTCGCGGTACAGCGACCAGGCGCTGCGGTAGCGATCGCCGTCGATCCTGATGTCGACGTCGAGTGCGCCGCGGTCGACCTCGCTCGCGGGCCGGACCTCGGCGGTCTCGGCGTCGACGACGACGTAGCCCTCGCCGTCGAGGCCGAGATCGCCCGCCCGGGCCTTCGGCTGGGCGTCTTCCTCGACGGCCACGAGATGCGTCGCGTCGCTCCAGGTGGGTTCGTCGTCGGCCTCGGCAGCCCCGCTGTCGGGATTGCGGAGGTACGCCAGATCGTGGCGGTCGTGTTCGATGATCCAGCGGGCCATGCCCAGCGCCAGCGCCGCGTCCGAGCCCGGATCGACGGGCACCCACTGCTCGGCCTTCTCGGCGGTCTTTGACATCCGCGGGTCGATCACGTCCATCCGCATGCCGTCCTGGATGGCGTTGGTGAGTTTGGGCGCGAGCCAGGTCGGCCCCTTGTTGGCGACCATCGGGTTGGTCCCCCAGACGATGAGGTACTCCGTGTTCTCGATGTCGGGGTACTGGCGTTTCTTGCCCGCGCCGTACGATCGGACGTTGCCCAGGACGCTGGAGAACCCGCAGGTCCCGGCGTGGTGGTGGCTGTTGACCGAGCCCAGCCCCTGCTTCCAGAGCCGGGTCCGGATGAAGTTCCGGCGGAACCCGCCCACGTCGACGATCTGGTTGGCCTTCGGGCCGAGGTCGGGATGGTCCGTGTCGATCAGGGCGTCCTCGTATCTCTCGTCGAAGGTCGCCTTGTCCATCTCGCCGTTCCGGACGGCCTCCCAGTCGTCCATGACCTCGTCTTCCGGGGCGTATCCGTACATCTCCCGGAGGCCGTCGTGGCTGACGTGCTCGCCGTCGACGCCCTCGACGATCTCCTCGATGGCCTGCTCCCAGGAGATGGTCTGCCACTCCTCGCTGCCGCGTTCGCCGACGCGTTTCATCGGCTTGCGCACGCGGTAGGCGTCGAAGGCGGTCTGGATGCCGGCCTGGCCTTTCAGGCACATCCGGCCGCCCGACAGCGACCAGCGGTCGCCGTCCACGTCGCCGGTCCCCTCGAGGTCGCCCGTCGCAACGTCTTCGGGGTCGCTGCTGTAGGGAACCTGCGAGAACGGCTGCGTGTTGAGAAACGAGTAGGGGTTGCCCGCCAGTTTGCGGATCAGTGAGGTGTATCCCCCGTTCCCGCTATCGTCGGCCAGCCGGACCTTGATCGGGCAGAACGTGTTGCACTGCCCGCAGGTCGTATAGAGGACGTCGCTGGCCTCGTAGTCGCCGTAGTCGGTGCCGACGTAGTGCTGGGGGTCGTCTTCCCACAGCGAGGCCAGATCGAGCCCGCTCATCGTGGCGCTCGTCGACAGCGAGACCGCGCCTATTCCGCCGACGGCGGCGACGAACTCGCGTCTGGAGACCGATCGGTCGTCTGTCGTGTTCGATGCGTCGTCAGTGGTGTCGTCAGTGCTCATTGGTCATCACCGAGGGGTTCGAGGGGAAGCAGTTCGACGCCGAGCGTGTACAGCGCAAGCCCGACCGCGACGATTCCGAGACTGCTCGTCCACTCGACGAGCGTCGGGAAGTACTCGCCCGCCGGCAGCCCCCCCATCACGGGGACGATCAGCGGCGGGACGACGATGTTGAACCGGACGCCGACGATGCCGACGACGACGCTGAGCGCCGCCAGCGCCATCAGTGCGGGCGTTCGACGCCAGGATCGCTTCGAGAGGAGCGCGAGCGGGACGACCCAGCCGAGTCCGGCCATCACGAGCCAGAACGACCAGGCCATCTCGCCGGTCAACACCAGCAGCCAGGTCTCGACGTCGTGGGGGTGGAGGCTGTTGAGCGCGATCAGCATGTCGATCAAAAAGAAGGCCAGATCGACGAGCACGAACGCGGCCGTCAGCTTCGCGAGCCGATCCAGCAGCGACCGATCGAGGTCCCCGCCGAGAACCTTGCCTCGGAGCACGTACAGCGCCATCACCAGCGCCGCCCCGCTGACGATCGCGGAGACGACGAAGATGATCGGGAACAGGCCACTGTTCCAGTAGGGGCGGGCCTTCGCGACCGCGAACAGCACGCCCGTCCCGCCGTGGACCAGGAAGATCGCCAGCGGGATCCCGAGGATACCGACGCGTTTGAGCCACGTCTCGTCGCGCTCGCGTGCGTGCTCGCCGGTGTCGGTCCGTCCCAGCGTCAGGACGCGATACAGCGTCCCGCGCCAGCCGCTGACCCTCGTTGCCAGCCGGGCCAGATCGACTCGCATCGCGAAGTACAGCTCGGTCACCAGCACCGCGATGTAGGCCACGTAGGCGTGGACCTCCCACGCCAGCGGCGACGTGACCTGTCGCCAGATGAACGGGTAGTACATCCGGTCCATCCGCCCGAGGTCGATCCAGACGAAGAGTAGGGCGACGGCCATACTGATCGCCGCCGCGAACAGCGCGTCGCGGTCGACCTTTTCCATGCCCGCCATCCCGAAAACGTTCGAGAGCGTGCTCACCAGGAACGCGCCGGCCGAGAGGCCGACGAAGTAGATGTAGAAGGCGACCCACGCGCCCCACGGGGTCGTACTCGTCAGGTTCGTGCTCGCCATCCCCTGCGTGATCCGGAGATAGACGGCGTACGCGCCCACGAGTAACAGGATCGCGAGCAGTCCGTACCAGCCGTACCGTATCCGGTCGCTCTCGAAGCCGAAGTCGGTGTCGAACTCCAGGCGACCGGTGTCTGTTTCTGCTGCCATGGTTACTTGAGGTAGTAGACGTTGGGGTCGGTGCCGCCCTCTTCTTTCAGTTGGAAGGCCCGATCGGAGTCGGCCAGCTGTGCGACCTCGCTCTCGGGATCGTCGAGATTACCGGCGTTGCGTGCGTCGCCGATGCAGGTCTCGACGCAGGCCGGTTCCTCGCCGCGGTTCAGCCGGTGGTGACAGAAGGAACACTTCCGGACGTTGCCGACCGGTTCGACCCGTCCGTCCTCGTCGCGGTCGATCCCGTACTCGGGGCTGTCGATCTCGTCGGCCTCCATCACCTCGTCGTCGTACGATTCCCCGAAGTCGAAGTACCGCGCGCCGTACGGGCAGGCGATCATGCAGTACCGACAGCCGATACAGCGCTCGTAGTCGATGTTGACCACGCCGTTGTCCATCTTGTAGGTCGCGCTGACCGGACAGACCTGCACGCACGGGGGATTGGTACACTGCATGCACGGTCTGGGGACGTTCGTCCGGGAGACGTTGGGGTACTCCCCGTGTTCCTCCTCCATGACGACGTTGTAGCTGACTCCCGGTGGCGTGCGGTTCTCGGCCTTGCAGGCGACCGTACAGGAGTCACAGCCGACGCACTTCTGGAGGTCGATCACCATCCCGTAGGTCGGGTCGTCCGAACCGGCGTCCGTTTCGGGTTCCGCCGCCGATGCCGCGGCGGCTTCCGACCCGTCGAGGTCCGCGGCGACCGAGTCCATCGAGCCGACCGAACACGACAGCGCCTCGGCGGCCGCTTCGTCGATGGTCTGATCGTCGCTGTCGACCGCGGGGTTGGGCGTGGCCTCGTATGCCTCACCGAACTCCGCGCGGGCGGCCTCGTCGTATTTCGCCCAGAACCGCTCGCTCGAGAGTTCGCCCCGGCCGACGCGTTTGGCGTCCTCGGCCATCGCCAGCCCGAGGTCGGTGCTGTGGTCGGTTTCGGCGAGGACCGACTCGGGGTCCTCGCGTTCGGTCTCGACCATCCGATCTACGTCCATCGCGTCTACGTCCGGTACGCCCGGCGTGTTAGACTGGCTCACGGGTCGACACCCGACCAGCCCGGTCGATGCTGTGACATACACGTAGAGATAGCACGCACACCGGGGAGAGCGTACCACCAATATCGCTTGGGTGGGCTCGGCCTTTTATTACAGACGGGCCAATACAGATCGGTCCCACCGACTGAAAACGAGTGAGCGACATTTATCGGCGCGGCCCGGAACAGTAACGTATGGACTGGCACGCACGAGGGGACGGACGGGGTGGTCGGTCGTGACCGACTGGTTCCCGGTGGCGATCGCGCTGCTGTCGGTCTCGCTTCGGGTCGCCGGCGTCGGCTACTCGGCGCTGTTGCTCTACCGGGTTCGGGACCTTCGATTCGGCTTCCTGACGCTGATGTTGACGCTGATGGCCGTCCGGCAGGCGCTGACGCTGACCGTCGCGAGCCCCGGAATCGAGGAGTTGCCCGGTCTGATCGTCAGCGGACTCGCGGTACTGACAGTCTACTATCTCTCCCAGTACGTCCACCAGGAACAGCGGACGAAGGATCGGCTCACCGCGAAAAACGACCAGCTACGGGGGTTCCGGAAGGCGATTCGTCACGCCGGACACGGCATCTTCATCACCGACACCGACGGGACGATCGAGTACGCCAATCCGGCGGTCGAGACGCTCACCGGGTACGACCGCGACGAGGTGGTCGGCCGCAACCCCCGGATCTGGAAGTCCGACGAACACGACGAAGCGTTCTACGAGTCGATGTGGGAGACGATACGGGACGGCGAGGTCTGGGAGGGCGAAATCGTCAACGAGCGCAAGGACGGCGAGCAGTGCTGGGTGGACATGACCATCGCGCCGATCACCGACGAGGGCGGTGCGATTGAGCGGTTCGTCGCGGTCGATACCGACGTCACGGAGCGAAAGGAGCGCGAGCAACGGATCGAACACCAGAACGAGCTGCTCCAGCGCCTGAACACCACCAACAGGATCCTCAGGGACGTCAATCAGGCCCTGGTCCAGGCCGAGAGCCGCGGCGAGATCGAACGCGCGGTCTGTGCGGAGTTCGCCGACGCCGGACCGTACAGCCTCGCCTGGGTCGGCACGCGGAACATGGTCAACGACTCGCTGCGCGCCAGCCGACACGCCGGCGTGGACGACGACGTGATCGGCGCGATCGTCGGCGCACACAACGACAGCGACGCCGAGGACGTCCTCCGGGAGGCGATCCGGACTGAAACCCCGCAGGTCGTCCAGGAGATCGACGACGCGTCGAGCGCCGAGTGGCTGTCGGCGCTCGCAAATCGAGGCTACCGGTCGGTCGCCGCCGTGCCGCTGGTCTACGACGGGACCGTCTACGGAGGGCTGGAGGTCGCTTCGACCGAGCCGCGGGCGTTCGAGGCGATCGACACGAGCGTGCTGGTCGATCTGGGGCGAACGATCGCCTACGCGATCAACGCGACCGAGAGCAAGCAGGCACTGCTTGCCGACAGCGTCGTCGAACTGGAGTTCCAGCTTTCGGAGTCCGGTGGACTCGAGACGCTCGCGCGGGCGCTTGCGGCCGACGCGACGCTGAAGCGACTGACTCGGTCGCCGGACGGCCACCTCGTCGCGTACGCCGCGCTGACAGGGTGTCCCCGGTCCGACGTCGAGGCCGCCGTCGAGGACGTGCCCACGGTCGCGGACGCCGCGTTCGTCTGCGATCACGACGGCGGCAGTCTCTTCCGGCTGGATCTGACCGACGACAGCGTCGAATCGACGTTCCTCGATCACGGCGGCGTCGTGACCGGTCAGACCGTCGAGGACGGATCGGGACGGCTGACCGTCGAGTTCCCACAGCGGACGGACGTGCGATCGCTCGTCGAGTCGGTGACGTCGGCTCACGACGGGATCAGTCTGCTCGCCCGCCGCGAGCACGAGCGGTCGGCCAGAACCGACCAGGAGATCCGCTCCCAGCTCGAGACCGACCTGACCGACCGGCAACTCGAGGCGCTCAGAACGGCTTACATCGGTGGTTTCTTCGAGTGGCCGCGCGAGAACACCGGGGAGGACATCGCGGAACTCATGGGCGTCTCGCAGACGACGTTCCTCCAGCACCTCCGGACGGCACAGCGAAAGACGTTCGGACTGTTGCTGGACGAGGAAACGGCACAATCGACAGCGGCCAACTAGCTGATAAATTCGTTGCTGCGCCAGTCGACGCCGTTGCCGTCCTGCTCCTCGGACGGATCGTCCGTGACCGTGATCGTCGCCGGTTGGGGTTCGCCGTCGACGACCCGCACGGCTTCGAGTTCGTCGTCTTCGTTGACGACGATGGCCGTCAGTGCGCCCTTTTCCGCGATCTCCGCGATGTCGCGGAGCACGGTGAACATCGGGTACTGGACAGCCGTGTTCTGTAGCACGGTCTCTCGATCCCCCTTGAAGCAGGCGTACTCGACCAGCTCGGATTCGATCTCCTCTTCTTCCTCTTCGAAGGCACCCCACTGCGGGCCGCTGTTGCTCCGCGACGGCGGGCCGCCGTCCATCTCTTCAGGGTCCTCCTCGTAGACCCGGTTTTCGGTGACGCTTGCTTTCAGCTGTGCCGTCGGGGTGTACTTGCTGATGCTGCTGTCGGTGGCGACGGCGCTCAAAATGAGCGTGTTGTTTCGTCTGGTGATCTCTACGTCTTCGATCTCCTCGGGGAGATCCGGCTCCTCGAAGTACGAATAGACGTCTTCGAGTGGCAGTTCGAGTGTCGAATGGAGTCGGTATACGCGACTGGTCATAGTTGTGGGGGGAGTCGGCGGTCGCGGTCGGTCGCCCGCGCTGGTAGTCACCTCCATATAGGTCACGGTCGCTTATATGGCCTACCCTTCCGGGAAGAACACAGTATCATGTCACGTGGTACCGATCCAGTACCGTGTTCTCACGTCTGGAACGCAACGACGTACAAAAATCCGTATCGCCGACATCGACGCCGCCCTAGTCGTCGGCGGGCGCGCCGGAGCTGTCCTGCTCGTACTGCTTTTTCGTGTGGGGGAGCTTACCACCGTCGGCGAGGATCTCACGCTCGCGTTCGGAGGCGTCGAGGTAGCCGGTCGCTTCCCACTCGTCGTTGACCCGGATCGTGAACGCCTCCTGTCCGGATCGGACGGCCTCGTCGACGTTATCGACGATCTCGATATCGTCGCCTTGCTCGATCTTCTGGTAGGTGTCCTCGTCGATCTCCAGTGGGAGCAGCCCGAAGTTGAACAGGTTCGCCTTGTGGATGCGGGCGAAACTCTGTGCGAGCACGCCCTCGACACCGAGGTACATCGGGCATAGCGCCGCGTGTTCGCGCGAGGAGCCCTGCCCGTAGTTCTCGCCGGCGACGAGGAAGCCGCCGTCGCTCTCCAGGGCGCGGTCGGCGAAGCTCTCGTCGACCCGCGAGAGGGTGAACTCCGAGAGCTTGGGGATGTTCGACCGGTACATCAGGATGTCCTGGGTGGCCGGGATGATATGGTCGGTCGTGATGTTGTCGTCCATCTTCAGCAGCGCCGGCCCCTCGAGGTGTGCGTCGAGGGGGTCTTTCAGCGGCACGCCGCCGATGTTCGGCCCCTTCACGAGTTCGTCGTCGACCGCCTCGTCGGGCGCGATCAGGTCGGCCTTCGAGCCGTCGTAGACGTCCGGCATCTCGAAGCCCGGCGCTTCCAGATCGCCGAGTTCGTCGGCCAGATCCCGGGGGTCGACGATCTCGCCTTTGATCGCGGCCGCGGCGGCGACCTCCGGCGAGCAGAGGTAGACGTTGTCGTCCTCCAGGCCCGAACGGCCCTCGAAGTTGCGGTTGAACGTCCGCAGGCTCACCGAATCGGAGGCCGGAACGTGGCCGATCCCGATGCAGGCACCGCAGGTCGACTCCGAGAAGTTGACGCCGGCGGCCATCAGCTCGGAGGCCCACCCGTCGCGGGCGAGCATCTCGCTTGCCTGCTTCGAACCGGGCGCGACGATCATCTCCGTGGTCTTGTTGACCTCGCGGTCCTCGAGCATCTTTGCGGCCGGGAGGATGTCCTCGTAGCCGCCGTTGGTACACGAGCCGATGATGACCTGTTCGACGTCCTGTCCGGCGGCTTCCCGGACGGGAACGACGTTGTCCGGCATCGAAGGCTCGGCGATGAGCGGCTCCAGCTCCGAGAGGTCGACGACGATTTCGTCGTCGTACTCGGCGTCTTCATCGGGCCCGATCTCCTCGTAGTCCTCGCCGCGACCGAGTCGTTCGAGGTAGTCTCTGGTCTTCTCGTCGGTCGGGAAGATCGAGGTCGTCGCCCCGAGTTCTGTCCCCATGTTGGTGATCGTCGTCCGCTCGGGGACCGACAGCGTCTCGACGCCGGGGCCGGTGTACTCAAGTACCTTGCCGACGCCGCCCTTGACCGACAGGCGGCGCAACAGCTCGAGGATGACGTCCTTTGCGGTCGCCCACTCGGGCAACTCGCCCTCCAGGCGGACGTTGACGATTTCGGGCATGTCGATGTAGTAGGCCCCGCCGCCCATCGCGACGGAGACGTCCAGCCCGCCGGCGCCGATCGCCAGCTCGCCCAGTCCGCCGGGCGTCGGCGTGTGCGAATCGCTGCCGAGCATCGTCTTGCCCGGCGCGGCGAAGTTCTCCTTGTGGACGTTGTGACAGATCCCGTTGCCCGGCCGCGAGAAGTGCGCGCCGAACTTGCCGGCCGCCGACCGCAGGAAGCGGTGGTCGTCCGTGTTTTTGAAGTCAAACTGATACGTCTGGTGGTCGCAGTACTGTGCGGCCAGTTCCGTCTGGACTTCGTCAAGGTCCAGCGCCTCGAACTGCAGCCACACCAGCGTGCCCGTCGTGTCCTGTGTGAGGACCTGATCGATCTCGATCCCGATCTCCTCGCCGGGCTCGAGTTCGCCCTCGACGAGGTGATCGGAGAGGATCTTCTCCGTGAGCGTCTGTCCCATAGCGTCACAGAGTCCGCCGCGGATCGACATAAATCCCGCGTGTTAACGCGAAAACTGCCTGCTTGCCGTCTTGCGGTTTCGATAATTGATACGAATCGACGATGAAGGTCGGGGAAGGAACGGCCGCGACGGCGCGGCCACAGACCGGCGAGCGGATCGACAGAGACGACCGGGAAACCGGAGTCGTTTAGTCGCCGGTGGCCGCCCGTCCGGGTATGTTCAGGAGTGGCCGTTTCGTGGCCGAGCACCTCGACAGCGTCGCGCCCGAGCAGGTCCAGCCCAACGGCGTCGATCTGACGCTCGATGCGGTCTTCGAGCAGGTCTCGCCCGGCCGGATCGGGACCGACGGCAAGGAGATCGGCGACCGCGAGGAGATCGACGCTGACGACGGCGTCTACCACCTCCCGCCCGGCGGGTACGTCGTGCGCTACGCAGATCTGATTCGGATTCCCGAGGATCACATCGGCTTTCTGTACCCGCGGTCGTCGCTGTTGCGCAACTCCTGCATGCTGGACACGGCGGTCTGGGATGCGGGCTACGTGGGCCGCGGTGAGGGGCTGCTGGAGGTCTATCATGATATCGAACTCGAAGCCGGCGCGCGCATCGCCCAACTGGTTCTCGCTGAGGCTGACCACGAGGGGACCTACGAGGGGTCCTATCACGGTGAAAATATCGAATAGGGACTCATACTGGTGGCTATAACATTTCGAAATGATCTGGCACGTCGTCGTGCCAGATATCTTTACGAACTTATAGCCACCAGTATCAGGACAAGGATTTTGTGTGTCTGCATACAATGTATTCGCATGAGCACGTCTATTCGGATCTCTGAGAAGACGAAACGAAAACTCGAGGCGGTGAAGCGCGACGACGAGACGTTCGACGAGTTACTCGATCGGATCGTCGTCGACCGGACGGAGGCGGACGTAGAGCATCTCCTGGGACGAGCAGGAGCGGGCATCGACGAGCACATGAAACGAAAGAACGAGGAGCTGTCGGAATCGCTCGCAAATGACCCGAACCGAGACTGAGATGTTGTACCTCGACAACAGCGTTCTTCGGAAAGCTACCGACGACCCGCCGGATCCGGCCGTCGCGGCGTATCTCAGAGCGAACAGCGGCGATAGCTGGGCTATCCCGGCGACGGTCGCGTGGGAGTATCTCGATTTCTTCGATTCCCGGAGCCGACGGCGGCGCGAGCGGCAGTATCTCGAATGGGCGTTCCAGGAAGTCGCTCCGCTCACGCTTGACGTCGCCGAGGAGGCCGCGGAGTTGTCGCGACTGCTCGCCAAGCAAGGGGTCTCGCTGGACGCTGCCGATCTCCTGCACGCGGCAATCGCACGAGCCAACAGCGGGACCTTTGTCACTGCCGATGCGGCTGACTTCGATAAGCCGGAGATTCACCAACTCGTCGACGTGGACGTTATCGGAGTCACCAACACGTGAAAAATAGTGGCGGTGCAGCGATGAAGCAGTTCGAGACACGACGCCATCTTCGACCGAGATGTCTCGATTCGAGGACTCTCTTTCGCTCACGGTCCATGGAACAACAGCGCAGCGGATCACACAGCTCACACTGCTAGAACGATCGGAACCGACGGCAAGGAGATCGACGAGTGTGAGGTGATCGACGCCGACGCCGGCGTCTACGGCTCTCACCCGGCGGGTACGTCATACGATACGCCGACCGGATCGCATTCCCGAGGACCACATCGGCTTCCTGTACCTCCGGTCGTCGCTGCTGCGCAACTCCTGCATGCTGGACACGGCGGTCTGGGATGCCGGCTACGAGGGGACCCACTTTGGGTTCGGGTGTTGACCGACACGGACCGTCGGCGCGAGACTCGCAGAGTCAAGCGCGAGGTGAATTCAAGTCCGTTGCCTCAGCAGTGCCAGAGTAAACACGGATGCCCCGCGCCACCGCGCGCGGTAGTTCACAGTTGCGTTTCGTTCAGGGCGAACAGTCCGTTGTCGCCGCCGCTGGGGACCATCGGGAAGACGTTCTCGGTGGGGTCGATGAGCGCGTCGATCACGGCCGGCCCGTCGTAGGCCCGCGCTCGCTGGATCACGTCTTCGACGTCCTCATAGGATTCCATCCGGAACCCGCGTGCGCCGAACGCTTCCGCGAGTTTGTCGAACTCCGGCACCCAGGGGTACTCGGAGGCCATCCGGCGACCCTCGTAGAAGCCGTCCTGCCACTGGCGGACCATCCCGATCGCCTCGTTGTTGAGGACGACGTAGGTGATATCGAGGTTCTCCCGGACCGCGACCGACAGCTCCTGTATCGTCATCAGGAAGGAGCCGTCCCCGTCGAAGGCGACGACCTCCGTGTCCGGGGCAGCCGTCTTCGCGCCGATGGCCGAGGGGACGCCATACCCCATCGTCCCCAGCCCGTTGCTAGAGACCCACGTCCGCGGGTACTCGTAGGTCCAGAACTGGGCCGCCCACATCTGGTGTTGCCCGACGCCGGTCGTGACGATCGCATCGTCGTCGGCCAGTTCGTCGAACGTCTCGACGACGCACTGGGGTTTGAGCGGCTCGTCGTCGGGCGTCTCGTAGGTCAGCGGATACTCCTCGGTCCAGGCCTGGCACTGCTCGCGCCACTGGTCCACCTCGGGAGCGTCCGTCATCGCGTCGTTTAATTGGTCGAGGACACGCTTTGCATCACCCAGCAGGGGATAGTCCGCCTCGATGTTCTTGGAAATCTCGGCGGGATCGATCTCGACGTGGATGACCTCGGCGTCGGGCGCGAACGTGTCGACGCCGCCGGTCAGTCGGTCGTCGAAACGGGTGCCGACGCCCAGCAGCACGTCACAGTTCGTGACGGCCATGTTCGCCGCGCCGGTTCCGTGCATCCCGGCCATCCCCAGCGAGAGGTCGTCGGTCTCCGGGAACGTCCCCAGTCCGGGCATCGTCGTGATGACGGGAATCTCGTACTTGCGGGCGAACCCGCGCAGCTCGTCGGTCGCCTCTCCCTTGACCACGCCGCCGCCGGCGAGAATCACGGGCCGATCCGCACGTTCAAGCGCGTCAGCGGCGGCCGTCACGGTCCCGTCGTCGGCAGTCTCGGGCGGATCGTACGTCGTTGGTGTCTCGGGCTTGGCCGGCTGAGAATCGGTCTCACCGACCGTGGTGTCTTTCGGGAGGTCGACCAGCGTCGGGCCCTGGCGGCCCGCCCTCGAGAGCGCGAACGCCTCGCTGACGGTATCGCCGACGCTGTCGCTGTCGCCGGCGAAGTAGTTCTCCTTGGTGATCGGTCGGGTGATCCCGGTCGTATCCGTCTCCTGAAAGGCGTCGTTGCCGACGAAGTCCGTCTCGACCTGGCCGGTCAGCGCGATGATCGGGTCCGAGTCCATCGAGGCGTCGGCGATGCCCGTTATGAGGTTGGTCGCGCCGGGACCGGACGTCGCGGAGGCCACGCCGGGCTCGCCCGAGACGATTCCGTAGGCGTCCGCCGCGTGAGCCGCGCCCTGTTCGTGAACCATCGTGAAGTGGCTGATCTCGGAATCGTACAGGGCGTCGTAGAAGGGCATGATCGCGCCACCGGCGACGCCGAACATATCCTCGACGCCGGCCTGTTCGAGCGCGGCCACCACGGCTTCCGCACCTGTCGTTATCTGTCGCTGTCGTTCGCGCTGTGCTTGCTCGCTGTCTCTCACTTTCGTTCGCTCACTCATTTTTCTCCCCCGCTGTATGGGTCCCGTTCGTGGATGGGGGCGTCCCACGTGAGTGTCGTCGGTCCTCGCGTCGCGGATCGACTGTTCGACTCCTGTGCCATCGAAACCGGACGAACTTCGACAAAGGGAGAATACGGGGCCTACGCGGCCCCTACGAAAACAGGGCTGGGCGCGACGCCATCGAACTGCGATCCAGACACTGGAATCGGCCGCATTCGTCTGTTAGCATTTCGCTCGCCCTTAATAAGTATACCGGACACCTGCAGTGGAAACCGGCCGTTCGGCCGTGACGTCGATGCCACGTACCGCAGTGCTATCGCTGTCGGTCTGTTCCGGCTCATACTGCCGGCTGTAAGTTCGTAAAGATATTTGCCACCCCGGGGTGGCGAATTCCTTCAGTTTGTTACAGCCGGCAGTATCAACTGCACGATTCCGTGCGGTTGGCCCGGTAGTTCGTCACAGCAGTCACCGTCACTCGTCGCTGCGATGACCGGGCGTCCATTCGCCGTCGAAATCGACGTGCGTGAACGGCGCGGCGTCGTCGCCGGCGTAGGTGGCCACGAGCTGTCCGTCGCCCTCCAGGTAGTACTTGTAGGTCGTCAATCCAGCAAGCCCGACCGGACCGCGGGCGTGGATCTTGCCCGTCGAGATGCCGACTTCCGCGCCCAGCCCGTAGCGGTAGCCGTCCGCGAAGCGGGTCGAGGCGTTGTGGAAGACGCTGGCGGCGTCGATCCCGGTCATGAACGCCTCGGCCGCCTCGCTGTCCTCGGTGACGATCGACTCGGTGTGTTTCGAGCCGTGCGTGTTGACGTGTTCGACGGCCTCGTAGACGTCCTCGACGACCTTGATCGACAGTTCGAGGTCGCCGTACTCGGTGTCCCAGTCGGCCTCGGTCGCGGGGTCGATATCGACGATATCGCGGGTGTGCTCGTCGCCGCGCAACTCGACGCCCGCCCCCTCGTAGCGCTCGACCATGTCGGGCAGGAACTGGTCGGCGACGGCCTCGCTGACCAGCAGCGTCTCGACGGCGTTGCAGACCGCGGGGTACTGGACTTTCGCGTCGAAGGCGATCTCCTCGGCCATCTCCAGGTCGGCCGCCTCGTCGACGTAGACGTGACAGATCCCCTCGGTGTGACCGAGAACGGGGATCTGGGTGTTGTCCTGGATGTAGGAGACGAATTCCGAGGAGCCACGCGGCATGAGCAGGTCGACCTTGTCGTCCATCTCCAGCAGTCGGTCGACCTCCTCGTGGGCCTCGATGAGCTGGGCCCACCCCTCCGGGATCGCGTCGATGGCCTCGGCCGTGGCCTCGACGATCGTCTCATAGAGGACTCGGTTGGACTCGGCAGCCTCGCTGCCGCCCTTGAGGATAACGCTGTTGCCGGACTTCAGCGAGAGCGCGGCGATCTGGACTAACGCGTCGGGCCGGGACTCGAAGATCGTCCCGACGACGCCGATCGGGACCGCGACCTTGTACAGCTCGAGGTCGTCGTCGAGTACCCGGGCTTGCAGCGTCTCACCGAGCGGGTCGTCCTGCTCGGCGACGCTCTCGACCATCTCCGCGATGGACTCGAGTTTGCCCGAATCGAGCTTCAGCCGGTCGACCAGCGCCTGCGTGTACTCGCCGCGTTCGAGCATCGCCTCGGCCTCCTCGACATCCGCGGCGTTGGCTTCGAGGATGTCGTCTTCGTTGTCTCGGATCGCGTCGGCGATCGAGTTGAGCGCGGCGTTGCGCGTCGCCTCGTCGACGTTCGCCAGCCGGAGCGCCGCCTGCTGTGCCTCGGTCACTTGGGCGTCTGTGTCGTATTCACTCATCGTGGACACCGTTTATGGGGACGAATAGCGTCCCGACTGGTTTGGCTGTGGCGATTTTTTTCAGGACGTCCCGTTCAGTCGATTTGGCGATGATCGCCGGAATGCCGTACTCGCTGGCGTCGCGGGCGCCCTGGACCTTGGTCTGGATGCCGCCGAACTCCGCCGTCGTCGACTCGTCGACGATCTCCTGGACGGCGTCGTAGTTGTCCCCGACCGCTTCGATCAGCTCGGCGTCGGGATCGTCCTTCGGGTTGCCGGTGTAGACGCCGCCGACGTCGGTCAGCGTGACCAGCAGGTCGACGCCGATCCCGACTGCGATCGACGACGAAATCATATCGTTGTCGCCGATCTGGATCTCCTCGGTCGCGACCGCGTCGTTCTCGTTGACGATCGGGACGACGCCCCACTCGAACAGCGTCTCGACGGTGTTGCGGAAGTTGGTGAACCGCTCGGGGTTTTTCAGGTCGTGCTCGGTCAACAGCAGTTGCGCGACCTGCTGGTCGTATCGATCGAAGCTCTGGGTGTAGTGGTGCATCAGATGGCTCTGGCCGACCGTCGACAGCGCCTGTCCCTCCTCGACCGTGTCGCCGTCCTTGCTCAGTAGGCCCGTCCCCGCGCCGATCGCACCGGAGGAAACCAGCAGGACGTCCTTCCCCCGCCGGCGCAGGTCCATGATGTCGCTGACGAGCTTGTCGAGTTTTACGCGATCGAGCCGCGAATCTTCGTCGGTCAGGGAGTTCGTCCCGGCCTTGACGACGACGCGCTGTGCGTCCGCGGCCAGCTGGCGGGCATGCTTGACTTCCTCGGCGTCGACCTGTTCGATCTCCCCGGGTCGGTCGATTTCCTCACTCATCGTCGAACGCCTCCGCGATCTCGGCGGAGCGTCGCTCGGCCGCCCCGACGGCCTCGACGATCCGGTCTTCGACGTCGCTGTCCCACAGGACTTCCATGCCCTCGATCGTCGTCCCGTTGGGCGAACAGACGGCATCGATCAGTTCGTCGACGCTGCGCTCGTCCCGGAGGACGGTCTCGGCCGCGCCTTTGAACGTCTGTGCGGCCAGCGTCTCGGCCTGCTCGGGTTCGAGACCCCCCTCGATACCGGCTTCTTTCATCGCGCCGATGAGGTAGAAGACGAAGGCCGGCCCGCTCCCGTTGACGGCCGTCGAGACGTCCATCAACGCTTCGTCGATCACGGCGTACTCCCCGACAGTCTCCAGCAGTTCGCGGACGTCCTCGGAGAGTCCATCGCGGGTGACAGCGGCCGCCATGTCGCCGGTCTCGGCGGCGAGGTTCGGCATGACCCGGACAACCGTCGCGTCCGTGCGGTCGGCGACGAACGACCGCGAGACGCCCGCCGCGACCGTGACGAGCGTCTGGTCGGTCGACAGCTCCAGCTCGTCGAGTACTGTCGCAACCACGTCCGGCTTGACCGCGAGGACAACCACGTCGCTCTCTCCCGCGGCCGCAAGGTCCGTCGTCGTTGTCGTGCTGTACGCTTCGACCGCTTCGAGCGCGTCGGGGTCGGCGTCGATCGCCGTCACCCGGTGTTGGCCGCTCCGGGCGAACCCTTTCACTAAAGCGCCGCCCATGTTTCCACAGCCGATGACGCTGACGTCTACCATCTTGCCCGAGTAGAGTGTATTGGGCGACATACCAACTGCGATTTCTCCTGAGACAATCGCCCGCTGTCGTCTGTCATAGTGACCGTTGTACGTCTGGTCCGGCTCGATCACACGCCGTCGTGCGGTCGCACCGGTACATCGTTACAACGGTCACTATCAGTGCGGGAGCCCTCGATATATCAAACATCTCATATTGGCCACCAAATCTCGTATTGCCGATAGGGCCGTCTTTCTGATACCACGCTGTCTCTTCGATCTGGGCGCTTGGGCCAGACGGTCGGGTCGGCTCTGTCAGGCGACCGCTACGCGCTCGTTTCGTCGCCGTATTTCTCGGGATATGCGTCCGCCAGCAACTGCGGGTTGTCGTTCAGCCGGGTTCGGATCGGGTCGATCACGTCCGAGATGTATTCGCCTGCAGCGTTTTTCAGATCCTGTGGGTGCAGTTCCTCCTCGAGGAAATCCGATTCCAGTTGCTCGTAGCTGTCGTAGACCAGATCGCCGCCGTACTTCTCGGGACGCTCGACGACGAACGACTCGTCGTGTTCGTCGAGAATCGGGAACACGAGGTGCTGGACGTACTCCAGGACGCCGTTGTCCTCGCGTTCGCCCATCGGGCAGTAGGCGTCGTTCAGTTTCTCGGCGACCGCCTCGGGCGAGTCGTTGAGGTTGACCTTCGAGGCCTCCTCGGAGGCGCTCATCTTCCCGCCCGAGAGCCCCGACAGCAGCGGGGCGAACAGACAGATCGGCGCGTCGCCGCCGTGGTCGGGCAGGATCTCGCGGGAGAGCATGTAGATGCCGCGCTGGTCGACCCCGCCGTAGGCGATGTCGGCGTCCAGCGCGTCCACGTCGAGCGTCTGCATCAGCGGGTACAGCAGCCCGCCGAGTTTCGGCGAGTCGGACTCGCGGACGACCTCGCTTGCGGCGCGCTGGGCGCGCGAGATCGTCGTCTCGGCGGCCATCCGAAGCAGCTCCAGCGAGTACTCCTCGTCGAGTTCGAACTCGCGGCCGCGGACGAACGCAACGCCCTCGGGATCGGCTCCGGCGGCGTCGATCATCGCTCGGATCGTCTCCTCGTAGTACGCCGCGCGCGCCTCGAGCAGATCGAACGGGCTCTTCTCGTCGTCGAGGTGGGCGTGCAGATCGGCGATCAGGACCGTCACGTCCAGCCCCGCATCGAGGAAGTCGGCGAGTTTGCGCATCGTCGTGAAGTGTCCGATGTGCATCTCGCCGGTCGGGGCGTAGCCGATGTAGGCCCGCGGTTCGTCGCGTTCGTCCAGCAGCGTCCGCAACTCCTCTTCGGTGACGACCTCCTGGGTGTGGCGGGTCGCCAACTCGAGTCGCTCGTCGACGTTCATACAGGTGGTAGCCGCCGGGGGCGACAAAACCGTTGTTACTCGGTCCGAGCGATCACGGTTCGGCGACGGCCCTCGTCCCGTCGGCGACGATACCCTTGTTTCGGCCGTCAACCGTCTCGAGATCCCGGGCGAACAATACAAGCCGTTCCAGTCCCGAAAACCGACGAATGTACACCGGCAAGAGGGAGAAGCCCTGCTGTCTGTGCGGGGAGCCGGAGACGACCGCCCGGATCGACATCCCGCCGCGGGCGCTCCAGCTGTGCAAGCACAGCGACCCCATCGCCTGGCAGGATATCGTCGGTGAAGTCTCGCTGTATCTCTGTGAGAACGACTGGGAACTCGTCGAAGAACTCGTCTTGGAGGTCGGCGTGCTCCCGCTCTCGCGGTGCAACGCTGCGCGGGCGAGTTTCGACCTCCGGGAGGACTTCGAAGCCCTGCTGAACGACGTTCGGGACGAACCCGACCACCGGCCCCTTGAGACGGAGATGCGTGCCGACGCCGCCGCCGCGATCGACGCCGTCCAGCGCGGTGAGGCTGTCGGCCCACAGCGACTCGTCCAGGCCCGGATCGTCCGGTGGGCGCTCGACGACCTCGACGCCGACCGGACCGGAGCGAGCGACCGCGATCATAGCGGATACAGCGCGGAAACCCACCCGTGCACGGGTGGGAGGAAGCGCGTACGGTCTGTGCGACAACCCACCGACGACGACAAGGCCGACTCCCTAACGTTTTTGAACCATCAAGTATACATATGATGTATGGAGAAGCGGCGGACTGTCCCCGTGAAACTCGACGTGGACAGTGACGACGCCGCCCTCCTCGAAGAGACCATAGACGAGTTTCTGTGGGCCGCTAACTATGTGACGCGCCACGCGTTCGACGGCGAATACGTCACCACAAGCAAGACCACGCTCAACGACGACACCTACGACGACGTGCGTGCGGAAACTCGTCTACACAGCAACCACGTCCAAGCCGCCCGAAACAAGGCCGCCGACGCCTGCAAAAGCGTGGTCAAAAAGTGGAAACAGGGCAAGAAAGCGTCGATGCCCCACTTCACCAGCCCCCACCTCGTCTACGACCACCGCACCGCCACCTTCCGCGACGAGTACGTGTCGCTGGCAACAGTTGATGGTCGCATCGAAGCCGACTACGTGCTCCCTGACGAAAAGCGAAACACGCCCCATGCAGAATACCTTTTCTCGGACGAGTACGAAACCACGGGGGCGGAACTACACTACAGCAACGGCAACTGGATGCTTCACATCCACACAAAGACGGACGTGGAGCCTGACACGTCGGCACAGGATGCCACCGAGAACAGCACAGTTCTCGGGGTAGACCTCGGCGTGAACAATCTTGCAGTTGCCTCGACGGGCACGTTCTGGACAGGCGACGAATTTGACCACTGGCGACGTGAGTACGAGAAACGCCGTGGGGACTTGCAGGAACACGGCACGCGGTGGGCACACGAAAATATGCAGGCTGTCGGTCGCAAAGAAGACGGTCGGTTCAAGATAACGCTTCACCGTCTCTCGAACGAGTTGGTGGCTGAAGCCCGCGAGAACGAGTGTTCGGTGATAGCGTTTGAAGACCTGACCGACATTCGGGAACGCACTGGTGCATCGTGGGGCCACAAGTGGGCGTTTCGTCGGCTTGTCGAGTACGTCGAGTACAAGGCCGCCGAGTACGGTATCGACGTGGAACAGGTTGACCCAGAGAACACGTCGCGTCGGTGCTCACACTGTGGGTTCACGCATCCAGATAACCGCGATGGTGAGGCCTTCGAGTGCTTGAAATGCGGCTATGAGAACCACGCGGATTACAACGCGGCGAAGAACATCGGTTTGCGGTATCTCCGCCGGAACCAAACTGGCTCTGGTGGAGGCGCACCCGTAGGCGTGCGCTTGAACAGCGGGACGCTGAACGCGAATGGAGGTTATTCTCCTGCCGACGAGTCGGCCAGAGCGGGAGTCCACGCTGAAAGCCCACGGCTTTAGCCGTGGGTTAGCTTACTGATTCTCGGACGTGTCGTCAACGGCGCAGTATCCGCCCCACCGGAACGTTTTTTGTCCCGTTCGAGGTGTGTTGAGACACCCATGGACGACCCGTCGGAAGACGAGCCGTTGTTCGACCCCCGGATCACGAGCTACAACTGGCTGGCCGGTGTTCTGGGCGGCGCGCTGACGTTCGTCGCGGGCTATCTCGCGATGGTCGTCGTCGTACTGGTTCCCGACGGTCCCCCGGAAGGCGCGGCGGTTCAGGACGTCCTCTCGGAGATCGGTCGGGTCTTCTACGCCGCCCACAACGTGGCGCTGGACGTCCGCACGCTCACGAACAGCGTCTCGATCATCGATGGGGACTACCTGTCCGAGGTCAACGGGACGATCGACTTTTCGAATATGCGGGAAAACGAGACGGTGATCATCGACACGGAGCGCCCGCAGGTCCTGTCGATCCCCGGCGAAGTCAACCCCGACCTGATCTACCAGATCGATCTCGGTCGGATCCAGCAGCCGATCCAGCACGCCCAGGAGAAACCGGAACTGCTGTACTATCTCCTTCCGGTTGTCGCGCTCGTCGCCGCCGGCGCAGTGCTTGCCGCTCTCACGCTCGGTGAGACCGCTTCGATACACGAGGCCGTACTGCCGGCGATCGGGCTCTCGGCCGGCTACACCGCGGCCGCAATGGCCGGAACCGTCCTCGTCGGTCGCGAACTGGCGGACGGCGCAATTATGGTCGCCCCGAGTCTCGTCCAGACGGTCGTGTTTGCGCTGGCGTACAGTCTCCTGTGTGGGCTCGTCGGTGGGTACCTGATCGGGTTCTGGCGCGACAGAGAGATGTCCCTCCGAGCGTCGCTCGGCCGGTGATGGAGCGGGTCTGATCCGCGTGTCGTGTGATCGCACTCGGCACGACAATAACGGCGGGGCATCGACTTCGTCGAGCGGTGGGCTTTTGCTGAATCCGCCCGGAGTGTAGCCATGGACGACGGCGAGCCGACGATCTTGCTGACGAACGACGACGGGATCGAAACTACCGGGTTCCGGGCTCTCTACGACGCGCTGACGGATGTCGGGGAGGTAATCGCGGTCGCACCTGACAGCGACCAGAGCGCCGTCGGGCGTGCGCTATCGAACTCGGTCACGGTCACCGACCACGAACTCGGGTACGCAGTCACGGGCACGCCAGCGGATTGCGTCGTCGCCGGTGTGGAATCGCTGGTGCCGGATGTCGATCTCGTGGTATCCGGCTGTAACGACGGCGCGAACCTCGGCGCGTACGTCCTCGGCCGATCCGGGACGGTCAGCGCGGCCGTCGAGGCAGCCTTCTTCGACGTGCCGGCGATCGCCGTCTCAATGTATGTCCCCGTCCGAGAGGACGTCTCCTCCGAGGCGGTGAGATCGGAGTACGACGCCTACGGTGAGGCGACGAGAGCAGCCGCATACCTCGCGGACCACGCGCTCGGGGCCGGTGTCTTCGAATCTGCCGATTACCTGAACGTCAACGCGCCGATGGCCAGCGGGGAGTACGGGCCGCTCGACGACGGCGAGCACGCGCCGCTCGCGATCACGGAGCCGTCACGCGTCTATCAGATGGACGCCGTTCGCGACGGGGCCGAGATCCAGCTGTACGACCGGATCTGGGAGCGGATGGCCGACGGGGATCTGCCTCACGAGAACGGGACCGATCGACAAGCCGTCGTCGACGGCAAGGTCAGTGTCTCGCCGCTGACTGCCCCCCACACGAGCGAGCACCACGAGGCGCTGGACGCACTGGCGGAGACGTATCCAGTGTGACCGCCGTGACGTCCCGTCTGTGACTGCTGGTTCGCGCTACGCGTCGTTTCGGTCGGGTGTGTTGTTTTCGCCGGACGCGTCGTCCTCGCCGGGCACGTGACTCGGCGCGGTCGCTGTCTCGACGGCGTCGCTGATGTCCACATCGAGTTCTTCCAGTTCGTCTCTCGTCTCCGCGATGCCGGTCGTGACCATCAGGCGGATGCCGCGCCGGACCGAGATGTCGAGTTCGTGGACTTCCGACGCCGGGACGAGCGCGAGATGGCCGTTCGTCGGGTTCGGACTGTTCGGGAGATAGACGTTATAGGCGGTCCCGATCGCGGTCTGTACCGGATCCGGGCTCTCGGACGTGATGAACCCGAGCGCGTAGACGCCGTCGCGGGGGTATTCGACGAGCACGACGCTCTTGTAGCGATCGGTCGGCTCGACCAGCGAGTTTGCCACCCCCTGAACGCCGGTGTAGATGACCCGTACCATCGGAATGAGGCCGATCGCCCGGTCGAGACCGCCGAAGAAACTACCGGTGATACCCCACTGGGCCAGAAACCCGGCGAGCCAGATTAACACGAGCATCAGCATTACCGCAAGTAATTTCGCCAGGAACTCGCTCTCGCCGGTGAACCGCGTGAGGTCCATCGTGGTGACGAACGGTTCCACGAAGCCGGTCAGCCACCCGAACGAGAACCGCAACGCGACGATCGTAACGACCAGCGGCGCGACCAGTATCAGGCCGGTGACGAAGCTATTTCGGATCCAGTACTTCCAGTTCACGTCCGAGTGTCCTGTGGCAACATCAAAAAAGCTCCTCCCGACTACTCATCGGTTGGCGTCCTGATCGTCGTGTGTTCGCTCTCCTCGTTGAGCGCGAGGTTCGTCGCGATCTCGGCGTTCCGTACGGCGTATTCGGCTGTCTGCTGGAGGCTGACGAGCACTTCTCGTATTTCGAGGAGATCCGTATTGCTCATCTCCGGCAGGTCGGCGAGGATGTCCTGCACGCAGTCCTCGACTTCGGCGTACTGCTTTCGGACCTCGATGGCGGCGTTGTAGTCGCGTTCGACCGCCGCGTGGGCGGCCTGTTCGGTCATCTCGTTGACCTGGTCGGTGAAATCCCGGATCCGCTTCATGGTCGAGGAGTCGACCTGCAGCGTGTGGTCTTCGGCTTCCATCGCGATCTCGGCGATGTCCTCGGCGTTGTCGGCCGTCAACTCGAGGTTCTTCGCGATCGACCGGTACCCGATCAGCGGGAATCCGTCCTCCAGTCCGACGGCTCGCGCGAGATTCGGGTTCTGGTAGGCGGTGAAGATCAGCCGAAGCATGAGCACGAAGATCTTGTTCGCCTGCCGCTCCCGGTTCAGCGCACGCTGTGCGAGGTCGGGATTGCTGTGTGCCAGCGCTTTGATCCCCTCGTTTCGCATCGTCGATCCGGTCGATTCGAGGCGCTCGATGAGGTTGTCGAGCGTGAAGTCCTCCGCGTCGACCGAACACCGGATCGCGATCCGATCCGGGGTCTCTTCGATGACGCCCAGCCCCATCAGTTGCGTCTCGGCGTTGTAGACGGCGTTGATGTGCTCGCTGGCCAGCGTCTCTCCCTCCCCGGCGTCGACGTGGATGATCCGCCTCCCCAGCACGTACTGAGCGACGATCGCACGTTCCAGACTGTCGGCGTCCAGATCGGCCGCGTGGATGACGGCCTCCGATTCCTCCGACTGGACCGACTCCGGCAGCACCGTCAGTGTCCCCTTGTCACCGATCCGCAACGAGACCTCGTCGCCCTTCTCGACGCCCTGATTGGTGGTCCACTCCGCCGGCAGGGTCATCGCCAGCGTCGATGGCCCCAGTCGCTGCACTTTTCGGGTTTCCATATCCCCTTTATGATTTGCAGCGTACCTTAACCTTGTGCATACATCACCATATTTGGGCATTCGTCAATCCATGTCTACAGGCGGAGCAGGCCGAGTGCCTCGGGGTCGTACGGAAATAGAAGATTTCCGTGATGAGCGTGGGACGAATCCGCAACATTTACCTGTATCTGCGACGGAGGTTTTGGCACGCCGAAATTAGGTGTGCCTAACTGATGACGGGACAATCGGACGCTGGCGGCGGTCGATCGAACCGGCAGGGAAAGCGACGGCGCAAGCGTCGCCGCAAGCGACGGTGCAAGCGCTGTCGGCTGGACGATCTCGAATGCGGCGAGTGTGCCATGATCGAGGACGTCGACAGGGAGTGCCTCCGGTCGATGGGCGTTCGACCGGGCAAGACCATTGAAGTCCACACGAAACACCCCTTCGGTGGTCCCGTCGTCGTCTCGGTCGGTCGGTCGACTGTCTCGCTGAGTCGGTCCCAGGCCCGGGACCTCGAAGTCGCCACTGAAGAATGACCAAGCGGTCGCCAGTCCTGCTGGTCGGTCACCCGAACGTCGGCAAGAGCGCACTGTTCAATCGGCTCGCCGGAACGAACATCAGCGAGTCGAACTACCCCGGAACGACCGTCGAGTACACCGAAAGCGAACTCAATCTGGGGGACCGGACCGTCGACGTGCTCGACGTGCCGGGGACCTTTTCGCTGAGCCCGACCGACGAGGCCGAGGCCGTCGCCGTGGAGTTGCTCGAGGAGTACCCGGACGCGCCGGTCGTCTGTGTGCTCGATTCGACGCGGATCGAGCGCGGACTGAACCTGCTGCTTTCGGTGCTCGATCGGGGCCATCCGGCCGTCGTCGCGCTGAACATGTGGGACGAGGCCGCGAGCCAGGGCGTCGACATCGACGTCGAGACGCTCGAATCGCTGCTCGGCGTCCCGGTCGTACCGACGGTCGCGACCGAAGGCGTCGGCCTCGACTCGCTTCGGAGCGCGCTCACCGAACCGCGCGAGACCTCGCTGGAATCGGTCTCCGGCCGAGCGCGGACCGATATCCGTCAGGCCGACTCGTCGGCCGACCTCGTCCGATCGGAGACGGGACCGCAGACCGACGCGTCCGCACGCCGGTGGGACCTCGTCGACGCGATCGTCGAGCGCGCGGTCACCTATCGGGACAGCGAGCCGTCGCTCTCGGAGCACATCGGGCGGCTGGCGGTCTCGCCGCTGACCGGACTGCCGTTCGCGGTCGCGGTGCTGTACGGCATGTGGTCGTTTTTCACTGCCGTGGCCGGTTTCTTCACTGACGGGTATTTCGTCCCGCTGTTCGACAACTACTGGCTCCCGTGGATTCAGGAGGCGTTCCCGATGGAGGGGTCGTGGGTGTACTTCCTGCTGGTCGGCGATCCCGGCGCTCAGCGCGCGGTCTCCTCGTGGGGGATGCTCACGAGCGGACTGTTCGTCGCGATCGGGGTCGTCCTCCCGGCGATCCTCGCGCTGTACTTCCTGCTCGCGATACTTGAGGATTCAGGCTACATGGCCCGGCTCGCGGTGCTGGTCGACGCGCTGTTCGACCGGATCGGCCTCAGCGGGTTCGCCATCGTCCCGATGGTGCTGTCCTTCGGCTGTAACGTCCCCGGCGTCGCCGCGACCCGAACCCTTCAGACGGAGAAACAGCGGTTCATCGCCATGACGCTGCTCTCGGTGTTCATCCCCTGCGGGGCGCAACTGGGCGTGATGCTGTCGTTGCTCCCCCAGTACACCGGCTACATCCTGCTGTATCTGCTGGCCGGCTTCTTCGTGTTCGGGGCCGTGCTGAACCGTATCGTCCCGGGCGAGACGCCCGATATCGCTATCGACATCCCGCCGATGCGACGGCCGCGTCTGGACAACGTCGCGACCAAGCTCTCGCTTCGTCTGCGCGGGTTCATGACGACCGCGATCCCGTTCGTGTTGCTGGGCGTCGCGGTCGTCAACGTGCTGTATCTGGGCGGTGCGATCGGCTGGCTCTCGGGGATGCTGGAACCGTTGCTCGTCGGGTGGTTCGGCGTGCCAGCCGACACCGTCCCGGCGCTGATCGCGGGGTTCATGCGCAAGGACCTGGCGGTCGCACAGCTGAGCGCCGTCTCGATGAGTTCCTTCCAGCTCGTCACGTCGGTCGTGATGGTGAGCATCTACTTCCCCTGCGTGGCGACCTTCGCGATGCTGATCAAGGAGGGACGGACCGGCGGCGGCGTCGTGCGCGTGCTCGGCGGCGCGCTGGCGACGCTGGTGACCGTCCTGTTCGTCTGGGGCGGACTGTTGCGCGTGATCGGGACCGTACTGGGGGTGGCCTGAATGCGCCGGGACGAACTCTACGTCGCGATCCTCGGTATCGCAGTCGGACTGGCCGGCGTCGGCGCACTCGGCGGCGCGTTCGGGCTCGAGATCGGCGAGTCGATACCGTTCGTGACGCTGACGGGAACATACGTCCTCTGGCGGTCGATCGTGTTGCTCTCGGCCGGCGGGTTCTACCTCGCCGCCGCGCGCGGCGGGCTCGCGGCCCGGCCCAATCAGGCGCTCGTCGTCATGGCGAGCGCGATGCTGTGGATCGTCGCCGGGACGGACCTGCTGGGGACGCTCCTCGGCGCGATCGCGGGCGGATCGGGGGTCTGGATCGCCCCTCCCGGCGACGTCGCGGCGGCGTTCGAACCCCCCTACCGACCGTCGCTGCTCGCGGTGCCGTTCACCGCGATCGCGCTGCGGTATCTCGACGGCGAGAGCGCCGACCGTCGGACGGCCAACGGACAGGACGACGAACCGCACGCCGGCGGCGACCGGGATCAGCCATGAGCCTCTACGAGGACGTCCTCGCTCGCCTCGAGAGCGGCGAGACGCCCGAGCGGATCGCCGACGCCGTCGACCGCCGGCCCGACGCGATCGAGGCGATGATCGAGGAGATGCGCCGGCGCGGTCACCTGACGCGGATCGACTGCTCGGGGACCGCCTGTGATCGCTGTCCGGTCGGCGGATCGTGTTCGATGGCCGGCGACGTGCCGGCCCAGTACGTCGTCTCGAGAGACGGGCAGTCGCTGCTCGCGGCCGACGGCGAGACGCCGTCCGAAGCGACCGGCGACGAATGATTGAGAGGGATTATCGTAGAAACCCGTAGAGTTCTCCCGTGGAATCGAACTCTGCCACCCG
This sequence comes from Halapricum desulfuricans, assembly GCF_017094525.1. Classification (NCBI taxonomy): domain Archaea; kingdom Methanobacteriati; phylum Methanobacteriota; class Halobacteria; order Halobacteriales; family Haloarculaceae; genus Halapricum; species Halapricum desulfuricans. The sequence goes on along the minus strand of NZ_CP064788.1, from coordinate 2,333,423 downwards.
GTCGGAGTGAGAATGCCTCCGACCGGCTACGATAATCCCTCTGAGTAGGCTCTTTCTGAGACTGAAACCGCTCGGGGACACTATATATCGAGCACGGGGTAGGGACAGGTATGAGCGCAGACGAGCCGTACATCGTTCGCGAGGAAGACGGCGACGCGGACGACGCAGCGGCGTGGGTCGCTCCGGAACCGGCTTCGGACGTGATCACCGACGCGATTGTCGCCGAGAGCGACCTCGAGGTCGACGAGGTCGAACCGCTCGAAGAACACGTCGACTTCGAGACGCTGCGGGCCGTGCTGACCGGCGACCGACAGTCTCCGGTGACGTTCTCGATCGGCGGCTGGAGCGTCACCGTCGACCGGGACGGGGCGGTCGAGATCACTGACGAATAGCGCACCGGCGATCCGCGAAAGTTGTTTCACGATGCGCCGAGAGGGAGAACTATGACGCGCATCGCGCTGATCGCACACGACGACGAGAAGCCCGAAATGATCGACTTCGCCGAGAGCTATCAGTCGTATCTTTCGACCGTGGACATCGTCTGTACCGGTACGACGGGCCAGCGGATCGCCGAGGCGACGGGACTGGAGGTCGAGCGCAAGCAGTCCGGCCCGCTCGGCGGCGATATGGAGATCGGGGCCGAGGCCGCCAACGACCGGATCGACGGCATCGTTTTCCTGCGGGACCCGCTGACCGCCCAGCCCCACGAACCCGATATCTCGGCGCTGCTGCGGATCTGTGACGTCCACGACACGCCGCTCGCGACCACCCGGACCGCCGCGGAGTACGTCCTCGAAGGGCTGGCACGCGAGGACGGCCACGAACTCGGCTAGCGCGGCCATCTCGGCGGCCACCAGAAGGTTCTTGTCGGCCGTGACCGATAGAGACGCATAATGAATCGTGCGGTCGAAGTGAGCGTCGTCCTGCCCGCCTACAACGAGGCGGACACGATCGAGCGGACCGTCGAGGTCACGCTCGCGACGCTGGAGGAGTTTCTGCCTGCCGGCGCGTTCGAGGTGATCGTCGCCGAGGACGGCTGTGCGGACCGCACGCCCGAGATCGCGTCCCGGCTGGCCGACGAAGACGAGCGCGTGCGCCACGTCCACAGCGACCAGCGCCTCGGCCGGGGCGGCGCGCTGGAGTACGCCTTCCGGCAGGCCCGCGGCGAGACGCTGGCGTACTTCGATACGGATCTCGCGACGGACATGTCCCATCTTGAGGAGTTGATCGAGAGCGTCCGCAGCGAGGGCTACGAGTTCGCGACCGGATCGCGGTGGATCCCCGGCAACACGGCGGATCGGCCCGCCAAGCGCGGGATCCCGAGCCGGGGGTTCAACGTGCTCGTGCAACTGCTGTTGCGCTCGGAACTGCAAGACCACCAGTGTGGCTTCAAGGCCTTCGACCGGGAGGTGCTGTTCGACGTGCTGGAAGACGTCGAGGACAGCCACTGGTTCTGGGACACCGAGGTGCTGGTCCACGCCCAGCGCGCCGGCTACGAGGTCAGGGAGTTCCCCGTCGAGTGGACGCCGAAAGGCGATTCAAAGGTCGACCTCGTCCGGGACGTCTTCGGAATGGGTAGCCAGATCGTCCGCACCTTCTGGCAGGTGTCGGTCAGTCCGCGCCTCGACCGCCGGGTGAACGTCGCCGTCGGGACGGGACTGGTCGCGCTCGCGCTGGTGTTAATGACGACGTATCTCGACCCCGGCGAGGTGTGGGCCAACATGCGACAGGCCGACCTGCTTGTGGTCGGCGCATCGGTGCTCGTGTACCTCTGCTCTTGGCCGCTTCGGGGGACGCGCTATCGTGACATCCTCGAACGGCTGGGCTATCGGTCGGACCCGGCGTTTCTGACGGGGGCGATCTTCATCAGTCAGACCGGCAATCTGGTCTTTCCCGCCAGACTGGGCGACGCCGTCCGCGCCTACGTGATGAAGGCCCGCCGGTCGGTGCCGTACCCGTCGGGGTTCGCCTCGCTGGCGATCGAGCGCGTCTTCGACCTGCTGACGATCGCCTTCCTGGCCGGTGTCGTCGTGCTGGGGATGGTCGTCACGATGTCGCCGGCGGAACTCCAGACGGCCATCGCCGGGACGGAACTGGCCGGCGGTCAGGAGCAGGCCGGTCGGACGGCGATGGTCGTCGCCGCGGGCGTCGGCGCGGCCGCGATCGCCGTGACGCTCGGGATCGTTCTCAGCGCCCGAAGCGACCGCAACTACGTCCGTGGGGCCGTCTCGCGGCTCAGCAACGACAGCTACGCCGACTACGTCGCCGGCGTGATCGAGCGGTTCGCGGGGGACGTCCAGACGGTCGCCAGCGACCGGCGCGCGTTCGCGCTGGTCGGCACGACCAGCCTGCTCGTCTGGACGATCGACGTGCTCACAGCGGTGGTCGTGCTGGCGGCCTTCGGCGTCGAACTCACGCCGTTTCTGGTCGGCGTCGCCTTTTTCGCGGTCAGCGTCGGTAACCTCGCGAAGGTGTTGCCGCTGACGCCGGCCGGTCTTGGCCTCTACGAGGGGGCCTTCGCGATCATCGTCGTCGGCCTGACGCCGCTCTCGGGACCGCTCGCGATCAGCATCGCTGTCGTCGATCACGCCGTCAAGAACCTGGTGACGCTCGCCGGCGGCCTGGTCTCGATGGCCTGGCTCAACGTCTCGCTGACGACCGCCGTCGAGGAGACCGAGGCCATCGCCGACGACGAACGCACACGCGCGACTCGCGAGTAACAGACACGTGACTTGCGGGTGCCGTTATCGGGCGAGTGGAGGACCGGACGGCGTCAGTAGATGAGTTCGTCGTCGTTCTCGACCATGTACAGCGTCCGGGCGGCGATGTTGACCGCGTGATCGCCGATCCGTTCGAGGTCGCGGATCGTCAACAGCAGTCGCGAAACGTCGGTCATCAGTTGCTCGATGTCCTCGTCGTCGGCCGCCGTGGTCGCCTCGCGCTCGATCAGATCGCGCATGACGGTATCGGAGGCGTCGGCACACATCGCGTCGACCTCGTCGTCGCGCTCGGCGATCTCGAAACAGGCGTCGACGTCCTCTTCGGCGTAGGCGTCCATCGCGTCTTCAACCATCTCGACGACCGCATCGCCGATCTCCTGGGCGTCGACCTCAGGGAAGACGTCACGGTCGGCTTCGAGCGTGTACTCGCCGAGGTTCGTCGCGAGGTCGGCGATCCGTTCGAGGTCGGTGATGATCTTGAACGAGGCGGCGATGAAGCGCAGGTCGCCGGCGACCGGCTGCTGGAGCGCGAGGAGGTTCACGCAGTCCTGTTCGAGATCGAGATACAGCTGGTTGATCTCGTAGTCGTTGTCGATGACGTCCTGTGCGAGCTGTTCGTCTTTCTGCTGGAGCGCTTCCTGGCCCATCCGGACGCGATCGAGGACGACCTCGCTCATGTAGAGGACGTCCTCGCGGAGGGCGTCGAGTTTCTCTTGATAGGATTCTCGTGGCATTTGTTCGTATGCTGTGTGGTAGATTGGGCTACGTTAGTCTTACTGTCGAACCTGCGTGGCCCGCGCGGAAACGACTAGCCGAACTTGCCGGTGATGTAGTCCTCGACGCGCTGGCTCTCGGGGCTCTCGAAGATCTTCTCGGTGTCGTCGTACTCGACGAGTTCGCCGCCGGTGAGGAAGACGGCGGTCTGATCGGAGATGCGAGCGGCCTGCTGCATGTTGTGGGTGACGACGACGACGGTGTACTCCTCGGCGAGTTCCTCGATGAGGTCCTCGATCTTCGAGGTGGCGATGGGGTCGAGCGCGCTCGCCGGTTCGTCCATCAGCAGCACCTCCGGATCGGTCGCCAGCGCCCGGGCGATGCAGAGCCGCTGTTGCTGACCGCCCGAGAGTCCGAGCGCGTTGTCGTCTAGCCGATCGCTGACTTCGTCCCACAGCGCTGCCTGCGTGAGCGAGCGTTCGACGAGTTCCGCTTCCTTGTCCGATTCGTCTTTGCCCAGCAGACTGGCGAGCAACCCGGTGTTGATGTCCCCGTGTTTGCGTGGACCGTAAGAGACGTTGTCCTTGATCGACTTCGGGAAGGGATTCGGCGACTGAAACACCATTCCGACGCGCTTGCGCAATTCGACGAGGTTCGTCCCGTCCTGGTAGATATCCCGGCCGTCGAGTTCGACGGTCCCCTCGACGCGAGCGCTCTTGATCCGGTCGTTCATCCGGTTGAGCGACCGCAGGAATGTCGATTTCCCACAGCCCGAAGGGCCAATGAGCGCCGTCACGCTCTGCTCGGGGATGTCCATCGAGACGTCCTTCAGCGCGTGTTCGTCGCCGTAGTAAACATCGAGGTTCTGCACCGAGAGCTTCGGCTCTCCCTCGAACTCGTACTCGAGCCAGCTGTCGTCGATCCGTTCGTCGGTTTCGCCAGCCGTCGTCGTACTGGATGTGCTCGTCTCGATGCCTGTGCTCTCTGTTTCGTGTGTGGCTTGTGAATCGCTCATTGGTTGAGTTTCCGTCGGAAGTACACTCGCGATGCGATACCGATCGCGTAGAACCCAAGAACGACGATCAGCAGGACCAGTGCGGTCCCCCACGCGAAGTCGAGGTTGTCGCCGAGGCCGGCCGAAATAAGCCCGTACAGCTGGTAGGGGAGCGCGCTCGATGCTTCCATTAGCGCCTCGTTCGTCACGAAGGGCGGCGCCATAGTGAGTTCGAACGAGCCGAGGACGTCCGGTACGGTGTCTTCGAACGGGTCGCTCGAGGTGACGAGCAGGATCGGTGCCGTTTCGCCGGCGATCCGGCCGACGCCGAGGATGACCCCGGTGATGACGCCGGGCATCGCGGCGGGAACGACGACGCTTCTGATCGTCTGCCACTTGCTGACACCGAGCGCGGCGCTGGCATCGCGGTACTCGTCAGGGACGCTCTGTAGCGCTTCCCGACTCGTGATAACGACCAGCGGCAGGAGCATGAACCCGAGAACCAGCTGGCCGGCGACGATCGAGCGGCCGTTGCCGATACGCGGTACCAGGAACGCGAGCCCGAACAGCCCGTAGACGATACTCGGCGTGCTCCACAGGCCGTTCGTAGAGACCTCGACGAGCTGCGTGAACCGGCCTTGCTCGGCGTACTCCGTGAGGAACACGGCGGCACCGATGCCGAGCGGGACCGCGAACACCACTGCCCCGAGCACGAGCCAGAAGGTCCCGACGATCGCCGGCAGCACGCCGCTCTGCAGCGAGCCCAGCTGATGGAACGGCTCCATGACGAACGGCCAGTAGAACCAGATCTCGGGCCCGCGGACGATGACGTACGTATCGACGATCGGGACGTGGAAATGGAACCAGTGATAGAACCCGGGGTAGAACCCGTACTTGATTCCCTCTGTCAGCGGTCCGAACCCCTTGACCGCGATGAACGCCACGATCACCACGAGCAACGAGATCATCGCGATGGCGTTGGCCCCGATCAGTGCGTGCGCGCCGTTTTGCCTGCCGCGAGCGCCGAAGCCGCCGTACGCTCTGGCACCGGACCAGACTGCGAGCAGTCCGCCGACGATCGCGACGACCGGGATCGACACGGTTCCGGTGACTGTCGCCGACAGGCCCGGGGGCTGCCACTGGACGCCGGGGGTGAGCACCCCGAGGAGAACGCTTCCGCCGGACGCGAGGAGGAACGCGCTCGCCGGGACCGTGACCCCGAGATCCTCGCGGGTGAGCACCGTCCCGATCCCGACTGCGACGGCGACAGAGAGTGCGGCCAGCGGCCAGAGCGCGCCGAAATCGAACACGACGAGCGAGACGATTCCGGCCGCGATCGCCCACACGAATCCGTAGGTGACAGCCGTCGGGATACCGGGCGTGTACGTCGGGTCGGCCTCGATGGTCCCCTGAACCGATCCGATGCCGGCCGCGAGGAGTCCGAGGCCGGACGCGACCAGCAGCGCCCCGATCAACGTGCTGACTTCGAGCCCGAGCAGCGACGACGTGGCCGGGACGACCATCGCAGCGCTGAGAAACCCGACGACGACGGTCAGCACTGCCGCTCCGACGACTGCACCACCGATCAGTTCTCGCGAGGACGATCCGACTTCGACGAGCGAGGTCGTTCTGACGTCCGTGCTCATTGTTTCCCTCCGAGCTTGCGCTGCATGCGCGCCTCGATATACTGCGAGCCGATACTCAGCGAGATGACGGTGATGAACAGGACGACACCGGCCGCGAACAGCACCGACAGCTGGAGTCCGCTGGCGGTCCCGTGCTGGTTCGCGATGAGGCTGGTGAGCGTGATCGTGTTTCCGAAGACGTCAGTCAGCGGATCCGGGAGCCGCGTCACGTTCGCAAGGATCACCGTGGCGGCCATCGTCTCCCCGACGACCCGCCCGACGCCGAGGATGACAGCCGCCGAGACGCCGGAGAACGCCGCGGGGAGCGTGACCGAGTTCGTCGTCTGCCAGTCGGTCACGCCCAGCGCGTGCGAGCCGTCCCGCATCGAATCGGGAACGGCCGTCAACGCGTCTTCAGCGACCGAGACGACCGTCGGCAGCGCCATCAGTCCGATGACGATTCCGACGGCGAAGAGGCTTCCCAGTTGCGGTAACTGGAGGGTCGCCTCACGCGTGAGAAACTTGCTGAAGACGATGTAGCCGAGAAAGCCGTAGACGATCGACGGGATCCCCGCCATGACCTCGATCGCCGGCTTGGTTATCTCACGCGCCCAGCCCGGCGCGATTTCGCTGAGGAATATCGCGCCAGCGAGGCCCAGCGGCCCGGCCACGAACATCGCGATGATCGTCGTGACGAACGTCCCCCAGATCATCGGCACGAGCGTGTACACCTGTTCGCCGGACGACCACTGGGTCTGAACGAAGAGGTCGAGCCCGACCGTACTGAACGCGGGGACCGACTCGACGAGCAGATAGATCGTGATCAGTCCCAGGATGAGAACCGTCGAGACTGTCATCAACAGAAACAGGAACTTCGCCGTCTGTTCGCGGTCAGTGACCCACCCGTACGCGGTCACGGCGACGAAGCCGCCGAGAAGGTAAATCGTCGCCTGCGGAAGCGCAAACACTGATACGAACGCCAGAAAGACGAGGCTCCCAGCGACCGCGCTGATCGCTTGCTCCCCCGGGTCGACCGAGGCAAACCTCTGCAGCGATGTCATTGTTCTGGATCGGGTAACACGTCCATCTGGTTTTGCTGTCGTTCGTCGGTCAGCGCCGAGTAGTTCGAGGCCCTGACGAACTTCTCCTGACCGAAGTCGCTGATGATCATCCTGAGGAACGCGGCTTCCGTTTTCGAGGTTCCGTCGTAGGTGTAACAGTGGAGGTCGCGCGACAGCGGGTAGTCCGGGTCTGACAGGTTCTCACCCGGGACGAACTCTTTCCCGTCGAACGCGAGCGAAAGCGTCTCGATGGAGTCATCGACGAACCCGAGCGCCATGTAGCCGATCGCGTTGTCGGAGTTCGAGATGATGTTTTTCACCTGCTGGTTCTGTCCCTTCCGCTGGTCGGCTCCCGGAATCGGCGTATCCGGATCCCCGAAGAGGTTCTTCCGGAACGACGTGTCCGTCCCGGATCCGGGCGTCCGGCCGATCGCCTGAATGGATTTGCTCTCGCCGCTGTACCCGTCGATCTGTCTCCAGTCGTCGATCTCGCCGGTGTAGATCTGCCTCAGCTGTTCGGCACTCAGCCGGGTGACACCGGACTCGTAGATCTCCTTGCTGACGACGATCGGCTGGGCGTCGACGCCGACCACGTGGTTCTCGAACTTGTCGAGCTCCTCCTGGGACATCTCCGGGAACTCCGCCGAGACGGAGGCGCTTGCGTTACCGATCGAAATCCGGCCCGCCTTCAGGTTCTCCAGCCCTGTTCCGGAGTGGCTCAGACTGACGGAAACGTTGAACGGCGGCGTCCTTTGATCCTCTTTGTCGAGCCCGTAATAGCTCGCCCAGTAGTTTGCGAGGCGCTTGCTCGTCGTAATATCGTACTGGCTCGGACCCCAGTATTCGAGATCCGACGCCGGATAATTGCCGTTCCAGTGTGACGCCGCCAGCTTCACGATGGGATACACTGTCGACGACCCGCCGGTTTTCAGGAGCGTATCCGATTGTCCGGCTCCCTGCTGACGGTCCTGCCCCGGGGGCGTTGCACTCGTCGTGATACAACCGCTCACAAACGATGCTGCGACTCCGGCAGACCCTGCCAGTACGGCACGCCGGCTTACAGAGGAATCCCACATTACCATCTGCTAACCCCGACACCGGCTAAATATCCTACTATGATTACTATGTTGTCTATATAGGGATATATACCCCCTGCCACAGCGGCAGTATCACGGCGTTCAGGCTGGCGACGCCGAGACGCCCGATGAACGCTCGCTTCCGGGAGAACCCGTCTCCGGAGGGCTGCATACTACCCAATAGTACGTAGTCAACTCTCCCATCTCGGTGCCCGAAGTGCCGAACGATCTCCACGAAATTGCAGCCGACAGTGCGACGTCGTCTCCCCGCAGTCACCGCAGCAGCGCGTCGTCGGCCTCGAAGGCGTAGTAGGACCTGGCCGCGACGTTGGCGGCATGGTCGCCGATCCGTTCGAGATCGCGCACGAGGACGAGCACCCGCTGGAGGACGTCGGGCGCGACGCTAGCGAACGGGGCCGTCTCGGTCGGATCCAGCAGCTGTCGAACGACCGTGTCCATCGCGTCCTGACAGCGATCGTTGAGCGATCCATCGCGGTCGACGACAGTCCGACAGAGCTCGGCGTCTCCGGTCTCAAAGGCGTACAGCGCGTCGATGACCATCTCGGAGGCCAGTTCACCGATCTTGACCAGTCGGACGGCGGCGAACGCGTCGTCCCGGATCTCGGCCATCAGCGGCTCGACCAGCGACGCGAGGTTCGCCGCCAGATCGGCGATCCGCTCGAGATCGGTGAGGATCTTGAACGCGGCGACGACCGTCCGGAGGTCGCTGGCGACGGGCTGGTGCAGCGCGAGCACCTCGATGCAGTCGCGTTCGAGGTCGAGGTATCGCTCGTTGACGAGCCTGTCGCCGTCGACGACCGTCCGGGCGAGTTCCGGATCGAGCGTGTCCAGCGCCGACAGCGCTCGCCGGAGCTGGTTGTGGACGGAGTCCCCGAACGCGACGACGTCGTCTCTGAGCGACGCCGGTCGCTCGGAAAGCGACGGCTCGGACATCCCTACCCGAACTTGCCGGTGATGTAGTCCTCGACGCGCTGGCTCTCGGGGCTCTCGAAGATCTTCTCGGTGTCGTCGTACTCGACGAGTTCGCCGCCGGTGAGGAACACGGCAGTCTGATCGGAGATTCGGGCAGCCTGTTGCATGTTGTGCGTGACGACGACGACGGTGTACTCCTCAGCGAGCTCCTCGATGAGGTCCTCGATCTTCGAGGTTGCGATCGGGTCGAGTGCGCTCGCCGGTTCGTCCATCAGGATCACTTCGGGATCGACGGCCAGACACCGGGCGATACAGAGCCGTTGTTGCTGGCCGCCCGAGAGCCCGAGCGCGTTGTCTTTCAGCCGATCGCTGACCTCATCCCACAGGGCCGCCTGTTTCAGCGTGCGCTCGACGAGCCGGTCTTCCGCGTCCTTTTCGTCGCGGCCGAGCAGGCGGGCCGTCAGTCCGCGGTTGATGTCCCCGTGTTTTCGAGGACCGTACGCGACGTTCTCGCGAATCGACTTGGGGAACGGGTTCGGTGACTGAAACACCATCCCGATCCGCTTGCGAAGCTCGACGAGGTCGGCGCCGTCCTGATAGATGTCCTGCCCATCGAACTCGACGGTTCCTTCGACACGAGCGCTCTTGATGCGGTCGTTCATCCGATTGAGCGACCGCAGGAACGTCGATTTCCCACAGCCTGAGGGGCCGATCAGCGCCGTGACACTCTGCTCGGGGATATCCATCGAGACGTCTTTCAGTGCGTGTTCGTCCCCGTAGTAGACGTTCAGGTCGGAGACCGACAGGACGGTCTCGCCGGCGGACTCGTAGTCGGTCCACTCCTCGCGCGTGCGTTCGGTGCTCTCGCCTTTCGTCGTCTCGATTTCGGTGTCTGTGCCGCGTTCGGATGCGATCGTCGTCTCAGTCATGGTGTAGTTTCCTCCGGAAGTAGCGCCGCGACGCGACGGCTACGGCAAAAAACGACAGGACGACGCCGAGCAACACGAACGCCGTCGCCCAGCCGAACGCCATGTCGTCGAGCACGCCGGCCGTGATGATCGCGTACAGCTGATAAGGGAGCGCGCTCGCCGACTCGAGCAGCGCGGGATTGGTCACGTGCACGAACGGTGGCTGGGCCGTCAGGCCGACCTCGAAACTCGAGAGGACGGCCGGCGTGTCCGTCGGGGCGACCGGACCGTTCAACACGAGCAACAGCGGTGCCGTTTCGCCGGCGATTCGGCCGACCCCCAGGATGACGCCGGTGATGATCCCCGGCATCGAGGCGGGGATGACGACCTCTCTGATCGTGTCCCACTTGCTGACGCCCAGCGCGGCGCTGGCGTCGCGGTACTCGTCGGGCACGCTCTGCATCGCTTCCCGGCTCGTGACCAGCACGAGCGGGAGCAGCATGAACCCGAGAACGAGCTGCGAGGCGAAGATCGACCCGCTGTTGCCAAAGCGGGGGACGATAAACGCCAGCCCGAACAGCCCGAAGACGATGCTCGGCGTGCTCCAGAGGCCGTTCGTGGCCACGTCGACCCCCTTGGTGAAGAGGCTGTCCTCGGCGTACTCGGTCAGGAACACGGCGGCGCCGACCGCGATCGGGACGGCGAAGACGACCGCGCCGATGACGATCCAGACGGTCCCGATCAGCGCCGGCATGACCCCGCGCTGGATCCCGAGCCCCTGGGTCGGGTTCATGACGAACGGCCAGTCGATGGTCCCGCTGGCGACCAGTCCCGCGGTCTGGGTTCCGATCGAGGTGCCAGTGACGAGCACGTGCAGAGACACGGCCAGCACTCCCCAGAGGAACAGCTTCGTGCTCGCTTCGAGCGGCGGGAGCGAGGCCGGCGAGGGACTGTCCCGAAGCCGCGTGCCTAGTCTCGCGGCGATGGCCGCGCCGCTCAGAGCGCAGACGGCGACGGCGAACGTCCCAAACACTGAGACCCCTGCTACGGCAATGGGCGCAACGAAGAGCTCGACGAGGACGCCCGCCGCAAGCGCGACTGTGAGAACAACGCCGGCGCGCTTGAGCGTCCGCGCCCGCCGGTCGGACGGACGCCACGGCTTCACCTGCCTGACGGCCAGCAGCGCGAGTCCGCTAACCAGGGCGGCCGGTAGCGCGCCGACGGCCGCCGTCGGCTGGATCGTCGTCGTCCCCGTCGTGACCGCGTCCCCGGTTACGACGGCGTACCCGAGGGCCCCGGCCACGAGCGTGAACGTTCCCGCGAGTGCGAGCCACAGGTACACCGCGACGAGCGTGACTCCGGACGCGGATCCGAGGCCACGACGCCCCCGCCGGACCGAGACGAACAGCGGGAGCGCGACCAAGAGAAGCAACGTTCCGGCGCTGACTGTGAGGTTCTCGACGGCCGTACCGATACCGCGTTCGGCCACGTAGAGCAGCAGGAACGCGAGCACGCCCATGACGAGGAAGACGACCAGCGAGACGAGCAGAAACGCGCCGTGCTGCCGGCCGCGCGCGCCGAAGCCGCCGTACGCCTTCCCGGCGGTCCAGCCCGCGAGCAGACTGCCCAGAAGCGCCAACAGCGGGACGACGACGTCGGCTGGGAACGTCGCTGCGAACGCCGACGATTCCCACGCCCATTCGGGACCGAGCACGCCGGCAGCGACGAGTGCCCCGACCAACACGAGGAAGGCCCCGACGGGAAGCGTCGAGCCGAGGTCCTCTGGCGACGCGAGCGTCGCGTATCCGATCCCGACACCGACGACTATCGCCGGCACCCAGCCGACCGTCCCGAGCGTCCCGCCGGCGACAGCGCCCGCCGTCGACAGCCAGAGCAGCGCGAGAACGGCCCCGGCGACGAGCCCTGGCGACTCGCTGGGCGTCGTCGCAACGTCAAGCCGGTACGACGCGACCCCGAGCGCGGCGGTGACCAGTCCGAGACCGAGCAGGGCGATGCCGAACGACGTCAGCCCCGCTTCGCCGGTCGGAACCCAGCCGAAGAACGTGCCCACGGCCGCGGCGAAGAGGAGAAACGCGGCTCCGACAGTTCCGGCGGCGATGCGGTCGTACCCCGTCGAACCCGTATCGACGAGTCGTCTCCGATATGCGTCGCTCATTGGTTGCCCTGTAGTTTCCGTTGCATTCGCATCTCGACCAGTTGTGAGGCGATACCGAGTCCGGTGACGATGACCAGCAGGACGACACCGGCGGCGAACAGCGCGCTCCAGAACGTCTCACCGGGCGTGACGTGGCCGTAGCTGCTGGCGATGAACGTCGTCAGTGTCTCCGTGCTGTCGAAGACGTTGTAGCCGGTCGGTTCGGGGAGCCGACGGCTGTGTGAGATCATCACCGTCGCGGCCATCGTCTCGCCCATCGCCCGACCGATGCCAAGCAAGACCGCCGCTGACACGCCGGAGAACGCCGCCGGAACGGTCACGCTCTGCATCGTCTGCCAGTCGGTCGCACCGACGGCGAGCGCCCCGTCTTTCATCGATGACGGCACTGCGTCCAGCGCGTCCTCCGCGACCGAGATGACCGTCGGCAGCGCCATGAACCCGATGACGACGCCGATCGCGAACAGCGCGCCGGGATTGACCGAGAGGCGATCCGTGATGTAGGGGTTGATGATCGTGAACCCGATGAACCCGTAGACGATCGACGGGATGCCGGCGAGGATCTCGACGGCCGGCTTGACGACGTCGCGGAGCCATCCGGGGGCGATCTCGCTGATGAACAGTGCGCCCGCGATCCCGAGCGGTCCGGCGACCGCGACCGCGACGATCGTCGTGAGGACGGTCCCCCAGATCATCGGAACGAGCGAGTACTGGCTCTGGCTCGCGGCCCACGCGTTCTCACCGAAGGGATTGACGAGGTCCAGCCCGGCCGTCCGGAAGGCCGGGATCGACTCCAGCACGAGAAACACCGCTATCAGTCCAAGCGTGACCAGCGCCGAGACCGTCATCAGGAACGTCACGACCTTGGCGGTCAGTGCCTGTCGGACGGCCCATCCGAGGCCGAACGCGAGCAGAAACGCCACCACGAAAAGCGGCGTCCAGACCGACTGGAGGAGAAACCCGACGAAAGAAGCGACGACCAGCACCAGCTGTCCGACGGCCAGCAGGCGACTGAACCAGTCCAGCCCCTCCCACGACCGGTGAAGCGAGCGGCCACGCTCGTCGATCCACCGGAGGACGGCGACCACTGCATTCGGCGATCGATAGTCGGCTGTCATCGTTGTGTGCCCGAAGCAACGCGCTCAGATTTCGAATCCTGCATAAATCCCGAAGAATACCCTCTTAGACCTGATCAGGGAGCTTCGCGCGTTCCTCTTCGCGGCGCGCGGGCGGGATCTTGAAGTAGTTGTTCGGCTCGACGAACCGGGTCTGGCCGAACTCCGAGAGGATCATATTGAGGAACGCGGCTTCCTTCTCCGAGGTCCCCTCCCAGGTGTACATGTGTAGGTCACGGCTGAGCGGGTAGCCCTTGGCACCGAGGTTCTCGCCGTAACTGTAGACGGTGCCGTCGAGTTCGAGGTCGATCGGCGGTGTCGCGCCGTCGGGTTCGACGAAGGCGAGTGCGATGTACGCGATCGCGTTGTCGTTCTGCTCGACGAGCGTCCTGACCTGCTGGTTCTGCCCTTTCCGGGTATCGGGATCGATCGGCGCGTCGGGGTCGCCGTAGAGGTTCGCGCGGAACGCGGTGTCGGTACCGGAGTCCTCGGAGCGACCGATGGCGTAGATCTCCTTGTCCGGGCCACCGACCTCGCTCCAGTTGGTGATCTCCTGTTTGTAGATCGCGCGGAGTTCGTCGCCGGTGATCTGCTCGACGCCCGCGTCGGCGATCTCCCGGCTGACGACGATCGGCTGGCCGTCGACGCCGACCACGTGATCGACGATGGAATCGAGTTCCTCGGCGTCGCTGCCCAGAATCGATTCGGCGGTCGAGCTGGCATCGCCGATGTCGACGCGCTCGTTGATGACCGCTTCGACGCCGGTCCCGGAGTGACTGAGCGCGATCTGGGTTCCGAACGGCGGGACGCTGCGCTCGCCGGTCGGTTCGTACCCGAACTTGCTCGCCCAGTAATCGGCGAGGTGCATGTCCGTGTCGATGTCGTACTGACCGGGACCCCAGTACTCCTCGTCGTCGGCCGGCGGATTGCCGTTCCACAGCCGGCTCGCGTCGTTCGCGATTGGGTACACCGTCGAGGACCCGTCGGCCTTCAGCGTCGAGGTGTCCATATCGCTTCCGCCGCCATTGCCGTTGCCGTTGCCGTTTCCGTTGCCATTGCCGTTTCCGTTACCGTTGCCATTGCCGTCACTGGAACCCGACGAACACCCGGCGAGCGCGATCGCGCCGGCCGCGCCGGAACCGATCAGGAACTTGCGCCGCGTCACGTCGCCCGCGTCTTTGCGTGACATCACGTGAGTCAAATCCTGAAATAGGCAAATACCCTGCTATGAGTAATATAGATAGTTCAATTCTATATAGTAGGGCCCGTATGGGATACAGTAACGTACATATCTGGCAATACCGGTATGATCAGTCGGGTTTCTCCGCGCGGAGATCTGCGACAGCCGGTGGCTTGCGAACGGAAAGCGAAAGCCCGGACCGTGCTGTTCCTGATAGCCGGGCCACCGCGTTCTACGTATATAAACGTAGTGCTATGTTACACTATAGCAGTCGAGGGATGTGAAACTATCCGAACTAATCACTATATACATAGTAGACGGAAATACTACATAGATATTCCACAATCTATTAGTTCGACGGATTCCCAGTCAGGATATGGAGACCCGAAAAGTCCAGGTGACGGGCGGTTCGACCTACACCGTCTCGCTCCCCAAGGAGTGGGCGACCGACAACGACGTCAGCGCGGGATCCATCGTGGAGTTTCACTCCGAGAAGGACCTGCTGTTGCTCTCGCCGAAAGACGACGTCGATCGGACAGAGGGGACCCTCGACATCACCGGTCTGGAGGAAGATCACGACCTCACGCGGGCGGTGATGACGATGTACGTCAGCGGGTTCGATATTATCACGCTGGAGGCCCAGCGCATCACCGCCGCACAGCGTCGGGTCATCCGCGACGCCACGCAGGGACTGGTGGGGCTGGAAGTCATCGAGGAGACCGGCGAACGGGTCGTCCTGCAGGACCTGCTCGACTCCTCGGAACTGTCGGTGCACAACGCGATCACGCGCATGCGACTCGTCTCGCTGACGATGCTGTCCGACGCCGTCGAGGCGCTGGTCGAGAACGACGACGAACTCGCCGACGACGTGATGGAACGCGACGACGACGTCGACCGATTGTGGTACATGGTTTCTCGGGTGTTCCGGACGGTACTCCGGAACCCGACTGCGGCGAACGACATCGGCTTCCCTCGCGAGACGGTCTTTGATTACCAGTCGGCGGCCCGCCAGCTCGAGCGGATCGCGGACCACGCGACGAAGATCGCCCGGATCGCCGGCGAAGTCGGCGATGTCACCGACGAGGAAGCGGACGCACTGCTCGGTCTCAAAGAGGGGGCCATCGAAGTCCCGAAACTGGCGATGGACGCCGTGTTCGAGGACGACCCTGACGAGGCGACGCGCATGGCCAACGAGGCCAGGGCGATGGTCCGGGAGGTCGACGACCGGAGCCGCGAGGTGGACAACCTCATTCGCGAGCAGGACGACCCACAGAGCGCCCAGCTGCTCGGGCTGGTCGTCGACTCGCTGTCCCGGACGGCCGACTACGGGTCCAATATCGCCGAGAGCGCGCTGCAGAAAGCGGCTCCGCGGCCGAGCTAGGGCGAGGTCACGAATCGACCGGGGTCTACCCCGTGGCAGTACATGACCCGGTGTCGTACCATCGGCTGACTCATAGGGATCAGTGGCGCCGATCGGAGCGACTCTCACTCCGATCGGGTGACCGGATCATCGTTCCCGGGCGAAATCTATGGGTTTCTACGCTAATCCCCATCAGTTCGGCGAACTCTCGGCTCGCCGAAAATCTCCACAAACGCACAGCCGACAGTATCGAGGTGCCCGAGATCCGGGATGACGGGAGTCGTCCAGTGAGTAAAGTGTTTTGTTCGTCCGGCCGTGAGGACACCCATGCCCACCCACGAGTACGACGTCGTCGTCGCGGGTGCCGGGACGGCCGGCTGTTACGCGGCCGCGACGGTGGCCAACGAGGGGCTCGACGTCGTCGTCGTCGAGCGAAAGGACGAGGAAGAAGCGGGTCATATCGCCTGCGGTGACGCACTGAAGGGGGCCAGCGCGTTCCCGGAGCCGATCCCGAAGTCCCGGATCGAACCCGCGTTCACGAACACAGCCGTCGATCACGGCCGCTTCGAGTTGCCGACCCAGAACACGGCCGTCGACATCCCCGTGCCCGGCGAACTGGCCGTCATCGATCGCCTTGAGTACGGCAAGCGGATCATCGAGGGAGCCGAGCACGCCGGGGCGGAGTTCCACTACGAGACGGTCATCAACGACGTTCGCCAGGACGAGACGGGTCGGATAACCGGCCTCGAGGCGAAACGCAACGGCAGGGAGGTCACCTACGAGAGCGAGGTCGTCGTCGACGCCGCGGGCGCGCTCTCGCTGTTGCAGGACAAGGCCGACTTCGGCGATGCGACCTTCGACACGAACGTCCGGTACTCGCAGTTCTGTTCGGCCTATCGGGAGATCATCCACGTCGACGAACCCGTCGAGTACGACGACGCGCTGGTGTTCAAGCCGACCGAGCGGGCCGCCGGCTACCTGTGGTACTTCCCGCGCACGCCGACGGAGATCAACGTCGGGCTGGGGTTCCAGATGAACGAGGAGCCGATGCAACTGGTCGAGTCACTCCGTGAGGACATTCGCACCCGGCCCGAGTTCGAGAACGCGACCGTCGAGGACAAACTCGGCGCGGCGCTGCCGACCCGGCGACCGTACGATTCGGCGGTCGCACCGGGATATATCGCCGTCGGCGACGCCGCCGGGCACGTCAACCCGACGACCGGCGGCGGCATCGCCGGAGCGGCCTACGCCGGCAAGTACGCCGCCGATCAGGCGATCGAAGCGATCGGGAGAGACGACGTCTCCGAGTCGGCGCTGTGGGAGTACAACGAGCGCGTGATGGATCACTTCGGCGGGCGCTACGCCGCGCTGGACGTCTACAACATCTTCGTCACGGCGTACGACGTCGATGACCTCACGGCCCTGCTCGCGTCTATTCCGATGGAGAAACTCTCCGAGGCGCTGTACTCCGGATCGGCCGACCTCGGCCTCTGGCTGAAGATCAAGACCCTGCTCAAAAGCGCGGGCCACTGGGGCACGATTTACGACCTCTACCGGACGAAACGCCTCGCCGACGACGTGCTCGACCACTACGAGTCCTATCCCTCGAATCCGGACGGGTTCGAGACCTGGCAACAGGACCGGGACGCGCTCCTCGATCGGGTCTACGAGACGACCGGGGCGGAGCCGAAGTACTAGCTCGGCGTAACAGTTTTTAGATGGATTTAAGTATAACCATCTGAAAGATATAGGTACGCACGCACCAGGTGGGGTTCGCACGACGATGGACCGGTGTGGCGATCCGTCGGCACCGTGCGACACCGGGTTCGTGCAACCACAGGGGGAGCAACCATGCACGAATTTCGGACGGACGACACGGCAGTATCGCCAGTCATCGGGGTCATCCTGATGGTCGCAATCACGGTCTTACTCGCGTCGACGGCGGCTGTCTTTTTCCTCCAGTTCGGAGACGAGACGGGAACATCTACGCCGCCGACGGCCGCCTTCGAGACGGATTACTCGGACGGCAGTTCGGATACGGTCACGTTCACCCACGAGTCGGGCGACAGCCTCGATACCTCGAAGCTGACGATCGTCGTCAACGGCGCGAATGTATCAGACGCCAACGAACGCCACAAGGTATCGACCATCGTGACCCAATCGGAGCTGAGCGCCGGTAGCGTCATCGAGGTGTCGAATAGTACGCTACCAGTTGGCTCAAGCGTCAACGTCGACTTCAGCGAAGCGACGATCAAACTCACCTGGGAAGGGTCCGCGGCGACCAGCAGCACGACGCTGGCGGAGTGGACCGGCCCGGACGCCTGATCGGCGCGAGTCGCGTCGTCGAGTCAGCTCTTTCGTCGGTCACTCGCCGGCGATCGCTTCTGCCGTCCGTTTCGCGTCCCGGAGCCGTCCCGGAATCCCGGCCCGTTCAGTGTAGGTCGCACAGACGTGGACGCCGTCCGGGAACGAAACGTGATCGAGATCGTTCCAGCTCGCGTCGTAGGCGGGCATTCCCGGCCGCCAGCGCGCGACGTGCGACGGCCGCGCCGAGAAGCCGGTTATCGACTCGAACTCCTCGGCGGCCAGCTCGCCGAGCCGGTCGTCGCTTTCCTCGAGGAGTTCGGGCGAGCGCGACCCGCCGAGATACACCGTGAACACGCCGTCCCGGTCGAGCATGCTCGCGTTCCAGGTCAGCCCGAGCGTCTCGTAGCCCTCGCCGTCGAGGATCTGACAGCCGTGTCCCTCCCGGCCGTAGTTCGATTCGAGGTGGACGATAGCAAGCGGGTTGTACGTCAGCCCGCTGAGGACGTCCGCGAGGTCCCCGTCCAGCGGTTCGAGCAGGTCGGCCGTGATCGGCGCGGGCGTCGTGACGACAACCCGGTCGACGGCCGTCGACCCGTCGGCGGTCACGATATCGAAGTCGTTGCCGTCCTCATAGACGGCTTCGACGGGCGTCTCGAGGTGGATCGACTCGGCGTAGCGGTCGGCGATCGCTTTCGGGAGCGTCTGGAGCCCGTCTTCCAGCGAGACGATCGGCGGGATGTCGACGCCCTCGAGGAGTTTCCGGGCGACCGCGAGCAGGATCGAGCGGTCGATCCCGCGCTTTCGCAGCGCCTTGCCGACCGAGTGCCGGACGAGCATCTCGTCGGCGTGCGCGCCGTATAGTCCCGTATACAGCGGTGAAAACAGCGTCCGCTCGGCCTCGTTGCCGAACTTCCGGGCGAAGAAGTCCGCGACAGTTTCGTCCGGTCGCGGCGGGCCGGTCAGCGGTTCGGCCAGGATCCGGGCCTTTCCGGGCCAGGAGATGAGATCGGTTGTGATCGCCTCGTGGATCGACAGCGGTGCGACCCGCAATTTCCCGTCCCGGAGGACGAACAGCGGCTGGTCATCGTGGCCCTCGAAGCGCTGCTCGCGGAGGCCGAACTCGTCGATCCACTCCTCGATCAGTTTCGAGCCGCGCAACCGCTGCGGGCCGAGATCGAGGACGTGTCCGTCAACCCGGCGCGACCGGACGATTCCGCCCGGCTCGTCGTCCGCCTCGAAGACATCGACGGTCACGCCGCGCTCGCGGAGTTCGTGTGCCGTTGCCAGACCGGAGATCCCTGCGCCGATTACACCGACATGCATAGTTCAGGTGCGACCGTGGTCGGTCGCCGTGTTCGTATCGACATTGCGTGGGCGACACATATCGGTCTGTCGAGATCCTACCGGCGCGCGTACCAGTCGTATACAGCCAGTGCAAGCACAGCCACGGCGACTCCCGTCGGGAAGAGCGCCTCTCGCGGCGGCAGGCCGATCTGGCTGACGAGCAGCGCCGCAAGCGCCCCCAGCACGACGATCACTGTCGCGGCCAGCGCGACCGGCGAACCGGCGAGCCGATCGCGTACCGTTCGCAAACGTCCCATACCGTCCTTGAGTCCCCTCCGGAACAAAAATACCGTCCCCAGCTATTTCGACCGGAGCCGCGCAAGGGTCGCGCGACTCAGTCGGTCGAAGTCCGCCGTCTCGGGCACGACATCGACGCCGATCCCGTTCGACTCGGCGGTCCGCTCGGTCGGCGGGCCGATCGCCCCGATGACGGCCTCGTTCAGCCCGTCGATCGCCGCCTCACGGACGCCCCGCTCGGTCGCTGCCTCCAGGAAGTGTTCGACCGTCAGCGACGAGGTAAACAGCGCGGCGTCGAGGTCTCCCGCGGCCGCCAACTCGATCGAGTCACCGGCGTCGTCCGGCCGGACCAGCCGGTAGAGGACGGTCTCGTGGACGTACGCGCCGGCATCGAACAGCCCGTCGACGAGCACGGCACTCCCGTGGTCGCTGCGCGCGAGTTCGACGCGCGCGCCCTCGACCTCGCCGGCGAGTGCCTCGACGAGACCCGCCGACGTGTAGGTCTCGGGGACGACATCGACGTCGAACCCCGCGTCCCGGAGCGCGTCGGCCGTCGTCTCGCCGATCGCACAGACGGTCGCGTCGCCGGGCGTCCAGCCGGCGTCGGCGACGAGATCGACGCCGGTCGTGCTCGTGAAGACGACGGCGTCGGCGTCCAAGCGCGGCGTCGACCCGGCGGGCTCGACCGCGAGCATCGGATCCGCGACCGGCGTCGCGCCGAGCGATTCCAGCAACTCGACAGCCGTCTCGAGGCGCTGATCGTCGGGGCGGAAGACGGCCACGCGCGGGCTCGCCGTCATTCGTCCGTTGCCTCCGCGACGGCCCGCTCTATCAGTTCGGCCGCTCCCTGCTCGCGGAGGTCCTCGGCGAACTCCCGGGCGGCGTCGGGATGGCGGTGGATCGGCAGGTCGCGCGTGGCCGCGACTTCCTCGTTTCCGTCCCGTGCCAGTACCCGCGCCGTGGTCCGGACGGTACTGCCCTGGACCCTCGCGTGGACGCCGATCGGCGCGATACAGCCGCCACCCAGCGTCGCCAGCACGGTCCGCTCGACGGTCGTCGCGACTCGCGTCGGCGGATGGTCGATCGCCCCGTTGATCCGCTCGGCGGTCTCGCCGTCCGGCGCGGTGACCGCGATGGCTCCCTGTCCGGGCGCGGGAACGAACCGGTCGGTATCGAGTTCGACCGTCGAGACGTGGTGATCCAGACCGAGTCGCTCCAGCCCCGCGGCCGCCAGCACGATCGCGTCGTACTCGACTTCCACGTCGCGTTCGAGCGCGCGACGCTCGATCTCGGCCAGGTCGTCGAACCACTCCTCGACCGTCCGATCGTAGGGGTGTTCGTAGTCCTCGTCGTCCGCTCGCTCCTTGCGCTCGCTTTCGGCGTCGCTCCGGTCGGCGTGTTCGCGCTGGAGCGTCGGGGCCAGCAACTTCTCGATCCGCGTGTCGACGTTCCCGCGGAGCGGTTCCACGTTCAGGTCCGGTCGCTCGGCGTGCAACTGCGCTTCGCGCCGGAGGCTGGACGTGCCGACAGTCGCGCTCTCGGGGAGTTCCTCGAGGGCCTTCCCGCCGGGCGTCACCAGCACGTCGCCCGCCGGACCGCGCTCGGGGACGCCCGCGACGACCGTCTCCTCGCCGCCCTCGGTCGGGACGTCCTTCAGCGAGTGGACGGCGGCGTCGGCCTCGCCGTCGAGCACCCGCTCGTCGAGCGCGCGGACGAACGCGCCCGTCTTGCCCAGCCGGTGGATCAATTCGTCGCGGATCTGGTCGCCGGTCGTCTCGACCTCGATCAGTTCGACTGACTGTCGCCGCCCTTCCAGCGTCTCTGCCACCGTGGCCGCCTGTCGAAGCGCGAGATCAGAACCACGTGTCGCAAGCCGGAGCGTACTGTCGCGAGAGCTCATTGTCTGTCTCTCGGCGGTCGGGGGTGAAAAGCCCTCCAGTCTCATACCGGTGGCGATACCATTTCAAAACCAGTTGGCACGACGACGTGCCGAATATCTTCACGAACGTATCGCCACCAGTATCACCACGGCTCGTCTTTCAGCCCCAGATAGTAGGCGACGACGTTCGTCCCGACGTGCAACAGCGGCGTGATCACGAGCACGACCGCGAGCACGGGCACAGTGAACGTCTTTCCGAACCAACTGGGTGCGAGGATTGCGGTCGGGACAAGCGCGCCGACGACGAAGTCCAGCTGGTCGAGCCCCGGGAAGGCCGCACCGCGTTCGCGGCCGCTGCGGCGCTTGACGAACGAGGCGGTGACGTCGCCGACCATTGCCCCGGCCGCGAGCGTGACGGCCGCGACGATCGGGAACTCGGGAACGGAGACGGCGAGCGCGTCCGTCGCCGTCGGTCGGACGGCGTTCAATCCGAGCGCCAGCGCGACGCCGGTCGCGGTCCCGCCGGCGGTCCCGCGCCAGGTCTTGCCGTCCCCGAGCAGGCGACTGTCACCCCACGTCCGCCCGCCGTCGATCGGTCGACCGCCGCCGAACAGGACGGCCGCGTTGTTCGGCACGTACGCGGGTAGCATCGCCCAGAACGCGACGACGACTGTCTCGATGACGTCCATTAGCGGCGGCGTCGTGGCGACCGAACTTAACGGGTGTGGATTGTCGTCGATGGCACGTCGCCGGCCGTACCTGTTCTGCCAGCGGCGGGACCTGTCACCCTGACTGCCGTCGCGGACGGCGATACGTTCGCACGCGGGACGGCGTCGCCGGATAGTTTCATTTCGGTCGTGATACTGGTGGCGATACCATTTCGAACTGATCTGGTACGCCGGTGTGCCGGATATCGTTACGAACGTATCGCCACCAGTATGAGCTCCCCGAGGAGGTTCCCGATACTGACCGGCCTGTGTCTCATCGTCGGCGGGTGTCGGATCCGAAGCCCAGCAGGGCAGCGACAGCGGCGAGTCCAGCGATCAGCAAACGGCCGAACTGGAGAGTCAGGGGACCATTCAAAGCCGGGAGACGGCCGCTCCACCGGGGAATTTAAGTCGTATTATAACGAAAAACCGGTAATGTCATCAATTGAACTGACACCGAGTCAAAAGAACATCCTTCAGGAGCTCGTCAATCTCTACCGCGAGCGCGAGAGCGCGGTCAAAGGGGAGGAGATCGCGGAGAAGGTCGACCGGAACCCGGGGACGATCCGAAACCAGATGCAGAGTCTCAAAGCGCTCCAGCTGGTCGAGGGGGTACCGGGGCCGAAAGGGGGGTACAAGCCGACGGCCAACGCCTACGACGCGTTGCAGATCCAGGAGATGGACCAACCGGCCGAGGTACCCCTGTTCCACATGGGCGAACGAGTCGAACACTCGAACGTCGAGGCGATCAACCTGACCAGCGTCCACCACCCCGAAAAGTGTCGCGCGGAGATCAAGCTCCGGGGCTCGATCAGCGAGTTCAATGAAGGGGACACGGTCACCGTCGGGCCGACGCCACTGTCGAAACTCCAGATCGTCGGGACGATCGACGGAAAGGACGACACGGGCAACAGCCTCATTCTGACGATCGACGACATGCTCGCCCCTGCCGAAGAGCCGGAACACTAGCGGCGCGACTCCGGCAGTGCTCGATACCGGAGGGCGTCTTTCGACGGCGAGACCACGTTCCGCCTCGAGTCGTGTGACTACGTCTGGGTCCGCGACAAACGCGGCGAGCGCGTGCCGGTCGGCGAACCGTAGCCGGCGTCGTGCTCACGTGACCGACTCCACTCGGAGCCGGTGCGCCTCGATGTCTTCGACCAGCGCCCCCCATCCGCCGACCTCGACCGTCCCGGCGTCCGTGTCCAGTTCGAGCGTGACGCGGCCGCCGCGCGCGGTCGGGCCGGCACCGTCGTTCTCGTAGACGACGTCGCGGACGACCCCTTCGACAGATCGTCGCTGGCCGGAGTCGGTATCGGCCCCGTCGACGTGTACGCGGACCCTTTTGCCGTTCTCGAGCAGCGGTTCGAGGTCATCGACGAGATATCGAACGTCGATGTACTCTCCGTTCGCCTGCCCGCTCGAGGCGATCGAATCCCAGACGGTCCACTGGTTCGTCAGGAAAAACCAGTGCAGGACGTAGGCGTGCGTTCGGTCGTCGACGATCAGTCCATACTCGTTCGCCGAATCGGTATGCGGGGCGAAGTACACCTTTGATCGGTCGACGATCGCCACGAACGGCGACGGCAGTTCTCGATGCCGCGCCTCCGTACAGACGGCCGCGACCGATTCCGGGTCCGGAAGCGCCTCGCTGTCCGGCGTCGAGATTACGAGATAGACGCTTGCTCCGTTCTCCCGGGCAGTCCGCAGTGCCGGTCGGAGTTCGCGATACTGCTCGAGACCCACTGAGAGCTGTACCTGCGTGTCGGCCGTTGCGATGGCGTCGGCCGCGCTCTCGACTACCGTCTCGAAACGCGTCACGGCGTTGACGACGGTCTCCTCCATCGGTGGCTCTTCCCAGCGTCGCTCGATCTCTTCGCGTGCGTCGGAGAACAGTTCGGCTCGCTCCCGGAGTTGTTCTTGCAGCCGCTCGTGGTCGTACACCCGTGCCTGCAGCGACTCCTGTTCGTATACCTCGACGTATCCCTCTGACTCGAGCGAGCGCAACACGTCGTATATCCGGGAGTCGGGGACACCGCTTTTTTCCGCGATTTCCGGCACTGTCGCTGCTCCCAGTTCCAGCAGCGCGACGTACGCGCTGGCCTGATATGGGGCGAATCCCGCGGTCTCGAGGCTGGCTTCGAGTTCTGATTCGTTCACGTGTCGATCACGCTCGGTTTGATATCGGAATGTGGCGGTCCGACGGCCCGCAAGCGACGACAGGCGGGGCGCACCTCTCCCGAGACTGCAGTGACAGCAGGCAGATACCGATCGCTCGCTCCGCTCGGGCGTTCGTGCGGAAGGCGGGAGCGGAGACAGCTGCTGTAGCCCGCTCCGAATCGGCCACGTTGGCCGACCGCACCGGAAAATCGGTCCGGCGATCAGGCGAGACTGTGGGCGATCGCCTCTTCGGACGCCGAGTCGAAGAGGTGGGCCTCGTGACGATCGAAGACGACCTCAACGTCCTGACCTTCTTCGACGTCGGTCTGCGGATCGAGGCTGAGTAGCAACTGGCCTTCACCGCGGCCTTCGGCGCTAGTTTCGACGTCCTCCTCCAGCAGCAGATAGGTGAACACTTCGTCACCCATCGGCTCGAGAACGTCTATGTGTGCCTTGATCGTGTCCGAAGGGACGGTCGCCTCTTCGCTATCACGCTTCAGATACACGTCTTCGGGCCGGATCCCGAGCGTCGCATCTTTCCCGGGTGTCGCTCCGACCTCTTCCGGGTCGAACCCGAGGTCGATGAACTCTGAATCGAACCCGTCGTCGGTCACCGAGCCGTGGAAGAAATTCATCGAGGGTGACCCGATGAAGCTGGCGACGAACAGGTTGTCCGGCGCGTTGTAACAGGTCAGCGGTGGATCGACCTGCTGTAAGTGGCCGTTGTCGATGACCGCAATGCGGTCGGACATCGTCATCGCCTGGGCCTGGTCGTGGGTGACGTAGATCACCGTCGTGTCCAGTTCGCGATGCAGCCGCTGGAGTTGGGTGCGCATGTGGATGCGCAGTTCGGCGTCCAGATTCGCCAGCGGCTCGTCCATCAGGAACACGTCCGGCTGTCGAACGATTGCACGGGCGATCGCGACACGCTGTCGCTGTCCGCCGGACATCTCTTCGGGCATTCGGTCCAGCATTCCCTCCAGCTGGACGATTTCCGCGGCGCGATCGACGCGCTTCTCGATCTCGTCCTGATCGTACTTGCGCAGCCGGAGCCCGAAGGAGATGTTGTCGTAGACGTCCATGTGCGGGAACAGCGCGATGTTCTGGAAGACCATCGCGACCCCGCGGTTCTTCGGCGGCAGATTAGTGACGTCACGGTCGCCGATGTAGACTGTTCCTTCCGTCGGCTGGGTCAGTCCGGCAATCGTCTCCATCGTTGTCGACTTCCCGCAACCCGACGGGCCGACGAGCGTCAGAAACTCGCCGTCCCGTACTTCGAGATTCATGTCTTCGACTGCGATCTCGTCTCCGTACGCCTTCGTGATGCTATCTAGTGTGACTGATGCCATTCGATATCACTCCTTGAGTGCTCCTTGGGTGAGTCCGCTGACGATCTTTTCCTGTGCGACGATGACCAGTATCGCCACTGGCAACACGGCCACGATGCTCGCTGCCGCCATGAGGTTGTACAGGATCTCGTACTGTCCCCGGAATGCGAGGACACCTTCGAGCATCGGGGCCCACATCTCCGGCCTGCCGTCCGTCATCAGCGACGAGAAGAAATACTCGTTGTAGACGGTGATGAACGTCAACACGCCAGCGGTCGCGACACCTGGAGCCGACAGGGGCACGATGACCCGGAAGAGCGCGCCGAGGCGGGTCGTCCCCTCGACTCTGGCTGCGTCCTCGAGCCCGTCCGGGATCTGGGAGTAGAACGTCATCAGGATGAAAATCGACAGCGGCAGATACAGCGCTGACACCGGGATGATGATCGCGAAGGGTGTGTTGAACAGCGACCCGTCCGCGAGCAGCGGGCGCAGCACGTCGAAGTTCGTGTTGAACAGCCGGTTCAGCGGCACGAAGAAGGCCGCCGGCGGGAAGAACGACACGATCAGCACAATCAACAGCAGCGGCGTCTTCCCGCGGAACCGGAGCCGACCGAACACGTACCCGGCCAGGCTCGCGACGAACAGCGTGAGCACTGTCGCGACCGACGCGATCAGGAAGCTGTTGAAGACGTACCGGTGGAAGTTGATGTTGTACTGGTCGGACAGTGGCCCGAATATTTCGATGAACGAGCTCGGATCGAATCCGCCCGGCGTGAACGCGCCGACGTCGCCGAGACTTCCGGCCGGGGTGATCGCCACCATGAGCAGCCAGAAGAACGGGTACAGCGTCGTCACGAGGAAGAAAATCGTCGCGATGTAGAACGCTGCCTTGTAGGCGCGGTCCGGGTTGGAGATCATCTTGGCGGCCCAGGCCTCGACGACGCCGCGGTCGAGGTCGGGCTCTTCGGACTGCTCCTGTGCTGCGATGTCCGGATGTTCGGGTTCTTCCTCGCTCATGTCACACCAGCCTCCGAGTCACGCAAGCCGATCAGATAGACGATCACGACCAGCCCGATCGTGATCGCCGTCAGGAACGCGACGGCCGAGGCAGAGCCCCACCGTCGGGTTTGATTGAGTGCCGTGATGACCAGACAACTCATCGATGGAACGGTCTGACAGCCGGCTGTCGCGTCGATCAGCCCGTAAATGCGCATCGCGTCCATCGTACGGAACAACATTGCGACCAGCAGCGGCGACGCGATCAGCGGCATCGTGATGTACTTGAACCGCTGCCACGGCGACGCGCCCGTGACTTTCGCGACGTCGTACAGCTGGCGGTCGATACTCTGCAGCCCTGCCAGGATGAGCAGGGCCATGAACGCCGAGGTCTTCCAGATGTCTGCGACGAGCACAATGATGAACGAATTGCTCGTGTTCTGCAGCGGATTCGATTCAAACACGCCGATCGAATTCAAGAACTCCGTCCCGAACCCGATCTGCGGGCTGAATATCAGGTAGAAGATCATCGCCTGGATGACGATCGGGATCGCGTAGGGGATGATGATCGCGACGCGAACCCAGCGTCGACCGCGGAACTCCTGATCGAGGATCAGCGCCTGCCCGAACCCGATCAGCGTCTCGAACAGCACGCTGATGATCGCAAACGCGAGCGTGACGAACAGCGCCTGCTGGAGGATCGGCGTCTCCATCGAGAGGTCCAGGAACTGCTGTGGTAACGACGCATTGCCGGTCAGCAGATCCTGGTAGTGGCCGAACCCGATGAACTCCCCGAACGGTTCGGCGGAGCGAATCGCGTCCGCCCGCAGCGAGAACTGGAACGTCCGTACCAGCGGGAAGAACGCGACGACCGCCAGCAGGAGGAACGCAGGGGCTAACAGCACGTACGCGAACACCGCGTCGCCCCTGGTCTCGAGCCAGTTGAGCGGCCGCATGAGCAGCGGTGTGCTCGCCTCTTCAGTCTCTGAACTCACAGTTCAGACACCCTGGTTTAGTACTCTTCGGTGCCTTCGAGACGTCCCTCAAGATCTGACATGGCCTTCTCGGGGGACTTCTCGTTGCGGTACCCGGCGTGGACCTCTTCGGCGATGAGCGGTTCCTGGTCGGGGTACACTGCCGTCACCGGGCGCGCGACCGTGTTCTCGGCTGCGACGGCCATCGTATCGAGGAAGTTCCCGATCGGACCGACGTTGTCGGGGTTCGCACTCTCGGTGACGGCCGGGTCCGGCGGCAGGTTGCCGACGTCCTCCAGAATGGTCAGCATCACGTCCTCGTTGGCAAAGGCCTCCAGTACCTGAACGGCCTGATCCTGCTGCTCGGTGTTGGGGTTGATCGTGAGGTGCCAGCCGCCGAGCGCGTGGCTCGATCCGCCGGTGCCCTCGTAGTTGCCCTCGCCCTCTTCGACGGCGTAGGGCAGCGGCATCGTCCCGTACATGCTCTCGTCGACCGGGGATTCGTCGTCACCGAACGTTGACGCGATCGCGTACGGCCAGTTGCGCATGAAGGCGGCATCGCCGCCCGTGAACGGACTACGTGCGTCCTCTTCGGTCATCCCGAAGATGTCCGTGTTCGTGATCTTCTGGTAATCCGGGTGGGCGTTCGTGGCGTCCGGGCCCTCGGCGAACGACCGCATCATCCGGATCGTGTTGTGGACCGGTTCCTCGTTGACCGTGATCGGTCGGTCGCCGATCGGGCCGAAGAGGTTGTCGTGGTCACCGAAGTACGCGCCGCCCCACGAGGTCATGGTCTCGCTGAACGTACAGCAGGCCAGCCCGACGTACTCGTCGGCCTGTGTGGTGAAGCCGTACTCGAGTTCGTCCTCGTTCTGGTCCCAGACGTCGGCGGCGATCTCCGAGAAGCGCTGCCAGGTCATCGGCTCGGTCGCCCAGTTCTCACCCTCGGGATCGTAGCCCGCATCCTCGACGAGGTCCTTCCGGTAGTGCATCACCGGGTAGTCGGGGAACAGCGGGAGGCCGTAGAGGTCCCCCGTCTCGGGGTCGCTCGCCGTCTGGACCGCCGAGCTCAGGTAGTCGTTCTGGACGTAATCAAGCGTGTCCTGAGACATCTCGTCGCTCAGGTTGACCAGCTGGTCGCGGACGATGAACGGGATCGTCCACCCCGAGTCCATCATGAACACGTCCGGATCGCCCCGACCGGCGTCCAGCGCCGAGACGAACTGGGTCTGGCGCTCGCCCGACTCGAAGTCACCCGCCCGGATCGTGACGTCGATATCCTCGCTGAGTCCGGCGTCGTACAGCGCGTCAACGACCGAGTCTTCCGCGTCTTTGTACTCCTGATCGGCAGTGATCACGACCTCGTTCTCGCCGCCGCCGCCACCGCCACAGCCCGCGAGCGTCATTGCGACGCCTGCCGCGCCGGTCGCTTCGATGAACCGCCGTCGCGATACTCCGGATCGCTCACCGCTGTCTGAACTACCGTTCATTACAGGTGTTGTTATTGAGTACCTCCTATATAGTTGTTTTGTTAATCATAGTTATACGTGGGGTCGATACCGGCCCAGCAACAGCTGGTGCGGCCCACGAACGAACGGCCGATCGCCGTGACGACGCTCCAATTTAACTATTTTTCATCCAATACCATATAATTTCGTGTGGCGTGACGCGTCGCGCGGGACGGGCACGCGCTGTCTGGGCCGACCCTGCAAGAGTTAAACCACTGGCTCGTCAAGGGGCTGGCAACCGTGACAGAGACAGCAGTCGTACGCGCTCCGTGGAGCGCGTGGTAGCATGGCAGGTACTCGCGAGTGGCTCGAACGAACTTTTTTCGGCGGCGCGGAGCTTTCAGTCCTCTCGACGCCGAGCTTCGCCGTCGTCGTCTTCGCCCAGGCGCTGTATCCCGACGCGGTCCCGCTGGCCGGGTTGACCGCGATCGCCGCGGGGAGCGTCGCTCTCGGGGCGTTCAGAGAGGGCTCACCGTCGGTCGGCGAGTGGCCGCGGCGCTCGGAGTTGTTCTCAGCACCGCTGCGCGTGGCGTATTTCAGCGTGGTGTTCTTCCTCGCGTCGATGGGCGTCGGTTACGTGGCCAACGCTACCGACATGCTCCTGCTCACGCCCCTTGGCGGCGTCGTTCAGGTCGTCGGTCTGGCGGCGTTTCCCACCGTCTACCACGCCGTGCACGGCGAACCAGTAAATAAACCCGCACAACGGCTGTGATTACATATGAGTGAATTCACGCTTCTCGATAGACTACGGCAGCCCGAGTACACCGGCGAGAACCGCTGTCGACCGTGTACCGTCGTTAATCTCGGCATCATCGCCGTGGCCGGAGTTGCGGTCGCGGTCTGGAGCGCACTCGCGGCCGCCGTCGTCGTCGCCGTCGGGCTCGTCGCGCTCGCGCTCCGTGGCTATGTCGTACCCGGAACGCCGCGGTTCGCTCCGCGTCTCGTCGAACCGCTCCCGTTCGATTTCGGACACACTGATCCGCTGCGCGAAACCGACACGCTTTCCGACGCGGGCGACGACGCTGCGGAGGCGGATCCGCAGGCGGTCCTCGAATCGCTCGTCGTCGCGGGCGTCGTCGAGGACGACGGCGAACAGCTGTTCCTGAACGACGCCTTCCGTGAGGCCTGGACCGATCGCATGGCGACGTTGCGGAGCGCCGACGAGTCGGCGTTTCTCGACCGGATCGAAGCCGCGTCTCCGGCGGATATCGAAGCGCAACTCCACAACGACCACGTGCTCCTGGCCGGCGGTCGGGACGTCTGGCTGCGTCCCAGCGTCGCGATCGCCGAAACCGCCGCGGTCGAGACGCTCGCGGAGTGGGACTTGCCCGCAGAAACGCGGCCGCTCGCCACCCAGCCCCTTCGAACCTTCCTGCGGACCTGTCCAGTCTGTGGCGGCCCCGTGAGCGAGACGACGTGCCGGGACTGCTGTGGCGGGTCGGGGTCCGTCCACGAAAGCCCGGACCAACCCGTCCTGGCCTGTGAAGACTGCGGGGCGGCCGTCGCTGAGTTGTAGCTGTTTTCACTCGTCTGTCGTCTGACGCCGGACCCGAACCGATCCGTCGGCCCCGACACAGACGAGCAAGTCTGTCCGGACCTGTCGACCGACCACGGCGTCGCCGGCCTCCTCCGCGATCGTGTTGAGCAGTTCGGGAGCCGTGTGCGGGACCTTGACATCGGCGTCGTCACAGGCGTCGAACACGTCTGTGGGGACGTCGTAGAGGTCGGCTCCGGCTCCGACCTCAACCTGAACGGGCGAGGTGAGCGCTTCCGCAACGGCAACCGTGTCCCGGGCCTTGCGGACGTTCTCGCGTGCGCTCGATTCGATGCTCGCGACGTTCGCTCGCGAGGTCCCGAACCGGTCGGCGATCTCCGACTGGGTGAGCCCCCGCTCGCGCAGCGCCAGTACCTCGGCCTGCCGGCGGGTCAGAATCGACTCTTCGGGGTCGAATCCCGCACGGTCGAGGATCGCGTCTGCGTCGGGCTCGGTCACGGTTGGGCCTAGCTCCCCCAGAAGTTGTCTCGACTGCCCAGTCGCGGTCCCTCGTCCTGTTCGGATTCCGGACTGTCGCTCTCCGCGTCTGTGTCCGAGTCGGGCTGGTCGTCCATCGGCAGCCGCTCGAGTTCTCTGGCCTTCGCGTGGTTCGAATGGACGTTCGTGATCTTCACGCGAGCGCGGGCGTCGGGCAGGATACCGTCGACGAGGACGATGAACCCGTCGTCGGTCCGGCCGACGCCGGCACCGCTCTCGTGGATGTCTTCGACGTCGACGACGACCTCTTCGCCGACGGTGACTGGCTTGGACTGCAGGTCTTCGATCGGCTGGTTGTAGTGGTTGCACCACTCGGCGCCGCCGCGGTCACCGTAGTGTTGACACCCCATCCCGGAGATACGCTCGGTGAATTCGGGGCAGTCGTCCGCGAGTGGACAGTCCGGCATCGTATCTGCGGTTACGCGGGACAGAAGTAAACGCTTGCGGCTTCACGCCGCCCGTTACGTGCCGGTTTCGACTACGGCTTTTCGCCGCACCGCTTGGCGTCCGCGGACAAGACGACGAAACCGTCGGTCTCGAGCCGCTCAGCGACGGGGTCGGTAAGTCGTTCGTGCTCCGGCGCGGGGTAATCAAGCCAGCCACCGTCGCTGTGGGCTCGCCCCTCTATCTCGCCGACGACGTTGTGCAAGAGGACGTGCGTGATCGTCGCGACGCGCAGCGAGACGTTCCCCTCGTAGTCCGCGAATCGGGTCCCGTCGACGACTGACGCGTAGCCGGGCGTCTCGGCGTAGCCGATCGGTCCTTCCTCGCCGGCGGTGCCCAGCGTGACCTGCCGGTACGTGCAGGAGCGATCGCCCAGCCGCTCTCTCGTGTAGAACTGCCCGACGTCGGTGTCGTCGGTGATCGACACAGACCGATCGAGGTCCCCGCCGTGGTCGCCGCTATCGACGATGTGAAGCGAGATCCCGCTCGATCCGTCGGGGTTCTCGATCGGCATGGATGCCCAGACAGACCGTAGTTGCTCCCGTTCGGCGTCGCTGAGTCGCGAGACCCCGTCGCCGTACTCGAGTTGGACGTACAGGTCCAGCCGTTCGGGGTCGGCGTCCTGGAGCGGGGCCCCGTCCGGCGTCCGTCCGGCCCGCTCCCACTCGTCCGCGAGTCCGTCACCGTCTGTGTCTGCCAGCGACTGACCGCGAGGACTCTCGGTCCCGTTGCCACGCTCGACCGTGTCTCCCACGAAGCGGTCTTCGATCTCGGTGTTGACCTCGCCTTCTCGGATGTCCTCGACGATGCCCGCCATGCCCGTGTCCTCGGTCAGTGCCGCGCCGAACCACGGCAGCACGACCGCGAGTCCGACGAACAGCACCGCGACGGACGCGATCATGAACGCCAGCCCCGCCGTCGAAGGCGAATCGGGTCGGAGCCGCTTGACCGCGCTCGCGACCCGGGAGCCGACGACACCGACCGAGGTGAGCAGGCGAACGAGTCCGGCCAGAAGCAACAGCGATACGAGGGCAAAGACCGCGAGGGCCGCCCCGAGAAGCAGCCACTCGGGCGCTTCGAGGCGCACCCCGTGCCACTGTGCCCCGACGAACTCGCCGGCCGCGCCGAGGAGCCGAAAGGGCGTTCCCGAGAGTGTCATCACGAGCACGGCCACGACGACCGTCGCGACAGTCCTCCGATCCGGTCGCGGCATGTGCCACGGCTATTTCGGTGAGTCGGTAATAACTCTGTCCGCCGTTCGGCGTCGAATCGGTGACAGATCGAAGGTGGCTCGGTGAGAAGGGGTCGTCACACGGGGCTCGGTGGGGGTAACTGCTCGTCATCGCCACCGTCTTCGAGTAAGACGGTCGTCGTGTAAAAACTCGTTTGTTGGAGTGCACAGTCTTCTGCCGTGTCGAAGCCAAAAGCAGTGCGATTGGCTGATCGCTATTCAATTATACTACTCGATTGAATTCTCCTATTGTAGCAGTTTCTCTCCCATCCAATTCAATATTTTTGCTGAGTTTTTTAATCGAGGGTCGACTACTGACTGGTAATGAGAGACGGATCGGACCTTCCCGCAGACGCGCCCGGCCAGTACATGCCACTCCGGGCTGACGAACCGCTCCCGAAGGCATATTTCCCGGACAAGCTTCCGCCGTCGTTGGAACTTACAGATGCCGTCATCGATGAGGTATCGAGAGCGATGTGGGCGCTCGGACGGCTCGAAGGGCTCGGAAGTGAAGTCGACAACCCCGGTGCCGTGTTCAGTTCGTTCGTGTACAAGGAGGCCGAACAGTCCTCGCAAGTCGAGGGCACTGCCGTCACCGTCTCCGATCTCTATCGCTACGATGTGGACGAACTGGAGATCCGACAGACGGTCGAAAGCGATCACGAGGCCGATGTCAGGGAGGCGCGGAACTACATCAGAGCGCTCGACGATGCGATTTCGTTCCTCCAGACCGCAGGTGTCGAACGGGAAAGTATCACGACGGAACTCGTCACGTCCCTCCACGAACAACTACTGATCAGAGGTCGTTCGAAAGGCGAAGACCCACTCCCAGGTGAGTTCCGTCCGGGGTACGCTGTCATCGAGGAGCAAGCCTCCCAGACTCTCGGGAAACAGATCCGATTCGTCCCGCCGAAGCCGGATTCAGTACCGCGGTTGATGGACGATCTCGAACGATTCATCCAGCGGGGTTCCCACTGGCCAACCCTGATCGATATCGCGGTCGCACACTACCAATTCGAGACGATACACCCTTTCAAGGACGGCAACGGACGAGTCGGTCGACTGCTCGTCGTCCTCATGCTCGTCTCGAGTGGACTGCTTCACTATCCGATGCTCTATCTGAGTTCGTACATCGAACGCTATCGGACGGAGTACGCCGACCGACTGCTGGCCGTCAGTGAAGAGGGCGCGTGGGACGAGTGGCTACAGTTCTTTTTACGGGGCATCCGTGAGCAGGCCGAAGAGGCATTTGTCCGGGCGAGACTGCTCGTAGACACGCGTCAGGAGTACGAGCGGCGCTACACCGACACAGCGAAGTCAGTCCGTCGGTTGTCGCTCGCACTGTTCGAAGACCCTTACTT
The DNA here is from genome assembly GCF_017094525.1 of Halapricum desulfuricans. Classification (NCBI taxonomy): domain Archaea; kingdom Methanobacteriati; phylum Methanobacteriota; class Halobacteria; order Halobacteriales; family Haloarculaceae; genus Halapricum; species Halapricum desulfuricans. The sequence goes on along the minus strand of NZ_CP064788.1, from coordinate 2,299,056 downwards.
CACGGTCCGAGAGGCGAGTGAGCGGATCGGCGTCGTTTACCAGACTGCCAACAATGCCGTAGGCGAACTCGAAGCCGATGGCGTCGTCGAAGAGATTACCGGTAACGAACAAAACCGCGTGTTCCGAGCGGCAGAAATCATGGATATCGTCGAGCAACCCGCGAATACGCTTCCGGATCCCGACGAACTCGTCGATCTTGAGCAAGCGTGGAAGCTTCCCGAACGATAGGTACTCAAACGCAGTTTTTCACCAGAAATCGTTACAGTACTCACTCTCAGTGGGCGAAACCGTTCGTTATCGCCACAAGCACGACATGACGTCCTTCGCGCCGCGGCTCAAAAGGGATCCGTTCCGACGCGGGGCGACGATCGCGCCTAGACGTCACACGTCCAGTAAGAGACGGAGGCAAGCCGATCGCCGAACGGCAGCGAGCCCAGCGTGGTGTCGATCTTGCGGAACGCCGACGCGGTACTGTTGGGGATCTGCCGGTAGAAGCCGTATGGCAGGACGAAATCGTGTTCGTCGCCGACCAGTTCCAGTCCGACCTCCTCGAGCAGTCGATCGACTTCCCACCGCGAGTACAGTCGCGATCCCATCGGGAGCGCCCAGTTGTAGATCGACCGCGTCGAGAACCGGTTGAACGTATCGAAAAAGACCACATCACGCGAGACACGGCGCATCTCTCGCAGAAACGCCGCAGGCGTGTCGGCGAGGTGGAAAAACCGCATCGCGATGACGGCGTCGAAGTGATCGTCGGGGAACGGCAGGCGACCCGCGTCGCCGCGCATGAACTCCAGGTGATCGGCGACGCCGGCGGCCCGGGCCTTCTTGCGGCCCTGCTTCAACATCGGCCCCGAGATGTCCAGTCCGACGATGTCCGCCCCGCGCTCGGCCAGCATGACGGTGAACCGGCCGGTCCCGCAGGCGATCTCCAGGATCTCGCTGTCCTCGACCGGTCCGATCGCGTCCAGCACGGCCTGTTTCTCCCGCCGGTCGATCAGGCGGCCACCGCGCGAGAAGCGCTTCTCCTCGTACTCCTCGGCGATGTCGTCGGCCTGGTACCACTCCTGTCCTTTCACGGTATCCGGATTGTCCTCGGCGTAGGAATAAAACGATACTGATACGGACTGCCGTGTCGACGGCTCCCCTCTGCCGCGGCCGATCCCGCGACTGCCATGGCCACCCGGACGACCCACCTCGCAGCAGCCTGCGTCCGTTCCGGGCCATGACACTAATATACCTTATATAGATAGTATTCTTTCCACACACATATAGACAAGTTTTACCACCGGTGGTCGCCGAGTGGCGGGTATGAGTACGACTACCGAAGGGGTCCAGCCCGAACTGAGTTTTGCCGACAGCGCCGTCCGCGACCGACTCAAGGAGCTCCCGCCGAGCGCGAAGCTCGTCGCGAAGGTACTGGAGGGGAGCCGCCCGCTCTCGCAGGGCGAACTCGCCGAGCAGTCGCTGTTGCCAGACCGCACGGTTCGATACGCGCTGAACCGCCTCGACGAGGCCGACCTCGTCGGCTCGCGGTACAGCTTCCGGGACGCCCGCAAGCAGGTGTACTTCCTCTCCGATCAGCGGTAGGCGGCGTCCAGCGCGATGCTTTTGTGCGCCGATGCGCTCGCTTTCGACATGGAGAGTCTCGAGGCCGAACTGGCCCGCGCGCGGGAGCTCGACGTGGACGTGCTGGCCGACGCGATCGAGTCGATCGGCTTCGAGTGTACGCGCTGTGGCGGCTGCTGTACGGCGGAAGTGCCCGATGGCGAACGGACAGACCCCGAATCGGTCGAGCCACATACGGCGACGGTGTTTCCCGACGAGATCCGCCGGCTGCAGGCAGGCGCGTACGACTTCCGGGACGTCGCCCGACCGATGCCGTACGGCCTGACCGACGGCGAGGACGGCCTCGAGGGCGAAACGTTCGAGTGGGCCCTACAGACCGACGACTGCGGCGACTGCACCTTCTACCGGGAGGAAAACGGGACCGGGACGTGCACCGTCCACGAGGACCGACCACTGATCTGTCAGACCTACCCGTTCAGCGTTGCACTCGGCGGCACGAACCAGCCGATGGGCGACGTCGTCGACAGTCGCGGACCGGTTCAGGCACACGAGTGTGAGGGGCTCGGACGCGACATCCCCCGGGCGGACGCCGAGGCGCTCGCGGAGACGCTCAAGGAACGAGCGATCCGGGAGCTCGAGGAGGCCATCGCCGTCAGAGACCGGTACGTCCCGGTCGACAGCGACGACGTCGTCGTCTACGACTCGGAAGGGCCGAAGCGGATCGACGGGACGGCCTACGAACCCGGCGACCGAGCGACTGACACGCGACAGTGACGGTTCGTATCTGCCGGCAGTTTCTTAATCAAGGGGGCCAATCACCCGAACGGTGGTTTACCCTTGGAGATCTCAGATAAACTCCTGTGTCTGTTCAGTGCGGACGTATCAGCCGAGGACGACCGATACGTGATCGAAGTACCGCGTCGCGAGATCGAGACCGGTTCGGTCGACCCGGACGGGACCTACCGCGTCGCGTTGATCGCCGGCGAAGACGACGAGGAAACCGAGTCGGCGAGCGGTAGCACTCCCTCGGAGCCCCAGCCGCCGGTCGAGAACGGAGAGATCCGGTACGTCGAGATCGAGGACCTCGGCAAACAGGGCGACGGGATCGCCCGCGTCGAGCGCGGCTACGTCATCATCGTACCCGGTGCCGAGGTCGGCGACCGCGTCAAGGTCGAGATCTCGGAAGTCAAGTCCAACTTCGCTGTCGGCGAGATTATCGAAGAAGACATCTGAACGATCGGTTTCGCACCCGTTGGTGTAGCCTGGTCGATCACTCGAGTTCGCCTTCGTCGGTCGGTGATTCCGGCTCGACGGTGTCGCGGTCGACGAGTATCCGGACTTTCCGGATGCGCGTGTCCTCCACCTCTTCGGCCCGCAGCGTCACGTTCTCGTAGTCGAACTCCTCGCCTTGCTCGACGAGGCGGCCCACCCGGTTGAACATGAAGCCCGCGATGGTCTCGAACTCCTCGCCTTCCGGGAGGACGATGTCGAGGGCCTCGTTGACCTCGTGGATGTTGACCGAACCGTCCACCAGGACGGCATCGTCGTCGACGAACTCGATCGGGTGCTCCTCGTCACCGGTCAGTATCTCGCCGACGATCTCTTCGAGCACGTCCTCCAGCGTGACGAGGCCCTCGGTGGCGCCGAACTCGTCGATGACGACGACCATGTGCATCCGGTTTTCGCGCATCTCCGTGAGGAGGTCGTCGACGTTCTTGGATTCGGGGACGTGGAGCGTCGGGTTGAGGACGTCCGCCACCTCGAGGTCCGCGAAGTCGTCGTAGTCGGACGCATCGAGGTCGCGAATGTCGAAGATGCCGACCACGTTGTCCAGCGAGTCCGCGTAGACCGGCAGCCGGGCGTGACCGGACTGGATACAGCTTTTGATCGCCTCCTCGACGCTCGCGTCTTTGGCGACCGTGGCCATGTCGAGGCGGGGCGTCATCACTTCTTTGGCGGTGGCGTCGGTGAATCGCAGCGTCCGCTGGAGTATCTGACGTTCCTCCTCGTCGAGGACTCCATCGCGTTCGCCCGTCTTGATCATATTACGGATCTCCTCACGGCTGACGTACGTCGATTCGATGGATGGACTACTGCCACCGACGATCCTGTTCACGACCGACGTCAGATGGTAGAACAGGGTGATGAGCGGCCACAGTACTTTCTCGACGACCTTCAGTCCCCGGGCGACGCGCCGTGCGTGCAATTCGGTGTTCTCGACGGCGTAGGACTTCGGCGCGGTCTCGCCGAAGACGAGGACCATCGACGTAATCCCGAGCGACGAGACGATGACCGCGGTTCCAGCGTCGAAGTAGAAGCCGACGATGGTCGTCGAGACCGAGGACATCGTGATGTTGACCATGTTGTTCCCCACGAGGATCGTCACGAGCAAGCGGTGCGGGTCTTCTTTGAGGGTTTTGACCGCATTCGCCCCGAGCAGCCCCTGTTCGACCATCGCGTCGATCTGATGGGACGGCAGGGAGAACAGCGCGATCTCCGACGACGAGAAGAACCCCGACCCCATCAGGAGCAGCAGGATCAGACCGATACCGATCACGGTGACTGTCGTCTGTCCCAGTTCGACGCCGACGACTGGTACGGTGTACTGCAGGAAGGTAGCTTCCGATGCCGCTGTGAGCAGGGGTGACCACATACCCATGCCTATTGCGTGAAGAAGAAAGTATGTCGTGATAACGGAGCGATTTCACCAGAATATTTCACTCGACGAACTCGATATTCGTATCGCAGACCGGACACTGTTCGACGCCGTCGGCGTGTTCGAGCTCGGCCTCGGTGCCTGTCCATCCACACTCGGGACACATCACTGGCTCGGTCATCGCCGGCGTCGTTGGTCTCCTAGACACAAGAAACGCGGCGGTCTCGCACGGATCGTCCCCGCCCGCCCTTTCATGACCATCCCCGACGACGTGCCGGTGTTCATCGACCCGCGCGGCCCATCTCGCGCTCGGACGGGCCTACGAGGAGACCGTCGGCGAGGACAGCGAGCGCAACGACTCGGCCATTCACATGGACATGATCGTCGACATGAGCGAGGCGTCCCGGATCGAAGTCGACGGCGAACCCGTCCAGCGAAACGGGACGTTCGTCTTTGAGGTGTGACGCGGCGAACTGCCTACTCGACAGTGACGCTCTTTGCCAGGTTGCGCGGCTTGTCGATCGATCGGTTCAGCAGTGCCGCCGTGTGGTAGGCGACGAGTTGCAACTGGACGTTCGAAAGGACCGCCGCTGTCCGCGGATGAGTCTCGGGAATTCGCAGGACGTGGTCGGCGTATCGTTCGACGTCGCTCTGGCCGTCAGTGACCGCGACCACCGGCGCGTTGCGGGCTTCGATCTCTTTGACGTTGCCGATGGTCTTTTGGGCCAGTTCGCCGTCACCGGTGACCATCGCGAACACGGGCGTCTGGTCGGTCACCAGCGCGAGCGGGCCGTGTTTGAGTTCGCCCGCGGCGAAGCCCTCGGCGTGTTTGTACGTGATCTCTTTCAGCTTCAGCGCGCCTTCCAGCGCGACCGGGTAGTTCAGCTCGCGCCCGATGAAGAAGTACGCGTCCGATTCCACGTAGGTCTCGGCGACTTCGCGGGCGGCCGATGCGTCGAGCACTTCCTGTACCTGACCCGGGAGGTCCCGCAGCGCGCTGATAATCTCGCGAGCGCCGTCGGTGCTGGTCATGCCCAGCGCGAGCAGGTTCAGCGAGGCCAGCTGCGAGGCGAACGTCTTGGTCGCGGCGACTCCGATCTCCGGGCCGGCACGGATGTAGAAGACGTGGTCGGACTCCCGGGCCACGGTCGAGCCGACGACGTTGGTCACGCCCAGCGTGCGCGCGCCACGACGCTGTGCCTCCCGGAGCGCCGAGAGCGTGTCGGCGGTCTCCCCGCTCTGGGTGACGCCGATCACGAGCGCGTCGCCGATCGGCGGCGGCGAGGTGGCGAATTCGCTGGCCCTGAACGCCTGTGCGGGGATCCCGGCCTGTCGGAACAGCTCTGCACCGTACAGTGCCGCGTGGTAGGAGGTTCCACAGGCGACAAACTGGACGCCCCGCGGGTTGAGGTCCGCAAGCTCGCCGACGTCGACCGAGCCGCCGAGTTCGTCGACCCGTTCGGAGAGGCTCTGCCGGAGCGACCGAGGCTGTTCGTGAATCTCCTTGAGCATGTAGTGGTCGTAGCCGCTCTTGCCCGTCTCCTCGGGATCCCAGTCGACGGTGTCGACCCGCTTCTCGACGGGTTCGCCCGCGAGCGTCGTGACGCGCCAGCCGTCGGCCCCGAGCACCGCGAACTCGCCGTCGTCGAGGTAGACGACCCGGTCCGTGTGGTCGCGGAACGCGGGCACGTCGCTCGCCAGGTAGTAGGCACTGCCTCGCTGCTCGCCACCGTCCGAGGCGGCCGCCTCGTCGTCGAGACCGAGTACCAGCGGCGAGTCGTTGCGCGCCGCGAAGATCCGCTCGACGCCGGCGATCACGACCGCGACGGCGTAGCTCCCCTCGAGTCGGTCGAGGGCCGCTCTGACCGCGGCCTCGGGGTCGGCACCGCCCCGAAGCTGTTCCTCGACGAGGTGTGGAACCACTTCGGTGTCCGTATCTGACCGGAACGTGTGGCCCGCCGAGACCAGTTCGTCGCGGAGTTGCTGGTAGTTCTCGATGATCCCGTTGTGGACGACTGCGACGTCGCCCGAGCAGTCCTGATGGGGATGGGCGTTCTCGTCGGTCGGCGGGCCGTGCGTACTCCAGCGCGTGTGCCCGATCCCGACGCTGCCGCCGATCGATCGCCCCTCCAGTGCAGCCCGAAGCTCGTCGATCTCGCCGGCCTGCTTGCAGATGTCGACCGACTCGTCGGCCAGCGCCACGCCTGCGGAGTCGTACCCGCGGTATTCGAGTTTCGAGAGCCCGTGGACGAGCACGTCAAGCGTGTCGTCGTCGCGACCGACGGCACCGATGATCCCGCACATCAGCGACGCACCTCCACGCTCTCGCGAACCTGTCCGTCGACCGTCACGCCGGTGTCGAGATGGGCGTTCGGTCCGACGAGTGATCCGGGCGCGAACCCGACGTTACCCTCGGCTCTGACCCGGTCCGCGATCACGGCCCCCAGTGTCTCGTCCTCGAAGATTTCGTTGCCGACCCGGACGTCGGCCGGGCCGCCGGAGACGACGGACCCCGGACCGAGTCGGACGTTCTGGCCGGTGACCGTATCCAGCAGCGTCGAGCCGACTTCGACGCGCGTGTCCACGTCCAGCACGGTGTTCGAGACTGTCGCGTTCGCACCGATCGTGACGTTGCGCCCGAGCGCGCTGTGGGGGCCGACGACGGCACCGGGACCGATCTCACAGTCCGGGCCGATCACGACCGGCGGCTGGAGCGTCGCGTCCTCGTGGACGATCGCCGTCTCGTCGACCCAGACGCGATCGTCGCGTTCGGGTTCGTCAGCCAGTCCGTGCCTGAGAGTCTCCGACGCGACGACGAGCAGGTCCCACGGATAGGAGGCGTCGACCCACAGGCCGTCGGTCTCGACGCCCCGGACTCGTCGCCGTTCGAGTTCGCGCGCCAGCGTGTCCGTCAGTGCGAGTTCGCCGTCCGTTCGGGGCGTCTCGTCGACTGCCTCGAAGATGTCGTCGTCGAAGGCGTAGATACCGGCGTTGATCAACCGGTACTCGTCGGTCTGCGGTTTCTCGATGATCTCCTGAATGAACTCCCCCTGGAGAGTGACTGCCCCGTACTGGCGGGCGTCCGGCCCCTCCAGTACCGCCAGCGTCGGCTCGCCGTCCCCGCGATCGAAGGCGGCACAGACGTCCTCAACGAGCGTCGCGTCGATGAGACCGTCCCCGTTGACGACGAGCATCGATCCCTCGACGTGTTCGCGTGCCTGCAACAGCGCGTGACCCGTCCCGAGTTGCTTGTCCTGGCGGGCGTAGGTGATCGGAACGTCACGATACGTCGGCCCGAAGTGATCCTGCACGCGGTCGCGCTTGTACCCGACGACGATGACGATCTGTCTCGCTCCCGCATCGACGAGCGCGTCGAGTACGTGCTCGAGGATCGGACGGTTCGCAGCGGGCAGCATCGGCTTGGGGCGGTTGCGCGTGAGCGGCCGCAACCGCGTCCCTTCGCCGGCGGCCAGCACGACGGCGGTATCGACCATACTGGTCCAACAGAGACGCGTCCCCTTAACATTCCGGACTGTCGGGTGACCGTGACGAAGATACAAGTTCGTCCGGGTCCGAACGGAAGTCGATGGACCGATCACAGCTCGTGACAGGTGGGTTGCTCCTGGTCGCGATCGTCCTCGTCCCCGGGCTCGCCAAGTACGCGCTGACCCAGATCGGCTACGGGACGCTCGGCACGGTGATCTGGTACGGGGGCTACGGCGCTGGCGTCCTGCTCGTCTGGGCGCTGTGGCTCCGTCCACTGGACATCGTCGGCCCGAACGACCCCAGCCGCCCCGGGGAGTGACTAGGAAGTCTCGGCTGTGACTCGTCTGCTCAAATCTCGATGCCGCATGCGTCGCTCGCGAGTTTGCGAGCGACAGAAGTGCGCTGGCCGAGATTTGAACTCGGGTTAGGACCGTGGCAGGGTCCTGTGATACCACTACACCACCAGCGCGCATATCGGTTGCCCGTCGGTCGGGCGTTCGTCAGTTCGCGTTTGGAGAAACCGCCGAGAGGAATAAAAGGCTTCCGAATCGGTCGCAGGCTGGCGGTCCCGATACTGAAACGCGCCGTCGGCACGTATGCTCACCGCTCAGGATGGACGGGCCCGTCGAATCCGCCTCGGACCAGCGGCTTCGCAATGTGTCGTCTCGCAACCGGCGGGACCTCGTACCACCCGACCTCAAGATCGCGGTCGATCGGCCGCCGGACTTTCCCGTCGGCGCTCGTCCCGCATTCTCGACACCGATAGCCCTGTCCCCGACCGGCGCTCTCCATCGATCGACCACACTCCGGACAGTCCGGCGTCGTCAGTTCGGTCTTGCGGAGATCGCGCACAGCGAACTTCTCGAGTTTGAGCGTCCCGTCGCTGACTTCACCACAGACCGTCAGTTCGTCGCCGGTTCTGAGCGCGCGCACCCGGTCGCGGAAACGCTTGGTCGGCTCGAAGGCGGCACACTCCAGTCGCTGTTCGCCGTCACCGATCGTCAGGAACACGTGCCCGCCGGGACGGGTCTCCGGCCCGTCGACGACCGTCCCGTCGACACAGTAGGCGCGTCCGTCTGTCGCTTCTTCGATCGTCGCCGGCGCGAGATGGGCATCGGTCCCCTGGTTGGTCACGAACAGCCGACGGCGTGCGACCGGTTCGCTCTCGATACGGTCGGCCACCGACTCGACGACCTTCGGGTCGTCGCCCCGGATTCCGTAGAGGATCGGACACGGCGTATGCGGGACACAGACAGCCTGTCCCTCGACTCGATCGACGGTGTCCCAGGCGTCGGGGTAGGCGTCGTCGGCGGCCGCGAACACCGACTCACGGTCGACCTCGCGTTCGGTCCCCCACCGGTCGCGCTCGCGGTAGCTGATCGACTCGTAGGTCCACTCTCCGAACGCGCGCCAGGCCCCGACCACCGCCAGCGCGCCGATCAGCCCGCGACCGTTCCCGCGCGACAGCGTGGCGAAGTCGTGGCGCTCGATCAGTTCGCGGGCGTCCGCGATGTCGTGACGCGTCCGGATCGCTGCGCGGGCAAACTCGGCTACAGCCCCGGGCACGGCGTCCGGATTGGTCCCGGCGACGACGGCGCCCGGATTGGTCCGCGGATCGTCGGTTTCGGCCAGTCCGATCTCCGCATTGACAGCTTCGAGTGCGCGATCCGGGTCAGCGTCGGTATGGACCGCCAGCGCGGCGTTACCCCGCGTCTTGTGCTCGATCGCGGGGTTCAGCCGAACGAGTACCGTCCGCTCGACGGCGTCGCCGCCCGATCGCAGTCGCTCGGCGAGCCGGGCGGCGACGTACGTCGTACACATTCCCCGCGTTCGGGAGTCGGTATCGTCCAGACCGACGACAGTCACGGTCGGTCGTACTCGACTGTGGCACTAATACTGATCGCTGTGCCACCAACCGATTTCGTGTCGTCCCTAGTTATTTACAGATCCATTCCTAATCGGTGCGTGTACATGGTAGACGCGGACGACCCCGAGGAAATCCGTTCCGACAACCCCGTCGCCCGCGTCACCGAACAGTTCGTCACGTACGTCGAACTGGTCGCCGCGGCCGTGTTCGCCGGCCTGTTCGCCATCGGGGTCGGCGATCTCATCCTCCAGATCGGCGAGGCCGTCCTGTCGGGATCGATCACCGATCCGCGCGTCGTCATCAGCTTCATCGACACGGGACTGCTGTTGCTCATTATCGTCGAAGTCTACCAGACGGTGATCGCGTACACGAGAAAGAGCGACACGGCCGAAATCGTCCGGCTTGTCATCTACACCGGCGTGATCGCGATGGTCCGGAAAGCGATCGTCTTCCGGGCCAGCGAGTACCCGACGACCGGCGACGCACTCGCCGCCGCGGTCGCCTACACCGTGCTCCTGCTCGGTCTTGGCGTGCTGCTCGTCATCGATCGCCAGTGATCACGGCCTGCCCGTTCGGCCGTGTTTCGATCGAGGTGCACTTCTATATCAATCATGGGGGCACGCATAGCCAAAACCGCAATACGTCGCTTGTACGCCCGCCGCAAACCATATATGCGGTGAACTACTTACGTCTAGGTCGAGCAAGAGATGTCCAGATCCGCACTGGTCGAGAACGTTATTGCGATGTTAGAGGACGCGGGATTCCTCGTCAGCGACCGGTGTGCGATCCGTCCGAAGAGTTTCGACATCGCCGGCCGGCGCGGGCGGGATACCGTACTGGTGAAGATCCTGGGGAACATCGACGCCTTCGACGGCCGGACCGGCGCGGAGATGCGTCGGCTCGGGGAGTACCTCGAGGCGACGCCGCTCGTCATCGGGTTGCGCACCCGCGACGAGGACCTCAAGCCCGGCGTGGTCTACTTCCGTCACGGCGTCCCCGTTCTCTCGCCGGACACCGCGATGGACCTGTTCCTCGAAGACGTGCCGCCGCTGATCTACGCCGCCCCGGGCGGACTGTACGTCAATATCGACAGCGAGATCCTCGAAGACGCCCGTCAGGACCGCGAGTGGAGCCTCGGCAAACTCGCCAAGGAACTCGGGGTCTCGCGGCGGACCGTCTCGAAATACGAGGACGGCATGGACGCCAGCGTCGATGTCGCGGCCAAACTCGAAGAGCTGTTCGACGCGCCGCTGACCGCGCCGGTCGAGGTGCTCGACGGGGCCGACGAGGTCCGCGACGACGAACCGACGCCGGAAGACCCGGACGTCGATCCCGAAGACGAACCGATCGTCACCGTGCTCACGCGCGTCGGGTTCGACGTCCACCCCACCGAGCGCGCGCCGTTCAAGACGATCAGCGAGGACGAACGCCGTCGCCGGCAGATGCTGACCGGCCACTCGGAGTTTACCGAGACCGCCGAGAAGCGCGCCCGGATCATGTCCTCGGTCGGGAAAGTGACCCGGACGACTCCGGTCTACGTCGTCGAGCGCGCGACCCGCGCGTCAGTCGACGGGACGGCCCTGATCGAGGAATCGGAGCTGGAGGAGATCGAGGACGCCGACGAGCTCCGCGATCTCATCCGCGAACGCGGGGAAGAGCCGGCCGACTAGTTCCGCGTTCGATCGTTCCCGACAGCATTAAGACTGCTTGCACCACTTTCACAGCCACATGGAGTACACGCTGGCGATCGAGAACGCGCCGGAGACGATCCCGGGCGGGACCGGGATTTTGCTCGTCCACCCGAGCACCGGCGAGACCGATCGGATCGACACGGAGTTTCTCGGCACCGACACCGACCACATGCTGATCGTCTCGACGCGGACGAGCGCCCGGGAAGTCGAGCAGAAACTCGAACACTACGCCGTCGACGAATCGAAGGCGACGATCCTCGACACGCTGTCGGTCGAGCGAGGCTACACCCGTCGCCAGGCCGACCACATCAGGTACGTCACTGCGCCGGACAACCTCGAGGAGGTCGTCGAAAAGACCCGACAGTTCCTCGAAGAGACCGAGGGCAAGCGCCGGATCTCGGTCGATTCGGTCACCGAGATGGCCTACTACGCCGACGAGGACAGCGCCCGCGAGGCCGTCGAGGACCTGCTCGCTCTGCTCGTCGAATACGACGCCGTGGGGCTGTTCCACCTCGCCGAGGGAGTCCACGACGAGGAGGTACTCAAAGGCTACCGCGACCTGTTCGACGGTACGATTGACCTTACACAGGACGGTACTGTTTATACGTCATTCTGATCCGAATAGCAGCGGAAATCGAGAACAAACCGGCAATCCGTGCCTTGCGGTGGCACATCACCAATAATTAAGGTGGACGAGTCCAACAAGAGGGTGTATGCCGGAATGCCAGAACTGTGGCTCATTTGTAACGGCAGCCTACGCGCGTGTTTTCACGCCGAACGGGATCGAAAATCCGAGAGTGTGCCCGCAATGTGAGGACAAGATCCGTGACGGTGCGGACGTTCGCGAAGCCCGCTCGACGCGTCGCGGATAACCGCTCGCCGATCACCTGCGGCTCTTTTCGCCTGTCGTCTCGTCTCTGGCATCCCCGACCAGCGAGGTCGCACTCGAGAGATACGCCCGGGTCTGCTCGGCGTCGCGGGCCTCCGCGGTCACCCGGACGAGCGGCTGCGTGCCGCTGGCCCTGATCAGAAACCACCCGTCGTCGAACGAGACCCGGACGCCGTCGAGCGTCGTCACGTCGTCGTACGATTCCGTGACGGTCGCTTCGACGCGATCCATCACTGCCCGCTTCTGTGCGACCTCGATGCTCTCGCGTCTGATCGGGTAGGTATCGACGTCAGCGACGCGCGCCTCGAGCGGACGCTCGGCGGCCAGCGCGGCGAGTTTCGCGGCCGCCAGCGGCCCGTCGGGACACAGCGTCGCTTCCGGCCAGATCCATGCGCCCGACGGTTCGCCGCCGAAGGCTACCTCGGACTCGGTGACTCGCTCGGCGACGTAGACGTCACCCACTCGCGTTCGGGTGACCGAGACGTCGATCTCGGCCAGATGGTCGTCGACGGCGATGCTCGTGTCGACGGGGACGGCGACGCGCTGGCCTGGTTCGGCCGCCTCGCGGGCGAGCAGCGCCAGGAGTACGTCGCCAGGGATAAACTCGCCGTCGCCGGTCACCGCCCGCATTCGGTCGGCGTCGCCGTCGTGTGCGATCCCGAGGTCGGCGTCACTCGCCTCGAGGAGTCGAGTCAGGGCGTCGCAGTTCTCGGCGGTCGGCTCGCTCGGACGGCCCGGGAACGAGCCGTCGGGCTGGGCGTTGAGCGTCTGGACGTCACAGCCAAGCGCCTGTAGCGCCTCGACGCTGACTGCGCCGGCCCCGTTGCCCAGGTCCACCACGACCGACGGCGGATCGTCGATCTCGACGGCGTCGGCGATCGCGTCGACGTGTCGCCGTCGCAGGTCGGCCGTCTCGATCGTCCCGAGGTCGTCCCACGGGCGAAGGTCCGTCTCGCCGGCCTCGACGCGGTCGGCGATCGTCGCCTGCATGGCGTCGTCGAACGCCTGGCCCGTGGGTTGCCAGAGTTTGATCCCGTTGTCGGTGGCGGGGTTGTGACTGGCGGTAATTGCGACGCCGGCATCGGCATCCAGCCACGCGACCGCACGGGCGATGGTCGGCGTCGCGGCCACGCCGAGGTCGATCACGTCCGTCCCCGACTCTCGAAGCCCCGCAGCGAGCGCATCGGCCAGCAGTTCCCCGCTCCCGCGCGGGTCGCGCCCGACGACGACTCGCTCGCTGTCCAGCGCCAGGGCCCGACCGACCGACAGCGCCAGCTCCGCAGTGATCGTCTCGCCGACAGGGCCGCGGACGCCGCTCGTTCCGAACATGCCAGAGGCGCGGCGAGCCAGCGAGAAAAAGCTACTCTTAACGGTTCGAGCCCGGGACGGGACCCACCTCGTCTCCGGAAACCGGACGACATTTGTCGTCGGGCCGTCCTCGAACGGACATGTCAGTTCGCGTTCCGCTGTTGCCGACACCGATCCGGTGGGCGGCCGTCCTCGTCGTGGCCGGAGTCATCTTTTACGGGTCGGTTCTTGCGATCCCGCCCGAGACGGCGCTCGACCGGGCACGACTCGCGATCGTCCCGCTGGACAAGTGGCGCCACTTCCTGGCGTACGGCGCGCTCGCGTATGCGCTGGCATACGCGACCGCCGACTGGGAGCGACGCGCCGGCCGGCTGGCCGCTCCGGTCGTCGCCGCGACGGTGCTGTACGGCATCGGCATCGAGTTCGGCCAGTCGCTGACGCCGGATCGGCACTTTTCGGTGCTCGACGCCTACGCCAACGTGTTCGGCGCGGCGCTCGTGTTGCCGTGGTATCTGTTGAGTCGTCGGCTCGAGTTCGTTCCGCTCCGGCAATACACGAGCCGCGAGACGGAGTAGCTACTTCACGTCCGCGCTCGTCGCGCGAGTGATCGTGTACACGGCGGCGGCGCCGAAGACCAGATCGAGCACGAGCAGCACGCCGAGAGCGGGAACGAGCGTGTTCCAGATCCCGCTGAAGGCCGTGACGTTCCAGACGGTCATGACGTCGGCGTCGAGCATGATGGCGCGCGCTGCGTCGACGCCGTAGGTGATCGGGTTGTAGGTCGCGACGACCTGCACCCACTCGGGCATCGAGTCCACCGGCAGGAAGGCACTGGAGACGAAAAGCAGCGGCAACTGGATCATGTTCGCGGCGATGATCGTCGACTCCTGATCGCGGGTGAGCAGCGCGACGACGTTCGAAAACGCCAGAAACCACAGCGAGAACAGGACCGCGACGCCGACGATCGCCAGCGCGCCGCCCAGTCCGGACGAGATCTCCGCGCCGAGGAGCACGCCCAACCCGAGCACGATCACGACCTGGACGACGATCCGGATCAGCTCCGAGAGGGTCTTGCCCACGAAGACCGCGGTCCGGCTCATCGGCGTGACCAGCGTCTTCTGGAAGACGCCGCTCTCGATGTCGTCGACCAGCCCGATCCCGGACGACGAGGCGACGATCAGCGCGATCTGGACGACGATCGCCGGCACGAGGTAGGTCTCGTAGCTGATCGGACCCGACAGGGCCTCGCCGGCGACGTTGCCGAACACCTGCGTGAACAGAAACAGGAAGATGATCGGCTGCAACAGCGAGGAGACCACGACGAAGGGGTTGCGAACGGCGTTGATGTTCCACCGCATGAAGTTCGTCCAGACGTCACTGAGAAACGTGTTCGAGGTTCGAGCGACCTCGGCGTCGGTCGTCTCGGTACTCATCGGCTCCCCCCGTCCGTCGCTGCGGTCGCTTCCGGTGGTGTCTCCTCGCTGGCCTGAGCGTCCGACGACTCGTCCTCGACGTGCTGGCCGGTGATCGCGAGGAACACGTCGTCGAGCGTGGGCGAGCGGACGTTGAACCCGGTGACGGTGATCCCCGCGTCCCTGAGCGCGACCAGCAGATCTGGACCGTGCTGGCGGGCCGCCCGCGAGGTGACCGAGATTCCGTCACCGGTGCGCTCGACGGCCGGCTCGTCCGGGAACAGCCCGTCTTCGCGGACGAGGTCGGCGGCGCGTTCTCTCGCGCCCGGGCCGTCGTCGAGCTCGACGTCGAGGATCTCGCCGCCGACCTCGCGCTTGAGATCCGCGGGCGACCCCTCCGCGACGATCTCGCCGTCCAGAATGACCGAGAGTCGGCCACAGAGCTGATCGGCCTCTTCGAGGTACTGCGTGGTCAGGAAGATCGTCGTCCCCCGATCGTTGATCGCCTCGAAGTACTCCCACAGCCGGTTGCGCGCTTTGGGGTCCAGCCCGGTGGTCGGCTCGTCCAGGAAGACCAGCGACGGGCGGTGGACCAGCGACATCGCGGCGTCGAGCCGTTTCTTCATCCCGCCCGAGAACCCCTCGGCTCGCTTGTCCGCGACGTCGGCCAGATCGACCAGCTCGAGCAACTCCGCGATCCGGTCGTCGCGCTCGCCGCTGGGCACGCCGTAGGCGTCGCAGGCGAACCGCAGGTTCTCGCGGGCCGTCATCTCGGTGATGACGCTCGTCTCCTGGGCCATGTACCCGATCGTCTCCCGGACCTGCTGTGGGTCGGCCTCGACGTCGAACCCGTTGACCCGGATCGATCCCGACGTCGGCCGCAACAGCGTCGCCAGCGTCTTGATCGTTGTCGTCTTCCCGGCCCCGTTGGGTCCCAGAAACCCGAAAAACTCCCCGCGAGGAACCGACAGCGAGACGCCGTCGACCGCTCTCGTCCCGTCGCCGTAGACGACTTCGACTCCGTCCATCTCGATCGCGCGATCCGTCTCGTGGCTCATGTCCCGAAGACATGACTGCCATTCGGATAAAGTCATTGATTGAACATTCATTCAATACCCTTATGTGCTCGGCACCCCTTGGTCCGGCTATGGAGACGGTTCTGGTCACGGGAGCGACGGGCACGGTCGGCTCGCGAGTCGTCGAGCGGCTCGCCGATCGCGACGCGGCTGTCAGGGCGGCCACGCGCGATCCTGATAGGCCGTTCCGGGACGGCGTCGAGGCAGTCGCGTTCGACTTCGAGAAACCAGAGACGTGGGGGGTGGCCTTCGAGGGCGTCGATTCGATGTTTCTCGTCAGACCGCTCGCGATCGCCAGAGTCGGCGACTCGATACTGCCGGCGATAGACGCCGGGCGGGTACTCGATCGATCGCCGCTGTCTCTGGACGAATGGACCGCGCGAAACGCGGACGCGTTCGAACGTGCCACGCCTGATCCGAAAGATACCAACCTTCACGGGGGCGAGTAAGAACAGACAACCATGTCGGCCGGAAACCCGTTCCCCGAAGACGCCGAGGACACCCGAACTGCGATCATGCGGGCGACGTTCGACGCGCTCGTCGAGTACGGCTACGCCGGGCTGACGATCGACCGAATCGACGAGTTCTTCCCCAAGAGCAAGTCGCTGCTGTATCACCACTACGACGGGAAAGACGATCTGCTCGTGGACTTCCTCTCCCGGATGATCGACGACCACGAGACCGAGATGGACCGCGAGGCGTCCGGCGACGCCCGCGAGCGGCTCGACCGGTGGCTCGACGCGATCGCCGCGCCCGACCTCGCCGAGCAGGACCGGGGCTTCGTCGGCGCGCTGGTCGAACTCCGCGCGCAGGCCGCCCACGACGAGCGCTACCGCGAACACTTCACGAGAAGCGATCGCTTCTTCCGGGGAGTGCTCGCCGATATCATCGCCGACGGCATCGAGGAAGGGGTCTTCCGGGGAGTCGATCCCGAGCAGGTGGCCGCGACGATCCACACGATCGCCGGCGGTATCATGACCGAGCGGGCGACCAGCGACGACCCGCAGGTCGCGGCCGTCCGTGCCGAACTCGACGCCTACGTCGAGGCGCGACTGCTCGTGGATTGACCGCGAGCGAACGGACCGGAGCTACGCTTGAGCGTCGCCAAGACTCGACATCGGCGTCGCGCCGGCGACGATCGCACCCGTCGACAGAAGCGCCGCCGACAGTACGACGAAGTCCCCACTGGGTGAGTAGCCAGCGAGACTCGCGCCGACATCGACGATGAACACCGTCACGAAGAAACTGAGGATGGCGAACACCAGCATGACCAGTGCCGCGACGATACTACTGACTAACGCGCCGAACGAGTCGAGGATTGCCATGAGAACTGTCCCTCAAGAGTAAGGACGAACGGGAGACGGTTACCGTTTGGGACCGGCGGTTGTCGGTACTCCTTTACTCGCGCCGGCCGCATTCGACCGCATGGACCTCTCGAAACTGGACGCGCGACTCGACGCGCTCGACGCCGACGGCTACCTCATCGACGCGGACTCGACCGACGCCGACCAGTACTACCTCTCGGGGTTCGACGCGCCCGACCCGTTTCTCACGTTGTACGACGGTTCGACGCACCTGCTTTTCGTCCGGAGTCTGGAGTTCGGCCGCGCGAAACGCGAGAGCCGCGCCGCAAGCGTCGAGCGCTTCACCGACTACGGTTACGACGACCGCCTCGAGGCCGACGGCCGCCGGGAGGCGGCTCACCGGACGCGCGCAGCGTTTCTCGACGCCTACGACGTCGAGGCCGTCGCCGTCCCGCCGCGCTTTCCCCTCCAGACGGCCGACGGCCTCCGCAAGCAGGGAATCGAGGTCGTCGCCGACGCCGAGCAGACGGTCACCGCCGTCCGCGCCAGCAAGACCGACGAGGAAATCGACCACGTCCGGGCGGCACAGCGCGCCAACGAGGCCGCGATGGCGGCCGCCGAGGACCTCCTCGGGCAGGCAGAGATCGATGGCGATCGACTGCTCGTCGACGGCGAGGTCCTGACCAGCGAGCGACTCAAAGAGGAGATCGAGGTGACGCTGCTGCGCCGCGGCTGTGCGCTCGACGAGACGATCGTCGCCTGCGGGGCCGACGCGGCCGATCCGCACGACCGTGGGAGTGGACCGCTCCGACCGCACGAGCCGATCATCATTGACATCTTTCCCCAGGACAAGACCACGAAGTACCACGGCGACATGACCCGGACGTTCTGTGTCGGCGAACCCGACGAACAGGTCCGGGAGTGGTACGACCTGACCGAGCGGGCCTACCGCGAAGCGCTGGCGGCGGTCGAGCCGGGCGCGACGGGCGCGGACGTCCACGACGCCGCCTGTGACGTCTACGAGGACGCCGGTCTGCCGACGCTCCGAGACGACCCCGGCACGGAAACCGGATTCATCCACAGCACGGGCCACGGGGTCGGACTCGACGTCCACGAACTACCCTCCGTCGGCCCCGACGGCGGCGAACTCGAACCCGGCCACGTCATCACGATCGAACCCGGCCTCTACGACCCGGCGGTCGGCGGCGTCCGCATCGAGGACCTGATCGTCGTCACCGACGACGGCTACGAGAACCTGACCGACTATCCGGTGTCGCTGGTCGTCGAATAGTTAATTAAAAACCGTTATATTTATGACCCCATCTCTCGTTGTCGGTTCTACGATGCAGTCGCTTCTCGTACGTGGTGCACGCCCTGTTTGACCGGCCAGCATCGCCTTCGAACCGTCGCGTTCCACCACGTCACAATGAGTACGAACCCGCAATCGACCCAGTATCGCACCACACCCACGGCATCTAGCGCGGAGCTGCCAACTCGACAGCGTCCCGCCTGGAAAGGGGCACCCAGGACGTTCGAGCCGACGAACACCAGCGACCTCCCGCCGATGTTCGAGATCGAGACCGACAACGGGGATCGCTGATCAGTACTCGCGTTCGACCAGGTAGTCAGCGATGTCGTCCAGTCGGCCGCGCGCCTCGTTGGCGGGCAAGACCCGAAGGCTGTCCTTTCCGTCTTCGATGAGGTCGTGTGCCAGCTCGCGGGCGAAGTCGATACTGCCAGCTTCTTCGAGGCGTTCGACAGCCTGTTCGATCGTCGCCTCGTCGACCGCCTCCACCTCGTCTTCGGGCACGAGGTCGTCCACGTCGACGCCCTGCTGGCGGGCGTGCAGCGTGATGATCGTCTGCTTGTTCTCGACGAGATCCGACCCGCGCTGTTTGCCCAGTTTCTCGGAGGGGGTGGTCAGATCCAGCAGGTCGTCCTGGATCTGGAACGCCCGGCCGACGTTGAGCCCGTACTGATAGAGCGGGTCCACGGCGTCGTCCGCACCCAGCAAGATCGCCGGGATCGACGCCGCGGCCGCGTACAGGACCGCGGTCTTCAGCTCGACCATACCGAGGTACTCGTCGGTCGTCACGTCGGTCCGCGCCTCGAACTGGATATCGCAGGACTGGCCCTCGCAGATCTTCGTACACGTCGTCGCCAGCTCCGACAGCGCCCGGACCGACCGCTCGGGGTCGGCCCCCGTCTCGAGCATGTGCTCGAAGGCCTTCGCGTAGAGGGTGTCGCCCGCGAGGATCGCCGTCGAGAGGTCGTACTCCCGGTGGACGGCCGGGACGCCCCGACGCATGTCGTCGTCGTCCATGATGTCGTCGTGGATCAGCGTGAACGACTGGATCGTCTCGATGCTGATCGCGGCGGCCATCATATCGACTGTGCCTTCGGGTGCGGGAAACTCCCGGTAATCCGCCTGCAGGGGTTCCACGTCCGCGATCGCTTCCGCCGCGAGCAACAGTACCGTCGGCCGCAGTCGCTTCCCGCCGGCGTCCAGCAGGTACCGCGACGCCTCGTAGAGTCGTTCGGGCTCCTGGACCGGAAGCTGGTGGGGGATCGCTTCGTTGACGAGTTCCCGCCGAGCCGCGATCGCCTGCGTGACCGCCGCCGCGGTGTCGGATCCCTCGCTCATGCTCATCTCACTCGACCAGCTGGATCATGTTCCCGTTGCGCGTGACGTGCAGCGTCTCGCCGACCTCGAGTCCGAACTGCTCGGCCAGATCGACGTACGGGGCGAACCCCTGCATGTCCTGGTGGGCCGGGATGACGTTCTCCGGCTGGAGCGCGTCGAGCATCTCGTAGTGGCCCTCCTCCCGGAGGTGGCCCGAGACGTGGATCTCGTCGTAGATCCGGGCCCCCTGCATCCGGAGCAATTTCTCGGACTGGTAGCGCTGGCCCTCGTTGGTCGGCTCGGGGATCACCCGCGCCGAGAAGATGACCTTGTCGCCATCCTCGATGTCGTAGGGCGTCTCGCCGCGGCCCATGCGCGTCAGCATCGCCCGCGGTTCGCCCTGATGGCCCGTGACGATCGGCAGGAAGTTCTCCTTGCCCTCGTTCATGATCCGCTTGAACGTCCGATCGACGGACTTGCGGTGTCCGTACATCCCCAGATCGTCCGGGAAGTCCACGAAGTCCAGGCGTTCGGCCGTGCCGGAGTACTTCTCCATCGAGCGTCCCAGCAGCACCGGCTGGCGGCCGATGTCGTCGGCGAACTCCACGAGCGACTTGACGCGCGCGATGTGAGAGCTAAACGTCGTCGCGACGATCCCGCCGTCGTAGTCCTCCAGACTGTACATGACGTCCTTGAGGTGACGCCGCGCGACCGACTCGGAGGGCGTGCGCCCCTTCTTGCCGGCGTTGGTACAGTCCTCGATGTAGCAGAGCACGCCTTCGCGACCGATCTCGCGAAACCGCTCCATGTCGATCGGGTCGCCCAGTACCGGGTCGTGGTCCATGCGCTTGTCCAGCCCGTAGACGATCGCCCCCTCCGGCGTGTGCAGGACCGGGTTGATCGCGTCGATGATCGAGTGGGTGACGTTGACGAACTCGAGTTCGTTCTCGTCGCCGATGGCCATCCGGCCACCTGCTTCCATCTTCACGAGGTCGTTCTGGACGCCGAACTTCTCCTCGCCCTTGATCTGCTGTTTGACCAGTTCGATCGTAAAGGGGGTGGCGACGATCGGCGCGTCGTATCGATGCGCGAGTTTCGAGATGGCACCGATGTGATCGAGGTGACCGTGGGTCGGCACGATGGCCTTCACGTCGCCCTCGAGTTCGGACATCACCCGGTCGTCCGGGATCGCGCCCATGTCGATCAGGTCGAGACTGTGCATCCGCTCGGTTTCGACGTTGTCGTGGATGAGGACCTTCGAGAGGTTCAGCCCCATGTCGAACACGACGACGTCGTCTCCGGCGCGAACGGCGGTCATCTGGCGGCCGACTTCCTCGTAGCCGCCGATAGTTGCGATTTCGATTTCCATAGTTTACCCTCCGAGAACGGCCGCCAGAGGGGGCCAGGGGACCGACACGGCCACTGGAGCACAAGGCTCGCTCGCACCGATGACCGGCGTGGTCCGGATAGGCGGGCCCGGGTGGGCCGTCGCCGTCGAACCGGCTCGTCTCCATACGACACGTCGGCGCGTCCCTCGGCCGCGCTCGCGCGGCCGTCTGCTCGGTTGTCTCTCTATTGTATGCGAGCCGTTAAAAACAGTGCGGGTTGCGGCCGAGCGTTCGGCTACTCGCCGGGCGATTCGTCGTCGTCCAGTTTCGACTCGATCTCGCGCCGCCAGGCTTCCTCGTCCGACTCGCTCGAACCCGCGAGCGGATCTCCTCCGTCCGATCCGCCGGTCAGTGCGTCGCCGGTCCCCGCTGGCCCGCTCAACGGGTCGTCACCGCGTTCGGCCGGCGAACCGTCGACAGACGTGCCTGTCGCGTCTCCCGTTCGCTCGCCGCCGGCGTCTGTCGACACCGCGTCCCGCTCCGTGGGTCCCTCGTCACCTCCCGCTGGCGTGGAAGCGGTTTCGAACCCGACGGCGACCGCGTCCGCGAGTACCGCGAACGCCGTCGCGAACGCGCCCGCAGCCAGCACGAGTGCGCCGAGCACTACCAGCGCTCCGCCGGCGACTACCGGCGCGTACCTGTCCGGCGAGGCGTCGCCGAAGACGACGCCTGGTTCCAGCGACGCCACGACTCCGATGCCGCCGGTGATCAGCGCCCCGCCGAGCACGACTGCCACGAGGAGGTAGCCGAACAGCCGAACGCCGTATGCGAACACGTCTCTCGCGGAACGGGAGACCATACGTTCCCCTCGAAAGTGAGCGAAAAGTGTCTTGTGGTCGTCATACGGTGACAGGCGTTCCCAGCCTTTCGATACGTTTAGGAGTGCGCTCGGCCACACCTCGAACAACGGCGAGCGATCTCGCGTCTCCGTGCGCGGCCCGGTCGCATCGACGCGACTATCCGAAACCATGTCAGAGCAAGAACTCGGCATCACGACGAGCAAAGAGCACGAAACGGGCGAGTGGTACGCTGAACTGGTCCAGAAGGCCGGCCTGGCCGACTACGCGCCGATGGGCGGGTTCATCGTCACCCGGCCACGGGGGTACGCCATCTGGGAGCGCCTGCAGAACCACCTCGACACGTGGTTCAAGGACACGGGCGTCCGGAACGCCTACTTCCCGATGTTCATCCCCGAGAGCTACCTCGAAAAGGAGAAAGACGTCGTCGAGGGGTTCGATCCGGAGGTCGCCTGGGTGACTCACGGCGGCTACGAGGAACTCGAAGAGCGACTGGCCGTCCGTCCGACCAGCGAGAGCATCATCACACCGTTTCTCGCCCAGTGGATCCGCAGCCACCGGGACCTGCCGATGCGGGTCAACCAGTGGTGTTCGGTCGTCCGCTGGGAGGCGACCGAGACGAAACCGTTCTTCCGCACCAAGGAGTTCCTCTGGCAGGAGGGCCACACCGCCCACCGCGACGCCGAAGACGCCTCCGAGGAGACGATGACCCGGCTCGAGCAGTACGAGCGCCTCTACGAGGACGTGCTCGCGATGCCCGCCCTGACCGGTCGCAAGCCCGACCACGACAAGTTCCCCGGGGCCGACACGACCACGACCGTCGAGACGCTGATGCCCGACGGCAAGTCCGTCCAGGCCGCCACCTCCCACTACCTCGGGACTTCCTTCGCGGAGGCCTACGACGTGACCTACGTCGACGAAGACGAGGAAGAGCAGCTCGCACACACGACGTCCTGGGGACTGTCCTGGCGGGCGCTCGGGGCGCTGTTCATGACCCACAGCGACGATCAGGGGCTGGTTCTCCCGCCCACGCTCGCGCCCACGCAGGTCGTGATCGTCCCTATCTGGAACGAGGACAGCAAAGACGCGGTGCTCGAGTACGCCGCCGACGTCGCGGCCGAACTCGACGAGGCAGGCGTTCGGGTGGAACTCGACGACCGCGACAACCGCAATCCGGGGTTCAAGTACAACGAACACGAGCTCAACGGCGTCCCCCTCCGGATCGAGATTGGGCCCTACGAGGTCGAGGACGACGAACTGACGCTGGTACATCGCCCCGACGGCGAGGAGGCGACCGTCGATCGGGAGGGGGCCGTCGAGACCGTCGAGGACCACCTCGATACGATCTACGCCAAACTCTACGCCGAGGCCGAGCAGACCCTCGAGGGGGAGATCCGCGAGGCCGAGAGCCGCGAGGAGATCCTCGGGACGATCGGCCAGCACGGCGGCTACGTCAAGTGTGGCTGGTGTGGCGACGAGGCCTGCGAGGTGCCGATCAAGGACGCCATCGCCGCCGAGATTGTGATGGTCCCGCTTGCGGAAGACGAAGAGCCGATCCACGACGAATGCGCGATCTGCGGTGACGACGCCGAGGAGACGGCTTACTTCGCCAAGACGTACTGATACTGGTGGCTATACCATTTCGAAATGATCTGGCACGTCGTCGTGCCAGATATCTCTCCGAACGTACAGCCACCAGTATGACGTACTGCGCGACTGACAGGAGCGCAGTTTCGCCGCGACGAGGCTGCGGGTCGCGGGCCTTTTCATCGACGGTTTCCGACGGGCGGTTCTGCTTGCGTTCGCTGGGTTTGGGCTGTCTGCTTCGCCCTCGACGACCATCTGGACGACATACAACAGTAAAGTGTCTCTGTCGCGGACACGGGGGTATGGCCAGGGAGATCGACGATGTCGACAGGGCGATCTTGCACGCACTGCAGGAGGACGCCCGAAACATGTCGTCCGGTGACATCGCGGAGCGAACCGGGACCTCGGACAGCACGGTCCGCAAGCGCATCCGGCGCCTCGAGTCCGAAGGGATCATCAAGGGGTATAGCGCCAGCGTCGACTACCAGCAGTCGGGGTATCCCCTCCGGATGTTGCTCTACTGTACGGCGTCGATACCCGAACGCGGCGAACTCGTCCCAGAGATCCTGGCGATCGACGGCGTCGTCTCCGTCCAGGAACTGGTCACGGGCGAACAGAACCTCCTCGTGACCGCCGTCGGCGAGGACGACAGCGACATCACGCCCGTCGCACAGGAACTGCTCGACATGGGACTTACCGTCGCCGATGAGGTACTCGTTCGCACGCACGAGACGACGCCGTTCGGCAAGTTCGAGGTCGAAAACGAGTAGGTGACATCGAGGCGTTTGATGGTGAGTTCGCAAACGGTCATAGTGACCGTCGTACCGATTTACCAGTGCGACCACACGCAGTCGTGCGGTCGACCCGGAACAGACGTACAACGGTCACTAGCAGACGACGCGTTTGACGTCGAGTGCGGTCGCTCGCCGGACGACAGCGCGTACCGGATCGTCAGTTCCAGCGAGGTTGTCCGAGTTGCCGTCGAGGACGAGCAGGGCCGCCCGCTGGCCGGGGGCGACGACACCAGCGTCGAGCCCAGCGACCTCCGCGCCGGCGGTCGTGGCCATCCGCAAGACGTCCCGGCTGGTCACGTCGAAGTGCTTGGCGGTGTAGGCCATCTCGCGGAACATCGACGGTGGGTTCAGCATGACGTTGTCCGTCCCGAGTGCGACCGTCGTGTGATCCAGCAGTTCCCGTAGCGGGGCTTTCCCGACGTCGAGGACGGCGTTCGCGCGTGGACACACTGCGATCGGGACGGACTGGTCTGTGACCCGCTCGAGATGCTCCTCGCGGGCGTGGACCATGTGGACGAGGAGATCGGGCTCGAGATCGAGCGCCGGATGGATGTCGGTCGCGTCGGGTTCGCCGGCGTGGATGGCGAACGGAACGCCGCGTTCCTCACAGGCGGCCCGCTGTTCGTCGAAGTCGGCGTCGTTCGCGCCCGACGCGCCGTACCCGTCGGCGATCTCGAGGACGTCGGACGTGTCGCTCCCGAAGACGAACGGCTCGAAATCGAGTGGTTCGGCCGCCTCGTAGAGCGCGCGTGCGCCGGGGATGCCCGATTCCCGGAAATCCAGCGTCGAGACCGTGCCCGTGCGGCGCATGAACCGGAGCGTCCGGCTCATCGCCGAGACGAGCTCGGCGTGGTCGACGGCGGCCAGCCGTCGATGTTTCAGGCTGTCAGGCGGCGCCACTGCTTCATCGAGCCCCAGCCCGACGGCCGCCTCCTTGGCGACTGAATCACCGAGATGCGTGTGCGCGTTGACGAACGCCGGCAGGATGATGTCGGTCGAGTCCGTCGCCGTCTCCTCGATCGCCTCGATCCGACCGTCTTCGACGTGCACTCGCCCCTGAACCGGATCGAACGACCGCCCGGCGAGGACGGTGCCCCTGAGTGTTTCCATGCCCGCACTCGACCGTGGATACCGATATAGTTTCCCAATCCAGCATATCGAACGTTCCGGTAGTGAAAGGGCGTGTAGTAGCGGAGTCTGTTCCATCTCGTCCTGGTTGTCACAGGCAAACCCGTCCGGTCGCGGTCTGCACGCTCGTTTCAGTGCATTCCGGTTCGGACACTGATGGAACCATAACGTTCTATAATACTCCTTTTTCGAACAGATTGTGACTATAGAAGAATTTAATAACCATACCGTTCTCAAACGAGTTGAGAGCGACCAGAACTGGTCGCCCGGTGTCGTCGGTCTCCGGGGCTGGTGGTCGCAACTGGACCGAAGGATGTCAGGACATAGTTCACAGACGACGGTCGGATCGCTCCCGGACACGGCGGCTGAGTCGCCGTTCGTGCCCGCTGCATTGACGTGGCTCGTGTGGTCGCTGTTCGCCATGAGCGTCGTGGCCCTCGTCGGCCTGGTCCGGTTCGGCGGCCGGGAGTTCGCCGGCGTGGTGGCCGTCGATGGACTGACCGTCCTGCTATGGGTGGTCGCTACGTTCTTCAGCGGGATCGTCCACAGCTACTCGCGTCGGTACATGGCGGGGAACGCCCACGAGACGCGCTTTTTTGTCGCCGTGTTCGGTTTCACAGCTCTCGTGATGGCGCTGGTCGCGGCTGACCACCTCGCGCTGTTCGGCCTGCTGTGGCTGGCGATGGGGCTGGTGATGGCGAAGCTGATCGGGATCGTCGACGGATGGCGACAGGCGCGGGCGGCCGAGGCGGTCGCTCGGAGGTACTTCCTCGCTAGCAGCGCGCTGCTCGGCGTCGCGCTGACGACGCTGTGGTGGGCGACCGGCGCGACGACAGTCTCGGGGATCGCCGCGGCGTCCGGAACGCTCGGCGGGCCGGCGTGGATCGTCGCCGCGTCGGCGCTCGTCCTCGCGGCGATGGTACAGTCCGCGCTGGTGCCGTTCCACGGCTGGCTCTTCGCGTCGATGACCGCACCGACGCCGGCGTCGGCGCTGATGCACGCTGGCTTCGTCAACGCGGGCGGGATCCTGCTCCTGCGGTTCGCCCCCGTCGTCACGGTCGAACCGGCGCTCATGCTCGCGGTCGTCGCGATCGGTGCGGCCAGCGCGTTGCTCGGAAAGCTGCTCAAGTCCGTCCAGCCTGACGTCAAGAGCAAGCTGGCCGGCTCGACGGTCGGGCAGATGGGCTTTATGATCATGCAGGCCGGACTGGGCTTTTTCGGGGCCGCGATCACTCACCTGATTCTGCACGGCTTCTACAAGGCCTACCAGTTTCTCGGCTCCACCGGCCGGATCGAACACACTGGCCCGAAAGCGGCGACCGAGCACGCGACGAGTGCGCTCGGAACGGCCATGACACTCCTGACGGGACTGGCCGGTGGCGCGCTGTTCGCGGCCCTGACCGGGAAGGGAACGAGCCTCGACAGCGGTCTCCTGCTCGCGCTGTTCGTGACGCTGACGACGCTGGGGGCGACACGCAGTGCCGTCCAGTCCACGTCGCTCCCCTCGACGGTTCGCTACGGGGCAGCCCCGCTGCTCTTCCTGCCGGCCATCGGCGTCTACGCCCTCGTCTACACGGCGATTTCTGGACTGCTCGCCGGCCTTCCCGTCGTCACGGCCCCGGTCGAGCTGAGCGCGCTCCACGTCGCCGTCGCGGCCGCGTTCCTCGCGGTCTACGTCGCAATCGAGGCCGGCGTCCACGAACGCAGCCATCGCCTGTACGTGGCGCTGGTAAACGCCAGTCAACCCCCCGAAAGCACGGTGCTGACCGCCACGGAGGAATACAATGAGTACTGAACGCGCGATCGGAGAACGCATCGACAAGGCAGCGACCACCGTCGCCCCGGTCTGGCCGATCCACTCGTTCGTGACGGCCAACCCGCTCTCGGGGTTCGAGGATCTCCCCTTCGAGGAAGCGGTAGCCCAGGCGGCCGATCTGCTCGGCGGCCGGGGCTATCCGAGCCCCGAGACGTTCCGGGCCGCGCTTGCGGACGGTCGGATCGACCGTGATGTCCTCGAATCGGAACTCGCGGACCGGGGTCGCGAGGCCGACCCGGAGCGGCTGCTCGATCGCATGGACACCGCCGTCGATTCGGAGCCCCCGGATACCGACGCCGAGCGGGTTGATCACGTCCTGACGAAGTGGCTGTCGGCGTTCCTCGATCAGGGCCGTGCGAAGTGGCCGATGCCGAACCGCGAGGCGGGCTTCTACGCGGCGTTCCGCACGGTCGTCGAACACGATGGCGACGTTCCCGACGAGGGCGTCGTCGGCGACCTGCCCGAGACGCCGACCGACGCTATCGCGGCCGTGCTGGAGCCGTACCCCGAAAGTCAGTGGGTGCCGATCTTCGAGGAACAGCTGGCGGCCCTGCCCGGCTGGACGGGCTTCATCAAGCAGCGCGTCGGCGACGGGAGCGCCTGGCAGGCGACGCACCCGATCACTCTCGCGGGTTATCTCGCGGCCCGCCTGTCACTTTCGGCTGCCTTCGGCGTCGACATCGAGCCGTCGACGGGACTCGACACCACCGAACCCGACGCGACCGACGAACTCGCCGAGGCGTTCCTGAGCGCGTGGGAGGCGAGCTACCGTGCCGAACTCGTCGATCAGGTCGCTGCCGAGAGCGAGTCGCTAGCTCACGGCGGGCCGTCGGGACGCCCGGACGCGCAACTGGTCTTCTGCATCGACACCCGTTCGGAGATCATCCGCCGTCACGTCGAGGCCGAGGGCGACTACGAGACACACGGCTACGCGGGCTTTTTCGGCGTCCCCATGGAGTATCAGGGATACGACAGCGACGTCTCGGTCGCCGCCAGCCCACCGATCGTCGAGGCCGAGCACCGCATCACCGAGATGCCGGCCGAGACGGACACGCGAACGAGCTACGACCGGTGGTCGCGTCTCCGCGAGGCCGCGGGCGAGGTCGTCGAGACGCTGAAGGCGAACCCCGCGACGGCGTTCGGCTTCGTCGAGAACGCCGCCAGCGGGTACGGGCTGGCGCTCGCCGCCCGCACGCTCGTCCCCGGTCGGGTCGCCGAACTGTTCGATACGGTCGACGATGCGGTGCCCGACGACCACGAGTTCTGCGAGCCGCTGGTCGATCACCAGCACACCTACGCCGGCGACCTGCCGGTCGGGATGACCCACGAGCGGAAGGTCGAATACGCCGAGACGGCCTTCGAGCTGATGGGCTGGGAGACGTTCGCTCGCCTCGTCGTGTTCACCGGCCACGCCGGCGAGACGGCCAACAACCCCTACGATTCGAGTCTGGATTGCGGAGCCTGTGCCGGCAACCCCGGCGGCCCGAACGCCCGCGTGCTCGCGTCGATCTGTTCGGACCCGGACGTCAGGACGGCGCTCCGCGAGCGCGGCTTCGATATCCCCGAGGACACCGTCTTCCTCGCTGCCCAACACAACACGACCACCGACGAGATCGAACTCTACGACGGGGACGCCCCGGAGAGTCACGCGGACGACCTCGACCGACTGCGTGCGGACCTCGCGACCGCCCGCGAGCGCGCGGCCGCCGAGCGAGCCGAATCGATGGACGCCGACGCCTCAAGGGCCGTTAGCGAGACGGAACGCCGCACCGCCGACTGGGCGGAGACGCGCCCCGAATGGGGGCTGGCCGGCAACGCCGGCTTCGTCGTCGGCCCCCGCGAGTTGACGAGCGATCTCGATCTCGACGGTCGCGTGTTCCTCCACTCCTATGACTACTCGATCGATCCCGATGGCGAGGCGCTTGAGGAAATCCTCACGGGTCCGATGGTCGTCACTCAGTGGATCAACGCTCAGTATTACTTCTCGACGGTCGACAACGCCGTCTACGGCAGCGGGTCGAAAGTGACCCACAACCCCGTCGGCAACGTCGGCGTCTATCAGGGCAACGGCGGCGACCTGATGACCGGCCTCCCGCTGCAGTCGTTGCTGGCCGCTGCCGATCGGCCACACCACCAGCCGCTGCGCCTCTCGACGGTCGTCCACGCGCCGGTCGAGCGCGTCACTGACGCGCTGGCCGACCACGAGGACGTGATCGAACTGCTGGACAACGA
Source organism: Halapricum desulfuricans (assembly GCF_017094525.1). Taxonomy (NCBI): domain Archaea; kingdom Methanobacteriati; phylum Methanobacteriota; class Halobacteria; order Halobacteriales; family Haloarculaceae; genus Halapricum; species Halapricum desulfuricans. Next base: position 2,269,432 of record NZ_CP064788.1, on the reverse strand, counting down.
CTGGCTCTCGCTGACTGTCGTCGATCCCACTCAGGACCACCGCGCGTTCCACTACGAGGCGGAACTGGCGTGGTCGCCGGCGACCGAACAGACTGCGGACGTACCGAACGCGCCCGCGGTCGCGGACGACTGATCGTGACTGCTGTCCGTCCCTTCCGGATCGATCGCCCGATTGCAGGCGACCGCAGCGGTACATCGGTACAGTGATCGCTACGAGACGTTCACGCCGCCCGGGCGAAGACGACGAACAGCGCTAGACCCACGCCGGCGAGGAGCGCGACCATCGAGTGCTCCGTCTCGTATGTCTGGGCCTCGGGGAGGAGATGTGCCGCCGAGACGTAGATCAACACGCCGGAGACGAATCCGAGGAGCAGGCCCAGCTCGTCCGACCCCAGTCCACTCACCAGCGGATAGGCGACGAACGCGCCGATCGGCGTCGTAAGCGCCGCGATGAAGAACGCGTACGTTGCCGCGGTCCGGTCGCTCACCTCGCCTTTCAGCAAGACGAGATAGGTAATCGCTCCCTCCGCGAACTCGTGGACGACCAGTCCGGTGCCGGCAAGCACACCAGTCAGCAGCGACACGTTGAACGTGACGGTGTAGACGACGCCGTCGACCAGTGAGTGGATTCCGATGCCCTCAGCCGCCGTTACGCCGAACGCGAGCGTTTCCTCGCTGGTGTAGTGCTTGATGACCCGATTTGAGAGAAACATGAAGAGGAACCCGCCCAGAGCGGTGATGCCTGCATCGGCGTTGTTCGCGACCGCGTTCGGCAGGGCGTGAACCAGCGGCGTCGTGATGAGAATGCCCGCGGCAAAGCACATCAGATACGGGAGCGAGCGTTCGGCCCGTTCTCGGTGTCGAACTATCGCGACGATACCCGCGCTGTTGACCAGCGCCGCGACGACGGCGAACGCCGCGATCCAGTAGAACGCCTCCGAGAACGCTACCATAGTGAACATTCCGTGAGTGGCCTCGACAGGTGACCTTCGAGCGGGGACGGATGACCGGCTGCTTCGGATTGCGTTGGCCGTCTCATGTCTGAGACTACTACTTTTAAGGCGGTAAAACCAGCGCCCACCATTCGTCATCTGCGGTGGGGGAGCTTGGAGGTCGAGTTGCGAACGACACCAAACGTTCACGGGATACGTTCGCAGTAGCTCTCGGAGAAATAACCTGCTATGAGTCTGTGAGAGCAGTCACAACGTCCGCTACCGAAAACAGATGCACGTCGTCTCGGGTTTGCGCGGTTTCTTCCAGTGCATCGGTGAATCCAGACCGACTAAACAGACAGTACTGTCGGGCTGCTTCCGACTCGTTCGGTGCTGTCCACTCAATACGTTCCATTCTGGTTTCGACATCGTCCAGGTGTCCCGGATGCATCGGACTCGCGGTGAACTTTGACTCGCCACCGATGATGCGCCCAGTGTGATCGAGCCCAACGACATCCAGTTCCCCCTCCGAGTCCCACCACCCACCGATCCGACTGAACGACGCCTCCGGGAACAGCACCGGGAGCGCGTCACGGCACACTCCCTCGAAGACGCGGCCAACGTAGGCCGGAAAGTCCGGGCGAATCTGCTCCGTGAACGGATCGTCAGCAGTGATGTGCTGCGGGTTCTTCCCGTAGAGGAAACGGAACCAGAACCGGAACAGCGGTTCCTGAATCCGATATCGCTTCGGGCTCGATGTCTCCTCTGTAACCGGTTGGTCTTCTTCGATCACCCGGAGTTGTTTCAGTCGTTCAGCGTACCGCCACACCCCACGCGAGTCATCGAACCCAGCGTAGTCGGCGATCTCGCCCGTTTCGCGGTTTCCATCAGCGAGCGCCCGGAGAATACTCATGTATCGCTCCGGTTTCCGCACACTTTCAGTCTGAAGAATGGTTTCTGGCTCACCGTGCAGGCGGCCGTGCTGGCTGATAATATGCTGGTTTACGTTCGTCGCAAGCGACTCGTCCGGCGAGATGAGCTGGAGATAGAATGGTGTCCCGCCAAAGATACTCCAGCTTTCGAGAACCCCAATCGGGTCGTCCGTCGTGGCAGGGTAGTACGGGGCTGCATCACCGAGCGAGAGCGGTGCGAGATCCAATCGAACCGTGTCCCGGTTGTACAGCGGGGCATCTTGCTCCGTGATTTTGTTCGTCATGATGCTGATTGCCGACCCGACTAAGACAAGCGTCATCTCCGTCTCTTCGAGTTCCGTGTCCCACACGCGCTGGAAGTTCGTGGGAACGCTACTATCCGCCTCAACGAGGAACGGCCACTCATCGATGATGACCGTGGCGTTCTGATCGCCGAGATACCCGAGCAGTGATTCCCAGTCTTCCCGAATCCGCTCAATTCCTGGATACGCCCCTTGAGCTTCCTGAATGAAGTCAGAGATCTGAACCGCGGCAGTATCCCGTGTGGCCTGGTAGTAGACGGTATTCTCGTCGGGGATTGATTCGCGGACAAGCGCCGACTTTCCAATTCGCCGGCGTCCCAGGACGACGATGAACTCAGCGGACTCGCTCCCGTAAGCCCGCTGAATCCGCGACAGCTCTTCCGAACGGTTGACGAACGAGGGTGGCATGCACGGGTATCCACTCTCCTATTTCATAAATATTCCGACGGCTGAACACAATATGTCTGAACACAATATGTCTGAACACGATTTGCATAATTTGAGCTATCATCTCGATCCTGAGTATTGCGTTTCAGGAGACCCATCAGTAGGCAGCGCAGCTATTTTTCGGGTGATTTCTCAGTTCTTCGCCGGTAGTCGATCTTTCTGATAGGTTTCGGCGGATAGATTAGGATAAGATTCCGAGGTAGGCCGTCTAAACTGGGTGAATCCGTGAACGCTTAGCGGGGCATTCGCAACTGAACCTGGGGAGTTTGATATAGTCCATATTAGTTTACCAGGAGATAGAGTCGACAGCGTCAGGGGTCCGCAGGTAGAAGCATCGACATGGACGAACGGACGTGGCTCCTGGTCGCCGGCCTGGTCGCTCTCGCGGTCCTCGGCGGCTGTTCGTTCACCGACAGCAATCGGCTCGAGGGAGATACTCTCGACGGAACTGTCGTCGAGGTCGTCGACGGCGATACGATCGACGTGCGACTGTCGAACGGTACCGTCGAACGGGTCCGACTGCTCGGGATCGACACGCCGGAGGTCCACGTCGCGACCCAGCCGGACGAGTACGAGGGGATACCGGACACAGTGGCCGGGCGAGCGTGTCTCCGGACCGCCGGGGAAAACGCGAGTCGCGCCGTCGAAGATCGGCTCTGGGGCGAACACGTAACACTCCGGCTGGACTCCGAAGCGGATACCCGGGGTGGGTACGGGCGATTGCTGGCAATCGTCGTCCACGAGAACCAGTCGATCAACCACCAGCTCGTGCGCGAGGGGCACGCACGACTGTACGACACCGACTTTTCGGCCCGTGATCGCTACGCCGCCGCGGAAGACGCTGCGAGAGACGAGAACCGCGGGCTCTGGACGTGCCGTGTCAGGGCGTAAATCATATGCTGATATATCGAATTCGTTGTAGCGCCCGGCCGGGAAGTACCCGATCGCTCACCGGGGCGGACACGTCCAGCCGACGGCTGCGATGTGTCCTCGCGGCTACGCTTCGTCGGCACGGACTGTCACAACAGGCACGTCGGCCATCCGGACGACTTTCTCGGCGATACTGCCCAGCAGATACCGTTCGATCCCGGAGTAGCCGTGCGTCCCCATCACGATCATGTCCGCGTCCTCAGCGTGGTCGAGGATGACCTCGTGAGGTGCACCTTCCTGTACGACAGCCCGAGTGTCTACCGACCCGAGTTGGCTGGTGACTTCCTCGACGATGGCTTCTGCGCGTTCCCGCTCGTGTTCGTGCATGTCCTCGGCCGTTTCTCGATGACCGATCATCCCTTCCCCGCCGCCTTCCTGATGACCGACCATCCCTGGTGTCTGTCCCTTGTCCGGGTCGTCGCCGAGCCCCAGCGCAGGCTGGGTCGTGTCGAGCACTGACAGCACGTGTACCGTCGCGTCGTACTGCTCGGCCAGATCGCGGACGTGCTCGAGCGCCGCCATCGCTCCGGGACTTCCGTCCGTCGGATAGAGGATATCGTCGTACATTGTATCTCCCCGGGTTTCCGGGGCTGAAAGTACAACCCCGATGAAGTTATCATTATCTTATTATAACTATCATATATTATATTTCATATGTCGTCCGTCGCCGAGTGCGATCACTCGACCGGGATCCGATGTCCGGAAAGCGGGTCGGTTCCGGCGCGGTCGAGCAGTCGGTCGATCCGGTCGTCCATCGGCGGATGCGTCGAGAGCAGCCGCGTCAGGGGGCCGTCCTCGTCGCCCCGGACGTACAGCGTCGCCAGCAGCCCCCGTTCGCGTTCGCCGGCGCGCTGGATCTTCCGGAGCGCGCGTGCGAGCGCCAGCGGCCTGCCGGTCACTTCAATGGCCCGGTCGTCGGCAGCGAGTTCCCGCCGACGAGAGTGAGCACGGACCAGCATCGTCAGTCCCACCACCAGCACTGTCACGCCCAGACTCACCCACTGGTAAACGAGCATGAGCGGGTTCCGGTTCCAGACGTCAGGCCGGCCGCGGATCCACGCCCACCCACGCGCTATCCCGGTCACCGCGAGCAACAGCGGCAACAGCGGAATCATCACCAGCCCGACGAGCGTCCGGAGTGCGCTGTATGCGACCGTCTGCACGAGGGCGTCGTAGCGCTCGAGATGGGCGAGTTCGTGTGCGAGGATTGCCTCCTGCTCGTCGGACGTGAGCATGCGAAACAGCGACAGGTCGAACACGATCACCCCCGAGCCGATCCCGCTGAGTGCGAAGGCGTTCGGCACGCCCAGTCGGGCGACGACGACCCGTGGCCGGTCGACGTCCATCGACGACTGGAGCCGTTCGAGCCGACGGAACAGTTCCGGTGCGTGGCGGCGATCGATCTCGACTGCGTCGAGTCCGGCGAGCAACTGTCGCGTCCCGAACCGGTAACTGAAGTAGGCCCCGAGCACGGTCATCGCGCCGACCGTCACCAGTGCCGTCGCGAGGTTCGGCGGGGAACGGACCAGAAAGACCACCAGCTCGTAGACGAGGAGCGCCGCCGCGACGTAGACGATCAGCAGCGACACGCCGATCGCGATCATCGCCGTCCGCAACGCCGACCGGTTCATGCCGATATCTCGGTTCGGCAAGCGCTTATATTCCGCGGCAGGTTCGCGGACGGATCCCGGAAGCGACGCTCCGGTTACAGCGGTGCGGCCTCGCGCCAGCGATCGAGCTCCCGGGCCAGTGCCCGCCGTTTCAGCAGGACGAACCCGGCGAAGATAAACAGGAAGCCGACGCCGGTCGCGGCGTCGATGACCTCCCCGAGGAAGGCAAATCCGACTACCGCTGCCACGACCGGCGCGAGATAGGAGACGAGGTTGATCTCGACGGGGCCGAGCCGATCCAGCAGGTCGAAATACACCAGAAACCCGACCGCACTGGCGATCAGCGAGAGATACCCCAGCGCGACGATCGCCCGCGGCGTCCAGTCGATCGCTGCGGGCGACTCCCCGAGCAGGGCAACCGACAGTACGTGCATGAGGATCGCGCCGCCGACCATTGACCACGCTTCCAGCGTCTCGATCGGCAGACCGGCGTCGAGCCACCGGAGGAGGACGCTCCCGAACGCGAACGAGAGCGCGGCACCGAAGACGAGGCCGACCGAGACGACATCCCGGCCGAAGAGGTTCGCCGGATCGGGACGCACGAGGACGGCCACGCCGACCAGCCCGAGCAAGAGACCGGCGATTCCGACTCCGGTCAGGCGCTCCTCGGGGAGCAGTAGCCGGGCGAACCCGGTGGTGAGCACGGGCGAGAGACTCACCACGACGGCGGCGGCAGCGCTGGTCGTTCCCTGTTCGCCGACGAATAACAGCGCGTGATAGCCCGCGATGAGAAACACGGATCCGACCGCGACGGCGGCCCACTCGTGGCGCGTCCGTGGTCGCCATCGCTCGACGGTCAGGACTGCGTACCCAAGCACGAGCGCGCCCGCAACGTCGTAGCGAATCGCCGCGAACAGCACCGGCGGGATGTCCGCCAGTCCGGCCTTGATCGCGACGAAGGCGCTCCCCCAGACGACCGACAGCACGACGAACAGCAGGGCGTTTCGGTATCGCACAGCTAGACGGCGACGTCGTGTTCGCTGAGCGTCCGGAGCACGTCCTCGCGGGAGATGATCCCGACGAGTTCGCCGTCCTCGATGACCGGGAGGCGATTGATGTCCCGGCCCGGGTCCGCCAGGTGGTCGATGACCGTCTCGACGGTGTCATCGGGCGAGACCGTCACGACGTCGGTGACCATCACCTCGCGGATCGGCTTGCCGGCGCTTTTCACGAGGTCGACGCCGACGTCGAGGTCGCTCCAGGAGAGATCGACGCCGTAGGTCATCGTCTCGATGAACGGCGGGAACCCGACCGGGATCCACAGCCGCCGATCCGACGGCTGGAAGAGATCGACCAGGTCCGTCTCGGTGACGATTCCGACGACTGTCCCGTCTTCGACGACCGGGAAGCCGCTGAAGTCGGCTTTCGCGAGTCGTGTCAGCACGTCGCTGACGTCGTCGTCGGGAGCGACCGTCTCGACCGGGCGGGTCATGATCTCTCGGGCGGTAACCATACGTCGGCCAACGACCGGCCGGCCCGTATGCGTTCCGGTGGGTGTCGGACCAGCCGGCCGCACGCAAACGCGTCCGGATCGATCAGGTGCGTGCAGGGGCTGCGTCGAGCCACAGATTTAGGTAACTGGGTGACGAACGACCGATATGGCCGCATACGGCCGGCCGTCACTTCGAGACCTGTTCGACGAGTCGCCGACGCCGCACATCGCCCACCCGCCTCGCACTCACCACCGAGACTTCTACGTCGCGACCGACGGCTCCTTCCGTGGGGACAGCGGCGGCCTCGGCGTTGTCATCGAGACGCGCGACGGGGAGGGTGTCGCCCGCCTCGCGCTCGACCAGTCCGTCCCCGACAACAACGTCGCCGAGTACCGGGCGCTGCATCTCGGGCTGGACGTGCTCGCGGAACGGACGCCACCCGACGCCCGCGTCGGCGTCCTGATCGATCACGACCAGCTGGCCAGCAACGTCAACGCCGCTGTCCTCGACGCCTGCCGACCGACCGCCACGTCCCCGCACCGGCTCGTCGTTCCGCCGGCGACGACTCACCACTGGCGTGGCATTCGGGCCCGCATCAACGGGTTCGGCGAGATCAGGGCGGCACGGATCGCAAGCGGCGACAACCCCGCTCATCCCCTCGCGAACACACCTGACGAGTACGCACACGTCAACGATAGCCCCGCCCGATGCGTCCGGCCCGAACCGCTTTCGTCCGGTGATCGGTCCGTGCCGCCACCCTCGCGTTCGGACCGCGGCGCGAGCGACTGATCGGCGTTCGCCGAGGGCGGAGCAGGCGCTCTCAACGGAAATAACGGAAAAACGTCGCGTCGAGCCGTCGATCAGTTGTCCGAGCCGTCGGTGGTCTCGTTGAACTCTTCGGCTTCCGGCATCTCGGCGTCCATCTCGTCGATTACCTCGTCAGGGTCTTTGATATCGGCGTCGTCGGCGCCGTGCTTGACGGCCTCGGCCTGGTCCTCCATCTGTTCGACGTCGACTTCGGCCTCCTGATCGATCTGTCCGAGGATCTCTTCGATGTCGTCCAGGCCGAGCATCTCGCGGGTCTCGGCGTCGAACTCGAGTCCTTCGAGTATCTCGCCGTCGGTCCGGGCGTCGGATCCGGTGAGGTGTTTGCCGTAGCGGCCGACCAGCGAGGTCAGTTCCTGCGGCAGGACGAATTTCGTCGACTCGCCCTTGCCGATCTCCTCGAGGGTCTCCATGCCGCGTTCGATGACAGCGCGTTCGCCCATCGCCTCGGCGGATTTGGCCCGCAGGACCGTCGAGATGGCGTCACCCTGTGCTTCGAGGATCTGGCTCTGCTTTTCACCCTGCGCGCGGATGATGTTCGACTGTTTCTCACCCTGGGCTTCCTCGACGGCCGAACGCCGTTCACCCTGGGCTTCGAGGATCATCGCGCGGCGGCGACGCTCGGCGGAGGTCTGCTGTTCCATCGCCTGCTGGACGTCCTTGCTCGGGTTGACCTCCCGGACCTCGACGCTCTCGACGCGGATCCCCCACTCGTCTGTCGGCTCGTCCAGTTCCTCGCGGATCTTCGAGTTGATCTGCTGGCGCTTGTTGAGCGTATCGTCCAGTTCCATGTCACCCAGCACCGCTCGCAGCGTCGTCTGGGCCAGATTCGACACCGCGCGCTTGTAATCGTCGACCTGCAGAAATGCCTTCTTGGCGTCCATGACCTTGATGTAGACGACGGCGTCGGCGGTCACCGGCGAGTTGTCACGGGTGATCGCCTCCTGGCGCGGGACATCCAGCGTCTGGGTACGCATGTCGAAGGCGTAGGTCTTGGAGACGAACGGCGGGACGAAGTTGATCCCCGGCTCCAGCAGCTTTCGATACTCCCCCAGCACGGTGAGGGCTTTCTTCTCGTATGCCTGTACAATGACGACCATCTGCCAGACGACGGCAACGGCGATGGATAGGACAACCAGACCGATCAGTGGCAAAGGGCCAATCAACTGTAGCGGGACCAGTTCGAACATGCGTTCAGGGCTTGGGTCGACCCGATAAAAAGTGTTCGGTGAGAGTCACGGCGTGTGGCTCAGAGCGGACAATGATGGACGACAACACGACAAAAACGCACGCTTCAGCGACGCAATCGGTCGAATTGGGCCACCCCGTAATATGTACGGAGACGCCACGGAGATCAGAGCGCACATTGGGTTTTAATCCGAACACAATCCTATCTTGACCCGAGAAGTCCTCTCTTCCTCGCGTCCCACTGTCTGGTCAGGTCTGTCCCGGCGAGCGCCGCAGCATGTCCACGAGTTTGAGCGCGGCAAGTAGCGGAAGCAACGGTAACAGCAACAGTGCGACGCCGAGCGCGATGACGCACCCTATGATCCCCATCTGAAGTACCTGTTTCGCGCCGCTCTCTCGTGCGATAGTGTTCGACATACCCAATACTACGCTGTCGGTGGAAAAATAGTTTTGTGAGTCACCGGAATCGACCGAGGAGTCCGGGTTCGGGGTCGTCGCCGTCGGAATACTGAAGATACGCGTACAGGCCGATCTGGACCGCGATCCCGGCGACGAAGACGCCGTACAGCCACGGCGAAACGAACGCATCGACGAGTTCGGCGGCGTCGGCCACGTCGCCGATCGGCGGTGCGAACGCCAGCGAAACCAGCGCTGCGCCCCACGCCGCGGAGACGACGAGCACGATGACTCTCCTGAGCAGCCACCCGGCGACTGCCCCGGCGAGCAGTCCCACGAGTACCAGCGGGTCGGCGAGCGTCGCCGGCCGAGCGAGCGATCCGCCGGACGCGTACAGTCCGATCGCCAGTCCGCTGACGGCACCGGCCGCGAGGATCGCCATCCGGTAGGCCGAGAGCACGAGCCAGATCCCGACGATTGCGCCGACGACCGCCGAGCCGAGGACGAGTAACCACCCTCCGGTGAGGTTCGTCCCGATCAGGAGGCCGCCGGCCGCCCCGAGCAGTCCGCCGAACCCGTACAGCGCCTTCCGGTAGACGAAGATCCCCGTCGTCGCCAGTACGAGTCCCACCGCGATCAGGATCGCGTCGAACGCGAGTGTCATATGCTCACAGGGGCGACCAGTCACAAAAACCTGTTCGCCGATCGTGTTTCGACCGTTTGATAGGGGACCGACCCGACTGTTCGAGTGCTATGGCAACTTGCCCCGAATGCGGTGCCGACGTGGCGCTGCACGATGACATCGAGATCGGAGAGATCGTCGACTGCTCGACCTGCGGCGCGGAACTGGAGGTCGTCGCGGTCGATCCCGTCGAACTGGAACTCGCCCCGGAACTCGAAGAGGACTGGGGCGAGTAACGACGATTCCTGTTCTGTCGGCGGTTGTCCGACGACGCTCTCACCGACCGGCTCGCTCGTCCCCGGTGTCTGCCCCGGCAGTTCCGAGACGCGCACAGTAGCGGACGTCGCTTTCGGGATCGACGAGGTGGGTCCGCCGACAGAACGCCTCGACCGGTTCGCCGGTCGCGGCGACGAACCCGTCCTCGAGTAACTCCCGTCGCTGTTCGAGACTGCCGAGTCGTTCCTCGCCCCAGAAATACGTCGTCCGCACGCGCAAGCACGAGTCGGTGTCGTTGACGAAAAACGACCGTTTGACGCGCGCCCCGCCCGCACGGTGTACCCCCTCGTAGCGGAGGGCAGCCCCTTCTTCGACCGTGACCGCCGTCGCTGGCTGGAATGTCGATCGCACGTCGGTCTCGGGGAGCGGATCGCTCTCCTCGGCCGCACCGTCCAGACAGAACCGAACGTCCGTCGCCGGCGCTTCGAAGTGATGGTTGCGACAGAACTGCGCAACCGGTTCGCCCGTGTGCCGGAGCCGGTCGCCGTCGAGCAGCCAGCTTTCGGTGACGGTCGTCACTTCCGTCCCACCGTCGAGGTAGGCCGTCTCGACGTTGAGTACTCCGTCTTCGACGTAGTAGGTGCGCTCGACGGTCGCGCGGTCGTAGTGGTGTGTCCCCCGGAATAGCGGTCGTCCCGTCGTTCCGCCGGTTTCGAGGGGTTCGAACTCGGAGTCGATCTCCTCGCTCGGCGGTTCGGCTGACTCCATCGCCTACTAGTGGAGCGGCGACGGTGAAAAGTCATCCGCCGAGCGACTTTCGCATCTCGACGTGGGGGATGCCGGCTTCCTCGAACTGGTCGCCGACGCGCTCGTAGCCCAGGCTGGCGTAGAAGGGGGCGGCTCCGACCTGCGAGTGCAGGCGCAACCGCTCGAACTCGCGCTCGCGAGCGGCCGCTTCGACTCGCTCCATCAGGGTCGTCCCGACCCCGTCGTCCCGGTACTCCGCCCGCACCGCGAGGCGCTCGACCTTCCCCGTCGATTCCTCGGGTTCGCGGAGTCGCGCCGTTCCGATCGCCGCGCCGTCGTCGTAAGCCACGAAGTGGGTCGCCGTCGACTCGTGCTCGTCGACTTCAATCTCCGCCGGGACGCCTTGCTCCTCGACGAACACGTCCGTTCGCACCGAGAGCGCGTCCCGGTAGATCGGATCGTCTTCCGCGGGCGCGTCGACGGTCCGTATCTCGATATCCATGGGTGTCGTTAGGCCCCGATCGACCCAAGAGGCTGACTATCCCTTTGCGACCACTTCCGTCGTGCGCGGAGGTGGCTGCGCCGCTCGGTCGAAAGCGGTTAGCCGCTGCCGTTCCGAGGCGACGTGTATGGACCCGCGCATTCGCGAACACGCAGAGATCATCGTCAATCACTCGATCGACTGCAGCGAGGGCGACAACGTCGTCATCGACGCGCATCCGGTCGCGGAGGGCCTCGTCACGGCCATCGTCGAGGCCGTCGCCGAAGTCGGCGGTCATCCGCTCGTGATCCAGGAGCGACTCGGCAAGCGCTTCCGGCGGGCGTATCTCAAACACTACGACGGGGAGTTCGAAGCGCCAGAGCACACCCACGCGCTCTACGAGGCGATGGACGCCTACATCGCGATCAAGGGCGGCGACAACGAGACCGAACTGGGCGACGTCGACACGGAGACCCAGTCAGCCTACGAGAAGGCCTACGAACCGGTCCGGGAGACCCGCCTGAACAAGACCTGGAACCTGACGCTGTATCCGGCGGCTGCCAACGCCCAGCAGGCCGAGATGGCCACCGAGGAGTACGAAAACTTCGTCTACGACGCCATCGTCAAGGACTGGGACGCCGTCCGGGACCACCAGCAGGAGATGGCGGACCGACTGACCGACGCCGATGAGGTTCGGATCGTCTCGGGGGAGACCACGGACCTCACGATGTCCGTCGCGGGCAACGAGACGCTGAACGACTACGGCGAGAACAACCTTCCCGGCGGCGAGGTCTTCACCGCGCCCGTCAAGGACAGTGTGGACGGCGAGGCCTACTTCGACATCCCGATCTACCACCAGGGACGGGAGATCGACGGCGCGCGTCTGGTCTTCGAGGACGGGAAAGTCATCGAGCACAGCGCCGAGAAGAACGAGGAACTGCTGACGGACGTCCTGGAGACCGACGAGGGCGCACGATACCTGGGCGAACTCGGAATCGGGATGAACCGCGACATCGACCGGTTCACCCGCAACATCCTCTTCGACGAGAAGATGGGCGACACCGTCCACATGGCTGTCGGCCGTGCCTACCCCGAGACTGTCGGCGAGAACAACGTCCAGAACGAGTCAGCCGTCCACGTCGACATGATCCTGGACATGAGCGAGGACAGCTACATCGAACTGGACGGTGAGGTCGTCCAGCGAAACGGTACGTTTTGGTTTGAAGAGTAATCCCGCGAGCGAGCGGAGCGAGGTTGCGCTTTTTCATCGACGTTTTTGCGCGAGCGGTCGCCGGTGCGACCCGAGCGGAAAACGTTCGAACTGGCACGTTCTGGTTTGAAGAGGCTCTTGCCGAATACAGTGAAACAGAGGTATTTGACTGGGACTTGTCAAGACCGCCTGTGATGAATACAGGGCGCGTATGCAGCAACTTCTGGTGGGTCATCGAGACATTCAAGAAACGCCCAATTATTCGATTCTATCACCTGGTACACCAGGTATATACATATGGCAACTGTATTGACGAAAATGACAACAGAAGATGGGGGTATAACGAGCGTTGAATGTCCAGAGTGTTCGGACAATGTTGACGTCACTCTACCATGGTCTGCGAATATTGTATCTATTATCGTCCAGCCTCAGACTAAAGAGCACGATATCGACAGAACGGCAATTGAACGGCCTCGGGAACACCAGACATCATGTGTCAACGGTCACATCTTATCAATCCTGTACGACTGGTAATCTAACGTTATCTAGCCCAGGCAAATCGACTCACCTGTGCTGACTTCAACCTCTAATACTGCCGGCTGTAACAAACTGAAGGAATTCGCCACCCCGGGGTGGCGAATATCTTTACGAACTTACAGCCGGCAGTATAAGTCTTGCACGCCGCTTGTGACAGATTTCACCGGCACTAGCAAATACCCCCGATTATCTTCCAGCCTGTTCAGGCCACCCCTCACAGCTGTGAGACGGGTTTTATGACACGGTGTCAAACAGCACTCCCATCACTCGCCGGTTGTTGGCTTATGGAAGGAGCGCCCAGAACGGAACTCGGTGAGTTCTTCGATGCGGTCTTCGAGTTCGGCGATTTCGGAGCGGAGTTCGTCAGCTTCCTCACCCTCTGTGGCCGCGAGTTGATCCTTAAGCCCCTGCAGACGCGTCTCCTTCTCTGCTTCGTCTACCTCCGCCTTGCGGATATACTCGCTTTCTTCGATGTCATAGATATCCGATTCGGCAAGTTCGGTCACATCGAGCGCGTCGTCCACCTTGCTCGAATCGACGGTGGTGAGTTGTTCGCGCTCAATCCCAGCCGATTCGAAAGCATTCAACACGAGTTCGTCGTCTTTGAGCGACCGATTCCGGCGAGTGGCGCGCTGGACGGAGCCAAACTGCCCGCTAACGGGCTGATCGTGGTGGAGCCGATCAAGAAGGAGACTCCGAATCTCTTTGCGCAACTCGTTGGCGTTGCGCTGGACGTCCGACAGGAGCGTATAGAGATTGACCAACGCGGGCGTCTCAGTGTCTTCGAGCGTCGTGAGATCGTGGCGTTCGAGGGCGTCAATGAGGAGGAGCGCGTCAGCGTAGACATCGACATCAGGTTCTTCGCGTTGCTGGTCGGTCTCGTCAGTCGTCTCTTGGGCTTTCACGAGTGGCGAGCCTGTAGACTGCTCGCTTTCGGTAATCGTGCCTTCACGGTCGTCAATCTCGTAGCGTGGATGCAACGAGAGGACGGTGGCATAGGGTTCGGCGTCTGGCGGGAGTCGATCGAGATTGAATGTGCCATGCGTGTCCTGAATCCGATGGTAGAGCGTCTCGAACTGGTCTTGCTGGAGCGGGATCGTCTGGTCGTCATCACGGTACTGTATCAGGATGCGATGTTGCTGGGTCTCGGTAATCTGGAACGCCTTGTTCGACAGCGGTGTCACGAGTGTGGCATCAGGCGGGAGTTCGTCGAGATTTTCGAGGAGGTTGTGCCAAGTTGTCGTGAACGGCATACGAGAGACTAGCTGTGCGCACACCAAAATAATGGGTCTTTGTCACACTGATATCTCGGCGTATTTCAGGATGAGCACGGGGTTCAATAGCCACCGGTGTCAGCACAGCATCGTGTCGAATGGCATTCCATCACGAGGCAGTCTCTTTTGGAGCGGACAGCGCTCGTTCTGCACTCCAGACGGCGACAAATGCCAGAGCGACGCCGGCAACGACGTCGGTAAGCCAGTGGATTCCCAGGACCATCGTTGAGAGCACAACTGCCCCAGCGACGACAGTTGCGATCACAGCCCAGGCAGGGTACGTCCGCTGAGTCCGCAAGGCAAACAGCAGAACGGTCACCGAAAGTGACGTATGCAGTGACGGAAAGACGTTTGAACTGACCGAGACAGCGCCGGTCAAGTGTCGCGTCTGCGGGAACAGATCGAACAGCAGACCGTCGACGTGTTCGCTCACGTATTTCCGGGGTCCGTAGGCGATAAACAGTGTGTAAAATACGATTCCACCGATGTAGTTGATAATATACGCCACGATCAGCTGTTTCAGTGTCTCCATTGACGAGGAGAAAAAGTACAGCACGACCGGCGTTGCAACCAGATATGCGAATCCTAAGAGGTAAACGCCGGAGAAAACGGGAATCAAGACTGATGGCGTCAACTGCTGAATGTGTGCGACTGCTTCTCCCTCGATGCTGTATATCGCGGCCGTGATGTTCAGGCCGATCGCCTTCGATAATCGGAGGCTGGCGTCGCCAGTAAGCTGTTTTAGCAAGAATATCGCCCCGGCCAGGCCGAGATACGGTCCTAGTTCGATGATCTGCCCCCATATTGAGTGGGTTGTCCGCCGGACGCCCTCGCGATCAAGACACACGATACCAGTAAGCGTAAGGGCAACAGCAACGGCGGCTCCAACAGTGGCTGTGACAGTCAGAAATGGCATTGCCAGTCTGGCTGTTCACATTGGGCTTACACGTATCCGTCGATGTCCCACTCGGTCGGCACGAAATGGAGGATGTTGAACTCTCTAGTCCAGAACGGTCCTATAAGACCACGAACACCACCGAATTACAGCAACTCGTGGAACAACTCGGCGTGGACACCGACAAACTTGAAGATATGAAGACGGACGATAGCGGCGCTGGCGGCGGCTCCGGAGTGGATGGCTCCAATTCGTTGGGATTGTGGGCCTCACGTAACGCGGTGTCATTCTACGAGGCCCAGGGGCACGAACGTGTGATGGAGCATAATCACGAGTATCAGGACGGTATCGAACTCACGCTTGTCGAGATGGAAAAACAGCTGATACCATAGATTTGCTATACAATCTTACCAGACAATGCAGACAACCTACTCGGAATAAACGAGTCCGTCGTGGTGCATCCAACCTCTATATTCAGCAGTCAGTATTGGCCCATGTCACACACCGAATAGTTGTTTCACTAGCTCAGGCAGGAGCCGCAAAGACGATATCGAGGAGGAGTCCCGCGAGCGGAGTGAGGTCGCGGCGTCTCTATCGTCGCCTCTATGGCGCCGCTTGTGCAAGCGACGGTATGGAACCGATCACCTACGAACCGATCGGCGAGATCCGTTCGCCGTTCGAGGACCCCTCAGAGGTGCCAGTCGATCCGGACGAGCCGTCGGGCGCGGCCGGACGCGTCGAACTCGAGCCCGAGTACGAACCCGGGCTCGACGGGCTGGACGGCTTTTCACACGTCACGATCCTCGCTCACCTTCACCGGAGCCCGGCCGATGCGCTGCGGGCGCACCCGCCCTTTGCCGAGGGACTCGAGGTGGGGGTGTTCGCCACCGCTAGCCCGAACCGCCCGAACCCGATCGCCCAGACTGTCGTCCGACTCGAGGCGATCGAGGGATCGACGCTGCACGTCGACGGACTGGATCTGCTTGACGGAACGCCCGTGCTCGATCTCAAGCCGTTCGCGCCGAAGCCGTCGCTGCTGGAGGAGTTGGAAACGGGCTGGATCGGGGAGCACCTCGATCAGGAATACTGACCGTATTTCTGGGGGCACCCGGAGCGGGAATCGGATGGTTGTCACGTGGTGACGCTGTCCGTCAGCCACCCGCCGAGACGGGCGAACAGGAGACGGGGGCAGTCCCAGCACGACCACACCCGCGATAACGAGGTCACCGCCCGGCTACTGGGGCAACTGTGACGAGAGCTACGAGTTGCACGACCTCCTCCGCAACGAGAGGCTTCGCGCCCAGTACCCTGTCCGCATCCATAGTAACCGTTGTAACGATTTACCGGTGCGACCGCACGGCTTCGTGCGGTCGATCCGGAAGGGACGACCAACGGTCACTATCAGTCAGACGATCTCCGTGAACAGCGGCAGACCAGATTCGACGCCTGTACGACGAGCGGTCACGGCGGCGTGATCATAGCCGCGATGCCGCGGTGAAACACGCTGCTGAGTGGCTCCTCGAACGTAACGTCGCGGTGTACGTCGGTGATTTGACCGGCGTACTGGTCGGCTGCTGCCCTGTCTGCTGAACGCGGCAGCGACGCACCCACGGATGGGGCGTACTGGCAGTGGAACGACCACAATTGGACACCCGTCGATTGTGGGAACAGCCGCGGTCGTTCGACCAACCCAGCCTCAGCAAACCCGGAAGTTCACAGCCGGGGTGATCGCCCGACTGGATTACCCACGGAGGACTCCTCGCGCTTCAGCGCGGTGAGGAAGCCAACCGGTGTATTACTGAAAATCGGAACGGCTACCGGCAGCGTTTTTGACTCGCGTATGTACATACAAGATGTACGATGGAACCCTCCACGAGACGATGAGTCGTGTACTTTCGACGGAACCCGGCCATAGGCACTGTCGGGAGCGGATCGCTGGGACCGACGGACGGACGGCGTCACCGGTGAGCGGATGACAGGGGAACGACCAACGTGACTACGAACCGGTCGGAACACGGCGGGCAGACGCGTACGGACAGCACGCACCCGCGAGTGCAGCCCCACCCGCTGTTCGACGGCGTCAGAATCGTCGATCCGATCGAAGGGTCGCAGTTCTCGCTGTTGACACCTGCTTCCGTCGAGCCGACGTCGGGCAATCCTGATGAGTTCTATTTCCCTGTCGACACTGCAGCGTCTATCTGTACGCCAGCACTCGAGACGCCGTACCTCGTCGACATCTGGATCCGGGACGGGGAGGGGGAGTTGGTCGCGGAGAGCACCGACGAGGGATCGATAGCGGTCCCACCGGGACGGTACAATCTGGAAGTATCGTCCGCCCAGATGAAACTCTACATCGCAGTCGAGGGAAGCGTACGCGTTACGACGGGCGAAGACCGCGTGCGACTCGACTTCGCGGAGTCAGAGTGCGTGTCTATCGGCGCTCGATCGCTGCACGAACAGCCGGCGGCGACGATCACGACGACGGACGACCCCGAGGACCTGATGGCCGCGATATCAGCGTTCGGATCGGCACTGAAGACCACCTCCTGTGAGCGATCGTTCCCGACGCTGCGAGGGCATCCGCCCTTGCTCGAACGCGGAGAGGAACTCGACGTGCCGGACGTACTTGACGTGCCCGAAACTGGAATCCGAATCGAAGTCCCGCGGGAGCGAGACTACGTCTATCCGGTCGCGTCGCTGGCTTACTACCTGGGAGCGACGGTCGTCCCGGGCGAGCGACCGCGACTACGTGCAGACGGCGAGACGTTTTCGTTGACGGCCGACGGGGACTTCGAGTCGACCGTCGCACGGGTGCTCGAACAGGCCTTTCTCATGGACTGTGTCACACGAACCGAGGGCTACTACACGGTCGACCTGCACGAGCGAAAGGTCGTCGAGGATGCCGTCGATCTCGACTTCGAGGCGCTGTACGACCAGTCGACTGCAGCGCAGGTCCGGACCTACCTGTCGATCCCCTTCGAGGACATCGCGGACGCCATGCCGCGGTGGAAACTAACCGCCGATATCGTCCCGAAACCGGAACACGCTGAAGCGCTGCCTTTCCTGGCGAACGACCTGGCGAAGATCCGAACTCTGGCCGAGTCGGAGATCCAATCGCGTTCAGTTCATGACGGAGTGGCGACAGTCGAGGACTTCTTCGGCCCGAGTTCGAAGCGCTCGCGCTCGACGCCGACCCGTTCGACGCGGGCGTCACGGTCCGACTCTAGCGGACCGTTCGAAGAGCACGTGTTTCGGCCCCCGGAGTCCGACAGCATCGAACAGGCGTACGTCGGCGACGGGATCCCGATCCGGGCCAGCAAGCTCACCACCGAGGCGTTTATGCGTCGGCTTCGATATCAGCCTTCGGAGGACGCGCGAACGAGCGTTATCGTCGTCTCCAACGAAGAAGAGATGGCCGATGAGAACGTCGTTTCCGATATCTATGGAACCCGGGAATGGCTCGATTTCGACATCACGATCCGCCACGAGCTCACGACCGACGAAATGGAGGACGTGCTGGCGACCGACGCCGATTTCTTCCACTACATCGGCCACGTCGACGAGGAAGGGATCCGGTGTACCGACGGCTGGCTCGATACCCGGACGCTGGAGGAAGTCAACGTCAGTGCGTTCCTTTTGAACGCGTGCAAGTCCTACGAACAGGGCCGGGCGCTCGTCAAGAAAGGATCGATCGGCGGGATTGTAACTGTCGCGGACCTGTTGAACAAGACAGCGACGGATCTCGGGAAGACGTTGGCCCACCTGCTTGATGGTGGCTTTTCTCTCTTTTCAGCGCTAGAACTGTTGGAGCGGAAGAGCATAGTCGGAAACCATTATTTGATTGTCGGTGATGGGAATACACAAATTGTAGAGAGCCAGACTGGATCCCCGTACTTAGCAAAAGCCTCGAATAAAGATGGAGAATTATATATAAAACTCCAATTCTATCCATCAAAAAACTATGCGATGGGAACACTCATATCTCCAAAATTAGATAAGATGACAAAACAATATCTTGCAGGAAGTGAAACGAAAGACTGGCTGCTCACGGGGGATGTCAACGCTTTCTTCAATAAACATGGATTCCCTGTAGAAATTGGCGGATCAATACATTGGAGCGAAAATTATCCGTTTGACTGAGGTTATGGACCAACTGTCGAGCTAGCGTGACCGCCCACAGCCGTCCCGGCCTGCGTAAGCAGCACGGCCATCCAGAACAGGACACCGATCCATTTGGGGTGTTCTTCCACGAAGTTTCGTACCGACGACGCACTTTGACTCATGGTGCGTGAACGGCTTCGACGCGCGTTGGATTGAATTTTTCTAAATAATTATTATAGTAAATTGCTGATATAATGGTCCCGGATCGGGTTCTGGATGCGGCTTCTGGTCGCACGCACTGCTGGCGATTCGCGTGTGCCGGCATAACATTCTTGATATTGCAGGGTATTTGTTCCTGTAACATGAGCCCGGGTGGACAGAGGTGCCCACGATGAGCGGACTCTCGAAGCGGATCTCGATCGGATCGGGGTCGTTACTGTCGAACACACGCCAGCGGAGTGGGACCGACAGCTGCGTCAGTTGTCCCGACAGGTACCGTCCGTCGAGTACGTCGACGTCGAGACGTTCGCCCGGTCGACGAGCGCCAGTCCCGCCGGCGACCGATCGTCGTCTGTTACGACAGTCGCCGATCCGGAAGATCTGACGGCGCTGGGGACGGCGATGGACGCCCTGCTGCAGGGAGACGACGAACGGGTCGGCGTCTGTCTGCACTCGATCTCGGCGCTGTTACAGTTCGTCGAACGAGAACCGCTGTTCAAGTTCCTGCACCTGCTGAGCGAGCGGGTCCGTCGTGCGGACGCACTGGGTGCGTACCACCTCGACAGTGCCACCTCCGGGACCGAACTGCGGGTACTCTTCTCGAATCTCTGTGAATCCGTCGCCACCTTCGACGGCGAGGCGTTCGACCTCTCGGCCGGAAAATACGCCACAGCGAGTGCCAGCGCTGATTGACGATCGCTACTCGGCCTCGACGTAGGGCAGGTCCGCGACGGTCTCCTCGACTTTGCTCATGTTGGAGTACATCAGTGAGGTCGTGTCCCAGATGCCCTCGACGAGCGCCTCCTGCATCGCGTCGTCGATCTCGACGTCGACGGTCGTGTCGCCGTAGGTGACCGTCTCCGTCTCGACGTCGATCTCGATGTCGCCGTCGGGGTTGTCCTCGATCCACTCCTGGAGTTCGGTGACCGTTTCGTGGTCCGCAGTCGCCGCGGGGATCCCCAGTGACTTGCAGTTGTCGCGGAAGATCTCGGCGTAGGACTCGCCGACGATCCCGTCAATGCCCCACCGCATCATCGCTTGCGGGGCGTGTTCGCGCGAGGATCCCATCCCGAAGTTCTTGTTGACGACGGCGACGTTCGCCCCCTCGAACCGGTTGAGCGAGTGATCGTTGAACTCGCCGTCCTCGTCGCGGCGCGCGTCGTAGAAGAGGTAATCGGCCATGTTCTCGAAGGTGACCTCTTTCATGAACCGCGCCGGTAGAATCTGGTCGGTGTCGATGTCGTCGCCGTAGATCGGTACGCCCGAACCCGATACGTCTGTGATGTGCTGAGGTTTGTCGACCATCAGTCAGCCACCTCCGAGACATCGTCAGCGGTCAGTGCATCGGCCTGATCGTCATCGTAGAATCGGCGAACGTCGGTCACTTCACCCTCGATGGCCGCGGCGGCGACCATCACGGGGCTCATCAGGACGGTCCGCCCGTCCTTGCTTCCCTGTCGGCCGATGAAGTTCCGGTTCGACGACGAGGCGGCCGCCTCGTCGCCCTCCAGGGAGTCCTCGTTCATCGCCAGACACATCGAACAGCCGGCGCGTCGCCACTGGAAGCCGGCCTCGATGAACGTCTCGTCGATGCCCTCGGCCTCGCACTGCCGGCGGACGGTCTCGGAACCGGGAACCGCCAGCGCGCGAACGTCCTCGTCGACCGTGTGGCCCTCGAGGATCTCGGCGGCGCGCCGGAAGTCGCTCACCCGCCCGTTCGTACAGGTGCCGAGGAACGCGACGTCGATGTCGTAGCCCAGCATCGACTGGCCGGGTTCGAGGTCCATGTGATCCAGCGCCTTCTGGGCGGCCTCCCGGTCGGTCTCGGTCTCGAAGTCCGCGGGCGCGGGAACCGGTTCGGAGACTTCGACGACCTGTCCGGGGTTGATGCCCCACGTGACCATCGGGTCCATGTCGTCGACGTCGATCGTGACCACGTCGTCGTACTCGGCGTCCGCGTCGCTCGCGATCGACCCCCAGTACTCTTTCAGTTCCTCGAACGCCTCGCCCTCGGGGACGTACTCTCGGCCTTCCAGATACTCGTAGGTGGTCTCGTCGGGGTTGACGTACCCGGCGCGAGCGCCGCCCTCGATGGACATGTTACAGACCGCCAGCCGGCCTTCCATGCCCAGATTTTCGATCGCGGGACCGCCGTACTCGTAGACGTGACCCACACCGCCGTCGACGCCCAGCTGCTGGATGATCTTCAGGATGATGTCCTTCGCGTAGACGCCCTCGCCGAGGCTCCCCTCGACTTCGATCCGGCGGACGTCCTGTTTCTCGGCCGCGATACAGCCCGTCGAGAGGATGTCCCGGATCTGGGAGGTGCCGACGCCGACGCCGATCGAGCCGAAGGCACCGTGAGTCGCCGTGTGACTGTCGCCGCAGGCGACGGTCATCCCCGGCTGGGTCAGGCCCAGTTCCGGCGCGACGACGTGGGTGATTCCCTGCTTGCCGGACTCGAAGTCGAAGAACGTGATCCCGTTCTCGGCCGTGTTCGTGTCCAGCGCGTCCAGCATCTTCTCGGCCTGATCGTCCTCGAGCGGTCGCTTGCGCTTCTCCTCGGTCGTGGGCGCGATGTGATCGGTCGTCGCGAAGGTCCGCTCGGGATAGGCGACGTCCAGATCGCGCTCCCGGAGCATGCCGAACGCCTGCGGGCTGGTGACCTCGTGGACGAGGTGGAGCCCGATGAACAGCTGGTCCTGTCCGTTCGGCAGTTCGGTTACCTTGTGTCTGTCCCATACCTTGTCGTACAGCGTTCCGTCACTCATTGTCCGTCTCCGTGTCTCGTCTTCGTGTTCATCGTCTGCGCCCTCATTCCGCACTCTCGTCCCAGTCGAACAGCTCGCGCAGGCGACCACCTACGTCTTCGATGTCGTGGTTCTGCTCGGCCTCTCGCAGCTGCTTGTAGCTGGGTCGGTTCGTCTGGTTCTCGGAGATCCACTCCTTCGCGAATTCGCCGTCCTGAACCTCCTGCAGAATCTGTTCCATTCCCTCGCGGGCCGACTCGTCGATGACGTACTCGCCGCGGGTCAGGCCACCGTACTCGGCCGTATCGGAGACCGAGTCCCACATCTCCATCAGCCCGCCTTCGTAGATGAGATCGACGATGAGTTTCATCTCGTTCATGACCTCGAAGTAGGCCATCTCCGGGCTGTAGCCAGCATCGACGAGCGTCTCGTAACCGACTTTCATCATCTCGGTCACGCCGCCACAGAGGACGGCCTGCTCGCCGAACAGGTCGGTCTCGGTTTCCTCGCGGAACGTCGTCTCGATGACGCCCGCTCGCGTGCAGCCGATGGCCTTCGCGTAGGCCAGCGCCTCGTCTTTGGCCGCTCCGGTAGCGTCCTGATAGACCGCGACCAGCCCGGGCGTCCCCTCGCCGCGCTTGTACGTCCGCCGGACGAGGTGGCCCGGCGACTTGGGCGCGACCATCGTCACGTCGACGTCCTCGGGAGGCTCGATCTGTCCGTAGTGGATGTTGAACCCGTGAGCGAACTGCAGCGTGTCGCCTTCTTCCAGGTTCGGCTCAACCGCGTTCTCGTAGACGTCAGGCTGGACCGTATCGGGGACCAGCATGACTACGATGTCACCCTGGGCGGCTGCTTCGGACTGGGTCGCGATCGCCATCCCGTCGGTCTCGGCCTCCTCGCGCGAGGACGACCCCTCGCGAAGGCCGACGACCACGTCGACCCCGCTGTCGGCGAGGTTCTGCGCGTGAGCATGGCCCTGGCTTCCGTAGCCCAGCACCGCGACGGTCTGGTCGTCAAGTATCGATTCGTCGGCGTCGGCGTCGTAGTATACGTCCGTACTAAATTCGTCTACCATAACTAACTGGTCGGGGATCGCTCAGTTATCGCTTTCCATTGTCGTCGAGTCCATCGTCTTCGAACCGCGCTCGAGGGCGGCCGCGCCGGTGCGGACGATCTCGAGCACGTCGAACTGTTCGAACGCCTCGATCGCGGCGTCGATCTTCTGCTTGCTACCGGTTATCTCGACGGTCACGGCGTCTTTCGAGGCGTCGACGGCGTCACCGCCGTACATCTCTGCGACCGCCTGCACGTCGCCGGGCCTGTCGCCGGCGACCTTTATCAGCGCCAGCTCACGGCGCATGGCGGCCGACTCCAGCTCCTCGACGTCGATGACGGGGATGAGCTTGCGGAGTTGCTTTTTGGCCTGCTGGACACCCGGCTCGGGCTCCTCGATGACGATCGTCATCCGGGCGGTGTCACCGTCCTGCGTCGGCCCGACAGTGAGACTCTCGATGTTGAACTGCCGGCGGCTGAACAGGCTCGAAACCTCCGACAGGACGCCGGGCTCGTGTTTGACCAGCGCCGACAGCACGGCCATCCGCGGCTCGTGAGTCGCCTCTGCTTCCGGATCGATACGAATACCTTGCGTGTTGCGCCGGCCCTCGGGCCGCATCCGCTGGTCCGGGGCCGGACCGGGCATTTCTCCAGGCATCTCAGATCATCTCCAGGTGCTGCTCGTTCAGAGCGAACAGTCCGTTGTCGCCGCCGCTGGGGACCATCGGGAAGACGTTCTCCGCGGGATCGATGATCGCGTCGATCACGGCCGGCCCGTCGTACTCGCGGGCGGCCTGGATCGTCTCCTCGACGTCTTCGGGCTCTTCTAGCCGGAACCCGCGTGCGCCGAACGCTTCCGCGAGTTTGTCGAACTCCGGCACCCAGGGGTACTCGGAGGCCATCCGGCGACCCTCGTAGAAGCCGTCCTGCCACTGGCGGACCATCCCGATCGCCTCGTTGTTGAGGACGACGTAGGTGATATCGAGGTTCTCCCGGACCGCGACCGACAGCTCCTGTATCGTCATCAGGAAGGAGCCGTCCCCGTCGAAGGCGACGACCTCCGTGTCCGGCGCGCCGATCTTCGCGCCGATGGCCGAGGGGACGCCATACCCCATCGTCCCCAGCCCGTTGCTAGAGACCCACGTCCGCGGGTACTCGTAGGTCCAGAACTGGGCCGCCCACATCTGGTGTTGCCCGACGCCGGTCGTGACGATCGCGTCGTCGTCGGCCAGTTCGTCGAACGTCTCGACGACGTACTGGGGTTTGAGCGGCTCGTCGTCGGGGGTCTCGTAGGTCAGCGGATACTCCTCGGTCCAGATCTGACACTGCTCGCGCCACTGGTCCGCCTCGGGAGCGTCCGTCATCGCGTCGTCGATCTGTTCGAGTACGCGCTTGGCGTCGCCGACCAGCGGGTAGTCCGCTTCGATGTTCTTGGAAATCTCGGCGGGATCGATCTCGACGTGGATGATGTCGGCGTCAGGCGCGAACGTGTCGACGCCGCCGGTCAGTCGGTCGTCGAATCGGGTGCCGACGCCCAGCAGCACGTCACAGTTCGTGACGGCCATGTTCGCCGCGCCGGTTCCGTGCATCCCGGCCATCCCCAGCGACAGATCGTCGGTCTCCGGGAACGTCCCCAGTCCGGGCATCGTCGTGATAACTGGTATCTCTTGCTCGTGAGCGAACGACCGCAACTCTTCGCTGGCCTCGCTTTTCACGACGCCGCCACCGGAGAGGATCAGCGGACGCTCGGCGTCTTCGAGGGCTGTCACGGCGGCCTCGACCGCCGACTCGTCGGCCTCGACCGGTTCGTCGTGGGTTTCGGGCGTCTTCGGTGGGTTCGGCCACTGGTCGGTCTCGCCTTTTGTGATGTCTTTCGGGAGGTCGACCAGCGTCGGCCCCTGCCGCCCCTTTTCGGCCAGCGCGAACGCCTCGCTGACGTCGTCGCCGACTGTATCCGAGTGATCGGCGAAGTAGTTCTGCTTGGTGATCGGCATCGTGATGCCGGTCGTGTCGGTCTCCTGGAACGCGTCGTTACCGACGAAATCGGTCGCGACCTGCCCGGTCAGCGCGATCAGCGGATCGGAGTCCATCGCCGCGTCGGCGATGCCCGTCACCAGGTTCGTCGCGCCGGGACCGGAGGTGGCCATCGCCAGACCGGGCTCGCCGGTGACGATCCCGTAGGCGTCGGCCGCGTGAGCCGCACCCTGCTCGTGAGCCATTGTGATGTGGTTAATCGAGGAGTCGTACAGGGCGTCGTAGACGGGCATGATCGCGCCGCCCTGGACGCCGAAGGCGTGCTCGACGCCGGCCTGTTCGAGCGCGGCGATCACCGACTGGGAACCGGTCGTGACCTCCTCGATGCCGTTCTCTCGTTCGGGAACTTCTTCCGGGTCGCGTTTGGGAATCGATGCGCGTTCACTCATGATCGATCACTGTGTGTTGGGTGTCGTGTCTGCATTGCTGGTTGCTGGGTTGGTGTTCGAGAGCGGTACCGACCGGGACGAAAATGTGGTGTGGTGGGGCCTAACGGGCCCCTACAATACCGCCGAGAAGGACGAGCGCGCCGCTGGTGGCGGGGCGGCCCCGGGTGCCAGCGGGCTGTGCCATCAGTACGTGATTCTGTCCGTCCTGGGTAATAAAGGTTCCGTGGGAGTGGCTGGCGAGGGACTGATCGTCGCGTTCCCGTCCCGACGTTCTGGGGCGACAGGCCCGTCCCCATTTCGGAACCCGGCTGTGCCAGCCGCTGCTGACCGGTGGCTGCGAACGCGGTCGCCGACATGGTCACGCGCTGACCTCCTCGAGTCGCGTGCGATCGACGCCGACCTCGTCGGCGAACCGCTCGAGGACGTCCAGCGTGACCTGTCGCTTCTCGGCGCCGTAGTCCTTGACGCGTCGGGTCACCTGCCGGACCTCCTCGTCGGTCGGGTCGTATCCGGCCTCGGCCAGCCGCTCGCGAACGGAGTGGGTGCCGGTGTGTTTGCCCAGCACCAGCTCGCGTTCGGCTCCCACCATCTCGGGAGTCATCACGCCCGGCTCGAAGGTGTCGGCGTTCTCGATGACACCGGCGGCGTGGATGCCGCTCTCGTGGGCGAAGGCGTTCCCGCCGACGACCGGCTTGTTACCGGGAATGGCGATCGAACTCTTCTCCTCGATGAGCCGCGACAGCTCGGTGATTCTCGTCGTGTCGATGCCGGTATCGACGTCGTAGAGGCTCTCAAGCGCCATCGCGACTTCCTCGTAGGCGGCGTTACCGGCCCGTTCGCCGATACCGTTGACTGACACCTGCGACTGGGCGGCCCCGGCCTCGTAGCCCGACAGGGCGTTTGCCGTCGCCAGCCCGAAGTCGTCGTGGGTGTGGACGTCCACGCGGGCGTCCGTGTGCTCGACGACCGTCCCGACCAGCTGCTGGAAGCGGCCGGGCGTCGCGACGCCGGTCGTGTCCGGGATGTTGATCCAGTCGGTGCCCGCCTCGGAGACGGCCTCGACGACCTCGATCAGGAACGACTCGTCCGTTCGGGTCGCGTCCATCGGCGAGAACATGACCTCGACGCCCGCCTCTTTGACGCGCTCGACCGACGTGACGGCCCGCTCCAGCGCGTCCTCGCGGGTGGCGTGCATGCTGTCCTGTAACTGGACGTCGCTGGTCGAGACGAACACGTGGACCAGTTCGACGCCCGACTCGAGCGCCGCCTCGACGTCGGCCTCGACGACGCGGGCCAGCCCACAGACGGTCGTGGACGTCGAGGCGGCGATGTCACGGACCGCCTCGAACTCCGCGTCCGAGTTGACGGGGAACCCGGCCTCGATGACGTGGGTTCCCATCTCGTCGAGCAGCGCGGCTATCTCGCGTTTGTCTTCGTAACTGAACGACGTACCGGGCGACTGCTCCCCGTCGCGGAGCGTCGTGTCGAAAATTCGTGCCTCGTCGATTTCAGAGGTGCTATCGAGTGTGCCCTGGAAGAACTCGATCCGCCGGAGACTCCGACGTGCCCTCGGTGTGTTGGGTCATTTGCATCCGAATCAAGGTCGCTCGCGATATAAAAAGGTTGTTCTCCCGGGATCGGTATGCCTCTAGGTCTGTCATTGTGATCAAGTATCAGTGGACGTTTGTCAGCCCTGCTGTTCTCTGTCGCCGCAGCGCTGGACGGGCGTCAGGTTCGCCGCGACAGGCACAATTTTTGGTGGTGGCCGTCGAGAGTCGAGGTATGGCCGAGTTCGATCTCGATCTGCAGGCCGTCGAGGACAAGCTCGAAGGGGGCGAGGAGACCGACACCCGGATCGTACTGGACATTCTCGACGGTTCGACGGCCGACTCGGAGTGGATCGAGTTGGTCGAGGACGACGCGGTCCTCGTGCTCTCTGTCGAGGGTGACGTCAACGAGCGCGCGGCCGGGTTCGCACGCGAGGTGCGGGACATGGGCGGCGAACTCGTCCACTTCCGTGGGTTTCTGATCGTCGCGCCGCCCGGCGTGTCCGTCGAGACGGATCGGCTGAACTAGCGTCGCTGGCGTCGGGACCGTTCGGTTGAACTAGTTTCGCTGGCCGTTCGGTCACAGTCCGAGTGCGGGACCCACGTCAGCCAGCGTCGATCCGACGGCGTTCACGACCGTCTCCCAGACGGAGAACCCGGTCGTAATCGCCAGCACGGTGTCGGCCGCGAAGAACGCGAAGATCGCCCCGCCGACGAAGTGGGCCTTCCGGACGTCGAAGCTGTGCGAGAACGTGTGGAAGAAGTACGCGTTCGCGAGGCTCACGGGGATGATCGCGAGCATCTCGCCGACCCAGATGCCGGGATGTGCGCCGTACTGGGCCGCAAGCGAGATCGTCACCAGCTGGGTCTTGTCGCCGAACTCGCCGGCGGTCATCATCGCGAAGATCGGCAGCCAGCCCCCGAGCGCGTTCGGGACCTCGCGACCGAATATCTCGACGTCCAGCTTCCCGTCGGTGCCGAACGCGCCGCCGTCGGTCGCGGTCGGCTGCGCCTGCTTCGCCGGGGCCGACCGCAGGAGTAAGACCGCAAACACCGCGAACAGGATCGCGGTGAACAGGTCCAGATAGACCCCCGGAAGCGCTCCCTTCAGGGCGTTACCGAAGAGGATCTCCAGCGCCGTCCAGCCGGCAAAGGCCGCCCCGGCGGCCGACACGACGATCAGCGGGTGATACCGCGTCGAGAGCCCCGCGATGATGAACTGCACCTTCTCACCGGGCAGGACCGCCAGTTGCGCCGCCGCAGCGACGAACACGACTGTCAGGAACTCGGACACGTCAGTTCCCTCCCGTCCGACTGCAACTCATTGGAGAGATTTAGATGCGTCTAATACGTAAGTGTTTTGGAGCAAAATCCGCCATTGAGCGTCCGGACTCCTCCCCTCGGCCGTCTCGCGGAACACATATACGGGGCCGTGGCCTACCGGCTATCGTGGCGACACCGCTTCGGTTCCGCCGGTCGAAAGCCCACTGGACGGAGGGGCGCGTCCGCGCGGAGATCTATCGGGCGCTCGATCAGAATCTGGGGGCCGAAATGTCGACGCCGTGGTACAAACCCCCTGACGGGTACGACGCCCGGCGGTTCGAGATGGACAACGGCGACGTGGCGCTGTTCTGCTGGAACGACGACGGCGGCTACTGGCTCGGCAACACGGAGACGCCGAAGACGCTGTGGGGAACGGACAAGGAGACCTTCGACGAGGCCCCGGACCCGGTCTCGGAGTGGGCACAGCGCGAGTTGCTCGCCCAGC
Organism: Halapricum desulfuricans; assembly: GCF_017094525.1. Lineage (NCBI taxonomy): Archaea > Methanobacteriati > Methanobacteriota > Halobacteria > Halobacteriales > Haloarculaceae > Halapricum > Halapricum desulfuricans. Next base: position 2,240,471 of record NZ_CP064788.1, on the reverse strand, counting down.
TCTACGAGGAGGACCCGTGGCTCGAATCGACCCCGAAACTGGCGTGGTTTTTCCTGCCGGTCTTCCTCTCGAAGGACGGCCGCGAGAGCACGCGGGTGTTCTTCCGCGAACACGCGGCGGGCTTTCCCGATGCCGACCGCGAAACCGCGCTTGCCTTCTACGAGGAGTTCCTCGAGACGGGGGCACTCGACGAGTCCCGGTACGTGATGGCCTCGAAACTGGGGACTTCCGAATCCGTTCACCACTCGCGGATGGCCGCGGCGATGAGCGAGTTTACCGTCGCGAAGCTCCTGTTCGAGCAGGGCTACGAGGTCACGCCGGAGATCGAGATCTCGACGGGCCACTCGATCGACTTCCGGATCGATCGGGAAGGCGCCCAGACCACGCTGGTCGAGGTGACCCGTCCGGTCCCGCCCGACCACCGGACGGCCGATTCGGCCGTCGCGGCGATCCGCCAGACCGCCGCCAACAAGACCACCGGACAGTTGCAGGAACACGGCGGCGGCGTGACGCTGTTCGTCGACTGTTCGTCGTTCACCGACGAGGAGTGGGCCGAGATCGCCCGAAACCGGCCGGACGTCGGCCATCGCCCGGCCGTCGTCTTCCGCGCCCGTCCCGACGGCCGACTCGACGGCTACACCCACGGCTCCGTCCCGATCGACCTGCCCGACGGGATCGCATAGGGCTCTCGATCCGACGAGCTGTTGCTGGTCGGGGCTACGTCCCGCGCAAGAAGTCTTCACAACGATCGATCATGTGCTCAGTGAACTCGGTCGTTATCTTCCCCTGCGGATTTGCGATCGCGCGGTGTTTGACCGTCCCGACAACCCACGGTGAACAGTACGACGTTTTGTCGGGATGGCGGCCTGCGATCCAGTCGTCTCCGACTTCGTGATTTGCCGGGAGGTCGCTCGTCGTGAGCGCAGCACAGAGGTATTTTTCGTCCGGGAACGGGAGGCTGTCTGTGGCAAGGACCAACCAGAGTCGCGGGTTCGTCCCCTCTCGAAAGGGATCCGGCGCCCAGAAGACATCGCCTTGTCGATAGCGACTAGTCACGATCTTCACGCGGATCGACCGCGTAGTCCTGCCATTCGTCGTATGCTATCGGTTCGTCTTCGTGGCTTGTTGCGACCGCGTCTGCATGGCCCGTAGCAGCGGTGACGCTTCGAACGTGGTCGCTGACGCGCCAGTAGTGACCCCGGTGGTCGACCCGCCCGGCCTCGCGGAGGCGAACGAGCGTCGGTCCCACGGACCCATCAGCGACCCCGGTTGATTCTGCGATCTCGCTTCGGGTGAACGCTTGATCGGCATTGGCTTCGAGAAACGAGAGAATCTCGTGAGCGTTCGTCCCCGGAGTCGGGGTACTGTCGTCGTCGATCTCGTCGAACCGGTCGGCACTGATCGGCATATGTACTGATGCGTACTGGATGTATTAATTTCTTCGCTGCTCGTCGATCTCCCGGATCACGCGGGCCGGATTCCCGCCCACGACCACGCCGTCCGGCACGTCATCGACGACGACCGCCCCTGCCGCCACGACGGCGTCGTCGCCGATCGTCACGCCCGGATTGATCACGGCCTGCCCGCCGATCCAGGCGCGATCACCGATCTCTACGGGGTCGCCGAGCTCCGTGCCGCTGGTGCGAGCGGCCGCGTCGAGTGGATGGGTTGCCGTGTAGACGTGCACGCCGGGACCGAGCATGCACTGGTCGCCGAATCGGATCTCACAGACGTCCAGAAAGACACAGCCGAAGTTCGCGAAGAAGTCCTCGCCGACGAGCATCTTCGCTTTCTCGCTGGTCATCGCAGCTTCCCTCGGGCGCGGTCGGCCGCACGCCGACCGCTCTCGAGCGCGCCCTGGATCGAACACCAGCGCGTGTAGTCGCCGGCGAGGACGACCGGTCCGTCGGGGGCATCCGGATCGGGAAGCGACGACAGAAAGCCCGGTGGCTGGGGGAACTGCGCGAACTCGATGCGGGCGGTGTGGCGCAGTTCCACTCCACCGAGGTCGCGCTCGGGGTACCACGCGGCGAGCGCCTCGCGCGTCTCCTCGGCCAGTCGCTCGTCGCTGGCGTCCTGCTCGCCGAGGAAGGTGGCGCTCAGCAGTTGCGTCCCCTCCGGCGCGTACTCGGGCGCGACGGCAGACAGCGGCGCGATCTGGTTCGGTCGCCCGTCCGCGGCGTTGAGCAGCAGCTTCTTCCCGGTGTCCAGTTCCGCGTAGCTGTCGAGCGTGTAGTACTGCGTGACACAGCCTTTCGCACCCGTCGGAATCGAGTCGACGCCGGTCAACTCCCGGGCAGTGTGCGGGTCGGTCGCGACGACGACGGTGTCCGCCTCGATCGCTTCCCCGGGGAGTTCGACCGTGCCGTCGCCGTCGACAGCCGTGATCTCCCGACCGGTCTCGATCCGTGCGCCGGCCGCCTCGGCGCGCCGGGCCAGCTGTCGGGATATCTCGCCCATGCCGCCGGCCGGGATCGCGATCGACCCCTCCGAGAGCATCTTGAACGTGTACTCGAACACCCGCGAATCGGTCGCGAGCGACCGATCCAGCGTGATCCCGCCGTAGAAGGGCGCGGCGAACCGTTCGACGTATGCCTTCGAGAACCCGCGGTCGGCGAGGAACTCGCGGATCGTCGTCGCCGGGCGGTTCGGATCGAGGAGCTCCCCCGGCTCGGTCCGGGCGAGTTCGCGCTGGAGTCTGAAAGTCCGGAGCTTGTCGGCCGTCCGGACCTCGCGGTTGAACAGCGTCTCCAGCCCGTCGCGGGGGTTGCGCAACGGGTCGGACAGCACTGACCGGTGGCCCGATCGCGCGATCGTCGCGCCGGGCGTGAACGACCGGAGGTCGAGCGCGTCCAGGTTCAGCTCCCGCTTGACCGCGGGGTAGGCGGTAAAGAGCACCTGAAACCCCCGGTCGAGGGTCAGCCCCTCGGTGCGGGTCGTCCGCACGCGACCGCCGACGGTCTCTTCGCGCTCGAACAGCACCACGTCGTGGCCGTCGTCTGCGAGGCGGCGCGCGGCGACCAGCCCGGCCAGTCCACCGCCAGCCACGGCGACGTCAGTCATGCCATTATCTGCGGGCGGCGGGCACAAAACGACTGCGACGGACTGTCCCTGCGGCACCCGATCGGGGACGGACAGGGCTTTGTCGGTAGCACCCCGAGAGCCGGGCATGGAGACGACGGCGGCCTGCCGCGGCCTGCGCTGTACGGACTGCGGGGCGAGACACGACCTCGAGACCACACGTCGCTGTCCCGACTGTGGCGGCGTGCTCGAGGTCACCTACGACCACTCGACGGTCGACCTCGACCGCGAGGCACTGCCGGCACAACCCCTCGACGGACTTGCCCGCTACGCCGGCGTCTTGCCGTTCCCCCGGGAGACGCTCGTCACGTTGGGAGAGGGAACGACGCCGCTTGTGGACGCGCCCGGCTGGGCACGGCGACTGGGCGTCGAGCGCGTCCTGATCAAAGACGAGGGCGCGAACCCGACGGGGTCGATCGCCGACCGCGGTGCGGCACTCGCGGTGACCGCCGCGAAACAGCACGGCGCGACGACGGTCGCGCTGCCCTCCACCGGCAACGCCGCACAGGCCACCAGCGCTTACGCCGCCCGCGCCGGCCTCGACGCCGAGGTGTTCGTCCCGTCGCGAGCGGGCTTCGACGCCAAGGCGATGACCAACGTCCACGGCGGCGAGCTGTCCGTCGTCGGCGGGCGGTTCGACGACGCCGTCACCGCGTTCGAGGACGCCAGATCCGGAACGTCGTGGTACTCGCTCGCGGCGTTCGAGACGCCCTACCGACAGGAAGGCGCGAAGACGACTCTCTACGAAATCGCCGAACGGCTGGACTGGGGCGGTCCCGATCACGTCGTCCATCCGACCGGGAGCGGCGTCGGCCTCGTCGGACTGGCCCGGGCCGCCAGCGAACTCGACGACCTGGGCTGGATCGACGCCGTACCGGCACTCCACGCCGTCCAGCCGGACGGCTGTGGGCCGATCGCCGAGGCGTTCGAGAACGACCGTACCGAGCACGAACCGGTCGAACACCCCGATACGATCTGCGGGGGGCTCGAAATCGCGGACCCGCCCGCGAGTCGACTCGTGCTCGAGGCCGTCCGCGAGAGCGGCGGCTCGGCTCTCGCGAGACCGGATTCGTCGATCCTGGAAGCGGCCGTCGAGGTCGCACAGACGGCGGGCGTCGAGGTCGGAACGGCCGGCGGAGCGGCCGCGAGCGGCGCGATCGAACTGGCCGAGCGGGGCGTCTTCGACGAGGACGAGACGGTCGTGCTCGTCAACCCCGCGGCGGGAAACCGGGAGTCGGACGTGCTCCGGAGCCACCTGATGAGCAAGGGAATCTGAGGGGAGTCGACCCAGCACGCGCTCCATACTGGCCCCGGACAGCCCGAGGCGAGGCCCCGTCACTGCAGTCGCTGGACGCACTCCTTGCAGTAGGTGTAGGCCGGATCGCGCTCGTTGTAGGTCCCACACCGGGGACAGCGAATCATCTCCCCGTCGTCGGTCTCAACGCCGGCGACGGCAGTCCGGGGGCGCGCTCGTTCGGTGTCACCGTAGTCCGGCGTCGCCTGCTCGAACGGCGGCCGCTCTTGGCCCTGCAGATAGCGATACAGCAACAGCTGGAACAGGGCGAACGCCAGCACGTACACCAGGATCCAGACCCAGGCTCCCGGCATATATTGTTATTCGTTGCCACGACACTTGGGTGTTTGGGCGCGCGTCGGTCGTCTGCCGCTTCGAAATCCTTTTAGGTATTTCGGAGGGAAGTTACGGGCAACGAACTATGGACGTCGACATTATCGAAGAGACGGAAAACCCCATGTTGCACAGGACGGACATCCGGTTCGAGATGACCCACGAGGACGCGACGCCCTCGCGGCTGTCGGTCCGGGACTCGCTCGCGGCCAAGCTGAACAAGGATGCCGAAGAGGTCGTCGTCCACAAGCTCGACACGAAGTTCGGGATGCGAAAGACCGTCGGCTACGCCAAGGTCTACGACGACCCCGAGGCCGCCCTCGATGTCGAACAGGAGCACATGCTCGAACGGAACAAAATCGCCACCGATGGCGAGGAAACCGCCGCGGAGGAGGCATAGATGGCGCACTACGAACTGTACGGCGAGGACGGGACGACCGACCGCGAACAGTGTCCCCGGTGTGGCGACGCGTTCCTGGCCGATCACGGCGACCGGCTCCACTGTGGGAAGTGCGGGTATACTGAATGGCAGTGACGCCGTTCCGCCGATAGGCGGGAGTGTTTTTTCGGCATCCGTGACGACGGCCGACTCGTGAGCGGTTTTATCCGCGAACAGTCCAGCCAGGAGTCATGTGGTGACGACGGCCGACTCACGAGCGCGTTCATGCGCGAGTCGTCCAGCCAGGAGTCATGTGGTGACGACGGCCGACTCGCGAGCGGTTTTATCCGCGAACAGTCCAGCCGGGAGTCATGTGGTGACGACGGCCGACTCGCGAGCGGTTTTATCCGCGAACAGTCCAGCCGGGAGTCATGTGGTGACGACGGCCGACTCGCGAGCGGTTTTATCCGCGAACAGTCCAGCCGGGAGTCATGCGGTGACGACGGCCGACTCACGAGCGCGTTCATGCGCGAACAGTCCAGCCAGGAGTCATGCGGTGACAACAGTGGACTCGTGAGCGGTGTTATCCGCGAACAGTCCAGCCCAGGGTCATGCGGTGACAACAGCCGACTCGTGAAGTCATACTGTCGGCTGCACGCCGGGAAAGGCATTCGGCACAGAGTCGTGCCGAATCAAATGGTATCGCCGGCAGTGTCAGGACGGTCCGTCGTCGGGGATCGTCGGTTCGAACTCCCGGAGGACGTCCCGCACGACGGTGACGGTCAGCGAGCGGACGGCGTCGTCGGTCAGCAGTTCGGTGGCGACCGCGTTGAGCGCGTCGGTGTCCTCGAACTTCCCGATCGCGACGGCGTCGTCACCGCCGGTCACCGCATAGAGTGCGACGACTCGGGACTGGTCGCGGAGCCGATCAAGCGCCGACTCGTCGGCGACCGATACCCGGAACAGGGCCGTCACGTCGTACCCCAGCGCGCCGTAATCGAGACGGGCCGTGTAGCCGTCGATCACGCCGGCGTCTTCGAAGCGGTCGAGTTTCGCCTCGACGCGGTCGGCCGCGATGCCCGTCTCGACGGCGATGGCCTCGGCGTCCGCCTGGGCGTCCCGGATCCGTGCGTCGAGCACTGCCCGGTCGTCATCGCTCAACGGCTCGTCAGTGTCAGTCAGTGTCATCTCACGCGATCGGTCAGACGGCTTTGGGACCTTCCTCGCCGGTTCGGATCTGGACGGCGTCCTCGACCGGCAGGACGAAGATTTTGCCGTCGCCTTTCTCGCCGGTGTGTGCGCCGTCTTTGATCGCCTCGACGACGTCGTCGACGGGCGTGTCGGCGACGACACACTCGATTTTGACCTTCTGATGGAGGTCGACGACGTATTCCTCGCCGCGCCACTGCCCCTTCTTTGCCGGCTGGGAGCCGCGGCCCGACACGTTCGTGACCGTTAGCGAGGGCGCGTCGGCCTCGACCAGCGCCTGTTTCACGTCCCCGAGTTTGTCGGGGCGGATCACCGCGACGACCATCTTGATCCCGGTATCGCTCATTTGTCATCACCTCGCGTGGTGCAGCAGACGCCGCCGTCGGTCCGGACGCGGCCGCCGTCGGCGACGACACCTTCCTCGTCACCGAACTCGGGGTAGGTATCGACGCCGTGTTCGGAGATGTCGAGCCCTTCGCGTTCGTGCTCGGGCGTGACACGGGCCTGTCCGAGAGCTTTCAGCGCGTACCAGACGACCGCCGTCGCGCCGACCGTCCAGGCGGCGATCACGACGACACCGACGAACTGGGTGAGCGCGGCTTCCGCGAGCGGGACGCCCAGATCGTAGTGGACGAACGGGAACGCCAGCGTCCCGAGAACTCCCGCACTCCCGTGGACGGGGAAGACCGCACAGACGTCGTCGATCTTCATGCGCTTCTCGACGAAGCTGAAGACGATCGGGAGCTGTGCGCCCGCCAGTCCGCCGATCGCCAGCGCACCGAGGTAGTGGGTCGTGTCGGGAATGGCCGTGATGCCGACGAGGCCGGCAAGCAGGCCGTTCGCGACGTATAGCGTGTCGACTTTGCCGGTCCGGTACCAGGCGGCCAGTCCGGCACCCATCGCGCCGGCGGCCATGGCGATCGTCGTTCCCATCGCGACTCGTCCAAGTACTGCGCCGTTGTACGCCATCAGCCCCGCTTCGGTCTCGTACATCGCCGCGGCCGTCCCGACGTTGAACCCGTACCAGCCGAAGGCCAGCATCAGCGTCCCGAGGACGGCGAAGGTCAGCGAGTGGCCGGGGATGACGTTTGCCGACCCGTCAGCGTTGTAACGATCCATGCGCGGTCCGAGGATCCACGCCGCAGTGAGGCCAGCGATGCCGCCCACCCCGTGGACGATCATCCCGCCGGCGAAGTCGTGGAACCCGGCCTCGCCGATCTGGATGTACGCGCCCGCCCAGGTGATTCCCGTGACGACGGGGTAGATGATCGCCGCCAGCAGGAACGTGTAGGTGATGTACGCGCGGAGTCGCGCCCGGCCGGCGACCGCGCCCGACACGATGGTCGCTGCCGTCATGGCGAAGACCGCGCCGTACAGCCAGCCGATGTATCCGCTGGCGTCGTCGGCGAGGTACGGTAGCGACGACGTGAACGGATCGCCGCCGACGAGCCCGGAGATGCCGGCCCCGATGAAGAAAAACACCGTGACGCCGACGCTCCAGGTCAGCAAGTTCTTCGTCAGCTGGTTGGCGACGTTCTTCGCCCGCACCTGACCTGCCTCCAGCATCGCGAAGCCGGCGTGCATGAAGAAGATCAGGAACGACACCGTCAGGATCCACGTGTTGTTGACGGCGTCGGTGATCGCGCTCGGTTCGACCTGCAGTGGTATTGCTTCGATCATATTTCAATCTATATCGGTTTTTGATTGTTCTTCATCCAACTTCTCGTCGTTCAAGCCTACGTTCGTCGTTTGTCTCACGGGAGAGGCCAAGAAAGACTGGTACATAAGGATTGGCTACAGGATCGATAAAATTGGGTCGGATTTCTATACGATCGTTCAATATTGGGTAGACTAATATGTGTTTAAGGGCATCGGACATCAATATTCACTGGCCTCTTCACAGCGGAATGTGGACGTTTGTCAACCGACGTCGGGCCTCGATCGCGGATATCGGGGGAAAATTCGGCGCGCGCGCGCTCGCCTCGAAAGGGACGGTGTCGCAGGAACTGCCCGTGGGTCGCTATCTTGATTCAGCGAGAGAATCCCGCCCTTCCCGTGAGTGACGAGCGTTCCGACGCTTAGTCGGAACCGAGGAGCGAACAGGGCGGGCGTGACTCGATGGAAACGCTGCTACTCCATGAGAGCGTGAAACAAGATATGGGGCGCAAGAGACCGAACGCGATTCCGTGCCTCAGAGCACGTGGGAGTGACTGGTCCGTGTGCGAAAGAAGCCGAGTCATGGGCGTTACAGCCCGGGTGCCGCGCGGCGCGGCACCCGGGAAAGCCCGAATAGGTGAATCTCTGCTTCACGCACTGGCGTCCCGGGTGAACAAACCATGTACCTCGGAATCGATGTCCACAAACGGTACGCACAGGTGGCAGTGATGGACGAGGCTGGAGAGATTGTCGAAGAGGTTCGCGTCGAGAACGCGAACCTCGACGATCTCGCCCAGCGGTACGCTGGCGCACAAGCCGCGATAGAGGCGACCAGCAATTACTACCACATCCACGATACGCTGTCGGAACATTTGGACGTGACTGTTGCCCACCCGAAGGAACTGAACCAGATCGCTGACACCGACAAGAAGACTGATCGCGTCGACGCCAAAGAACTCGCGCGGATGGTGCGGTTGAACTCGGTGCCTGAGAGTTATGTTCCGACCGACGAGATCAGGGAAGCCCGCGCACTCGTGCGCGGGCGACAGTCGTTAGTCGAACACCGGACGGAGTATGCCAACAAGGTCCACGGCCTCCTCTCTGATCACGGCATCAGCGAAGATGTGAAGCCGTTGACCCAAGAGGGACGAGAGTTCCTGGAGTGGTCAGCGTAACTTCTGGACATCTGGGAGGAACGTCTCGATCCAATCACTAGCGAAGCTGACCTGCTGACTCAACCGGTGGAATGTCTCGGTGAGGAACTCTCGAAAGTTGTCTTTGTCATCGAAGATTTCAGGAGAGATGTCTCGTTTGAGGTCTTTCCAGAGCGGTTCGATTGCGTTCAATGTCGGTGAATACGGCGGAATGAAGACGAACTCGATGCCGAGTTCGTCGGCCCGTTGCTGTGTGAGTTTCGCATGGTGAGAGCCGTAGTTATCGGCCACGAGCAGAATCCGGCCCCGCGGATTCTGCTCGCGGATCTCCTCTAACGCCTCAACGATCGTCTCTTTGACTAACCGCTTTTTGAACGTAATCACACTTTGACCAGTCAGCGCGTAGAAACCGATCGACCGCCATGGAAACGTCACTAGCGGTTTTGCGATCGTGACCGTCCGATCAAACGACCAGAGTCGCTGTGAATTCTCGAACGGTTGAGGCCACGCTTCATCGAAAAAACCCCAACACGACGGGATCATCCTCCTCGGTATCGTGGTCGTCCTCGCCGAGCGCCTCAGTCAGGCGCTCGGCGAGAATCTCATCTGCGTCAGCCGGACTACGCGGATCCATCGGCCGCGGCTTGGCGTAGTTCATGCCCGCGGCACGAAGTTTCCGGCTGAGATGCGCCGGGTGGTAGGTGACATCGTAGCGGTCTTCGATTAGGGCGTGAATGGCTTGCGGTGTCCAGGGTTGATCCTCTTCGAGGATACCACAGAGTTCATCGAACTGCGTGGGAGTGAGCTTCGGCGGCCGGCCGCCGCCGAAGCGCGGGCGGAGTCCCTCTACACCGTCATCATTCCACGCGCGAGCCCATCGACGCGTCGTAGATCGGGAGATTCCGACGCGTCGGCCCGCCTGCTTGCGGGTATCGCCCTGATAGAGATTCTTGATGAAACACAGCCGCCGGACGAGACGGGTCTCGTCCGCCGACTGTGCATCTTCGATAGCCTGCTCGAGCTCTTCTTCCGACAAATGCCGCACTAACTCTCCGCGTTGGCTTGTGTTCATCGAGAGCTATACGCTTCCAGAAGAGTCAACTCTTTCGCAGACCACTCCGGGAACTCTCGCTCCCGATGCCGTGGGAATCGGTGCTGGAGTCATACCTCGAAGTGATAGAGACGCTCACCGACGAAATACAGAATCTCGAAGAGACAATCGAAGAACGCGCTGGGTCTCTGGAGGAGACCCAGCTGCTGATGACGATTCCTGGTGTGAGTTACTATACGGCGTTGACGATTTACGCCGAATTAGGCGAGATTGGGCGGTTCGATGGTGACAAAGAAGTCGTCAGCTACGTCGGGTTGAATCCAGTGATCCGCGAGTCAGGCGACTCGCGGATCGAAGGTGAACTCTCGAAACGTGGTTCAGGAAGAGCTCGGTGGCTGCTCGTTCAGGCCGCTCATACTGCTGTCCACACCTGTAACGACGAGTATCTGAGTCGGTTCTACGAGCGGTTAGCTAGCCGGAAGAACTCACAGAAAGCAATCGTGGCGACAGCTCGAAAGATGCTGGTGTCGATGTACCACATGCTTGACCGAGGCGAAGTATACGATCCACCTGGTGTGAGCGCGTAGACGAGGGAGCTGAGGGCCGCCGGGCGGGCGGCCCTCAGTGGCCGGCCGGGGCCCTCCGTGAGCGACTGCTCTCCCCAGACAGCGACCGCACCGCATCACGATATGGACCGCCTGTCGGCTGTGGCAGTAGCAGATTCCAAGACGGCGTAATCATTTTACCGAAAACGGTGGTTTGTGTAGATAGCAGCGTTTCCATAGGTGAATCGCGTAAGCTCCGGTAAGAAACCACCACGTCACTGCTGGTCTTGCGTCTCCAACGCTTCCAGACCAGCTTCTAACACTTTTGCATAGGCTTCCGAGAGGGTCAGGTCGTTCGCTTCTGCGTAGTCTTTGATTCGTCCGTGGATTGCCCAGTCAATGTCGATGTTTGGCCTCATCGGTGGACTTATTAGATATTGGGACTAATTATACTTTGGATGAAGCGCACCAACACGTTCGCCGTGCGACCGCTCACCGACGACGGTGAGCAGGTCCTACGCGACCTGTTGGATGCGTCTGCCGCTCTCTGGAACGAGATCAATTACCAGCGCCTCATGCGCTACAACGACGAGGACGGCTTCGAGGGCGACGTATGGGACGCCGACACTGGCGCTCTCGAAGGCAAATACAAAGCCGTTCTCGGCGCGTCCACCGCTCAAACTGTCCGGCGAGCAAACACCGAAGCGTGGCGGTCGTTCTTCGAGAACAAGAAGGCGTACCACGACGAATCGAACACATCGGTCACGGAACACCCGGAACCGCCGGGCTTCCGTGGGAACAAGGACGACGGACGTGTTCTCAAAGGCGTCGTCCGAAAGGACGCCTACACCGTTGAATGGGGCGACCGTTCCCGGCTGGAGATGGTTGTCGGCAAACAACTCCGTGACAGGCACAACAGCCCGAAAAGTCGTCTCCGGCTGGAAATCGTTGGCGACCCGAACTGGCCCGACTACGAAGACCAAGGCCGACTAGAACTGTGGTACGACGAGACAGACAGCACCTTCCGAGCTTCGCAGCCCGTGACTGTTTCTGATGATGCACGGGACACTCCACTGGCTTCCGAAACAGCCGCTCTGGATATTGGTGCGAACAATCTCGTCGCTTGTACCACCACGACCGGCGAGCAATATCTGTACGAAGGCCGGGAGTTGTTCGACCGCTTCCGTGAGACGACGCGAGAAATTGCCCGGTTGCAGTCGAAACTCGAAGAAGGCAGGTACAGTAGCAAGCGTATCCGGCGGTTGTACCGGAAACGGACTCGTCGCCGCGACCACGCCCAAGAAGCACTGTGTCGTGACCTACTGGAACGGCTGTACGCCGAGGGCGTGGACACAGTGTATATCGGTGGCTTGACCGACGTGCTGGAGACGCACTGGTCGGTCAGGGTGAACGCCAAGACACACAACTTCTGGGCGTTCAAGCAATTCACCGAACGACTGGCGTGTACCGCCGAAGAATACGGCATCTCGGTCGAAGTGCGGTCAGAGGCGTGGACCAGCCAAGAGTGCCCGCAGTGCGGCGGTACAGACCGAACGACACGGCATCAGGATACACTCACCTGTCCGTGTGGATTCGAGGGTCACGCCGACCTCACAGCCTCAGAAACGTTCCTGAAGCGGCAGACAGAACAGGCAGTCAGGCCGATGGCACGGCCCGTGCGGTTCGAGTGGGACAATCATCAATGGCGTTCAACCACAGACGCTTCTTCAAATCCCAAAGAACAGCGCACAGACCCGAGTACCGTCCACGTTGACGGGAATATTGCCTCCGGGGAATCGGCATAGCCGAGACTCCCACGTCGGAGAGGAAACCGCGCCGTTTACGGCGCGGAGGATGTCATTCGTCCTCGCCGCGACAGAGAGCCATTCCCTCGCGGACCGCCTCGGTCCGGCCCAGAAGCGTGAGTCGATCGCCATCGTGGACCGTGTAGTCTGCCGTCGGGACGACGGCCTCGCCGTCGCGACAGACCAGCGCGATCAGGCAGGTGTCCGGCAGTTCCGGTCCGACCTCCCGGACAGGGCGATCGCAGAGCGCCGGGTTCCTGAGTTCGACCTCCTGAACGTCGCCGACCCGATCGAGATCGGTCATCCAGTGAGAGAGCGCAGGACGCTCGATCTGGTTGTCGATCGCCCAGGCGGTCGCCAACGACGAGGAGATCGTCTGCACGCCCAGTTGCTCGAACGGTTCGACGTTGTCGGGGTTGTTCGCTCGCGCGATGACGTTTTCGACGTCGAACTTCGTGGACGCGAGCTGGGAGACCAGCAGGTTCGCGTCGTCGTCACCGGTCGCAGCGACGACGATCTTCGCAGCGTCTGCCCCGGCCGACCGGAGGACGTCCGTGTCGGTGCCGTCACCGTGTTCGACGGTGTAGCCCTCGTTGCGTGCCTGTTCGACGACTGTTTCGTCGTCTTCGATCAAGACGACGTTCTCTCCGCGTTCTTGGAGGCGGTCGGCGAGCGCACGGCCCACTCTCCCGCCTCCGACGATGATGACTCGCATTGGTATCACGTCCAGGTATTCCGCGATGTACCGCGCCAGTCCGCCTTCGAAGACGGCAGTCAGCAAGATAGCGAGAAACACGACGCCGAGCAGCACGTTCGCCTCATGGACGGCCCCCAGTTCCTGCAACCGGAGGGCAAAGAGCGTTGCCACGGATGCAGGAATGATACCGCGTGGACCGACAAACCCGACGAACAGCTTCTCGCTGACGGTGAACCGGTCGCCCGCCAGCGAGACGAACACCAGCAGAGGCCGAAGCACGAGCGCAATCGCGACCACGACCAGCAACCCGTCCCACCCGACGTCGGCCAGCGCGTCCAGTTCCAGCAGCGCAGCGAGAATGATGAACACGAACGACAGGACCAGCAGCGTGATATCGCCTTTGAAGTCGACGATGTCCCCCTCGTATGGGACGTCTGCGTTGCCGAGCAGGAAGCCGGCGGTCGCGGCGGCGGCCACGCCGGCTTCGCCGGCCAGAAAGTTCGCGCCCGCGTACGCGACGAGCGCACCGGCGAGCACGAGCAGTCGGGCGTTTCGCGGCGCGTCGCCGGGCGAGAGATCGACGTACCGAAGCAGGTAGTAGACGACGCCAGCGACGGCTACCCCGACGAGCAGCCCCTGACCGAGACGGGCCATGAACTCGGTGAGGATGTCCGCCGGCGTCTCGCCCTGAATGACGATCACCTTGAAAACGACGACGGCGAGGATCGCCGCGGTCACGTCGTTGATGATGCCCTCGGTTTCGAGCGTGGCCGACACCCGATCGCGGACGGGAACGACCTGCAGGATGGGCGTGACCACGGTCGGGCCGGTCGCGACGAGCAGCGCGCCGATCAGAAACGCGATCCCCCAGCCGACTTCGGGATACACGAGGTGAACGGCCACCGCCGTTCCGATCAGCGCGATCGCCGCACCGACCGTGACCAGTCGAAACGACGCCGTCGGTGCCTCGCGAATCCGGTCGACCTGCAGGTGAAAAGCCCCCTCGAAGACGATGATGGCGACCGCGAGCCCGACGACCGCCGACAGCGTCGTCTCCCCGCCGAACGTCGATAGCGACACGATTCTGGTGTCGAGCGCCAGCTCCGCGGCCGGTCCGAGCGCGAGCCCGGCGAAAATATAAAAGATGATACTCGGGAGCTGCAGCCGGGCAGAGAGCAACTGTGCGAGCACGCCCAGCGCGATGATCCCTGCAACGAGTGCGATCAGCGTCGCCGATCCGGCACTCATCGAGCACGCTCCATGGTTGCTTGTTCGCTACCCCAGGGCAAAAAACGGAGTGATATTGCCTGCTGTACGTTCGTAAAGATATTCGCCACCCTGGGGTGGCGAATTCCTTCAGTTTGTTACAGCCGGCAGTATGAGACCACCCCCTGCCCCTTCGTGTTCGTTCCCCTGACCTATCGTCTTTCTCGCTTCTGGAACACACGCGAAATGAACATAGTATCTGCCAGATGTCAGTACGACGGCGTCAGCGTGGGTTGGCAGGTTTTTCCACTCCTATCAGTATAGATAATTGATGAAAGACATATATGCCCCCTGGCACGTAGGTTGGTGTCATGCCCCGATCCATGGGATCGGGGATCGATACTCATGCACAGGGACAGACGGGGCACGGCAGTGTCGGACGAGGCGACTGACTGGAACGCAAGCGACGTCGCGGGGTTCTCAACCGGCGTATCGCTCCCCGACGAGCGGACGCCGGCCACGGGCGAGCCAGTCGGACTGCAGTATTTCGACTACGACGACGACTTGGGGCCTGAAGGGGACCACTGGACGCGGATTGCCCGTGAGGCCGACCGGATCGCCCGGGCGGGGTACAGCGCTGTCTGGGTCCAGCCGCCGATGGAGCCGAACACGCCCGATAGCAACGGCTACAATCCTCGCGACCACCTCACGTGGGACTCGCCGCTCGGCACCGAGTCCGAGTTCGAGGCGATGGTTGATCGCCTCGCCAACGCACAGGCTGGCGAGGTCGAGGTCTACATCGACGCGATCGTCAACCACACCGCGACGGACGATCCGGGCGACGGAACCTACGCGCACCTCGACGACCCGGACCACTACCACCACCCCCACGAGGGCGGTCGGACGACGATGCAGCTGTTCGACCTGTGGGACCTCGATCAGACCAACCCGGAGGTCACCCGTCACCTCCGGGCGTACGTCGAGAAGATCGCCCAGACGGGCTGTGCCGGGGTCCGCTGGGACGCCGCAAAGCATGTCCCGATGTGGTACTTCGAGGAGTTCCTCAACGACTGGGCCGACCAACACGACTTCTTCCGGGTCGGCGAGGTCTTCGACGGCGATACCGACTTCCTGGAGGCCTACGCCGACACGGGGATGCGTACCTTCGACTACCCCCTCTTTTTCACGATGCACGACGCCTTCCACGAGGGCGGGGACCTCCGCTGGCTGGAGGGGGCTCTCCAGCACGAGGACTCGCTGCTCGGGCGCGACCCTGACAGTGCCGCAACCTTCGTCGCCAACCACGACGAGGGGCCGCCACAGCTCTCGCGGCTGGCCTACGCCTTTATCCTCACGGCCCCGGGCTACCCGTTCGTGTACACCAACTACGCCACGGCCGAGGGCGTCGACTACGACGCCGAGTGGCTGTCGAACCTCGTCTGGATCAAGCGCACACTCGCGGACGGTGAGCAGTTCGTCCGCCACGCCGATCGCGATCTGTTTGTCCACGAGCGCTATCGGAATCTCCTGACGGGGATCAACAAGGCCGACTGTCCCCGCACCGAGTGGGTTTACACCGGCTGGGAGGAGACGACGCTTCGGGATTACACCGGGAGCGGTGACGTGATCGAGGCCGACGAGGACGGCTGGGTCGAGTTGACCGTCCCCGCGAAAGGCTGGGTCTGTTACGCGCCGGCCTGATCGCACCTGCGTCTGCTACGTTTCGGCCTGTTCGATCGCCTCGGCAGCGATCGCTTCGAGATCAGCCTGGATGTAGCCGTTCGAGACGATCACCTCGATAGAGCTGTCTTCGATGCGGGAGGGGCGTCGCCGGACCGTGCCGCCGGCCTCCTCGACCAGCAGGAGACCGGCCGCGACGTCCCACTCCTGGATCGAGAGGATCAGATAGCCGTCGGCGTGGCCCGCCGCGACCTGCGCGAGGTTGATCGCGGCGCTGCCCGGCCGCCGGAACTGCCCCTCCCGATCGAGGACCTCCCTGACCGTGATCTCGTCGACCGCCCGGACGTCGGCGTCGCGCTCGCTCAGTCGGCCGAACACGACTGCACCGGCGAGTTCGTCCCGATCGCTGACCGCGAGGGGAGTCCCGTCGAGGTCGGCTGCGTCGGTCACGTCGTCGACTCCGTGGTGGACGAACGCACCCTCTCCGCGGACGCCGTACCAGAGCCGGTCGAGCGCTCGCGGGGGCGAGGCGACGACCCCGACCTGCGGGGTGCCATCGACGACCAGCGCGATCGAGACACAGTAATACGGGAGGCCGACGGCGAAGTTAGCCGTCCCGTCGATCGGATCGACGACCCACTCCCGGCCGTGGCCGCTGTAGTGTTCACCCGTTCCTTCCTCGCCGACGACGCTATCGTCGGGGAACGCGGACGTCAGTATTTCGAGGATCGCGTCCTGACTGGCCTGATCGGCGGCCGTGACCATGTCGTTGACACTCGTCTTGGTCTCGGTTTCGCCGGCGTCGCGGAGGTCGGTCCCGCCGGCCTCGGTCCCGTCCCCGCGCCAGTCTGCTATCGCTGCCATCCCGGCACTCGCGGCCCGGATCGCCGCGTCGAGTTCTCTCTCGTAGTCCATACTGCCCGTTATCGGCTTGCGGGCGAAAGCCCATCGATACGCGGACTAGACATCGTACAGGTCCGTCGAGAGATACCGCTCGCCGGGATCACAGACGATTGTCGCGACGAGCTCGTCCGGTCGTTCACGCGCAACCTCCGCGGCGACGTGGACGTTCGCGCCCGTCGAGATCCCGCCGGCGATCCCCTCCTCGCTGGCGAGTCGTCGGGCCGTCTCGATCGCGTCGTCCCTGCCGACCGTACGGACCTCGTCCAGCAGATCGCGCTCCAGAACCTCGGGCACGAATCCGGCTCCGATCCCCTGGATGCCGTGACTGCCCGCCTCGCCGCCGGACAGCACCGCCGAGTCTTCCGGTTCGACGGCGATCAGGTCGATGTCAGTATCGGCTTGCTCGAAATAGGTCCCGACACCCGTGATCGTCCCGCCGGTCCCGACGCCGGCGACGAACACGTCCAGATCGCCGTCGGTCGCCTCGTCCAGTTCCGGCCCCGTCGTCCGCCGGTGGGTCTTCGGGTTGGCGGGATTGTCGAACTGCTGGGGGACGAAGGTGTCCCCGTATTCCGTGGCGAGTTCGTCGGCACGCTCTATCGCGCCGCTCATCCCGCTATCAGAGTCGGTCAGCTCCAGCTCGGCTCCAAGCGCGCGGAGGAGCTTGCGCCGCTCCTCGCTCATCGATTCGGGCATTGTCAGAATCAACTCCTGGTCCCGGGCGGCACAGACCGCTGCCAGCCCGATCCCCGTGTTCCCGCTCGTGGGCTCGATGACAACTGTCTCGTCTGTCAACTCGCCCGCCTCGGCGGCCGAATCGAGCATCTCGCGGGCGATCCGGTCTTTGACCGAATAGGGATTGAACGATTCCAGCTTCACAAGCAGGTTCGGCGCGATCGACTCGACCCGAACCAGCGGCGTCTCTCCGATCAGTTCCGTCACGTCAGCTGCGACGTTCATCGTCGAGACAGTCGGGATCAGCCGCTGTATTAGGTTTCCCTAAAATATAGCGGGCTTTTTATGGCGTCGCCAGGATCTCGTCCATGAGCTTCGACTGGGCGGCCGCGAGGTGTTCGGTGAACGTCGAGGCGTCGATACCGAGTGCGTTGGCGACGTCGGTGGCGTTAGCCGAGCGCGGGTAGGAGAAATAGCCCATCTCGTGGGCGGTTTCCAGCACTTCGAGCTGGCGGTCGGTCAGGCGGGCGCGGTTGATCGGGACGACGTCGTCGGTCCCTTCCTCGTCGCTGTCGACCTGCAGCAGATAGCGGATGCGTACTGACCCGAACTGCTCGCGGAGATCGGTCACGAGATCGCGCAGATCGGTGATGTTCGTCAGGTGAAGCGTCAACACGAGCGAGCCGTCCTGCGCACGGACGTCGGCGATGGGGTGTTCGTGCTGTTCGACGTACTCACAGACGCAGTCCCGCAGGTCGTGAGTGAACTGAAAGACCTGCGCGGACTGGTACTCGAAGAGGGACTCAAGGTCCTGGTCGAACGCGTCCGGATCGACGTTCCCGGTCGCGGTGAACTCCTCGGTGTACTCCCCGTCCCCGTTTCTGGCGCGGCGAACCGAGGTGACCGACCCGTCTGTGCGTTCGGTGAACCGGGCGACGGGACAGGCCTCGGTCGCCGGTATCTCGAGTTCGGCGCGCATCCCGGACATCGTATCCTTCAATCGGTGCGTTCCGGCCATAACCCTCGCGTGCGTTCCCATCGACTGAAAACTAGCAGGGATTATCGTTCGGATCCGGGGTCGTGACCGGAATTTTTCACGCTGGCGGTCGTCGACCCGGACATGGATCCGACGCAGTTCCTCGAAGACATCGTTCACGGACCGACTCAGGCGGAGGGACGCGGGTTCGATCTGACCGTCGCGGCGGCGTACGAGGTCGACGCGCCGGGCCGTGTCGATTTCGGCGGCGGCGAACTCGAGGCTCCGGCGCTGACGGCCTGCGAGCGGACGCGACGCAATCCCGACGACGACTACGAGTGGTGGCACCTCGATTCGGGCCAGTACCTCATCGAATACAACGAGTCGCTCGACCTGCCGCCGGATCTGGTCGCGGAAATCCAGACCCGCGAGGCGGTTCGCGAACGCGGGGCCTTCCACCCGACGCTGTCGGTCCAGTCGCTCGGTCGCGTGCCGCTGTCGATCGGCGGTGCCGGGATCAACATAAAGGAGAACGCCCGCGTCTCGACGATCGTCGGCATCGACCGTCGGTGACTGGACAGGGGTGTCGTTGCGGTTCGACGGGCTTTTTAAGCACGACTGGCAGGATACAGGCATGGCAGATTTCACCGTCGCCGTTGCGGATCCCGACAGCGGCGAAACGTACCAGATCGACGTCGACGGACAGGACGCAAACCGATTCGTGGGCCGAGAGATCGGCGACGAGGTCGCAGGCAGTGCCGTCGGGCTCGATGGCTACTCCCTGGAGATTACCGGTGGCTCCGATACGGCTGGCCGGCCGCTCCGCGGTGACGTTCGCGGCCCGAACCTCAAGTCCGTCCTGCTGAAGGGTGGCGTGGGCTACGAACCGTCCCGCGACGGCGAGCGCAAGCGCGTGACCGTCCGCGGACGCGAGATCAGCGACGAGGTCCGCCAGATCAACGCGGCGATCGCCGAGGCCGGGAGCGGCGACGTCGCCGAACTGCTGGGCAAGGCCGACGAGTAGGCACATGGCCGACCGGATCGCCAGCGACCACGAGACGGTCCAGACCCACCGAGTCACGCTGGGGACCGCCGGTCGGACCTCGCGCCCGGAACTCGCACTCCCCGAGTCGATCGACGCCAGTGACGGCGATATCGTGCGGCTCACCCTCGACGGGCGGGCCTATTATGCGCTCGTCGAGGCGGGACTGGACGGGACGGCGCATCTCCGCGGTGCCTTCGAGAACGCCCGCCTCGCTCGCGAGGGCGACGACGAGAACCGCCTCCTCGACTGGATCGACGACACCGGGGTCGAGCCGGGCCGCTCGCTGCTCCTGGACGTGCTTTCGGCGGGCTATCACTACGGGCTGCGCGAACCCGGACAACGAGCCGTGTACACGGTTCACGAGCCTCCGCAGGGGTCACTGTCGGACATCGCCGACTCGTTCGGCTAGGTCGGCCGACCGGTATTTCTCGACCGATGGAAACGCTCAAGATTCGTCCGGTACAAGAACTCGATAGCAAGGGATGTCGGAATCGATTATCGCGGACTTCGTCGCGTCGTTCAACTCCCAGAAGTCCGCGCGGTCCGAGCCCGTCAAGGGCCGGGTCCTCCTCAGCCGCAAGCGGCTGGTGCTGGTCGCCGAGGAGGGCAAGACGCAGATCCCGCTCTCGTCGATCGTCGACGTCGCCGTCGGTCAGGTGCCCGACGAACTGGGCGATTTCTTCAACTCCACGGTGACAATCGCGTTCGAACGCAACGACCGGCAGTTCGTCGCCGCCATCGAGGCCGACGACGAGACGATCGAGAAGTTCAATTCGGTGCTGTACAAGGCGCTGCTCAACGGGACCGAGGCGACGGTCAAACACCCCGCCCGGATCGGCGGTCGCGTCACCGACGCGGCGTTCACGCCGGCGAAACTGTTCGTGAACCCACGCTATATCCGATTCAAGAGACAGGACGGGGAGTTCACGATCCGACTCGCGACGGTCACCGGGTTCGAACGCCTCAACCGTGAGATCGCCGGCGCGACGCGGCCGGTCCTGTC
Source organism: Halapricum desulfuricans (assembly GCF_017094525.1). NCBI lineage: Archaea > Methanobacteriati > Methanobacteriota > Halobacteria > Halobacteriales > Haloarculaceae > Halapricum > Halapricum desulfuricans. The sequence goes on along the minus strand of NZ_CP064788.1, from coordinate 2,219,779 downwards.
GACGACGCACAACCGAAACGGGCAGGCAGTCGTTACCCTCGCCGCACTACCCTCTCCCCGGAAAATGAACATTCTCGGACGGTACCTCCGGCGCGAGTACCGCGAGGTCATGGAGGGAATCCGGGATGTCGATATCTCGGACGTGGAGAAAGAACTGCTGGTGACTGTCTACTCGACCGGTGACATGGATGGGATTCCGCTGGCGGGCGTCCTCGATGCGGAGGCGAGCGAGGTCGAACTGCTGCGCAGTCGGCTCGAACAGAAAGGACTGCTGACCGACAGCGAGGACGGACTCCAGTTGACGCCCGCCGGTCGCGTTGTCGTCAACAATCACCTCGAGGACGTCAACGACTAGCGGGGACGACAGGATCAGCTGACGTCGTCGACGCTGTCGGGTTCGTCCTCGACAGCGCGCTTCATCGATTCGCGGCGAGCCTTTGCGTCGCGGCCGGTCGCTTCGAGCAGGAACTCGTTTTTGAGCGAGACGGCTTCTTCGGCGTCCTCGACGTCGCCCGAGGCGATGACCTCCTCAGCGGGGCGCTCGATGATATCTAGCGCGAGTTTGTCCTTCTTGCTGCCGTATTCGACAGTCCCGACGACGACGCGCTCGAAGACAGCGTTCTCGGGGTCCTCGACGACGTAGAGGTCGTTGCCATTGTACTCCTCCGTTCCGGAGATCGATCCGAAGTACTCCTCGACGGTCGCTTCCATGTCCGGGATGCGGTCGGAGAGATATTCGCCCCTCCGCATCTTGTACTCTCGCATGCGCGGTCGTTAGCCGGGCGATGGTATACTCTTTTCGCGTTCTAGGTCCCCTGGGTATGGACGAGCGTCCCACGGTGACACTCCGGACAGAAGTCGCCCTCTCGAAGCGACGACTCCTCGGCCGGCGTCGAGAACCCGCACTCCCGACAGACGTACGATCCCTCGGGGACAGTGACCGCACCGGGACCGGCCGTGTCGGGATCGCTCGCGGCGTCGATCTCGTCTTCCGAGGGCCATTCGTTGGTCTGCGGGGACGACTCCGTCACATCGTCGTCGAGGAGTTCGGCGTCGGTCTTGCTCTGGTCGACCCCCTCGGATTCGGCCTCCTCGATATCAGGTCCAGCGTCGGGTGTTGACGAGTCGTCTCCGGCCTCCTGTGGCCACTGACCCGGATCGCGTTCGGGCGTCTCCGAGTCGTCGTCGAGGATCTCCGCGTCGTCGGTGACCGGCGGCTCCTCGCTTGCGAACCCGCCGCCTGACTCCGAGTCTGTCGAACCCCCGGCGGTCGAAGGGCTCGGGGACTCGTCGGCCGTCTGCTCGGTGTCGACGTCGGCGGTATCAGAGTCGGCTGCCGTGTCGGTTCCGGCGTCAGCGGACTCGGGCTCCGCCCCGACCTCGTTGGGCGTTTCGAGCGTCGTGACCTCCTTGTTCTCGGAGACGACGCGCGTCTCGCCACAGCGCGTGCAGGTCTGGATCTCGCGGATCGTGATGACCACCTCGCTGCCCTGTTCTTCTCGCTCGCGCTCGACGGTGGACTCCTCGAAAGCGTGCCCGAAGATCGAACACTTGAGACTCATTGTCAATACGTGGCTGCCTTCGGACTATAAGCGTACTGCTTGGACAGCAGCGCGCCCGGGGAACAAGCGTAAGAGAGTCGCGGTCGAAGGGGCGGGTATGCAAGCCAAGCCGGAGTACCGCGACCGCGACGACGACGAAGTCGCGGTGCTCGATGCCCTCGCCGACAGGGCAGACGAGGGGATGACTGTCTTCGAGTTGCGGTCGCACGTCGATCTCGACATCGACGATCTGGAGGACGCGCTGGCCGAGCTGAAAGCCGACGGCCTGATCTCCGCCGACGACGGGGACGAGCGGACGGTCGTCGTTCCCGACGAGAACGTCATCGGGCCCGATCAACACGAGGAGAACTCGACGCTCTCCTGGCTCCGTGATCGGCTCCCGTTCTGATGACTATGCGCGTTGTGTCACTACTACCCGCCGCGACGGAGATCTGTTTCGCCCTCGGCATCGAGCCCGTCGGCGTCTCCAGTGAGTGTGATTACCCCCCGGCGGCCCGGTCGATCCCGGCTGTCGAACGTACCCGCATCGACGAGACGGCGGACAGCGTCGCGATCAACGAGCAGGTCGCGGCCGCCGAGGAAGACGGCGGCCTCTACGAGATCGACGCGGAACTGCTGGCCGACCTCGACCCCGACCTCGTCATCACGCAGGGGATCTGTGACGTCTGTGCGGTCGATCGGGTGGCCGTCGCGGCCGTCGTCGACGATCTCGGGCTGGAGACGGAGATCCTGACGACCGATCCCCACTCGCTGTCGGATCTGTACGAGGAGACGCGCCGGATCGGGCGAGCGACAGACCGCGAGGGAACGGCCATCGACCTCGTCTCGGCGTGGCGGGATCGAATCGCGACGCTTCGGGAGCGGACGAGCGCGCTCGAAACGCCGTCGGTCGCCGTCCTGGACTGGATGGAACCGGTCATGGTCGCGGGCCACTGGGTCCCGGACCTCGTCGAGGCGGCGGGCGGCACGTATCCGCTGGCGGCCGTCGGCGAGCGCTCGCGGCCGCGCGAGTGGAGCGAGATCCGCGGGACGGACCCGGACGTGCTGGTGGCCGCGCCGTGTGGCTACCACCTCGAACAGACGCTGCAGGCCCGACGCGAACTCGCGGATCGCCCGGGCTGGGACGAACTGACGGCGGTCCGAGAGCGGCGAGTGTACGCGCTCGACGGGCACGACTTCGTCAACCGACCGGGACCGAGACTGATCGACACGGCCGAACACCTGGCCGGACTGCTCCATCCCGACGCGTTCCCGCAACCGCCGGGAGACGTAGCGAGACGGCTCGGACAGTAGCGCTACGAGCACGCGGGAACGTCCGGCAAATCACAGCACGGCGGCGAGGCCGACGGAGACGTTCCCGGCGACGATGATCGACCCGACCGCGAGCAACGACCCGAACCAGAGCCGCCAGCCCGGCACGCTCTGAACGAACTCCCGCTGGGAGAGCAGGAGTCCGCCGACGACCGCGACGACGGCAGTTTTCACGACGAGCAACAGGGCTGGGTCGTGCGCCAGCACGGCCCGGATCCACGGGTTCGCCTCGCCGCCGATCGAGCCCGTGGCCTCGATCGCCCACAGCGTCGACAGCGCGTCACCGACTCCCCAGACGGCGACGAGCGCAGCGACCAGTCCGACGTACTCGGAAACGTGAACGCTGAGTTTCGGTCGTGATAAGCGCCGGACTAACATCGGTAATACGCATAGAAGATCGAGTAAATCGCTTATAAATTCCGCCCCTCTATTATTGATCTTGATATCAAGGATGGAAACGACGGGATCGAGACGAGTCAGCACCGGTCACTCGGAGGGGATCCGGCACCGGTCGGCGTATTCGACGTCTTCGAGAGACGTAATCGCGGGGTCGTCGCCACAGACCGGGCAGTCGGGGTTCGGACGGATCGGGACCGTCTCGACGTCCATGCCGCCGGCGTCGACGTTCCAGAGCCGCCCGTCGAGCGTCTCGCCGTACCCGATCAGGAGCTTGATGACTTCGGTGGCCTGAACGGTGCCGATCAGGCCGGGGACGACGCCGAGGACGCCGGCGGTCGCACAGTCCGGGACGGCGCCCTCGGGTGGGGCTTCGGGGAACAGACAACGATAGCACGGCGAGTCACCCTCGCGCTCGAAGGTCGTGACCTGTCCCTCGAAGCGGTAGACGGCACCGTGTGACAGCGGCGTCCCGGTCAGCACGCACGCGTCGTTGAGCAGGTATCGCGTCGGGAAGTTGTCGGTCGCGTCGACGACGACGTCGTATCTCTCGATCAACGCCATGACGTTGTCCGGAGCGACTCGCAGGTCGTGGGTCTCGACGGTCACGTCCGGGTTCAGTCCGGCGACGAACTCGGCGGCGCTCTCGACTTTCGGCCTGCCGACGTCGGCGTCGCCGTGAACGACCTGGCGCTGGAGGTTGCTCCGCTCGACGCGGTCGTCGTCGGCGATCCCGAGCCGTCCGACCCCGGCGGCAGCGAGATACTGGACGATCGGCGATCCGAGCCCGCCCGCACCGACCACGAGGACCGAACTGTCGAGCAGTGCGGCCTGTCCCTCCGGACCGACGCCGTCGAGAATGATGTGCCGGGAGTATCGATCGAGCTGGGTCTGATCGAGGTCAGGTCTCATACCCTCCGTTGTCCGCCGATGAAAATAAACGACGAGGTTGGAAACGGTCGGGGTGTGTCGTTCAGTCGCTGACGTCCGGACGAACGCAATCATGCGACGACCTGAACCGTGGCCGCCGTAGGGGCTAAGCCGATATATGACCGAAGATATATACGAATATAGATCGATATGCATATGGCGTCATAACGCACGGCGTATGGCTGGGACGGTACGCAGAGACATAGCGTGAACAGGGAGAAAGCAGCGCAATTGGCGGTCTCGCTGTCCGGCCAAAGTCACGGGCATCTGAAACGCGAAAACCCACCGTCGGACCCGCCGCCAGCCGACCTCCATCAAAAATGTCAAAGAAAAATAAACCAACCGACACTCGACAGAACAGGATTCAGGGACACTCACCGTCCTCTTTGAGAGGAGACAGAGATGACTGAACACGTCGTCATCGTCGGCGGCGGCGTCGGCGGAACGGTCACAGCAAACCGGCTTGTAAAGAAACTCTCCCGCGAGATCGCCGCAGACGCGGTCGAAATAACGATCGTCAGTGACAACCCGTACCACGTGTACAAGCCGACGTTCTTTTACGTACCGTTCGGGGACAGCGAGCCGGAAGACGCGTCGCGACCGCTGGCGGATCTGGTCGATCGCCGTATCAGGCTCGTTTACGACCGCGCCACTGCGATCGATACCGACGAGATGTCAATCGGACTCGCCGACGGAGAAGCAATCGACTACGACTATCTGGTAGTTGCAACCGGTGCGAATCCGAGGCCGGAAGCCACACCGGGACTTGGTCCACAGCAAGACGGATATCACTTCTATGACGGAGGGGCCGCGACGGAACTGCGGGACACACTCACTGACTTCGAATCTGGACGGCTGGTTCTGTCAGTCATTGGACAGCCACACGTCTGTCCGGCCGCTCCGGTCGAGTTCACGATGCTGGCCGACGCTCGACTCCGCGAGCACGGCCACAGAGACGATGTCGAGATCGTCTACACGTATCCACAGCCACAGCTGCACGCCCTCGATGCAGTCCACGACTGGATGGTCCCCCGGTTTGAGGAACGAAATATCGAGACGCACGTCGACTTCATGCCAGCAGAGGTTGACAGCGACGCGGAGGTGATCGAAACAGCGGACGGGGAAACCCTCGAGTACGACCTGTTGGTCGGCATCCCCGAATTCAGTCCGTCGTCGCTCATCGCGAAGTCCGGGCTGGGCGACAGCTGGATGGAAATCGACAAACGGACCCTCGAATCCGACCACGCCGAGAACGTCTTTGGGGTCGGTGACGTCACGAACCTGCCGACGAGCAAGGCCGGAAGCGTCGCCCACTACGCGGCGGGCACGGTCGTCGATCGCATCGCTGCGTACGTTCGCGGGTACGCGCCGACGACCGAGTTCGACGGCGACGCGATCTGTTTCCTCGAAGCCGGGATGGAGGAGGGATCGCACATCAAATTCGACTACGACACGGATCCGGTGGTCCGTGACCAGACGGAGTTCATCCACTGGGCGAAGATGGCGTACAACGAAATGTACTGGCTGACTGCACGGGGGCTTGCCTGAGGTGTGTCTCGATGAGTGAAACGAATCCACAAAGCCACACGGAAGACGAATCGATCGAAAACATCGTCGACACGCTGACTGAACTCGAAGAGACGGGCACGATCGACGACCTCGCGCAGGTCGCACAGACGATTTCGCTGGCGTCGGAGGCGATCGACGACGACATGATCAAATCGACCACGAGGGCGACCGTCAGAGCGGGCGAACTGTTCGATACGGCGGCCGGCGAGCCGGCGGCGCTACGCAACCTCGAAGTCCTGACCGCGGCGCTGAGCGAAACTGGGTCCGATCCGACTGATCCACCGGACGGCGCTGGCATCGTCACCTTGCTCCGCAAGCTGAACGATCCCAGCGTCCAGCGTGGACTCGGATTCGCGCTGACGCTGCTCGGTGAACTCGGCGACCAACTGGAAGCGCGGGCTGACCGCTATCCTGACGCCGAAACGACCGCTGATCTCGGCATGGAATCGACTGACTAAATTAATAATTTCTGATGCGAATTCTCGTGCCGATTTACTGTTTCGATTGCCCTGCTCCGGGTGACTGATACGGGACAGACATCAAGAATCCGTCCGACACTGCCGTCGACGGAGCGTCGATTTGAAGTACGTGTTCGCAAAGAGAGTGAATCGACAGCGGGAGAATTATATTCCTCACAATTGTACCCACCGGTATGGACTGTTCCCGGTGCGGGGGCGATCTGGAGGTCTACTCGCTGGGCGAACAGGAGGCCTACGTGTGCGCCGACTGTGGGTTCGTCGATACGACCGTCGAACACGAGGTGAAAACTCGACCGGAACCGGAGCCGTGGGAGCGCGCTCTGGAGCGGTTCTACCGGAAACACGTCGACACCGAAGCGGCGATCGTCGGATCCGGTGAAACCGCGGCGCTGGTTGAGGTCGAACCGGACAGCGACGACTCGGCTGTCGAGGCTAGTACAGCAGCCGAGACGGCTGCCGACGTAAAAACCGAACCCGACGACGAACCGACCGACGGCGAGGAAGCCGAAACCGACGACGAGCCGGCAGCTGAGTAGCCACGGTAGGCGTCGATCGAAAACTAGCGAGTGAGGCTCCGAAGACCGGCCGATCAGTCTTCGGCGGCTTCGGGTTCCTGTTCGGGTTCTTCTTCTGCGGGCTGTTCCTCGTCGGACCGAGCTGCGACGAGCCCACCGCGGGCGACCGAGTACATCGGCTCGTCGACGTGAGAGACGCCGCTGATCGAGAACGGGATGTTGGCTTCTTCGAGGTGGCGCTCGAAGAGTTTCGTGAAGCCGTCGGGCGTCGAAGTCCCGCCAGTGACGACGACCGGCACGTCCAGCCCTTCCTCGACGTCTTCCTCATCGACCTCACGCTGGATGAGGTCGATGACGTAGTCCAGCAGGTTCTCGTAGTAGATCGACAGCGCGCCCTCGACGCCGCCGACGTCGGTCGTGAAGTCCAGTTCGAAGTCCTCCTCTTTGATCGAGGTGACCTTGTCGACGGGCGTGCCAGTCGCCTGAGCGGCCTGCTCGTCGATCCAGTCGCCACCGCGGGCGACCGAGAACTTCATGACCGGAACCGCGTAGTACGCCAGCGTGACGTTGGTCATCCCGGCACCGAAGCTGATCCCCAGCCCGGTGAAGTCGTTGTCCGCCAACTCGGAGTAGATGACGGCCATCCCCTCGTTGATCGGCTCGGCGTCGTAGCCCATCTCGTCGAGGAAGCTCTCGATGGTCTTCTGGTGATACAGCGTCGAGAGATCCGAGTCGATCGGATCGGCCGGTGTCGAGAAATAGATTTTCTCGTTCGGATGGTCCGGCGAGCCGACGACCTGCTCGATGATGAGTTTCATCATCGGGATCGCGGACTTCTCGTCGCTGGAGAGGATGCCGTGTTGCATCGGCCGGCGCGTCTCCTTGTTGAAGATGTTCGCGAAGTTCAGCGCGTCGTCCCCGACGACGTACACCTTGTCGTCCTTGCGGATGTGGAGGACGTCCGACCGACTGAGCATCTGCTCCGCCATGTCGGAGTATTCGATCTCGACGAACGAGTTCCGCTGCTGAACGAAGACCGTCTCGTTACCTTCCTGTTGTGCCGAAATGATGTTCATCGTGCCGACGTCTAGTCCTTTCGCCATGTTCTGGACAACTTGGCGCGGTCTAATAAAACTATGTGAAACGGGCTAAATAGATTATGAGTGTAATTTTTTCCTGTCTGAAATCGCAGTCCTGAGGGTATCTACTGGCGGATCCTCTCAAGCTACCCGCCGAAAAACCTTCTGATTCTCGCGAGCAGTCCTTCGCTGGATGCGGTGGCCGCCTTCGCCTGCTGGTCCTCCTTGCGTCGCTGTCTGAGTTCGTTGAGTTTCGTGGTCTGGTCGTCCACCGTCGATTCCGAGGTCGCAGTCTTCGTTTCGCCGCCCTTCAGCGCTTTCAGGCCCTGAACCTGGGCGTCGGTCGAGGAGGAACTGGTGATCCGTTCGGCTTCGACGTCCATGCCCGAGAGATCGTAGTCACCCTCGAGGTTGAGCGTGAGCGACTGCCCCTCGTGACGTTCGACCCCGCCCCAGGTGATGTCGACGTCTTCCATCGCCGCTTCGATGTCCTGGCGGATCTCCTCGTCGCTGTAGGACTCCTCGGGTTCGGGCTCTTCCATCGGCTCGATGTCGGCCGGGCTCGGTTTCGCCCGTTCGATCTGGTGGGCGACAAGCGCCGTCCCGGTCGAGACGACCACGAGCCCCATCCCGATGGCGTACCCGAGGACGACGTGGATCGTGTACTCCGCGCCTTCGACGTTGAACTCCCAGGGGTAGAGGTACGCGAACCCGGCGACGGCGACGACGGTGATCGCGGTCCCGAGCACGCCCGTATAGGTCGCCCGAACGTCGACGGGCAGCAGCACCAGTACCCCGAGCAACAGCGTCGGGACCGACAGCATCCCCATCGCGAACGAGATCTCGCGGAGCAACCAGAACGGGTCGCTGCCGTGGGTAAACAGGTACGCCGCCACGAAGAACACGAGTCCGACGGCCGCGAACGCGATGCCGCCGAAGAACAGTCCGAACCCGAGATACACGTCGATCTGATCGTCGGGCTCGCCGATGTAGTGCCGGTACAACTCGAAGAGAACGTTGTCCGGGAGGTCCTCATCAGATGGGTCGTCGTCTGCCATTAAACTGTGTTTCCGGCCCCTGTGTAATTATTGTTCCCCCAAATGTGGCCGTTCCAGTAGTAAAATATTACGTATGCGTTTGATATCGATTATACCTGGCCACGGGAACGACAGTATCGGACCGCTGGCCCGGGGGCGTATTGCGGCAAATATTGAGGCGTCAAATCGTTCGCAAGCGGACCTGCGGCGCGTGTTCTCGGACGTTTCCAACAGCTTTGTATCGGCCCCCGTCCGAACCACGGGTATGACTGCGCACGTCGTCGTTCTGGGCTCGGGCTATGCCGGCGCTGGCGCTATCAAGCGCCTCGAAGACGAGTTACGCGGGGCGGCGGATATCACGTGGATCTCGGATGTCGATTATCACCTCGTCTTGCACGAGGTGCACCGCTGTATCAGCGATCCGGCCGTCCAGGAGAAGATCACGATCCCGATCGAGGAGATCAAATCGCCGAGCACGCGCTTCGTGGAGGGACACGTCGAGAACGTGGACGTCGACGCCCGGCAGGTACAGCTGGACGACGAGCGGGCGATCGAGTACGACTACCTGCTCGTCGCGGTCGGGAGCGAAACGGCGTTTTTCGGGCTGGACGGGCTGAAAGAACACGCCCATACCCTGAAGAGCCTCGACGACGCGCTCGGGATCCACGACGCGATCCGGGACGCGGCACGGGAGGCAAGCAGCGACGACCCGGCACGTGTGGTCGTCGGTGGGGCCGGACTCTCGGGCATTCAGACCGCTGGCGAAGTGGCGCGGTTCCGCGACGAGGTCGACGCTCCGCTGGATATCGTGCTCGTCGAGGCGCTCGACTCGGTACTCCCCAACAGCGACAGCGAGCTTCAGGAGGCACTGCGTCGCCGTCTGGAAGCACGGGACATCCGGATCAAGACTGGCGAGTTCATTCGTGCGGCCGACGAGGACTCGGTGACGGTCGGCGAGCAACGAGTCGGCTACGACGTGCTCGTCTGGACCGGGGGCATCACCGGCCGAAAGGAGATGGCGGGCGTCGGTGTCGAGAAAGACCGCGACTCGAACCGGATCAAGACCGAGACGACGTTCCGGACCGATGACGAGCGCGTGTTCGCCGTCGGGGACGCCGCGCTCGTCGATCAGCCGTCCGGCGAGCCGGTCCCCCCGAACGCCCAGGCCGCGTGGGACGCCGCCGAAGTCGCCGGCGAGAACGTCGCTCGCGCGATCCGGGGTCAGCCGCTCGAAACCTGGACCTACGAGGACAAGGGGACGGCGGTCTCGATCGGCGAGGACGCCGTCGCTCACGACGTGATGAACCTCCCGATCTCGACGTTCGGCGGCCTCCCCGCTCGCCTGCTGAAGAAGGCGATCGCCGCTCGGTGGATCGCTGACATCACGTCGCCGTCGCGGGCGATCGCCGCCTGGGGTGACATGTGACCGCCGGCGCTGTGCGCCACAGGTCGTGAGACTTATTCCGCCCGGCACGTAGGTGTGGATATGGATCTGCGGGTCATCGAGAAAGAGGACAACGCGCTCTCTATCGAGATCGCGGGCGAGGATCACACGTTCATGAACGTACTCAAGGGGGCACTGCTGGAGACCGACGGCGTCGCCGCCGCGACCTACGACATGAATCCCGAACAGTCCGGCGGCCAGACCGACCCGGTATTGACGATCAAGACCGAAGACGGCACCGACGCGCTCGACGCGCTGGAGACGGGGACCGACCGCGTCATCGAGAAGGCCGACGCGCTGACCGAGGCCTACGAATCGGCAGCCTGACAGTACGCGACGGTGACGAACACGCGGTCGTCGGGACCTGCGTGGGCGTCGATTCCGACGCGTTCGACCGAATCCGGCGTCGGACCGAGCTGTTCCAGAAGTCTTCTCGCAGTCGTCTCCGCATCGGTACCGTCGGCGACGGCTGTCATCGTCCACTCCTGTTCGACGGAGATCGTACCCGAGCACCGGACGTCGAACCGGCGGAGCTGGTTGCGGGTGATCTCGCGGTCGTCGTCCGTGTAGGCGTTTTTCACGAGTCGCTGGTTGACGTACGTCGCCATCGAATCGAGGTCGCCGGACCGCTCGAGTCTCGGCGTGCGATCCACGTTCAACTCGGCGAAGACCGACGTTTCGACCTCGGCCATCGAGAGGTCCCCGACTGCAGTTTCGTTGCCGGGCACGGCCTCGACGCTGGGCGGCCCCTGTGGGGTGAGCCCGGGGATATCGATGACGCCGAGAAAGCCGAGCGCGCCGACGGCCACGAGCGCGACGACGACCAGTGCCGCCGCCGCTTCGACCCGACCGGCGAGTTCGAAGTACCCCGGCGTGTCGCCGGTCTCGAAGTCGTCGTACGCCAGCGGTTTCTTCTCGAAGGTCGTCCCGCCGCAGCGACTGCACGGCGGGTTGTTGCGCTGGTGGTGACGACCGCAGTCCGCACACGCCCAGACGAACTGTTCGCGGTCGTCTTCGGCGGTCGCCTGCGGGACGACAGCGCGTTCGAAGCGGTGATGTCCACAGTTGTCACACGGGGGATCGTTGCGCTCGTGTGGCTTGCCACACTGTGGACAGCGCCATTTCATAACCGGACGGGCACGCCGCGCTCGTCCAGGTACTCCTTGGTTTCCTGGATCGAGTACTCGCCGAAGTGGAAGATCGACGCCGCGAGTCCGGCGTCGGCGTCGGCCTCGGTGAACACCTCGTACATGTCCTCGGGGCCGCCACACCCGGAGGAGGCGATCACGGGCGTCGAGACGACGTCGGTGACGGCTTTCGTCAGCGGGATGTCGTACCCCTCCTTGGTGCCGTCGGCGTCGATCGAGTTGACGAACAGCTCGCCCGCACCGCGCTGTTCGGCTTCCTGGACCCACTCGACGACGTCCATGCCGGTGCCTTCACGGCCGCCCTTGACGGTGCACTCGAACCAGGCCGACTCGCCGTCGATGTCGACGTAGTGTTCGCCCTGTTCGTCGAACCGACGTCGGGCGTCGACGCTGATGACGATACACTGGTTGCCGAAGGCCGTCGCACCCTCCTCGATCAGGTCGGGGTTCGCGATCGCACCCGAGTTGATCGAGACCTTGTCCGCGCCGGCGCGCAGGGTCTCTTTGATGTCCCCCCGGGTGCGGATCCCCCCACCTACGGTCAGCGGGATGAACACCTCGTCGGCGACCCGCTCGACGGTTTCGAGCATCGTCGCCCGCCCCTCGGCGGAGGCCGTGATGTCCAGAAAGACGAACTCGTCGGCTCCGGCCTCGTTGTAGCGTTTGGCCATCTCGACCGGATCGCCCGTGTACTCCAGGTCCTCGAAGTTGACCCCCGTGTACACCGCCGCGTTCCCCTCCTCGTCGAGATCCACGTCGATGCAGGGGATGATCCGTTTCGTGAGCATGTGCGATCTGTTCGGCAGAGACAGGTATGACGGTTTCGCTCGGCCGGCCGATCAGCGGTGCAACCACGCTGCGAGGAGGCCGCCGACTGCGCCGGCGACGGCGGGAACGAGCGCGCTCGCAAGCGCGATCGGGAGAAGTTGGTCCAGAAAGACCGTCATCGGTCCGAGATCGACGAGCATCTCGAAGACGAACGCGCCGAGCACGACCGCGGGCGCGTATCCGACCGTGACGGTCGCGCCACGGACGGCGCCGTCGATCGTCTCGCTCTCGAACCTCGCCGCGAGCCACCAGCCAGTGGCCGCGAGCACGCTCGCGACGGTCGCGACGTACACGACCTCCGGGAGGGTATCGTAGCGCTGTAGCACCACCCGGAGCCATACCGGCGCATCGTAGGCCCCTGGATGCGCCCCGTAGAAGGTACCGCCGAGTACTACGAGCGTGCCGTCAAGGCCGTCCGGTCGCAGGTAGAGGCGAAACCCGGCTGTGCTACGTGCGATTTCGAACAGCCGGACGAGCGCCGTGAGGGCGAACGCGAGCGCGCCGGCTCCGACCCCGGCCAGAAATCCGTGACGCAGGGAGTCACCCGGGTGCGAGGTGGCCGCCAGCCGGTCTCTCCACATACATATAGAGAGGACGACCGTCCCAGAAGAGCCCATCGGTGTGCGCGTGGTCGTCCGACATCTAGAAGACGCTCGCGGTCGAACGCCGGGACATGGACGAGGAGACGACCCACGACGACGAACGAGCGAAAGCGTACGACCCCGAGAACGTCTCGCTACCGGCACGGGCTCCGCCGCTGCGGAGCACCGCCCCCCAGAGCGAGTTCACAAACCGACAGATCGCGATCGGTGCGGCCGTACTCGCGGTCGGACTCGTCGTGACGTTCGGGCTTCCGATAGCGCTGGCGTGACGGACGGGGTGCCCGCCGGGACACCGGCGTCCGTTTTCACTGCTCGACGGGCGTTGAGTCGCGGTACTGTTCGCGGAACTCGCTGATGAGTTGCCCCATCTTGGCGTACCAGTCGTTGAGTACCCGCTGCATATCGTCCGCGATCTGGTCCGGATCGGTCGGGTGATAGACGTGGTAGTACCCGCCCTGATCGTAGTTCACCTGCTCTTTCTGGATGAATCCCGACGAGAGGAGCCGCTGGACCGATCGGTAGGCCGTCGAGCGCTCGCGCTCGACTTCCTCGGCGATCTCGTCGACCGTCATCGGATCGTCGGCGTCGGACAGCGTCCGAAACACCTCCTTGTCGAGCTCTTTGAGCCCGTGAATGCATTCGAGAAGCCCCTCACAGTGCATGTCCTGCGAGAGGTACTCCGTCATCGGCTGTGACATTGGTGCTAGACTATTGGCAGAGCCTGCGTAAAAGCCTTGTGAGTAATGTACACTACCGCTAAACCTGACGTATACGTCCGCTCGGGCGGGAAATAGCGATCCAAATCGAGGACCGTGGACCGTTCCGATGTACGAACGCGAACGGAGACGCGTCTGTACGTCCCCGGATCGAAACGCCGTGACAGACCGATCCGGCGGACCGTCGAGAGTGAACCGCGAACACGCGTCGAAATCCGGATCGTGCGAGACTGATATTGTGCGCGTAGCGAACCGCTATCCGCCTGTTTCCGCGCTACAGGCATCCGTGCTGGCGTCCGAGGTCTGTCCAGCCTATTCTCCCCAGATAATATTGTATGATAAGGTCAAAACTATTAAGAAGGGTGACCGACTACGGGACGATACAATGAGTGAAGCAGACGACCTCGAAGAAATCAAGCAACAGAAGATGCAGGAGTTGCAGTCCGACGATTCGGCCGGTGCGGAGACGCCGGACGAGCCAATCCACGTCGAGAGTTCCGACCACTATCAGGAGATTCTCGGGGACTACGACGTCGTGCTCGTGGACTTCTACGCGGACTGGTGTGGTCCATGCCAGATGCTCGAGCCGATCACCGAAGACATCGCCGAAGAGACCGACGCCGCCGTCGCCAAGGTCGACGTCGACGCCCACCAGCAGCTCGCGGCGCAGTACGGCGTCCGCGGCGTGCCGACCGTCGTGCTCGCGGTCGACGGCGAGACGGCCGAGCAGATGGTCGGGGTCCGCGACAAGTCCCACTACGTCTCCCAGATCGAGCAGCACCTCAACTAGGGCCGGTCGCGTCGGTCCGCTTTTCGAGGTGCTGGTTCCGGCACCGGTCGTTTTTTGCCCGAACTAGCCGTAGCGGCCGTATGCCGATCTATTTCGAAGACATCTCCGTTGGCGAGACGGAGACGTTCGGTTCGTACACGGTCTCCCGGGATGAGATCGTCGAGTTCGCCCGCCAGTACGACCCCCAGCCGTTTCACGTCGACGGCGAGGCCGCTGCCGAGTCGCCGTTCGGCGGGCTGGTCGCCAGCGGCTGGCACACCGCCGCGATGACGATGCGGGTGCTGGTCGACGGGTTCCTCGAACGGGCCGCCACGCGCGGCGCGCTCGGCGTCGACGAACTCCGATGGTACGACCCCGTCCGGCCGGGCGACACGCTGTCGGCCCGGACCGAAGTCGTCGCGACTGAACCCTGGAGCGACGCCTACGGGAAAGTCGACGTCCGCGTCGAGACCCATGTCGACGGTGAGGTCGTTTGCTCGATGGTCGGATTGATCCTGTTCGCGAGACGGGAACCGTAGACAGCGCTGGTGTCCCGGTCGATCGCTGGCCGTCCGTTCGATCGCCTTGACAGTCCTCAATCGTCGGCCGGCCGTTCGATCGTTCCGACAGCCGACTCGACCGCCGAGGGGAGCGCCTCCGGGTCGGCGGTCGTCGCCCGATGTCGGAGGGTTTCGTATCGCTCTCGCGCGCGCTCGCCCCCGTGCAGTCGGTCCGCGAGGGGCCGTTCCTCCAGCAGGACGACCGCCGGCGCACCGTCCGCGAGATCGAGCGCCCACTGGCGGGGGCCGACCTCGACGTCAGCGAGAACGACGACCGACGCGTCGGCGGTCAGTTCGTGTGCGGCCGCGACGGCGTCGGGATCGACCGGGCCTGCGGCGGGGGTCGTTGCCACTGGAACGTCGAGCGACGCCGCCGTCTCGAGCGCCAGATCGCCGCTCCGGAGGACGCCCGCGCTCGGTTCGTGGCCCGCCCGTTGCAGGCTCGCGATCGCCCGCGAGCCGACGCGCCCGCCGCCGACGACGTGCACGCGTCGACCGTCGTCGCCGGACCGGTCGGCCCCGGCGGTCACGGCCGGCGTTCCGGTGACTGGGTTCGTCGCGACCGCCGTGGTCGTCTCGAAAGCGGGATCCAACGCGTCCGACCGGAGCACCGACTCCGGCGGGCCGACCGCCCGTATCCGTCCGTTCGACAGCAGCGCGAGCCGGTCACAGAAGCGCGCGGCGAGTTCGAGGTCGTGGATCGCCGCCAGGGCCGCCCGGCCGTCGCCGACGAGGTCGCTCACGAGCCGGAGGATCTCGACCTGATGGTTGACGTCGAGGCTCGCGGTCGGTTCGTCCAGCGCCAGCAGCGGCGTGTCCTGAGCCAGCGCGCGGGCGACGAACACGCGCTGGCGCTCGCCGCCGGAGAGTTCGTCGATCGGGCGGTCCCGCAGATCGGCGGTGTTCGTCAGTTCCAGGGCGTCCTCGACCCGGCGGCGGTCGCGCTCGGAGGTGCCGAACTGGGTGCGCCGCCGGTGTGGAGCGCGCCCCATCTCGACGACGGCTTCGACGTCGAAGGCGAAGGAGACGCCGGTGTCCTGGGGGACGGTTGCGACCCGCCGACTCCAGGCTTTCGTCGAGCGATCGGTCAGTCGATCACCGTCGACGCGGACGGTTCCGTCGTCGGGTGCGCGGACGCCGTTGATCGCCCGCAGCAGCGTCGTCTTGCCGGCGCCGTTCGGGCCGACGAGGCCGACGAACTCCCCGCGCCCGACCGAGAGCGAGACCGAGTCGAGCACGCGAGCGTCACCGAACGCGACCGAGACGTCCGAGATTTCGAGCAGATCGCTCACAGCTCGTGCACCTCCCGGCGACGAAGCAGGAACAGGAAGAACGGCGCGCCGAGCGCGGCGGTGACGATCCCGACTGGCAGCTCCTGGGGGTTCGCGCGGGCGAGCGTGTCGGTCACGACCAGAAAGACCGCCCCGGCGAGCGCGCTGGTCGGCAACAGCACGCGGTGGTCCGGGCCGACGACCAGCCGCATCATGTGTGGGACGATCAGCCCGACGAAGCCGATGACGCCGGCGACGGCGACCGCGGCGGCCGTCAGTAGACTTGACAGCGCCAGCAGCAGGCGCTTGGTCCACTCGACGGGGATACCCAGCGTCCGCGCGTCCGCCTCGCCGAGCATGAGGACGTTGAGGTCGCGCGCGAACGGAACCAGCGCACCGAACAGGACGACAGTCGCCGGCAGCGTCGTGGCGACCTCGTCCCAGCCGACGCCGTGGAGGTTGCCCATCAGCCAGTAGACGGCCTCCTCGAGGCTCTCGCCGCTCTGGAGCAGCAGAAACGAGACGACGGCGCCGAGAAACGTCTGGACGGCCACGCCGGCGAGCAACAGCGTCGCGACCGGCGTCCGACCGTCTTCGGTCGCGAGCAGATAGACGACGAAGGCCGTCACGACCGCGCCGACAAAGGCCGCCGTCTGGAGCCCGAACGGGAGCAGCGCCGGGAGCGCGATGGTCGCGACCGCACCGACGGCCGCGCCGGTCGAGACGCCGATGATCGACGGGTCGGCCATCGGGTTCCGGAAGAAGCCCTGCATGACCGCTCCGGCGGTGCCGAGCGAGAAGCCCACGACCGCCCCGAGGACGATCCGCGGCAGGCGCACCTGCCGGACGATGAGTTCGCTCGTCTCGGGCACGCCGAACGCGAAGGGGTAGGCGTACCGGACGTCGATCCCCGGCCACGGTACCGACAGGCCGGCGAGCGACGCCGTCTCGGTCGAAAGCGAGACGCCGGCCGGGACGCCGACGGCGTTCAGCGTCGCCTTCGCGACGACCGGCAGGCTCAGCTCGACCGGCCCGATCGTCGCACTCGTGAGTACGACCGCGACCAGCGCCGCGAGCAGCCCGCTCGACCAGAGCGTGGTTCGACGTCTGACTCGCATCTACCCCAAGTCGATTTGCATTAGGTAAATATTTATTGGACTGTCCGCAACGGGGGAGGTGATGGCACGATTACGACTTGCAGTCGTCGCGGTAATGCTGCTGGTGGTCGTCTCGACCGGCGGGGTCGCGGCGAGCGCACCGGCACAGACAGTTGCACCGACGGAACGACAGGGCCTTCAGAACGACACGGCGTCACTCGGTCCCGGGCAGTCGGCCGCGCTACAGAGCGAAAACTGTTCGTTCCCGGTCGAGGTGACAGACGCGACCGGGGAGCCGGTCACGATCG
The DNA here is from genome assembly GCF_017094525.1 of Halapricum desulfuricans. Lineage (NCBI taxonomy): Archaea > Methanobacteriati > Methanobacteriota > Halobacteria > Halobacteriales > Haloarculaceae > Halapricum > Halapricum desulfuricans. The sequence goes on along the minus strand of NZ_CP064788.1, from coordinate 2,202,158 downwards.
AGGAGGAACCTGACCGCGTGGTCGCGCTCGGCGCGAGCGTCGCCCAGACGATGTGGGCGATCGACGCCGAAGAGACGGTCGTCGGACTCCCGACCGGGTACACGACGGCGTACCTGAACGGCTCCCAGAATCGGACGAACGTCCTCGGTGCGAATCAGAACGCGATCGTCGAGAACATCGTCGACCTCGAGCCCGACGTGGTGCTCGCGGCGAACATCATCGACGAGGACGACATAGAGACGCTTCGCGATAACGGGTTTACCGTCGTCCACTTCGAAGGAGCGAGTTCGATCTCGGACGTGACCGAAAAGACCCGCCTGACTGGACAGCTCGTCGGCGCCTGTGAGGGGGCCGCCACAGTCGCCGACGCGATGAACGCGACAGTCGAGGAAGTGCGTGCGAGCGCGACCGACGGCGAGAACCCGACCGTCTACTACGCGATGGGCGGCGGCTGGACGGCCGGCCCGGACACGTTCATCGGCGACGTGATCGCGACGGCGGGCGGCGACAACGTCGCGGCCGCGGCAGACATCCGGACGTACGGTGAGATCAGCGAGGAGGTGATCGCCGCAGAGAATCCTGACTGGATCGTCGTGCCGGAGGGACGGGAACTCCCCAAGAGCCCCGCGATCAACGCCACGACTGCCGTCCGGAACGACCAGATCGTCAGGGTGAACGCGAACTTCATCAGCCAGCCCGGGCCGCGGGTGACCGAGCCGTTGCAGGAGCTCTCGGCGGCGTTCAACCCGGACGGTGCGAGCGAGACACAGACGGTCACGGAGACCGAACGAGACGCTGTCACGACTGAATCCGACGGCGGGGCGACCGACGCACCCACAACGGAAGCGCCGACAACCGACTCCGGAAGCGGGTTCGGACCCGGCTTCGGCCCCGTCGCGGCACTGCTCGCGCTGGTCGCCTCGGGACTGCTCGCGCGGCGTCGCTGAGACACGTGCACGCCTCCCAGCCAATCTCGTTCGACTGCTTCGGAACGTTGCTGTCGGTCGAACGGCCCGACGATCCGGCCGCTGCCGTCTCCGACGCGCTCGATCGGCGAGGGGTCGACATTCCGGACGATTGGGCGCGCGTCTACGCGGAGCCGCACCGGCAGGTCGAGCCCGGTCGGGAGGGCTCGCTGGTCGCACACGTCGTCGCCGCGCTCCGGAGTCGCGGACGCGACCCGGCGACGCCGACCGTCCGGGCGGCCGTGCTGGCGGCGTTCGAGTCGCCGGTCCGGACACGCGATGGTGCTGTCGCGGCCGTCGATGCGGCCGCGAGCGTCGGCCCGGTCGGCGTCTGCTCGAACTGCAGCGTCCCCGGACTGGTCGAACGGTCGCTGGAACGATCCACACTGGACGACGAGCACTTCGACGCTGTCGTCACGAGCGTCGACTGCGGCTGGCGCAAGCCCGACCGCCGGGCGTTCGAGGCCGTCGCCGACGCGCTCGACACGACTCCGACCGATCTGCTGCACGTCGGCGACGATCCCGAAACCGACGGGGCCGCGCCCGAGGCGACCCTCCTCTCGGAGCGGTCGCTTCCGGAACTGGCCGCTCGCTGGAGGGACCAGCAGTGAGCGAAGCCGCCGTGCTGGCGATCGCGCTCGCGGGCGGACTCGACGTCCTCGTCGGCGAACCGCCGAACCGACTCCACCCGGTCGCGTATCTCGGCCGGCTCGTCGGCCCAGTCGATCGAGCGTGGTCCCGTCCCCGGCTCGTCGGGGCGCTCGCAGCCGCCGTGATCCCCGTACTCGCGGGGTCGCTGGCCTGGCTGGTCGTCGCGGGTGCGCTCCGTGCCGGCTGGCTCGCGGGTGCGCTCGCGGCCGGGCTCGTCCTCTTCTCGACGACGAGTCTCCGCGCGCTGGTCGAGACCGCGCGCGAGGTCGTCGAGGTCGCGGACGCCGATCCCGACCGGGCACGCGAGCGGATCCCGGCGCTCGTCGGTCGCGATCCCGAGACGCTCTCACCGGGGGAACTCCGGAGCGGCGCGGTCGAGAGCGCCGCCGAGAACCTCGCCGACGGGCTGCTCGCGCCGCTGCTGGCCTTCGTCGTCGCCACACGGTTCGCGACGGCGTTCGGAGCGACGCCCGCGCTCGCGTTCGGGGCCGCGGCGGCCGCGTGGGTCAAGGGCGTCAACACGCTGGATTCGATGCTCGGCTACCGGTCGAAGCCGGTCGGCTGGGCGAGCGCGCGCCTGGATGACCTCGTGATGGCTGTCCCCGCCCGCGTGGCCGCCGTGGCGATCGCGATCGCCGCACGCCGGCCCGGCGCAGTCCCGGACGCGCGGTCGTGGGCCCGCGAGCCGCCGTCGCCGAACTCGGGGTGGCCGATGGCGACGCTCGCGGTCGCGCTCGGGGTCCGGCTGACCAAGCCCGGCGTCTACGACCTCAATCCGGGCGCGCCGGTTCCGGACCGCGAGACCGGAGCGCGCGCGGTCCGGACCGTCGCCGGCGCGGGCGTCCTGTCGATGCTCGCTGGCGGGGTGATGGCGTGGCCGTAGACGCCGTTCGCGGGGCGGTCGGCTTCCTCACGCGACTGCCCGTCGGGCAGGACGACGACGCCTGGGACGCCTTCCGTCGGGGGCCTGCGTCGTTCCCGATCGCCGGGTACGTGATCGGGGCGCTCGCGGCGATACCGCTCGTCGCGCTCGCGCCGCCCGCGACGGCCGCGGCCGCGTTCCTGGGGTGGGTGTATCTGCTCACCGGGGTCGCCCACGCCGACGGCCTGACGGACCTGGGCGACGCGCTGGCGGTCCACGGCGACGCCGTCAGACGGCGCGAGGTCATGCGGGACACGACGATCGGCGTCGGCGGCGCGCTGGCGCTGTCGGTCGTGACGGTCGGACTGGCGCTCGCGGCGTTCGGACTGGCCGAGGCGGGCCGCGGGAGCGACCGGGCCGCGGTCGCGTCGATCGTCGTCGCGAGCGAGGTCGGCGCGAAGGGAGCGGTCGCAGTCCTGGTCTGCCTGGGCGAGGCGACCCACGAGGGACTCGGCTCCGCTCTCACCGAACACGCCGGGTCGGCGTCGCTGCTCCCGGTGGCCGGAGCGGTCGTCCCGACCGTCGCGCTCGCCGTAGTGACGCCCGCGGCCCCGGTCGCGACGGTTGGCGCGCTCGTGACGGGCGGGGCGGTCCTGTGGCTCGCCCGCTCGACGGTCGAAGGCGTCAGCGGCGACGTCTTCGGCGCGACGAACGAACTCGCGCGCCTCGTCGCGCTCCATTCGGGGGTGATCGCGTGGACGCACTGGTGATGTGCGGCGGTCGCGGGACCCGCCTCGACGCGCCCGTCGAGAAGCCGCTCTACGAGATCGGCGGCCGACCGATGATCGATCGCGTCCTCGAGGCGCTCGCCGAACCGGCGGAGACGACCCACGCCGTCGTCTCGCCGCACGCGCCCGAGACGGCCGCTTACGTGGACGTCCCGACGATCGAAACCGCCGGTGAGGGCTACGTCGCCGATCTGGAGACGGCGCTGTCGGCCGTCGAGCAGCCGGTACTGACGGTCGCCGCCGACCTGCCGCTTTTGATCGACTCGGTCGTCTCGGCCGTACTCGACGCCCACGAGCGCGGGTCGCTGTCGGTGTCCGTCCCGGCGGGCCTGAAGCGGGACCTCGGCGTCAGCGTCGACACGACCGTCGAGACCGCGGACGGGGACCTCGCGCCGACGGGACTCAACGTCGTCGGCGAGGGGCCCGAACGGCGGCTCGTTCTGGAGGACGAACGGCTGGCGGTCAACGTCAATCGACCCGCCGACGCGAGAATCGCGGAGGAACGACTGTGAACGTACGATCGAACGACACGTGGAGACAGAACGCGGAGGTATCGCGATGATGGGACTGGTCGTCGGAACGACCGAGACGGCGACGATCGAGGGACTCAGCGCCGCCGGGGCCGATCCGGAGGCGATGTGGCACACGCCCGCCGCCGACGCGGAACTGCTCGCCTACGGCGACGTGCTGGAAGCGCCGGCCGTCCCGGTCAGCCCGAGCGGGTGCCCGACGCCGGCGCTGATTACCCGTGCCGTCCGCGAACTGACCGGGTTCGACCTCGTCGCGATCGACGCCGGCCTCGGCGTTGAGACGGCCGCGCCGACGGTCGCTCTCGGGAGCGAACCGGGCAGGGACATCCGCAAACCCACGGCGGTCCCCGAGGCGGCCTCGCTGTGGGAGCGCGGACGGCGCTACGGCCGACGGCTTCCGGTCGAGCAACTCACCCTCGCCGAGAGCGTCCCCGGCGGCACGACGACGGCGCTCGCGGTCGGCGACGCGCTGGGGATCGACCTGTCGGTCTCCTCGTCGCTGCCGGAGAACCCGGTCGATCGCAAGCGGCGGGTCGTGACTGCAGCGCTCGCGACGAGCGGCTACTCGCCGGGCGAGCTCGAGGGCCGGCCCCGCGAGGCGCTCGCGGCGGTCGGCGACCCCGTGCTGGCCGTCCTCGCCGGCGTCGCGGCCGGCGCGCTGGAGAGCGGGACTGCCCTGCTGCTGGCCGGCGGCACCCAGCAACTCGCCGTCGCCGGCCTGCTCCGGGCAGACGGTATCGACCGCCCGATCTCGGTCGCGACGACGCCCTTCGTCGTCGACGACCCGTCCGCCGACGTCCGCGAGGCGGCCGAGCGGCTGGGGGTCGACCTCGTCGTGACCGACCCCGGGTTCGAGGAAGCGTCCGGCCCCGTCTTCGAGCGCTATCTCGCGGGCGAAGCCAAGGAAGGGGCCGGGATGGGCGGCGCGCTCGCGGCGGCGACCCGAGAGAACGTCTCGATGTCGAGCGTTCGCGATCGGATCACGACGCTGTACGAGAGGCTGAATGGAGCAACGACACACGCATGAACGACGAACGAGCACGCGGCGTCGGACCGGTCGCCCACGGGTCCAGCGACGACCCCGAACTGCTGGATTTCAGCGCGAACACCAACCCGCGGACACCACCCGGCGTCGCCGACGTCTACGAGGACGCACTGGATCGGGCGGGGTCGTACCCGCCCGAGCCACCGAACGAGTACCGCGAGACTGCGGCCGAGTACGTCGATGTCACGCCCGAGTCGGTCGTGCCGACGCCGGGCGGGCTGGCCGCGATCCGGCTGGCGATCGCACTCGCGGTCGATCCGGGCGACAGCGCGCTCGTCCCGGCACCGAGTTTCGGGGAATACGCTCGCGAGATACGGCTGCAGGGCGGAACGCCGTCGTTCGTCTCACCGGAGGCGATTGTCGAGGCCGACCCGGCCGACCACGCGCTCGCGGTCGTCTGCAACCCGAACAACCCAACGGGCGAGGCGATCGCGCAGGACGACCTCCGCACGTTCGCCCGCCGCTGTCGCGAGAGCGACACCACGCTACTGATCGACGAGGCCTTCCTCGGCTACACCGACCGCCCGTCGATGGCCGGCACCGAGGGCGTCGTCGTCGCCCGGTCGCTGACGAAACTGTTCGGGCTGCCGGGGATCCGGGCCGGGTTTGCCGTCGCGACCGGCCCGTTCGGCGAGGCGATGCGAAACGCCCGGCGACCGTGGAACCTCGGCGCGCCGGCGCTCGCCGTCGGGAGCCACTGCATGCGCCAGGGGGCGTTCGTCGAGGCGACGCGGGAGCGGGTCGCCCGGGAGCGCGAGCGCATGCGCGAGGCGCTTGCGACACGCTTCGACGTGCACGAGTCGGAGGGGCCGTTCCTGCTGCTCGAGGTGGGTGATCGGCCGGTCGGTCGGTTCGTCGCGGCCGTTCGCGAGCGAGCCGTCGCGATCAGGGACGCCACCACGTTCCGGGGGCTCGACTCGCACGTCCGGGTCGCGGTCCGCGAACCCGAGGCGAACGACCGGCTGCTGGAGGTGCTAACGGATGTTTGAGACCACGGTCCGCGACGGCGTCTTGCGGGTGGGCCGACCCGAGACGCGCTGGCTCTCGACCGGCTGGGACGGGGGTCACTCGCGCGGCGATGCGGCGTACAACGTGACCGTCCCCAGCGGCTGGGAGCGGACGGACCTCGACCGCTACGTGACGGACCGACTGGAGGCGGCCGGTTTCGAGCCAGAGGCGCCCGTGCTGTTGACCGGCGTCTCTCAGGAACATGCCAGGGTCGCTCGCACCGGGTCGGTCGCCGTGATCGCCACGGTCGGCCTCTCGAACCCGGCGACGCTGCCGCCCGACCCCGAGGGCGAGTCTGTCGGCGGAACTCGGGAAGACGACGCGGCCACACACGAGCGCCCGCCGGGAACGTGCAATCTCTTCGCCGGGACGACTCGCGATCTCGACCCCGGGGCGCTGGCGAACCTGCTGACCGTCGCGGCCGAGGCGAAGACGGCGACGCTGCTGTCCTCGGTCGGGTTCACCGGTACGACCAGCGACGCGGTCGTCGCGGCCTGCGATCCAGCAGGCGAGCCGGCCGCCTTCTCCGGCAGTGCGACGCCGGTCGGTGACGCCGTCCGCGCCTGCGTTCGCGACGCCATCACGGCCAGCCTCCGGTCGCGCTATACCGACGAGCGGCCGCCGGCGAGCGTCGCTGAAGCAGAGCACGGGATCGCTACGACCACGACAGCGGAGGTTTTCGAGCTATGACAGACGAGACTGATCGACGATCGGGAGCACAGCCACGACAGACAGAAAAGCGCGCGGCGACGCCGGGCCGCGGCGTCAGGCCCACGGCGGAGCCGATCGAACCGGCCGCGCCGGAGGCGTTCGGCCTCGTGCAGGCCTGGTACGGCGACGGCAAGGGCAAGACCACGGCCGCGCTCGGGATGGCCCTCAGGGCGGCCGGCCACGGCTATCGCGTCCACGTCCTGCAGTTCATGAAAGGCGGGGCCGACAGCGTCGAGGCCACTCGTGGCGAGTACAATGCCATCGCGCAGATGCCGGGCCTGAGCTACGAGAACAGCGGCCACTACGGCTGGCACGGGCTGCTCGACGGCTCCAGCGACGGCGAACACGCCGCGACGGCCGAGGCGGCCTTCGATCGGACGCGCCAGCTCGTCGAGGCCGCGGGCGAAGCGGACCTGTCCGGTCCGCTGGAACTGGACGGCGAGCCCGAGGCTGGCGTCCACATGCTCGTGCTTGACGAGGTGCTGTACGCGGCCAATCGTGGTCTCGTCGATCCCGGGGACCTGCAGGCGCTGATCAAGGACCGGCCAGACGACCTCGAACTCGTGTTGACCGGCGGGCACGAACGGCCCGCGTACCTGGAAGGGTACGTCGATCTGCTGAGCCACGTCAGCGCCGATCGCCACCCCTTCGAGGCGGACGGCCAGCGCGCCCGGAAGGGGACGGAGTACTGATGGGGAGACGATGACCCTGGAATGACGACGACGCTTTTGATCGCCGGGACGGCCAGCCACGTCGGCAAGAGCACCGTCGTCGCCGGACTCTGCCGTCGGCTCGCGGAGAGCGGTATCGATGTCGTCCCCTTCAAGGCCCAGACGATGAGCAACAACGCCCACGCTGCAGTGTCCGTCGGCAGCGACACGTCTTACGGTGAGATCGGCGTCGCCCAGTACGTCCAGGCCCGCGCGGCCGGCGTCGTCCCGACGACAGATCACAACCCCGTCCTGCTCAAACCCCGGGGCGACGCCGAGAGTCAGGTGCTGATCGACGGCCGCCCGGTCGGGCACGTCCCGGCCGGGGAGTACTACGAGCGCCACTGGGGGCGCGCCCGCGAGGCGGCCGTCGCGGCCTACGAGCGACTGGCGGCCGACAACGAGCTGATCGTCGCGGAGGGTGCTGGTTCGATCGCGGAGCTCAACCTCCGGCACCGGGACCTGGCGAACGTCGAGACCGCGCGCTTCGCCGACGCCGAGATCCTGCTCGTGGGCGACATCGAGCGCGGCGGCGTCTTCGCGAGCCTCTACGGGACGCTCGAGTTGATGCCCGAGGACGTCCGCGACCGGGTCGCCGGGCTGGTCATCAACAAGTTCCGCGGCGATCGGTCCCTGTTGACCGACGGGCTCGACGAACTCGAAGCGCGAACGGGCGTGCCCGTGCTGGGCGTGCTCCCCCACGAGGACCCGGGACTGCCCGAGGAGGACAGCCTCTCGTTGCCGGACAACACGGCGTCGACAGTGCGCGGTGGGAACGACGGCGTGGCAGAGTCGCGGGCGGTCACAATCGCCGCGGTGCGACTGCCGCGGCTCTCGAACGCGACCGACCTCGATCCGCTTTCCCGTGTTCCGGGCGTTCGAGTGGCGATCCGGCCCCCGGACGCGACGCTTTCCGACGCCGACGCGGTCGTCCTTCCGGGGACCAAAAACACCGCCGACGACCTGCTCGCGCTCCGGGAGGCCGGCTTCGGCGAGCGCCTGCGGGCGTTCGACGGCCCGATCGTCGGCATCTGCGGCGGATACCAACTGCTCGGCCGGACACTGCTCGGCGCGAGCCGCGAAAGCACCGGCGAGCGCGACAGTCTCGACGGGTTCGGGCTGGTTCCCGTGGTGACGCGGTTCGACGACGAGAAGACCATCCGGCAGGTCTCCCGGACAGTCGCGGGGGCCGGGCCGATCGACGGTGCGAGCGGGACCGCGCGTGGCTACGAGATCCACGCCGGCGAGACGCGCGTCGCGCGATCGCTTCCGGCACCGATCGGCCCGAACAGCGTCGCGACCGACCGGGTGCTCGGCACGTATCTCCACGGCCTGTTTCACACCGCGTCCGTCAGGGAGGCGTTTGTCGACGCAGTTTTCGAGCACGCCGGTCGAGAACGGCCGGGCGGCGACGGACGGTCGGTGTCACCGTTCGACCGCGCGGCCGAACTCGCCGGGGAAATCGATCTGACGCAGGCAATCGATCGAACGGGTTGCTAGCAGCCAGGCCAGTCTACCCATGCTCGGCAACGTCACCGGCCGGAGACACTCGGAAGAACGAGGTTTCCCGTGGGGAATTTGCCGGACAGGGCCGATACGTCGGGTAGATGGTGTCTTCCATCTGGTAAGATTTAAACCAGCCAAGAGCCAACAGGGAACTGCCGAATCAGACAACGGAAATCGGGCGCGTTATTGGCTGTGAACGGTAATCGCGCCGGCGACGTGCGAGGGTAGCCAAGCCTGGAAACGGCGGCGGACTCAAGATCCGCTCCCGTAGGGGTCCAAGGGTTCAAATCCCTTCCCTCGCATCGATGTGAGGCGCGACACGCGCCGAACGAGATGCACGCTCGCACTGTTGGCCACTACGGCCCCTCGCAAAACAGTGCGCGGAAGTCCGCACGGAGCGGTCTTCCCTCGCAAACGTTCTTCGGTGAGACGTTTCGAGTAGTCTCAACACTACCGAGTCTGTTTTTCCTTCGCGATGACGCGCACGTCGTCGATCGCGGTGTCGGGGTACTGGCCGGCCCCGTCTTTCTCGGCGGCTTTGACCATGTCCCAGACGACGTTCAGCCCGGTCGTGACGCCCTCCAGCGCTTCCATCTCGCAGCCGGTCTTGCCGGTCGTTTCGACGGTGACGGTCAGCGTCACCTCGGTCTCGTCGAGTTCGAAGTCCGTCTCGACGTTCGTGATCGGGATCTGATGGCACATCGGGATCGTCTCCCAGGTGTGTTTGACGGCCTGAATCGCGCCCACCCGAGCGGTCGCAAGCACGTCACCCTTCTCGAGTTCGTTCGACCGGATCGCGGCGACCGTCGACGCCTGCAGGTGGATCGTCCCGCGGGCGACCGCCCGGCGCTCGCTGTCGGGCTTGTCACCGACGTCGACCATCTGTGCCTCGCCCGACTCGTCGGTATGTGTCAACTCCCCGCCCTGCTCGTCCGTGTCACCCATCTTCGTCCCTCCATATCACCGACGGAATCGACCCGAGCAGGTCGGTCGCCACGAGACCGTAGCCCTGTCGTTCGACGACGCGATCGCCCGCTGCGCCGGTGACGTACGCGCCGATCGCGGCCGCGGCCATCGGCTCCTGTGTCGCCGTGAGCGCGCCTACCGTGCCCGCCAGCACGTCGCCGGTCCCGCCGACGGTCATCCCGGGATTGCCGGTTCGGTTGACCCGGGTCCGTTCGCCGTCCGAGAGCACGTCGTACGGGCCTTTGACCAGCAGCGTCTGTCCGAGCTCGGCCGCGAACGACTCGACCAGTTCGGCGCGCTCGCGCCAGTCGTCGGCCGTCTCGCCGCCCATCGCTTCGAGTTCCCCCTGATGGGGCGTGCAGACGAGCGTCGCGTCGGTCTCGACGCCGGGGACGACCCCCAGCGCGTCGGCGTCGACGACCGCGAAGCCGTCGTACCGCTCTAGGAACTCCCGGACGGCAACGAGCGTGTTCTCGGCCGCGCCGAGACCGGGCCCCAGGACGACGCTGTCGTGTTCTCCCGCGAGTGATAGCACTCGTTCGACCGAGTCGGGAGTGAACCGATCGCCGTCGAACGGTCTGACGATCAGGTTCTCGCTGTAACTCTGTATCTCGTCGGCGACCGAGCGGGGACAGGCGACCCGGACGAGGTCGGCACCGGCCCGCAGCGCCGCCTGTGCGGCAAGCGCCGGCGCGCCGGTGTAGGGGCCGCCCCCGATCACCAGCACCTCGCCGAAGTCCCCCTTGTGACTGTCGGCCGGCCGGGAGAGTCGGAGCAGATCGCCGCGTTCGACGAACCGTTCTGCCGCCTGCGGGACCCCGATGTCCGCGACCGTGACGGGTGCTTCGAGGGCGTCCAGTCCGGGCTTTGGTTTGTGGAACGTGACGACGTGGTCGGGTTCGACGGCGTTGTCGGCGAGCGCGCCCGTTTCCCCGTCGAGTCCCGAGGGGACGTCGACCGAGAGGACCGGCGTCTCGCTGTCGTTCAGGCGCTTTGCCGCCGTGGCGACGGGTTCGCGGAGCCGACCGCTGATGCCCGTCCCGAGCATCGCGTCGACGAACAGGTCCGGATCGTCGAACGCGATCGCCGAGGAGTCGCGCCACGCCGCGACGTCGAGTGCCGCGCGCTCGAGCGCCGCCCAGTTCTCGCGAGCGATGTCGGTCCCGATCGTCTCCGCGTGACCGAGCAACCGGACGCGAACGTCGTAGTCGTCGAGAAACCGGGCCGCGGCGAACGCGTCGCCGCCGTTGTTGCCGCGTCCGGCGACGACCGTGACCGAACTGCCGGGTTCGACGATCGAACGGACGGTACGGGCGACGGCGTTGCCCGCCGATTCCATCAGTTGCTTCGGTGGGACCCCCAGTGCGGCGCTGTTGGCGTCGATCACAGCCATCTGTGATCCCGTGATCGTTTCTCCGAGACTCATACTCTCGCCTTCGCCCGGACGACGCAAAAGCCTCCGGGGATCCGCGTCGGCGACTGCCCGCTCTCGTCGATCAGTATCTGATCTCGAAGCCGTCCAGTCCCCGCGGCTGTTCGTACTCGACCCCGACGTCTTCGACGCGGGCCTGCGGACTCCCCTCGTGGCAGAACTCGATCATCGACTCGACGTCAGCCTCGGCCCCTTCGAAGACGGCTTCGACGCGACCGTCGTCGAGGTTCTTCACCCATCCGTCGACGTCCCGCTGGCGAGCGGTATCGCGGGTGGTCGCACGGAAGAACACGCCCTGGACGCGACCCGTGACGAACACGTGTGCGCGAGTGCGTTCGCTCATGTCTTCACGTCGAACGTCCAGACACAAAACGTTCAGCGGTCGGTTGTAAGTCTGTTCCAGATCGATCGCATCCGTTATGCGATCGTACCGGTAAATCGTTACAACCGACCGTATCAGCGGTCGGAATCGTCGATTCCCCTACGGCCGTCACTCCGGGCTGTCGACAGCCCGCATATGCGGCAAGGCGAACGCGTCGAACGGAGGGGCTCGCCCACTGGCCTCGCGCTCTCTGTCTGTCGATACTGTTGTCGGGGACACGCCGTCAGGGACCTCGTTTCGGTCTTCGTGGGCACGTAACTGATCGGTCACAGGCATATCTGTCTCCACGATTTCCACCGTGAAAAACTCCTTGTATTCGAACCTCCCAATTCAGAATTAGTTCATGGATGCACCGTTCTATAATGTTTTTCCACCCGGATAGAGGGTGTACGGAATGGCCTTAAACACTTACTATGAGAACTTATACCTCCCGACAGAGATAGGGTAAAGTATATACGGTAGACGGACGCGGCTGCATGTACGATGAGTTCCAAAACGACGTCCCGGTCAAGCGCCACGTCGCGTACCGAGTCCGAAGAGAAAGTTCTGTTCTTCTGGTCGAAAACCGACAAGGAGACTGCCCGAGAAACCAGCGCGGGAAGCCGATAGCCGGATCGCGACGGTTCTCCTTTGTATTGTCGGCTACACGTTCGTGACGGTTTTCGGCACCCGAGGTGCCGAACGCAGTTCTCACGAGGTGGAAATCCTCGGACGGTTTTGGGCCTGCAGTGTCGTACCTGCCCGTAGATGAACGAGGAGTACTTCGAGCAACTCGGACGACTCGTCGGTCCGTTACCCGAACGACAGGCAGCGTTCGGTTGCGGTTCCTGTCAGGCTATCTGGTACGGCTTCGAAGAGGCCGCTCCCGACGGTCGCCATCCGAGACCGGATCGCTACTGTCCGCGCTGCGGGAGCGAGGACGTCAGCGAACTCCCGGACGTTCCGGGCGCGCTCGTGCTCAAGTCGTGGGTCGATTGGCCCGGCGACTGTCCGTCGATGGAAACCGAGACCGAACCGGCGAAACCAGATCAGACAGGCGGACGGCGTCCCCCACCGCCGTAGTTGCGGGCTGGCAGTATCAACGCTCTTGTAGGCCAGCGTGCAACTGTCAGGTATGGCCGACGAGCTGGACCGGGTGAGTCTGACGCTACCGCCGGAGATGACCGACCGCCTCGACGAGATCGTGCGCGACTGGGAGTATTCGAGTCGGTCGGAAGCCGTGCGCGACGCGCTCCGGGATTTCTTTACGACCTACGACTGGGAAGCGGGCGATCGGGGTCGCCACCACGGTACGATCGTCGTGGTCCACGAACACGAACACGACAGCGATCTACCGGGCCAGTTGCAGGCGATCCAGCACGACCACGCCGACGTCGTCACGTCCGTCCAGCACATCCACCTCTCACACGACCGGTGCATGGAAACGCTCGTCGTCGACGGGACGGCCGGCGAGATCGACGCGCTGGCCAACCAGATCCGTGCGCTCGGCGGCGTCCGACAGGTGAAGGTCGTGGTCGTCGGCGGTGCCGACCCGGGGCACGGCCACGAACACGGTCACGAGCACGGGTCGGTCCACGGCGATCACAGCCATCCCGGCGGCGACGGCCACAGCCACTCCGGCGACGACGGCCACGACGATCACAGCCAGCCCGGTCACGATCACGACTCGGCTGCTGACGATCGCTGACGCTATTCGAGGGCCTTGATGTTGTGAACCGGGTCCAGCCAGTCGACGATTTCGGCGGTCGGTTCGATCGTCGCGGCGATCCGTTCCGCGTCCTTGTACGCGATCGGCGCTTCGTCCAGCACCGAGTCGACGAGCGACTCCGAGTAGACGCCGTCCATTCGCTCGCGGAGGTCTTCGACGGAGGCGCGTTCGCTGGCCTCGCGGCGACTCATCGTCCGGCCCGCGCCGTGGGGCGCCGTCCGGTTCCAGGTCTCGTTGCCCTTGCCGCGAGCCAGAATCGACCCGTCGGCCATGTTGAACGGGACGACCAGTCGCTGCCCTTCGCGGGCCGGAGTCGCACCCTTCCTGATCGTCAGATCGCGGAAGTCCACGTAGTTGTGGATCGACTGGAACCGGTCGACGGGATCGACCCCGAGCGCCTCACAGATAGCGTCGCTCATCAGCTCGCGGTTCCAGCGGGCGTACTGCTGGGCGAACAGCATGTCCACGTAGTAGCCGTGCGCCTCACGGCCGTCGAGATAATCCAGGTCCGTGTTGCGGGCTTGCGGTTCCGGTTCGACGTCGTTCAGCCGGTCGAACGTCCGCTCGATGGCCTCGCCGTCCTTGTCCCCGAGGACGGCCTCGCGGTCGATGTGAGACTGACCCTTCCCGCCGGTCACCCAGGCGTACAGGTCGGCGTCGCTGACTGTCTCCGGATCGAATTCGAGATACCGATAGTCAGTCTCGGGGATCGCCGCGCGGATCGCGTCGGCGTTGCGGAGGTCGGTCGCGCGCTCCTGCCAGTATTCGGCGACGGCAAGCCCCAGATAGCGCGAACCGCTGTGGATCACCAGCCAGTGCTCGCCGGACTCGCGGGCGCGGGCGAACTCGACGAAGTGGTTGCCGCCGCCGAGCGTCCCGGCGCTTTTGATGACGTGGCCGATTCCCTGGGGCTTGCGCGAGAGGACGCGATCACACAGGTCCGTGAAGTACTGTTCGTCGTATCCCGAGAAGTCGAACGAGACGGGATCGATCGGCCGGCCGAACCGCTCGCGATAGGTTTCCTCGAACCGTCGGAATACCTCGTTGGCGCGCTCGAAGGGGAACTGTTCGACGAGGTGCGGGGCGTCGTCGTACGCGTGGACATCCCGCCCCATCGGCACGGTCTCGCGGACTCGTCGTTCGCGCTCCGGGTCCGAGAGCGGCAGCGTGTCGCCCAGGTTCGTCGCGGCCATCCCGCAGCCGACGTCGACGCCGACGACGTTCGGGACGATCCGATCGGGCAACGGCATCGTGAAACCGACGGGCGCGCCGGCCCCCCAGTGGGTGTCCGGCATGATCACGACCGGTTCGGTGAACGCCTCGTGATCGATCAGCGTCTGGATCTGCTCGCGTGCGGACGCCTCGAGCAGCGATTCGTCGTCGACCATCACCGTCGCAGTCGTGTGTGCACCGTCGAGATCGATTGGCATCGCCAATCGCCGCTTGGCTATCGGTCCCTAAGAGGACACCGGTCGCGTCGATTGCGTGAAACGAGTCGACACTTTCATATCTTATCGAGCGGATGTTTTATATACGCAAACGTAGACTGCTGTCCGGTTGGTCCCCGGGTTAGCGGAAAGCAGTGGTGGATATAGATGGACGATACGAACGACAGTCAGAACACACTCACACGACGACAGGTAGTCGCGGGTGGGGCTGTCGGCCTGGCCGGTCTCTCTGGCGGTTGTCTGGGGCCGATTCAGAACGTTCTCGGTCTCGCGTCGGCCAGTCAGGTGTCCCTCCGGGTCGTCGCACCGCCGGTCGACTGGGATCGGCGGGCGAACGCGATCGCGGGCCGGCTCGTCAGCCGGCTCGAACAAGTGGGGATCGATGCGCGATTTCCGTTACTCCCGCCGAAGCAGTTCCGCGAACAGGTGCTCTACCGGCGGGACTTCGACATGTACGTCGGGACGATGCCCGTTGGACGGGACCCGGACTTCCTGCGGTCGCTACTCCACTCGACACACACCAACGACCTCGGCTGGCAGAACCCCTTCGGATTCACGGACAAGACGCTCGACGAACGGTTCGACGACCAGCGCAGACAGTCCGGTAGCCAGCGGACCGGGACGATCCACGATATCCTGCGGACGATCGCGAACGAACAGCCGTTCGTCCCGATTGCGACCGACAACGCGATCGCGGCCGTTCGATCGGACGTCGCCGACGCGTTCGACGGCTGGCAACGGGTCCCGCTCAGGGAGCCGATCTGGTTGCTCGGGATCGATCCGGTTGAGGGGGCCGAACCTCGGCAGACGTTTCGGGTGACGACTAAAAACGATCTGCCGACCGAACAGTTGAACCCGCTCGTCCCCTGGATCAGCGAGTTCGACCCGACGACATCCCTGTTGTACGACCCGCTGGCCCGCCGGTACGACGGCTCGATCCGGCCCTGGCTGGCCCGCGAGTGGTCGGTCGACGGGGCCGAACTGACGCTCACCTTGCGGTCGGATCTGCGCTGGCACGACGGCGAACCACTGACAGCCGAAGACATTCGGTTCACTTACGAGTTCATCTCGGACACGTCACTCGGGTCCTCGGACGCCGACTATCCCGTGCCCCGTTTCAGGCGACAGGCGAGTCTCGTCGATACTGTCGAGGTGCTCGGGCAACGCCGGGTCCGGATGTCCATCGATGCGTCCCCCCCAGTCACGCCGATGGCTCTCACGCTCCCGCTGTTGCCCGAACACGTCTGGCAATCGCGGACAGACGTTGTCGAAATGCGCGCCGGACTGACGCGAGCGATTACACACGCCAATACGAACCCCGTCGGATCGGGGCCGATGGCGCTCGAGAGTCGTCGAGGCGGGCACACGCTGCGACTCCGGCGGTTCGATCACCACCCCATCAACCGCGACGACGGCTCCGAGTTGGCGGATCGGTTCGGGCCACTCGCGTTCTCCGAGCTCGAGATGCTGGTAACGCCGTCGGACCTGAACATGGTCGAGTTCCTCGAGGGCGGAGAGGCCGACGTCACGGTACCACGCCTCGACAACGAACTCGTCTCGCGGATCGAGTCGAAGGAATCGCTGTCGCTGGCTACCAGTTCGTCCCGGACGCTGTACCACGTCGGTTTCAACGCGCGGCGTCGGCCGCTCCACACACCGGGTTTCCGTCGCGCCGTTGCCCACCTGCTCAACAAGGCACGCATCGTCGAGACGGTCTTCGATGGCTACGCCCGGCCCCGAACGGTGCCGGTACACGACCGGTCGTGGGTCCCGGACGACCTCAGGTGGGACGGAGGCGATCCCGAAGTGCCGTTTGCGGGTATCGAAGACGAACTCGATATCGAACGTGCCCGCGAACACTTCCGATCGGCAGGCTACTACTACGCGGACGGCGGACAACTGGTATATTGATAACTGCGGGCGCTACATGAGACAACCATGCCATTGCTCGATGTCCTGTTGCGCGTGACGACGGTGACAGCGACACTGCTGGCGCTGTCTCTCCCACCGACCGTCGGACTCGGCCGCCTCCGCTCGATCTATCGATACGGGATCAGAAAGCGCATCGCGGACGTACTCCCGTATTTCGTCTTTCTGGGAATCGTGCTCGGGGTCATGGGGACGTTTCGGAATATCGGTGCCGATCTCTCGTGGATCGTCGGCGTCGAAATCAGTTCCTACATCCTCGATCTCGAGGGCGGAACAGTCATCCGCTGGCTGCAGTCGTTCGAGTCGCCGCTCGCGACGTCGTATTTCTCCGGCGTGTACATCTACGGGTACGTGTACCTGCTGATTTTCCCGTTTCTCGCGTATCTCCTCGCTGACGATCTCCAGCCGTTTCGGACGTTGACGGTGGCGTACGCGTTCAATTACGTCGTCGGCATTCTGTTGTACGTCACCTTCATCGCGTACGGGCCACGAAACTACCCGATCGGCGTCGAGCAGCTGCTGTATGACACCTGGCCACAGTCACAGCTGCTTACCTCGGAGGTGAACGTCAACACGAACGTCTTCCCCTCGCTGCACTCGTCGGTCTCGACGACGATCGCGATCCTCGCGGTCAAGACCCGCGATCGCTATCCGCTGTGGACGCTGATCGCGGTTCCGCTCGCCGTCTCGGTCTGTCTCTCGACGATGTACCTCGCGATCCACTGGGCGACCGACGTCGTCGCCGGGATCGCGCTGGCGGTCGTCGCCGTCACGTTCGCCGAACGGTATCACGACCGGTTCACCGCGTTCATCGAGCGGGCCAGAGCCCGCACGCGCGACGCGTATCGGGATCTGCGGTCGTGATCGCGTGACCACAGGTTCTTGGTGGCGGATCTCCCAGGGCAGGTAATGGTACGAGTCACGGTCGGGGGACGGATCCACTTCGGGTTCCAGAACCTCTCGCTGGCACACGATCGGCTGTACGGCGGCGTCGGTGTCGGGCTGTCAGAGCCGCGGCTGGTGCTCTCGGCCGAACCGGCCGAGGACGTCGCCTGCGACTGGCCGGCCGCGACCTCGTACGTCGAGCGCGCCGTCGAGGTCATCGGTGTTCCGGGGGCGAACGTGACGGTCGAACGGCGGCTCCCGCGTCACGTCGGTCTCGGCAGTGGCACCCGACTCGCACTGGCGAGTCTGGTGGCCGTCGCACGTGCACACGGCCGCCCGGTCGACCTCCGGGAGGTGGCCCCCGACCTCGGTCGGGGCGGCCGGAGCGGCGTCGGCGTCGCGACCTTCGAGGCGGGCGGGTTCGTGGTCGACGCCGGCCACCCGACGGAGCTGTTCACGAGCGCGCCCCCCGACGAGGGCGAGTGGACCGTCCCGCCGGTGGTCGCCCGCCACGACGTGCCCGACGACTGGCGCTTCCTGCTGGTGACACCCGAGGTCGAACGCGGCCGGAGCGGCGACCCCGAAGACGCGAGTATCAGGTCGGTCGTCGAGCGGGCCGATCCCGGGATCGCCGACGACATCGCGCTCGTTCTCACTCGGCAGTTGCTCCCGGCGGTCGCGACCGGCGACCACGAGACGTTCGGGCACGCCGTCGCCCGGCTGAGCCGGCTCAACGGGGCGTGGTACGCCGACGAACAGGGCGGCGTCTACCGACCGCCGGCCGGCCGGCTGATCGACGCGCTCGACTCGATTCCCGGCGTCTCGGGGGCCGGGCAGTCCTCGTGGGGACCGACCGTCTACGGCGTCACCCACGCGTCGGTGGCCGAAACCGCGACGCGAGCGGCCCGCGACGCGCTCGACGACCTCGGGCTGGAGGGGACAGTCCGCCTCGTCGAGGCCGCGGCGGCCGGCGCGTCCGCCGACCCGTGATCGTGTGATACGGTCGGTTGTAAGTCTGTTCCAGATCGATCGCATCCGTTATGCAATCGTACCGGCAAATCGTTACAACCGACCGTATGAGGCACTTCCGGATGAGGATACCTTCTACCCCGTACTATCTTAAATAACCCCATATATCGTGGGTTACCATTCATATCAAATCGCCAAATGACCCTAACGTTTCTTTACCCCCCGGGCCCGATTGGCGCACATGGCAAGCGGACAGATCGCAATCACTGTGCTGATGGGGGTGCTGCTCGTCGTCGTCGCGTCGCTGCTCACCCGCATCGAGAACTGGCGGTCGTACGCGCCGACGGCGGGTGCGAGCAGTCTCGCCGGCGAGGAGACCAGTTACGGCCACAGCGAGAAGCCGAGCGGGGTCGTCCGCTGGCTCACGACGGTCGATCACAAGGACATTGGGATCCTCTACGGCGCGTACGCGCTCGTCGCGTTCGCGGTCGGCGGGATCATGGTCGTCCTGATGCGCACCGAGCTGCTGTGGCCCGCCGAGGACATCATGTCCACGTCGATGTACAACTCGCTTCTGACCAGTCACGGTATCACGATGTTGTTCCTGTTCGGGACGCCTATTATCGCGGCGTTCGGGAACTACTTCGTCCCGCTTTTGATCGGGGCCGACGACATGGCGTTTCCGCGGATCAACGCCATCGCCTTCTGGCTGTTGCCGCCCGGGGCGCTGCTGATCTGGGGCGGCTTTTTCATCCCGGGGATCGAGGCCGCACAGACCTCCTGGACGATGTACACGCCGCTGTCGGCGGAACAGCCGATGATCGGCGCGGACCTGATGATCCTCGGGCTTCATCTCACCGGCGTCTCCGCAACGATGGGTGCGATCAACTTCATCGCGACCATCTTCACCGAGCGCGACGAGGAGGTCACCTGGGCGAACCTCGATATCTTCTCCTGGACGATGCTCACCCAGTCCGGGCTGATCCTGTTCGCGTTCCCGCTTCTTGGCAGCGCGCTCGTGATGTTGCTGCTGGATCGCAACGTCGGGACGACTTTCTTTGCGACTGAAGGCGGTGGGGCGATCCTCTGGCAGCACCTGTTCTGGTTCTTCGGCCATCCCGAGGTGTACATCCTCGTGTTGCCGCCGATGGGGCTGATCAGCTACATCATCCCGCGCTTTTCGGGGCGGAAACTGTTCGGGTTCAAGTTCGTCGTCTACTCGACGCTGGCCATCGGCGTCCTCTCGTTTGGCGTGTGGGCACATCACATGTTCTCGACGGGGATCGACCCGCGCCTGCAGGTCTCGTTCATGGCGGTCTCTTTAGCGATCGCGATACCGAGCGCCGTCAAGACCTTCAACTGGATCACGACGATGTGGAACGGCAAGGTCAGGCTGACGACGCCGATGCTGTTCTCGATCGGCTTCGTCGCGAACTTCATCATCGGCGGCGTCACCGGGGTGTTCCTGGCGACGATCCCCGTCGACTACCTGCTGCACGACACCTACTACGTCGTCGGGCACTTCCACTACGTGATCATGGGCGCGATCGCGTTCGCGGTCTTCGCCGGGATCTACTACTGGTTCCCCATCTACACCGGCAAGATGTACCAGAAGGCCCTCGGGAAGTGGCACTTCTGGCTGACGATGATCGGCACGAACCTGACGTTTTTCGGCATGCTGATTCTCGGGTATCTGGGGATGCCCCGTCGATACGCGACCTACAACCTGGTCTCGGTCGGCCCGATTGACCTGTTCACGGTCCTCCACCAGCTCGCCACGCTCGGGGCGTTCATCCTGCTCGCCGGCCAGATCATCTTCGTCTGGAACGTCGTCTCCTCGTGGCTGTACGGACAGCGCGTCACTGACGGCGACCCCTGGGATCTCAAGGACGACGACCTCTACAGCCGGGAGTTCCGCTGGAACGAACGCCGGATGGACGACGACCTCGTGCTCGCGGACGGCGGCGAATCCGAGGACAGCTCCGAGCGAACGTAGCGGACCGCTGTGGACGTGGTTTTTTCCGGCCGACGACTGTAAACACGGACCATGTCCGGTGAACCGGGGGACACGATGCGCGAGCGGGCCGACGAGAGCTCGCGGGTTCTCTGGCTGTTACTGAACGCCGACCGCTGGCTCGTTACCGCTCTCCTCTCGGCGATCCTGTTCTGTTCGATCGTCGTCGTCGGGCTCCTCGTTTCCGAACCGGGGTTCCGGGCCGGCGACCCGATCGAGACGCTCTATCAGGCGCTGATAACGTCGACGGTGACTGGCGTGACGCTCGTGCTGACGCTGAGCCAGCTGGTGCTCTCACAGGAACTCGGGTCGGCCGGCGACCAGCGCGAGCGGATGCGGGGCGCGCTCTCGTTTCGTCGGGACGTGGCCGACGCGGTCGATACCGCGGTTAGTCCGGCCGAGCCGTCGGCGTTTCTCCGTGCGCTCGTGGGGGCGACGCGTGACCGTGCCGAGGCGATCGACGGCGCGCTCACCGATCTCGAACCTGACGCACGCAACCGCGTGACGTCGTATCTTGACGCCGTGATCGAGAACGCCGACGGCGTAATCGAGCAACTCGACGGCGCTACTTTCGGCGAGTTCGACGTCGTCCGGGCGGCACTGAACTACAACTACTCCTGGAAGCTCTACGAGGGGCGGTCGATCCGCGAGACGGACGACATCGACCTCCCCGAGGCTGCTGTAGCGGAACTGGAATCGTTACTCGATCTCCTGGAACTGTTCGGTTCGGCTCGAGAGCACTTCAAGACGCTGTACTTCCAGTGGGAGCTGTCGAACCTCTCGCGAACGTTGCTGTACACCGCTGTTCCGGCACTGGCGGTCGCCGTCTCCTCGTTGCTGTTTCTCGATCCGTCGGCGATCGACGGCGCGACCGCCGGCGTCCCCCACGCGCTCGTTCTCGTCGCCGCGACGACGACGGTCTCGCTGGTGCCGTTCACGATTTTGCTGGCGTACGTGCTCCGCATCGTGACAGTCACGAAACGGACGCTCTCGATCGGGCCGTTCATCCTCCGGGAGACGGACCGGTCCGGGGATATCTCCGAACGGACCTAGCCGATCACGAGCGCGAACCCGGCGGCGAACATCATGATCGCGACCGCCGCCAGCACGACCAATAGCAGTTCCTTCTCTGACATTGCCCGACGTTATCGCCGGAAGTGAAAAGCCTAATCGCTCCCGGCACCAATCGAGGGTTGTGCCACGACGTCTGTCCGGGCGGCAGGTGATATACGCCGTCTACGCCGCTATCGTCTCGATCGCCGCGCTCATGGGGTTCGTCCTCGGGGCGATCAACCCCGAGGGGATGGACCCGACGCTGTTTTTCGTCGTCGATCTGCCGGCGACGCCGGTCGGGATGGTGATCTTCGGCGTCTCGACGGTCGGCGTTGGCCTGGGCGTGTTGCTGTTGCTCGTCGCGTTCGTCGCGGACCGGTACGACGACGCTGCGGTTTGACAGCGTCACACGGCCACTATCACGAGCTGTCGGCCTCGTCCGCGTCGTTTTCGCCCATCCGCTCGGTCGTCTCGACGAGCGGGTGGCGGGCGTAATCGACGATGGTGATGTCGTCGACCGACTGCAGGTCCTCTTCTTCGGCGGTCTTGGCCATCTCGAGTTCGACGGCGCGGTCGACGCGGATGACGTACGCCTCCATCTCCTCGATGCCGAGTTCGCTGGCCGCGGTCGTCCGGTGGTGGCCGTCGACGAGCAGGAGTTCGCCGTCGTTGTCGACGACGACCAGCGGTTCGGCCAGCCCGCGCTCCAGTTCGTAACTCCGTCCCTCGAGCTCGTCGGCATAGACGCGGGTCTGAGTCGGCCGGAGCGCGGCGAGCGAGACCTGGCGGCGCTCCTGGTCGGCCTCGACACCGTGGACCTCCTCGATCGTCTCCTGGAGTTCCGCGACCTTGTCCGGAGTCGCGCGCTCGATCTGACTGCGGATGACGTCGGTGTTGGAGATGATCCCGACCAGATCGCCGTCGTCGTCGACGACCGGCAGCCGCTGGATGCCCGACCGCAGGATGACCCGTGCGGCGTCGTCCAGATCCATCTCGGGATGGGCGACGAGCAGGTCCGTGCTCATGACCTCGCTGATCTCCGTGTCGTCGTCGGCCAGCAGGAGGTCGCTCGCGCTGACGAACCCCTCGACGTGGCTGTCGTCGGTGACCGGAAGTCCGCTGTGATCGTCGCTGTCTGCGATCCGTCTGGCGACCTCGCCGACCGTCGACGTCGGCGTGACTGTCGAGACCTCCCGGGTCATGTACTCTTCGACCGTCAGCGACCCATCGGAACTGTCCATCATCGAGAGTGACGGCGCCGTGATTGAAAAACCCCACGTCAGACGGACCGGCATCGGTCGCCCCGGTGGCCGTCGGCCCGTCACCGCTCGCTCGATGCCCGGTTTCACAACGCCTATTAACTACCGACTAATATCACTGAGTTGTATGAGCGGGTTCGACCAGTTCAGCGACGTCGGCGAAGTGGAAGTGACACGCGCGATCGGTCAGGAGTGGACCGACGAGTTTATGCAGTTCTCGGATTCGGACGTGATCGTCGTCGGCGGGGGTCCGTCGGGGTTGATCGCCGCGAAAGAGCTCTCGGAACGCGGTGTGCAGACGATGGTCGTCGAGAAGAACAATTACCTCGGTGGGGGGTTCTGGCTCGGTGGCTTCCTGATGAACAAGGTCACCGTCCGGGACCCGGCCCAGCAGATCCTCGAGGAACTGGACGTCGAGTACGAGCAGTCTCGCGACAGCGAGGGGCTGTACGTCGCAAGCGGACCCGAAGCGACCTCGGGATTGATCAAGGCCACCTGTGACGCCGGCGCGAAGATACAGAACATGACCGAGTTCACGGACGTCGTCGTCCGCGAGGACCACCGGGTCGGGGGGATCGTGATGAACTGGACGCCGGTCCACTCGCTGCCCCGGGAGATCACCTGCGTCGATCCGATCGCCGTCGAGGCCGACCTCGTTATCGACGCGACTGGCCACGACGCCATGGCGGTCACGAAACTCGACGAGCGGGGCGTCCTCGACGCACCGGGGATCGAAGACGGTAACGCGGGCATGGACCAGACAGACGAAGACAGTTACGGCGCGCCGGGGCACGACTCGCCGGGGCACGACTCGATGTGGGTCGGCGAGAGCGAGGACGCGGTCGTCGAGCACACGGGCCTGACCCATGACGGTCTGATCGTCACCGGGATGGCGACCGCGACGACCTACGGCCTCCCGCGGATGGGTCCGACCTTCGGCGCGATGCTGGTCTCGGGCAAGCGCGCGGCACAGGTCGCGCTCGAGGAACTCGAGGTCGACGCCCGGCCGGTCGATCTGACCGGCCAGAACGTCGCGCCCGCCGACGACTAGAAGTCACTCGTACAGTTACCACCACTGTCCACCTCGACACGGTCTGACTTGCCATTAACAACCATAATAGGCCGGTAGCAGCAATAAATTCCGATAAATTTCCTAACCAGACACATCTGAATCATAACAATTATTATCGTATAAGTCAGTGACAACGCTTTTGTCCGGGCGAAACCTGGTTCGTACACGGCGCCCGCAGGGGGCCGATGATTTACCCATGCCAGAGCCAGACGACCTCATGTGGCGAATCGCAGGCGGTTCCGGCGACGGGATCGACTCGACGAGCCAGAACTTCGCGAAGGCCTTGATGCGTTCGGGACTTAACGTATTCACACATCGACATTATCCGTCGCGGATCCGGGGCGGCCACACGTACGTCGAGGTACGTGCCGGCAACGGCCCGGTCAACTCGCGTGGCGACGGATACAACTTCCTCCTCACGCTCGGAGACAGCTTCGCTCGGAACCCGAGCGAGGACGCCTATTACGGCAACGAGGAGGCCAAGCCGCTGACGGAGAACCTCGACGAACTCAACGAGGGCGGCGTCATCGTCTACGACGAGGGGCTGCTCGACGAGGAAGACGTCGAGGCGATCAACCTCGAGGAGCGTGCCGAGGAGAACGGCTGGCACGTCTATCCCGTCGACCTTCGGGGCATCGCCCGCGAGCACGGTCGCGACGTGATGCGAAACACCGCCGGTGTCGGGTTCACGGCGGCACTGATGGACATCGATCCGGCGTACTTCGAGGAGATCATCTCCAACGGCATGTCCGGGGAGATGAAGGAGGCGAACCTCAAGGTCCTCGAAGACGCCTACGAACTCGGCCAGGAAGTCGAGCACACCCACGGCTGGACCGCGCCGGAAGGCGAGGGCCACGACGAGGAGCAGGTCCTGCTGTCGGGCAGTGACGCGATCTCGTACGGCGCGATCGACGAGGGCTGTCGGTTCATCTCGGGTTATCCGATGACCCCGTGGACCGACGTGTTCACGATCATGTCCCAGAACCTGCCGAAGTTCGGCGGGATCTCCGAGCAGGTCGAGGACGAGATCGCCGCCGCGGCGCTGGCGATCGGTGCTTCCCACGCCGGCGTGAAGGCCATGTCCGGCTCGTCGGGCGGCGGCTTCGCGCTGATGTCCGAGCCGCTCGGACTCGCGGAGATGACCGAGACGCCGCTCGTGCTCGTCGAGGCGATGCGTGCCGGTCCCTCGACCGGGATGCCGACCAAGCCCGAGCAGGGCGACCTCGAACACATCCTCTATACGAGCCAGGGCGACTCGACGCGCGTCGTGTTCGCGCCGGCCAACGTCGAGGAGTGTTACACTCAGACCCGCAAGGCCTTCGAGCTGGCCTACGAGTACCAGATCCCGGCGATCGTCGCCTACGACCAGAAGCTCCAGGGCGAACTCCGCAACGTCCCCGAGAGCTTCTTCGACGAGGAGCCCAACGCCGACCCCGGTTCGGTGCTGACCGAGGAAGAGATCGCCGAGGCCGCCCACCACGCGTCGGACAAGTTCAAGCGGTTCCTCCACGAACCCGAGGACGGCTCGAACGTCAGTCCGCGCTCGGTGCCCGGCCAGGAGGGCGGACGCTTCCTCGCGACCGGCAACGAGCACAACGAAGTCGGCCACATCAGCGAGGACCCCGAGAACCGGGTGATCCAGATGAACCGCCGGATGGGCAAGCTCGATGACATCCGCGAGGAGCTTGACGCCACCGAGCAATCCCACCAGACCTACCACGGTCCGGAAGACGCCGAGTACGGCATCATCACCTGGGGCAGCCAGCAGGACACGGTCTTCGAGGCCGTCGACGAACTCAACGAGGCCGGCCACTCGGTGAAGGCTGTCGGCGTCTCGGACCTGATGCCGTTCCCGGAAACGGAGATGACGGAGTTCCTCGAGTCGGTCGAGCACGCTGTCGTGGTGGAGATGAACGCCAGCGGCCAGCTCCGCGGTCACATTCAGAAGGAGCTGGGCAAGTACGGCGACAAGCTCTCCAGCCTTCTGAAGTACAACGGCAATCCCTTCGAACCGCGCGACGTCGTCGAAGGGTTCGAAACGAGCAACGGAGACGGGGAACTGCCCCATCAGCGAATGACCTACGTCCCAGCGGCAGGTGACTAACCAATGAGTGCATTCAGCGCAATCGGAGCGGACAGCGAGACAGACGACGAAGCGTTCACGCCGGGTATCGAGCCCCAGCCCACGTGGTGTCCGGGCTGTGGCGACTTCGGCGTGCTCAACGCACTGAAAAAGGCGATGCCGGAAGTCGGCCGCAACCCCGATGAGGTCGCCGTGTTTACCGGAATCGGCTGTTCCGGCAAACTGAACAGCTACTTCGAGAGCTACGGCTTCCACACGATCCACGGCCGGTCGCTGCCGGTCGCACGCGCGACCAAGCTCGCCAACCCCGGCGTCGAAGTGATCGCCGCCGGCGGCGACGGTGACGGCTACGGGATCGGTGGCAATCACTTCATCCACACGGCCCGCGAGAACCACGACATGACCTACATCGTGTTCAACAACGAGATCTTCGGGCTGACGAAGGGCCAGACGTCCCCGACCTCGCCGAAAGGCCACAAGTCCAAGACCCAGCCTTCGGGTAGCGCGAAGGACCCGCTCCGGCCACTCAGCCTCTCGCTTTCGGCCGGCGCGTCCTACATCGCTCGCACGGCTGCGGTCAACCCCAACCAGGCCGCGGAGATCCTCGCGGAAGCCATCCAGCACGACGGGTTCGCTCACGTCGATTTCCTGACCCAATGTCCGACCTGGAACAAGGACGCCAAACAGTACGTCCCCTACACGGACATCCAAGAATCCGACGAGTACGGCCACGACATCAACGACCGCGCCGAGGCCGCACAGGCCATGTACGACGCCGAGTCGAAACTCCACGAGGGCGAGATCCTCACCGGGCGCTTCTACGTCGACGACGAACGCCCCTCCTACACCGCGGAGAAACAGGCGATCGGCGAGATGCCCGAACAGCCGCTGGCCGAGCGGTACTTCGACGAGGACGCCGAGTGGGACCGTTCCTACGACCTCCTCGAAAAGCACAAGTAAGAGTTCGACGAACCGAACCCCGTTTCCCCCTTCGCAAGGTATTTTTTCGAGCACCGGAAAGAAACGTCCATGAGCGCTGAGTCCACGGCGGATCGTATCCTCTCCGTCCTCGAAGAAGACGCCCAGGCGTCGTACGCGGAGATCGCCGAACGGGCGGACGTATCGAAACCCACGGTCAGGAAGTACATCGACAAACTCGAAGAGGAAGGCGTCATCGTCGGCTACTCCGCCGACGTCGACCCGAAGAAGCTCTCGAGTCAGTCGATCGCGATGGTCGGCATCGACGTCGAGAGCGAGCGCTACGTCGAAGCGACGCGCAAACTGCGAGACCTCCCGGAGGTCGAAGCGCTGTACACCTCAAGCGGCGATCACATGTTGATGGCCGAAGTCCGGGGCCGGGACGGTGACGAACTGGGGGACATCATCGAGGAGTCGATTCTGAGTATCGAGGGCGTGACGGCCGCCCACCCGTCGTTCCTGCAGGAACGGCTCAAGTGAACGACGGCGGTTTCGTCTCCCTCCGAGGGGAGCAGCAACGACACGCTCCGGCGAGGACGGCAACGACGCACTTTTGACGCTGTAGGTGGCAGTTCCGTGTTATGCGCGCGCGGCTGGTGGCTGGATCCGGCGCACTCGCCTACGACCTCCTCACACGGCTGAGTGAGGGTGATCGACCGGTCGTCGCCGTCAGCGACGAGGCGGAGTGGCTGGAGGCGGTCACCGAGAACGTCCCGGATGCGACCGTGCATCACGGCGATCCGACCGAACCCAGTACATTCGGGGTGGTCGAAACCGAGATCGAGAGCGTTCTCGCGTTCGCGGACGATCCCGCGAGGACGGCCGGAATCGTACCCGCGACCGCTGAGGCGTTTCCAGACGCGTTGCGGATCGCGTATCTCGGATCGGGGGATGCGGACGCGCGAGCAGCGATCGAGCGGGACGCCGACCGGGTCGTCGACCCGGCGACAGCCACGAAAGCAGCGATCACGGACCGGCTGAGCGAGGCCGGGAGCCGCTTTCGAAACTTGCGGCACGTGTTCGCCGGGATCGAGAGCCCGCTTTCGATCGTCATGCACGACAACCCCGATCCGGACGCGATCGCAAGCGCGCTCGCCCTCGCGCGGCTTGCGAACCTGGCCGGGCTCTCGGCGGAGCTGTGTTACTACGGATCGATCGCCCACCAGGAAAACCGGGCGTTCGTCAACCTGCTCGATATCGAGCTGACCAACCTCGAGGCCGGCGACGACCTCTCGCCATTCGGCGGGTTCGCACTGGTCGATCACTCCCGGCCGGGCGTCAACGACCAGTTACCGGTCGAGACGCCAGTCGACGTCGTGATCGATCACCACCCGCCCCGGGAGCCGGTCGAGGCGGCGCACGTCGACCTGCGAAGCGACGTCGGTGCGACGAGCACGCTCCTCGTCGAGTATCTCCAGCAGTCCGCGATCGAGATCGACGAGACAGTCGCGACGGCACTGCTGTTCGGGATCAGGATCGATACCGACGAGTTCCGGCGCGAAGTCTGTCAGGCCGATTTCGAGGCGGCCGCGGCCTTGCTTCCGGCGGCGAATCTGGGGACGCTCCAGCGCATCGAGAACCCGAGCATGTCGCCGGAGACCGTCGAGACGATCGGTCACGCGATCCGCAATCGGACCCGTCACGGGCCGGTCGTGATCACCGGTGTCGACGATATTCAGGACCGCGACGCGCTGGCCCAGGCCGCCGATCGACTCCTGAACATCGAAGACGTGACCACGACGCTCGTCTACGGGATCACGGACGGGATGATCCACGTCTCGGCACGAACGCGCGGTGCGGATCTGGACATCGGCGAAGCGCTGCGGGACGCGTTCGGGGCGATCGGCAGCGCGGGCGGCCACGCCGACATGGCCGGCGCACAGATCGAAACCGGGAGCTTCGAGGCGACGGGCTTCGAAGCCGACGAACGACCACTCGTCGAGATCGTCGACGAAATCGTCACGGACCGGGTTCTCGACGTGCTGGAGGCACGCTGGAACAGGCAGATCCGGGCCGGGACCGGCGAGCAGTACCACGTGGAAGGCGAAGACGACAGACGTGACGTGTTCGTCTTCCCGCCTGACGTCGAGTCGATCGACGACTGATATTATACCTGCCCGAATAGGTTCGCCAGTGCGATCCCCAGGACGGCGGCGAACGCGAAGTGAAGCAGCGTCAGGATCGCCGTCGGCACCACGTCGAGGTCATAGACGCGACTGATCACAAGCGCGTCGGCCGACAGCGTCGCGACGACGACGATCAGCACGCCGAGTCTCTGACTGATGAACCCCACACGTTCGAGACCGTACCGGCCGAGCAACACCGAGACGAGCGCCGGCGCGGGAGCGACGGTCGCAGCTTTCTGTGTCGGCACTGTCCCGAGAAAGAACGTCGCCGCGAGATGCAACGTGACGGCGTAGAACAGCGTTGCCACCACGAACGCCGCGAGCAGGGCGACGAGACCGCGACCGGGAGACGCCTGGAGAACGGACGAATCCGCCAGCGCGGACGTGCCAACCCCGCTCGACAACGCTAACGAGGCGACCGTGTCCGATACGAGTTCCCACATGCAGTGGCGACGGCGAAGTTACTCGAGCAGACCGAGTTCTTCGAGTCGGGAGACGATCTTGTCGACGGCTTCCTCGGCGTCCTTGGGCTCCTTGCCGCCGGTGATGACGAGCTTCCCGGAGCCGAACAGCAGCGCGACGACGTCGGGGTCCTCGAGGCGGTAGACGAGTCCGGGGAACTGCTCGGGCTCGTATTCGATGTTCTCCAGCCCCAGCCCGATCGCGATCGCGTTGAGGTTGAGGTTCCGACCGAGATCGGCCGACGTGACGATGTTCTGGACGACGATCTCGGGGTCTTCGTCGACCTGAATCTCCAGATCGCGCAGCTTGTCGAAGACGATCCGCAGACTCTCGTGGACGTCGTCGGTACTCTTCGCGCCCGTGCAGACGATCTTGCCGGACCGGAAGATCAGCGCCGCGGACTTGGGTTCCTGCGTTCGGTAGACGAGTCCCGGGAACTGCTCGGGATCGTAATCCGCCCCCTCGAGGTCCATGGCCACGCTCTGGAGGTCGAGTTCCTGACCGATACCCGTCGAGGCAACGACGTTTTCGATGTTGATGGTTTCCTTGGGGTCAACCATTGTCTCGGGCTAACAGTCGTATTTAAGGCTTATAAAGGTTAGTACTTAATATTTATAAGCCAGGGTCGGCTGGTCGGGTGACGTGCAACGTACAACGCCGCTGAAAGGACCCCGGGACGTATCGGTCGGTTTATACCCGCCTCGGGCGGTTGTCCCGGTGTGTACGTCCTCGAACTCGCGGGACAGGACGACAGGTTCGCCGCCGCCGAGGCAGCCACGGCTGCGAGCGACGTCACCCCGATCGCCGCGGGGCTAGCCACGGCACGCGGACTCGACGACGGGTTCGAGACGCTTTCGTTCACCCATCGGGCGGCCGAAGCGATCGGTCGAACTGACGCCAGCGTCGAGAGCGCGGTCGCGCTGCTGGAGGCGGCAACCGTCGATCGGAGCGGGACTGTCGCGGTTCGCGCGCGAGACGTTCGCTCGACGACGGGGATCGACACGCAGGCCGCCGAGCGTGCGCTCGGCGACGTGCTTGTCGAGCGCGGCTTCGCGGTCGATCTGGACGACCCAGATCACGTCCTGCAGGCGCTGTTCGCCGGCCGCGACGGGGCGAGCGCCGTCGGGCCGGACGGCGATCCCGGTATCGATCGCTCAGCCGACCCGGACGCCGGCGTCTGCGCACTGGGATGGCTCGCCGCCGAGACCGATCGCGATTTCGCCGACCGCCAGCCGACCGACCGGCCGTTCTTCCAGCCCGGGAGCATGGACCCGGCGCTCGCCCGCGCGCTCGTCAACCTCGCCGGCGGGGAGCCGGGTGCGACGGTTCTCGACCCGATGTGCGGGACCGGCGGACTCCTGCTGGAGGCCGGACGCGTCGGGGCGACGCCGATCGGCGGCGACGTGCAGGCGAAGATGGTCCGCGGAACCAGAGAGAACCTGCGGGCGCTGCTCGCGGGCCCGTGGCACCTCTACCGGGGCGACGCGAGGCGGATCCCGCTGGCCGACGACAGCGTCGACGGCGTGGTCTTCGACGCACCGTACGGTCGCCAGTCGAGGATCGAGGGCGATCTGGAGGGGCTCGTCGCCGACGCGCTCACAGAGGCGCGCCGTGTGGCCGATCGCGGGGTCGTCGTCGGTGACCGGTCGTGGGCGGCGGCCGCCGAAGCCGCCGGCTGGACGGTCGAGGCGACGTTCGCGCGGCGGGTTCACCGGTCGCTCGTCAGACACGTGGTAATGCTTCGGTAGTGGATAGCAGCCGCCTACAATTCTAGCGCGAGCGCGCTCCGGGCGCGACTGTATTCTCCGGTCATCCGTTCCAGCAGCGAGCGGGCGTGATCGCGGACCTCCGGGCCGGTGGTGACGAGTACCATCCCCTCGCCGGGCTGGCCGTACACGACGCTCGCGCCGTCCGGGACGGCCAGAATCGCCGGTAGCGCCGCCAGGTCCTCTTCGCCGTCGACGACGACGAGCGTCGACTCGCCGGCATCGACAGCGCGCCGGAGCGTCGACAGCAACTCGGCGGTGAGCGTTCCGGCGGGATTGGACACCGAACGGCGAACGTCGAACGCCGGCGGCCCGTTGTCGCCGACGACCGCCGTCTTGACTTCCCGGTCGACGGCCGCCCGTTCGGTTCGCTCGTCGACGAGCGCGACGGCCGGCGTGTGACCCGCTCCCAGCAGATGATACGTGACGATATCGCCGACCGCGACGATCGGCTCGGTCGCATCGTCGAGCAATCGGTCGGCGTCGGTGTAGACGGGGCCCAGCGGCGGTTTCAGTTCGGACCGAAGCGCCGCCGGGAGCTCGAGCACGACGTCCCCGGGCACGTTAGCGGACCTTCAGTGCGTACCGCCCGGGCTCGGTGACTTCCATCTCGCTGGCGATCTCGGACTTCTCCGGATGGGCGATGACGACGTAGCCCGCCCAGTCTTCCGTCAGCGAGGTCGAACCGCACGCCTGACAGGCGTCTTCCTCGGAGATGTCCGAATCCTGCACGCGATGGCACTCCCGACAGACCAGCCGATCCGCCATCAGTCCTCACCTGCCTGGGCCTCACGTGCCTTCCGTTCCTCTTCGAGCCAGCCGTGCTTGCCCAGTCCGACCTGTTTGGCCGTCAGCCCGATCTTGCTGTCCCGGGGGTTGCGCTCGTCGATCGATTTCGTGACGATCCGCGCACGGACCGCGTCGCCGACCCCCAGCGTCCGGTTCGAGTCTCGGGAGGCCAGCATCTGCCCCTCCTCGTCGTAAGCCAGGTACTCGTCGGAGATCTGGCTGACGTGCAGCAGGCCGTCGACGGGGCCGATCCCGACGAACGCGCCGAAGTTGACGACCTCGACGACCTCGCCATCGACGATCTCCTGCATCTGGGGATCGAACGTCAGCGCGTCGAACTCGGCCTCGTAGTAGACGCCGGGCTGGTTGGGCAGCACCGATCCCTCGCCGATGTCGTGGACCTCGATGACCGAGACGACCGAGCCGGCATCCTCGTCCATGCGGCCTTCGAGTTTGTCTTGCAGTAGCTTCTTGACCAGTTCCGGGGACACGTCCGCGAGGTATTCCGGGGGCACCTCGACCGTGTCGCGAAGTCGTACACGTTTGTACATAGATTATGGGTGAGTGATAGCGAGTTTGTGCTCGCCGCGTAAACTAATTACCGGAACGCCCGCCGCGAGCAGACGTTCCCGAAGTGGTTTGTCGTTCGTCAGTGCGTACTCGACACCGTCGCGCCTTGCGACCGCCAGCACGGCGTCGTCTGCGTAGTCCGGATCGGCCTCGACGACCCGACAGCGCTCGGCCAGATCGAAGCCGACGCTCGCGGCCGTCGCCGCCTCGCTCGCGCCGTCGGACAGCGAGTCGAGTTCCGCGAGCACCTGCTCGGGAACGATCGGGTCGACCGTTCCGAGCAGTCGCTGGAGTTCCTCGAACACGCGGATATCGCATTCGACGGGCATCATCAGCGCGTTGGTGTCGAGGACGACCGTCATTCCCGCAGGGTTCCGATACCGATCAGCCGCCAGCGCGTGCCGACGCGCCGGTTGATCGCGATCTTGGCACCCTCGCGGGCGCAGACCGGGCGCTTGAGCGCGACCTCGGCCTCCTGATCGCGGGCGCTGGTGACCGTCCCGACGGTCGTGGCCGTCCCGACGGTCAACATGAGCGGCTCGTTCGTCGAGATGGGATCGACCTCGTCGGCCTCGTCGCCGACGATCCGGTCGAGCAACTGAACGTCCATCGTGAACTGCTGGTGGACCGGCGGAAGCGTCCCGGGCGGGCCGGCGATCTGTCCGGCGAGTCCGTCGCCCTTCGTCAGCGACGGATCGAGGCCGGTGCCGACGCCGAGCAGGCCGCCGGGCGTCGCCTCCTCGACGCTCCGGCCGCCGGCCTGTAGCGAGCGGATCGTCGTCGTGACCGGCTCCCACTCGCTCTGGCCGCCTTCCTCGACCTCGCGACCGGGCCGGAGTTCGATCTCGTCGTCGGGTTCGAGCCGTCCCTGTGCGAGACTGCCGCCGAGCACGCCGCCCAGAAGCGAGTCCCAGGTGGTCCCCGGCCGGTTGATGTCGAAACTCCGCGCGACCAGCATCTCGGGGTCGGCGTCGGGATCGCGTTCCGGGGTCGGAATGTGCTCCTCGACGGTCTCGATCAGCAGGTCGACGTTCGCGCCGGCCTGGGCGCTGATCGGGACGATCGGCGCGCCCTCCGCGACGGTCCCCTCGACGAACTCCTGGATCTGCTGGTGGTTTTCGCGGGCCTGCTCGGCGTCGACGAGGTCGATCTTGTTCTGGGCGATGACGATGTTCTCGATCCCGATGATGTCAAGCGCCATCAGGTGCTCTTCGGTCTGGGCCTGCGGGACGTCCTCGGTCGCGGAGATGACCAGCACCGCGCCGTCCATGATCGCCGCACCCGACAGCATCGTCGCCATCAGCGTCTCGTGGCCCGGCGCGTCGACGAACGACACCGTCCGTAGATGCTCGGTTTCGACGCCGTGTTCGTCACATTCCTCGGCGACCGTGTAGGCCGACTGGTCGTCACATTCGGGGCACTTCCGGAACGTCGC
Source organism: Halapricum desulfuricans (assembly GCF_017094525.1). Classification (NCBI taxonomy): domain Archaea; kingdom Methanobacteriati; phylum Methanobacteriota; class Halobacteria; order Halobacteriales; family Haloarculaceae; genus Halapricum; species Halapricum desulfuricans. The sequence goes on along the minus strand of NZ_CP064788.1, from coordinate 2,168,056 downwards.
GTCGGCGTAGCCCAGCCGGATGGAGATACCGCGCTTCATCTCCTCGGAGTGCTGGTCCGTCCACTCTCCTGAGAGGGCCTCGACCAGGGTCGTCTTCCCGTGGTCGACGTGGCCGACGAGTCCGATGTTCACCTCCGGTTGATTGTTCGATGTCATCTCGAAAGTAATCTTGCTGGATCTTCGCTCCGTGCGCCTGATAAACCTACTGTTCTCGCCGCCTGCCATCCCTCCCGTCGGCGCGGCTTCCGACCGAGCGGCGACGACCGTCACTCCGTCGAGGACTGCCGGGTCCACCGCGACTCGACGGTCCCGGCCGTTGACTCCGCGATCACCCAGAGACGGGCCGACAGTAGCGAGAGCCGATAGCGAACACATACAGCAGACGATCTCACGAACGCACGCAGCAGGCGATAGTATCATTACGCGCACGCTCGTGGCTGGACGTAATGTCGGCAACGTGGAAACGAGATTTCGCCAGCGGACTGATCGTCCTGGTTCCGTTGCTGGTGACGATATTCGTCCTCTCCTGGCTGTACAATCAGATACGACAGGTCCCGCTGAACGTCGTCGATTCGGATCCGCTGCAGGTGCTGCTGACGATCGTCGTGTTCGTATTGCTGGTGTTCGCGATCGGGTATCTCATGCGGACGGCCGCCGGCTCGCTCCTCGAGGCCGGACTCGATGACCTGATGAACCATCTGCCGGGGTTGCGCATCATCTACAACGCCTCGAAGATGGCCGTCGAGACGGCCGTCGGTGGAACGGACGAACTTCAGGCCCCGGTCAAGGTCGAAACCTGGAACGGGATGCGAATGACAGCGTTCAAAACCGGCCAGCAAGCATCTGACGGGCGCGAACTCCTGTTTCTGCCGACCGCGCCGAACATCACGACCGGGTTCGTCATCGAGGTCGAACCCGACGACTACGAGGAACTCGACGAGAACGTCGAAGACGCGCTGACCCGCGTTCTCAGCGCCGGGTTCGGCGAGGCCAACGACAGCGAAGTCTCGCTGGACATCCCCGTCGAAAGGGCCGACGACCGAACGGACGAGTGACCGCGAAATCGGATCAGACAGGCGTGAACCACGCCTCGGGTTGCCCTTCCTCGACCACCTCGAAGAAGCGCTGCTGGATCTCGTCGGTGACCGGCCCCTTGGTTCCCGTGCCGATCTCGTTGTCGTCGACCGTCCGGATCGGCGTGATCTCCGCCGCAGTCCCCGAGAAGAACAGCTCGTCGGCGGTGTACAGTTCGCCGCGGGAGATCGTCGCGTCGTCGTGGACGGTGTAGCCCATCTCCTCGGCGAGTTCGATCACGGTCCGGCGGGTGATCCCGTCGAGGATGGACTCCGCGAGCCCGGTCGTGTACAGCTCGCCGTCTCGGACCAGAAAGAGGTTCTCGCCCGGCCCTTCGGCGACGTTGCCCTCCTTGTTGAGAACGATCGCCTCCTCGTACCCGTTGCCCTTGGCCTCGAGGCTTGCCAGCACGCTGTTGACGTAGGTTCCCGTCGTCTTGGCGTTGGTCGGGATCTGGCTCGATGAGTACTTGCGCCACGAGGAGACCGCGACGTCGACGCCCTCCTCGAGGGCTTCGTCGCCGAGGTACGCGCCCCACGGCCAGACCGCAAGCGCGACCTGGACGGGCGACTGCTGTGGATTGAGTCCCAGCGGTCCGTACCCGTAGAAGGCGATCGGCCGGATGTACCCTGAATCGAGGTTCTCCCGGTCGATGAGCTCGCGCGTGGCCTCGTCGAGTTCGGCTTTCGTGTACGGAATGTCGATATCGTAGACCTCCGCGGAGCTGTACAGGCGATCGAGGTGTTCCTCCCAGCGGAAGATCGCCGGCCCTCGGTCGGTGTCGTAGCAACGAACGCCCTCGAACACGCCCGTCCCGTAGTGGAGCGCGTGGGTCAGGACGTGGATCTGGGCGTCCTCGAAGTCCACGAACTCGCCGTCGAGCCAGATCTCCTCGACACCGTCGAACATTTCCGGTCGATCGCTCATCGATCGACCCCCCGACTGTGCGTCCCGAGTCGCGTCATCTCGGCGTGCATGTCTCACCCAATGTGTGGGAGTGTTAAGAACGTTCACGGTCTCCGTCCGAAATAGTGTTCAAACGACACGTCACCACAGGTGCGGAACGTCAGGCGGTCGCAATCGGTGTCACGGCGGTTACGGTGCTCGTCATGTTGCACTCGAGCGATGTCTCGAAATAGCGTTGCGCTCAGCCAATTCCTCGGCAGAGGCCTGTAAGAGTTAAGGCCGCGCCACCCCGAGCCATGGTCATGAACGTAGTCGTCGACGCCTCGGGGGTGGCGAGTCCGTGAGCGTCAGCGAGTCGCTTGAGTCAGACCACCAGCTCGCGCGGTTGTTACAGATCGGGATCGTCCTCGAAGAGGTCGTCGAAGCGCGGGCGTCGAAACACGTCGAGACGGTGGCCGAGGAGACGGCAGTCGCGGAGTACATGCAGGCGGCGGCAGAGGAGTCGTTCCGCCATCGTGACCAGCTCGAAGAGCTGATCGCGGAGCTGGACGCCGAGACGGTGTCGTTCGAGGAGATCAAGCGGCTGGTCGAGGCGACCTACGAGGCGGACAGCGACTTCGACGACGTGCTCTACGACCAGCTGTGTAACGAGGAGACGACCTACAAGTTCTACGACGACCTGATCGCGGCGATCGAAGCGAGCGACACCGAGTTTACCGTCAGCCGCGACCGACTGGTCTCGGTACTCGAGGCGATCCGCGAGGAGGAGGCCGAAGGCGTCGAAGCAGTGACCCGGCTCATGGAGGAACGATGAACACTGGAGACCAGTACCTGAAGGCGATCTATCTGATCCAGCAGCTCGAAGACGGGCCGGCCTCGACGGGTTCGATCGCCGACCGGCTGGACGTCAGTCCTGCGAGCGCCAACGAGATGGTCGGCAAACTCGAAGATCAGGGGCTGCTGGAGCACGAGAAGTACAAGGGCGTCGACCTGACCGACGAGGGGATCCGACAGGCGCGGGACGCGCTGGAGACGTACTGTATCATCGAGCGGTTTCTCTTGCAGGTGCTGGAGGTCGAGAATTTCCGGGCCGAGGCGCGGACGCTGGAGAGCGTGATCGACGAGACGGTCGCCGAGCGACTCGACACCATCGTCGACCGAAACGAGAACTGTCCGGACTGTTTCGATCCCGAATCGGACGTCTGTGAGTGTCTTGAGCCCGAGATCGAAGCGTCAGACTGATCGCCTGCGAGCGGACAGCGAGAAAAGAAGATATAATTCCCTCCCGGAACGTACACTCAAACGGATGTCGCAGTCCCGTGGTGTAGCGGCCAATCATAGAGGCCTTTGGAGCCTCTGACGGCGGTTCGAATCCGCCCGGGACTATTTTGCCGCGAGCAATCCCGCGAGCGGCGAATATCCCCGCAGATTCGAAGCAGGGAGCGGAGCGACGCGGAGCGACCGCGGTTCGAATCCGCCCGGGACTATCTTCTCGCGAACGGACATACGTGAGAGATGTCTGCCCGAGACCACCACCCGTGGGGTGCATTTCCACTCACCTAGGTATTGCTCGCGAGGACAGCTGTTGGCACGAATGCGCCCGACAGAAGACCGCGGTCCTGGCAGTTCGGTCGGGTATGGAAAACCGAGCGAACGAAACGTTTTCGGCGCTTTGGACACTTAAATTGTATGTGGACACTAAGAGTGGCCAGTCTCCTGGATTGCACCTCCCCTTCCCCGTCGGGGAGGAGCAGGTGTTCCGGTACGGGGCGATGGAGGACGTGCTCGAACTCCTGATTCGAAACCCGTTCAGGGAGTTCACCGTGCGCCAACTCCGGGAGATCACGGACAACGGCTCGAAGACGACGACGCGTGCGGTCGATCTGCTCCGGCAGCTGGAACTCGTCCGCGTCGACGAGAGCGGGCGCAGCAAGCACGTACGCCTGAACCGCGAGCGGGTGACGATCCCGGACGAGCCGCTGTTCGCGCTGCCGCAGGACGAGTTCCGCGAACCGGTGCGGGCGTTCGCCGGACGGGCTTGCGAAGAAGTACCGTCGTTCTCGGCGCTGGTCGTATTCGGGAGCGTCGCGCGCGGCGAGGCCGATCGACGCAGCGACATCGACGTCTGGCTACTGGTCGACAACGATGACAATCTCCTGCAGGCGCGGCGCACAGCGACCGACATCGCCGTCGATCTCGGCGAGCAGCGGTTCGGCGACGAGGGCGACCGGTACGAGTTCGAGGTGCTGGTCGAGTCCGTGGAGTCGGCAGTGAGCCACGGGGAGGCCGAGGACGGGATCGACGAGGTGCTGGCCGAGGGCGTCGTGATCGAGGACTCCGATGCACTGGGTCGCGTGAAAGACGTGGTGCTGGGTAGTGCCGACGTCGCAGAGGTGATCGGCGATGAATGACGAGGATCCGTGCAGCGACGAGTTGAGCGCCGCCGTGGCGGCGTTCACCCAGCGCGGTACCGTCGAACCGGGACTGGACGTGGAGGGCGAGGCGCTCCTGCAGTTGCGGAAGGCGTGTCGCATCTTGGACGGCATTCGGGCGTTGCGAGACATCGATCGGCATCACACGCTGGTGGTCGAGGGGTCGTTCGCGGCGCTGGAGCGGACGGTGCAGTTCTACGTGGTCGACCGAGAGCTGGCGGAGACGGACGATCTGATGAACCACGAGGATACCTTCGAGTACGGGGCGCAGGCCGGCGTGTTCTCCGAGGCGACGAAGGATGAACTGGTCGAGCTCTGGCAGAACTACCGCAACGGGACGTACTACCAGCAGGAACGAGCGACCGCTGAGCAGGCCGAGGCGATGCTGGCGTACGCCGAGTGTATGCACGACCACGTCCCGAAACTCGCCGGTCGGGCACACGACTGCATCTGCTGACGGGGAGAACCACCCTCACGGCAATCGGCGTGAGGTGCGGATACTCCGCAGCTGTTAACATATCAGGCCGACGAGATGGAACAGACAAGCCGCCGGGGACCACGTCTTACACCGTCATCGACCGGTTTTGACGGACGCTGGACTCCCAACCTCACCCACCCAGTTCGCCCGGGACAATTCCGCTGGTCGCTCACGTAGCCGTGATCTCCTGGTACAATATTGCCGGACGGCGAGCTGACGCGTCTCAGAACGGGGACTGGGCGCCACCGCCGTCGTCGTCGAGACCGCTCCAGTTGTCTTCCTCCATCTCGAAGAACCGCTCGCGTGCCTGCTCGTCCATGAGGACGAACTGAACGGTCAACTCGACGTCGAGCGAGTCGAGCGCGTCCGCGAGGCTGTGTGCGAGCAGCTGCTTGATCTGGTCGGGGATGCCCGTCATCGGAATTGCGACGTCGATGGTCACGTCGTCGTCGACGCGAACGTCGTCGATCATCCCGAGTTCGACGAGCGTCGCGTCGATCTCCGGGTGGGTGACGTCCGCGATTGCGTCCTCGATACGATCGACTGTGACATCTTCGGCCATAACGCCACTACGTCGTCGTTGCAGGTGCAAAGTCGTTCCGATGGTATTTCGAAACGCCACAAGACTGCGGACGTGATGCTACCTTCGTCAGCGGCGATCACTCGTCCATGGTTTCGATCGGGCGCAGGTAGAAGGTCTCGTCGCCGAACTCCCGTTTCAGCAGTGCCCCTTCCTCGAGGAGTTCCTCGACGACCGCCCAGTCGGCCTCATCACGGTCGAGTAGTTCTCTGAGGCCGGTTTCCCGCATCGGGTGGACTGCGGTCACGCCGAGGATATCCGCCCGGACGTCACCGGTCGCCGCGAAGGTCGACCCCTCGGCTCCGATGAGATATTCGACGTGTTTGAGCCGGTCCTCGAAGATCGAATAGGCGGCGGCCAGCGCCTGCTCGCCGGCCGGTTCGACCCATTCTTCGGCCGGCGGGCGGGTCGGCACGGCGATGTAGGCAGTGTCGGGGTCGAGCGAGGCCACCAGATCCACGGTCGCCTGCAGGGACGACTCGTCGTCGTTGCGGCCGTCGACCAGCATCGTCTCGGTCGTCAGCGTCCCCTCGAAGGCGTCGGCGAACGCGCGCATTCCCTCGACCACCGACTCGAAGGAGAGCGCCTTGTTGGGTCGGTCGACGGCGCGCCACGTCTCTGCAGTCCCCGCGTCGGCTTTCAACGACACCCAGTCCGCCGTCGCGAGGGCTGCCCTGACGTCGGCGTCGGCGAGCAGCGACCCGTTCGAGATGACCGCGACGTCAATCTCGAGGTCCTGCAGCCGATCGATCGTCGCGCCGAGGTTCGCGTCGAGCGTCGGCTCGCCGTCGGGGACGATCGAGAGGTAGTCGATCGACTCGCCAGCCGCGCGGACCGCTTCGACGCGGTCGCTGACGGCCTCGAAGATCTCCTCGGGCGAGAAGAACTCGTCTCGTTCGACGACTGTGTCAGTCGTCCGACCGAGTTGGCAGTACACACACGCGTACGAGCAAGTTTTGGGCGGGATCGTGTTGACTCCGAGACTCTGTCCCAGCCGACGCGACGGGACGGGCCCATATGCGAGTTCCATCGTCTGAACTTGAGCAGCAAACACCCTCAATCATACGGATTTTCGACGGCGTTGCCGGCGGACACGACGGACGGAACACTGACAAAAAGGTTATTGCCATTCGAGTAAATACTTTTACGTGGTTATGTCACAGGTATTCAAGTCGCCGGCGGCGTACGTACAGGGACGCGGCGTTGCCGAGGAGATCGGCACACACGCGGCCTCGCTGGGCGAGCACGCGCTGTTGCTCGCCGACGAGATCGTGCTCGGACTGGTCGAAGACGAGGTACTGGACAGCCTCGAAGACGCAGGGCTGGAGGCCAGTTCCGTCGAGTTCCAGGGAGAGGCCTCCGAGGCCGAGGTCGACCGGATCTCCGAGATTGTCCGCGATCGCGGTGCCGATATCGTCATCGGCGCTGGCGGGGGAAAGGCCCTCGACACGGCGAAGGCCGTTCGAGAGAACCTCGAGGACGGTGCGATGGTCTCGATGCCGACCGTCGCCTCGACGGACGCGCCGACCAGCGCGCTGTCAGTCATCTACAGCGAACACGGCGAGTTCGAGGAGTACTGGTTCTACAACGAGCACCCGGATCTCGTGCTGGTCGACACCGACGTCGTCTCGGACGCGCCCACGCGGTTCTTCCGGTCGGGAATCGCCGACGGGCTCGCCACCTGGTTCGAGGCCGACGCAACCTATCGCTCGGACGGGGACAACGTCGTCGGCGGCAAGCCGACGCGCGCCGGGCACCGACTGGCGCGGCTCTGTTACGAGACGCTGCGCGAACACGGCCGTTCGGCGGTCGACGCGGTCGAGCGCGACGCGGTCACCGAGAGCGTCGAGGCCGTCACCGAGGCGAACACGCTTCTGAGCGGGCTGGGCTTCGAGAGCGGCGGGCTCGCTGCCGCTCACTCGGTCCACAACGGTCTGACGCAGCTCGAGGCGACCCACGACGCGACACACGGCGAGAAGGTCAATATCGGGACGATCACCCAGCTCGTCCTCGAGGGTCGCGACGACGAGTTCATCGAGGACTACGTCGAGTTCTCCCGGGAGATCGGCCTGCCGACCGCGCTGTCGGACATCGGGCTGGACGACCCGACCGACGAGCAGCTCGATATCGTCGCTGAAGCCGCCTGCGACCCCGAGGAGACGATTCACAACCAGCCCTTCGAGGTCACGCCGCCGATGGTCCGCGACGCGCTGAAGACCGTCGACGAGATCGCCGGGCGCGTCCGGTAGACGGGACTGCCCTCGCTGTTTTCGTCCGCTCTCAGACCTATCACGGAGCTGTCTGCATCCACCGGTCTATATATCATATTAGATCATAATAGTTTGTGGGCCATGAGAGCAGCACGACTCCACGAGTACACCGACGACATGAGCGAGGGGCTGACGGTCGAGGAGATCGACCGACCGGAGATCACGCGATCGGACGAGGTGATCGTCGAGGTAGAAGGCGCGGGATGGTGTCAGACGGATAACCACATCATCGAGGGGATGTGGGAGCAGTACGTCCCGCAGTCGTTGCCGATGACACTCGGCCACGAGAACGCGGGGATCGTCGCCGAGACGGGCAATGAGGTCGAAATCGTCGAAGAGGGCGACCCGGTCATCTGCCATCCGGTACAGACCTGTGGCACCTGTCGGGCCTGCCGGCAGGGCGAGACGATGTACTGTGAGAACCAGTCGTTCAACGGGCTGACGACCGACGGCGGGTTCGCCGATTACTTGCTGACAAACGAGCGAGCGGTCATCCCGCTGCCGGACGGTGTCGACCCGACCGACATCGCACCCCACGCCGACGCGGGGATCACGGCCTACCACGCCGCCAAGAAGGCCGTCCGGAAGCTGAACCCGGGCGATCACGCCGTGATCGTCGGCATCGGCGGGCTGGGCCACATCGGCGTCCAGGTCGTCGACGCGATGAGCGCCGCACAGATCACCGCGGTCGACATCAAAGACTCCGCGCTGGAACTGGCCGAGGAGGGGGGAGCCGACCACCTCGTCAACCCTGAGAAAGAGGACGTCCGGGAGTTCGTCGACAGCGTCACCGACGGGACGGGTGCCGCACAGGTACTTGACTTCGTCGGCGCGGACGTGACCACCGAGTATGCCCCGGACATCACCGCCGCCGGCGGTGACCACCACATCATCGGCTACGGCGGGCACATCCATGAACCCGCACAGGCGCTCGTCAACGGCGAGTTCTCCTACGTGGGCAACATCGTCGGTCAGTACACCGAACTCCAGGAACTGGTCGCACTGGTTGAACAGGGCGACGTGAATCTACATACCAGTCGCTACGAACTCGGAGACGTCAACACGGTCGCAGAGAAACTCGAGCACCGCGAGATCGACGGACGCGCGGTCATCACGCCCTAGAGCGACCCGTTTTTCCACGGCGATCTGGCACGGGGCGATGCGGACCGACAGATCCGTGTGCTCGGCCACGGTAGTGCCGCCATGGATCTGGCCTGTCCAGACTGCGGCCGGACGTACCCCGGAGACGGCCCCTGGCGATGTCAGTGCGGCCACCCGCTCGAGTTCGCTGATCGGCCCGTCCCTGACGACAAGCCCCCGGCGGCGATCGACCGCGACAAGGGGCTGTGGGCCTTTTCTGAATTCCTCCCCGTCGAGCGACGGGTCACCCTCGGCGAGGGCTGGACGCCGCTGGTTGAGGGCGACGAGTGGGGCGTGCAGTTCAAACTCGAATCGGTATTCCCGACGGGAAGTTTCAAGGACCGCGGCGCGGCGACGACGGTTTCGCGCGCGCTCGAACTCGGCGTCGACTGGGTCGTCGAAGACTCCTCGGGCAACGCCGGCCTGGCGGTCGCGACCTACGCCGCCCGCGCCGGGATCGACGCCGAGATCTTCGTGCCCGCCGAGGCCAAGCCCGGGAAGTTGCGGGCGATCGAACGGACCGGAGCGACGCTCAGACGGATCGAGGGCACCCGTCAGGACGTCACCGACGCCTGCATCGAGGCCATCGAGTCGGGCGCTGACGAAGGAAGTGAGGCGAAAACTCGCGAGCCGGTCGAGGCCTACTACGCGAGCCACGCCTGGGACCCCGCCTTTCTGGCCGGCACCGCGACCGTCGCCTTCGAGATCGCGGCCCAGCGCGGCTGGTCGGCTCCCGACGCGTTCGTGACGCCGCTGGGCCACGGGACGCTGTTTCTGGGCGCGTACCGCGGCTTTCGCGCTTTGCTGGAGGCGGGCTGGATCGACTCGATGCCGCGGCTGCTCGGCGCACAGGCCGCGGGCGTCGCGCCGATCGTCGAAGCGATCGGCGGCGATCCAGACCCGGCGAGCGAGCGAAACGACGCCGCCGACGGGATCCAGATCGCCGAGCCGGCACGGAACGACCAGATCATCGAGGCGGTCGAGGCGACCGACGGCGACGCCGTCGCAGTCCCGACGGCGGCGACCGAGCGCGAACACGACCGGCTCGCCCGGGCCGGCTTCCACGTCGAGCCGACCTGTGCGACGGCGACCGCCGCGCTCGAGCGCTTCCGGGAACGTGGCGTGATCGAAGACGGCGACGACATCGTGACAGCGCTGACCGGAAGCGGGCTGAAGACCTCGTAGGATCCGCCCGGAGTATATCAGTTCTGATTCTGTCAGCAGTGTCTTCATGGGGGTGTAGTCACTACCGAAGGTATGCCACAGCGACCCTCTGGCGGCGGGGGATCTTCGACGTATCGCGTTCTCTATGCTGATCGTGACGGTGACTTTGCGGGGTTTCTGCGGGACCGACTGGAACGCGAAGACCGTCGACTCGAAGTGCGGACCGTCGACACGGCACAGGAAACGATCGAGAGTCTCGACGCTGTCGACTGCGTCGTCGTCGGGTCACGGCTTCGGGGGGTCGACCCGATCGAGACGATCGAGCGGGTCCGCGAGCGGGCACCCGATCTTCCGGTCGTGTTGTTCACGGCGCGGGGCAGTGAGTCGCTTGCGAGCGACGCCATCTCGGCGGGCGTGAGCGATTACGTCGTCCGCGAACCCGGCGTCGAGCAGTACCGCATCCTGGCGACCCGACTGGTCAACCTCGCGGAAGGATACCGCGCCGAGCGGCGAGCCACGGCAGCGACCGAACGACTCGCCGCCGTCTACGAGCGGATCGACGACGCCTTTTACGCTATCGACGACGAGTGGCGCGTCACCTACTGGAACGAGCGAATGGCAGACCGCACCGGTGTGTCGGCTGCGGATATCGTCGGTGACGTCGTCTGGGACGTGTTTCCCGAAATGGTCGACTCCGAAGCCTACGAGCGGTATCACGAGGCGATGGCGACCCAACAGCGGGTCACTTTCCAGACCTACGTCGAACCGCTGGAGTACTGGATCGAGGTCCGTGTCTTCCCCGACGAGGACGGCCTCTCGATTTACTCGCGGGAGGTCACTGACCGGAAAGACCGCGAGCGAGCGCTTGAACGACGGTCCGAGCATCTCCGGCGCTTACACGAGATAACGACCGACGAAACGGCGTCTTTCGACGACCAGCTGCGGGAGCTGCTTGCGCTCGGTCGGGACCGGCTGGCAGCAGACGCCGGCATCGTCGCGGAGTTCGACGACGGATATACCGTCCGCGCGGCCGATGCGCCGGACCTGACCGTTGGGGCCGGTGAACGATTCGATATGACCGGCACGATCTGTGCAGAGATGTCGGACGGAGCGGTCGATACCGTCAGGACCGCCTCGGATGTCATCGCTGACGCGCATCCGGTCTATCGTGACCGGTCGGTCGAGACGTTCGTCGGTGTTCCGATCGACGCGTCGGACGGTGTGTACGGCGCGATCAGCTTTGCCGGGTTCGACGACGACACCCCGTCCGTCTCCGAGCACGATCGCACATTCGTGCGGCTGCTCGCGCAGTGGATCGGCCGGGAAGTAAGTCGACGGGCCGCCCGTCAGAAGGCCCAGACGAACGAACGATACCTCCGGGTAGTCATCGACGCCCTGCCCCAGCAGGTGTTCGTCAAGGACAGCGGCGGCCGCTATCTCCTCGCGAACGGAGCTGCTGCCGATGTCTACGGCACCTCACCAGCGGAGCTCGAGGGATCGACTGACGAAGAGTACGCCACAGAGAGCGATCATCGGGACTTCCGGGCTGACGACTTGGCAGTGATCGAGTCCGGCGAGGCGAAGACGATCCCCGAAGATACGTTCGTCGACGCCGGCGGCGAGAAACGGACTGTCCGGACGGAGATACAGCCCCTTGAGACGCCACACGGAGACGAGCGTCGGGCCCTCGTCGTCGCGACTGACATCACCGAGCGCAAGCGGCTGGAGCAACAGTTAGACCGAAGCCGGAAGCGACTCCGCCAGCTCATTGACCTGCTCCCGCAACTGGTGTTCGCCAAAGGCGAGTCCGGCGAGTACCTGTTCGCAAACGAAGGCCTCGCGCAAGCCTACGGGACCACAGTCGAGGCGATCGAAGGGGCCACCGACGCCGAACTGGCCAACTCCGAGACTGAGGCCGAACAGTTCCGGGCCGACGACCGCGAGGTGATCGAATCGGGCGAGTCCAAGACGATTCCCGAGGAGACACTCACGTATCCAGATGGCGAGAAACGCGTCCTGGAGACGCGCAAGATCCCGTTCGAGCCGGTCGAGTCAGACGACCGGGCGGTCCTGGGCGTTGCGACGGACATCACGGGGCTGAAAGAGACCGAGCGCGAGCTGCGCACGTTCGAAAACGCTGTCGAGTCTGCCGGCCACGGGATCTATATTACCGACACCGACGCGACGATCGAATACGTGAACTCGACGTTTGAGGAGATAACCGGTTACAGTGCCGACGAGGCGATCGGTGAGACGCCGCGTCTGATCCGCTCGGACGTGCTGGGCGAAGCGTACTACGAGGAGATGTGGAACACGATCCTTTCGGGTGAGACGTGGCACGCCGAAATCCAGGACCGCCGCAAGTCCGGTGAGATCTACTACGCCGACCAGACGATCACGCCCATCGAGGACGACAGCGGCGAAATCGAGGCGTTTGTGGCCATCCAGCGCGACGTGACCGAGCGCAAGCGCCTCGAACAGCGACTCCGGGGCCTTCACAGGGCCAGTCAGGAGCTGTCCGTCGCGGAGACAGTCTCCGAGATAGCCGCGATCGCAGTCGATGCAGTCGAAGACGTCCTCGAGTTGCCGGCCGCCACGCTGTGGCGCTACGACGAATCTGCGGACGAACTCGTCCCGACCGCAGTCTCCGAGACCGGCGAACGCATCGTCGATTCCCCGCCAACGATCAGCCGGGACGACAGCCTCCCGTGGTGGGTCTTCGAGCACGGGGAGATGCGGGTCGTCGAGGACATCACGGCGACCGAACACGCCGAAGACGAGCTGTCGCCGCTCCGGTCGTGTATGGCGGTTCCAGTCGGCGACATCGGCGTCATCGCCACCGGATCGGTGGACGTCGCCGCTTTCGACGACATCGACATCGACCTCTTTCAGATACTCGGTGGGGCCGTCGAGGCCGCGATGACCCGAGCGGAGCGCGAACAGCAACTCCGTGAGCGCGAGCGCGAACTGGCTCGCCAGAACGAACGGCTCGACGAGTTCGCCAGCGTCGTCGCCCACGACCTCCGCAATCCGCTTTCGATCGCCATCGGGATGCTCGACGTCGCTCAGCAGACCGGCGCTGACGAACACTTCCGGAAGGCCGACGACGCGCTGACCCGGATCGAAGAACTGATCGACGACATCCTGACGCTGGCTCGACAGCCCGGAACGGTAACCCAGACGAGCGTGGTCTCGCTGGCGACCGTCGCTCGCGAGAGCTGGGGGTACGTCCGGACCGGCAACGCCGACCTGATCGTCGACTGCGAGACCAGCGAGACGACCGAAGCGAACAGCGATCGGCTGGCTCAGTTACTTGAGAATCTCTTCCGCAACGCTGTCGAACACGGCGGCGAAGACGTGACCGTCCGGATCGGGACCACGGCGGACGGCTTCTACGTCGCCGACGACGGTGTCGGAATTCCCGAAGACGCACGTGACGCCGTCTTCGAACACGGCTACACGACCAACGACGGCGGAACTGGGCTCGGCCTCTCGATCGTCTCGGACATCGCGGCGGCCCATGGCTGGACCTCGTCTGTGACCGAGAGCGAGTCCGGCGGCGCACGCTTCGAATTCCACGCACGGCCGGCGTGATCGGCGAGGAAAATTACCCGAGGAACTGCCGGATCTGGGCGGCCCGGACGATTCCGGCACGCACGGCGTCGGCGTCCTCGCGGTTCAGCGCGTCGATGACGTCGTCGGTCGCCGACCGGTGCTGGGGGTCGGGATCGACGTCGACCAGATCCAGGCCGGCGGTCGCACGCTCCTCGTCCAGCGGCAAGACCAGTTGCGACCGGGGGTTGTAGTACCGGGCCGCGTCCGCAAGCGTCTCGAAGAACCGCGGGAACGCTTCCTCGACGAACGCGATGTCTTCCTCCGAGAGGCCGGCAAGCCCCATCAGCGTCGGCGGGAAGCCGATGCTGTACAGCGTCGCAGTGTAGGTAATCGCCCGCGGGAGCTGGGTCTCGCCGACCTCCCGGGAGTAGCCGAACAGCCCGACGTGGAGCTTGCGGGCCCGTCGCTTGGGCGTGTACTCGGCGATCCGGTTGACCAGCGGCGCGACCTGTTCGACCTGCTCGGCGTAGACGTCCTCGACGGCGTCGACGACTTCCAGGGCGCGCTCCTCGTCGATACGCTCCTCGTGTCGGCTCTCCGGGGCCGACCGCAGCGTCTCGATAGCTCCCTGGACCGTTTCGACCGGGTAATCGTACTTGAACGCCGACTGGACGGTGTACGTCTCGACCTCCGGCCACGCGTCGAGCGTCGCCTCGACGGTCGTCGGCGAGAGGTTGCCCCGGAACGGTGCCGAACCGGCCCCAAGCATCGGGTAGATGTCGATGTCTTCCTCCTCGGCCATGTCGTACAGTCGCTGCATGGAGACCTTGTTGATCAGGTCCGCCGACAGCGACCCGTAGTTGAGCGCCGGGTCGGAACGCGCCAGAAAGACCCGCTGGGCGTCGACGTCACGACCCTCGACATAGCCTCGGATGATCTCGTCGGCGGCGAGCATGTGCTCGCGGTCCTCGATCAGCGGGATGACGTTGATCGAGTTCGGCCGGAAGTCGCCGACCCACTCCGAGACCGTTCGCCCGTCCAGCAGTTCCTCGTCGCCCTTGGCGACGACGAACTGCTCGTAGTAGTCGTGGACGGCATTGAGCTGGTCGGCGTCGGTCACCATCGGGATGATGACCTCGAAAATCGGCGGCACGACGCCTTCGTCGTGCTCGTCGTAGAACAGCTCCGCCGCGTCGTACGACCGCGGGATGCTCTCGAGAATCTCCAGCAAGATCTTCGCCTCGGCCTTCTCGACGTCCGGATTCGGACCGCGGACCGTCAGGCGGACGTCCTCGCCCAGTTTCGAGTCCAGGAAGTACTGATCGAACCGCGACAGGAGTTTCTTGACTGCGTACTCGTCGCCCTCCTTCCCCTCGAAGTCCCACATCTGTTCGTCCGCGCCGAGGTGCGAGTACGCGTAATAGGCCTCCTGAATCTCGTCTTCGCCCTCGATCACTTCGCCCTCCGCGAAGAACGGAACCGTCGCGTTGTCTGGATGTTGCGTGCTGAGTACGCGCGGTGGGTCCGGCATATATTACCGTCTCTCGAACGATCATATAGGAGTTTTCACTTGCAACCACCGTTTTCCGCGTCGAACGGTTCGCCGCGCTCGTCACCGCTCGCGAAACAAGCTGGACCGGCCTATGCAATCGGGCGATCCTACGCGACGAACTCGTACAGTTCGTCGCCGACGTGATGGATCGAGTCGACGACCTTGCCCTCGTCGCCGAGCATCTCCTCGCTGTCGACCCGGGCGCGCCCGATCGCCAGCACCTTTCCGTGGGTCTCCTCGGCGATCACGACCAGATCGCCCGCCTCGATGGAGTCGTCGGCCTCGACGATCCCGGGGCGCATCACGTCGGCCCCGTCCGAGACGAACGAGACCGCGCCGGCGTCGACGGTGACGACGTTCCGTTCCGGCGGGTACTCGTTGGCTCCCCTGACCGTGAGGAACGGTCTGACATCGCCGTTTTGCGCCGAGTCACCCTGCGCCTCGCTGTCCAGATACAGGACGGCCGGTTCGCCGTCCACGAGGACGACGTCCCAGTCGCTGTCCTCGAACTCGACCTTCTCGAAGCTGTCCGCGTCGATTTCGACCCCCAGCGTCTCCCGGACGGCCTCGACGATCTCGTCGATGGCGTCCGCCCGGAGGTGGTGTCGGGACTTGACGTTCATACGAGACGCTTGCCGCCGACGAGGTTAAAACGACCGTTTGTCCGTGCCGAGGGTCGCTGACGCTTGCCGGCCTGTCGAAACGCCTACCTACGGGGTGGGCCTATCGGAAGCCATGACCGACGAGTCCGCCCAGGCCGAGGCCGGGACCGCCGAGGGGCAGGGCCCCGTGGAGATCGACGAGGAACTGGCCCGCCATCTGGAGAACAAGCGCGAGGAGCTGTTCGAGAAGTTCGACATCCGCGACGCGTTCCCACCGGAGGTCCTCGAAGAGGCCGAACAACGGACGACCGACGTCCAGGAAGAGATCCAGAGCGAAGTCGACGAGCGCCGCGACCTGCGGGAGAAGACCGCCTTCACCGTCGACCCGATCGACGCACAGGACTTCGACGATGCCCTCTCGATCGACGTGCGCGACGACGAGATCGTCCTGTGGGTCCACATCGCCGACGTGACCCATTACGTCAATCCCGAGACGGCGATGTGGAGCGAGGCCGTCGAGCGCGGGAACACGGTCTATCTGCCCGCCTACACGGTCCACATGCTGCCGCCGATCCTCGCCGAGACTGTCTGCTCGCTGGTGCCCGAGGAGGACCGGCTGGCCCACACCGTCGAGATGCACCTCGATCCCGAGACCCTCTCCTACGAGACCATCGAGATCTACAAGTCGGTCATTCAGAGCGACGAGCGGCTGACCTACACGCAGGCCGAGAACCGACTCGACGACCCCGACGCGCCGCTGCACGACGACCTCTCGGCGGTGTGGGAGCTGGCCGACAGCATGCACGAACAGCGCAAGGAAGACGGCTCGCTCGTCCTTAATCCCAAGCGCGACCGCGCCCACACCATCATCGAGGAGTGCATGCTCAAGGCCAACAAGGCCGTCACGCACGAACTCATGTGGGACCGCGGCGTCGAGGCGATGTACCGCGTTCACCCCCAACCCGCGCCCGAGGAGTGGGACGAGGCCCTGCAGGAGATCCAGGAACTGGACGGCGTCTCGATCCCCGGCAGTGCGTGGGACGACCCCCGGAAGGCCGTCAACGCCACCCTCGAACAGGCCCCGGCGCGCCAGCTGGACAAGATCCAGTGGGCCGTGATGAAAGTCATGCCCCGCGCCAAGTACATGAACGACCCCTTCGGCGGCCACCACGCGCTGAACTTCGAGATCTACGGCCACTTCACCTCGCCGATTCGCCGCCTCTCGGATCTGATCAACCACTGGATCGTCTATACCAACGACGTGCCCGAGGATCTGGTCGCGCTGTGTGACCGCGCCTCCGAGCGCCAGCAAAAGGCAGAGAAGTGCGAACGCGAGTACAAGCAGTTCCTCGAGGAAGTCGGGCTCGACCCCGCCGCCGTGAACAACCGCGGGATCGAAGTCGTCGAGGAGTAGTCACGCCGATCGAGAGTAGTTTCGCGCCGCGATTACAGTCCCATCGCTTCGATCTGTTCCTGATAGCGGTTTCGGATGGTGACTTCGGTGACCTGCGCGACGTCTGCGACCTCGCGCTGGGTCTTCTTCTCGTTGCAGAGCAGCGAGGCGGCGTAGATCGCGGCGGCGGCGTAGCCGGTCGGCGATTTGCCCGAGAGCAGGCCCTTCTCGGCGGTCACGTCGATAATCTCGTTGGCCTTCGACTGGACCTCTTCGGTCAGTTCGAGCGACGAGCAGAACCGCGGGACGTACTTCTTCGGATCGACCGGCTTCATCTTCAACCCGAGTTCCTGGGCGATGTAGCGATACGTCCGGCCGATCTCTTTCTGTTCGACCCGCGAGACGTCCGAGACCTCCTCGAGACTGCGCGGGATGTCCTCCTGTCGGCAGGCGGCATACAGCGCCGCGGTGGCGACGCCCTCGATCGACCGGCCGCGGATGAGGTCGTCGTCAAGCGCCCGCCGGTAGATCACCGACGCGACCTCCCGAACCGATCGCGGGACGCCCAGCGCCGAGGCCATGCGGTCGACTTCAGAGAGGGCAAACTGCAGGTTGCGCTCGCCGGCGTCCTTCGTCCGGATCCGCTCTTGCCAGCGACGCAGTCGGTGCATCTGACTGCGCTTTTTCGAGGAGATCGACCGGCCGTAGGCGTCCTTGTCCTTCCAGTCGATCGTCGTCGTCAACCCCTTGTCGTGCATCGTCTTCGTCGTCGGCGCGCCGACGCGGGATTTCTCCTGGCGCTCGCCGTGATTGAACGCCCGCCACTCGGGCCCCCGATCGATCGTCCCTTCCTCCACCACCAGCCCGCAGTCGTCACACACCAGTTCGCCCCCGTCCGCGCTCGCGATCAGCGATGTCGAGCCACACTCCGGACACTGCTCGCGCTCGTCCTGTTCCGTCGTGTCCTCGTCGGTGGCCACTCGCTCGCGCTGCCGACTGGAACGTTCCATGTTTTCAACTAGGGATGCACAGCAGTGATAAAGTTTGCCTCGTGACAACCAGTGAAAAATCCCGTCCGGGAACTGCCTACCGCCGGCAGTGTTAACCGCTCGCGCGCTGTCGGGGTTCTCCATGGCCATATCGATCCTACTGGCCGGACGGCGATCACCATGAGTACTGGAGACTCCGACCACCCCGACATCGGGGACGTCTTCGACCGGCTCGAGGAACTGGCCGAGACAGTCGACTCCGAAACGGAGCGCGAACAGGTCGAAGCGGCGATGACAGTCGCTTCGGAGGCGTCCCGTTCCGACGCCGCGTTCGGACGCGTCATCTGGGGGTTTGATCGCGCGGATGCGACGGAGGCACTGCTCGGTGCGCTGCTGTTCGGGATCCCGATGGCCGTCGAGGGCGGCACGGGCGAGATCGGCGCGTTCCTCGCGACCCGCCCACTGCTTCTTGTCGGCACTGCCCTGTCCGCGCTGGCGATCACGACCGGAGTGCTGTACGTCGCGGAGATTCAGGACGTGCGCGTCAGGCGCCGGCTGTTCGGAGTCGTTCCACTCCGACTCGCCGGCGTTCTCACGATCTCGTTTCTGCTGGCTGTAGTACTGCTGACTGCATGGGGGCGTGTCGACTGGAGTCGGCCGGCCGTCGCGCTCGCGAACGTCGCGGTCGCGTTCGTCCCCATGTCGATCGGTGCGGCCCTGGGCGACATCCTTCCGGGGAGCTAGTCCCGGTCGCTATCGGTTCGACCGAAGGCGATAGCCAGTTCGTCCCGGAACGCGTCGAGTTCGTTCTCAGCGAGTCGGCCGTTCGTCGTCTCGTCGAGTCGCTTCCGGAGACAGACGTCGTAGTTCCCGCGGCCGACGTGTTCGATCAGCCCCGCAGTCCGGAGCCGCCGGTTGTGTGCGTAGGCGTCAGTCCGGTCGCCAGTCCCCCCGGCGACGAAATGTGCGTCGAGCGGCGTCGCCGGCCCCTGCTCGTCGTAGTGCGCCAGCATCCGTCGAGCCTTCTCGTCGAGGTTCCGGATCTCCGTTCGAAGCGACGACACCGCGGCCGGCATCGGGCGATCGACCGACGATTCGTCGGTCCCGTCGACGGCTCCGACCGCCTCGGCGATCGCCTCGTCGTCGCTGCCTTCGGAACCGTGCGATCCGGTCTCGAACCCGAACGCCGGCATGTCGGCGTCGGAAAAATCCAGCGCGTCGGCCGACTCCTCGAGGTCAGCGGGCGCCTCGAACGGCTCGAACTCGAGCGCCTCCTCGTCGGTCGTGTCCTGCTCCTCGCGGCGCTGTCGACGGGCGCGCATGCGCTCGGTCTCGGTCCGGCCGGGGCTGGCACCCTCGACCTGATCCAACATCGCGTCGACGAACTGGTCGGCCATCCGGCTCAGGTCGCGCGCGTCCTGGAGTTCGCGCTCGAGTTCGGCGATCCGGGAGTTCTTCTTGTCCAGTTCCTCCCGCAGTTCCGCGATCGTGTCCTCGCGCTGGCGCTCCTCCTCGCTGATCTCCTGTAGCTCCGAGACGAGATCGTCGCTGACGGACTTCAGTTCCGGGCGCTCGAAGTCGTCCAGCCCGGGCGTCGCCCCGGCGTCGAAGGTCTGCTTGCGATGGAACTGCACTCGCCGAATCGACTCCGACCAGTCGGTCATCAGGAAGGCCTCGCCGTCGCCGAGGTCCTCGACCGCGTCGGCGTACTCACCGTCGAGTACGCGCCGGACGACCTTCGTGTCGTTGTTCCACGTCAATCGATGCCAGACGAGCCAGTCACACTGAGTGATGTAGTCTTTCTTGACGTCGGCGGGGCGCTGGCTGATCCCGACGACGCCGAGTCCGTGTTTGCGCCCGCGCTTGCCGATCTTGATCAGCATCTTGCCGGCCTCGCTGACCGACCCGTTTTCGGGGATCCACTCGTGGACCTCCTCGACCAGCAACAGGAACGGCTGTTTGAGCTTCTTGGCCTTCGCGAAGAGGTGTTTCGAGACCTCAGTCAGCAACTGTTCGGCCTCGTCGTCGTCCAGGAACGACGAGATGTCCAGAATGATCGGCACGTTCTCCTCGAGGGCCAGCCCCGCGATCTTCTCGGCGTGCTCGGTCGTTACCTGAATGTCACACTCCTCGTCGGCCCCGACGTGGAGGATCTCGTATTCCTCTTTGAGACCGTAGTACTCGCCGTCGATGTCGACGATCAACAGGCCGAACCCGGAGTCGAGCAGGTTCTCGGCGATGACCGAGGCGGTGTTACTCTTACCGCTACCACTTTTTCCAGTGACAAATCCTCGACCAGTCAGTAACTCGATAACTGGGAGCGAGACGTCGGAGCCGGGTTCGCCGGAACCGCCCGGGCCGTCGCTCACCTCCGCGACCGTGATCGTCCGCTCGTCGCTCATATGTGTCACATGACCGTTCCATCGGGCATAACTCTCAGTCAGACACCTCTCGGCAAAGCGACAGCCGAGCGAGTCGCGGGGAGAGCCGATTGCTAGTCGTCGATACCGAACGGACTGTCCGTCGCTTGCCACTCCCAGCCGGGCAGGCGCGTCTGAACGCCGGCAGCAAGGGCCGCGTCGAGGTCGTCGAGGCCGGCGGGGTCGTCGGCGTCGCCGTGGGTGTACACGTCCGCGTAGTGAAACGTCGCCTCGGCGAGCAGGCGCAGGGGTTGCTCGCCGGCGATCATCGCCGCCAGTTCGCGCGCGAGCAACTCGTCGACGACGAATCCCGGGTAATCGCCCGGTACGTCGAGGTCTCGCAGCAGGCCCACGAGCGCGGCGACGTTGACGGCCCGGTCGCCGTCGGCGAAGACCGCGTCGACGGCGTCGTCGTACTGTCCGATCCCGATCGGATCGACCGTCGTCCCGAACGCTTCACCGAGATCCGACCGGACCGTGTTGACGATCGGCACGACGTCCGAGCCCCGATCACGGACCCACTCGTATTCGGCGCGGACGGCCTCGCGTGTCAGTCTCATCGACGGCAGTTCTTTGCGAAGGCTTTTATAATCGGAGGGAAATACGAACAGGTATAGATCGGTTTTCCGGGCCATCGCGTCGCGAGCGTCCGGAGTGGTACACCGACATGCAGTCAACTCGCCAGATATGACAGTCTTATCCAGCAGTTATCACGACACGAGGACTGCGGCGACCAGCCGCGGTGCGTACGTGTCGCGTCGTCTTGTCCAGCCATGAGCAGGGTAGACCAGAAACTCGAGGAGATTGAGGAAACGATTCGCAACGAGGTACCGGCCGGCATCTCGATTTCGGACGTCACGTTCGAGGGGCCGGAACTGGTCGTTTACACGCGCGATCCCAAGCAGTTCGCCCAGGACGGCGACCTCGTCCGGCGGCTCGCCTCGAAACTGCGCAAGCGGATCACCGTCCGTCCCGACCCGGATGTGCTCACTCGACCCGAGGACGCACGCGAGCAGATCGAGTCGGTTATCCCCGAGCAGGCAGGTGTCACGGACCTCGACTTCCACGCCGACACCGGCGAGGTCGTCATCGAGGCCGAGAAACCGGGCCTCGTGATCGGTCGCCACGGCGCGACGATGCGCGAGATTACACAGGAGGTCGGATGGACGCCCGAGGTCGTTCGGACCCCGCCGATCGAGTCCTCGACGGTGGCGAACGTCCGGAACTTCCTCAAGCAGGAGCGCGACGAACGCCGCGACATCCTGGAGCGGATCGGTCGCCAGATCCACCGCGAGGAGATGTCCGACGACCAGTGGGTCCGGATCACGACGCTCGGCTGCTGCCGGGAAGTCGGCCGAGCGGCGTTCATCGTCTCGACGCCCGAGACGCGCGTGCTGGTCGACTGTGGCGACAAGCCGGGCGCCGAAGGGGAAGTGCCCTACCTCCAAGTGCCGGAAGCGCTCGGTGCCGGCGCGAGTTCGCTTGACGCCGTCGTACTGACTCACGCCCACCTCGATCACTCGGCGCTCATTCCGCTGCTGTTCAAGTACGGTTACGACGGCCCGATCTACACGACGGAGCCGACCCGCGATCTGATGGGGCTGCTCACGCTGGATTACCTCGACGTCGCCGCCAAGGAGGGACGCACCCCGCCGTACGACTCGGAGATGGTCCGGGAGGCGATCAAGCACACCATCCCGATCGAGTACGGCGACGTGACCGACATCTCCCCGGACATCAAGCTCACGCTGCACAACGCCGGGCACATCCTCGGCTCGTCGATCGCGCACTTCCACATCGGCGACGGCCTGTACAACATCGCCTTCTCCGGCGACATCCACTACGAGGACACTCGGCTGTTCAACGGCGCGGTCAACGAGTTCCCGCGCGTCGAGACGCTCGTCCTCGAATCGACCTACGGCGGCCGCAACGACTACCAGACCGACCAGGAAGACTCCGAGCGCAAACTCAAGGAGGTCATCAACGACACCTACGAGAAGGACGGGAAGATCCTGATTCCCGCGTTCGCGGTCGGCCGCTCCCAGGAGATCATGCTCGTCCTCGAAGAGGCGATGCGGGAGGGCGATATCCCGGAGATGCCGGTTCACCTGGACGGGATGATCTGGGAGGCGACGGCCATCCACACGACCTATCCGGAGTACCTGCGCGACGATCTGCGGGATCGGATCTTCCACGAGGACGAGAACCCGTTCCTCGCCGAGCAGTTCAACCACATCGACGGCGGCGAAGACGAGCGCCGGGAGGTCGCCGATGGCGATCCGGCGATCATCCTCTCGACGTCGGGGATGGTCACCGGCGGTCCGATCATGTCCTGGCTCGAACACCTCGGCTCGGATGCGGACTCGAAACTCGTGTTCGTCGGGTATCAGGCCCAGGGGACGCTCGGCCGGCGGATCCAGAACGGCTGGGACGAGATCCCCGTCGGCAACGGTACCGGCCGGTCGAACACGATGAAAATGCGAATGGACGTCGAGACTGTCGACGGCTTCTCCGGCCACGCCGACCGTCAGGGTCTGGAGAACTTCGTGAAGACGATGAATCCCCGTCCGGAGAAGGTCCTCTGTGTCCACGGCGACGAATCGTCCGTGCAGGACCTGTCCTCGGCGCTGTATCACGAGTACAACCTGCGGACGTTCGCGCCGAAGAACCTTGAGACGTTCAGGTTCCTGTAGCTACCGGTCGTATTCCCAGAGGCGGTTGACTCTGTCCGCGAGTTCGGGATACGCCCGTCGGAGGGCATCGACCGCTCGCGTCCCGTCGACGTTGACGACGTGTACTTCACCGCGCCGCCCACTGTAGACATCCTGAAAGTCGTAGACGACGCCGACCGCGGTGACCGAGTCCGGAACGTCGTCGCTCTCGACGAGCAGTTCGACCTGTCGGTCGACGTTGTACTCGACGAGCCGGTTGATCGCCGTCTCGCGGTCGATGCCGTCCGGGAGTGCCTCGACTCCGTCCTGAAGTTGGGGGGCCAGCAACCCGATCGAGTGTTCGATACCGGGCGGTTCCGAGAGCCCCTCGGTCAACTGATCGTACGTCGCCGTGACCGCGCCACAGCCCGTGTGACCGACGACGATCGCGAGTTCGGTCCCGGTGTGAGCGATCGGATAGAGCACGTCGCCGGAGACGACCTCGCCCTCGGCCGTCCGCTGAACGACGCGATTGCCGATGTTGGCACACGTAAAGAGCTGCCCCGGCCGGTCGTTGTCCCACATCCCGTCCTGTAGCACCCGCGAATCCGAACAGCAGACGGTGACAGCGTCGGGCCGCTGGCCGTCCTGCACGTCGTCGAAACGTCCCTCGAACGTCTCGGCGTGAACGAGGTTGCGCTCCAGAAGGTCGACGAGAGTCTGATTCATACAGGGGCCGAAACGGGCACCCGCATTGAGGCTATCGACTGCGCGTCTGATAGTGACTTTCAGGCACGCGTGTCTCGAAGTCCGATGACTTTTCCCCGCGCCGCCGCTAGTAGCAGATACAATGGGCTTCGGTAGTTACGACGAATCCGAGCAGGAGAACCAGCAAAGCGACGCCGATTACGACGACGACGAAGCCGTCAACGTCCACAACAACGACCACGACGGGCGCGTCGACTTCGAAGCCGAAGCGGACCAGGACGAACTGCTGGACAAACTCCAGCAGATGAAAGACTAGACGACCGCGACGACGAGAACGAAGTCGTCTGCAGGGCTGCGGGTGAAGAGACGGGACGTTTTCACAGGCGGTACGAGGCGGATGCCACGGGGCTTGACCCCGAGGCGGTTGACCTGCTTCGAATCGACACTCCGCGTTTGATAGGCTATAAGTTCGCAAAGAAAGCCGGCACGTCGGCGTGCCAGATCAAAATGGTATAGCCACCAGTTTGACGGGTGATCGGGACTGCTCACCCGAGCGAAGCTCGTCGGTGTTGCTCACTCGTCGGATTCGAACGGGTTGTACGATCCGTTGATATCCCACTCGTGGATGCACTGTGGGTCGCCGGCGAGTTTTTCGCTATCTTTTTCGAGGATCGTCCAGTTCATTCGTTCGTCGTCCCAGACGTCGACGCGTCCACACCGTTCACACTCGCGCCGGGAGGGGGGTACGACAGTGGCCATACGTGTCCCGAGGTCGGGCATGCATTTGAACGTCTCGACGCTCGGCCGGGCGACGCCGGGCGATCGGAAGACCCACCACGACCGAACGCTATCGATAGGTCAACGCCGACACCTGCACACCGATGCACGTGCTCCTGACTGGCGACCGCAACGCCGGAAAGACGACCGTCGTCGAGGCGACAGTCTCGCGGCTCCGCCAGCGTGGCGTGACGCCCGTCGGGTTCTACACCGCCGGCGGGCCCGAACGACTCGAACTTGTCGCCGCCGGGACGGACGAACGGATCCCTTTCGCGACGCAGGCCGACGACGCCGACGGTATCGAGGTGGGGCGCTACACGATCGACCCGGCCGCGATCAAGCGCGGGCTCAATCTCGCTCGGCAGGACGGTGACGTGCTCGTCGCGGACGAGATCGGTCGTCTCGAACAGCGCGGCGGCGGGTTCGCCCCGCTGCTCGATGACCTCCGCCCCGATCGCTTCCGCGGCGTATTGGTTTCCGTCCGGACGGGGCTGACCGGGTTCGTCGCCGACGCGTTTCCCGACGAGCAGTCTCCCGAGATAATCGAAGTGACCCCGTCGAACCGCTCGGCGCTGCCCGATCGCGTCGTCGCGCAGTTGCTCGGGCGGTGACCGACCACCGCGATCGGTACGCCCGGGGCCGCTACCAGCCGCCGTCGGGTTCAGTCGGAACGATCTCGCGGTGTCCGTTCCGCGTGACGACCTCCACGGGGATGTCGTAGACCGTCTCGATGGCCTCGGCGGTCAGGACGTCCTTGCCGCCGGCCGCGAACACGCCGCCGTCCGACAGCAGCGCGTAGCGGTCACAGAACCGGGTCGCGAGATCGAGGTCGTGGATCGCGACGACGCCGGCCCGATCGGACTCGTGTACGGCCGAGCGGAGCCGACCCATGACCTCGTGCTGGTGTTTGAGATCGAGCCCGCTGGTCGGTTCGTCGAGCAACAGCGCCTCGGGCCCGCCAACCAGCGCCCGTGCGAGCAGGGCCGTGCGGCGCTGGCCCCCGCTGAGCGTCGCCATCGGTCGCGTTGCGAGATCCGCGATCCCGAGACGCTCCAGCGCTCGCTGGACGGCCTGCCTGTCGGTCTCGTCGGGCCGCCAGCCGAAGTGCGGCGTCCGCCCGAGCAACACCGTCTCGAAGACGGTCGAATGGGTCTCGGCGCGCTCGACCTGCGGGAGATAGCCGATCTGTCTGGCTATTTCCTTTCGGGACAGATCGTCGACCTCGACGCCGTCGAGGGTTATCTGTCCGCGCTCGGGTTCGAGCAGGCCGTCGATCGCCCGCAACAGCGAGGTCTTGCCCACGCCGTTGGGACCGAGCAATCCCAGGAGCTGGCCGTCCTCGACCCGGAGGCTCACGTCCTCGAGGACCGGTGTCGTGTCGTACGCGAGCGTCGCGTCTCGGACCGTGATCGTCATCTGTGGTTCCTCCCGGTCATTGGCTCCAGTACTCCTTGCCGCGGACGACGAGGTAGATGAAAAACGGTGCACCGACGAACGAGGTGACGATCCCGACCGGCAACACCGTCGGTGCCAGTGCCGTCCGGGCGGCGGTATCGGAGACGACGAGCAACAGCGCCCCGACGGACGCCGACGCCGGCAACAGGAAGGCTTTGTCGTTGCCGATCACTTTCCGGACGAGGTGCGGGACCACCAGCCCGACGAACCCGACGATGCCGACGAACGCTACCGCAAGGGCCGTGATCAGCGACGCGAGGACCATCCCGCGGTTGCGGGCCGCGTCGACGTTCACGCCGACGCTCCGGGCGGTTTCGTCGCCCGCGTCCAGCGCGTTGTACGTCCAGCTGTGCCGGAGCGTGTAGCCCAGACCGAGGACGACGACGACCGTCAGGATCCCCACAGTGCGCCAGGTCATCCGACCGACGTCGCCGAACGACCAGAACACGATCGAGGCCAGATCGCTCTGCGAGGCGAAATACTGGATCGCAGTCGTGGCCGCGGTACACAGCGAGCCGATCGCGATCCCGGTCAGGATCATCGTCTCCGGCGACGCGCCGCGGTACTTCGCCAGCGCCAGGATGATGCCGGCCGACGCCATCGACGCGAGAAAGGCACTGGCAGTCACCACGTACGGGTCGAATGCGCCGAGTCCGAGCGATTCGGCCGCCATCGTGCCTCCGTCGAGGCCGACGATTGCGACCGCCGCGCCGAACATCGCGGCGTGGGATAGCCCCAGCGTGTACGGCGATCCGAGGGGATTGTTGAGGACGCTCTGCATGACTGTGCCCGCGAGCGACAGGCCCACACCGATGACGATCGCCCCGACGACCCGCGGCAGTCGGATGTTCCAGACGATCGTCGCGTCGACCGTCTCAACGTTCGGTCCGGCGAGGACGATCCGGACCACGTCTCCGGGCGCGATCGTCGTCGGCCCGAGTGCGACCGCGGCCAGCGAGGCGATCGCCAGCGCGATGCCCGACCCCACGAGGAACTGTCGTCGCCTGTCAACCCGGGAGAGATACCGCTGAGCCGCCCCCTCGGCCTGCCGGGTCGTCCCCTCGGACGCCTGGGCCGATTCGTCGGACCCGGCCATCTCACACCGTCAGCTGCTCGAAGCCACCGAACTGTTCGGCCAACTGGTCGTAGACAGCGGTCCCGAACAGCGTCCGGTGGATCTCGTTTGCCTGCTCGATCGGATCGACGTCGCTGAAGGCGTCCGGGTAGAGCACGGAACCGACGTAATAGGCATCAGCGAGCGTATTTCCGTAGAGGTTCCCGTAGAATCGGGTCGGCAAGAGCCCGTACAGGTCGCCGGACTCCACGGCACTGAGCGTCGCGTATTTGCCGGAATCGAACGCCTCGAGGACCCGATCACGGTTCGAACCGGCGACGAAGACCACGTCGGGATCCCACCGGAGCAGTTCCTCTTCGCTGACCGTCTTGTGACCCTCGATGGCGTCGGCGGCGTTGTCCGCCCCCACGAACGCGAAAGGCGCGAACGGGTGCTGGGTGGAGGTCGCACCCGCACCGCCCTCGGAGCTCCGTCCGGCGTAGTACGCCACCGGACGCCGTGCCTGGGAGACGCCCTCGCTGCGCTGTCGGAGGTCCTCGCGCCGAGACTCGAAGAACTCAACGACCGCTTCAGCCCGGTCGCTCCGTCCGAGCATGTCCGCCAGGAAACGAAGGTCCTCGTAAGCCCCGTCGAGACGGTGCAACGGCCGACTGTCGGCCTTGATGACGACGACCGGGCAGTCGATTTTCCCCTGAAGCTGATTGGCCGTCCCGGCCGTGAAATACGTCGCGACGACCACGTCCGGGTCGGCCTCGGCGATGAGTTCCGCGTCGCCGCCCTTGTGCGGACCGATGACTTGCCGTTCGCGTAACTCGGGGTTTGCGATGTTGTACGGAATGTTTCGTGCCCAGGTGTGTTCGGGCTTTTCGACGCCGGCGACCATCTCGACAGCGTCGAGCATCGCGACGAGGTTGAGCATCCCGGGCCCGACGGCGACCACGTCCTCGACGGTCGATGGCACCGTCACTGTCCGGCTCGTCGCGTCTTCGACCGTGTTTGTGCTTTCAGTCCCCCCGCCCGGACTCTCGTCGTCGGTCCCGCTGCTCGGGGCTTCGTCCTCAGTCCCGCTGCTCGTGCAGCCGGCGACGCCGGCGACGCCGAGTGCTCCGATGGAACCGATGACCTTCCGTCGTGTGGCGGTCGCCCACTTCGCCTGTCCGTCGCGGTCGTTCGGACTCATTGAAGCAATATTTGCCGCATCAATCCATAAGCGTTTCTAAAGCAAAATAGAGTAAATAAATATGGTTACTTCAGGGACGACATCGGCCGACAGTCTCGAAATTGTCCGCCTCCCGCCAGTATAAACGCGTTCGTCTCCGTATACCTGACATGGGATTTCACACGTTCGACAGCAGTCAGGCGGCCGGACTGGAAGACCAAGAGCGGTTCAAGTACGTCTCGATCGACGAGTTGCTCGCCCTGTTCGATCCGGACGGGGAGTCGACGGTCGCCGATCTCGGGAGCGGTACGGGCTTTTATACGGACGAGATCGCACCGTATGTCGGACACGTGTATGCAGTCGACGTGCAGGAAGAGATGCACAGCCATTACCGCCAGAAGGGGCTGCCGGAAAACGTCGAGCCGGTGACTGCCGAAGTCGGCGATTTGCCCTTCGAGGACGACGCGCTCGACGGCGCGTACTCGACGATGACCTACCACGAGTTCGCGAGCGAGGAGTCGCTGGCGGAACTGGCACGCGTCTGCCGACCCGGCGCACGCGTCGGGATCGCCGACTGGGGTGGCGCAGGGGCAGGCGAGCGCGGCCCGCCACTGAGTGAGCGATTCGACGCCGCCGAGGCCGCGAGCGCCCTCGAATCTGCCGGATTCGATGTCGACCGGGCTGACGACCGCCGTGAAACGTTCGTCCTGTCCGCGCGCCTCGAATAGCTATATACTCCTAATATTTCCTCATATACTGGGCAAGCGTTTCCACAAAACCGTTATTACTGTGTGAGTGGTGTTCACAACCATGCTCGGGAGAGATCCCTACACACCGACTGAATCGCGCTACGAATGTCTCGAGTGCGGAAAGCGAATCTCGACGACGGAGAGCTACTTCGTGTGCCCGACCTGCGGGAGCAGGATGCAGAACATCGCCGTCGCGCGGGAGTGATCGGGCGCACAGGTAAGCGTCTTTTCACAGGCTGTCGTCTCGTCAGTCGCTGTGGCGTATCGTCTCGCGGACGATCGGTTCATCCACTCCGACAACCGTAAGAGAGTCAGGCCTGCTACTAGGGGCCGATGAGTGATCACGGTAACTCGGGGGGCGATCCCGAGGGGGTGGCGTCGGAGCGGCCGCCGTCACCGGGCGGTGAGACCACCGTTCAGCGACTTGAACCGTCCGAAGGCGAGGGGAGCGTCGAACTCGTCGGGACGGCCCACGTCTCCTCGAAGAGCGTCGAGGAGGTCGAGGGGACGATCGCCGAGCGCCGGCCGGACGTCGTGGCCGTCGAACTCGACGAGGGTCGCTACCGCCAGATGAAAGGCGAGACGCCCGAGGACCTCGACGCGAGCGATCTCCTGCACGGCAACACGGTCTTTCAGTTTCTGGCCTACTGGATGCTGTCGTACGTCCAGACGCGGCTGGGCGAACGGTTCGACATCAAACCCGGCGCGGACATGATGGCCGCCGTCGAGACCGCCGAGGAACACGGTCTCGGCGTCGCGCTGGTCGATCGGGACATCCAGACGACGATCCAGCGTTTCTGGCGGCGTCTCTCGACCCGGGAGAAGGCGACGATGTTCGGCGGCCTGCTGGCCGGAATGTTCGGAACGCTGGAGGCGGGGCTCGGAGTCGGCGCGTTCCTCGGGGTCTTCCTCGCGCTCGGGGCGGAACTCATCGCCGGCCCGCTCCTGTTGACGCCCGGCCTCGCCGACGCTGTCCCGCTGGTCGGCGGGTCGCTGCTGGTGTTGCTCGACGGCGCGTTGCTCGCGGCAGCGGTCGCGCTGCTGGTCGGGCTCCCGATCGCCGCGCTGCTGGCGTACGCGCTCGATACCGACACCGAGTACGAGGAGTTCGATATCGAGGAACTGACCGACACGGACGTCGTCTCAGCGATGATGGAGGAGTTCCGCCAGTTCTCGCCCGGCGGCGCGGAGGCGCTGATTGACGAGCGCGACGCCTTCATCGCCCACCGGCTGGTCGCCCTGCGCGAGGCGGGCTACGACGTCGTCGCCGTCGTCGGCGCGGGCCACCGCGCTGGCATCCAGTCGTATCTCGACAACCCCGAACGGCTCCCGTCGATGGAGTCGATCACAGGGACGCTCAAGCAGAAGCGGTTCTCGCTGTACAAGCTCTTCGGCTACCTGTTCACGGTCGGGTTCGCCGTCTTCTTCGGACTTCTCGTCCTCGGCGGCGCGAGAGAGGGGTGGGTGATCCGACTGCTCGTCGCGTGGTTCCTGGTCAACGGGATCGCCGCGCTGAGTCTGGCGAAACTTGCAGGGGCTCACTGGCCCTCTGCGCTGGTCGGGGGCGGTATCGCCTGGCTGACCAGCGTCAATCCCCTGCTCGCGCCGGGCTGGTTCGCCGGCTACGTCGAGTTGCGCTACATCGACGTCAACATCGCCGACATCTCCACGCTCAACGAGATCGTCAGCGACGAGGAGGCCCCGCTCGGCGAACTCTACAGCCGGCTGACCGATGTCCCGCTCTTCCGGTTGATCGCGATCGTCGCGATGACCAACGTCGGCAGCATGATCGCAAGCTACGGCTTCGTGTTCGTCGTACTCCCGTACATGTCCGCGGACGTCGGTGGAATCGCTGGGATCGTCGACCTGATGCTGGACGGCGTCGAAAACGGTGCGCGCATCGTGCTGGACGTGATCTCGTGATGGATATCCGTTTCAGTCGGCGCGAACGCCGCGATCTCGCCGTCGCCTGGGTCGCGCTCGGCGTAGCGTTCACGGCCTTTTACTTCAACGGCGTTGTCCGGTCGCTGTTCGGCGGGGTCCCGTCTACGGGCGCGCTCTCGATTCTGGGTGTCGGGTTCGTCCTCAGCATGCTCACCGCCGGGATCGGCTTTCTCCTGCACGAACTTGCCCACAAGGTCGTCGCGGTCCATTACGGCCAGCTCGCGGAGTTCCGCGCCGACTACAGCATGCTCTTTCTGGCTGTGATGGCGGGTCTCGCGGGCTTTCTGTTCGCCGCGCCTGGCGCGGTCTATCACCGCGGGCGGATCACGGCCCGCGAGCAGGGTCTGATCGCGCTGGCCGGCCCGGCCGTCAACGTCGCGCTGGTTGCCGTCTTCGCCGGAGTCTGGATCGGCGGTGAGGCCGCCGGGTTCGATCTGCTGAGAACGATCGGCTATCTCGGCATGATCATCAACGTCCTGCTGGCCGGGTTCAACATGCTCCCGTTCGGGCCCCTGGACGGCAAGAAGGTCATGCGCTGGAGTCGGCCGGTGTGGGCCGCGAGTGCCGTCCCGACGATCGGCGGGGCGATCGCGTTCTTCCTCCGGCCGTTGGGAAGCGTCTTGTAGGAGCCACTCCATCGCAGTCGCATGCCGAGCGTTCGACGCGTTCCCGACTCCGATATCGAGCGGTATCGCCGGCTCGTCCAGTACGCCTTCCATCCGGAAGACGGGCCCCAGTCGGAACTGACCGTTCCCGAGCGGATCGCGGATCGGTATGGCCTCTACGAGGGTGACCGACTCATCGCGACGGGCGCGCTGTACGAACTCGACGCGCGGCTCCGCGGGTCCTGGACGACGATCGGCGGGATCGCCGCCGTCTCCTCGCCGCCGGAACACCGCCGGTCGGGCAACGTCGAGCGACTGCTCGACGGGCTACTCGCGGAAGCGCGCGATCGCGAGCTCGGACTGGCGGCGCTGTGGCCATTCGAACACGCTTTCTACCGGCAGTTCGGCTGGGCGGTCGCAAACCGCTACACCACCTACGAACTGCCACCCAAGCAACTCGCGGCCGCAGCCACGACCGAGCGCGGCACCTACGAGCGCGTCGGCCCCGACGACTGGGAGCGACTCGAAGCCGTCCAGCGCGCCCACGGCGAGGGAACGACGCTGTCGATCCGCCGGAGCGAACAGTGGTGGCGCGACCGCACCTTCGGCGACGAGTCGCCCTGGGCCTACGCATGGCTCGACGGCGGAGAGCCTCGCGGGTACGTCACCTACACTTTCGAAACGGCGGGCGAAGACGACGTGCTCCGCACCGAGGACTTCTCGGCGGCTGATCGAGACGCGCGGGATCACCTGCTCGGCCTGCTCGGCACCCACGACTCGCAAGTCGATCGCGTCGAACTCACGCTCGCCGAGGAAGCCGCGTTGCTCGACAGGGTCGTGGATCCCGATGCCGTTTCGTGTTCGATTCACGCCGGGCCGATGATTCGGGTCACGGATCCGGCGCTCGCGCTGAAGTCGCTTCCCTATCCCGACGGCGTCGACGCGCGCGTTAGCTTCGAGGTCACTGATCCGGTCGGGGACGATCACCGGCTCGAACTCGGTGTCGAGGACACCACTGGGACGTGCGAGCCGACGCAGACCCAGCCGGACGCGATTGTCGACGTGGGGACGCTGGCACAGTTGCTCGTCGGGTATCGAGATGTGTCAGACGTGTGCGGGCGCGGCCTGGACTGTGACCAAGCGACTGGTGGGACGCTCTCGAAGCTGTTTCCGTCCGAAAAAGTCCAGTTGCGGGAGTTCTTCTAGGTCGTTACAGAAAACATAGACCGAGTGCCTCGGGGCCGTTCGGAAACCGAAGATTCCCGTGATAGGAGCGGGACGAAGTCTCACGAACCTTCGAACGGCGCAAGCGCCGTGAGCAGATGACGAGAATCGGGGATTCTCGAACCACTTGACCCGAGGTACTTTACCGTGCCACCATTCGTCTTTAGCTAAGACTCACACCTCGGTTGCGTGGCGGTAGCGAGCGTCTCTTGTAAGATCGGTCGTTGCTGGTGGATCTTCTGTGCGTCTTCGATCAGCCGCTCCAACAGCGGCGGTGGCGAGTAGCCAAGGTACTCACCGAGTTCGTGGAGGATGAGCTGGGCGTGCGACCGGAAGGTCGCCGCCCAGCGTTCCGGCGGAAACACGATCTCATCGTCAGCCTGCTCGGTGACCAGATCCAACAGCTCACGACTCACCAGCAGTGACAGCAACGCCGCATACAGCAGAATCTCCACGACATCCGGGTCGCTTGTGTCGAATTCATCCAGTTCGTACTGTGTCTTCAGCTCACGGAACAACGTTTCTACTTCCCAGCGACACCGATACAGCGTTGCTAGATCTGCCGGGAGAAACTCCTCTCTCGGCAGATTCGTGATGTAGAGATGGTAGTCGTCGGCGTCCTCGTCGCGGACGCCGACGACGCGGAACCGCTTCGTATCCAGCGAGCGCGTCCCTTCGTACGGTCCTCGCTTGAACTCCGCCTCGACCTCTACGTCGATGTACTTCCGCGAGAGGTCATCGACCACATCGTGGATCTGCTTGCCCTCCAAGGGAATGGCGCGCCCGCGCCATTCCCGTAATTCCTCTGTTATCACCGGGTTCGCGCTCTTCTTCAGCCGACTCACGAAGTAGCCGTCGTTCTCGTCGATTAACGCGAAGCGGCGGTACTTGAAGTACGCTAGATCGAGCAAAACGAGCCGTCCTTGCAGCCACGAACCTGTATTGAACAACGTGCTGTCGTGCGTTTTCTCGTCTGTTACGTCGATCCGTTCAATTGTCTTGTCGGTGGCGTTATGGAGCAGGTGGAGCGTCGCTCCAGCCTGCTCCTCGTGACGGGCTTGGAACTCATCAGAGAGGAACTCGTGGAGCCGCAACACCGTTCCATCAGCAATCATCACGTCCCTGAATCGGTCGATATCAGCGTCAACAGCGTCGGGAACAGCGACCTCGTCGAGACCGCGCTCAACGAGGTCGCGGAGGTACTCCGCCAGCGTCGGTGTCAACCGGTGATAGAAGCCACCGGGCGAGATCGTTTCGTCAGCTGTGGAGTTGTAGCTGCGTCTGAACCCAGCGAGTGTTCGGCTCTCGCCTGCGGCGAAGCCGAACACGAGCGCCCACACGAGGACTGGAACCTGGAGTTTTCCCTCTCGTTCGACCACGCCGAGTTCCTCGGCGTGCTCTTTGAGGAACTCGGAGGGAAACAGTGTAGTGAGCCGACGCATAACTCTCGATGAGGAGGTTTTGGTGTGCACAACCGACACCTCCTCATTCCTCTCGAAAAGAAGCCTCGATAAGCTACTGCTGTACTGCGGTTCTTCTCTTAGCTAAAGACGGATGACCGTGCCACCGTGCGTAGCGCTTTTACTAAACACGAGTAGGGATCGACGTCAGAAGTGAACGTCCTGCGCATCGTCACTCCGAGATCAGCGCTGCGTAGTGGGCGGGCAGATCGGTAGAGAGACGCTCTATGGAGTCGGACGCGATTACTTTCCCCCCTTTCAGAATTGTCAATATATCTATAAGGGGCTCGAACTCAGCCAGTCGATGCGTCGCGAGAATCACCACGCGTTCGTCGGAGACATACTCGCCCAACAGGCCTCGAATACGTGTTCGGTACTCCCTGTCGATATCAGCAACGGGCTCGTCAAGTAACACCACGTCAGGCTCGCCAACCAATGCGATCGCGATGTCTAGGCGCTTGGCGAAGCCCGCCGAGAGTGCGTGTGCCTCCCGGTGGCGGACACGAGCCAGCCCGAAGTCCGTAATGAGGGTTTCGACCCACTCCTCACGTGCGTCTACAAGCTCAGCGAAAAGCGAGAGGTTCTCGCCGGTTGTCAGTCCGGGATACACCCGTGGAGTTTGAAACCCACACCCGATCGTGACGTCGGGTACCGAAATTTGCCCTTCATCTGGCCGTGTTAACCCCAGTAGTACGCGGAACAGCGTCGTCTTTCCTGATCCGTTTGGCCCAACAAGCACATGAACAGTTCCCGGTTCGAACCTGAGCGAGACGTCAGCAAGCGCGCTCGTTGGCCCATACTCTTTCCGGACGTTCGTGAGTGTGATCGGCTCCATTAGCTTTCCCATTCGTAGTACCGGATGGATAGTGTGAGGATACCAATACACGCGAGTGTGATGGCAAGGAGGACCCCAAGCCAGTCGGCGAACACCGCCACACGAGATTCCTTTAGCAACGCTGTCCGCGCGATGATCATCGAGTAGTGTAACGGATTTAACCGAGCGATGGTCTTGCTCAGCGGCGAGAAGAAGCCGGCGGGATAGGCGAGATTCGACAGTGGGATGAGCGCGAGAAAGATAGCGACGCTACTCACACGGCCTGCCGTCGAGAAGCGTGTCACGAACGAGACAGCGCTCGCGAGAGACGCGAGTGTGAGGAACGTGAGAAGATATACCCCAACAGCGATCAGAGAAAGTGGCTCCAGTGAGTACCCGAGTAACACTCCGACCAGATACATAACCCCAATACTCACCACTATCAATACGGATACAAAGAGCAGCTTCGCCGCGACGACTGACTGGATTGAAGACTTCGTGCGGAGTCGATCTAGGACGTGTGCTTCGCGTGCGAGAAGCGTTGGCAGGTAGACGAACGCTGCGAGCATCACTACTAGCATCAGAAACGTCGGCAGCATATACTCAGAGAGGGATGCTTTCTGTCCGATGACGTGCCGATCAGTATCGACTTCGCCCGCAACCACCTGATCAAGCGACGTTGAGAGCCCGGAGACGATTGCCCGGGAGGGTAAGCGGAAGATGGTGATCCGACCATCAATGTACACGTCAATTGTCGCCGTGGCATTTGGTGCGCCGATGTTCGGTGGCACTTCAATGATGGCATACACCTGCTCCCGCTGTAACTGGCGCGACGCCGTCTCGAATGAGTTAACGATGCGCGGGTCGGAGGTGAACGTCACGCCAGCGCGAGCAATGTCAAGGCTGTTCTGAGAGACGTTATCCGAAGCCGGGACGACTGCAACAGGGGCGTTCTCGGGGAGCGTGTGCTCGAAGAAGACAGTCCCTGCAGCGAATACACCGGGCACCACCAGGAACAGGATGGCAATGGTAAGCAGCCGGTGTCTGCTCCACGTCAGTTCCTTCCGCAGAAAGGTGGGAATGTTCATTTAGAGGTCGGCGGTATTTGGATTCGTCGCGGCGGATCACAGCCCGAAGAGCAGACCGAAGATGGCTGTTATAACTCGCGTTGCGCGATCAACCGAACCAGACGCCTCCACGACGACAGTCGATTTATCAGTATTTATCGACGTGTCATTCATTGCGTTCGCGACCGTCTCGTTCTGAGTCCTCTCTGCGGCTGCGGCGATCACGCCTCGGAGAGCGTTCGCAACGTCTTCAGCATCGCCTGAACCCCCAGTCAAAAAGGTAAGCGTAATACCCGCGGTGTCGTCTTCGTGGTACGCAATGCCCGTCACGTGGGTGACTGTGGCGAAGCGCTTTGGGTCGATTGAGGAGCCACCGACTTCGATCCCCGACTCGGGGAGTTGATTCGTTGGCATCTCCGCGACAAATTTGAACGGCGCGTCACGGATAGCGCTAAATGCATTGCTCATCTCTCCCCCGACGCTATCCATATTGCCCGCAGACACGTCAAGCGTGTCTTTTGTGGCTATTTCGGTGGCCAGCACGTAGGCATCGTCACCAGCCACCCCTAGCCAGAGCGGCTGATACTCCCTGCCTGCTTCATAAAGTGTCTGCCCGCTGTACTCCCCCTCGGTGAACTGGAGGCCGCCAGATTCCAGCGCATTTACAACTTCGTCAGGCGACCAGTCTGCCTCAAAGTAGAGTCCGTAGTAGGGTCCGCGCGTCGCGGTCTCCGAGCCCGCGTATTTACCGAAGCCGGCCGCCGTACTCGCGCCACTGAGCTCAATGCCAGCGTTGTTGGAGACGGAAGTCAGGAGCTCTTGTTTGTTCGTTGGCCCTGAATAGTACTCATTTTCGGCGAACTGATCCAGGATATCGTTCGTGAACTGTGTCACTGCAGAATCGTTGAGCGTACGCGTGACGTCCCCACGGCCGGCATACGCGATTCCTTGTGGAAGGTAGCCTAACACCTCACTACTGTCACTATTACCATTGCCATTACCACCCGACGGATTTGTCAGCGACGAACAGCCCGCGAGTCCAGCTACAGTCGTTGCAGCTGTAGCCCCGCCTAGTCGCATGAAAGCCCGACGTGAGCGTTCCATCAATGTCGTTGTTCTGCTGCATCTGAAATAAATCTAACGCACACATACTCAAAATGCGAAGTGCCGGCATATCGCCGGTGTCCCCAAAAACGGTGTCCCGCTTCGATTTCTTCAATTGGGGAACATCGAGTTGCCGGCCGAGCCCGACAGTTCCGCGAGGTCGGCGTGGACCTCTTCGATGCGCTCGCGGACGAGTCGACCGCCGACGCGCGGGTCGAAGTGGTCCTTGTTAGGCGACCAGTCGACGTCGTTGTAGAAGCTGTCGCGTTGGTCCTCGACGCCTTCCGGCGGGACGATCTCGTCCTTGTGGTCGAGGTAGTGATCGAACAGCGTCCGCGTGTACTCGTACTGGTAGCGAGTGTCTTTGTTCATCTTGCAGATGCCGCGACCCATCATGTCCTCGACCTGGGCCGGCTGGAGCCCGGAGGTGCCGTGGAGCACGAGCGGGATCTCCAGGCCGTGATCGGCCAGCGTCTCGCTGATCTCGCTGGCCAGGTCCGGGCGCAGTTCCAGATCCTTGCCCTTGGCGACGCCGTGCTGGGTGCCGACCGAGATCGCGAGCAGGTCCGCGCCGGTGCGCTCGACGAACTCGACGGCGTCGTCGGGGTCCGTGTAGAAGGCCTCCTCGGCCTCGATCTCGTCTTCGACGCCCTTGATCTGGCCGAGCTCGGCCTCGACGAGGATGTCGGCGTCTTTCTCTTCGATCATGTCGACGACCTTCTTGGACTGGCGGATGTTCTCCTCGAAGTCCTCGTGGGAGGCGTCGATCATGATCGAGGAGGGGATGTCGCTCTCGACCTGCATCTCGATGAACTCCATGTCCGTCTGGTGGTCCATGTTGAGGAACACGCCGATGTCGTACTGCTCGGCGATGGTCTCGATGTAGTTGCCCATCGCGCGCAGTCCGGCCTCGGCGTCGCCGTTGCCGGCGAACCGACACGCGCCGGCGCTCAACTGGATGAGCAGGTCCGAATCGACGGAGGCGGCACCCTCCATCAGCCCCATCATCACGTCCGGCTCGGCGACGTTGCTGGCGACTAGCCCGAAGTCCTCTTCCAGCGCCCTGTCGTACACCTCACTGAGTTCGCTACCGCCGTAGAATGGCATTCGTTGTCACCGCCTCAGTATTTACTCGCCGCCGTAATAATTGATGCGGAATCGGGATCGGGCTGTCCCCGGCGAGTCGCTGCGATTCTGCTGGATACCCGTTCGGTACGATGTTCGACACACGACCGGTATCAACCGCAGTATCAATGCTTTTACCGCCGTATCGGCTTTGTCCGTACATGACTGACCAGGAAGGGATGTCCGACGGAGACGTGGCCGAGCGCGACGACGAGCGGTCGGAAGGCGACGACAGCGTT
Organism: Halapricum desulfuricans; assembly: GCF_017094525.1. Taxonomy (NCBI): domain Archaea; kingdom Methanobacteriati; phylum Methanobacteriota; class Halobacteria; order Halobacteriales; family Haloarculaceae; genus Halapricum; species Halapricum desulfuricans. Next base: position 2,129,345 of record NZ_CP064788.1, on the reverse strand, counting down.
GCGACGGAGAGCGACCCGAACGGCGAAACGGCCCCGGCAGGCGACGGGAGCGAAGCGGCCGACTCCGGGGCCGATGACGGAGTGAGCGACGACGAAACGCCCGAGGAAATTGACGACTCCGAAGACGGCGGGTCGGACGACGACGTAGGGCTGGAGGGGACTGAATCGGAGGTCGAAGACGACCTCGACGTGGCCGAGGAGCTGGTCGAACACGTCGAGTCGAGCGATCCGGAAGCGATCGCCGACGAGATCGCCTCGCTCCGGTTCGAGGTCGAAGCGCTCGAGGCCGAGCGCGACGACTACGAGGAGGAGGTCGAGTCGCTTCGGTCCCGGCTCAAGCGCAAGCAGGCCGACTTCGAGAACTACAAAAAGCGGATGCAGAAGCGACGCGAGGAGGAGAAGGCCCGCGCGACCGAGGACCTGGTCACGCGCCTGCTCGACGTCCGGGACAACCTCAAGCGCGCGCTCGAACAGGACGAAGACGCCGACATCCGCGACGGGATCGAGACGACGCTCAAGCAGTTCGACCGCGTCCTCGAAGACGAGAACGTCGAGTCGATCGAGCCCGAACGCGGCGACGAGGTCGACCCCGAACGCCACGAGGTACTCGTCCGCATGGACAGCGACCAGCCGGAGGGAACGATCGCGGACGTCCACCGACCGGGCTACGAGATGGGCGGGAAAGTCATCCGCACCGCGCAGGTCGCCGTCAGCGACGGCGACGAGTGACCGCGGGACCGTTGCCTCCGGCTGCGACGGCATCGACACTTTGAGGGTTCTCGCCCGTCCGCATCGGACATGGCAACTACCAGCACTCCTCCGCGCGTCGGGATCGTCGGCCTCGGCGGGATCGGCTCCTATCACGCCGACCTCGTGGCCGAAAACGACGCGCGACTGGTCGCCGGACTGGACGTCGATCCGTCCGCGCGAACGCGCTTCGAGACCGAGTACGGGGCCGAGACCTACACCGACCGAACCAGCTTCTACGACGCGGTCGATGCGGTGATCGTCACGACGCCTAACGCCTACCACGAGGCATACGCCGTCGGCGCGTTGCAGGCCGGCTGTTCGGTGCTCGTCGAGAAACCCCTGGCACACACCCTCGAGAGCGCCGAGCGGATCGCGGCGGCGGCAGCGGAGTCCAACGCGGTCTGTATGGTCGGATTCCACAACCGGTTCGATCCGCGCGCCGAGGCGCTCGCGGCCTCCCGCGAGGACGGCTTCTTCGGGACGATCCAGCACGTCGACGCGACCTACGTCCGTCGCCGGGGCGTCCCCGGGCAGGGGACGTGGTTCACCGACGCCGACGTCGCCGGCGGCGGTGCGCTGATCGACATCGGCGTGCACGCGCTGGATCTCGTGCTCTCGCTGCTCGCGTTCCCGGACGTCGAGGAGGTCAGCGGTGTCGCCCGGTCGACGTTCGGACAGCGCGAGGACTACGTCGACGTCGAGGGCTGGGGCGGCGACGACGGGACCGTCAGCGTCGAGGACTCGGTCACGGCACAGCTCCGAACCGCCGACGACGCGACGATCTCGCTCGACGTCGCGTGGGCCGCCAACCGAACCGACGAGACGGCGTTCCGACTCCGCGGGACCGACGGCGGTGCGTATCTGGACATGAACGGAGACCTGACGCTGTACGAGTCGGTCGATCACGGCGTCGATCAGCACCGCACGACGACCGTCGAGACCGCCGAGTACGACGGCCACGCGGCGGAACAACAGGCGTTTTTCGAGGCCGTCACGGCCGGCGAGGACCCCGATCGCAACACCGTCGAGCAGGCGCTGACGGTCCAGCGACTCGTCGAGGCGATCTACCGCTCCAGTGACGACGGCGCGGCCGTTGCTCCCCAGTAGCCACGGTCCCGCTATTGACGGCCCGGTGACACGCACGGCATACTGCCGGCTATCCCATTTCACTGGAATTCGCCACCCCAGTGTGGCGACTATCTCGACGAACGGATAGCCGGCAGTATCAGCACGAATTCAAGTCCCCCCGTATCCTACTGGATGCAATGACAGATCCGACGCCCGGCATCCACCACGTCACCTGCATCGCGAGCGATCCCCAGCGGAACCTCGACTTCTGGGTCGAGACGCTCGGCCTCCGGCTGGTCAAGCGCTCGGTCAACCAGGACGATCCCGGAACGTATCATTTCTTTTTCGCCGACGCCGAGGGCACGCCCGGCACGAGCATGACGTTTTTCCCGTGGAAGGACCTCCCGGCCGGTCAGGCCGGTGCCGGACAGGCCTCCCGGACGGCGTTTCGCGTCCCGGAAGGAAGCCTCGAGTACTGGGAGCGACGCTTCGAGGACCGCGGCGTCGAACACGGCGATCGGTTCGAGCGATCCGTCGACGCGGGCGAGAGGGCCGACGCGAGTGGCGACGGCCGCAGCGAGACCGTCCTGCCGTTCCGCGATCCGGACGGGCTGGCGCTCGAACTGGTCGCCGTGCCGATCCCCGACGACGACCCGACCGTGCCGTGGACGGGCTTCGTTCCCGAAGACGCGGCGATCCGGGGCTTTCACTCGGTGACGCTGGCGCTGTCCGACCCCGACCCGACGGCCGGACTCCTCCGGACGATGGGGTTCGACGAACTGGGATCGGTCATGTCCACAGCGAGCGACTCAGATAGCAGGCGGTTCGCGGCGACGGGTCCCGTCGGGACGTACGTCGACCTCGTCCGGACGACCGACCGCGGGCGGCAGGGCCACGGGACGGTCCATCACGTCGCCTTCCAGACGCCGACCGACGACGACCAGCTGGCGATGCGGTCGGCCGTCCGGGAGGCCGGGCTGAACCCGACCAGACAGATCGACCGCCACTGGTTCCGGTCGGTGTACTTCCGGGCGTTCGGCGGCGTCCTCTTCGAGTTAGCGACCAGCGATCCGGGTTACACCAGCGACGAACCGCTCGAGTCGCTGGGCGAGCGACTCGTCCTCCCCGGCGAGTTCGAAACGCGACGCGACGAGATCGAGTCGGAACTGGCCGACGTGACTGTGCCGCGTCCGGAAGCAGACGGATCGTAGCCGCTCCTCCGGAGCAGGCGGAACGTAGCCGCTACTCAGATTCGAGTTGCGTGACGTACTCCTTGACGATCTGTTCCTCGGCGCGGTGGAGCGTCTCGCTGGCGGTCGATTTCGCGATGTCGACTTCCTCCGCCAGTTCGGTCAGCGAGCTCTCGCGCGGCGTGTCGTAGTAGCCGGCCTCGACGGCCTCGACGACGAGTCGGCGCTGGCGGTCGGTCAACAGCGGTTCCTCGGTGACGTGCTGGTGGATGTAATCGACCGTGTAGCCGATGTCGAACTGATCCAGTTGCTCGCCCAGTGCCGACAGCCGGTCCTGCGGAGCCGTCACCTCCCAGACGGCCTCGCCGTCGCTGATTTCGAAGGGCATCTCCAGCGGGATCCCCGAGTCGCGGGCCGGGAAGAGCAACAGCGGCATCGTCGTCCGGAACCGGATGAGGACCTTCCCGTCCTCTTCCTGCAGGCGGTCGATGTCGGTCACGTCCTCGTAGCCCGCCATCTTCGAGAGCACCGCCGACGTGTCCTCGGCGACGACCTCCGCGAGCCCGACCCCGGCGTCGACGTCGTCGCTCAGCGCCGCGAGCACTCTGAACGTCGCGTCCGGGTACAGGCGAGCGAGTTCGCCCAGCCACACCTCCTCCGGCACCGTCAGCGTGAGCTTCGCCCGTGGCATCGCCCGATCGAACGTGTTCGGGACACTAGTCCCTGCCGATCCCGGACGCGAGGTTCGCAGTACGGACGCCCCGAGTGGAAGGGAGCCAGAGCGGCTGCGCGGAGGGACGAGCGACGATCAGTCGTCGGTCGAGGCCGGGAATTCGCCGGACTCCGAGTCGACGTCGGCAGCCGCCGGCGCAGGCAGATCGGACCGGACGTCGGCGTCGGGTCGTGCTTCGATGGCTTCGGCGTACGCCTCCGGGAGCACGCGAACGAACGCCCCGAGTGCCGACTCCCAGTCCGCGAGGAGTTCCTTCGCGCGTGCCGAGTCGGTGTATTCGGCGTGATTCTCGAGGAGTCGCCGGAGCAGCCGACGGTCCGCGGGATCGAGCTGATCGGACAGCGTGACCATCCCCGCGTTGGCCCGCTCGGCGAGCGTCCCCTCGGGATCGTAGACGTACGCGATGCCGCCGGACATCCCCGCGGCGAAGTTCTTGCCCGTCTCGCCGAGCACGGCGATCGCGCCGCCGGTCATGTACTCACAGCCGTGGTCGCCGACGCCCTCGACGACGCCTTTCACCCCGGAGTTGCGGACGGCGAAGCGCTCGCCGCCCCGACCGTTGACGTACATCTCACCACCGGTCGCGCCGTACAGCGCGACGTTACCGACGACGACGTTCTCGGCGGGGTCGTAGGCCGCACCCTCCGGCGTGTCGACGATGAGCTTGCCGCCCGACAGACCCTTGCCGACGTAATCGTTGCCGGATCCGGTCAGCCGCATCGTCACGCCACTGGCGAGGAACGCGCCGAAGCTCTGTCCGGCGGTCCCGTCGAAATCGAGCTGGATCGTGTCCTCGGGCAGCCCGTCCGGTCCGTGCGCCCGGGAGACGCGGCTCGAGATCGTCGCCCCGACCGCCCGGTCGACGTTGTCGACGGCCCCGGCCAGCGCGACCGGCTCGCCAGCCTCGATCGCGTCGCCGATCTCCTCGAGTAGCCCCCAGTCGAGCTGGTCGTCGACGTCGTGGGTCTGCTCGCGGGTCTTGATCCGGTCGTCGCTCTCGACGGGCGGTTCGGTGATCGCCGAGAGGTCGAGCCTCTTTGCCTTCGGGTGATCGACGTCCTCGCGCTGGGAGAGCAACTCGACGCGGCCGATCATCTCGTCCAGTTCGGCGAAGCCGAGCTCGGCCATGATCTCCCGGAGCTCCCGAGCGACGAAGGTCATGTAGTTGATGACGTGGTCGGGCTCGCCGGGGAAGCGCTCGCGGAGCTCCTCTTTCTGGGTCGCCACGCCGACCGGACAGGTGTTCTGGTGACACTGCCGGGCCATCACACAGCCCTCCGTGACGAGCGGCGCAGTCCCGAAGGCGTAGCCCTCCGCGCCGAGCAACGCCGCGACGGCCACGTCGCGCCCGGTCTTGAGTCCGCCGTCGGTCGTGACCTTGATCCGCGAGCGCAGTCCCGTCGCCCGGAGAGTGCGGTTGGCCTCCGCGAGCCCGAGTTCCCAGGGCAGGCCGGCGTTCTTGATCGACGTCTTTGGCGAGGCGCCGGTGCCGCCCGAGCGACCCGAGATGTGAACCACGTCGGCGTTGGCCTTCGCGACGCCGGCCGCGATGGTCCCGATGCCGTCCTCGGCGACGAGCTTGACGTTGACGTCCGCCTCGGGGTTGCTCGCCTTGAGGTCGTGGATCAACTGTTTGAGGTCTTCGATGGAGTAGATGTCGTGCAGGGGCGGCGGCGAGATGAGCCCGACCCCCGGCGTCGCGTGACGGACCTCCGCGATCATCTCGTTGACTTTCTCGCCCGGGAGATGGCCGCCCTCTCCGGGTTTCGACCCCTGAGCCATCTTGATCTGGAGCTCCTCGGCCGCTGAGAGGTACGCCGAGGTGACGCCGAACCGGCCGGAGGCGACCTGCTTGGTCTTCGATTCGGTCTCGGTGTGGAACCGTTCCGGCGGCTCGCCGCCCTCGCCGGTGTTCGAGTGTGCGCCGATGCGGTTCATCGCCTTCGCGAGGTTCTCGTGGGCCTCCGGCGAGAGCGAGCCCAGCGACATCGCCGCCGTCTCGAAGCGCGTAACGATCTCCTCGACCGGTTCGACCGCCTCGATCGGGATCGACTCGCGGGCGTCAGTCTCGAACTCCAGCAAGCCGCGCAGGGTCTGCAGCGTCTCGTCCTGTTCGTTGATCGCGGCGGCGAACTCCCGGTACGTGTCGTAGTCGCCCGCCCGGACGGCCTGCTGGAGTTTGCCCGTCGTCTCGGGGTTCCACTGGTGGTGGATCCCCCCGGAGCGGAACTCGAACTCGCCCTGGCGCTCCATGTCGGCGTCCCCCTCGAAGGCGACCGCAAACCGATCGCGAAGATCGCCGTCCAGTTCGTCGATTCCAATCCCTTCGGTGCGGGTAGTCGTCCCCTCGAAGTACTCGGCGACGAAGTCCGAGGCCAGTCCGACGGCCTCGAAGATCTGTGCGCCCTGATAGCTCTCAAGCGTCGAGATGCCCATCTTGGCCATCGTCTTGAGCAGACCGTCTTCAAGCGCCGTAACGTACGCCTCGATCGCCTCCCGCCGATCGGCTCCTTCCGGTCCGGCGACCAGATCCTCGATCGTCCGGTAGGCGAGGTAGGGGTTGATCGCGTCCGCACCGTAGCCGACCAGCGTCGCGTGCTGGTGGACCGTCCGGGGGTCGGCCGACTCGACGACCAGCCCGACCCGGTTTCGCAGTCCGTTGCGAACGAGGTGGTGGTGAACGCCGCCGACCGCGAGTAAACTCGGAATCGGTATCCGGTCGTCGCCGGCGGCCGCGTCCGAGAGCACGAGCACGTCCGTCCCGGCCCGGGCCGCGTCGGTCGCCGCGTCCCGGAGGTCTTCGACCGCCGTCTCCAGATCGCTGTCGGGATCGAACGTGGTGTCGAGCGCCCGCGACGACAGACCGTTGGCGTCGAGTGACTTGATCGCGGCCGTTTCGGCGTCAGTGAGGATCGGCGAGTCGGCGACCAGCTGGCGGGCGTGGGCCGGGGTCTCCGCAAGCAGGTTTCGCTGGTTGCCGATGCGGGTCTCCAGGGAGGTGACGATCTCCTCGCGGATGTAGTCCAGCGGCGGGTTCGTCACCTGTGCGAACAGCTGCTTGAAGTAGCTGGCCAGCGGCCGGTTGTGCTGGGCGAGCACCGACAGCGGCGTGTCGTCGCCCATCGAACCGACCGGGTCCTTACCGGACTCGGCCATCGGCTCGAGCAGGTGATCGACCTCGTCGTAGGTGTACCCGAACAGCGCCTGCTGGTTGCGAAGTTCGTCGACCCCGTGGCGGGTGTCGTATTCCTCGCCCGTGAGATCGGACAGTCGTACCTGCTCGTTTTCGACCCACTCGCCGTACTTTTCGTCGACGAGGTCGTCGAAGACCTCCTCGTCAGGTATGACCCGCCCCTCCTCGGGATCGGCGAGGAAACACTGTCCGGGCTGGAGACGGCCGCGTTCGCGGATCTCCTCGGGCTCGTAATCGAGCGCGCCGGCCTCGCTCGCCATCACCAGCGTCCCGTTTTCGAGCACATCGTAGCGAGCGGGTCGCAGCCCGTTGCGATCGAGCACGGCCCCGACACGGTCGCCGTCGGTCGCGGCGACGAGTGCCGGCCCGTCCCAGGGTTCGACCAGCGACGCGTGGTAGTCGTAGAATTCCCGACGCGCCCGGGAGAGGTCGTTGTCCTCGTGTCGCCAGGCCTCGGGAATCAACAGCCGAAGCGCGTGCGGGAGGTCCCGTCCCGATTGCAGGAGCAGTTCCAGAGCGTTGTCGACGCTTGCAGTGTCGGACTGGTCGGGGTCGTCGATCACCGGCAGGAGTTTCTCGATCGCCGACCCCTCTCCGGGCGTCACGTCGTCGAACGCGTCGGTCGCGAGATCGGTCTCGCGGGCGCGCATCCAGTTGATGTTGCCCCGGATGGTGTTGAACTCGCCGTTGTGGACGATCCGCCGGTAGGGATGGGCGAGATGCCACGCGCCGAGCGTGTTCGTCGAGAACCGGGCGTGGACCATCGCGAACGTCGACTCGACGCGCTCGTCGGTGAGATCGGGGTAGTAGTCGGGCAACTGTTCGGCCTTCAGCAGGCCCTTGTAGTCGACGGTCTCGTGATCGAGCGAGACGACGTAAAACCGGTCGCTGCCCGGGAGGTCTGCTTGCGCGACGTGGTTTTCCAGCACGCGACGGGCGACGTACAGCTGTCGACCGAACGCGTCGCCGGTCCGGCCCGTCGCGGACTCGACGAAGACCTGCCAGACGTCCGGCTCGCTTTCCAGCGCCGTCGCGCCCAGTCCGTCGTTGTTCGTCGGGACCCGCCGCCATGCCAGCACGTCCAGCCCCTCGTCGGCGAGTTGTTCCTCGACGATGTCCATGAGGCGGTCTCGTTCTTCGTTCGCCGTCGGAAAGAAGACCGTCCCGACCGCGTACGCGCCCGGTTCGGGCAGTGCCGTGTCGACGATGTCGCTGAAGAACGCGTGCGGAATCCGGAGCTTGATCCCGGCCCCGTCGCCGGTGTTTTCCTCTGCCCCGGTCGTACCCCGGTGTTCGAGGTTCTCGAGCAGCTCCAGTGCGTCCTGTACGACCCACGAGCCGCCGCCGTCGTCGAGGTCCATGACGACCCCGACGCCGCAGTTAGCGCGTGCGTCGGACCCCGGCCCACAGCAGTGTTGCCCCTGTGCGCCGTGTGTGCTATTTCGGGTCATGTGATACTCCATGACGACTGAGGGGATAAGAGGCTGACCTACAAGGAGAAAGGGACTATTAAGTCCAAATAAGGGAAATAATATCTATCACGGTCAATAAAGGCGGTCGAAGTGGTGACCACAACTTCGATTTTCAATTCTCGAAAACGGGACGCCAAACCTATTAAAATGCCTCGAGAGATCCGGATATGGCACCATCACTTGTCGACCTGTATACGGACACTCTCTGGTGGATGATGGACCGGATCGGCGTCACGCAGTCAGTCGAGCGGAAGGTGCTGGCTGCGGTCGTCATCCAGTTTTCGATCTCGGTAACGCTGGTTCTCGTTTCGCTGTTTTTCAGTGGTGTGGTCCGGATCGGGCTGGCGCTCGTCCTCCTGGGTGTGGCTGTCGTGGCGTTTATCAACACGGTCATCATCACGCGCTGGGACATGATCGAACCGATCGAGCGTCTCGAAGAACACGCGACCGCCATCGCGGAGGGCGACTTCTCGACGGACGTCCGGCGACTCGAGCAGGACGACGAACTCGGCGATCTCACTGACGAGTTCGCCGAGATGCAGGCGTACCTGCACGTCGTCGCGGACCAGGCCGACGCCCTCGCTCGCCAGGAGTTCGACGCCGAGGTGCTCGATCGGGACGTGCCCGGCGATTTCGGCGCGTCGCTCCGGGAGATGAACGACAGCCTCACCGAGTACACGACGGAGCTTCAGGAGATGACCGAGCGCCTGGAGCGGCGCTCGGATCGACTCGACGACCTCGTCTCGGCGTTCGGCGACGCCGCCGAGCGTGCCCGTGACGGCGATCTGACCGCGACGATCGACGAAGCCGCCCTCCAGCTCGAAGACGACGCCTACCGGGACGTCGTCGACAACTACAACGCGCTGGTCACGACGCTCGCGGAGACGCTCGGTGACGTCGTCGCGTTCGCCGAGCGCGTCGATACCGCCAGCGACGAGGTCGATGCCAGCGTCGCGGAGATCAGCGACGCCAGCGACGAGGTCGCCCGCTCCGTCCAAGAAATCAGCGATGGAGCCGCTGATCAAACGGACCAGCTGCGTACTGTCTCGGAAGCGATGAACGACCTCTCGGCGACCGTCGAAGAGATCGCGGCCTCCGCTGATGAGGTTGCCGGCACCGCGAGTACGGCCGCCGAGCGCGGTCAGTCCGGTCAGGACGCCGCAAGCGAGGCCATCGAGGAGTTGCGCGTCCTCGAAACGCGGATCGACGAGACGGCCAGCGCCGTCGAACAGTTGGCCGAGGAGATCCGCGAGATCGACGAGATCGTCTCCTTTATCGACGAGATCGCCGCCGAGACGAACATGCTCGCGCTCAACGCCTCGATCGAGGCCGCACGCGCGGGCGAGGCTGGGGAGGGATTCGGCGTCGTCGCCGAGGAGATCAAGGGCCTCGCCGGGGAGACGGCTGACGCGGCGAGCGACATCTCCGATCGGATCGAGACCGTTCAGGCGACCTCCGAATCGACTGTCAGCGATGTCGAGGATATGACTGAGCAGGTCGATACGACGGCCCGTTCTGTCGAGGACGCTGTCGGGGACTTCGAGGACATCGTCTCGCTCGTCGAGGAGATCGACGGCGGTCTCCAGGAGATCAGTGCGGCGACGGACGATCAGGCTGAGACGGCGACCGAGGTCGTCGATCTGGTCGACGAGGTCGCTTCGATCAGCGAGCAGACAGCCGCTGAAGCAGAGGACGGCGCGGCGGCGGCCCAACAGCAGACGGCGACCATCGAGACGGTCACCGGCGCTGTCGAGGACCTGTCGGCCGACGCCGCCACGCTCGCCGAGCGCCTCGAATCGTTCACCGTCGATTCGGACCCCAGTCGCCGCGGGGCACCGACGCGGTCTGTGGCGAGTCCCGACGACTGAGTCGTTCGCCATCACGCTCCTGAGGTCAGCTCACGGGGCCGACACGCCCGGACGACTCCTCGAACAGCAGCAGATCCGTCCTGTCGATTGTACAGCGCGCCCGCTCACCCGGCTCCAGCTGCACGCGCTGGGTTTCGACGACCAGCTCACCGCCGGCATCCAGCACGAGGACGACCTCGTAACGCGTGCCGAGGTCGGTGACGCGATCGACGACGCCGGCCAGTGTGTGTTCGGTTTCCGTCCGCTCGCTGTCGAGGAGCGTGAGATCGTTCGGACGGGCGAGACAGATGAGACCCGTGTCGGCAGGAGTGCCACCGTCGCCGGCCAGCGCTCGGCTCTCGAGCGTGAGCCCCGGGTTGCCGGGCGGCGTGACCGGAAGCCGCGTCGACCGGCCGAGAAATGAGGCCACAAACGGCGTCGGCGGTGACTCGTACAGTTCCCGTGGTTCGCCGACGCCGTCGACCTGTCCATCGCTCATCACGACGAGTCGGTCGGACAGCGCCATCGCCGTTTCCTGATCGTGCGTGACGTACAGCGTCGTGACGTTGGTCTCGCGCTGGATCCGTGCGATCTCCTCGCGCAACCGGTCTCGAAGCCCCCGATCGAGTGCGGACAGCGGCTCGTCGAGCAACAGGACGTCCGGCTGCGGTGCCAGCGCCCGCGCGAGTTCGACACGTCGTTTCTGCCCGCCGGACAGCGCCGCCGGCATCGCCTCGCGCTGTTCGGACAGCGATACGAGTTCGAGATAGCTATCGACGATCGCCGCCCGCTCGTCCGGATCGACCCCGGCCGGACGAAGCCCGTAGGCGACGTTTTCGGCGACGGTCATGTGGGGAAACAGCGTCGGCTCCTGGAAGACGATGCCCACGTCTCTTCGCTCGGGCGGGTCGGCCGTGATGTCCGCACCACGCAGGTGTATCTCCCCAGCAGTCGGGTTCACGTGGCCGGCGATGGTCTGGACGGTCGTCGTCTTGCCACAGCCACTCGGGCCGAGCAGTCCGACCATCTCGCCGGCACCGACCTCGAAAGAGACGTCTTCGAGGGCGAGTTCGTCCCCGTATCGGTGCGTGAGACCGGTCACTTCGAGCGTCATCGATCGATCACCGTCGGAACCCGCCCGACTCGTTGAACGACGGCCAGAACCGCCAGCGTCACGGCCAGCAGTGCCAGCCCGACCGGGACGACGGCGTCGATCCCGCCGTTGATGAAGTCGACCCAGATGCGCGTCGGCATCGTCCGGGGGTTCGACGCGACCATGTACGTCGCGCCGAACTCGCCCATCGCACGGGCGAACGTGAGCGTGACTCCCGCGAGGATCGCCCCGCGGGCCAGCGGGAGCGCGACGTGTCTGAACGTGCCGAGCGCCGTGTACCCCAGCGAGCGCGAGGCGCGTTCGAGCCGCTCGTCGATCGCGCCGAACCCGGCCCTGGCGGTGACGACGACGAAGGGGGCGGCGACGAACGTCTGTGCCAGGACGATCCCGATGAAACTGCCAGTCAGTTCGATCCCGACTGCGTAGGCTGTCGCGCCGATCGGTGTGAACCGGCCGAACGCCGTCAGGAGCATCGCGCCGGCGACCACCGGGGGCAACACCAGCGGCAGGATGATCAGTCCCTCGAGCAGGCGCTTCCCGGGGAACGATCGGCGGGCGAGGACGTACGCCAGCGGGACGCCCAGCACCGTTGCCACTATCGTCGAGGTCGTCGCCGTCAGGAGTGAGTTTCGGATCGCTATTCGTGCCTGTGGTTCGACTAATCTGGCGAAGACGTCCGCCGTTCCGGTCCGAGCGAGAAACGCCACGAACGGCACAGCCACGTAGACCAGCAACAACCCGCCCAGAAGCGCCGGCACGAGTAGTGTCGAGCGCGCTGTCCAGGTTGTCCGCGTGTACGTACTCATAGTTCTTGGCCGTCGGGCATTGTTGTCCGTCGGATCAGTCTCATATTGTCAGTCCATCCGGGAGAGTTCCGTGAGCGCGGGGGAGGCTATCTGCCGTCGCGAGTCCTGCCGCCCCGAGCACGTCGTCGGGATTGTTTGCGAGAAATTCGACCAGCCTGCGGCCGTTCTCGGGCGCGTCCGCGCGGTCGAGCACTGTCGCGTTGTACAGTATCGGTCGCCCCTCGACAGTCGTCCCGTCTTCGAACGTATACTCGGCGGTCGCGTAGTGATCGGCGAGCGACGGGTCGGCGAAGTTGTACGCCGCCGGGAACGGCTCGAAGGGAATGTCGTGATCGCGGGCCATATTCCCGTAGACGACTGCACCCGCTCTGGAGCCCCCCTCGACACCGCCGAGCACCTGTGGTTCTTCGGCCACCTGTTCGACGAGGTCCCACACCTCTTCTCGAAACCCCTCGATGTCGTGCTCGCGTTCGGCGAGGCCAAACGCCTGCCAGGCGCGATATCCCAGCGGGTCCTGTTTGGGGTTACTGATGGCAATGTCCCCTTGGTCAGTTTCGCGAATGAGATCGTACCACTCATGTTCGCCTGCGGCCATTCCCGACCCGAACTCCGTGTCGGTGTTGTAGCCGATACCGAGGACGTTCGTCGCGAACTCGACGTCCCAGTCTGTGTGTGTTCCGACGAGTCGATCACGCAGCAGCGTCGCGTCCGCGCTGACGACCACGTCGGGGTGTTTCGTCTCGTCTTCGACCATCCGCATGACGGCGTTCGAGCCGAAATACTCGCCCTGAACGGTGATATCGGTCTCGGACTTGAAGGCCGGCCCCACGTGATCCTCGAACGTCGCCGCGAGACTGCCCGCGGAGAGAACACTGACCGACGACTCAGGCCCGAGACAGCCCGCGAGGCCGACCACCATACCACCGGTCATCGATTTGAGGAGAGCCCGACGCGACCGTTGTTTCGGCATAGACATATCGCTCTTTCGCTAACCCGGACATAACCGTTATGGGGTCACCAACGAACCTCTAGCCATGAGTCGTTACGGCGGCGAGTCCCCGAGCGCGGATTTCGCGGCGCGGCTGTACGCCGACGGAGTGGCGTTCGAGGACAGGGACGCGGCGCTACTTCGGGCCGTCGCCGAGGCCGGATCGCTGAACGCCGCCGCTCAGTCGCTGGGCCGGTCCTATTCCCGGGCACACAAGCGGCTCTCGACGCTCGAGGACGCGTTCGGCCCGCTGCTCGATCGCCAGCGCGGCGGGGCCAGCGGCGGCGGCAGCGAGTTGACCGACCTCGCGGAGACGCTGCTGGCGCGATTCGATCGCCTGCGAGCGGAGTATTCGGGCGTCGCCGAGACCGACGAGACCGTTCTGGAGGGGCGCGTCGTCGAGCGGACTGGCGAACTCGGCGTCGTCGAGACCGACGCGGGCGAACTCCGGGCGCTGGTCGAGGCCGACGCCGAGACAGTCCAGGTATCGATCAGGGCCGACGCGGTGACCTTGCAGTCGCCGGACGCCGCACCGATGGCTGCCGAAACCAGCGCCCGAAACCGCCTCTCGGGGACCGTGACCGATATCGACGCGGGCGAGGCGGTCGCGACCGTCACCGTCGACGTGGGTGCGGAACGACCGCTGGCGGCGCTCGTGACCTGCCGGAGTCTCGAGCTACTCGATCTGGCCGTCGGCGATCCGGTCGTCGCATCGCTGAAGGCGATGACGATCCGGGCGATTCCGCGGTGAAGCCGGGCCGGCGATCGAGCGGTATCCGGGACCGACAGCCAAAAACCCTCCCGACGCGTGGTTCGGGTATGCGTCAGTTTCTCGTCGTCGCCCACGACGCGCCCGCGAGTGCCGACTTCCCGCTGGACGCGCTCGCCAGCGAGGCCGGCCGAATGGACCTGCTCGCTCGCGCGCTCAACGCAGCACTGCTACAGAGCCACGGGATCCGCGAGGACACCCGAGTCCACCTGGTCATCGACGGCGTGACCGTCAGCGTCGACGGCGCGACTGTCAGGAACCTCCACCCCGACGAGCGCTCGATCGCCGCACTGCTCCGATCGGCACTGGACAGTCGGGACGACGCGATCGGCCACCAGCCGGCCGAGCCTTCGCCTGGCGTCGCGGTCTACCGAATGGACCTCGAAGCGACGCTCGACCGCCTCGCACGTGAGGGGCCGATCGTCCAGCTCCACGAGGGCGGCGCTCCGGCGGTCGAGGTATCCGTCCCGGAGGACCCGGTGTTCGTCCTCTCGGATCACCGTAATTTCACCGACGAGGAGGTCGATCTGATCGCCGAACGGGCCGACGCCCGAGTCCGGCTCGGTCCGCGGCCGCTGCACGCCGACCACGCGATTTCCGTCGCGCACAACTGGCTCGACACCGACGGCTACACCCAGTATTGACCCCTATGGACTGTCGAGCGCCTCGACCTGCCGGCGGAGGTTGTTCAGGCTCGTGGCGACGTACTCGTAGGAGGGGGTGAACACCTCCGCCGAGAGCGTCGCCGTCGCCAGCGGTCGGACGATCCGGCCGAAATCGAGCACGCCCGAGCCGATCGGGACGTGATCGTCGGTCCGGGTGCGAACGTCGTTGACGTGGACGTGGCTGATCCGATCGGCGTGCTCGGCGACGAACGCCGCCTGCTCGGCCGCGTCGTAGCCCTCGACGTACGCGTGGCCCGTGTCGAAGGTCATCGAGACGTCGGTCGCCTCGAACAGTCGAGGGAACTCCGCGAGGCCGAACCACTCACCGGGGACGTTCTCGACGCAGAGTTCGATCCCGTACTCTCCGGCCACGACCTCCAGTTCCGCGAGCGCGTCGACGATCGTGCCCTGGACGGACTCGGCCTCCCAGGCCGGGCTCCAGGCGTCGCTGCTCGCGTGGACGACCGCTTTCCGTGCGTCGAATGCGGCCGCCGTCTCCAGGGCGGCCGAGAGCTCGCGGATCGCCCCCTCGCGGACGTGCTCGTACGGCGAGCCGACGTCGAAGCCGAACGGGAGGTGGACGAGCAGGTCGAGTTCGTGTTCCGTGGCGGTTTCGGCGATGGCGTCCGCATCGAGCGTCGACCGTTCGTGGTGGCCGTCGAGCAGCAGTTCGACGTAGTCGGCGTTCATCGCCGTCGCGGCCGGGAGCGCGTCGGTGTAGTGCATCGTCGTCTGCGTGACGAAGCCGAGTTCGAGTCCCATACCTCGACAAGACGGGCCCGCGTGGAGGGCTTTTCGCAATCGTTAAAGGGTCCACTCTCTTTCGTCCACGTGCGGGCCGGTGGGGTAGCTTGGTATCCTTCGGCCTTCGGGTGGCCGTAACCGCAGTTCGAATCTGCGCCGGCCCACTTCTCCCACAGTCGTTTTGGATTCGCAAGACGTGAGTACGTTCCTTATAAATTCTCCCGGATACCTGACTGATGATTTGACTACCCCGTTGCACCAGCGACAAAGTGGTTCAGTATTCCGTTCTCGCAGGTACAGGTCGAGCGCTTCGTCAGGCGTCGTCGCCGTGAGGTTGTGGTTGGGTTCGGCCGAAATCGGATTCGTGTCCGGAGCGATCGCCGGCCGACAGCTATTCGTCGCGATCGCCGACGGCGTCGCGGTAGAGGACGGCGCGCTCGGCGTCGAGCGTGACGACGGTTCCGTCGTCGATGTCGTCGGGGACATCGGCTTCACCGATCATCGGGAGATCCAGTTCGCGTGCCATGACGGCACCGTGACTGCTGGTCACGTCGCTTTCGCCGCTGACGATACCGCGGACGTGTTCGGCGTCACCGGTCAATTCGCCGTCGTATTCTTCTGCGATCACTGCGATCGCTCCCTCGGGCACGGTCGAGAAATCGCCGTCCTCGACGCGGTGGAGTTCGCCCGTGACGAGGCCGCTGACGATGGCGGTCCCCGAGACGATGGTTTCGGCCGCGACGTGGATCTTGAGCATGTTCGACGTTCCGATCCCGTCGAGTTCGGTCATCATGCCCGACACGACGATGAGCGTGTCACCGCTTCGCGCGATATCGGTTTCGAGCGCCGACTGGACAGAGTTCTGGATGATGGCGTCGGCCCCTTCGGTGGTGTAGGGAGTGGAGGTCGGGTGGATACCCCAGGAGAGGGCGAGTCGCCGTCGGACGCGATCGTTGGGCGTCGAGGCGATGATGGGGACACCGGGGCGGAACTTGGCCATTTTCAGCGCGGAGTGGCCCGACTCGCTGGCGGCGACGATCGCGGCGGCGTCGACGTCCTCGGCGAGGAAGCGCGCGGCGTGGGCCAGCGCGTCGGCCCGAGTGTCTTCCGCTTTTGGAATCCGCTGTTCGCGGACGGTTTCGTACTCCTCGCTGTGTTCGACCTCTTCGACGATGCTGGCCATGGTGTCGACGACGCGGGCGGGGTGGTCGCCGATGGCGGTTTCGCCCGAGAGCATGACCGCGTCGGTGCCGTCGAGGACGGCGTTGGCGACGTCGGAGGCTTCGGCGCGGGTGGGGCGGCGGGCCTCGACCATCGAGTCGAGCATTTCGGTGGCGGTGATGACGGGCACGCCCGCCTCGTTGCACTTGCGGATGATCCGCTTTTGATAGAGTGGAACGACCTCAAGGGGAAGTTCGACGCCGAGGTCGCCGCGGGCGACCATGATGCCGTAGGCTTCGTCGATGATGCTGTCGAGGTTTTGGACGGCGCCGGCGCGTTCGATCTTGGCGACGATGGGGATGTCGGCGCCGAACTCGTTGAGGGTGTCGGCGATTTCGCGGATGTCGGCGCCGTCCCGGACGAACGAGGCGGCGACAAGATCGACTTGTTCTTCGGCGGCGACTTTGAGTTCCTGGCGGTCCTTTTCGGTGACGGTGGGGAGGCCGAGTTCGACGCCGGGGATGTTGACGCCCTTGCGGGCTTGCAGGTCACCGCCGTTTTCGACGCGGGCGTAGACGTCCGAGCCGTCGACGTCCTCGACGGTGGTTTCGATGCGGCCGTCGTCGAGCAGGACGCGGTCGCCCGGTTCGACGGCGGAGATGTCGAGCGAGAGCCCGACCGCGTCGGGGGTGGCGTCGTCGCCCTGGTAGAAGCGGACGCGGGAATCGGCTGCCAGGTGGATGGGTTCGTCGATGTCGGCGGTCCGGACTTCGGGGCCGGGGATGTCGTGCATGACGGCGACGGGGTGGTCGACCTGCTGGTCGACCTCGCGAACCCGGGCGATGGTCTCCCGGCGTTCCTCGGGCGAGCCGTGGCTGGCGTTGAGTCGGGCGACCGACATGCCGGCCTCTGCGAGGTCGGTGATCCCCGCCAGCGAATCCGAGGCCGGGCCGAGCGTACAGACGATCTTGGCGTTACGCATCGCTGTTCCCCTCCAGGGCTGCCGAAAAGTCGCTGCCGTGTCCGTTGGGCATACCTCGAAACTGGACTCTCGGGGAATATCAAGCTTGTTAGACCGTCCTCGGTCTGCGGCAGGTGACCGTCTCCCATGGCTCCGGCAATTGGTGCCGATATCGCGGAGTGGCCACGCACCTCGAAACGATTCGGTACCCCAGCATGTCGAACGTCTCGTCGAACACACCGACAAGTACGGGATTCGATGCAGGTGGCTCCCGTCCCACTTCACCCGCCGCGCGACGACGAGGTCGGCCGTTCGGAGCCGGCGTTCGGCTGTTTTCGCTTGCAGCGTGCCGGCAACACAAGGTACAAATCGCGGCCGGCAGTACCTCCGGTCATGTCTGGGGAGGCCAACCGTCGCCGGCTCGTCATCGCCGGCACGGGCATCGCCGGTCTGACGGCCGGGATCTACGCAGCGCGCGCGAACAACGACCCGCTCGTCCTGGAAGGCGACGAACCGGGCGGACAACTGACACTGACCACTGACGTCGAGAACTACCCCGGGTTCCCGGAGGGGATCGGCGGTCCCGACCTCATCAACAACATGAAAGCGCAGGCCAAGCGGTTCGGGGCTGAGGTACGCAACGGCGTCGTCGAGACGGTGGAGGCGGGTGATCCGATCCAGATCGAACTCACGAACGGGGAGACGCTTTTCGCCGACGCGTTCATCGCGGCGTCCGGCGCGAGCGCGCGGACGCTCGGCATCCCCGGCGAGGACGAGTTGATGGGCTACGGCGTCTCGACGTGTGCGACCTGTGACGGGGCATTCTTCCGCGGGAAGGATATGCTCGTAATCGGCGGCGGCGACGCGGCAATGGAAGAGGCCAACTTCCTGACGAAGTTCGCCGATACCGTCTACATCGCGCATCGGCGCGAGAACTTCCGGGCGGAGGATTACTGGGTCGACCGCATTATGGAGAAAGTCGACGAGGGCGACGTCGAGTTGCTGAGAAACACCGAGGCGACCGAGATCCACGGCACGCAGGCCGACGGCGTCGACCACGTCTCGCTGGTCCGCCACCCGGACGGTCACCCGACGGAGAAACTCGACGCCGGACGGAGCGAGGACGTCGAACGCTTCGAGCTGGACGTCGGCGCGGTCTTTCTGGCGATCGGACACACGCCGAACACGAGCTATCTCGAAGCGACGGGCGTCGAACTGGACGATGCAGGCTACGTTCAGACCGAAGGTGGGACCGGCGGCGGCCAGACCCGGACCGGCGTCGACGGGATCTTCGGCGCTGGCGACGTCGTCGATTATCACTACCAGCAGGCCGTGACGGCCGCCGGGATGGGCTGTAAGGCGGCGCTCGACGCCGACGAGTACCTCGAATCGATCGAGCCGGTCGGCGAGGCAGGCGTCGAGACGGCACAGACTGACGACTGACCGCGCTGTCCCGTTCCAGACCCGAAGACCCTTGAGTACGCTCGTCGAAAGCGGCGTATGGCCGAAGAGACCGTCACGTTGACGATCGAAGACGACGATACGACCGACGAACTTACCGTGCCGATCGCGATGATCGAGATGCTCCGCGAGGAGGAGGGTGAGACGCCCGCCGAGATCATCGGCGACATCGCCATGTTCGGACTCGCCCAGCGGATCCACGGCGCGATCCACCACGGACAGGGCGAACCGCCACAGGAGGTCAAAGACGCGGAGGAACTGACGATGGAGCTGTTCGAGGAACGGTTCGGCGCGAGCTACGGCGAGCTCACTGGTCACGACCACTAGGTCGTTTTTCGTCTCGCAACTCCGACAGCGAACAGCGCGACCAGCGACGCGACGACCCCGAACCCGGGACCGTCGCCGTCGGCTGTCGCGGGGCTCGTCGTCGTCGGGTCGGCCGACGTCGGTGATCCCGTATCGCCTGCCGACGTCGCTGACGCGGTGTTTTGAGGCGTCGAACCGTCCTGCTCCGACGGCCCGGCTCCGGCGTGAATCGCGTCGAGACCCTCGATGGACGGCGCGTTTACGATTCGAACTGTGGCTCCCGTTCGCCCGATCGAAAACGCGTCGGCGAACGGCCCGGTCGTGATCTCCCAGACTGCCGCCGTGCGCTGTGTACCGCCGTGGGATCGGACTCGCTGACGGTACGCCTCGGCGAACGCCTCCGCGGTCGTCTCGTTCGACCAGCGGGTCGCCCAGACGTAGCCGCCGGCCGATCCGTCGGTATACGAATAGAGCACCCCGTTGCGCCAGGCGAGCGCGTCGTCGCCGATCGAGGCCGTCAGTGCCATCGCACCGACGCGGTCGGGACCCTCCCGGCGCGTCCACTCGTCGTTCGACCTGTCGGGCACGGTCAACGTCGCCGCCGGCGAGATCCCGGCCCGACGTGCGCGCTCTGTCCGCTCGCGGTGGAGCGCGGTGACGCTGTATTCCGGCGGGTTCCGGTGGGCGTCGTCGACGGCGTCGAACCCGCCTCGATCGATCAGGTGGCCGACGTACTGGCTCCCGAGCGTGTACGGCGCTCCGAGATAGGGAAGCAGATCTCGCTCGACGTCGCCGCGAGCGGTCGCGAACGACCCACCGCCGACACAGTCCCACGATCCGTTGGCGCAGTACTGTTGGTAGACGCCGTCCAGATAGCTCGCCTCGCCCTCGACCAGAGCGTCTTTTGCGTGTTCGCCGTCCAGCGTCTCCCGTCGGTAGCGGTCGGCGTCGAGGTCGAACTGCTGGTGTTGCAGGACGTGTGCCAGCTCGTGGGCCAGCAGCCTCGGCGGGGCCGTCGGCTCGTCGGGGTCGTCGGTGATCAGGACGACCGACTCCGACCCTTCCTCGGCGGCCCAGCCGGCAACCCGTCCGACGAGGGTCTCGAAGACGACCCGGTCGGCCTCGCGGTCCTCACCGACGACGAACAGCGCCTCCCACTGCCGGTCGGAGCCGCGAAACTGGGAAATATCGTTCTCGGTGCGATCGGCGACCGCCTCCGTCCCGATGAACTCGATCTCGACGTCGTCGGTGAACTCCAGCCCGCGGATCTCCTCCAGTCGGGCCATCGTCCGGTACTTGTATCGCTGGAGTTCGGCCGCCGAGAGCCCGTCCGACTGCTCGACATTGATGGACTCGTTGTACCAGTAGCCGCCCTCCCAGCCGATCCTGTCTTCGGGCGGGTCCGGCAGAGTGCCACGGTCCATGCTCGTCGTCGCCGCTTCGCCGGTGCTGTTCTCGACAGCCGTGTTCGACGTGGGTGAGGCCATCACGGTATCGCCGAGAGTCGCCGAACCGACCGTCCCTCCGGCGATGACAGCGAGACTCGCTATCGCGAGAGCGAGCGCGAGCCGTGAGAATCCCATCGTTTCCCGCAACGCGTATCGCTCGAATAACGCTTTCGCTGACAGCGATGGCTCCTGTCCTAGCCGGCGATGTTCGCTATCAGCAACGTGACCAACCGGTCAGTCGGTTCACCTGCTCGGGGCCGCTGCGAATATTGCCGTAACTGGCAGTTATAGAAGTCTAAAGAGATATGAGTATAGTACATGACTGATCAGGATTCGACGGGGCCACAGCGGTTCGGAACGCGCTGTGTCCACGCGGGTCAGCGACCGGACCCGGAGACGGGGGCGGTCGCTCCACCGATCTACCAGACGACGTCCTACGCGTTCGAAGACGCCGATCGCGCGGCGGAGCAGTACGCGCTACAGGCCGAGGGGAACATCTACTCGCGGTTCGACAATCCGACCGTTCGGCTCCTCGAAACGCGGCTGGCCGATCTCGAAGGCGGGGTCGACGCCGTCGCGACCGGGTCCGGGATGGCCGCGCTGGACGCAGCCACGTTCCTGCTGGCCGAGGCGGGCGACAATATCGTCTCCGCGTCCTCGATCTACGGGGGGACCCACAGTTACTTCACGAAGACGGCGAGTCGTCGTGGCATCGAGGCTCGCTTCGTCAACACGCTCGAGTACGACGCCTACGCCGAGGCGATCGACAATCGGACGGCGTACGTCCACGTCGAGACGATCGCCAACCCGTCGCTGGTGACGCCGGACATCGAACGCGTCGCCGCGGTCGCTCACGAGCACGGCGTCCCGCTGTTGGTCGACAACACGTTCGCGACGCCCGCGCTCGCGCGGCCGCTCGAACGCGGTGCCGATCTGGTCTGGGAGTCGACGACCAAGTGGATCCACGGGTCGGGGACGACGATTGGCGGCGTGCTCGTCGACGGTGGCTCCTTTCCCTGGCAGGAACACGCGGAGAAATATCCGGAAATCGGGGGCGAAAACCCGGCGTTCGGGGTGAACTTCGTCGAACGGTTCGGCGATCGGGCCTTCAGCGTGGCCGCCCGACAGCGCGCGGTCAGGAGTCTGGGCGACGGCCAGACGCCGTTCGACGCCTGGCAGACGCTGCAGGGCCTCGAGACGCTTTCCGTGCGGATGGAACGCCACTGTGAGAACGCCGCCCGCGTCGCGGCGTGGCTCGCGGACCACGAGCAAGTCGACTGGGTCAGTTACCCCGGACTGGCGAGCCACGAGACCCACGACAACGCGACCGAATACCTCGAGGGTGGGTTCGGCGGCATGATCGCGTTCGGACTGGACGGCGGCTACGAGGCGGGCAAACGGCTCTGTGAAGAGACCGAACTCGCGCAGTTCCTGGCCAACGTCGGCGACGCGAAGACGCTGATCATCCATCCGGCCTCGACGACCCACGCCCAGTTGAGCGAGAGCGAGCAGCGCGCGAGCGGGGTCACGCCCGACCTCGTTCGCCTGTCGGTCGGGATCGAAGACGCCAGAGACATCATTGCGGACCTCCAAGCGGGCATCGAGTAAGCATGGAGGTCGAGCGCGGGACGGTCTCGCTGGGCGAGTTCGAGTTCGAGTGCGGAGAGTCGATCCCCGAACTGGAGGTCGCCTACGAGGCCTACGGGGAGTTCACCGGCGACAACGCGGTGCTCGTCTGTCACGCCCTGACCGGCAGTGCCCACGTCGCCAGCCACCGGGACGCGACCGAGACGAGCGGCCAGGCCCGGGCCTGGTGGGACGACATCGTCGGCCCCGGGAAGGCGATCGACACCAACGAGTACTACGTCGTCTGTGCGAACGTCCCCGGCTCCTGCTACGGGACGACCGGCCCCGCGAGCGAGAACCCCGAGACGGGCGAGCCCTACGGGACGGACTTCCCGCCGGTGACGATCGGCGACTGGACGGACGCCCAGCGTGAACTGCTGGACGAACTCGGGATCCCCGCACTGCACGCCGTCGTTGGCGGCAGCGTCGGCGGGATGAACGTCCTCGAGTGGGCCAAACGCCACCCCGACCACGTCGATCGGATCGCCCCGATCGCGGCCGCCGCACGGGTCGACTCGCAGTGTCTCGCGTTCGACGCGATCGCACGCCGGGCGATCACGACCGATCCCGACTGGAACGGCGGCGACTACTACGCCGGCCCAGACCCCGACGACGGACTCGCGCTCGCCCGCCAGATCGGCCACGTCATGTACCTCTCGAAAGCCAGCATGGAGAAGAAGTTCGGCCGTCGAGCGGCCGGCCGGGACGCCATGCGCTCGTTCCCGGCCGACCCTGCGGCGTCGTTTTTCCCCTACAGGGACGTCGAGTCCTATCTTGATTATCAGGCCGAACGGTTCGTCGAGCGGTTCGATGCCAACAGCTACCTTTATCTGACCCGCGCGATGGACAACTACGACCTCGCTTCGGGCTTCGAATCGGACAGCGACGCGCTCGCCGCGTTCGACGGCGAGGCCCTGGTGATGTCGTTTACCGCCGACTGGCACTTCACCGTCGACCAGGCCGAAACGCTGGCCGAGTCACTCAGAGACGCCGACGTCGAGACGGCCCACCACGTCGTCGAGTCCGACCACGGCCACGACGCCTTTCTGGTCGAGCCCGGCAACGTCGGCCCGCCGCTGTCGGACTTCCTCGCGGACGGCGTCGACGGCACGGCAGTCTCCGACACTGTCGACGACGAGACCGAGGAGAGCCGCGAGTTCGCACCTGTCCACAACAGCCTCTTTTCCACCTGATCGGCCCCCGGCGCTCGTCACGCGATTCGATATCTGAGGGATACACCTCAGTCTGCCGGACCTGTCAGTACAAATTCACACCCTCTGGCGAGTAAATATGTGCAGTTAAGTGTGGCAAGGACGATACGCCGATAGTATGGGTACATACGCAGGGGTCGACCTGGGCGCGACGAACGTGCGCGCCATCGTCGGCGACGAGACTGGCGCGGAACTGGGCTCACACAAACAGCGGACGCCGCAGGGGCCGACCGGAGTCACGGTCACCGAGGGCGTCCTCGAAACCCTTCGACTCGCGTGCGACGACGCAGGCGTCGATCCGACTGACCTTCGAGGGGTCGGGATCGGATCGATCGGTCCGCTCAACCTGTCGGAGGGGATCGTCGAGAACCCGTCGAACTTGCCCGACAGCATCGACCGGATCCCGCTGGTCGGGCCGATTCGGAACCTCGTCGAGACCGACAACGTCCACCTTCACAACGACACGGTCGCTGGCGTGATCGGCGAGCGGTTCTACAGCGAGCGCAACCCCACCAGCATGATCTATCTGACGATCTCCACGGGGATCGGTGCCGGCGTCTGCGTCGACGGGAACGTCCTGAGCGGCTGGGACGGCAACGCGGGCGAGGTCGGACACATCACGCTCGATCCGGACGGGTTCATGGAGTGTGGCTGTGGGAAACCCGGCCACTGGGAGGCCTACGCGTCGGGGCAGAACATTCCCCGATACGCCAGACGGCTCTACGAGACCGAAGACTGGGAGACGGAGATGGACGTGCTGGACGACGACTTCTCCGCGATCGACATCTACGAACACGCCGGCGAGGACGCGTTCGCCGATCACGTCATCGAGCGAGTGACCGACTGGAACGTTCAGGGCTTTGCGAACCTCATCCACTCCTACGCGCCGCTGGTCATCTACGTCGGCGGGAGCGTCGCGCTCAACAACGAGGAACTCGTCCTCGACCCCATCCGCGAACGGCTCGAAGACCACGTGTTCATCAACATTCCCGACATCACGTTGACCAATCTCGGTGACGACGTGGTGCTGAAAGGCGCACTCGCGAGCGGTCTCACCCAGGGAACCGGCGATCGGAGTCGCGTCCCCGAGTGACTATCGCTGGCTGGTCTGCAGGTCGTACAGCCGCCGGAACACCAGCGTCGGAAATCTGGGTTCGACCCTGCTGGGCGGTCGTCCGTGACCCTTCGTGCGTGACGAAGAGACCCGCTCGACGACCCCACGTTCCGCCAGTTCGTAGAGGAACCGCTTGACGGTCCCCGGCGAGAGGTCGATGTCGTCGGTCGCGGCGATCGCTTCCGTCGTCGCGGTGACGGACCCCCGGTCTTCGGAACCGAGATTGAGCAGTTCACGTAGCACGCGCTGGCGATTGTCTCGCAGCGAGAGGACGACACCGAGCGGGACACACGGCGTGGGGACTGCGTCGATCCCGGCCTGTATGTCCTTGTCGCGGACGTGCTCGACGCCGGCGGCGTCGGCCTGATCGGCCCCTCCGAACAGTGCCGCTAGCGCGTCGTGTGCGTCCCCGCCCGCCCAGGACGCGATCTGTCGTGCCTGCGAGTGTTGCAGCGCGTCCCGCGCGAGTGCGTCCGACCCGCGAGTCATCAGGATGTCGATCAGCACCTGCTGTCCGTAGCCAGGGATCTCGATCTCTGCGTCCGTCCACTTCTCGCCGTCGC
Source organism: Halapricum desulfuricans (assembly GCF_017094525.1). Lineage (NCBI taxonomy): Archaea > Methanobacteriati > Methanobacteriota > Halobacteria > Halobacteriales > Haloarculaceae > Halapricum > Halapricum desulfuricans. The sequence continues at coordinate 2,104,155 of NZ_CP064788.1, read as the reverse complement.
TGTCCGGTGGCCGGCCGACGAGCACGAGCGAGACGGACCGGCCGAACGGCTCGAACCAGCCGGTCACGTCTTCGATCAAGAGCGATTCGGACTCGCCGACGTGGTCGACGGCCAGTACGACCCCTGGCCCCCCACTGATCGCTTCGTTCAGCCGCGACTGGAGTTCGGCCGTGCTCACGCCCTGTCGTGGGACGTCCCCCTTCGAGACGGCCTGCAGCGCCCGGTGATACAGCTGGAACTCGCTGTTCGCAGTCCGGGTATCGACGTAGACGAACGTCGGTAACTCGGTCGTCTGAGCGCGCGTCGAGGTGTGTATCACCGCGTGTGGCTGGACCGTCATCGACTTGAGCCGATCGAACAGCGCCGTGACGATCGCCGACTTGCCGCTGCCCGGCGGCCCCCAGACGTACACGTTCGGGGGGAGCGTCCCGTCGAAAACCGGGTCCAGGTGATCGAGCAGTCGCTCGAAGATCGGCCCGCGACCGACCGGCTCCTGCACGTGTGCGACCGGATTCAACGGCTCGTAATCGAGAACGATCGGCCGGTCGGCTCCTCGCCGCCGCCGACGCCTGATCCGCTGTGCGAGGTCCATCGTTAATCGTTATTCTCTAACTACTACTGGCCCGCCGGGAATAAAAAATGATTTGATCCCAGTTCAACAGGTTCTGTGGGAAGAGTCGCGGCGAGGATCATACAGGGAGTTATACGTTCGTAAATATCTCTTGCACGACGGCGTGGTGAATCATTTCGAAATGGTATAGCCACCGGTATCAGTACGCATCGATGAAGCGCCTGAGGACGAGCGTCACGACCAGGTAGACGAGACCGCTGAACACACCCATCATCGCCCCAACAACGACGCGGACTTGTGCCGGCTCGTTGAGAGTGAGGGCGATGACCACTGCCATGATCGCCGCGACGACGAGGACGTTTCGCTGGTCGCGTTCCTCGATCGGTAACCGTTGGGACATACCGACCGTGACTCGGGGGACCGACATAGTCTTTGTCCGACGGGTTGGCTCGAAGCCGCGCGCTATCTTGATTCAGCGGGTGACTCCTGCCGCTTACGGCTCACTCGAGACCACTGTTGTCGTCACAGCAGTCCGCTCCGAGAAGTGCGTCGCCGTTCGCGAGGGTGTCCTCGGTCAGCGGGACTTCCTTGTCGCCTACCGGGTGGGCGGGGTTGCCGGCGGCGGTCGTCTTCGGTGGCACGTCCTCGACGACGACCGATCCGGCACCGACGCTGGCGTTCTCGCCGATCGTGATGTCGCCGAGAAGCGTCGCGTCCGCGCCGATCGTGACGCCGTCTTCGAGCGTCGGATGGCGCTTCTCCCGGCGCATCGACTTGCCGCCCAGCGTCACCCCGTGGTACATCAGCACGTCGTCGCCGATCTCGGCGGTCTCACCGATGACCGTTCCCATGCCGTGATCGATAAAGAAGCGGTCGCCGATCTCGGCGGCGGGGTGGATCTCGACGCCGGTGAGAAACCGTCCGAGGTGCGACAACAGGCGGGCGATCAACTGGTAGCCGCGCTCGTGGAGCGCGTGAGCGATACGATACAGCCAGATCGCGTGCAGCCCGGGGTACGTGAGTAGAACCTCGAGAGTGTCCGTCGCCGCCGGGTCTTTGGCACGTGCGGTTCGGATGTCGTCTCTGATTCGGTCAAACATTGGTGGATGGTGGCTTGCGGAAACGCGTTGGTAGCGTCTGATAGTCGAACCGAAACGGGCGAGAAGTCACAGACAACGACAGCCCGGACCGCGCGGCTGGCTGTCGACTCTCGGGCGGACTGCGACGGCGCGCAGTTCCTGCATAGCGAGCGATAGGGAGGGGACAAACAAAAATCACGTGATCCCGGCCGGATACTGGGGGCTCATACTGTCGGCTGTAAGTTCGTAACGATATTCGCCACCCGGGGTGGCGAATTCCTTCAGTTTGTTACAGCCGACAGTATCACTCCGGGCTGCGTCAGGAGGGGAAACACCCTTGTCGCTGCCGTGGTATGTTGCGGGCGATGAGCGACGACGAAGTCGATCCCGAAGAAGGCGTCCGGGAAGCCGTCGAGCGCTCCCGAAGTGGCGCACCCGCTGCCGGTCGAGTCATCCGGGACCGGTTCTCGAGCGACGAGGTGTTCCAGCGGATCATCGCCGCTGCCGACGAGGAGATCACCTCCGGGAGCCGGGAGCTGTACTTCAGCGGGCTGGCGGCCGGGTTCGCGATCACGATCACCTTCCTGCTGTACGTCTCACTGACGGCCTCGACTGACGGACATCCGATCTTGAGCGCGCTGCTGTATCCGCTGGGGTTCATCTACATCATCATCGGCGGCTACCAGCTGTATACCGAAAACACGCTGCCGCCGGTCGCGCTCACGATCGAGCGTCTCGCGAGCGTCCCGGCGTTGCTGCGCAACTGGGTCGTCGTGCTGGCCGGGAACTTCACGGGAGGCGCACTCGGAGCAGCCGCGCTGGCGTACGGCGGCGTCCTCTCGGGAACTGAAGCGACAGTGGCCTACGACATCGCGCATAAAGGTATCGAGACCGCGCCCGCCGTGCTGTTTACCAAGGCCGCCTTCGCCGGGCTGATCGTCGCCGGCGTCGTCTGGGTCGAGTACGGCGCGCGAGATACGATCTCCCGGCTGGTCGTCGTCTACCTCGCCTTCCTCGCGATCCCGCTCGGCGGTCTGTTCCACGTCGTCGTCTCGTTCACTGAAATGCTGTATCTGGTATTCGTGGGCGATCTGGCGATCTTGGTCGGGATGACGGACTTCGTCATTCCGGTGTTGCTCGGCAATACTGCTGGTGGCGTGGTGCTCGTGACCGTGGTCAACTACTTCCAGACGACCGAACACCGGCTGGAGTCGGCCCGCTTCGAGGGGGCAAATCGGCGGCTGTCGATCCGCGAGTGGTTCCTCGGCGGGATCGCCGGGCGCTCGTACGTCCCCGTGATCGACACGGCGGCGAAACACGCCCGCACCGACGAAGGAACCTACCGGATCCTCGTCCCGATCTCGAACCCGCGAACGGAACAGCCGCTGGTCGAGTTCGCCAGCGCCATCGCCAGCGCCCACGAACAGGCCGTCGTCCACGCCGTCTACGTCGTCCAAACGCCGTCCCGGAGCCGATACAACAGCGACTCCCGTCGGGAGCTCGTCGAGGAGTCGGATCAGTTGCTCTCTGAGGTTTGCAGCGTCGCCGACGCGTACGACGTCGACGTCGAGACCTCGACGGTCGTCTCCCATCGATCGTTCGAGGAGCTGTTCACGATCGCCGACCGCGACGACGCCGACCTCGTCGTGATGGGCTGGGGCGAGGACCGTCTGTGGGACGCCGCGCGCGCCGAGCGCCCGATCGGCGAACTCACGAACCGACTCCCGTGTGACTTCCTGATCGTCGACGATCAGGGGATCGACACCTCGCGGATCCTGCTCCCGACCCTCGGCGGCCCCAACGCCGAGTTGAGCGCGGAAGTCGCGTCCGCGCTGCAGTCAGTCGGAGACACGGAGGTGACGCTGCTGTACGTCGCGGACGGCCCCGAAGACGCCGAAGACGGCCAGCAGTTCCTCGAGAACTGGGCGATCGACCACGGGCTGGAGGACGCCGAGATGATCGTCGACGAATCCGGTGAGATCGAGGCGGCGATCGAACGCGAGGCCGAGGACCACACGATGCTGTTCCTCGGGGCGAGCGAGCGGGGCGTCCTCGCGCGCCTGGTCCGGAACACGCTCCATCTGGACATCCTCGATGAGGTCGAGGCCTCGGTCGTCATCGCGGAGCGGTCGAACGGGCGGAGCCTCTGGCGGCGGCTGTTCGGGCGACGCTAGGAGGGTGTCCCTCCGCGGACGACGTTTACTGCAGGCCCAGATACGCCACGTAGCCGACGAACACGAGCAGATACGTCACGGCAATCCCTTCGGTCAACAGATTCCGCCCCAGCAGGACGATGAGCGCGATAACGATCGGGCCCGACAGCAACAGGCCGTCGAGTACACGGTCGTCGGCACCCGATTCGAGTACCTGTCCGATAAGCGGGATCCGTTCGACGTTCATCGGTAGACACCTCCGCGCCTGAAGATTACCCGAAGCAACACCAGCACGGGGATGATCTCCAGGCGGCCGATCCACATATTGAACAGGAACATGACCTTCCCAAGATCGGGCATCGACGGCCCGGTGATCCCCGCGGACAGGCCCACGTTGCCCTGGGCGCTGGCGACCTCGAAGATGACGTTCTCGAGGGTGTACTCACTCATCGGCAGGACGGGCAACAATACGAACATCGCGACCGTGAGGAACGCGACCCAGAGGACGGCGATGATCCCCGCCTCCTCGAACTCCCGTCTGGCCTCGCGCTCGTCCAGCCGACGGCCGTCGATCTCAAGCCGTCGGACTGCCGATGCGGGATAGAACACGTCGGAGACGCGGTGCTGGATACCCTTGATCAGCGTCGCTAGCCGGATCAGTTTGATCCCGCCGACGGTCGACCCCGCGGCTGCGCCGACCACCATTCCGCCGGCGACGGTCAGCTGTGCGGCGGCCGTCCAGTTGCCCAGCGCGACGTTCGTCGAGCTGACGGCAGTCTGAAAGCCCGTACAGGACATCGCCGAGACGAACTGGAACAGTCCGTAACGCAACGCCGTGAACGCCGAGCCGTAGGTGCCGCCGAAGTACACCAGCGCCCAGAGGAACGCCGAGCCGAGGGTGAACCCGCCCAGTACCCACCGCGTCTGGAGGTCGGTGTAGAAGTTCTTCAGGTCGCCCCGGAGGATGAGAAAGTGGATCGGAAACGCGATCGAGCCGAGCGTCATAATCGGCAGCAGCGCGAAGTCGATCGCGACGCTGTCGTAGGTCGCGATGGAGTTGTCGGTGATCGAGAACCCGCCGGTCGCCAGCCCGGTCATGCCGTGGTTGATCGCCCCCCAGATCGGCATCCCGGCCAGCCACAGCAGCGTGATCGAGACGAACGTGAAGAGGACGAAGATCCACCAGATCGTCCGGACCGTTGAGACGATGGAGGGATGGATCTTCTCCGAGCGCGCCTCGCTCTCGTAGAGCGTCAGCGATCCGCTGCCGGGGCGGGCGAGAATCGCCGTCGTCAGGACGATCACGCCGACGCCGCCGACCCACTCGATGAACGACCGCCACCACTGCAGCGTCCGGGGCAGGACCTCCTCGTTGTCGGTCATGGTCAGCCCAGTCCCGGTGAAGCCGCTCATGCTCTCGAAGAACGCGTTCAGCGGCTCCGTGAACGCCGCGAGCGTCGAAGTCCGGGCCGAAGATGGGACTGAGAGCAGCGCCGGATCGAGTTCGACTGTCCAGGCGACCAGCAGGAAGGGCAGCGAGCCGAACAGCGCGACCGCGAACCAGCCCGAGGCCGCGACCATCATGCCGTGGAGTTTCCCGGGGTCCTCGGCGTCTTCGAACAGCGTCGTCAGCGCGTACCCGACGCCGAACGGGATCGCCGCCGAGACCGCAAGCGCGGGCACGACGTAGAACTCTCCCCAGACGAGTGCGACGACCGCCGTGACGCCGACGAGTCCAGCCAGCGCTTCGAGCATCCGGCCGATGTCACGTCCGAGCGTCGCTTTCGTCCCGTTCATTCCGTGGTGTCCTCGTAATGGCCGAAGATGTCGGTGATCTCTGGATCCGCGCCGACCGCCGAGTAGACAGTCAGCAGGTCACCGGCTTTGATTCGGGTGTTCCCGCGTGGGGTGATCGGCTTGTCCGATTCTTCACGTTCGATGGCAACAACGAGTGTGTCGCCGGTGAGGTATCCCTCCTGTGCAGCCTCCTGCAGTGTCCGACCGGCAATCGGTGCGTCCTCAGTGACGGTGATCTCGAACACCTCGGCCTCCTCGCTGATCCGCATGTAGTCGACGATAGCGGGACGGGCGACGGACCGATAGAGGTGCTCGGCGATAAGTTGCTGGGGGTTCTCCATCGTGTTCACGCCGATCTGTCGGAAGAGACTCATGTGCTCGGGGTTGTGAACGACCGACAGGATGCTCGGCACGTCGAACTCCTTTGCGAGAAGACAGACCATGACGTTCGTCGCGTCCTGATCAGTCGTGGAGATGACCGCGTCGGCCCGGTCGGCTCCCGCGTCCTCGAGCGTTTCGCGCACCGTCGCGTCTGCGTTTAGAACGAGACAGTCGTATTCGCTGGCGATCCGGTCGGCCTTCGCGCCGTCGCGTTCAATGACGACAACCTCGTTGCCCGACCGAGTCGCGATCTCGATCAGGGGCGTTCCGATGTCGCCCGCGCCGACGATGATGAGATACATTATCGGTTGGTCGTGGAGAGGGGATAGAAAAACTATCGACTCACAGATGACTCAGAGCGCGTTACCGACTACACGGAGAGGCGGCGAGCGATCGCCTCGCGGATCGACATCGTCGACTCCTCGGGACCGCGAGCCATGACGACCGTCCGGTCGACCTCTTCGCCGACGGTTTCGGGAACTGATCCGAACACCGCCTGCGTGACCGGGCCGGACCGCGTCGCACCGACACAGATCGTGTCGTAGTTGTCGGCGGCTTCGAGTATCGCCGCCTCGATGTCTTCCGCGACCACGATCTGGCGGTCGTACTGCATGTACTCGATGCCCGCCCGCTCGGCCAGATCGTCGATCAACGCCTCCCCTCGATCTTCGGGGGACTGGTCTTCGTCCCCGTCTTCCGGTTGCTGGACGTTCAACAGCGTGAGCGTCGCGTCCTCGCCGGCAGTGGTGACAAACTCGGCTGCGCGGCGAGCGGCAACCGGAGCGTGGGGACCTTCGCCTGCGAGCACCATAACGTCGCCCTCGCCGGGCGTCTCTTCCGGCCCGAGTTTTACCAGCGTCGCGTCACACGACGCCCTGCCGACGACCGGATCGATCGTCGAACCCAGCACGTGCTCTCTGGTGCTTCGACTTCCCTTCCACCCGAGGAAGACGTGGTCTGCGTCCTCCTCTTCGATGACATCGAGGATCACTGATCCGGTGTCGCGGCCGACGATCGCCCGCGTTCGCAGGCCGATATCCAACTCAGCCGCGATGTCACGAGCAGCGGACAGCAGTTCCTGCTGGCGCTCGACCCGCTCTTCCTCGAAGGCGACGTCTTGGGAGAGCGATGTCTGCTGGGGGACCTCGATGACGTTTACCGCAATAAGTTCGGCGTTGTCATCCTCGTGGGCGTGGGCACTCGCGGCTGCCATCCGAAGGAGATCGCGCTCGGTTTCGGGGTTCGCGACCGGGACGACGACCCGATAGCGACCGTCGCTGCCCGTGGCTGCGGCTGGCTCCGGAGCGATCGCGTCGCCGACCAGGCTCTGACTCGGTGCGCGATCGCGAGCGTAGGTGTAATACCACGCAATCCCGGCGGCGATAATTCCGATACCGATAATGCCAACGATCGAGATCGTGAACGGCAGCGCGATCTCGACGCCGACAACCCCCTCGCCGAGAAGCACCATCGGCTCGAAGGTGACGATCATCTGGAAGAGGACCGCGAGACAGGCCAGCGCGCCGAGGATCGGAACGAACGGGTACAGGACGCTCGGGATCTGGAAAGTGGGCTCGTAGTCGGCCGGCTCGGCTCGCCGGAGCACCACGACGGCGACGTGAACCAGGGCGTACGTGACGAGATACATGAAACTCGCCACCTCCGCGAGCGTCCCGATCCCGGCTCCCACAGCGATGAGGACCAGCGTGATGATCCCCGTCGCGGTGATCGACCGGTACGGCGTTCGGAACCGATCGTGGACCTCGTTGAGCCATTCGACGAGGATCTTGTCACGCCCCATCGCGAAGTTAACGCGTGCGGCCGAGAGAATCGACGCGTTCGCTGAGGAGATCGTCGCCAGCACTGCGCCGACGATCATGGCTATCGACCCGGCCGTACTGAGCGCACCCGGCGACACCGAGACGAAGGGGATCGCCGACGCGAACCCGCGGAGGAACTCCGCGGCGACGTCAGCGACCGGAATGTTCGAGGCGTCGAGCGCGCCGATCGACAGCGTCCCGGTCGAGACCCACATGACGCCGACGTACATCAGTGTCGGCGTCACGACGGCGGCGATCATTGCCAGTGGGAGGTTACGGCTCGGGTTCTTGATCTCCTCGGCGCTGGTGGCAATCACCTCGAATCCGATAAACGAGACGTATACCGTCCCGATAGTCGCGGCCACTGCGGGCCAGCCCGAGGGATTGAACTCCCCGATCGTCGGACCGCTGAGCGCGCCCAGCGTCAGAAATGCGAGAATGAGCCCGACCAACGAGAGGACGATCACGTTCTGTAACGATCCGGTCTCCTTAACGCCGTAGTAGTTGACGCCCGTCAGCATGGCGGCCATTACGAGCGCGGCGACGGTGATGCCGAACTCGCTCTCCGCCAGAAACGGGATATAGGGCCCGAGTCCCGACAGGAAATACTGGCCGAACCCGATCATATAGAAGGCGCTGGCGAAGGTCAACCCGGCCCACATCCCCCAGCCGACAATGCTTCCGAAGAACGGGCCAAGCGCTCGGTTGACGTAGTAGTAGCTCCCGCCGGCTTTGGGCATGCCAGTCGCCAGTTCCGACAGCGACAGCGCCGCGAGCAACGAAACCATTCCGCCGAAGAAAAACGACACCATGCTCGCCGGCCCGGCCTGCTTGGCGGCGATGCTCGGGAGCACGAAGATTCCAGCCCCGATCATCGTCCCCAGGCCGATCGTGTAGGCCTCGAGAAAGCCCAGATCCCGAGCGAGTTCCTGATCGCCTGCGCTCATCCGTCTTCGACCTCCGGTTCGTCGGGAAGGACGACGACTGGGAGGTCGCTCTCGGAGATCAGCGACAGCGCGACGTCCCCGGCGAGCAGCCTAATCCAGCGGCTCCCGCCCCGCGGTGTGAAGACGATCGAGGAGGCGTCCATCTCGTGGGCAGCTTCGACGATCGTCTCCGCGACGTCCGTTCCGTACAGGATCTCCGTCTCCAGGTTCACGTCGTATCCCTCAAGCTGTGCGCGAACGATATCGAACATCTCCTCGGTGTCGCGTTCGCGTTGCTCGACGGAGGCTTTGTCCGGCGCACCGCCGGCCTTCTCGACGACGTGGACGGCGACGACCGTCCCGGCAACGCTGTCGACGTGGGAGGCGAGCGCCCGCGTCGTCGCGCGTGCGTCGTCTATGCTGGCAACTGGCACGATCACTCGACTGAACAGTGTGTCAGACACGATAGATCACCTGTGTGTCGAATCCGACTGCCGCAGCCTGCGGACGGTGCTCATATCTGTACTCTACCTGAGGGCGTTCTTAATTCGTTCGACTAGGCTCCGGGTCTGCTCCCCCAATATCACGGGGTAGGGAGAAACACGCGACTGTTCGGTGCGCCAGTTCTAGATCGCGGTGTGTCGTTCGAGAGGGAAATCGACTTGTAAGATCCGCTGCTACAGCGAACCCAATGCCTGAATACGGGGGCCCACAATGCGCGTCGTGATCGTCGGTGCAGGCGAGGTCGGTTCGTCAGTCGCCGCGAGTCTCGCCGGTGACCACGAGGTCATGGTAATCGATCTGGACAGCGAGCGAGTGGACACGCTGACGTATTCGCTCGACGTCCTGGCTGTCGAAGGCGACGGAGCGTCCGTGAAGACGCTTCGTGAGGCCGGTATCGACGACGCCGATCTCCTCATCGCCTGCACGGACGACGACGAGACGAACATCGTTTCCTGTGGGACCGCCAAGACGATCTCGGACGCGTTCACGATCGCTCGCATCCGCAACACGAAGTTTCTGGACACCTGGAGTCAGTCCAAAGGCGCACTCGGGATCGACCTCATGGTCGGGACGAACTTGCTCGCCGCCCAGAGCATCGTCCGCGTGATCGGGCTCCCCGGTGCCGAGGACGTCGATCGGTTCGCCGACGGTCTCATCCAGATGGCGGAATTCCGGATCACCGACGAGACGCCGGTCACCGGGATGTCCGTCGCGGAGGCCGACACGTTCGATTCACTAACGTTCGCGGCGATCATCCGAGACGACGAGGTCGTGATCCCGAGTGGTGACACCTGCTTGCAGACCGACGATGACGTGGTCGTGATCGGTTCACCCGGGAGCATCAGCGATTTCGCACAGACGATCGAACCGGACGTCGACGGCGTCTCTGACGTGTTGATCGTCGGCGGGAACGAGATCGGGCTTGAGGTGGCCAGACTCCTCGATGAGAAGGGAACCCCGAACCGCCTCGTTGAGCCCGACCCGGAACGAGCCAGGTATCTGGCCGAGACCCTCCCGAAGACGACCGTGCTACAGAACGATCCGACCGACCAGGAGTTCCTCTTGCGCGAACACATCGGTGACGTCGACGTCGCCATCGCGACGCTCGACAGCGACGAGCGGAACCTCCTTTCGGCACTCCTCTCAAAACGACTCGGTGCCGCTCGTTCTATCGCAGTCGTCGAAGACGGCGATTACAGCGACCTCTTCGAGGCCGTCGGCGTGGACGTCGCTGTCAATCCCCGCGAAGCCATCGCCGAGGAGATTACGCGGTTCACCCGAGAGCAACACGCCGAGAACGTCGCCATCATCGAGCACGACCGTGCGGAAGTCATCGAAGTCGAAGTCGATAGCGGCAGCGTGCTACTGGATCGGCCGATCAGTCAGTCTATCAGAGATCTCCCCGACGGCGTCGTAATCGGCGCGATCGCCCGCGATGGAACATACGTGATTCCGCGTGGCGACACGGTCATCGAGAAGGACGATCACATCGTGGTCTTTGCTGCACAGGAGATCGTCGAGGAGACGATGGAATTGATCTGAAGCCGGAAGCGATAGAGTTCGTACGCATCACTGGCCACCGTTTCGATACTTTGATACCTCAGAAATGATTCCCTCCCCGTATGTCGTGGCGAGTGGACTGGCAGGCGAGTGTCGGCCTTCTCGGCACTGGCCTCAAGTATCTCGCCGTCACGATGTTCGTGCCGCTGTTCGTCGCAGTCGTGTATATGGAGGACATCTGGGTGTTCGCGCTCTCTATCGTTTTCGTCACGACGCTTGGGTTCGCGCTCGAGCGGATCGATACGGATCCCGACATCGGTCCCCGGGAGGCGCTGGTGTTCGTGTCGCTGGCGTGGCTCACGGCCGCTGTCGTCGGCACGATTCCGTATCTGCTGGCCGGGTTCGGGACGAGTTCGACGCTCGCCGATCCCGTCAACGCGCTCTTCGAGTCGATGAGCGGGTTCACGACGACGGGGGCGACCGTAATGGGTCAGATCAGCTTGGAACAACACTCCCACGCTCTGCTCATCTGGCGCCAGCTCACCCAGTGGCTCGGCGGGATGGGGATCATCGTCCTGATGATCGCGATTCTCCCCGAGGTGGCTGTCAACGGCGCACAGTTGATGGCCTCGGAAGCGCCAGGGCCCGAACTCCAGAAGCTCACGCCGAAGATCGCCGAGACCGCGCGCGTCCTCTGGCTGATCTACTTCGCGTTCACACTCATGTACATCGCAGTGATGTACGGCCTTCATCTGGCTGGGTTCGCGCCGAACATGGACCTGTACAACGCTGTCGCACACGGGTTCACGACGCTGCCGACGGGCGGGTTCTCCCCGCAGGCGGAAAGTATCGCGTACTTCTCTGCGGCCGTCCAGTGGGCCGCGATCCCATTCCTGGTCGTCGCGGGAGTCAACTTCGCGCTGTTCTGGCACGTCCTGAAAGGGGAAGTCGACGTTATGCTTGAGAACACGGAGTTTCGGGCATATGCCGGGGCGATCGCGGTGACGACTGCAGTGCTCTCGCTGTTGCTCGTTCGGGGGGCGGCCCCACCGCTCGACATCGGCGGCGTCACGGGCGGCGTCACCGAGAACACGTTCCGTCAGGCCGCCTTTCAGATCGCCTCACTCTTGAACTCCACTGGCTACGCGACCTCGGATTTCGCTCAGTGGGGCACTCACGCACAGGTCTTCCTGCTTTTCGTGATGTTCATCGGCGGCTCGGCGGGTTCGACCGGCGGCGGCGTGAAGGTCGTCCGGTGGCTGGTCGTGTTCAAAGCGATTCGACGCGAGCTGTATACCACCGCCAATCCGGACGTCGTTGAGCCGGTCCGGCTCAGCGGGAGTGTCGTCGACGAGGACGCGGTCCGCGGGATCGCGTCGTTCACCCTGCTTTATATCCTTCTGTTCGGGTTCTCGGCGGTGTTCATCTCTCTCGATACGGCCCGGATCGGGATCGAACTCACGACGTTGGAGGCGGTCAGCGCGTCTCTGGCGACAATCGGGAACATCGGTCCGGGCTTCGGTCGACTGGGACCGTTCGGGAACTACTTGTTTTTCTCAGATGCCTCGAAAATGCTAATGATCTTTCTGATGTGGGTCGGCCGACTCGAGATCGTTCCGGTGCTCGCGGTGTTCATCTCGGTGTTCGACCGCAACCAGTGAGCGGAACGGGTTGCGTAACGCGCCACGCGCTCGCCGCAACCCCGGGGTCTATTTACAAGCGGCCGTAAGGATCGGGCATGTCGACAGGCGTCGTCCTGCTGAACTTCGGCGAACCGCCGACGGCCGACCGCGAGGCCGTCGTGGACTACCTCGAGCGCATCTTCTACTCGAACATGGACATCGAGGAGGACCCGGATCTCACCCCGGAGGCCGCGCGCAAACGCGCCGGCAAGCTCGCGGAGCGTCGCGCGCCCGGGCTGATCGAGGAGTACGAGGAGATTGGCGGCGGGTCGCCGCTGAACGAACAGGCAAGCGCTCAGGCCGACGCCCTGGAGACCGAACTCCGCGACCGCGGCTACGACGTCGCGACCTACACCGGGATGCTCTACACCGAGCCGTTCACCGACGAGGCCGCCGAGCGGGCCGTCGCCGACGGCCATGACGAGGTACTCGGCCTGCCGATCTATCCCCTCTGTGGCCCCTCGACGACGAACCTCTCGCTGGATCACCTCGCTGACGGGCTCGATTCGGCCGGCTTCGACGGTGAACTCCACGAGGTCAGCGGCTGGCACCGCCACCCGACCTACAACCGCCTGCGCGCCGAGAACATCCGCGAGTACGCCGAGCGCGAGGGGGTCGATCTCCACGACGAGGACACTGTCCTGTTCTTTTCGGCCCACGGGACGCCCCGGTACTATCTGGACGAGGGGAGTCGCTACGATCGGTACGTCGAGGAGTGGTGTGCCGGGATGGCCGGAATATTGGGCCTCGAGGACTACGAACTCGGGTTCCAGAACCACGACAACCGCAGCGAGGTCGCCTGGACCGAACCCGACGTCGAGGAAGCCATCGAGAGTCTCGACGCCGAGCGGGTCGTCGTCGAGCCGGTCAGCTTCATGCACGAGCAGAGCGAGACCCTTTCGGAACTCGATATCGAACTCCGCGAGGAGGCCGAAGAGGCGGGAATCGAGGAGTTCTACCGCGTCCCGATTCCCCACGACGACGACCGATTCCCGTCGGTGCTTGCGGACCTCGCCGAGCCGTTTCTCGCCGACTTCGATCCGGGCTACTTCCAGTTCCGGCAGTGTCACTGCCGGGACAAGCCGGGCACGATGTGTCTGAACGCGCCTGACCCGGACTGGGAGTGACCCGGACAAACGGACGCTGTCAGTGTCGTATACCGCGCCGAGCGCGCGATCGATAACGGAACAGACGTCCAGCGATCTGTATCAGTCCGAGGAGACCGGAGTCGGTGCCTGCTCGACGGTCAGGCCGTCGAACGACTGGGCGAGCAGCGCGGGTGCGCGATGCTGGACGCGTGCGCCGCTTGCAGTGAGCTCTTTGAGCGGCTTGAGCGGCGCGAGGTCGCCGATCAACACGCCGCCGACGAGCATCCCGTCTCTGAACGCGAGTCGCCGCCACTCCCGCTCGCCGTAGGTCCGCTCGACGTAGGCGTCCCCGAGCGACGGATGGCCGAACGACGCGATCGGGAACGGGAAGTGATTGACCGTGTACGAGGGGACGGTCTCGAAGGGGTCGCCACTGTCGTCTGCCAGCGCGTTTCTGGCCGCGAGTTCGCCCTGCGTGGCGGCACTCTCCCAGGTCCCATTCGAGAGGTGCGTCGAGAACCGTTCGTCGTAATAGCGCGTGACGTCGCCCGCCGCCCAGACGGACTCAACACCTGTCCGGAGGTGGCTGTCGACCACGACGCCACCGTCCAGCGTCACCGGGGTGTCTTCGAGGAACGCCGTGTTCGGCTCCGTCCCGATGGCGACGCCGACGAAATCGCTGTCATACGTGCGGCCGTCCTCGGTCACGGTCGCGGCCACGCGACCCTCCGGATCGGTTTCGAACCCCTCGACGGTCGTCTCGAAGACGGGTTCGACCCCGCGCTCGCGCAACGCGTCGTGGACGATCGCCGCGCCCGCAGGAGACATCGCACGCGCGAACCACCGGTCCTCCCGGATCAGGTAGTGGGCTTCGACGTCCTGAGCGGCCGCGACGGCCGCGTAGTCGATCCCGAGCAGCCCGCCGCCGACGATCGCCCCGGTCTCGGCCTCCGACGCCTGCTCGCGGATCCGGGCCGCGTCCTCGACGGTCCAGAACGTCGTGACGCCGTCCGCCGACCCGTTCGGGACCGGGAGCTGACGCGGGGTTCCGCCCGTCGCGACGATGAGTTCGTCGTAGGCGATGCGCTCGCCGTCGGCAGTGACGACCGTTTTCTCGCCCGTCTCGACCGTCTGCACGCGCGTGTCCAGACGCAGGTCGATCCCGCGTTCGTCGTACCAGGACTGGTCGTGGATCTCGACGACGTCTCTCGGGAGCTTGCCCTTCGCGTACTCCTTGATAAGAATGCGGTTGTAGAGCGGCTCGGATTCGGCCGAGAGTATTGTAATCGACGCACTATCAGTCTCCTCGGCGAGGATCTCAGCTGCAGAACTACCGGCGATTCCATCACCGATGATAACGTACGATCGGCCGCTTTCCTGGCGATTGTTCATAGTAGACATGATTGGAGGGGTTGTATATCCGCAGTCAGTTGCGATCCGGTCTTGTCTGACACACTAACGACTACGGGTTGGATACACTTAAGCATCAGGTGAAATGAATAGGAGTGAAATTGAATACTAATTTACTACGATGAAGGTCTGGCGGCCGTTTCTGGACGGACGATAAGAATAGACCGTACTAGGCCGACACACTTCCACTCATAATCGGATCAAAACCGTCACTTCGGACGCCCCTCATTCCAGTCGAGTGAAACGGCTCCCTGCGGTCGCCGTATGCAGGTCACCATTGGAAGTTCTTCGCCGTCTCGACGCCACTTTTTACTTCGTCGGGTTTCCTCGGGCCTTCGGCCCTGCGGGAACCTCTCCTCGCAAAAACGTGGGGAAAAACGACCTCGACCTCACTGCCTCGCGGCTTCGCCGCTCGGCTTTCCGCGGTCGCGAAGCGACCGCGCTACCGTTCGGTCGAGTGAAACGGCTCCCTGCGGTCGCTGTATGCAGGTCACCATTGGAAGTTCTTCGCCGTCTCGACGAACGTCTGAACGCTCTCGACTGGCGTTTCCCGATCAACGCCGTGGCCGAGATTCAGCACGTGACCCCGTGGACCGGCCGCCTCGATGATCTCCCGGGTGCGCTCCCGTATCGTCTCCCGGTCGGCGAACAGCACGGACGGATCGAGATTGCCCTGCACGCCGAGATCGCCGAGTCGCTCGCGGGCGTCGCTCATCTCGACCGTCCAGTCGAGCCCGGCTACGTCGGGATCGGCCGCGGCCAGCTGCTCGAGGCGCCCGTTCATGTTCCGGACGAACAGGATCGTCGGCGCGTCGACGGCCGCGACGATCTCTCGGTGGCGGGGAACGATGTGGCGCTCGTAGTCGGCCGGCGGCAAGATGCCGGCGTAGGTGTCAAACAGTTGCACGACGTCCGCCCCGTGGGCGACCTGATACTGCAGGAACTCGGCGACAGCCTCGGTGAACAGATCGAGCAGTCGCTCGAACGCTTCGGGGTGCTGGAGACGGAACTTGCGCGCGGGGAGCTGGTTGCGCGAGGGCTCGCCGGCGATCGCGTACGAGGCCAGGGTGAACGGACCGCCGGCGAAGCCGATCAGCGAGGTCCGATCGCCGACCCGATCGTCGAGACGGTCCAGCAGGTCGCCGACGTAGTCGAGTCGCTCGGCGATCGGTTCGCGCGCTCGATCGAGGTCGTCAGGTCCCGAGACGGGGTTTTCTATCACCGGTCCGACGCCGGATTCGATGTGGTACTGAAAGCCCAGCGGTTCGAGAATCGTCAGGATGTCCGAGAACATGACCAGTCCGTCCGTCCGATATCGCTCCCAGGGCAACAGCGTGATCCGCTCGGCAACGTCGGGATCGGTGACGGCCTCGACAAACGAATGGGTCTCGCGGATCTCACGGTACTCCGGGATGTGTCGGCCGGCCTGGCGCATCAGCCAGACTGGGGGCCGTTCGGTCCGCTCACCGCGGGCGGCGCGGACGAGGAGATCACTCATCGATCGCCATTCGGCGGCGAGCGGTTAAGACGTTCCGAACGGTCCCCTTTCCGGGGACAGTCAGCTACTCCGGTTTCGGGCGCGTTTGGACAACCCTTTAACCACCGACGCGAAAGCGACGCCCATGAGCAAGCCACGCGTGCTGCTGCTCGGGCCACCGGGCGCTGGCAAGGGCACACAGTCGAGTAACATCGCCGAGGAGTTCGACGTCGAACACGTCACGACGGGCGACGCGCTCCGCTCGAACAAGGAGATGGACATCTCCGAGATGGACACGGAGTACGACACGCCCGGCGAGTACATGGATCAGGGCGAGCTCGTTCCCGATGCCGTCGTCAACGCGATCGTCGAAAAGGCGCTCACGTCCGCCGACGGGTTCGTGCTCGACGGCTACCCGCGCAACCTCGAACAGGCCGAACAGCTCGAGGACATGACTGATCTCGACGTCGTCATCTCGCTGTCAGTCGGCGAGGCGGAACTCGTCGACCGACTCACGGGTCGGCGCGTCTGTGACGACTGCGGCGCGAACTATCACGTCGAATTCAACCCGCCCGAGGAGGAAGGCGTCTGCGACGAGTGCGGCGGCGAGCTGATCCACCGCGAGGACGACACCGAACAGGCGGTGCGCAACCGTCTCGAAGTTTTCGAGGAGAACACCGCCCCGGTGATCGACCACTATCGCGAGCGCGAGAACTTCGTCGAGATCGACGGCGAACAGTCTCTCGAAGGGGTCTGGAACGACATCGAGACGGCGATCGAACGCAAAGCCTGATTTAGGCTGGAACATTAGAGATCCACAATGGTACGAACGGCACAGAAGATCGACTCCCTCGTCGCGGAGGACGCCAGCATGGAGGCCGCGATCGAGACCGTCCTCGAAACCGCCGAGGACAGGGGTGTCGTCGAATGGAGCGACGTCAGCGACGAGTTGACGAGCGGTCAGTGGGGCCGTCTCATCGAGAAGGGAATCCTCGTCGACGCCGATGGCGACGGGTTCGTCGTCGACGACCCTGACGGTGTCAGAGACGCGCTCGAGGACGCCGAACCGGCCGACGAAGAGGGCGACGGCGGCTGGTCGAGCTGGGACAAGATCGCACTGGTCGGCTCGCTTGCGTTTTTCGTCGGTTACTGGGATCCATCGATCCGCAACCAGATCGGTGGGGTCCTCGATCTCGTCATCGGGCCGATCGACGCTGCCATGCCCTTCTATCTCGTGATTCTCGTGCTGGCGGTCCTCACCGGCCTCTGGTCGACGCTGCTGCAGGATCGGCTGACGAACCTCGACGGGATGAGCGACTACCAGGAGAAACAGCAGGAGCTCCGCGAGCGCGAACAGCGTGCGAAAGAGCAGGACGACGAAGAAGCGCTCGATGAGATCCGCGAGGAACAGATGGAGATGATGACAGACCAGTTCGGGATGATGAAACAGCAGTTCCGATCGATGCCCTGGATCATGCTGTTCACGATCCCCGTCTTCCTGTGGGTGTACTGGCAAGTCCTCGGCGTCGGCGTCGGCGACGGGAGTTCGACGGTGATCGTCATGCCGCTGATCGGCGAGGTGAGCAGTTGGCAGGCCGGTATCATCGGGCCCATGCAGGCGTGGATCTTCTGGTACGTCCTCTGCTCGATGAGCCTCTCGCAGTTCATTCGCAAGTCGCTGAACATCCAGACGTCGCCGACCTGACGTAGCGCGCGTTTCGGTCCTTTGACGGTTGCATCGCAGCCGAGACGCAATCTCTTTGAGTCACACTCTCCGAGTAGGGATATGTTGATCACCGTCTCCGGCCCCGCCGGGAGCGGCAAGAGCACGCTCGCCGCGAGCCTCGCCGACGCACTGGATTACGAGCACGTCTCCGGGGGCGACATCTTCCGCGATCTCGCCGAAGAGCGCGGCATGACGCCTCTCGAACTGAACAAGCAGGCCGAAGAGGACGAGGACATCGACCGCGATCTCGACCGGCGACTGCGCGAGATCGCCCGCGAGCGCGACGAGGTGATCCTCGAATCCAGACTCGCGGGATGGATGGCCGGCGATTACGCCGATCTGAAAATCTGGCTGTCCGCGCCGCTCGAGGTCCGATCCGAACGGATCTCACAGCGGGAGAACAAGCCCTTCGAGCAGGCTCGCGAGGAAACCCTCGAGCGGGGCGAGAGTGAGGCTCATCGGTACAAGGAGTACTACAACATCGCCTTCGACGATCTGTCGATCTACGACCTGTCGATCAACACCGCTCGCTGGGATCCCCAAGGCGTGCTCAGCCTGACGCTGCACGCCGTCCAGTCGTACAAGGAGACCGGCGACGAGGGCAAGACGCCGATCACCGACGTCGAGTACGATCTCTGAGATGACCCGTGGCCCACCGTCCGAGCGCTCGCCGGCCGAACTGCTCGAGTTCGGCGTCGTCAACCTCGACAAGCCGCCCGGCCCCTCCGCGCATCAGGTCGTCGCCTGGCTGCGGGACATGGCCGAGCTCGATCGGGCGGCCCACGCCGGCACGCTCGACCCGAAGGTTACGGGCTGTCTCCCGGTGTTGCTCGGCGACGCCACGCGGATGGCACAGGTCTTCGACGACGCCGTCAAGGAGTACGTTGCGGTGCTCGAGTTACACGGCGAACCGCCGGAGAATCTGCGCGAGGTCGTCGCCGAATTCGAGGCTCCGATCTACCAGAAGCCACCGCGAAAGAGCGCCGTCGCCCGGCGACTTCGCGTCCGCGAGGTCCACGAGTTGGCCGTCCTCGAAGTCCGGGATCGGCAGGCGCTGCTTCGGGTGCGGTCCGAGAGCGGGACCTACGTTCGGAAGCTGTGTCACGACATCGGACTCGCGCTGGGTATCGGCGCGCACATGGGCGATCTCCGTCGCACTGCGACCGGGTCGTTCGACGATCGCTCGCTGGTCACGATGCACGACCTGGCCGACGCGCTGGCCTGGTGGCGCGAAGACGACGACCCGACACACCTGCGAGAAGTCGTCCAGCCGGCCGAGCGGGCGCTCGAGGACGTTCCCGAGGTCACGATCGCCCCGAGTGCCGCCGAAAGCGTCGCCACCGGGGCTCCAGTGTATGCCCCTGGCGTGATCGACTGTCCACACGTTCCCGACGGACAACTGGTCGCCTGCTATACGCCTGACGGAGCGGCCGTGTGTCTCGGCCGTCTCGTCGGCGATCCCGACGCCGACGCGGGTCTCGTCGTCGAACTCGAACGCGTACTGGTCTGAGATCGGAGCCCATACGTCGGGCGAAACGACACCCTTAATTACGACACCGTATTCGATCCATGTGCGGGACCGTAGGGTAGCGGTATCCTCGGCGCATGGGGTGCGTCGGACCCGTGTTCGAATCACGGCGGTCCCATCAGTTGTTCCGTCTTTCCAGTCCGATCGGCGACCGGTAACTACTATGTAGTATGCGTCTTATTGCAATCGCTTCGATGCCAACGCAAGCGCTTGCTGTCTCCAGCGCCGTTGTCCCTCTCGACTCGATCACTCAGACTGGCTGGGTCGTCGTCCTGCTCTCGCTCGCCGCGGGTATCGGCACGCTGGCGCTGATCTGGTACCTGTCACGTCACCGTCACGCACCCGGCGCGAAGTGGTTCATGGCGATGCTCGGTGCACAGGCCCTTTGGGTGTTCGCGTATACGGGCGGACTCTTCCTGCGTGCGCCGCTCTGGCGGGCGTCAGCCGAAACGCTCATGTGGATCGGAATCGCGTGGCTCGGCCCGCTGTTTCTATCGTTTGCGCTCGTCTACACCGGCCGGACCAACATCGCTTACTCGAAGTGGTTTCCGGGCGTGTTCGTCCCCGCTATCGCGGCGGTCGCGCTCGGGGTGACACGTCCGTATCACTCGCTGCTGTGGCAGGAGTTCCAGTTCGCGCCGGTGTTCGGCCTGCGGACTGTCGAGTATACGCTCCAACCGATCGGCTATTTCGTCGCGATCGTCTCGCTCGGCGCCGCGGGCGTCGGGGTGCTCCTGCTTGTCGGCGCGATCGTTTCCTACGGCCCGCTGTACAAGCGAGAAGCGATCGCAGTCACGCTCAGTACCGTCCCGCCGGCGGGCGCGTTCTGGGTGTGGATGTTCGAACTCGGCCCGGTGCCGTCGCTGAACCTCTCGGCTGCGATGTTTCTCCCGCACGTGTTGCTCGATGCGTACGCGTTCGTAGGCACGTACATGTTCGAGACGAATCCGACCACACAGCGGGCCGCAGAGCGGGGCGCGCTCAACGACCTCGAGGACCCGTTGCTCGTGGTCGATCCGGACGGACGGGTGGTGAACATGAACGCGCAGGCCGAACAGCTGTTCGACGCCGAAGCGGTCACGCTCCCGTCGTCAGTTGACGCGCTCACTGGAGCCGATCTGAACGCGCTTCGGTCGACCGGCGAATTCGAGTGTGCGAAGCGAAACAGCGTCTATGCCGTTTCGTTCACGTCGCTCACCGACTCCAGCGGCACCGACGTCGGTGAGATGCTCGTGTTCTACGACATCACGACTGTCCGTCGACAGAAACAACGCCTGTCCGTCCTCGGTCGTGTTCTCAGGCACAACCTCCGAAACCAGTTGAACGTGGCACAGGGTCGCGCGGAGCTCATCGAAGCTGAGACGACCGACTCCGCAATCGAGTCGCACGCGGCGACGATCAGAGACGCCAACGAACAGCTGCTTTCGATCGGCCGGCGGATCCGCGACTTCCAGCAGGTACAGGACCGCGACCTCACAGTGTCGTCTGTCGATCCGGTCGCGCTCGCAGAACGCGTCGCGGACAGCGTCCGCGAACAGCACCTCGAAGCGACGGTCGATATCGAGGCAACGGTCTCACAGCGATACCTCGAAACAGACGAGGAAATTCTCGAACTCGTATTGACGAACCTGCTCGGCAACGCGATCAGACACACCGAAAGTAGAGACGCGGTCGCGGAGATGCGACTCCACGAGACGGACGACGAGACCGTGCGTTTCGAACTGCGAGATACGAACGATCGAATCCCGGATATCGAGATCGACACGCTCGAGTCCACAGAGGAATCCGCCTTACAGCACGGTCAGGGGATCGGTCTGTGGATCGTGACGTGGTCGCTGAATTTCATCGACGGAGAGATCACGTTCGAATACGACGACGGGAACGTGGTCACCGTGACGGTCCCTCGAACGCTGTCGTCGGCGACAACCGATTGAACGCTCGTATGCGCGACAGGTTGACAACTGAACGAGAGAGCCGCGAACGGTGTCGCTGCTGTCTCGCTGCTGCTCGTCCTATCCATCACCGGGCTTCGTCCGCGTTCACGGGAGGAATCGACTCACCCTGAAGTGCCTCTGGGGGCGAGTACGTCGATTCGTCAGCGACCTCCTCCGGACGGACCGGAGCGATCGATTTCACGTGGATCGGCTGCCCGTCCCACTCGGTCTGGCCGGTGTCGGTCACGACGAACGTCGCCCCTTTCGGCATGACGAACTGCCGCTCGTTGTACACGATCGTTATTTCCGTCTCGCTTTCGACCAGGTAGGAGAAGCTGTGGACGTTTCCGCCGTCGGTCGCAATGTCTGCCCGGTAGAGCGTGGGTGCGTCCGCCGGGACTGCCGGCTTGCCCGGACGCAGACGATCCAGTATTCCCATGGGTCGTCTACGGAGACGAGACCCATCAATTGTCGGGTCGCCCGTGTGAGCGACCGGCTACGCACCCACCGGCATCAGCACTTCATACTGGTGGCTATCCGTTCGTAACGATATCCGGCATACGTCGTGCCGGGCCATTTCGAAATGGTATCGCCACCAGTATCACTCATCGTCAAAGGCCCGTTCGCCGAGACCGTGAGCGATCGCCCGCTCGACGTGTAGCGCGGTCGTATCGAACAGGGGGACGTCCGGCCGATCAGCCTGCTCGATCAGCAATTCGATTTCCGTGCAGCCGAGCACGACGCCGTCCGCGCCCGCAGCCACCATGTCGTCGATGACATCCAGATATCGCTCCCGTGATTCGTCCCGGACGATCCCGTCGGTGAGTTCCTCGAAGATGATCGTATCGACTGCCTCCCGATCTGTCGGTTCCGGGACGACGACGTCAATGCCGTGCTCGGCCAGTCGGTCGCGATAGAACGACGCCTCCATCGTCGGCTGGGTCCCAAGGAGTCCGACCGTCTCGATGCCCGCCGCACGGATGGCGTCGGCAGTCACGTCGACGATGTGCACGAACGGAATCGAGATCGCGCGTTCGATCGCCGGGGCGACCCTGTGCATCGTGTTCGTCGCCATCACGACGAAGTCGGCACCGCCCGCCTCCAGCCCTCGAGCTGCCTGTGCGAGATAGTCGCCCGCCGTGTCCCACTGCTCGGTCCGGATGAAGCGCTCGATCTCGCCGAAGTTGACACTGCGGATCAGCACCTCGCCCGCCGCGTGGCCCCCCAGAGCGTCGTTGATGCCCTGATCGATCTGACGGTAGTAGGTAATCGTCGATTCGCTGCTCATCCCGCCGAGCACGCCGATCGTCCGAAGGTCGTCGGTCGCGTCCATCGATGGGTGGCCCCATCACACGGGATCGACTTACCTTCCCCGATCCGCTATCGACCCGATTGACGGCGTACCACTTTCGGCGTGGTCTGGACAGACTTATGTACTCTCGAGATAATCCCCAGATATGCCTGATGGAGTCTTGGCGGAAGAGAACGTTGCGTCTGACACGGAAACCAGCACGGCCGAACGAACGCTGGTCGTCGGACAGGACCGTCCGATCCGGATCAGTACCGGGCACCGGCTTCGGGACCACGACGGGAAGTGTTCACGCCCCCATGGACACAACTACGAGTTCGTCGTCGAAGTCACCGGCGAGCTCACCGAGCAGGGCTGGGTCGTGGACAAAGGCGATATTACTTCGGTATTATACGAGTGGGATCACCAGTTCCTGCTCGAGCGGGGCGACCCGCTGGTCGACGCCTTCGAACAGAGCGGCGACGGGGACGCGGTCGTCGTGCTAGAGCGACCGCCGACGGCCGAGGTCATGGGCCTCGAACTGGAGGCGAAGATGCTCGAGGCGTTCCCGGACACCGTCTCCGACGTCTCGGTGCAGGTCTGTGAGACCAGCGAACTCTGTGCGTCCGACTGATGCCCGTCAACGCCGACAGCGACGCCTTCGAGGCTGACCCCGAGCACGACACCGCGTTGCCGATCAACGAGGTGTTCTATTCGCTCCAGGGCGAGGGCAAGCTCTCGGGCGTCCCGACGGTGTTCGTCCGGACCAGTGGCTGTAACCTGCGCTGCTGGTTCTGCGACTCGTATCACACCTCGTGGGAGCCCACCCACGCCTGGATGGACCTCGAGGACATTCTCGAGGAAATCGCGGGTTACGACGCCGAACACGTCGTGTTGACCGGCGGCGAACCGATGATCCACGACGAGGCCGTCGAGTTGCTTGACCGCCTCGGCGACCGCGGCTACCACACCACTGTCGAGACCAACGGCACGATCTACCGCGACGCACATATCGACCTTGCAAGCATCAGCCCCAAGCTCCGGAGCAGCACCCCGACCGTCGGCCGCGATCCGAAGGGCGACGGCGAGTGGGCCGACCGACACGAGCAGCGACGGATCGACGTCGGCGCACTCTCCCGGCTGATCGATACCTACCCGAACCAGCTCAAGTTCGTCGTGACCGATCGGGAGGACATGGCCGAGATCGAGAGCCTTCTCTCGCGGATCCGTGAGACGACCACGACCGAAGTTGCCGACGACGACGTGTTGCTGATGCCCGAAGGGACGACGCGAGCGGAACTGGATCGGACGCGAAATACCGTCGCCGACCTGGCGATGGAGTACGGCTACCGCTACACACCGCGACTCCACGTCGACCTGTGGAACGACGCCCCCGGAACCTGACAGCACATACCGATGAGTGACGACACGACACTCGACGACCACTCGACTGACGAATCGCTCCCCATACAGACCGACCCGGCCACCGGGATCGACCACGAGAAAGCCCAGCGCGGCGTCAGACTCGTCCTCGACGCCATCGGCGAGGACCCGGACCGGGCCGGATTGACCGACACCTGGCAGCGCCGCATCCCGGAGATGCTCGAAACGCTGACCGAAGGCGATCGGCAAGCTGCCAAACCCACGATGCGAACCTTCGAGGCGACTCACCGCGATCTCGTGGTGAAAACCGGCATTCCGGTCTACAGTCTCTGTGAACATCACATGTTACCGTACCACGGGACTGCACACGTCGCGTACCGGCCGGACGACGAGGTGGTCGGCCTCTCGAAACTGATCCGGTACGTACGCTGGCAGTCCCGGCGACTGACGGTGCAAGAGGAACTGACACGGGACATCGCCCGCGGACTGGCCGACGAACTCGACGCCGGGACCGTACTGGTCGAGATCTCGGCGACGCACATGTGCGAAGCGATGCGCGGCATCGAGACGGAAACGACCACGACGACCCGGGAAATCGTCGGTGAGCCGACCGCTGCGGAGCGAGAGCGGTTCACTGACGCGATCGCACGGACCGACGGTGAGACGCGATGAGCGACCGCGCTGTCGTGCTGGTCTCGGGCGGGATGGACAGTGCGACCGCGGTCTACGAGGCGATCGACCGTGGCTACGAGCCGTACTTCCTGCACACGTCCTACGGGCAGAATACGGCGACGAGGGAACTGGAGTGTGCGCAGGCGCTGGCCGAAGACGTCGACGCGGCTGACTTTTTGCACGTCGAGACGGAACACCTCGCGGCGATCGGGGCCTCCAGCCTCACCGACGAGGGGGTGGCTGTCGAAGACGCCGACCTCGATAGCGACGAGATCCCGAGTTCCTACGTGCCGTTCCGGAACGCCAATCTCCTCGCCATGGCCGTCTCGTACGCCGAGGCCAACGACTGTTCGGCTGTCTTCATCGGTGCCCACAGCGAGGACTTCTCCGGCTATCCCGACTGTCGGCCCGCGTTCTTCGAGGCGTTTCAGGGGGTCGTCGACGCCGGGACGAAGCCCGGAACCGAGATCGAGATCGTCGCGCCGTTCGTCGACTGGTCGAAGACGGACATCGCCGAACGCGGACTCGAACTCGGCGTGCCGTACGAGCACACGTGGAGCTGCTATCGAGACGAGGAACCGGCCTGTGGCACCTGCGACGCGTGCGCGCTCCGGCTGCAGGCGTTCCAGAATCTCGGTGAGCGGGATCCGATCGAATACGCGCAACGACCGTCGTACGCCGATCGCTGACGGCCCTTCGAACGAACGCGGGACGGTCGCTTGCGTCTCTGTATCGACGAGAGCCGTTGTTTCGAGCGTCTGAACGCGGTAATTCGTCCGATGACAGTCGGTTTGCTGGTGTTCGGTCGAAGAACGTCGTGTCGATCGCGATGGTTGACCGTCGCGACCATCGGCTCGTCCGGTCGAAGCGTCATAGTGACCGTTGTACGTCCCTTCCGGGTCAACCGTTCTCGAAGACTGTCTGTGGGCGCTTGAGATACACGTCCTGTTCGACGACCCGCTGATAGACGGTATACAGCGTCTCGATGCCGTCCCCGGATGGCGAAAACCGGAGATGCGGCGCGAGGTGATACCCTTTGCACGTCGTCAGGAAGAAATACAGCGTCTGGTGGTGTTTCGGTGTCGCGTCGACGACGCCGATATCCGCACCGCCGAGCCCGTCAGCGAAGTCATTGAGCATAGCGGCGATGTCCTCTTTGAGCTGGTCGTCCGGTCGATAGGCGGGCGCGCCGAACGCCTGCTGGAGAAACTCCGTTGAGGCCCTCAGGACGGGGTTGTCGTCGATTCCGGTCGGATCGACGGCAGCGAACCGGTCGTAGAGGTCGAACAGCGTCTCCAGCTCGTCGGCAGTGATCGCGATCGGTAACACAGGATCGCCCGTCGGCAACGAGTAGTCCGGAAACGAGTGTGTGGCTGGTGATGGAAGTGCCTCGAAAACGTCTTGTCGGTCCATACTGGGTGTTGTTTCGGCAGGCCCTTACTGTTTGGTCCATTTGACATCCTCCACACGACTGAAGTCGTGGGATTCCTCCTGTTATCCCTGTAATCGCATCACTGATCGTGGTTGCTGTAACGATCTACCGGTGTGACCGGGCGTCGTCGTGCGGTCAACCCGGAACAGACGTACAGCGACCACTATGACACGGACCGTTGTAGATTATTTTCGGCAAACGCCGACTCTGGGGTTGGCTCTGACCGGTACGTTGCGACGCCGGTCCGTATGAGTCGGGATAGCCCGATCACGGTGAGTCGGCTGCCCCCGTTCAGGGGGTTCTGTATGGTCGCTCGCACCCGGGAATCCACAGACGCCACAAACGAGGAGTGCTCCGGCAGGGATTTGAACCCGATGGCGAGACGGTCGCGCTCACTTCGCTCGCGCGCTGCGACTCGCGTGGCTCAAATCCCGGGTCGCATTTGCGACTCGCGACTTGTTCGTCGCAAAAGTGCTCCGGCAGGGATTTGAACCCTGGTCATTGCCGTGAGAGGCCACGCCCCTTCGCACGAACGTGCATCCACTTGGACTTCGGTTTCTCCTCCAAATTCCGGGGATTTACCCTGTGCCGGTCGCATATAGGGTGCAATTGCTTATAAAAACCCGGTGAATTGCCTTGCAGACAACATCGATTCAGACGATTATTTCGTCTAACCGAGTATCCTTGGTAAGGACGAGAGCCCGGATTCAAATCCCGGCCTAGGCTTGAGACGACTCCTTCAATATCTCCCGTTCATCGGGGAGAGCTACCTGAAACTAACAGTCTCAACCCTCATAAAATGGGGTGTCGCGCGTGAGCCGGCACGTCAAAGCCGCGCCTCACGAGGGCGACGTTCGGTTCACATTCGGCGTCCACCCCGGCGCGAACGTGACTGACCACGGACTCGCGCCCTACTACGCGATGGACAACCTCATCAAAGAGTGGGGCGACCGCTGGGAAACCGAAGGCAAGCCCACCGAAGAGATCCAGCTTCTCGGCGAGACGTGGGCTACGTGCTTCGATTACTCGAAAAGTGGACTCGACCCCTGGGACAATCCGGACTTCCAGCTTGAGCAAGTCCGGGAATTCCAGTTTTACTTCGTCTCAAAGGACTCGCCTACCTACGAGGGCAAGCGAGCCGATCGAGACAAGCGTGTCAAAGGCGGAACGATCACAGTCCGGCCGCGCTGGCCAGATCTTCGGTCCGACGGCAAGCCTGTTTCCGTACCGGACTACGGCGCGCCGTATATCGATGTCCAGGTCCAGGCGTCCAACATCCCCCACGAGGAGTATTTGACGCTCGTAAAGCGCGTGATGAGCGCGTACGGGATCGCGAGTCGCTATTTCGACCATCCACACCCAGATAGCCACATCGACGATCTTGCGTACTATGTCCGGCTGTATCGCGACGAGAGCGGCTCACTGCACGCACCTGATGGTCCGATTGCACGGGCGCACACGCTTATCCAGGGCGACCGCTCGGGCTATCGCAAGCACGTCGAAGACCACACGAAGATCCCCGGTTACTACGTCACAGCCACCGTCGAAGACGAGAAAGCTGGCGAGCTAATCCGGGGCCACGAACTCGGCAAAGAGCTGAAACACTACTACCCGAATGAACCGCAACAGTACGAACCCGACCAAGCACCTTACCATCCAAAGT
Organism: Halapricum desulfuricans; assembly: GCF_017094525.1. Lineage (NCBI taxonomy): Archaea > Methanobacteriati > Methanobacteriota > Halobacteria > Halobacteriales > Haloarculaceae > Halapricum > Halapricum desulfuricans. The sequence continues at coordinate 2,076,141 of NZ_CP064788.1, read as the reverse complement.
TCGAGGTCGCCTATCAGACGAGCCGGACCGAGCAGACCGTCCGATGGGACGATCTCGACGACGCCCACCGCGAGCTCGAAGAGACGATCCTGAATGCCCTAGAGTGGGCCGGGTTAGCGGTCACAGCCGATAGCCACGCGTTCGTCGAGTTCGATCCCTTCTGGGATGTCGAGAACACCCACGAAGCCCGGAAGATCGTACAGTGCCCCCTGCCGAAGATCGAAAGCGAGCAAGAGCACCGCGTGATGCAGCTGTGGGGCGATATGACCGAGGCCGACCGGGACGTGACGGAGTTGCTGCTAACCGACGGTGGCAAGGTCTCGCCGAAAGAGGCCGCCGAGCAGACGGGCAACACCTACCGGACGATCCGAGAAGTGACAAGCCGGATGGAAGGGCTAATTCGCCATACGTACGGCGAGTTGGAACTGGAGTCGAAGAAGATCCAGCAGGAGCTCCTGAAACGGATCCGTGCGGCCGGAGATCGCTTCGAGCAGGAGATTGGGAGTGCCGCTATGGACTTGGCTGACGCCGCTGAGGAGCGCGCTCGCGACGCGTGGAGCCGGCTCCGGCGCGAGTATGCGATTAGCACGGTTGACCGAAACGACTGCCGAAAGCTCCTGAAGGTCGGCTACCAGCCGGCAGATCGAGACGAAGCCCAGTCGATCCTTCGTGAGATCAAGACGGCCTACCAGCAGCACGTCGAGCAGTTCATCGCCGGTGTCCACGTCGTGATGACGCTGGCAGACGGTGAGCGGCTACGCATCCGTGATATGAACCGGGCTTTCCAGAAGTCGGTTGAAGGCCAGCAACGCGAGGCCCGGCACAACAAGAAAGCTCGCGAGATGTTCGATTTTGAGGAGTGGAAAGCCGCCGGCTGTCCACCCGCTGACGAGTGGGACACCGGGTAGCATCGTGCCCTGATTAGAGGCATCACTCTCATTTTCACTTTATTTCGGCTTATTTTGTCGTAATTAGGTATAACCCCGCGTTTCGCGCGGCTGGGACGCTCACGTTGCTCGCGCCCAGCCGCGCGACCAAGGGGGAATCCGGAAGACAAGCTTCCGGTTCCCCCTTAGTCGTGTGGCTAAGGCCACCTGACCAAAATACACCGCCCACACCTCAGCAGCAACTCCAGGTGAAGCACTTGAAACGGGGGTCGGTAGGTGTCCAAAAAATATATTTTACAGGTATTTGTTTTTGATTGATAAGTATGCTGCACCAGTCTACCCAGCAGGGACGACCCCGGCCCATTCAATAATCGTACAGACGATGAGTAATCTTCATCTCAGATCAATAGATGCCGTTTCTTGGACTCCTTAACGGCGATAGGGTGATCCCACCGCAGGTCGACGACAATGAAACCGTGACTTGTCCGGTCTGCGATGGACCGATGAGTGTCATCCCTTCTTTCGAGCGCGGAGATAGCTTTGTATCGCGTCATTTCCGGCACCACAAACAAGAGGAAGATATCGAACTCACGAAAACAAGCGGCCAGATAACGCTTGACGATATCGGCAAGACGGGGAAATGTCCCGGTGAGTCCGACCAGCATCTTCGGATGAAGTCGATAGCCTACTCTCGACTTACAGAGGACTTCCAGAATGGCACACTGGAACTCGAATCACGCCTCGGTGACCGTATCGCCGATGTCCTCCTTTCGCTTGACGAGCCCCGATATCCCTACGGAAAAGGCATCGCAGTTGAAGTCCAGTACCGAAATGAGGGGAAGGACATTGAGACTGTAACCGATCATTACTTACAGAAGGGATTCAGCGTCGCATGGCTGTATCCAGACGACTTTTCGAATTACGATGTCGATCTTTCGGGCGTTTTGACAGTGTGGCCGTATGCGCTCCCAGATCGTACCGGACTAGAGGGCTATCCGGATGTCATCCGATGGCTCCGCCAAGAGAAGCAGCCCGCGGTTGAGCTCGATATTCCGATCCCAGGCGAGTTCTGGCAGTCGTTCGATCAGTCGGATGAATGGCTGACAGTGGCAAAACAGACGCTCCGACGACGTGGTCGGGCTTGGGCCACAATTTCGCGTTCTCCGTGGGAGGACCTGACGTTTCAACTCGGCAAGAGAGGGCGTGGATACAACGCTGATATTGAGAGCGTCACCGTGCAGGTCTTTCCTGGAGACTGTGACGTACTCCGTTCATTCGCGGATCGGCTTAGACGCGAGGGGTTCGAGTCAGAACCGCCGTCGGGTGACAAACGTGAGGACGAGTGGCACGACATAACAACCAGCTGGTTTTCTGGGACAGAGACCGTTACCGCGTGGCTTTCCGCTTCATTCTCGCCGGATGACGACCTTGTCATCTCTCTCGGTAAGAAGCACCAAGTGGAGACGGACCGCGTCAGTTTGATTGTCGGCCCCCGTGCGGTCCACGCGCTGGTTGAGCTTGCAAGGTTACTGGAGAGAGCATTCGAGATCGAACGTAGTTGACTGTCTACGGCTACTTTCAGATCGAGTTGCAAGATAGTAATCGCTTAATATCGAGTCAGACGAACTCTTCTCTTCTTACACCGGGTTCTCTTCATCATCTTCGCTACCTGTGGATGACTGCCAAGCGTCACTATCTAATCGGCTTTGTGGAAGCCGATCTAATGCTCGATCCACATAATAATCCGTTCGAGCCTGTATAGCTTGCATCGTCGCCGATATCTGTCCCCATTCTTGCCCGCTCGTGCCGGCAATCTTCTCGACATACTCGTCAAGGCCGGCATCCAACAGTTCGGCGTGTATACGTTCAGTCCGCTCTAGCAGCTCGGCCTGCTTATCAGAGCCGATCTTATCCCAGTATGGATGTGCCTGGTCAAGAATTTCCTCGAACGAATATTCGCCCTGTTTCATCGCCAGCGAGATAATCGAGTTGAGGATGCTCGATACCATCGCCTCTTTGTCTGCCTCGTATATATCAAACGGATAATACCCAGTCGGCAACGGTTCCCCGGGCTCAACGTTAATTGGGAACAGGTCTGCCGTTGGTGGGTGGCTAAACTCCTGCGGCTCTGGGTTCCAGATCGCAAGCCCACTATAGGGGTCTTGATCAAAGTGTACGACCGCGATATCAGTCGGCACACCTTGGTCTGTAAGATCGTCGAACGAAGAAAGTGTGACTTCCGTCGATATCTCCCCGGCTGAAATGCCGTCGATTACATCCTGGACGACCAGTTGTTCTTCGTGATCGTTGAGCGCCAAGTACCGGATCAACTGCTCACGGTCTAGACTGGAACTTTTACAGTCTATGACCAGTGAGTGATCCGTATTAATATTGGTGAGAATTACGTCAGGGTGGATAATCTGGGCACCGTCGGCGTCGGTAATGTAGAACTGGTCTTCGATGACATCACACTCGTAGCCTAACTCACCGAGGGTTGCTGTGAATGTGGGTTCGAACTGGGTGAGTGCAATCCAAAGGTTGATTTGGTGGGTGTGTGGCGATCGATCCAGACTAGCCATTTCGGATCACCAACTCTGCTGCGGGGTCGTAGTAGTGCTGAAGGTTCGAGAACAATCGAAGAGCAGTATTCCCACAGGCATCGCCGTGAAGGTAAACACGTAGCCACTCATCGGCAACCTCAAGCGTGAGTCGATCGCCATTATGGCCGTCGACGGCGTCGACCTTGCAGGCGTTCTCATTGACCTGTCTGATATGTCCTGTCAGCCGAAACGGCTCCTTCGAATTTACTATATGTGAAAGAAATCTCTCGACATCCTTAATTGGGTGACTGAACTCGATCACAACTGGCCCGCCACTAGCCCGGGCACCGTGGTCACTCTCCGTAGCATTAATCCGATGATGATTTTCGACACGGGTGAGAAGTTGCTCATACCGAGCTTTAATCTCTTCAACAGTAGAGAGGTGGAGTCTGATGCTGTCACCTCCGCGGGTTGTAAACTTCCCATCGTTAGTTACCCGCTCGCGGATAAAGTGCCCATCTCGTTCGCGACGAATCTGGACACGAGTAAGCGAGATGTAGTCGGCAACCTCTTCCGTCTGCCGGAGGATATTGTAGAGGTCGCGTGAGTTCCGGCCGGATCCGCTGATATTCAAGTCGGTAAAGCGCAAGCCATCGTTATCCTCTAAGAACTCTTCTGGGAAGATATTTTCTGCCTCGAAGCTCATCTTCACTCCCTCAAATTTTCCCATGTCGCCGATCTCTTCGATATGGCCGCTCGGCAACCAGAGGCGATCTAGTCCACCGCCGTCGCTGTTCAATAGATCGCTGATCGCGATTTTAAAGAATGTCGAGGGTGTTAGGGAGTAAATCGACCATAACCGGTCATCATAAACGTCTACAAATAACCAACCTTCCCCCTCTCGATTCTTGGTTTTGACCATCAGAAGTTCCTCTTCAATCTTGATGACCTCCTCAAGCACCGGCTTCTCACGAAACGCAGCTGGCGAGATATTCGTCTCAATAAGGGCGGTTTTTAGCATATTCCTCCCGACATCGAGCCGCGTATCCTCCAGCAGATCGGAGTGGACGTTCTGGAGACGATCCTCGAAAACTCGGTGCATCTCCGATCTACTAGTGATTGGTTGGGAGGTAGCCATGAGACTCTATCTGGTGAAATGTGATTTTCCAAAAAGTTAGTCGTTTCCCCTTTGTGAGTGTGATGATCCCACGTGATCGATAGGACCACCACACAGAATCACCGATCGGTGAGTGGTGCATATACGCCTTACTTACAACCAGATTATGCTGACCCCGTGTAGAGCCAGCTACGTCCTATTTTGAGTAAACAGATGCACCCACTCTTCTAGTCTTTCCATATCGGTCGGAGTCTCGACTGCCGTCCCATCCGGGCCTAGAACTACTCCCGCTTCGTCCTTAAATAAGTGCCCAATAATCCAGCTCTCTCCACCTGTTCTGTAGTCGTCGCCGGTCCAGTCGTACCCGAGCTGGACCCATTCATATTTGTCCGTATCCGTCGCAGAACAGACTAGATCGACCAACTGGTCAAAGATCGGTTCACCGGGCAGGGCGAATCGAAGAGACGGGTATTCGTCTGCACAGGCCGGATCGAACGTCACTGCAACGGTATTTTCCTTATTGGCGATTTGTGATGCAACTGTCCCCTCTTCCAACTGCCAGGAGATTTCGACTTCATCTGGTAGCGTAACCCGATATACGGCCTCGCGATACTCCTCGTCTATTTCGCTCGCTTCTTCGATCTCTGCCACAGGAGTGACCGTGAGCGAGTCCAAGATACCCGGAAAGACAGACGTAAAGGCGGCTTCGACACTACCCGTAGTGAATGGTACGTTATCGTGTGATTCAGCACCGACTGATTCGATGTCGGGGTGGCTGTATGATTCCCACGCTGTGAGACGTGCATTCGCAAGGACCTCCTCGCGTGTTGCGGACTCGACCTCGGTCAACGCCTCTCGAACGTCGACCGTATCTTGGTCGCCAGTGGCCTGCATCTGCTCGCTTACAGACGCAGCTGCGTCCCCATCGCCCTCCAGCGTTGCCGACTTGATGTTTTGATTCACGCCGGCCAAGATCGGCTGTAGCTCTCCGACCACGTCTTCGAACATATTGATCCGGTCGTCCAACGCGTCGTAGATGTCGTTCTCGATCGTGTCTTCGTAGATGTAGTGGTAAATCGTGATCTCGTCGTGTTCCTGGCCAATCCGGTCCACACGACCGATCCGCTGCTCGACTTTCATCGGATTCCACGGCAGGTCGTAGTTGATGACCGCGCCACACTCCTGGAGGTTCAGCCCTTCGCTCGCTGCCTCGGTCCCGACGAGCACGTCGACGCCGTCTTCTTCGGCTGCAAACGCGCGCTTAACCTGCTCTTTGCTCACTCCATACCACTCATCGGCGTCGGCATCGTACATCTCGCCACCCCGTCCCGAGTACGTCGCTACGTTTTCTCCGTGCGTCTGCGTCAAATGGCTCCGGACGTAGTCGAGCGTATCCGTGTATTGGGTGAAGACAAGCACACGGTCGTGTCCTTGCTTGTCGAGTTCTCTGAGGTCATCGCGCAGCTGGTTGATCTTCGGGTCACGCCCGATCTGCCGAACGTCTTGGATAAATGACCTGAGCTCAGTGATCTCCTCTTCGATGAGGGACAGGCCCTCGTCGGTATCGCCCGGCACCACTTCCGAGATATCGACACCGAGCATACTTTCGCCTCCGTCTTCTAACTCGGCGAAGTCGACCTGCTCCGCTGTCGAGAACTCGGCCAGACTGGCTGCCGCCTCCGCGTCAATGTCTTCTTCGACTGCGGCCTTGCGTTCGAGCGCCTTATGCTGTCGCTCCAGCGTCTCAAGTCGGTGTGAGAGGCTCTTGCGAATCGCTGCGATGCTGCTGGTGAGGCGCTCCCGATAGGTTGTCATAACGAACCCGAGCGCCTGTGTCTGCTGCTCTTCGGCTTCCTGGGCCTTCTTGTAGAACTTCGTTGTGTACTCGTCGATGCGCTCGTACACTTCAGCGGCTTCGTCGGACAGCGAGATGTCTTTCCGCTCGGGATCTCGGTCAGCGACCGACTCGTCCAGGATATCCGCCTCGCTATATTTTTCTAGGGTGTCCCGAGTATTCCGATGTAGCAACGCGTTTACCGGTGTGGCCTCGTCAAGCACTTCCTGAATGACGCGCCAGGCGTCTTCCGAGAGCTCATCGATCGCGGTTCGTCGGTCCGACCGACTAACGATAAACGGCTCAGTCGCCACGACACTCTCCGGATAGAGGAGTTGCTTGAGCTGTCGATCTTCGCCCATGAACGTGTCGAGATCGGCGGCAGCTATCGCTTCGTCTACCGTTTCCACGTATCCGTCGTAGGAGTCTCCGTACGAACGAGCAAGCTTACACGCCGTCAGCAGACGCTGACGAGCGATTGCTTCGTCTTCAAGACCGAGTGCTTCGCTCACTTTCAGGTAGATCTCTTCCGACGTGGACAGCGACGTGTCGATCCCGGCTTGATACTCCCCATCCAGCGTTTGCTGTGTGCTGATCTCGGTCAGTGCCTCGTCGGATCCGCTCTCGTCGAGCGCATCGATGAGCGCCCGGCGTGTTCGGAAGAAGTCCGAGAACCGGTTGCGGTTGTCCCACTCGTCAGGAAGCTCAAGCAACGTGAGAAGATCGTAGAGTTCCTCGTGGTGGAGTTGCATCGGCGTCGCCGTCATCAGGTAGTAGGTTTGAGTGTGTGGCCGGAGCTCTTCGAGGAGTCCGTAGAGGTTGGTCGTTCGGCGCGCATTGTGCGCTTCGTCGACGACGACTGTATCCCAGACGCCCTCGCGTTCACTGGCGTCGCGGCCACGGACGCTTGCCGGGACGTTGCCCCGTTGTCGGCCATTGTCCTTGCCACCAGGGGCGATATCGTCCCAGTAGCGGGAGAGACGTGCCGTGTGCCACGACATAATAACGATGACGGGCTGGTCGGAGTCGGCCTGACGATCGTGTACGAACCGCCAGATCGGGCTCTCAGTCCAATCCTCTGCACGCCGGGCCGCGTCGATATCGAGTTCGCTTTCTCCAGGGGGCGCAGTCGCGTTGCCGAATGCGTCGTAGAAGACGTAGTCACCGCCGGTCGTGCGGTCGTACCGATAGGTGTTGAGGTTGAACTTCTCCCAGAGTTCTTCCTGCCATTGCTGGGTCAGTCCGGCCGGAACCAGGAGCAGCGAGTTTTGGATCTCGTCAGTGAGGCCGAGCCGGGACAGCGTGAACCCGATCTCAATGGTCTTGCCCAGTCCGACCTCGTCGCAGAACAGGAAGCCCTGCGGGTACGTGTTGACGGCGGTGTCGGAGACGACACGCTGGTGGGGCCACGGGTCGATCGTGCTGGCTTCCTCGGCAATATGGAGCCCCTGCGGCATCTTCGGCCCCTTATCGAGGATCGTTGCCGCTGCTGCGCCGGACGCCGTCACCTCACCCGTTTCGCTTTCCTCGGGTCGTTCGTCCTTACCCTGTGCCCGTTTGGCGGCTTTCTCGACGCCGTCGAAGGAGTCGGGTGATTTCCACTCGATGATGTTCTCCTCGATCGCGGTCGAGAGGTCGTAGACATCGACGTACTCGTGGTCGTCGTTCCAGAGCTGGTCGAACGATTCCACGTCGGCAGTAAGGTAAGTCGCTTCTTCGCGTCGCCAGTCACGGTGGACTTTGAATCGCTCGTAGTTCATTGTCCAGCCGCTTTTGGTCTCGTTGACCGATCCTTCGAACGAGAGGCGGTTTCCCTCGCTGTCGTAGAAGATGCCGACCTTCGGGTGGAAGACTCCCCATTTGCCGTGCTTCGGCTGGGCGACTTTGATCTTCAGTCGGTCGTGTTCGAGGAGCCACGCGAGAATTTCCAGGCGGCCGTCCAGTTGGGATTCGTCGAGGTCAGTAAATCGCTCGTCGAACTCGTCTTCGAGGGCTTCGAGTATCGGCCGATCGCGTTCCTGAAGTTGCGCGCCGACGATAAGCCGCATCTCCGCGTCGTTGTCGATAAACGCCTCGATGCCTTTCGCGGCCGCAGCGAGCGCACCGCTGTTGAAGTAACCCGCGATACGGTCGTACTGCGTCGCACGCTCCAGGGCGGGCCGGTAGAACTCCTCGACGAGGTACGACCGGTCGTCGCTAGGCTGGCTCTCGTAGACGGCGCGCCAGTCGTAGTGTCGAAGAGAGGTCATCAGCTTGGGTGGTTACTCGGACGTGTAGTCGTCGGTGATCTTCCCCTGCTTGTCCTCGCTTTCGTCGTCTTCGTCGCGGAAGATGTCGGCGTCGAGGTCCAGATCGAGCATATCGCCGGTCTCGCCGGCAGCAAGGTCTTGTGCGATTTCCCAGTCGTCGTGATCGTGGGGAAGCACGCGGAGGAGGGCTTCCAGCGTGGCTTTGAACTCGGGGTCAGAGCCGCAACTTCGCTGTTCCATCCAGTTCCAGGCTTCCGTCGCGCCCTGCTTGTCGTAGATGTGTAACGCTGCGTGGACCTTGTCTAGGGCTGTTGTGAACGACAAGGCTTCGGGATCGACTGGTTTGCGTGACGAACGGTCTTCGGGCTTCTTGTTCACGTTCTGGACCCGGTCTTCACTGGGCCGGAGGACTACGTCGCCGCTTCGTTTACGCCATAGTCGGTTTGATCGCTTCAGGTCGTCAAGGTCAACACCGACGTTAATCGCGTGTCGGCGAGCTTCGTCGTAGGGGAACCGCTGGGCTTCGAACATAAACCAAGCATGGACGTACCACTCTGTCTGAGGATCCAAATCGTTGATACCTTCGTTGAGGTGTTTGTTGTTCAGGTAGTGCGTTACTGCGTCTCGTGCTTCATCAAGGGCGACCTGCGGTGTTATCTTGTTGCCTTCCTCATCAACGACGGGGTAATATTCGGTGAAGACGCGAAGCGTCGGGCCGAACGAGGCCAAGACCATATCGACCTTAGAGAATTCGGACTCCTGCTCGTCAAGTTCTTCGGCGCGGTCACGGGCAGCCTGCCGGGTCTCTCGCTTTACATCGTCCCAAAGAGTGGGTTGCTCGTCGGTAGTATCTCGCTTTTCGCTACTGAGGAGAATTGTACTCTCGGCGGCGTTCTTGCCAGCCTGATGAAGGCTTAGACGGCTTTCGGTACTAATTGGATGTGTAGATTTGACAGAAAATCCAGCGTTGATGAGTGCCTTGGTAAGAGTATCCCAAGCTTCCGTCTTTTTATGAGTAAACATCAGAGTGAAGATGCCGTCTTCGTCGAGAACGCGATGCATCTCCTCAAATATGTCTGTCATTTTTCCTTCATAGTCCTGCTTAGCCAACTCTCGTTTGGATGTATCACCACTCGCTACATCTTCGAACTTCGCCTGGTTCGCCACAGCTTCGTTGTGTTTCTCGGTTAATTCCTGTTGGAAGAATCCCGGGTAGACATCATCAAGATACTTTTTCAGCCAAACGTAAAAGAAATCAGACAACTCCGAGTACATTACGTTATCATAGTACGGAGGATCAAGAACGATGGCCTCCACTTCTTCGTCGTCAATAGAAAGTTTCGCTGCGTCTTCTTGTAGTACCTTTACAGGGGAACCACTATGGCCTGCTAGGTCTGTCAGTTCTTCATATACTTCGACAATTGAGTCAAGAACCCAATCATACCCTGAACCTTCGCTAAGGAAATTACTCTCTGCAAACGACCACTTAAATGCGAAGTCATGCCTCTCAAAACCATTTCTGATTAGTGCTCGGCTATTATGCCAACTACACATCTTTGAATTGTAATCAAGACCCTTGTCAGCTGCAATAGCGAGATAGGTTACTATCACATCAGTTATTGACTCTGAATATTCCGTCTGGATCTCTGATTTGACCTTTTCAAATGCCTGCCAGTATGTGTAATGAACAAGGAGCTGACGAGGCGAATACATATCCCGCCACTGTGTGAGGCCATAATTTGCAGACCGATCCGCAGGCCCGACAAAACGTTCTTCATTCAATAGGTTAGCCAGGTCAGGATCTTTCTCAACGGTTTCCCTTGCTTTTTCGAAACCTTGTACATCCTCGTCTCTAGGCGCCCGGAAGTGGCGATCACCGTTCTTAGAGAGATTCTCGTAATGGATAGCATACAGTTGATGCCCGAGCCCGTCTGTCTGTGCCTGTTCTTTGATTTCGTCGCCTTCAATTGCTACCTCACAACGTGGACACGTCCCTGATCCTCGTGACACAGTCCCGTCTGTCGGGTTGTAATCCGCCTTCTCGATATCGGTTGGAAGTTCAACAATCTCGAAATTTACCTGATTTGAGTCAGGAGATGTATTCAGCTTTGCAGCAATTCCCTCACTCCCTGAGTCTTTATCTAACCACCAATCCGGCGCCAATGGCACTTCAAGACCGCAATCTGGACAGGTTGCAGTGTGTACCCACAGATATTCAAGTGGTTTCTCGTCAGGGGGCGATGGGAAGTACTCGTCTAGTTCGGACCGTGCTTGCTCGTTGATCCTCTCGCCCCACTTCCGAATGTCATCTGACAAGTTTCCGTCAACCCGAGGATGTTCCAGTACGGCTTTAAGAATCACCGACGCCACCGGATTCAGTTCATTAGCAATTGTAGGGAATTCGTATCGGACGCTCTCGAATGGGATTGAACCTCCGCCAGCGGTCGCATCGAGAATGGTAGGTAGTTCTCCGCCCCACGTTTCTCGGACAGTATCGTGGAGTTCCTCTAATTCGTCACCTTCTGGCAAGTTCTTGTACGACTTCCGGTAGCCGTAGTGTTCGTACACGAACCCGTCGCGGTCGTCTTTCGTTTTCTGCTTCTGTCGAACGTGCTCGGAGATGCTACTCTCGGGATCTTTATTGTCCGGGATAATCCCCATCCACCGAAGGAGCGTATCATCATCGACGGAATCCGGAAGCACAGAGGCGAGAATACCCAGACGGGAGGCCGGGGTTGGCCTCCGAGCCCACCAAACGTGGAGGTAGTTTTGCGGAGGTAGATCGCTGTAGTTGTTCCGTTCGCGCTGAGTCTCGATCCCAACTGTTCGAATCGGAACGTTGTCCTCGATCTTCAACCGTGGCCGGGTCTGTTCGTCAGCTTCGCCGTGATTGGATTCGTTATCGCTCATAGTCGTCTAGTTGATGTGGTCAGTTAGTAGCGTTCGCAGTGCCTTGACGCCGTTTGGGCTGGAAGGAGATCGAGTTTTCGCGTGCCAGTAATAGCATTCCTCAGTACTCATCCGCGCAACACCCCGAACTAACCCGCGCATCCGGTCAACTCGTCGGAGGTCCTTCACCCCGACGAACGCCAGCGCGACTTTCACACCGACGTGCTCCGGGAGAAACACCTCGCCGCCTTCCGTGCTCGACACTGGGCTGTGCTCGATCCCGGCCTCGCCGAGTGCCTCACGGATGACCGACAGTACCGACTGGAGTCGCGATCCTGAGAGCCGGGCGATCTTCACCGCCGCCCAGCCGTCCCACGCCGCACCGCGAGCGTGGACGGTCGGTGGGTCGTCGAACACCTCGTCGAACGCCTCGATCGTTATGCGCCGACCCCGGCGTTCGTGGCGCTCTCGACGTGCGTGGGCCTGCTCTGCGGGAAGCAACTCGTACAACACGACGACCGGCTGGCCCTCGTCCTGGTACCGGCGCAACCCGAACGTCGGCCGCCCACCGTGAACGCTCGTGCCGTCTTCGAATCCCGTCTCCGGCACGGGTGCGTCAGTCGGCGATGGCGTACTCATGTATCGCCCTCCACGTCAGCCGGCCCTTGGGCGTGGACCTGGACCGTGATGTCCGTTCCGTCAAGCTCGTCTCGAAGCGACGCGAGGAGATCGTCACCGTCCAGCGGTTCCGGCACGTCGAAGTTGACCCGGAAGATCAGGTTGACGTTTCGCTGGCCGTCATTATCGGAGAAACTCTCTGGGTGCTGGTTGATGCTGCGGAAGTCTTCGAGATCCCCTCTGAAATCGGCCGTGAACTGCGTCGATCCGTCTCCGTCCTTTGCCCGGTAGTCCATCGACGCGGTCGTCTGCTCGGCGTAGTCGTCAAGCGACCGCTGGGCGAGGAAGAACCCGTGATCGAGGACCGAATCCCCAGCGACTTCGACCTCGACTGTTTCGATTCCTGGCGTCGCATCGTCGGACGCACTGGCCAGCGCATCGTCTCGAACGGATCCGAATGCACGCTTGGCGGCCGCTGTTTTGGATGTCTCTTCCCAAGACGGTTGCGGGCCACCACCGTCCTTGACGCGCTGGCGTTCGGACGCGAGTTCGGACTCCTGCGCTTCTGACTCGTACAGCGCCGCCATAACGACATCACCCTCAGTCAAGTCGTTGAAGTCGCTCACAGTCACCGTCTCGGCGCTAATATCGGAGAACACTACCGTATCGTTGCCCGTATCCACGACGAGATGGCCGCTTGTGGCCGACTCGGTTTCGACGGTCACGTCGAACGATTCGGTATCCTCGTCAAGAGTCTCTTCGATGGAGACACGATACTCCGGTTCACGACACGCGAGGTCTGTGGCGTCGACTAGCGGGTCGATCCCCTCAAAGACAGCGTATTCGTCGCCGATCTTCACATCGGTCGAAGTAATTGACGTTTCTACGTCCGGTGACTCGCTGATGGGATGGTCACAGTGCCACTCGTCCGGTTCTTCATCGCCGGTCCAATATGCCTGCTCACGCTCGCCGTCCCAGTAGGCGTAGCCGGATTCGTCGACCATCCTGGCGACCGTCTTCCGGAGCGGCTTCGTGCTGAACAGGTACGGTAAACCGGGCTTTTTCGCGAACTGAGCAGCCAGTTGCTCGGTGTCCATCCGCGATTTCGTCTGTTGCCAGAGCCGACTCTTGAACCAGACTTCCCCACGGGCAGAGTCGTCGTCTCTGAGGATGCGGTCGTCCAGAGTCGCCTCGACCGCTTCAACCATCGTCGTATCGCCGTTTGCATCGACCGCCGTGATAGAGACGTGTTCGAGGCCGTCCTTGTCCGGATAGTACAGGTGACGGTAGACGTTCCGAACCTGCTCGCCCAGTAACCCCTTGTGCCGGTCGATCCGCTCTCCGAGCTCGTCGAACTGCTCGTCGGTCAGTTGCGCGATCTGGTCGGAGTCTTCGCGCATCCGCTCAAGCCCTTCCAATCGCCGAGCTTTCTCGACGCCGTTCTCGACGAGATCGTGATCGGGCACGAGGAATAGCACGTAGTTCTTGTATGTGCGTGACTGTGTTGGGGCGTTGTGGCTGGACGCTGTTTCATCGTAGAGGGTTTGGACCTTCGACGGGACCTTCTCGCCGCCGTCAGCGACAGTGACCGAATCGAAGTGCATAATCGCAAGCGTCGGCGTCGTGGCGCTATCCGGTACGTCCGCCGGCTCTTCTGGGAACGCTGAATCCGGATTTGCGGTTGGAACCGTTTCGAAACCTCCAGTACCGATCTCCTGGCGTAGTCGTCCTTCGAATCGGTCTCGTGCTTGCGCTCGGGGTGTGTTCTGCGTATACTGGTCGATGATGTAGAGCAGACGCGGCTGGGCTTTGAACTTGATCCGGTCCTCGTCGTAGAGGTAGTAACAGCCGACCTGGTGGTCGCTACCGGTCAGATTCTCTAGCGCATTATCGTAGTGGTCGAACGACACTTCCGGATGAGCGACTGACGCGTACAGCTCTGCCCGCGTCATCCCGGTCGCTTTCTCTCCGACGGCCAGACTGTTCCACAGCACCGACGTGGCGACGTGCGTTCCGAGTGGTGGGAGCCCCTTTTCGCTCCACCGCTTGTCTTCTTGCTGTGCGTGTGCCGATTCGTCGTCAGTGTAGATGTCCGCAGAGACGGCTGAGTCGAGATCAATCGCATCGAAGAGGGTATTGCTTAGCTTCGTTCGGATACTCCCATCTGGTTCGTTGTCAGCCGGGGTTAGATCATAGAGGCGAAGCAGATGTCGGTCGTACGACGTGGGTTTGTGGTTCCAGAGGTAGTAGATAGCACGCGCGAGCAGCCGGAGAGCGTCCCGCGTTTTCTGGAAACCAGGAATTGAGTCGATTTTGTCGGTGAGCGTATTGATCGTCGTCGGGTGGAACGGATAGTTGCGTTCGAGCTTCTCGCGGTATTCCGTGTCGAGAACACCCGGAGGCAGTTGCCGGTCGATCGTGCGGTAGAACTCGTAGAAAGACGTTGCGACAGACTCAGCAACGTCGTCCTCGATGTCATCGAAGAGCCGACGCCGAAGAACGGAGCTGATCTCAGTGTCGCCCGTCGGGGTGATCGTCTGCTGTTGGCGTTGCTCGATGGAGTCGAGATCTTTGATTTCTTGGCGGACGGTCTCAGCTTCGTCAGTGAACGCGGTGTCGGCGATGCTGTAGACGACGGTTACGTCGGTTCGGTTTGACGCTGTCTCCAGCAGCGACTTCATAAAGCTAAGCGTCTGCGTGCTGAGGAGCGTGTTGCCAGTCTCGATACCGGAGGCGTCTTCGAGGTACTGTGCGATCTCGTCGATGAGGATAAGCGCCGGATCGTCTGAAAGATCGAAGAGGCCCTGTAGCGTGCTTTCACCCGGAGAGTCGCGGTTTCGGTCGTATTCTTTGAGGTACTCGTAGCCGTCGTTGCCGTAGAGCTGGTACGCGATCTCGCCCCACATAGTATTCGTGTTCGGGGCGTCAGGATCGTTCGTATCACTCCGGGCGTTTCTGGCGTCGACATACCCACCAACGAAGACGGCTGAACGTGGCGATAACCCGTCTTCGACGGCGTCTTCATACGCCGTTGCTAGCCCCTCGTCTTCGACGTGACGGTCGAGTCCCGTAATCTCACCTGGATTAGAGGCGAGATGGTACGAGGCGATCATATCGTGTGTCTTCCCGCCACCGAAGGTGGTGTCCAGACACAGGATCCCGGCCGAGTACTCGGGTTCTCTACCGGTCGTCGAGAGGAACCGACTCGTGATGGTGCTCAGCAGGGTCTGGAGCCCGTCCGTCGGGTAGGTACTAGCGTAGAATTCGTCTGCGTCTCGATACACCGGCGCGGCGTCTTCTGGATCGAATGCGACCGACGCGAGGTTTGCGGCAAATTGATCTTCCGCAAGCTCTCCGCGTAACACGTCATCACGTGGTTCGCAAGCGTCGAATACTGATGGAGGTGATTGCTGGTGTTTCATTTTATTCCCTCCGCCTTCTGTGGGTGGTTCTTTGACGGTTGAATCGTCCCTCGGATGTTTCCACTGATTCCGATCTGTTGATATCCGATTTAGTATAGTGGCTACTTACGGTTGTAATCATGAATAGATTGCTGGCGGATGCAAGGGAGGCAACTGTCCCTTACAGTCATTATTTCCACACTAGCGATGGCACCAAGATCGACTTAAAGGTTTGCGAGTGACGCAATCTCGACACTGATACCGCCTGAATGAGGAATAGAGATCTACGAGTCGTGGGAGTTGAAATATCGGGTATTCGCTTCTATAGATGGTACACTCGCGTACTGATTGACAGAGGCCTATGCCATCGCTTCTCCAATCCTGGCCTCAGTTGGTTCCGCAAGATACGGTTCAATAGCCGAGTAATCTGACCATCCACCGATACTCATCATAGTCCGGACATCTACCTGGCGCTCGACGAGGTGATATGTCGCCCAAGAGCGTCGCAGATCGTGAGACGAGACCATCCGCCAGCGTGGTTCATCAAGCTCGTCAGCAAGCGTCTGTGCGGCTTCTTTCACCCAACGACGGACAGTGGGCGTGCTCACATCAACCCACGACTCTGACGGGGTGAGATCGCGCTCACGGCTGTATTTGTGGACATCGTCGGCTACCGCGTCGGGCATCCAAGCGTCCCGGAGCTTCCGATTCCCGCCCTTCGTGTTCTTCCCACGCACTTCGAATAGCCATACGTCACCTTTCTCCGAGTACCGGAGGTCATCATCGCCCGGATAGCTCACTTCAGAAGCCCGCAGCCCACATCGTCCCATCAGTTGCATCGCGATCTCTCGTTCCCATCCCTGTTCACCTGCCGTCCGTTCCAGTTGCGTTAGCTCCTCCGGCGACAACCAGCACTTCGGCACGTCCGTTGCGTCGTCGACGCGGACCATAATCGGATATTACTGGGAATCCGTCTAGTTCTTTCGGTTGTCCGGGCCAATTTCGCGGTTAGATTGGGGTTATCGGTTAGTTCGTAATCGAGTTGTGAAACAAGTCGATTATCAACATAAGCGGGCGTGCAAAAGAATTCAGTGTTAAATATATCAATATAATTAATATAAAATATAGCGATTATCCATACGCGATCAGGTAGAATACAGTGATTATGAGGGGCGAAATGGTGGTATTTCTCCCTAAATCAGCGCCAAGCCTATATATGTTTTATATCGTATATGCGGATCATAAGTATGCCTCATATCGTTGTACAGCCGTGGCGAATCGAAGACTCGATTATGGAACTAACTACCACGGATCTTGAATCAACACGGACCCAACAGCTCGGGATTATGGACTACGACGGTGAAATTCGCTCACTTGCACAGGCATTCATCCGGTGTGAGGACTTGACCACACTTAGCGAAGCGATCGACCGCGCGCTACGTATCGAAGTGGCAGCAGTGCTAGATCAAGCTGACATGCCACTGGCGCGTACGAAATTTGACGTAGCCTATACCATCCCACCAGAGAACTGGGTAGCCGAGAACACACCACAGTGTACTGTCGACTCAATTGAACTAGTTGAAGGATCAGACAAACACATCAATGCGGCAACAGCCCCTGTTGTACATACCATACTGAAAGCGATCATTGAAAGGACGGAGTACGAGCAGTTCGACGAGGTGGTTCGAGCGGGGCTGCATCGAGCCATTTCACTGGAAGAATGATATTCTCATATTTCTATATTTAATTAAAATGGATAGTAGTGGTCGGCATTTGCTATACTTTTATGTTACATATAGCATAATAGGGAGCTATGGAAACGCGGACAGTTATGTATGATGACGGAACCGTCGAACATAAGATTACGCCAACCAGGCATACGGACGTACTACCTCACGATCAGTACGTACTATTGACTAACATCGAGAACGACCCCGAAAGAGTGGTTCTGTACGCGACTGAAGATGGTGAAAGGGAATTTAGAACCGCCTTCCGTCGTCGCAACATCCAGTTTACACCACTGACTGAAATTGGGCGTGGGAAGACAGATCGACTTGGCGGCGTCACTCGTTCAGGGGGTGCTACCCTTGACGAAACAATTCGCACGGTCTTGCAGGGGTTTGGCTTTACCCCAGTGCCAGACGGAGAGTGGTGGATCAATGAATGAATACGAATTGCCTGTTGTCCAGTTGTTCGGGAGCGAAACCCGGCGTGATCTTGTTCAGTTTGCACTGACCACAGCAGATCCTGAGCGTCAGTACACTAAAAGCGATCTAAAAGATGCGACTGATCGATCTCATACGACGATCATCAAGGAAATCGGTCGCCAAGACGATGACAAGCTTATGGCTGGTCCGATGGTTCGATTCGGGATCTTCGAGCCAGGGTCACCCGATGCACGGATCGTCCACTACACGATAGGAGACAACTCTATCATTGCTTACCTCCGTAACTGTCCCACTGATATTGAGGAAGTAATCGAGGTTTTCGATACACCGGGACGACAACAACTCATAAGTTTTTTCCTCGATTTGGCGGGTAACGAGTCCCACACAAAGGCCGCCATTGAACGTGGCGCTGACGTGTCCTACCAAACAGTCGTTGATCAAATCACCAATTTGATTGATAGTGGTATCGTTGAAGAGGTCAAAGGACTCCGCGGCCCCGAATACCAGACGGCGGATAAACCGCTGGTCATATGGCTCCGTGAATTGAACAAGCGACTTGTTGAACAGTACAACGACACACCCCGTATTATCAAATAATAATATATTGGTATAATTAGGGAAATCATAGGGGTACAAGTGGATCTTGGCGACGACCAAATACACGACTAGGTGGTGACCAAGGTTGTAGAGCCGATGATTGCCCAAACAGACGAGACGTGAAAAGATCCCTATCCGAGTGAAAGTCGAAGATCTCTTTCCCGAGACTCCATCCCCTCTCCTTATTGTCCTTAAGCAGAGACCAGTCGCCGCCCGCAATTTCTGGAATTTCAGATGCCGGTCTATGTGCTACAAGCGATGTTTCCACCCGACACAATTACACACGCAGAGAGTGCTTCTACGTTCAACGACAGCAATCTCACTCTTCTCTGGGATCCTCTATTAGTGTCCAAAGAGCAGTCGGCTTATGTAGATATTTGATATGATTTGCAGCGTGCAGGCGATCTAGACGTTTTGTCACTGTTGGTCGCGATAATCCTGTGAAATCAACTAAAGCTCCTGTAGTCAGATTTCCCTTTTCAAGAAATTGGTCAATGACTAGATCAGTGTTGTCATCGATTTTGATAGGCATTTGGTTCTATATGTCTCTGCATCTCCCTTATCTCCATCCCTACAAACCGTATTTACTATCTACCTTTACAATCCGTTAAGTTTATAACTGCAGAGAATATAGAGATGATTGAGAGCCTGGCTGTCTAGGGCACGGAACTGAAGTGCGGAAGTGCCCGCGTGCTGCTACACGCAGGCCGGGTTCTCGGGTTGAGAGTACAGAACCCATGAATAGGTCAACACCCCTGACTCAAGAAGGTAGCGACAGACAACTGATTGAAGAGATACACCAAATAACACAAATCCCACTCAGGGAGGAAACCGCAACGTGCCACGTCTGCGGCACGGACCTCCGGGACGGCGCCCGCTGCACCGCAGTTGCCGTCCGGGTGGCCGATCAACCTACCGTCCAGATCGCGCATCTCAAATGCCCGGACTGTCGGCACGAGCCAACAGAACACCTGACTCGGGGTGTGCGCGACCTCATCTTGGACGGCCGCATCGGCACCTGCACTGACCAGGCCACCCAATCGTCGTGGCCGGTGCTGCTGGCACCCCAACTACGCGCGGTAAGCCCGGCCGACACGACCGAGCTGCACCCCGTGCCCGGCGCGACCGTCGTCCGCCAGCCGATCGCGTCCAGCGACCACTACGTGGCCACTGACGACGCGACCGATCGCCACCCTTGGCAGCGCGCGGCCGTACGCACTGACCGAGCCACCCGCGACTACCCGTCCACGGACACTGACACCGACTCTGAGACCGACACCAACTCCACACCGACGGACGTCGGGCACGACACGGCACACGACGAGCCTAGCGGGGGATCACACCGATGACGACCGCCCCGCAGACCCTCGACGAGACACCGCTCGATATCGACATCGAGTGCCCCTACCGGCTCGACGAGATGACGCTGCCCGATCTGTATATTGGCCTGGAGCTCGACGTACTGGCCCCGGCCGACGGCGTCGCCACAGACCACCAGCACGTTCCATCTGATCACCACACGGACGATAACCCGATGGACCAGCTCAGCGGGCAGCTCTCGTCGGCCTCACTGCATCGCTGGCTGCGCTATAGCTGCGAGCAGGTCATCCAGCTGGCTGGCGCGACGGCCTGTCGCCCCGGCGTCTCGACTGGCGACGACAGTCGAGCGGACATCCCCGACCGCGACCTAGAGACGGGATATCACGAGCACGGCACGTGCACCGACGAGCACGATGCCGGCTGCCTCGTCCACGAGCTGTTCGGCGCGCACGACGACCAGTCGGGTAAGTTGTCACGCCGGCCAATCACGGTGGTGACAACGCACCGGGAGGGAGCCATCCCGCACGGCGAGCCCTATCAACAGTCGCGCACGCAGGGTTCCCAGCAGGAGGACGGTCAGCCACGGCACCAAGCTGACCGGGACATCCTCGGCACCATCCGGGAGATGTGGCGGCTCACGCTGAGCGAGTTGAGGCCGGAGTTTGTCGGACTCATCGCCGAAGCGATGTCGTACCTTGACAGCCACAGCGACGAGGTCACCATCCAAGGAGATGACGCACAGACGATCGACGCCGAGATTGTAGACGTCTGGCTGATAAACCCGCTGTATAACAACAACGAAGTGCGCCGGGATATCGATCGCGCCCGCCCATCGACGAAAGCGATGGACACGAAAGACAAACACTGGCGAGAAGATTGCCGCGACGCAGTCACGCAAGCGGTGCAGGCGCGGACGGCCGCCCGTGATGGTGATCTAGGGCTACCCACAGCCGATGAGGAGACATGACCGCGGCTGAGGGTGTACCTGACAGCTGCGAGCGCAGCGACCGCGAATCCGGCGACAGTGGCACTGACGAGCCAGCAGCGGTCCCGCTCTTGGCCGCGGATCACCACCACGGCCATACGAGTCGAGGCCAGGCACGCGAGTCGGCAGCCACACCCCGCGTCGCATCGCGGACGGCGACGACGTGGGCTGGAGGTGCGCGCCAATGACGCAGTTGACCCAGCGGGCGTTCGATATCGAGACGACAGGCTTCAACGCGTCGGATGCGGTGACAGTCGTCGGCGTCGAGCGTGACTTGGGCTATCAGCTGTTCGCCCAGACGGCCAGCCACCCGACCGGCGATATCGCGACGGCCGTCCAAGATACGACCGACGAACACGTCCGAGTCGCAACCTATCGGACGGAAGCCAAGCTGCTGACCGCCGTCGCGACGTACGTCCGTGAGCAGCTTTCGCCGGTAGATGTCCTACTCGTCGCGTACAATGGCGAGACCTGGCAGGGCGGGTTTGACCTACCCTTCCTCAGGACGCGGCTAGCTGCTCACGGGATCGCCTGGCCATTCGTAGATGTCCCGTATGCCGACCTGTTGCCCCTCATCCAGCGGCTGTTCAACACGACTGTCGATGGCGACGCGGACGCTGATCTCGTCACCGCCTACGACGTGCTCTGTGATGGTGACGCCGGCGCGTATGATCCCTTCGACGAGAGCAGTGAGGCGGTAACAGCCTTCGAGACCGGACACTATACAGATGTCGTCATGCACAATCTGGCGGACATCCTGCGGACGGAAGCGCTGAGCACGCTCGCCCAGCGGTACTGCAGCAAGTCCGATTTCGACCTGAAGTCGCTGACGCCAACGATCGATGAGTGAGACAGCCACCCCAATAGCGGGACGGCTAGCGCGATGGAGAGCTGGTCAGAACAGCCGAGCCGTCGCGGCGGACGCCATACGCCAGTCACGGCCGGCCCGGGTATGGCGCAGCCGTCCCGCCCACCGTCGAGACGCATCGCATACGAACGAACACTGCCGTGCAGACTCCACTAAGATATGAGTGACACCAAAGCACTAGCCGACGACGACTCGACAGACAATTATCCAAGCGACGACACCGCTCGCGGCCGTTCCGACGCCGAGACGGTTAATGCGGAGACACGCAAACAGATGCTAGAGGCGTACAATTACCGCTGTCAGAACTGTGGGACGTACGGCCCGCAGAACGGCGGGATGGCGACGCTCCAGGTCCATCATCTCGATCGCGATCCCGACCAGGTGGACGTCCACGACCCGGCGAACCTGACGGTCCTCTGTCACGCGTGTCATACCTGGTATCACCAGCAGCCCGAGCCCGAGACGCTGCCGGTTGAGCTCACTGCAGCCGACGAGCGTGAGATGCTGCCCCAGGATCGTGAGATACTGCAATTGCTCGCCGCGAACGGGCCGCTGCGGACGGGTGATATCGCCGACCGGTTGTCAGTCGATCAGTCGACGGTGTCGATCCGCGACCGACTCTGGCAGCTGATGGGGTTGGACAAAGTCGTCGAGGGGCGCGAGCACCCGCTCGTCGATAAGGACATCGAGACTGGCAAGTGGGGCCTTCCCGAGCAGATCGAGCATTCGGCACGCGGACACATTCCGAGCGAGACCAAAGCCCTCCTCCAGCGGATGGAAGACGAGCTGGTTCGGCAAGCGTTAGAGCGGGGGTGCAATCAAGAGACGGTCGCCGAGGTATTCGATGTCACGCGACGCACGGTGGCCACCAAGGAAAAACGAGCCCGCGCCTACGACTTTCCGATAGATGCGTTCCGCGATGGTGGTCGGCCGCCGAAAAGCCAGCCCACCGACGAGCGTCTCCAGCACAATCGCAGCGACAACGCGACGATGGGTGACAGTGCCGCGGGAGCCGACACAGCGGCTACAGCAAGCGGCGAAGTCGAGAGCGAACCCGAAGACGAGAGTGATGATATAGATGCGGCCGCTGATGGCGACGCGGACGCTCCCGTCGAAACCTGGACCAGGCACCACAGTGCGTCCGACCCAGTTAATGGGGATCCGGACATCGCGTCGATGGTGGCGGAATTGGATCCTGATGAGCTCCACGAGCAGTTGCCGGAGAGTATCTCGCCCGTGCAGCTGCTCACTGCGGTCCTGACGGCGTCGCGTTCGTAGCGCGCGCGGTCATACGTCGGCGACGGCACCCGGCCGCGATCATCCCGCCTGCTCCCCCTCAATGTCGGTCGATTTGAGTTCGACCTTTATCATTCACGTACGACTTTGCTGAGCTGTTCGATGGTGTCCTTTGGGGCTGGTACCGAGACAAGTTCGGCAGCCCTCCGACTATGAGTTCCGATTCTTAGATATTATGCACAGGAGGTCCGGTCGTTCATCACGCAGCAGAGGGGTAGCTACGGCCTCAGAGAACCGAGCAAAAACAGGTTTCCACCTAAGAAAATTACTATGAGGCTAAGTTCAGCTGAGACAGAAGTAATAGAATAAAAGTATGAATTATGATATATTAGACCAATATACTTAATTCGTTCTAACCTATACTCACATGTGGGGTTAGCAAGACAATGTCGGAACTCAAAATCGGCGGCTCAAAGATAACGGTCGAACTGAACGGAAACACCATCGAAGCCAAAGCGAATACCGGTAACAAGCAATGGGTTTCAGTCATCACCGAGACGCACGAATGCGACGGATGCGGCGATGAGTTTGACACCGAACACGGCCTCGCAACGCACGAAGGGCTCACTCACAGCAACGATGGACCATCATCTACCGACGAGAGTGACGGACACACGGCGGAAGTAGTTGCCGATGGTGGCACAGAAGAAATCCGCGATTTAAGAGATGTCCGAAACAGTGACGATGAGGTTCGACGCTACAGTGCTGACGGGCACCTTTACGCCTACCGCGAAGGCGATGAGCATGTGATTGTCGCTCGGGGTGACGAACCTCGGATGCGATGGACGAAGCGCGTCCCAGCTGAACGAGGGGCGGTGCTGGAAGGTGAGCAACTGTGGACGATTCCGGACAATTGGGAGAAGCGGGCGACCATCAAAGGCGAGGCAGAAGCGCGGTACGGTATCTATAACATCCCAGAAACTGATGTTGATGTACTGGCGACGATCCCGAACAATAACTACCTCGTTGATGCGTGGTACGGCATCGAAAATGTCGGGCAACTTGAGGTAACTTACGACGACAGAATCGAATGGGATAAACTTGAACAGACTATCGAGAATGTAAAAGAGATCGACGAGGTTGGCGACGATGTCGTTGACGCGCTTAAATCACTCCACCGTCGGAAGGACCATTTTGAGCGGAAGTTCGCTGAGGACATCAACCTACACGCTCAGGAAGCGGTCTTTGGTGGCTCATTGACGCACGAACCGATCTCACTCGAAGGGTGGACGCTTGATCCGTGGCTCGACACTGCCGACAACGACTACCTAATCGGCCGGTTCCTCGATGTCGAAGACGAGACGTTAGACGGCGTTATGACTGAGCTGAAAGAGGCACGGATTATCCCACCGTATCCAGAGGTGAGGGTGGATGTTGATAGTGATGTGTCGATGCCTGATGGGTACGAAATCCGCGCAATCTGTGAAGCTGGAGCATCCGGTGCCGAAGCTGTCGATTACATTATGACCGAACAGTTTGATGCGATGAATCAAACTGAATGGGCTGACATCCGTGGTAAAACTCCGAGCGCAATCTCGAAGAACGTCGGTAACGCGGAAGATGAGCTGTTGAAATAATTGAAACAATATTCGGAGCGACAAACTGCTTTTATATAAGCGAACAATACAGCTACAGTCTCTGGTGAATCGCTGGAAGGCGTCGTTTTCGACCGTTAGAACTAGGAGTATGAGGCGGGAAACCGCCGATGTCTATGTCGAAGATTTCCTTCTTCACGAAGAAAGCGGTTCAGTTAGCTAAAATGCCGTCGGTGGCCGAGGCGAAGTCGCCGATTATGCTGTCGTATCGCTCCACTGTCTTCGGGTTTGCTTGGAGAAGCCCTACCGAGAGGCGTTGGATCTGCTGAGCGAGATACCACATATACTGGGGAAATCGGCCTTAACGCGGCCGATCTCCCGCACCACTCGACGTTAGTGAAGTGGTTTGATAGAATCAAGACAGCACTCTGGCGAGTGCTGCTGCGCCTCTCGGCGCAGTTTCACGACCCGAGCGGCCACGCTGCGATCGACGCGACGTTCTTTGACCGCAAAAACGCCAGCAAACACTACTACCAACGGACGAATTGCCGCGTCCAGACGCTCAAAGCGACAGCTCTCGTCGATACAGAAAGCCAAGCAATTCTGGACGTTCACTGTACGAGCGAGAAACGCCACGACACACAGCTCGGCTGGCAGGTCGCCCGCCGCACGCGGGCGACCTCGCCAGCCTCGCTGCGGACAAAGGCTACGACTGGATGGAGTCACGCGAAAAACTCCGCGAAGAAGGCGTAAGATCGCTAATCAAGCATCGAAAGTTCCGGCCCATCGATCACGCGCACAACGCGTGGATCAATGGGTCTCGATACCGCCAACGAGCGATGTGTGAAACCGTCTTCTCGACGATCAAGCGCACGCTCGGCGACGCCGTGCGTGCTTGATCATGGTACGGTGAATTTCGAGAAATCGTTCTGATGTGTGTAGTTCACAACATCAACCAGGCAGTGAAACAATGAAATCAAGCTACGTCTGGCGATTCACTACGGCCGTTCTGCACCACCTCAGCTGGCGTCGATCTATCCAACGCTTGATTCGGCCGATATCGGTTGTAGTATTGCGACAAGCGACCCCTATCTTAATGCACTGGACAGGCCTGACATACGTATGGAGATATCCTTCCAGCATACGAATCCCTCAGCGAGTCATGATTCGACACTCCTGACTATTACCCCGAGAGATGGGGATCCATATCGATATCTGATCGATGCTGGACAGAGCGTCTCACCGAATGCCTTTCTTGGGACAGACGAGTCGTTGGATGGTGTTCTGTTGACGCATGCACATTCGGATCATTATGCCAGCCTCGGGCAGATTCTCGATACGAGTGCAGATGTGCCATTATACACAGCACCAGGCACGGCGACGATACTGGAACAAGTCTATGCCGAAGCTGAGCAGTATCAAAATCTCGGCAATCTGGAGGCGATCACATCTGCGCTCACTGGTATCGAGACGTGGACATCGTTGAGCGATGGCATTGATGTGCTGCCCCTCCCCGCTGGTCACACGCCGGGCGCAGCCGCATTCCTGTTCCGGATCGACGATTTAGAGTACAACGAGGAAACCATCACAGTGCTTGCGACCGGAGACTTCACGACACGACCGGTCGCTGGCTACCCCGGGCTATCGATTCCGGATCCGATTGATATTGATATCCTAATTGCGAATGCGTCAACCGCCGAGTCTTTTCAGCCGACGCTGTCCGAAGCACTGGAGACGATACTCGAACGGACCCTGAGTGGCGCGACAACGGTAGTCGCTGCAAGCGCGCTCACGGGTGTCCATGTGGCGTACCTCCTCGGACATATGATTGACCGCCTTGACCGCGCTCATCCGATCCATCTCGTCGGCCAGGCCGCAAAGCACTACATAGCACTTGGCTACGACGTACCATCGGTTACCCCCCACTCACACTTTGACCATACTGACGAAGTCCTTGCGTCGGGAGCGATTACGATTGCAGGACCCGAAGCCCCATCACAAGGAAGCATCCGACGACTGTTCGGCGTCATCGAAGACGACCCCGGCGCTGTCTTTGTCCAACTAGCTACGTCCAGCCCTGATATCGTTGAGCGTGGCGTCTGTGCAACACACTATTTTGAGGTCCCCAATCACCCCACAGAAGAAGAATTCCTGGCGTTCGTGGACGAACAACTTCCCCGGCATCTCGTGTTCAAGCACATCCAGACAGATCAGGCGAAATCGCTGGCTTCCTCCTTGGAGAATCTGTTCCATTGGGAGAACGATGATATGAACACACATTGCCTGTATGATGATGGGTCATGGTCCGCTCCTCGATGGCTCTCTGATTCAGGGGCGAATCTCATTCGCCAGCGGAATTATCGAGAGAGTGGAATGCGGATACCACTTGACAAACCAATCGAGAAACTGCCAGCCGTTTCGTGGGAGAAGGGAACGGCCGAACTTGAGGATGAAGGCCTGGCCGTTGACCATCTTCTGGGCAAGTTCGAGTCGGCCGAGCCACAACACTCGCCACAACAGGATGTCGCCACGTCTGATGGTGGACAGACCTCGACCGTGGATGCCATACAGGATCAGCCTGATCAACAAGCGGACGCGGTCAAGGAGGAGACCAATGAAAAGGTGCAGCCACAGATCGATCGAGAATTCCAGTCGACGGTCAATGACCGTCTGGAGGCACTCGAATCGTCGGTGAGCGATCTCGTCGCTGAGAGCGCGACAGCCGACACCGTCGAGACGAGATTCGACACAATCGAGACACGGTTAGACGCAATCGAAACTACCGTTGAACGTCTCCCTGAACAGCTTGCTCGTGACGACCCCTCGACAGTGACTGGAACTGTAATGCGACAGAACGACCTCATACTCCTTCGTGTGGATCCTGATGCAGTAGAAGATCTTGATCACTTGCTCGAACACGAGGCACAAGTCGAACTCTCGGTTCAAGAACCAGACACATCCGCGAACGAGTGAATCCGGTGTGACCATCCGCTGTGCGGTCGGGTGTCCGATTTAAGTACTCTGCTGGCTTCTCTAGTCTGAATATTCCCTTTGGTAATTTTCAATAGATTATTTATACACTGGGGTACTATATCGGGATAAGGCCAACCCAATTGTAGCGCGTAGACAGCCAGTCGTCATGGAGAACCCCAAGAGATGATCGATAGCCTGTATCCCGTGATCTCCTACGAGGACGTGGAGTCAATGTATATTCGTCAGCAGATTCACGAGAGGAGTTTCTATGACATCGAGTACAGGCAGTTCGTCAATAGTCTCATCTCTGTCGAGTGGTTCGCCAGAAATGGCTATCCGGAAAATTGTACTGGACTCTCAGCGTCCGGAATTAGCTACAATGACGCACTGGTCGCGCTGAAATATCCGTCGGCGTACGATCGGGTCCGCGCGGAGTTCAGGAAGCCGACGAGAGCCGAGCAGACTATTTGCCAGGACCGCAATGAAGATCTGGAACTGCGGCACGCGTGGGCCCGTCGGCATCGCACCGAGTGGCAGGCTGTTGCACGCGGCGAAACGTATACCGACGATTCCGAGGTAGCCGATGTGCCGATTGACGACCGCGGGCGGTTCAATTGGTTCCGGTTTCCGGAAATCCCGTACACATCGGTCGAATCGACGTTCATTCAGGATGAAATCTGCGACGGTTCGTTCGATGATTATGAGCACCGACAGTACGTCAATCAACTGGTGTTCGTCGAGCGCTGGTTGCGTGAGGGACTCAAGAGCGTCAAACACTCGTATTATCACCCGATACGAGCCTATCGGGTCGCCGGAAAGGTCCCCGATGGGTTCCATATCTTGCGGACTGAGTTCGATCAAGAGGCGATCCAACCGTTTGACTCTCGGGAACGAGAGCGCGATCAGCAGGACGAACAACGGTACAGAGACAGCTGGCAGACCGTGCAAGAAACAGACCAAAACAATGACTGAACATCCTTCGACGACGTGTCCAGACCTCTATGAACAGTATCCGGACCTGTATCACGAGTACCCCGAAATCACTATGCATATTTACCGGAAAATCAAGCAGCATAACGAAGCGTAGGTGCTGGAAAACTGGTACACGGAGTTCCTCCCCGCAGGTGTCCTGATGGATGTGGCAGAAAAGGAGGAACTGCCATTTTTCAATCCCGAAGAAAATGAGTCCTGGAGTGACGGGCAGAAGGCCGAAATGGCACGCGCCTACAGTGAGTACAGGCAAAATCTCAAATAGCGCAAGTCCGCTTGCTAGTCACGAGTTAGAAGAGCCTGGCCAATCGGAATCAATTTGCTGGGGGAATCGTACTGGATCAACCCCGAGCTTGGTAGCAATTCCATCAATGAGAAGCTCTGCTCGATCTCGACGATGGGCCGCAACGTATGGATCGGCAGCGTGCTTACTGAGTGCTTCGAGTACCAGTAGCCAGTCCTGTGGATGCCATTCAGAGTGCATCAGACCGTGGTGAGCCGGGATGATATTTAAATCTCAGTTCGTTCTTGGAAGCAAAGTGGCCCTAACCGCGCATAGTCCACAAGCGCGTAATCACTCTTTTCGTATGGTCCAGTAGGATAGATAGGCGTGCGTGTATCCAAAACGTCCGATAGTACCTCCTCACAGTGAGGATTCGATCCGGAGTTAATCGGGTCGTTCAGAGAGCCGGTCAAACTGATCGGTCACCGACTCTTTTCGCTGCTTGGTCTCTACAGCATCGAATTCCAGTTCGATGATCTCCCCACCCTCGCGCACGACCCGTAGCACAGCGTCTACACGCCGTCCATCAGCTGGCAAATCCTCTCGTGGTATGACGACTTCATCAACTGTCTCACCGTCCGATTCGAGGAGGATGACTGCCTGCTCGCCTTCGAACCGATCGATAACGCCCGTGAATTCGTTAGCCATCGTAGTCCTCCTCAATGACGATCGAACCCGTGCTATTGCGAACGATCACGGTGTCACCATTGTTGTTCCAGATCGGCGAGCCCGATCCCCAGTACAATTCTGTTGCGGTATCCGTCCCGCTCCCGGTTCGCAGCACGAGCTCCGCTCCGGGATCAAGCGAGACGCCGGCTGGGACGGTATACGTGTGGCCCGCTGCATCAGCGATCGTCCAGCCGGCCAGATCAAGTGTCGAATCGCCGCTGTTCGTGAAGACGACATACTCGTCGTTCAGATTCTCCCGATCGTCACCTGCTGCGTCCGCGTGGATCTGTGTCACTGTTAGCCCAGTATCTGTCGTCGGTGACGCTGTCGTCGTCGGCTCGGTCTCCCCTCCGTCAGTCACGATCGTCGAGCCATCAATCGACGAAACTGCCAGCACGAAGCGATCAGTGAGCGACGTGTACGGGCCTTCGGATGTGCCCGACGCACTCCGAAGCTGGAGTGGCTCTGTGGGGGCGTCAGCTTCTGTCGCGACGTGTAGATGCGTCCCGTTGGACACCATGCGTATCGTCCCGTGTGTTCCCGTCCAATAGGTGCGGACGCCAATATTGGCTAACCGCTGGAGCGTTTCCTCGTGTGGGTGGCCGTATTGGGAATCATAGGCGCTTGTGATCGCAGCGATCCGTGGATCAACCTCCTCAAGGAACGCCTCGCTCGAACTTGAGGCACTCCCGTGGTGGCCCGGCACTAACACTGTTGCGTTGAGCTGCTCACCGTACGTGTCGGTGAGGTACGCTTCGCCCTCGGATTCCGCGTCGCCGGGGATGAGGACGCTCGTGTTCCCGTGGGCGATGTGCACGACCAGACTATTCTCGTTTCGGTCACCGCCAGCGAGTGGTTCCGCCGGTGGCCCTAAGATCTCGACGTCGGCCCCGACCATCGGAATCTCGTCGCCCGCGTAGGCTTGATAGAGCGTGACGTTGTGTCGCTCAACGGCATTCAGGTAATCCTGATAGGTTTGCGATGTGGATGTGATGCCTGGATCATAGATCGCGCCGATCCCGTCGCCGTTCGTTTCGAGCGCGTCGATAATCTCGGCATGCCCGCCGATATGGTCCGCATCCGGATGTGACGTTACCAGGTAGTCGATGCGGTTAATCCCGAGTCGGTCAAGCGTTGCCAGCGCGACCTCACCCTCATCACGCCAATCGCCGGAATCGATCAGGAGTGTCTCACCGGTTGGGCCAATCACTAGGAGGCTCGCCCCCTGCCCGACGTTCAGCGTGTAGACCGAGAGCGTCCCATTCGCGCTCGGAGATGGCTCGCTTGTCGGTGTCTCCGTGCTGTGCGTGTCTGTCGGCGTCGATGTTGGGGCTGGCGTGGTATCAGTCGCCGGCCCGGAACACCCTGCAAGAATGATCAGACCGCTCCCGAGCACGAGCAGCACGATCCATCGTCGTGACATTGATAGGCAAAGAATCGGCTGGCTTGCGTAAGGACTTACCGGCCATATCAGCGAACAATGATCGATAGATCACAGATTCACTCAGCTCGAACGATCATACGGAACCCAGTGCTCATCCTGAAATACGCCGAGATATCAGTGTGACAAAGACCCATTATTTTCGTGTGCGCACAGCTAGTCTCTCGTATGCCGTTCACGACAACCTGGCACAACCTCCTCGAAAATCTCGACGAACTCCCGCCTGATGCCACACTCGTGACACCGCTGTCGAACAAGGCGTTCCAGATTACCGAGACTCAGCAACATCGCATCCTGATACAGTACCGTGACGACGATCAGACGATCCCGCTCCAGCAAGACCAGTTCGAGACGCTCTATCATCGGATTCAGGACACGCATGGCACATTCAATCTCGATCGACTCCCGCCAGACGCCGAACCCTATGCCACCGTCCTCTCGTTACACCCACGCTACGAGATTGATGACCGTGAGGCAACGATCTCCGAAAGCGAGCAGTCCACAGGCTCGCCACTCGTCAAAGCCCAGGAGACGACTGACGAGACCAACCAGCAACGCGAAGAACCTGACGTCGATGTCTACGCTGACGCGCTCCTCCTCATTGACGCCCTCGAACGCCACGATCTCACGACGCTCGAAGACACTGAGACGCCCGCGTTGGTCAATCTCTATACGCTGCTGTCGGACGTCCAGCGCAACGCCAACGAGTTGCGCAAAGAGATTCGGAGTCTCCTGCTTGATCGGCTCCACCACGACCAGCCCGTCAGCGGGCAGTTTGGCTCCGTCCAGCGTACAACTCGTCGGAATCGCTCGCTCAAAGACGATGAGTTGGTGCTAAATGCGTTCGAGGCCGCTGGGATTGAACGTGAGCGGTTGACCACTGTCGATTCGAGTAAGGTGGATGAGGCGCTTGACGTGACTGAACTTGCCGAATCGGATGTCTATGACATCGAAGAGAGCGAGTACGTCCGCAAGGCTGAGGTAGACGAAGCAGAGAAGGAGACGCGCCTGCAGGGACTTAAGGATCAACTCGCGGCCACAGAGGGTGAGGAAGCTGACGAACTCCGCCAGGAGATCGACGAACTCGAAGACCGCATTGAAGAACTCACTGAGTTCCGTTCCGGGCGCTCGTTCCACGAGCCAACAACCGGCGAGTGATGAGAGCGCTGTTTGACACCGTGTCATAGACCCCGTCTCATAGTTATGAGGGGTGGCCTGAACAGGCTGGAAGAAATCGGGGACATTTGCTAATGCCGGTGAAATCTGTCACAAACGGCGTGCAAGACTTAGAGCGTAAGTTCATCAGCGGGGTATATGTATCTGGGCTCTAAAATACATTAGAAAGAATGGAGAATCGCAGTGTTTCACCGGTTATTTCGGTAACACTCATGGTAGCAGTTGTGGTTATATTAGCAGCAGTTCTGTCTGTGATTGTTCTTGATTTCAGTGAGGATCTTGACGACCCTGCGCCGAATATCGCGGAAACAACCGGCGAATTTGAAGCTGGGGGTAACAGTGACGAACAAAACGTTCGGATTACCCATATCGCAGGCGACAAAGTGGATGTAGAAGAAATAGAAATCATCGTTCGAGTATCCCGGCCTAATACAGACAATATTGAGGTACGTCTGATTGATCTTCCCGGTGATGGATATTTTTCTTATACATTGGCCGATGAGAATATTTTGGGGGAAGACGACCTGATTGATCAAGGACCTGATGGGACCTCACGGATAATCGTTGTCGATGACTCGAATGTATGGACTGCGGGAGACACAATTCAATTTCGAATAGCAGTACAAGAAGCCGACTTCCGTGATCCACCGGACCTTGACCCCTCGAACCCAAGAGCTGACGAACTTGAAGTACTCGTCATTCATACGGAGTCGAACTCAATCCTCACAGAATACACGTTCAATCCGTAGTAGTAGTGCGACATTCGCGCCCTCTATCTTGCACGAGTGCTATCGACCTATCCAATTTCTCTCAGAATCGCCGTGCGAGATGTAGAGGCTGTAGTCAGTACGAGGCTGTTCTTTCGTGTAGCACCGTTCTATTGAACTGATTGCTCAGTATGCGATGTAACGGTACCAGGTAATGCGTCTTATACATGCTCCGGTGGAGCAGGATATTTTGTTGCTGCTGGAAGCTTGAGTGTGATATGTGTACCCCGCGGTTCATTTATAGTAATATTGAGCGTCCCCTCATATTGATCGACAAACCATTTCACAAGCCAAAGTCCTAGGTCTCCACTTGGCGGGGTCTCTGGCGTTTTATCCGCCTGTAGCATCTCGCGGTGCTCAACAGGCAATCCCGGGCCGTTATCCTCGATCTCGATCACAATGATGTCATCGCCAGCCACCTCAACTTCAATGGTAATATCGGGCGACTGATCGTTATGTTCAATGGAGTTTTCGACGAGATTTTTGATGACCGTCTGGAGTAGTTCACCAGTGTCGGCCCACGCTTCGTCTGGCTTGGACACGGAAATCGTTGCATCTGGATAGGAATTTCGCATACTGGAAACGCACTTTGAGACGAGAGAGACAACATTAACTGGCCCAGTATCGGAATCCTCGTGAAGTTGTTGCACGTGGCGGGTGAGTTGACTGATTTCGATAATATCTTCCGATTTGCGTTGAAGCGGTGCAATATCTTCCGGGTTGATCTCGTCGTATTGGTCGGCGAGAAGTTCTGTCCGTGCTTCGATTACATTTACGTCGTTCCGGATATCATGCTGCATAACCTGATTGAGGACTGTATTCCGTCGGTTGAGTTCGTCAACCCGATTGTACTGAGTCCGGAGTTCCCGGATGAGGCCAAGGAGGGTGCCGATGACGCCACCAGCAGTAATGAGATTCACCAACAAATGCGGGAATTGGATGACAATGGTTGGCCGGATCCCTGCAATCATCAAGCTACTCGTCCCCATTGTTGCAAGACCGATCCCGAGAGTACACCACTGTGCAATACGCCAAATCGCCGACTCGCTTAGCTCAGACTGTGCAAGCCAGATGCCTACAATAGGCAGAGATCCAGCAAATCCGATTGCTGTCAGTGTTCCAATCGCCACAACATTGGCTGAGCGGTGAAGCAGAGCCAGATACACAATCAGACTAACGATTAAGCCAAGTCCCAGTCCTAGAAAATAACTGATGCCGAGATCACGCTTTGATCTCATCTAAGATCTCTGGTGAAAGTTGAATAAGCCACCTATTATTTATTCTCTCTCAGATATCAGGACTGAAAACGAATATACTGCCATCGGTGACCGTTCTTACAATGAGAGTGAGATAACTTCTTTCCCCTACCCAAACAACTGATCGTATCTCCATACTGACGATTTGAACTGCTGACTATGCGCCCCCATCTTGCACGGCTATAGGAAACACTCCCATATCTGATAAGACACACAGCGGTATCAACACACGCCTGCTGAGCAGTTGGAAAGGATTCTAGGGCACACTGAAACTGTTTTAACATACAACTCCTAAGAAGTGAATAATGGTAGTCTACGATCCAGATTCGGAGATCCCAGCGAGCCCGGACGAGATAGCAGAACAACTTGCCCGCTACCTCGAACAAGAGAATCAACACAGCGATACAACCATACAAGGAGTCCGTGAAAGCGAAACCCCACTCGCTGAGCCGATAGGGGCTCCGGTCCCAGGTAACGGGTCCGTGCGAAATGCGATCCGACAGCTTGTTTTGGCCGCATTGAAATCTCGGGATGAAATCGTCGATATTGGATTTAGCAAAACGCATAACGAGCGTAAAATCAGTATGACTACTCATCCTTCAACGCTTGAAACACCCAACAGACTCCTGCATCTGCCATCACTCGCAAAACTCTATCAGTACGGGTATTGGCCGGAATGGTGGTCAATTACTGAGGGTGGAACGTTGCCTGATTCCATTGATCCTGTGGCCGGTGTGCCGTGGGAACAGCGGCAGTTGGGACTCGCTTGGAAAGATGAATATTCCCAGGAAGACTTCGAAGTGGACGAGAGATGGTTTTCTGATGAAGAAGCCGTTACGGCGTTTGCTGACCGTGTGACTGCTGACAGCATCCCATGGGGCCACTATCTCGAATGGTACCGAACGACTGCAGTCTCGACATACCGTCTGCCTCGGGCTGCCGAAATGACAGACTGGACTGCCTTCCCGGATCTCCCTGATAGACGCCCACAAATCAAGGACCGATTCGAGAGCTTAACGAATCCCCGAGTGGGCGATTTTGTTCGGATGGCCGTACTCCAGAATCTTAAACAGAATCTGCCAAGCATTACCAATCTCAGTACTGGACCAGTCCCATGGAA
The DNA here is from genome assembly GCF_017094525.1 of Halapricum desulfuricans. Taxonomy (NCBI): domain Archaea; kingdom Methanobacteriati; phylum Methanobacteriota; class Halobacteria; order Halobacteriales; family Haloarculaceae; genus Halapricum; species Halapricum desulfuricans. The sequence continues at coordinate 2,041,162 of NZ_CP064788.1, read as the reverse complement.
GACAGACACGGTATCGCTTGTCATCACGCCAGACGCTGGAGAAGCGGAATTCAACGAGGCAGAGCTCTGTCCAAGGGTCGTGTTGAAAAAATTAGCCGAGTACGGATACCGACCGATTGATGGCTGGTACGATGTTCCTGCCGTGGGCTATGAACCGGATGATCCGATGGTTCCGAGACGATTCAAGTTTGCACGGGGACAAGCACTCCAAGAGTGGTACGATGCAACCACGTGGCAATCGCCGCTGTTTGAGGATATTGCAAAAATCCGTGAGAGTGGCTATTTATCCGGCGTAGATTGGGAAACTCTTGTCGCGTGCACTCAGTCACAAATCATCACATATCGAGAACTATATAATTTGGCCTAAGAGCCGGGCGGACTGGTCTAAACCTCACGTAGCCCCTCTCGTACCGGTCTTGGTTTGACATTAGCCGAGAACAGCTTTTCTGTGTAAGCCTGTCATAGAAAGAGTTTCACGCCTTCTCAGTGGTCAGTACAGGGGACAGACATACCACGACGAGTGAGAATCTCTCTGAATTTCTAAATTCAACCGAGAGAGGCACTATACCCGCACAAATCTAGCAAATCACGGTTGAAGCGGCACTATAGCGATCCTACAAAGTACTTGATTCTACACGTCTAAGCGTTCTCTTCGGAGGTATGCGAGTTCGATAATCATTTCTCATTACGGCTTCCTCACTTCTCAATCCCTCAACTAGGCAGCCTCTATAAATGTCAAATATGGTCCTATTTGCAAGAATGGTGAATTCTTATTTTGCTGTGCCATATTTCTCGGCAAGAGTAGCACTATCGATCGTCTTCGCAGATGTAATCAGAACATGTCCCGCTGTATCGGATAAAAAGCATTTCTAATTTTTCACCATAACAATAACTACATATATACTCCCTTTTGACTTATAGTGGCTGAAAACCCCACTCAAAAGCACTCACACATGTATTTAAAGAGACCGTCAAATTTGGAGATACTAGTCCGGCAACGCCCGTGGCACCCCAGACGACGATATCGTACTGTCGATCGGTGTCGGCCATCCCTCCAGTGTAGGGTTCCCGGGGTCTACACCCTTTGGGGGATGTGTGCCACGACTCCGCTGGATCGAGGGGTGGAGTCCGACACCCGGTCAAATATTCCTCCTCGTCGAGATACCGTTCATTCCCTCAGACGCCGCATCTACCAGATCCACGCATCTAGGCTGCCAAAATCCACCGCCCTCGAAATACGACTCCCGGATCTCGGGATGTCGTTCCCGCAAGTGCGTACAGCAGTATCGTATCGCGGCAAAAGCCCACGCGCTAGTTGTTGCTGACCATGACTTCGCTGGCCTTGATCACGGCAGCGACCTCATCGCCGGGTTCGATATCGAGCCGTTCGAACGAGTTGCGCGTGATCGTCGAAGTGACCTCTTGGCCGTCGCCGAGTTCGATCACGACTTCGGCCATCACTTGCCCGGTTTCCACGTCTGTGACGGTACCTTCGAGATGGTTTCTGGCGCTGAGTGCCATCGTCCAGTTTACCGGGTCATAGCAAGTTGAATGTTCCCCCGCGTGGGGGGACTCCTATGCTCACGAGAGCAAGCTTCCTGTTTCGAGGGTGTGCAGATACCTTCAAGGGCAGATCAACCATTGTGCACAAGGTCTTTAGGTAGTCAACTTCTAATAATTGACAATTGTGACAGACGACCGAACGAGCACAGACGCCTTATCGGTTGTTTATGCCACTCACGTGGCGGCTGACAAGCGGCAGTTTCAAGAACAACTAGAAGACGAGATAGGGCTGAACGTTCGGACGTACTCTACTGCTAGCGAAGTACTGGAGTATGTGAAAACCCAGAATCACGTCGATTGTATCGTCTCTGACCATACTCTGCCCGACCTCGATGGCATTACGCTCTTACAAACGATCCGTGTCCAATACCCAGAACTGCCGTTTATTCTCTTTACCGATAGCGGCGACGAAAAACTGGCTAGTCGGGCGATTTCATCTGGAGTGACGGACTATGTGATCAAGTCACAAGTGCAAGATCAATGGGAGAAACTCCGGGCATTGATCATCGAGGTGACGTCCTACTACGAAACGAGACAGGCAGTCACCGCCCCTGAGTTGACAGTCAAAAGTATCTTCCAGGCGAGCCCAGACCCGATGGCAGTCGTTCAATCTGGGGAACTGCAATATGGCAATGAAGAGCTCTTGAGTTTATTCAACGCCGAATCGCTTGCCGACCTCGCCGATAGGGCCCCCGTCCCCTGCTTTGACGCAGAGTTGGAAGAGTCCACGCCGGAGATCATCGAGAGTGTGCAACAGGGTGAGCGAGTTCTCAAACAAGTGGAACGCAGGGCCGTTGCGCTCGACGGCACCACCACGGCTGTGGAAGTGACAGCAACAGCAATGCGATGGAACGAACGCTCGGCGGTGCTTCTCATTTGTCGAAATCTCTCTGAACGCCGAGAGCGAGAAGCACAGTTATTACAGTTCCGGAAGGCCGTCGAAGCGTCAGGTCACGCTGTGTATATCACCGATCCGGAGGGGACCATTCAATACGTCAATGAGGCGTTTGAGGAGATTACTGGGTACGAGGCATCTGAAGCGCTTGGTTCAACCCCACGGATCCTTCGCTCGGGGCAAATGTCGGATGAGTACTACGAGACACTGTGGGGCACGCTTACTACTGGAGAGATATGGGAAGAGAGAGTGATAAATCGGCGGAAAAACGGTGAGATCTACTACGCACACCAAACGATCGCACCGATCACCGATATAGATGAAAATATTACTGCGTTTGTCGCGGTTCAGCACGATATTACCGAGCAAAAACGGCGTGAACAGGAACTAAGAGAGTACCGTCGGGCGGCACAAAATACAGACGACCTACTCACCGCAGTTGATCGGAACTATAACTTCCTCTTTGCGAACCCCCGCTACCGAGAGTTCCACGGACTATCACCCGAGGCCGATGTGAGCGATCTCGCTCTCTCAGACGTGCTCGAACAGGACGAGATGAAGCAGGTTGAACCCCATCTAACGACGGTGTTAGAAGGCAAACACAGCACGTTCGAGACAGTCCGGACTGACGCTGAGGGGGAAAAACGGCGACTCAATGTCCAGTACTTCCCGTTGCAGAATGAGAACGGTGATATCACCGGTGTCGGAGCATCGATGCGTGATATAACCGAGAAGCGGAAACTCATTGAAAGCAAACAACAGCTAGCTGAATTCCGTCGGGTGATGAACAACGTCCATAGCTCACTGGTCCGGATCGATTCGCCCCAAGACGCACTGTCCAGTGTGACTAATATTATCGCTTCTAGCGATCTCTTCGAGTGCACATTTTTCGCTTTGACATCTGATTGGTCGTCTGAGTTCGTTTGCACGAGCGGCACAGAACTCAGCCAGCAAGACGTCAGGGAGTTTCATACACAAGAGTATCTCAACGCGGTTTTCGAACAGGGCATCCTGAAAATAGATGATGTCACGACTGAGCCGTTCAGACAACACATCAACGAACAACCGTCCCACCAAGGTATCGCGATCGCTATTTCATACGAAGATGAACAATTCGGCGTCCTAACAGTACATACGCCGACAGAACCCGATATCGTAGTAGACGAGATTGAACTGTTGGGCCAGCTTGCTGACGATATCGGACTTGTGCTCCACAATTACGCCCTCGAACAGCGGTATAAAACATTTCAAGAAATTGCTAACCGGATCGACGACCCAATTATGCTGCAAGATCTGGACGGCAACTTCGAAGTGGTAAACGACGGAGTAAGCGATTATGCCGGCCTCACGAAGTCGGAACTCCGCGGGAATGATGAATTTGCGTTTATGGATTCCGAGACCGCGAAACGCATTCAGGAGATGAAAGATCGCGTGGTCAACGATGAAACTGTTATCAACTATGAGGTTACAGCAGACCTCCCTGAAAAGGGTATCCGAGACCTCTCGACAGTTCGATACCCACACTACGACAATTCAGGATCAGTCGATGGGACAGTGGCTATCTGTCGTGATGTAACTGAGATCAATGAATACGAGACACAAATGAAAATTATGGAGCGAGTTCTTCGCCACAACGTGCGAAACCATATGACGGTCATCAATGGACTCGCTGAACACATCCAGTCGATAACAGCTAGTTCATCCGCCAGCGACTACGCAGCAAAAATCAAGGAGCACAGCCGTCAACTCACGAATATTGTTGATAAGGAACGCCGGATTACGAATTTACTCGCGGATCCACCCCCGACAATTACAATCGATCTGGTGTCAACGACGGAGGCAGCCCTCACACGAATACACGATACGTACCAAGATGTGAGTGTTAGTCAGGACTTCCCTGAGGAATGTTTGGTGGAAGGATCCGTTGCAATCGAAGAGGCGATCACAGAACTGTTGGAAAATGCTATCGTCCACGCGGAGAGCGACGATCCGCGGATCGAGGTGGCAATCGACTGTGACTCCACAGCAGGCTCGGTCCGGATTTCCGATTCCAATCCCACGATTCCTGAGATGGAACGTGAGATACTATGGGACACCTCGAAAATCGAACCGCTATATCACGGGCAAGGCCTCGGACTCTGGTTAGTCAATTATAGCGTCCGTGAGTCAGAGGGCTCGCTAACCTTCCAAGCGAACGAGCCGCAAGGGAACGAAATCACGATCCAACTCTCAAAAGGTACAGAAAATCCGCCTTGATCTCTCCTCACCTCACCTACAGCGTCGTCGACTCCCCGTTGATCACGCTCGGATCGACCCAGATGAGAAAGTCCTCGTCACGATTAACGAGTCCACGAATCGCCTCGGCGTCGGCCTGTTCTTCGACGTCGGACCGCTTGAACGTGCTGACGCGGTGGACGGAGTCGACAAGCCACCCATACTGCTCGTCCGAGTCATCATCGAAGATGATGATGCGACGATCGCCGGCGGTCGAATCAACTCCGAAGACGACCGTTGGATCGATGATCGTCGTCGTCTCATCGCGGAGGTTCATCACGCCAAGGACGTGCCGACCGCTGGATGGGACCTTCGTCAGTGGCTCCTCGTCGACAATCTCCATAACCGCCGCTATCATGACGCAGTACCGCTGGCCGTCCAATTCGAACTCAAGTACCTGGATGTCCTCATCTGCCGTCTGTGTCTCGGAGTCGCTAGCTTTCAGCGACATATTCAGTTCCCGTTCTCAAGTTGATCGACCGCTGTTTCGAGGCTCTTGACCATCTGTGCCTGCTCTTCGTTGGCGGCGTAGATGTTCTGAATCTCGGCGGACACTTCACGGGCCTGCTCGGCGACCTGATCAACCAGGGAGGCGACTTCCTCGGCGCTTGCGGCCTGGTCGTCGGTAGCTTCGGCGACTTCACCGATACCCCGGGAGGCCTCCTGGGTCGCATCGAGAATCTCGTCAAGCGCTTCCATTGTCGCCTGGACCTGTTCGATCCCGGAATCAACCTGCTCGTTTGCCTCCTGGAGACTCTCAGCGGTCTCGTCGGTGTCTTCCTTGATCCCCGCGATCATCGACTCGATGGTCTCGGCGTTCTCCTGGGCGTCCTCGGCGAGGCTCTTGACCTCGTTTGCGACGACAGCGAATCCTTCGCCGTCTTCGCCGGCCCGTGCGGCCTCAATATTGGCATTCAGCGCCAGCAGGTTCGTCTGATCGGCGATGTCGTTGATCACCTCGATGATTTCGTCGATTTCGTCAACGCGCTCCTGGAGGTCATTGAGGTCCTCGGTTACCTCGGCCGTCGCAGCGTCAATACCCTCCATTTCGTCGATCGCGTTCTCGGCCCGGTCGTAGCCGTCTTCCGCTCGCTTTTCGGCCTGTTCGCTGGTCGCTGCGACCTCTTCGGCGCTGGAGGCGACCTCCTCAACCGAGGCGCTGACGTTGCCGACCTCGCCGGTCACTTCATCCATCGACTCGGCCATCTGCTCGGCAGTCGAGCTGATCTCGTCGGAACTAGCTGCCACGTCATCGGCGTTCTGACTGAGTTCGTCGATCGAATTCGAGACTTCCTCGGCCGCGGCCTTGACGTTCGAGATATCCTTGAAGCTCTCAGTGATCCCGACGACTTCGCCACGTTCGTTGGTGATCTGCTCAGACACGAGCAACGTCTGCTTGGTCTCGCCGTTGGGTAGTTCCTTCTCGATTTCGACCTCGACGCGCTGTTTGCCCTGCTCCATCAACTGCCGCATCGTGCAGTCTTTGGTTCCACAGAACTTCCCCGACATCTGGTTCATACATTTCAGTTCGCCCTGCTGTCGGTCGGCGTCCATACCGGTCCATTCGGTCATCACGCGATTTTGCTTGACGACGTTCAGGTCCCCGTCGATAACCCGCTGTGCCGATCCAGATGTGTCGTACAACTGATCGGGATCGTTTTCAAGGACGACTTCGATTTCGGGGCGATCCGGCTCCGGCGGTCGGTCCGACTCTTCGGCTGTGGATACCTCCAGGCCGCTGTCTTGTACGGTCCCGCCATCGGACTGCAGCGCCTGCGTGGACTGGGCTGTCTTTCCGTTTCCGGCCCGTACTGAGCCGTCAATAGCAGGCGATGCGTCACTCTCAGTTCGCTCGCTGTCCGGTGTAATCGGTTCACTGTCATTGCCGGTGGCCGTTACAGCTTGGTTTTCGGTCGTCTCTCCGTTGTCTTCGTCAACAACTGTCTGCGCGCGGTCCTCGGCCGTGTCTGCTTCGGTGTGTCGTTCGTCGCGTTGCCCCGCGTCAAGCCAATCTGAAAGTTTCTCTGTAAATCTCATTTGTCCTCACACCCATAGTAATTATTTTGACCACACTTTTGTTCTCCACCTATAGAAATTGGGCAGCGAAGATCATGCAACCAAATTCTTTAGGTCATCTGGCTAGACTCTCTCGACCCGAATAGCGCCTCAAACAGTTGCCGCTCGACCGCTCGGACATGCTGGTGGAAGGTCGCCGGTGAGATTCCGACGGCTTCGGCGATCTCCTCGCCGCTGCTCTCGCGGGGCCACTGGAACAGTCCTCGGCGATAGGCGATGGCCGCGACTTCGCGCTGGCGGTCAGTCACGTCTTCAAGGACGCCGGACAGGGAAGTTGTCTCGGTTTCGACCGTCCGCTGGGCCTGTAGTGTCACGTCGGGATACTCCGCTCTGAGGTGCTCGACGAACGCCCGAACCTGTCCGGTACTGGGCAGTCGAACTGTCAGCGTGTTCGCTTGCTTGCCGGCGATCAACCGATCGAGTCCGGCGTCGTATGCCGACAATGTCTCCAAGAGTTGACTGTCCGCGAATCCGAACTCGATTTTCCCATGTTCAGCAGTATCGAACGCCGTCGCCCGATCGACCAGCGGCTCCTCGGCGAGGGCCTCCGCTGCGGCCTGGGGATCCGATGCGGTCGCGTATGCCAGGTATCCACCGTCGGTCCGATGAATGAGGTTCTCGACCCGCAGTTCCTGATCGAGGGCCGTCCCGAAATGCAACAGGAACTCCTCGGCCGGTGGGATCGAGATGTCGAGTTCGACACCGGCGCCGGACTGCAGTGTTTGCTGTCGCTCGATGCCCGCGATGGCGTATGCGATTGTCGTACCCAATTCCGCCAGCACGGATCGCTCCCCACTGGTGAATGCCCCGGGACGGTCGGCGTAAATCTCCAGTACGCCGTATTCGCGCGTGCCGAAACTGAGCGGAATGGCGATCGCGGACTGGTGGCCCTGCTCAAGCACGGTCCGCCGCCAGGGCTCGGGGCCATCAGTCGTAAGGACATTCGAGACCTCGACGATGCGGCCGTCGTCGGCCGCCGTCTGTGCGATCGACTCACCGTCCTCGTGCCCGGTGATCGACGCGATGGCCCGCGCCCGTTCGTCGGAACTCGCCCGCACCGACAGAGACTGGTCGGAGACATCTTGGCGCCCGATCCACGCCAGTTCCCAGTGCTCGATAGCGGTGAGGTTTGCACAAACCGCGTGTTCAATCTCCTCGCGAGTCTCCGCCTCGACGAGCGTCCGTAGCGTATCACGGACAATGGCATTGATGCGTTCGAGCCGTTCGAGATGTTCGTTTTGGTCTTCGAGTCGCGCCGTGTACTCCTGTAGCTGTTCGTTCTGTTCGGCTGTCTGGAGTGCGGCTGTGACATTCCGAGCGAGTGTGCTGAGAAACGCCATATCGAACGGCGTCTCCTCGTTCCCGCTCGGGCTGTCAGCGACGATCACTCCGTAATCGCCGACTGGTACGACGACGTCTGTCCCATGTATATCGGTTTCATCGGCTTCGACTTGCAGCGGTTCCAGCGCCTCGTCGCCCCGAACAAACCCCTCCCAGACCGGGTCATCGCCGGGGCGGATTGGGCCGTCGTCCCGAGCAGACCGGTCCGTCGACGACGCAGCGCGGACAAGTCCGCCGACGTCTTCGTCCCACCGGTAGAACGTCACCGAGAGCGTCGTCGCCTGTTCGAGTGACTGAACCACCAGCGTGGGAATCTCATCGGTCGAATCAGCCTCGAACAGCGTCCGCGTGGCCGCGTGCAGCGCTTGCAACTGCTCGCGGCGGTGCCGACGTGCGAATAGCGCGGCCACTTGCTGGACGAGCACGCGAACGAACGCCAGCCGCAAGTCTGAGAACGGCCGCTCCCGAGGTTCAGAATCGACAAAACAGAGCGTGCCGCGCAACTCGCCCTCAACGAAAAAGGGCGCACCGATATACGAATCGAAGCCGAACCGCCGGTAGGCCGGATCGTCGTCCAGCCCTTGTTTAGTGGCATCGTATATGCTGACGACCGATTGTGATTCAGTCACCTTTCGGCAAAACGTCTCCGCAAGCGAGAGTTGCTGACCCTTCTGGAGCGAGGTAGCATCTCCCACGATCCGCGAGAGTTCAACAGTCTCGTCGTCGATATTCGTGAGATAGCCTACCGAGAGCCCGACGCGCTCGCGGCCGACTTCGAGTAACGCGTCGATCCTCTCGTCGAACGGTCGGTCAGTGTCAACGACGATATCGTGCAGGTCACGCAATGCCTGTTCGTTACGTTCCAACTGGCGCTGTCGCCGGTAAGTCGACGTGATGTCAAGCAATGCGCCACGGACAGAGACAACAGAATCGTCTTCGATCACCGGTTCGCCGACCACGCGGACCCGCCGGACTGATTCCTCGCGGACGATACGGACTCGGTAGTCAAAGCCGACACCAAACTGCAGCGCTCGGTCGACGGCGCGCTCGATCCGGCCGCGGTCGTCAGGGTGATACACAGCTAGCCCATCGTTGAGGTTGATTGCGCCCTCAGGCGGCAAGCCACAGATTCGCCGCGTCTGTGCTGTCAGGTGAATCGTATCGGATCCGTGATCGTATTCCCACGCACCGACGTCCGCGAGTCGCTGGGCACGTGCGAGCAAGTCACGGTTCTGTTCGAGTTCGCGCTCGCGTTCAAGCCGATCCAGTGCCACTGTTGCACTGCGAGCGAGGATCCTAATCAAGTCGCGTTCGTGGGCAGTGAACTGCCGGGCGGTGCCCCGGGCGATTGAGACGATTCCGTGGCTGCCTAGCGTCCCGATCAGTGCTGTCTCGACGGGGATATCAGCCGCCAACTCCTCCGGCTGGATATCTGAGAGCACCTGGGGGGCCGTGTTCTGGAAGGCGTGCCAGACCCGGTCGCCCTGCTCGTGGACGAACGGCGGCTCACCGGCGTTCCCGAGGAGTTGCCACAACGTGTCTGTCGCTTCTTGTAACTGCAACGCATCGCCCGCCTCGTTCACGTACCAGACTGATGCCAACTCAGCCCCAAACGCGTCCGCGGCCGCTTCGAGAACGATCGTCGCGACTTCGGACGTCGATGTCGCCTCCATACACTGCTGTGTGGCGTCGTTGATCCGTTCGAGTGATTGTGTCTGAGCCTGTCCGTCGGGTGTCATCCCCATACTCGCCTTGCCTTCGTCATTGACAGTCCGCTCAAGCAGACCCCGGATAGCCTCGGCTATCGCCTCCTCATCAGCCGGCGACAATACGTGTTCGGCGGTCTTGCCGTCAATGACAGCTGAAACTGCATCGCTGTCGTCCCCACCGACTACGAGAACGGGCAGTGTCGGATCACGCTGGCGGACCGCCGCGAGCAGCTCCAGGCCGCTCAGTGGCCCGATATCGAGCTCACAAACGACACAGTCGAACGGAAACTCCTCAAGTAACTCGACAGCAGTGAGGGGGTTATCTTCGACTGTCGTTTCCGCGTCGACTGCGCTCTCGGTGCGCGTTGCCAAATCGTTCTGTTGGGTGACGACGAGCAACCGCGGGCGATCGCCGGCGTACGCATTTCCGTCCCGATAGGTCATCGGAATTTCGTTATCGTCCGCATATATTCGGGCCGAACAGTTCTAAAGATGTTGCTATTGTTTGCAGTCGCATTCGTCTTTAGTTAGACCCCACACCTCGGTTGCGTAGCGGTAGCGAGCGTCTCTTGGAATATCGTTCGTTGCTGGTGGATCTTCTGAGCATCCTCGATCAGTCGCTCCAGCAACGGCGGTGGCGAGTAGCCGAGATACTCTCCAAGTTCGTGGAGGATGAGCTGGGCGTGCGACCGACCGTCGCGGGTCGCGGTCGACGAGAAACAAATCGAGGTAGACGGCGAGAAAAAGTGGCTCTATGCCGCCATCGACACGGACTCAAAACTCCTGCTAGAGGTGGACGTGTACAGCCGCCGAGGGACCGATCCCGCGGCGGCGTCTCTCCATCGCCTCACTGAGAAACACGATGTCGATGAGACGGAGTTTCTCGTCGATGCTGGCGGCTATTTGACTGCCCTTGCTCGCCAGGAATTGAGCGGTCAACTCAACTACAGCGAGCGGAACCATATCGAGAAATGGTTCCAGACCGTCACGATGCGGATCGACCGCTTTCACTCGTTTTGGCGGGGCAGTCAATCAAGCGCGAGACGCTGGTTGCGACAGTTCAGACACTACTACAACCGACATCGACCGAACCAGGCATTAGATGGCCGCACGCCCGCCGAGGAGGTGCTGAACTAGACAGTGCCGCTCAGAAGTATTTGTTCAGTGTTGGTTGAGTATTGTCTCTATGGCTAACAATGGTTTCAAAATATTCTTATCTTTTCGTATCTAACTTTACAGTAGTACTAATCGGGCTGAAGTCGCGGTTAGTACGGGCCGCCAGTCAACCGCCCCCTCAAGACGGGACCGGCGAAACGAGCGTGCTAGCCTGCCACCATCCACGGTGGCAGGCTTCTCCGCACCCGTATCGGGTTCGAGTGGAGGTCACCGCCAATTAAATGGGCGTGACGCGACCACCCAGATTGGGCGTTCCCCCACTCACGGGTTGTGGAGTAGCGAGCGGGGAACGGAATGGTTCCCCGCTCGTGAACCGTCGCGGTGCAACCAGCCCCGCTCACGCACGGGGGCGCAGGCCGAAACCATCACCGTGGTGGAAGCCCCGCCCTCAAAGACCGAGGTCGCTTCAGCGACCGAGGGAGTAGGGCGGGGTAGTTGACGCGCTCCACGCCGTCAGGTTCGATTCGGTGACGTTGGTCGATAGAGCGAGCCACTCCACTAAGATGGGTGATCCGCTCGTGTAGGACCCACCGAAACGCGAGAGGGGTGAAGGCACGCCCCGGAGGGGCAATGTAACCTGAGGGGTGGTGGGGGTGAGGTGGGGAAACAGGACACGCCGGAGCGTGCTCGCCTCTGACAGCCGGCAAAGAGTGCCGGCACCTAACATTACGATTGACCCACCAAGAACCTTTCCGGTGATTCGTCCTGAGTGTCTGTATCGGCAACGGCGAAAGACCAGCGATAGGCGCGCAAGTATATACAACAGATTGCTGGCCGTGTCGACACGCATCGAGCAGGCCATCAGCCGCATCTCCAGGCGCACCTGTCGTACGGACCGACCCGGAGGCTCGTACGCGCTGTTCAGGAGCGTACGATATTCATCGATGTCGAGGAAGACTCGCTACGAATCGTTGTCAAGTGGGATTGTCTTCATCGTGGCGGATTATCTGATAGTCACGTAAAAAGGTAAATTAGCACCCCACCTCCTTCCAGGGGTTGGCACACAAGACGACAACCCTGACAACAAAGACCTCGTCAAAGAGAGTGAGATAGACGAGTGGTACAACCACATTGAGCCAACGAGAGAGTAACATGGCGATAGAGACACTCAACAACAGTGGCGTGGTAGTGATGGAATCAAAGGCTGGAGGGGTATACGAGCCCGACTTCCTGGAGTGACTCCGGTGTAGGGTTCGTTGGCGTCAGTAGCTCTGCTCGATTACCGTCGTGCCGTCGGCGTCGAACACGAACACGGTATCGCCACCGTTGTTCCAGACCCCGCTTCCGGTTTTGCCCCAGTACAGTTCCGTCTCGGTGTCTGTTCCCTCTCCGGAGAACAGTGTGACCGTCTCGCCGGGCTGGAGGGTAAATCTGTCGGGGAAGTCATACGAGTTGAATCCGTCGGTGTCGTCTTCGACGGTGTAACCGCTCAGATCGAGCGATCCGCTGCCAGCGTTCTCGAAGATGACGTTCTCCTGTGGGGCTTCGAGCTCGGCGCCCTGCGCGTCCGCATTGATCTCGCTAACTGTGAGCTATCCGGTGTCGGAATCCGGCGTAAATGCGGTGAATAGCTCCGGGAAACTGTCGAAGTTCGTCGTCGTCGGGAGCACCTCGTCACCGTCCAGGTTGTTCGATGCGTCGGTAACCGCGTTCGTGGTGAAGCCGACGCTCGTCCCGATCTCGCTGAGTAGCCCCTCGAAGTTCCCGAGCGCGTCGGTGTCGGCGGCCGTACCGAGCAGGACGACGGCCCCGCCCGCGTCGGCGAACTCCGCGACGGCTGCCCGTTCGTCGGCGGTGAGTGCCGTTGTCGGCGTCGATAGCACGAGTGCCCGCGCGGCCGGCTCCCCGCTGCCGTCGAGCAGGTCCGGACCCGGGTCGCTGGTCAGATCGACGACGCCTTCGAGTCCGATGGAATCCACCTCGTCTGTCGACTGGCCTTCGAGATACCGCATGTAGTAGGCGGTGTCCTCGGCGGAAACCGCGTAGTCGACCGCGAACTGGCCGTGGCCGCCGTCGACAATGACCGGACCGGTCGCGTCCCCGAGCTCCTTGATAACGTTCGTCAGGAACGCATAGACGCCGTAATCGTCGAGCCCGGGACCGCCCTCGGCGGACTCGAAACCCTCCTCGATGAGCGGGCCGCCCAGAACAGCGACACCGGCATCGGCGTCCAGCGCGACCAGCGGCTCCCCGCCTTCCGAGCGGACCGGCACGTCCGGCCCTGTGACTGCCACCGGCTCCGGGAAGAACAGCTCTTCGACCGGGTCGTCACCGATTTCCGGGGTGGCCGCGGGGTCGGAAATAGCCCAGATGCCGTCACCGCTCGCCCGCGCGGTGTGTTCCAGCTCCCAGTACCGGTCGTGGCGGCCGAGCCCGGAGTCGTAGACGCGGGCCCAGCCGTCCTCGATGACGTTCGCGTTGTAGACGCTCCCGTCGGGTAGTTCGAGAAAGCCCAGCAGTCGGCCGAAGTTGCCCCGCAGGCCTTCGCCCTCGTCAAAGCTCAGCGTCACCGTCTCGCCGTCGAGTTCGTCGACCGCGTAGTCGGTCGCCCCGTCGGCTTTGTCCTTGAGCGCCGGGCCGTCGTCGATACCCTCGTACTCTTCGAGTCGCTCGCCGGTCGAGCCGGTTTCGGGCGTGTCGATCCCAACGATCCGGACCGTGTCGACGGTTCCGTCCGGGAACGCGACATCCGCCGTGTCACCGTCCGTGACATCGACGACCTCGACCTCGTAGCTCTCGGTGACGTTCAGTTCGAGGCCGAGGCCATCACGGTTCCGAAAAAAACCGGGGAACGCTCCCAGATTGAAGTTCTCGGTCGTTGGAACGAACGGAGCGCCGGTGTTGTTCTCCTCGTCGAGGATCTGGTCGTCGTTGAACCGGAAACCCGCCCCAAGTGCCGCGGCGATTTCGTTGTGGTTCGCCGTCGCGTCGAAGTCGTTGAAGTCCGACTGATCGTGCAGAAAGACGACCCCGCCGCCATCGACAAACGTCGACAGCGCGTCGAGTTCGCTATCAGTGAAGGCGTTCGACGGCGAGGTGATTGTGACCGCGTCGGCGTCTGCCAGGTCGGCTTCCAGGTCCGTCGTCGCCTCGTAGCTGTATCCGTTGTTTCCGACGTAATCCGCAAACGCCTGGAAGTCGTCGCCGCCGTTTGACGAGAGCGTGTAGAACTGCCCGTGGCCCTCGTCGTGGAGCACTGTCCCGCCGTCGACGAGTTCGTCGTAGACGTTCAGCAGGAACTCCTCGTTGCCGAAGTTCGCGAAGTCGGTGTCGGTCGTCACGAACGGGCCGGTGATACCCACGACGGTCCCGTCGACGGCGACGACAGGGATGTCGGTGTCATCGGGGTACGACACCGCGTCGCCGTTGCCGTCCTCGTCCGCATTCGTCGCCGTCGACTCCGCCCAGGCGGCGATCAGCGAGTCGTCAGTGAGTGGCTGTTCATTGGCGTCGAGCAGGCTCGCCACCGAGTCGAGCAAGAGCGGGGAGACCGTCTCCTCGGGCGGCTCGGGGTCGCTACCCGGAGATCCCCCGGGCGCGCCCGGGTCCTCGTCGGCCGCCTCGACGGTCAGCGTCGGCGAGTAGTCCCCGCTTTCGAGGCCACTCGTATCGATGAACAGGCCGACCGAGATCGACTCGCCCGCGCCCACTTCGACCGCGGAAGCGTCGGACAGCGGGGTGGCTGAATCCCCGGTATAGAGATACAGCTCGTCGTCGCCGAAGGCCGCGCTGGCGACGCTCGTCCAGACGTACTTCGGGTCCGTGCCCTGGTTTCCGATCCGAACGATGCCCTCGAAGGTGTACGCCGTCAAATACGTTCAGCAACGTCAAGCCGACGACAGCAGAATCTTGGCTCGAAGCATTCGCCGTCTGGTGGAACCGATGCCAAAGTTAACACGATGCTTTGTCACACTGATATCTCGGCGTATTTCAGGATGAGCACGGAGTTCAATAGCCACCGGTGTCAGCACACCATCGTGTCGAATGGCATTCCATCACGAGGCAGTCTCTTTCGGAGCGGACAGCGCTCGTTCTGCACTCCAGACGGCGACAAATGCCAGAGCGACGCCGGCAACGACGTCGGTAAGCCAGTGGATTCCCAGGACCATCGTTGAGAGCACAACTGCCCCAGCGACGACAGTTGCGATCACAGCCCAGGCAGGGTACGTCCGCTGAGTCCGCAAGGCAAACAGCAGAACGGTCACCGAAAGTGACGTATGCAGTGACGGAAAGACGTTTGAACTGACCGAGACAGCGCCGGTCAAGTGTCGCGTCTGCGGGAACAGATCGAACAGCAGACCGTCGACGTGTTCGCTCACGTATTTCCGGGGTCCGTAGGCGATAAACAGTGTGTAAAATACGATTCCACCGATGTAGTTGATAATATACGCCACGATCAGCTGTTTCAGTGTCTCCATTGACGAGGAGAAAAAGTACAGCACGACCGGCGTTGCAACCAGATATGCGAATCCTAAGAGGTAAACGCCGGAGAAAACGGGAATCAAGACTGATGGCGTCAACTGCTGAATGTGTGCGACTGCTTCTCCCTCGATGCTGTATATCGCGGCCGTGATGTTCAGGCCGATCGCCTTCGATAATCGGAGGCTGGCGTCGCCAGTAAGCTGTTTTAGCAAGAATATCGCCCCGGCCAGGCCGAGATACGGTCCTAGTTCGATGATCTGCCCCCATATTGAGTGGGTTGTCCGCCGGACGCCCTCGCGATCAAGACACACGATACCAGTAAGCGTAAGGGCAACAGCAACGGCGGCTCCAACAGTGGCTGTGACAGTCAGAAATGGCATTGCCAGTCTGGCTGTTCACATTGGGCTTACACGTATCCGTCGATGTCCCACTCGGTCGGCACGAAATGGAGGATGTTGAACTCTCTAGTCCAGAACGGTCCTATAAGACCACGAACACCACCGAATTACAGCAACTCGTGGAACAACTCGGCGTGGACATCGACAAACTTGAAGATATGAAGACGGACGATAGCGGCGCTGGCGGCGGCTCCGGAGTGGATGGCTCCAATTCGTTGGATTGTGGGCCTCACGTAACGCGGTGTCATTCTACGAGGCCCAAGGGTACGAACGTGTGATGGAGCATAATCACGAGTATCAGGACGGTATCGAACTCACGCTTGTCGAGATGGAAAAACAGCTGATACCATAGATTTGCTATACAATCTTACCAGACAATGCAGACGACCTACTCGGAATAAACAAGTCCGTAGTGGTGCATCCAACCTCTGTATGTTGCACCGCGTTCTGGAATTATATCTACTCCAACATTTCACTATCCGGTAGCACCGCGGAGAATCGTCTGTGAATGTTTCTATGACACGCTACGCGTACGGTAGTACGCTGAGGCGTGGCCACGATCGAAGAACGTGCTGTCGAGAGCGACGTGACCAGACTGCGGGTGTTGCTGCGCTGAAACGCGTAGCAACGCCCGCCAGACCCACATTTTGAACCGATCAAACGATTTGTTGAGCGTGGTAAAATCAGGGACATCTCCCTCCTCTATATCAAGTACCTCCAGCAGTGCGGTCATGTACTCCAGCCGATTTTCGGTTTCACGGAAGCTATAGCCCTCTTCACGCCGGAAACAGTGGATGACAACGTGCTTCCAGCAGGCGAACCCGCCGCTGGCGGGCTCGCCCGCGTGCTTCCCCAACGCTTGTTTAGCCAGGTGCCGACACTTTTCCACGATAGTGTTGAAAGTCCGCCGACGAGATTTGGACGCTTTAGCTCTCAAATGCTGTCTCGAAAAGTGAGACAGTACGATTGAGGTATTCCGCCGTGTTCTCCGTTTTCACTACGCCGTGGCCCTCGTCTTCAAAGAGAAGGTACTCGTGTGGAATGTCACGCTCCTCAAGTGAGGATATGAGTTGTTCGGCCTCACTCTGGGGAACGCGCGGATCGTTGGCGCCTTGGACGACAAGCAACGGCACATTGATGTCGTCGACGTGAGCGATTGGCGACCGCTCTTCGTACAGTTCCGGTACTTCCTCTGGCGTCCCCCCTGCTAGTCTCTCCATTACCTCTCCCAGATAGCCGCGAGCGTTCTCGACCGCGGTTTCCAGATTAACGAGCCCACAGATACTGGCACCCGCATCGAACGCGTCTGTGGTCGAGGCTCCCATAAGCGTCAAATAGCCACCCCATGAGGCTCCGATCGCGCCGACCTGCGAGCGGCCACGCTCACGCAGATATGCTGCCCCTGCGGCGACATCATCTACATCGACAGCCCCAATATTACCGATGTTTGAGGTTCGGAATTCTCGGCCATACCCGACGCTCCCACGATAGTCAGGAGCGAGTACCTCGAACCCACTCTGGACGAGCGTCTGGGTGGTGGGATCGAGACGGTTGTAGTGTTGGGCTGGCGGCCCGCCGTGAATGTTGACAATCCCACCGACCGGCTCCTCGTCGGGCGTGTAGAGACGGGCAGAAATTTCCTGCCCGTCGCCTGATTTGTAGGTCATTTCTTCGGGGGCAGTCGTCGGGAAGTCAACCTCCGACTCGACAACAACTGTTTCGCCATCTTTCTTGAGGTCGCCCGCCTCAGTTGGACTGTAGTTAGCGTAGTAGACGCCGTTTTTAGTCGGGTCGCGATACACGTGTGCGCCGACCGACTCGATGGTTTCAACCTCACCATCGTCAAGACGCCGGATTTCTCGATTCCCATTACGTGGTTCGACGAAGACGATGTCGCCGTCAGGTGTCCAGCGAGGGTCATACTTGTCCCATTCAGTCACGTGGTGGAGGTCGTAGTCACCCGATGGATCAGCGACGGCAAGTTCCCGGTAGCCGGTCTCGTGGTTCGTCGTGAAGACGATGCCGTTGTCCGACCACGCGCCACGTCCTTGATGGCGGCTAGTCATCGATAGGGATTGCTCCGAGTCCGGCTCGTCGACCAGTACCTCGTCAGTCTCTGTGTCAAGATCAATGAGCCGGAGGGCGTCCCCATCACCAGCGCCGGACTGGTAGACGAGTGCATCACCGTCGGGCGACCACGCGTACCCCCAGACTGGGTCGTCATTCTCGGAGCGTTTCGTCACCTCACCCGTTTCGAGGCCAAGGGTGTACAAATCAAGCGAACGGTCGCGGGTGGAGACGAAAGCCAACTGAGCAGGATCAGTCGGATTCTGTTGGGGATTTTGGTTCTGGAACTGATCGTCGAGGATTGGTGTCACGGTACCGGCTTCTGGATCGACTTCGACGAGGTCGTAGGCCTCGTTACCGTCGACATCCCGGTGAGCGACGACCGATTCGCGGCCTTCAAGCCGTTCTGGGTACGTAATGTCGCCGTCAGTTTCTGTGAGTTGCTCGTCTAGTGTACACAACTCGTATTCGCCGTCTCGGTAGGCTGTGAAAACGATTGTCCCGTCTGGCAGAACAGTCGAACCTTGGATGCCATGTGCGTCGGAAATCTGCTCGACGTACTCTTCTATCTGCATTGTGATTTCCAATTTCCAAGTAACAAAAGGAAAGGCATTGTACTTGTTGTTCAGTGTGAAATTTGCTGGAGATTCTGTACCGTACCGAATAGCAGTATTACGCCTTCGTTTCCCTACACTGTCTGCGGATTTACCTTGATACGTCCTATCGAATGACGATTGACTTGCTCAAAGAGATGCCACAAATAACTGGGGGGATTGGCCTCAGCGCGGCCGATCTCCTCTCCACGTTGTGTAAAGCGTTCGACCGGATCGTTACTCGGTAGGACGGACTTGCTGCTGGACACATCAATTTCGTCCTACCACTCACTTGTGAAGACTTCTGCACCACCGCCATCACGCTATGAGAACAGTTCTGCACCACCGCCAGTATTCACTGTAATATTATATGACAAATGTATCACTGCTGCTTTTAGTCCGCTGATAATAATTCACATAACCAATGTTTCCGAGTTCATAGCGGAATTTGATGGACTCTTCAGTCACAAAGAACTGTAGCATTTTGTTATCTGGTATTCTCTTAACAGTATCGTATAATAAATTAACATCAAATAAATAAGTACGTTCTGTGTTTTTGATGTGGACTGTGCTTGCCTCAGTGGAACCCCATCGTAGTTCATCAAAGGATGATTCTGAAATAAACTCAACGGCTTGGTCGCTAATTTTCACCTGTAGGTTCTCACTCGGGGCCATTTTAACATACTGGTATAATTTCTTTGCTGGGATACTACCCTCTGCAATCGGCTGACTAATCGGCAGGTACTGTTGCCTGAAGTCCAGCGGCTCAGAACCAGGTATCTTCTCGATCTTGTATTGGAGATCTCCACTGTTAACAATTAGGTGACTTTGCAGAGATTCTGTATCAATGTGAACCTCCGTGTCATTGACTACCGGTTTTAGATCAGTTGTTGCAGGGACTTCTGTGAAAAATTCTGATGTCCGCTCATCTGAGACGGCACAACTCTCACCATCTAATCGGACGATTGTAAGTCTGATCTGATATTTGAATTCGTCAAAACCGATTATTCGTATATTTTCCCCGACAATCCACCGTATTTCAGGAGCTGGCTTATCTTCTCTGGTTGTTTTAGAGTGGTAAACCTGCATCGGTTCGATTAACTGACAATATGGTGTTACAGCTAGCTTCATACGAACTTATCGATATCTGACTGGATCTGGTGACGACTTGCGAACGTTGATTGTACAATTGACTTGAGCACATCATAATAACGAGGTTGGAGTGGCAACCCGTATATTGGAGAAGTTGACTGGTTAATAATCCTCCAAATATTATAAAAGACACTCGCTATCGTGAACATAAATTGGTTTATCGGCGCTTGTTCTTGATTTACTTTCGGAGAGAAATCATGCTTTATCTCCCGAATATACGTTTCAACACCCCATCTATTGAAAAACTTTTTAACTAGTAAAGAGGGATTCGTATCTTCAATTGGCATATCACTCAAAAGAATCATATTTTCGCCCTCTTCTAAAAAGGGATACTTGGGTTTCTGGAACTCTTTTGAGAATACGTTTATATTATGGTTCCCGATCGATACTTGTGCTTTACCGTTTTTTTCCAGCGATCGAGATACGCCCGGAGTGATCACTTTATTATGCTCTCTGACTCGGATTATCCATTTCTTATCTGCTGCAGATCGAAGTAAACTAATCATATTTGCGCTGTCAAACTCTCTATCTGCAAAAATCCATCCGATATCGCAGAAATCTTTTATTCTTGACAGCAATTGTCGAAAGGCATTATGATACTGGGATTTATCGGTGACAAATTTCACACCTAATGAGAAGGAAGACATTGGCGTAACCGAAACTGCCATTGGATAAGTAAACCCTCCTTCCGCATCGTCAGCAATTGTGGGATTTTTGATCGCTCCTGGAGTGTCTTCCACGTTATCGGTAACTGGTACCCAAGTCGGATCAAGGGCGATATCAATAGGTTGCTGATACAATCCTAAATTGTTGGCAAATTTGAATAATATCTGATGCAATGTCTTATCGAGACTTTCAATACTAGACTTAGCAAGCATAATATTATTTCTATAAAAATTATTAGATATTATTTGTTTTACTCTACTCATTGTGATGAGATCGGATTCATAATGCCATTTCGAAAGTTGGCGTGCTTTCGTTGGATTCTCGTGGAGTGCCAGTTGGGCCAAGGAACCAATAATTTCACGCGGGCTATACTTATTTCCGGTTCCACGTTTAAATGAGATGCCACCTAATCGGCGAAGTAATAGATCAGTATAGTTCACCATACCTTGACAGTAAAGTGCATCTGGGAGTTGTGAGCTATGCGGAATCGGTTGATTCTCAGTGTACATTTCTGATTCCCAATTGAGTATATATCCGTTTCTGAACAGGAAATGTTGTAGTCTTGATATGGCGTCTTGGACGGACTGCCGATCCATCCTCCATTCTTGAGCTGCCCTAGAGTAGGTACTCTCACTTTTGATCGGATCAATACAGAGCCCGAGTGACTTAGCAGTCTCTAAGTGACTGTCTAAGTATTCTAATAGATCTCTTCGGGATTGCATCCCACGAGCTTCCTTAAAGATTAGTGCTTTCACTCTCGCAGCAAGGGTGGGATCATCAGGGAGGACGACTCCTTCTTCAGCGAGACAGTCCGGCATTGCACGTAGTATTGTGGTATCCACGAGATCAGGATCAAGATCATTGATTGCGTTCGCGGCGGCAAATTGTGACTCGATATATTTGAGGTTGCCAAGACTCTCAGCATTCTCTACAGGGTAGTTAATACCAATCTTACTACCATTGGCTCTCTGTATTTGATGGATATCTATCAGATTTTGAACGTTGTATAGCAGATCAATCGATTGAGTTTGATCACGATCTACTGGCAACCGAGATACGAAGGGATCGTGTTTGTCTGCCTCAACACCAGTAGTAATGGTCATAGCGAGAGAGTCCCCCCCTGGATACCCTCGACGACATCTCTCTTTGCCTCCGGAGTGGGATGCGCATATTTTTTGGCTGATTCTAAGCTGGCTTGCCGCAAAATTTCCGCGACGATCCCCAAATCGCGCTCCCGATCGTAAACATACATCCCGGTGCTGTGCCGGATACTGTGCCACGTCAGAGTACGTCCAGTCTCCTCAATCCCACCGTCCTCCATCAGGTTACTAAGGAGGGTGTTGAGATTATTCGAGTCGTAACGGTTTCCCTTCCGATTGAGCCACAGGGCGTCGGTGTCATCGTACCGCGGTTTATTCGACCGCTCGACAAGCCACCGCTTCAGTATACGACAAGACCGGGTTGATAACTCGATTGTCCACTTCCGGTCGTTTTTGACAGCGATTTCCGCTGGGATGATGATTCGGTCGTTTTCCAGGTCGAGATGCACTTTCTCCAATCGCTCTATTAACTTTGCTCGCGTCCCAGCATCCAACGCAGTCGAGATGATCGACGCAAACTTCCAGGTACGCTGCAATTCTTCCCAGTCTTTCGGTGACACCTCGTCTTTCGGCTTCCCTAAGTACTGGGCGATATGAGCATTCCATCGGTCTCGCTCTTCCGGTGATACGTTCGCGTACGATGGCGGGGATTTGTAGTCCAAGGCCGTGTTCAACAACAATTCGCGCTCTTGACGCGTGAACGGGTCCGAATCGAATGAGGGTTCATCACTTCCGAACGTGATCGGGGGGTTCCAGTCAGTGCCTTTGTATCTGAAGTACGCCTCAAGCGAGTTCGCGAATTTTCGCTTCCCCCCCTCGCTGTACTCATCTCCTGCGTTCGTCGTGATGTCAGCTTTATCGAGATTCTCGATGTAGTGGTCAGCGAGTTCGGGAGTGAGTTCTAAAATTATTCGCTCGTTCTTCCAGTAGTATTGATAAACCTGATGCACGCGACGAGCAGTTGGTCGGATATTCGATTCTTCATAGCCGATGAATCGATCTGGGTTCTTGCCTTTCTCTCGCAAAAACGACAGGAAAGATTCCCAGAAGTCCTGGTAGAGAATCTTTTGCTGAAAATTCAGTGCGGACAGGCTCTCCTCTCCCAGATATTCGACGTCGCAGTCTGTGTCTCGATCAGCGCTCATCGGGCTTGGCTTGGGTGGCTACCCGTCATGTTCAAATCGCCAAAACCGGTTTATGCTTCTTTTATATAGGGGGGTCCCCAGTTACGGCAACGGATTTTTAATTTCGTTTATATAGTGGGGTTTTCTACCAAAACCAGTATTTACCAGCACTTATAACAGGGGTAACGAGAATGACGTTCGAAGATCCCTGGAATGTGGACGGTGGATACAGTCCTCCCGACTATGTTTTGCATGGCGGGCAGCGTGCGTTCATCGCAACCGGAGATTCACCCTATGATGACACAAGTTCGCCGACAGAGTCTATTCGACAGAAGGCCGAGAAACTGCCCACCCGAATTCAAGATGTGATTGACGATATTGCGCTCCTTGCCTATGGAAACTATCTTCAAGCAACAAAGTGGGAAAATATTAGGAATATTAAAGGGCGCGCTACAGGAACTCATCAGCCCAGTGACTTCTTCTTCACACGCCCAGAGAGCGTCAATTCTGACGTACAATTTGGTTTCGAAATTGGGAGTGTGATGAACGTCCTCTATCAGACTGCGAAAGGTGATCCGGACTGGACGGATTTCCTCTGGGGCGTCATTCTTGGCTTTGTTGGGGGAAAACCCGGTAAAGAAGATATGGAGGCGGAGGCCCTTGAGAGTCTTATCGATACAATTCAAGATCGAAGTACCGCACGATATCATCTTTCGCAGCGTGAACAATCAGGGGTTGACTTCCTTCTTCGACAGCATGAGCAAAGGCGAGATGTGGTTAGAACCGAGCTAGAAGACCATAGTATAACGCCTACTGATACGCTAGTCTCAAAGATTCGGGGCCGTCTCCAAGAACGCGGTCATCCCGTAACAAAAGAAACTGTTCAAGAGTTTATTAAGGCTGAGATTGAGTACTCGCGTCTCAAACTCGTAGATGATATCTATCAAAATGTGATTGCTGACGCAGAGTCAATCGACGAAAAGGGCTTCTCCACCTCTAAGGTAGAGGCTATGGAGATGCTCAAACCAGTCTGGGAATTGGATTCGCCAAAGTCTCAAAGAGTTGCAGAAAAAGCTGGGTATTCTTCTAGTGCGTCGGGGTTAGCAACCGGCGTTCTCGATCGGTTATCACAGACAGAGGGGAAAGAACTCTGGACGACGTACCCAATTGTCGAAGGTGACCAAGGCGGGTGGAAGATGACGACGTATGGTACTGTTGTCGGGGAGTTGCTGTTCGAATCCGATGCCTTCCAGACAGAGACCCCTCTCCACGAACGCGAGTCACCTCTCGAATGGGTCTATGAATACGGTTTAGATCCTAACCAGGTAGACGAAGACAGACGTATGCTAATCGAAAAGCTCCGCCAGGAAATTAATCCCGACGATTCCTAATGATGCCCCAATACAGCTCCAAAGACGGCTAAAATCATAGGGATTAGCGGAGCAATCCATAGTTTTGTAGCAAACCTACTCAGAATCTGTCAGAAACGGTGTGCAAGATGGAGTGCGCGAATGTCGCACTACTACTACGGATTGAACGTGTATTCTGTGAGGATTGAGTTCGACTCCGTATGAATGACGAGTACTTCAAGTTCGTCAGCTCTTGGGTTCGAGGGGTCAAGGTCCGGTGGATCACGGAAGTCGGCTTCTTGTACTGCTATTCGAAATTGAATTGTGTCTCCCGCAGTCCATACATTCGAGTCATCGACAACGATTATCCGTGAGGTCCCATCAGGTCCTTGATCAATCAGGTCGTCTTCCCCCAAAATATTCTCATCGGCCAATGTATAAGAAAAATATCCATCACCGGGAAGATCAATCAGACGTACCTCAATATTGTCTGTATTAGGCCGGGATACTCGAACGATGATTTCTATTTCTTCTACATCCACTTTGTCGCCTGCGATATGGGTAATCCGAACGTTTTGTTCGTCACTGTTACCCCCAGCTTCAAATTCGCCGGTTGTTTCCGCGATATTCGGCGCAGGGTCGTCAAGATCCTCACTGAAATCAAGAACAATCACAGACAGAACTGCTGCTAATATAACCACAACTGCTACCATGAGTGTTACCGAAATAACCGGTGAAACACTGCGATTCTCCATTCTTTCTAATGTATTTTAGAGCCCAGATACATATACCCCGCTGATGAACTTACGCTCTATATCTTGCACGCCGATTTCAACACATCTGTAATCCGCTACGTTGGAAAGTCTGAAGACTTACATCAACTCCTATCAGTACTGACTGACTCAACCACTGCCAGAGTACGTCAAGAAATTGTAGACTAGGGCTTGATCACCCCATTCGGTCAAGGGCATCTCGCCGGTCTTCAATTGGCGTTTGATCGTATTTCATCGTTGTCTCAGCTGATTTGTGTCTGAGCTGTGTCTGTGCGGCTGCCAGGTCTTCTTCACGTGTCATGTACGTCCCTACCGAATGTCGCATTGCATACCAGCTCATCTGACGATTTTGCGTTTCGATCCCTGCGATCTCACACAACCGGTGTAGAATATACCGGAGTGATTGAGACTCGTACGGATTCCCCTCCCGCGTAAGCCAAATTGACTCTGAATCTGTGTACTGAGTGTACTGTTCTCGTTCATCGAGCCACCGATCAAGGAACTTCGCTGTTCGTTCTCGGAGGCTAACTATCCACGCATCGTTGGATTTAGCACTGTCTTCCTTCGGGATCCGTAACACACGATTGTCAATGTCAACCCAACTAAGTGTCGATCGTTTTACTTCAACTGGCCGTAGCCCCGCATCCATACTAGCCCAGACCAGAGAAGGTATCTTCCAACTGTTTGCTCGATCCCAATCGTTCGGTGTGACCTCGGACTTTGGTTTCTCAAACCGTTGGGCTAAATACTGTTTCCACCGGTCCCGTTCAGCAGGCGTGACGTTCGAATACTCGGGAATACTCCCGTATTCGAGTGCCGCATTTCGAATTTGAGTGCGTTCATCACGAGTGAGATAATCCTGGGGGTTCGTACTATTGGCACCCGTGAACGTTATCTCCGGGTCCCAAAGACCGCCACCACGTTCGTGTTTCCACCACTTGAAGAGCATCTTAACTGCCTTTTGGCAGTTTGTCTGGTGTGTGCTA
Organism: Halapricum desulfuricans; assembly: GCF_017094525.1. Lineage (NCBI taxonomy): Archaea > Methanobacteriati > Methanobacteriota > Halobacteria > Halobacteriales > Haloarculaceae > Halapricum > Halapricum desulfuricans. The sequence continues at coordinate 2,015,498 of NZ_CP064788.1, read as the reverse complement.
CTGTAATCTTCTTGGGCAAGATGACGCATCCACGCGTCGGCGTAATCATGAGAGAGCTGTGCAGTGTATCCGCCTTCTTGTTCCCAGATCCACCGGTAGAACTGGTCCATCCGGTAGGCTCGTGGTTTGACTGTCCCCAGAGCGTATCCATCTGCAGTTTCAGGATCCTTGCCGAATGCGAGGAGCCACGACAAGCAGTCTTCGCGCTCCGACCGATAATCCAATAACTGCTTTTGATTGAGGTACTCTCTCGCTGGTTCGGTCACAACTGTGATGCTCTTTGGGAGACTCATCGCTACCCCTCCATACTTATCACAGTTCCTAGATGTGTGATTCGTTCGAACCGATATGGTCTAGCAATACGACCAATCGCAAGACTGCGGCTGGTTCCGGATTTCGTTCCAATCGAGTTGCCCTGTGACATTGGTCAAATTCTGTATCGGTCACAGGCTAAATCGCCGGAAGGAAGAGGGGAAGGATGCTCCGGCAGGGATTTGAACCCTGGTCATTGCCGTGAGAGGGCAATATGATTGGCCGGACTACACCACCAGAGCGCATTCGACCATACCGGGGAGATACGTAAAACCGTTCCGTTTCGGATCGCCGTATGCCGATCGTTCGCAGACCTACTGGTCGTCTTCGAACGGCGATCCGGCGGCGTCCGGCTCGTGGCCGGGGAGGCTCACGATATTCTCGCGGCCGACTCGTATCTTTGTGATTTCGTCTTCGTCTTCCATGTCTGAGAGCAGCATACTCACCTTCGATTTCGACCAGCCCGTCGCCTCGACGATTTCGGACTGGCGCATCCGGCCACCGTGATCCTCGAGTAGCGACTTCACCCGGTTGTCGTCCGACAGAATCTCGTCGGACTCGATCGGTTCGGTCTCAGTTGCCTGACCTGCTTGCGGCTGCTCTGACCCTGTCGTTTCGGACGACGGCACGGAGTTGTGCCGAACGAGATACCAGACGCCGCCGGCTCCACCCGTGACGATCAGGACGACGACACCGATCGGAAGCCACGGCAAGAGCCCTCTCTCCTCGTCGGCTCCACTGGGTGTCTGCGTCCCGTCGCTGGGCGAGTCCGTCCCGCCATCGGATGTGTCAGTGCCGCCTGGCGTCTCGGTGGCGGTCAGGTCCGCGGACGCTACGGCGAGCCTGATCAGCGGCCGATACGGGCTGAACTCATGTTCGCCGGTCCAGGCGACCGTCTGACTGGCAGTGGCGTTCGGGCCGGACGTACTGTCCGGCTCCGGATCGACCTCGACGAACTGCAGGTCGTCCGACGTTTCGACCACGAGCCGCCGATCCGGACCCAGCGAAAGCCCGTTCGTAAAGAGATCTCCGATCCGGAGCTGGCGGCCCGACTGCTGGGTGAAGTTCGACCACATGAACGACATCTCGACGACGCCCTGTGTCCCAAGCGTGAACCCGCTCTCGCCGGTTTCGGCGACATACGCACGCCGGCTGAAGTGCGACGCGTTCATCGGCCTGCCTGTCGTCTCCGCGCCGGTCGCGGTCAACTGAGCGGCCGTTCGGCGAAACTGCGTGTACAGTTCCGTCTCTCTGGAATTGAAATCGGCAGCATACGCTTCGTATGCGTCGATTTCGGAGTCGTTCTCCAGCGGTCTGGTGTGACGGTCCGTCCACCGGACGCTCCCGTTTGCGTAGACAGTCAGTCTGTGCGTCGTGCTGGTGAATTGGCCCGGCGAGGCGAGCAGCCCCGTCTCGACGCCGTTCTGTGATTGCGCGCCGGCCTGCTCGACGGCTGCGGCGGGTCGCTGATCGATCGCGGCAGCGGAAGACCGCTGATCGGCCGCAGCACCTGTCGGTAGACCGACAGCGGCGACCGTCCCGACGACGAGGACGAACACGACTGCGAGCACGCTCGACCAGCGGACCATCTACCAGCCTAGTCCCCTGCACGACAGTTAAGTACTGTGTTGTGGGGTGGACCGGGACGACGCCGTCAGGGGGTTTCCGCGAGCGCGTCGGCCAGACGCTCGATCGGGTGTGGCGGTTCGGCGTCCTCGTAGTCTTTGAGTTGTCCCCGGCAGGACGCGCCGGGCGCGACGACGGACTCGCCGTCGCTGCGATCGATCTGGTCGAACAGCATCGACCCGATCGCCTTGCTCATCGAATAGTGTTCGGCCTCGTAGCCGAACGAACCCGCCATCCCACAGCAGGTCGAGTCCAGTGCGTCGACCTCGTACCCGGCCCGCTGGAGGACGTTCGCCGTGTGATGGTCTTTCTTGGTCGATTTCTGGTGGCAGTGGCCGTGATACGTGAGCGTCTCTTCAGGCGCGTCGAAGTCGATGTGCTCGTCGAGTCGATAGACGTCGAGATACTCAGAGACGCCATAGGTGTGATCCGCCACGCGTTCGACATCGTGACCGGAGAGCAGATCCAGATAGTCGAGCTGGAACATCACGGCCTCGGAGGGCTCGACGACGACGATCTCCCACCCCTCCTCGATCTTCGGGGCGAAGTACTCGACGTTGTGCTCGGCGTGCTCGCGGGCCTTGTCGAGAAATCCCTTCGAGTGTGCCGCCCGACCGCTGTCGACGACATCGGTCGGAACCTCGACGTGGACGCCCGCGGCTTCGAGCACTTCGACGGCGGCCATCCCTGCCATCGGGCGGTTGTAGTTGGTGTAGGTGTCAGGGAACAGCAGCACCTTCCGGTCGGCCTCGTCCTCGCTGACGGCCGGCTGGTGGTCGGCGAAGCGATCGACGAAGGTGTTCCGGTAGAACGGCGGGAACTCCCGCTCGCTGGCGATCCCGAACAGCTTCTCCTGGAGATAGCCGGTCCCCGGAACCTTCTGGGCCCAGTTCGACAGCGGCGCGAGCGCGCTGGCCAGCGGATACATCGTATCGACGTTAGCGAAGATCCGATCGCGCAGCCCCGGCCCGTGCTCCTCGTGGTGGGCGTGTTTGACCTCGGCTTTCAGCTTGGCCATGTCCACCTCGCTCGGGCAGTCCTTCGCACAGCCCTTGCAGCCGACACACAGGTCCAGTACCTCGTCGACGAACTCCTCGTCGCGCGGATCGTCGGGGAGGTCGCCACTCATCGCCTGCCGGAGCATGTTCGCTCGGCCCCGCGTCGACTGGATCTCCTCGTTGGCCGCGCGGTAGGTCGGACACATCACGCCGCCGGTCGTCTCCTGTGGGCCGCGACAGCCGCCACAGCCGTGACAGAGCTCGACCATCCCCTGCATGCCGTTGTCGTTGTCCCAGTTGAGCGTCGGCTCGAAGGGGATGTCCAGCTCGTACTCGGGATCGAACCGGAGCTGTTCGGTCATCGACGCGACGCGGGCGCGTTCGCGCGTGCCTTCGGGAAGTTGCTCGTCCGGTGCGTACCCACAGACTTGACTGGGGTTGAGCAACCACTCGGGGTCGAATGCCGTCTTGAGCTCGCGCAACAGCTCCCAGACCGGCTGGCCGTACAGTTTCCGGTTCCACTCGCTGCGGGCGCGTCCGTCGCCGTGCTCGCCGGAGACGCTCCCGCCGTAGTTGACCGCCAGATCGGTCGCCCCCTCGGAGATCGATCGCATCTGCGCGATTCCCGTCTGTGTCTTGGTGTTGACCAGGGGCCGGACGTGCAGACAGCCCGGACCTGCGTGGGCGTAAAAGCTCGCGTACGTGTCGTTTTCGGCGAGCAGTTCCCGGAAGTCGGCGACGAACTCCGGCAGGTTCTCCGGCGGGACGGCCATGTCCTCGATGAACGAGATGTGTTTCTCGTCGGTCGTTCGACCGAGCAGGGTCGGCTGGCCGGACTTGCGGAGCTTCCAGAACCGACTCCGGCGCTCGTCGTCGTGGGCCTCGCTCGCGTCGAAGGCGATCGGGTCGGCGTCGGTGATGTCGGCGGCCCCCTCGTCGGGCTCGACCATCGTGTCGACGTTCGGAACGCGATCGGCGAGCAGGTTTGCGACCTTGCGCTCGCCCGCCTCGTCGCTGTCGGCGTAAAACTCCACCAGTAACGTCGCCTGTGCCCCCTCGGGCAGGATCTCCTCGACGAGGTCGCCGAACTCCTCGGTGTCGGCCGCCAGATCCAGCAGGACGTCGTCGAGCACTTCCACGGCAGAAGGATCGTGTTCGAGGATGATCGAGACGTCCTCCATCGCGTCGATCAGGTCCTTGTAGAACAGCAGCGCCACGGACTTGGTTTCGGGCACCGTCTCCAGGCCGAGCGTCGCCTCGGTGATCGTCGCCAGGGTCCCCTCGCTGCCGGCGAGCAACCGCGCGAGGTTGACCGTCCCCTCCTCGCGGGCCTGCTCGACCATCCGGTCGAGGTCGTACCCCGAGACGTTGCGCTTCAGGTCCGGGAACGCCTCCAGGATCCGGTCGCCCTCCTCCTCGATCAGGCGCTTGACCGTCGCACAGACCTGCGCCTCGATGTCGCCATCGGGATCGGCCCGCTCGTCGAGTTCCTCGAGCGTCACCTCGCCCAGCTCAGTGACGGTCCCATCGGCCAGCACGACCTCCGCGCTCTCGACGTAGGCGGCTGTCATGCCGTACTTCAGCGAGTGCGAGCCCGAGGAGTTGTTCCCGATCGCCCCGCCGACGGCGCTCTTGTCACGCCAGGCCGGATCGGGTCCGAACTTCAGTCCCGCATCTGCGAGGTGTTCGTTCAGGTCTTCGAGATAGAGCCCCGACTGCACCCGGGCGGTCTCGGCGTCGGTATCGACCGAGACGATGTCGGTCATGTACCGCGAGAAATCGAGGACGACCGCCTCGTTGACGGTCTGTCCCGCGAGGCTCGTCCCGCCACCCCGGGGTAGAACGGGGATGTCCCGCTGGGCGCAGTACTCCGTGACGGCGGCGACGTCGTCGGTTCCGGTCGGGAAGACGACGCCGATCGGCGTCACCTCGTAGGCGCTGGCGTCGGTCGCATAGAGCTGGCGCGTGTACTCGTCGAACCGAACGTCGCCGGAGACCCGCGAACGCAGATCCGCCACAAGCCCCGGTCGATCCACCTCGCCACCGACGTAGTCGTAGTCGGCCCGGTCGTCGGTCGCGGGATCCGCTGTCGGTACCCGCGGTTCAACCCGGTCGCTGGTTCCCATACCGGGTGGCTATGACCCGACGAGGATTAAACTCACGCTCTCGGTGCGAATCACCGACCGATGTGAACGGAACTATCTGTTTTGAGAATTGGCCACAACAGATAAGCGTCTCCACAGTCCACTGTGCCCCACGTAGTGCGAACTGGCGTTCGACACCGGGGAGATCACCATGAGAGCCACAGCGGGACGACCAAACGACGATGAGGAGTGACAGGACGGCGGGCCGCGACTCTGCCCGCGGACAGACGACGCTCGATTTCACGATCGGCGTCGTGATCTTTCTGACAGCACTCGCGAGCGTGTTCCTGTTCGTCCCCGGGGCGCTGCAACCGTTCGAGGAGGGTGGACAGGAAGACCTCGTGACCGTCAATCGCGTCGCCGATCAACTGGCCGAACAGTCACTCAGTGAGCCGACGACACCGTACGTGCTCTCGGAAAACTGCACCGTCGCGTTTTTCGACGCCGGCGTGACCCCATCGTCGGAGTGTGGCTACAGCGGGACGACACTGTCAGAACGGGTCGGTCTCACCGACAGGCAGTTCGTGAACATCACAGTCCGCGCGAGCGGGGACGCGAGTTCGGAGACCAGTCCGCTGCTCTGCTGGAACGACTCTGCGCCGCCGGGCGAGCGACTGGTCCCCATCGACGACTGCGATGACGACGCGACGAGGCTCTCGGCCGGGAGCACGCCGGTCGAGAGTCAGCCGACAGTGACGGCGAGACGGGTCGTCGAACTGGACGGTCAGGACGTGTTCCTGGTGGTGGTGCTATGGTGAGCAGGGGGCAGGCGCACACCCTCGAAGCCGTCATCGCGGCACTGCTGTTGCTCACCAGCGTCGTGTTCGCGCTCCAGATCACGGCCGTGACTCCGCTGTCGGCGAGCACGTCCAACCAGCACATCGAAAACCAGCAACAGGCGAGCGCCGCCGGAGTCCTCTCGATCGGTCAGGTCAACGGCGCGCTCGAAGAGTCCATCCTGTACTGGAACGCGTCCGGCGAGCGGTTCCACGGCGGGACGATCAACGGCTACTACAGCGAAACGATGCCGACGGCGTTCGGTCGGACGCTGGAAGACTCCTTCGGCGATCGGGGGATCGCCTACAACGTCAACCTGAAATACACCACTGCAGACGGAAGACTTCGGACTGAAGAGCTGATCTATCGAGGCGTACCCAGCGACAACGCCGTCGTGGCGAGTCGATCGGTCGTGCTGACCGACGACGATCGGATTCTGCACGTGAACATGACGAGCGGCGATCGGATCGACGAGACCGGCTTTTACGTTCCGGACGTCGGCGACGGCGGGTACTACAACACGATCCGCGTGGAGGTGGTCGTATGGCGGATCTGAGCCGTCGTTCGGGGTCGGCCGACGGCAGCGCCAGTCGCGGACAGGTAATGCTTATCGCCGGGTTCGTGCTGGCCGTGGCGTTTCTCGCCGTCGCGGTGATGCTGAACGCGGTCATCTACTCGGAGAACCTCGCTACCCGCGACGAGGACGCCCGCGGGGCCGAGGCGATCGCATACCGGGCCGACATGGTCGACGGCGCGGAGCAGCTCATCGAGTACGCCAACGCGAACCGATCGACGTTCGCCAATCGAACCGGGGAATTCAACGAGTCCGCTCGATCGATGTACAACAGCACGGCGCTGCTGCAGTCGACCGACGGGATCGCCACCGACCTCGCCGTTACAGGAGTCACGCGCGGGACGTTCATCGGTCAGTTCAACGCCTCGCGGGACCTCAGAAACGCCAGTGGGGATCCGGACTGGAAACTGGCTGACGACGTCAAGGGAACCAGAGCGTTCCGAATCAACATCACGGATCAAGATGCGCTTGAGGACGGAGCAGGCAACCGTTTCACTGTGCGCGTGACTGACGGCAACACGTGGTCCGCGGAGATCTACGACGACGGCGGCAACACGACGGTCGACGTCGACGGAGCCGGATCGTGTACCGTCGGTTCAACGCCGGAGATCGACCTGACTGCCGGGACGGTCGATGGCAGCCCGTGTGAGGCGCTCGCGTTCGGTGAGGACGTCTCCGCGCCCTACTCGATCGAGTTCGAGAACGCGGACGCGATCGCCGGGAACTACTCGCTGGTCGTGAACTCGACCGAGTACGAGGACGACAACTACGACGGGACGAACTACCACAACGATCGGGATTCACCGTTTGTCGACGACGAGGCGATCTACGCAGCGACGCTCCGTCTGCGCCACGAGTCGCCGGATCACGTCTACGCGACCGACGCGACCGTCGTTCCGGGTGAGAACGATGCGTGAGGACGCTGCCGGCACGGGGCGTGATACTTGCGCTGCGACGCGTGACGATCGTGCCGTCTCGACGACGGTGAACTACGTGCTCGGGCTGTCGATCACGTTCCTGTTGATTACTGGCCTGTTTCTCGCCGGCGGGAACTTCGTGCAGGACCAGCGCGAGACGAGTATCGAAACGGAACTGCAGGTCGTCGCCGAGCAGCTCGCAGCGGACGTCGAGTCGGCGGATCGGCTGGCACGGACGACCGAGAACGGGACCGTTGCCGTCGAGCGGTCGGTCCCCTCACGGGTCAGCGGAACGGGGTACACGATCGCCGTCGAGGGCGGCTCCGATCCCAGGCTCGTGTTGACGTCGAACGACCCAGAAATCGAAGTCATGGCACAGTTTTCGAATCGGACGGCCGTCCAGCCGACGCGGATCACCGGCGGTCCGATACAGGTGACCGAAACCGGCGGGCAACTCGTCCTCGAACGGAGGGAGCAGTAGATGACTCGACGCACTGCAGACCGACGCGCGACAACCGAGCAGGACCGAAACACAGGCGAGCGCGGGATGAGCGAGGTTCTCGGATTCGCACTGGTGTTCGCGCTCGTCGTTTCGACGACCGTCCTCGTTGCCGTGGTCGGGTTCGACGAACTGGAGAACACCCGGGATCAGGAAGAGTTGAACAACGCCGAGCGCGCGTTCGACGTGCTCGCGGACAACATGGCCGACATCCACGCCGACGGTGCGCCGAGCCGCGCGACCGAGATCAATCTCGAATCGGCACAGCTCGAAGTCGGGGACCCGGTCACGTTTAACGTTACCGGCGTCAACCAGACCGGCGCGTCGTTCGTCAACGAGTTCACGTCGGAACCGATCGTCTATGCCAGTGGTGATACCAAAATCGTCTACTCGGGTGGCGCCGTCTTTCGGACGACAGGCGATGGGAGCATACTCATCACCGAGCCACCGTTTCTGATCGGTTCCAGAGACATCGTACTACCGGTTGTCCAGCTTCGCCACCGAGGAGACACCGCAAGCACGAGCGGGACGACTGTTCGGGTCAGGGCCGAGGAGCGAGACCGCCGACCGGTTGGCGAGTTCAGACGGACTCCCTCGTCTTTCGATAAAGTGATCATTAACATCACATCCCCCCGCAGTGACCTGTGGGCGGACTATCTCTCGTCTCGCGACAGTATCACGGATTGTCAACAGACGGGAACCGACAATGTTCGCTGCCGGATCGACGACCCCGACACAGTACACGTCTCTGGAAACCTGATCATCTACGCGTTCGAAACGTGAGGCGTGAAGTCTAGTCTACACATTGGTACAATCGTCGCTGTCGAATGATCAGTCAAGATCGACGTCAACCTCATTTTTCGTGACGTGAAGATATGTGACGAACCGAGCACCAGGCTGTTCCTCGTAGAGCAGAGTGCCACCTGAGCGACCTTGCTGAATGGGATCGCTCCCTCCTGGTCCGGTTTTAGCGTGTAGCCGCACGTCCGGGCCGGCCTCACTCAAATAGTGGTTGACGATATGGCCGAGCATACAGCCTGTATCTGTCTCGCCTTTTGAATATGTCCCCGGTTCACAGCCCCCGATAGTACCGTGTCCATCAAGCGTAACCTCGTTTTTCATCTCTGTATCCTTATCGTTGATATTTTCGCCGAAACACCACTGGTTCCCGTCACAGACGTCACCGCTTTTTCCTCCGCCTGTCTTGACGCCGCTGTCGTCGTATTCCATCTCCGTTTCAGTATCCGCCGCCATGAAGTCGATCGTCAGTTCAGGATCGCCATTGTCTTTTTCGCTCCATTCTATCGCGTCTGAACTCGCTGAAACCGTTGTTTCCCACACCTCGTACTCTTCAACACTGTTCCCGTCGTAAAAGTACTGGGCGATATATACGTCAGGTTCGTCACTTGCGTCAAAATTGCCTGAATTCTTTGGTGAGACGTGTAGCTCCCATTGTGTTCCGGAATCTTCGTCCTCATACCAGTATGAGAATTCGTTCGTACCGCCGCCCTCATCAAACACGACAGACGTCTCAAAATCCGTGAGTGGGTGGTCGTCACCGATCCCTGAAGCCTCCACGTAGTCCTCTGTTCCAAATACCGGCATCTCGAATGCACCAGGCGGACCGGATGTCGTCGCCAAGGTTAGCGTAACAGTATCTCCCTCTCGCGTCGTGTTCCCGGTCGTGCGCTCGCGGAAATACGTCTCCCACCCGTCGGCGTACTCGCTGTGGACCGTGACGTTGACAGTCCCCGACCGAACGGGATTGGTGTAGTTTCGATACGAGGTCGTCGCTGTCTCGTCGTAGGGTGCCCCGGTGCCGTCCTCCGTCGCGGTCGTCGCGTTCGGGTAGACCACTCGGGCCTGCTGGCGCGGCGTGACTGTCAGATCGACGCTGCCACTCGCAGCTCCATCTCCGGTCACCTGGATCGCCGGCAGCGTCAGCGTCGCCCCGCGATAGTGGAACTCGGGGGGCGAGATCATCTGGGCCTGTCCGCCCTGCTGGGTCTTCCAGACGCCGCCACCCTGATACGCGATCGTCCCCTCCTCGCTCTCGTAGACGACGCTGCCGAGCGTCTCGTTGAAGATCATTTCCGTCTCGCCACTGTCGGAGTAGTTGGCATGGGTGATCCGCATCCAGCCGGTGTCGTCATGAACAGAGATTGTTCCTCTGTCGTGCCCGAGCGAGACGCGCTGGGCGTCGGCGTCGCCGAGCGCGACCATCGCGGCCCGGGAGTCGAACAGCGTCATCGAGTGTTCCGCGCGCTGGTACTCGTTGCTGGCCTGCGTGTCGAGAATCGCGGCCCCGCCGATCGCGACCGTCAGCCCCGCCCCGGCCAGCACGAGCGCGATAACGAGCACGAACCCCACCGTTTCGGACTGACCACGGGACGTAATCGACATCGCAGGACAGTCTGTGGCGCAGGATCAAAGATCTACTGGCCGCGTTATCGGGATTGATTCCTCCCGGTGCGCGCCACGCCGTCAGTTCCCGTGTTGCTGGACGAAGGTCACGTCGGTGCGTCGCTGGTCGATCTCGGTTCCGAGGTGGTCGGCGAACGCCTCGGGGTCGACGTCGTTGAGTTCCTGCTCCTTGCGGTCGCGTACCGAAATCGTCCCGGCCTCTTCCTCGTTGGAACCGAGGATGAGCATGTAGGGGACGCGATCCTCGTGTCCCTGCCGGATCTTCCGTTTGACCGTCCAAGAGCGGTCCTCGATGGTGACGCGGTAGTCGTCGAGATATCGATTCTGAATCTGCTTGGCGTAGGGGATCTGGTCGTCGCTGATCGGCAGGATCCGGACCTGCTCGGGGGCGAGCCACGGCGGGAATTTCCCGTTGTAGTGCTCGATGAGCACCATGAAAAAGCGCTCGTAGGAGCCGTACAGCGCCCGGTGGATCATCACGGGGCGGTGCTCCTCGTTGTCCTCGCCGACGTAGGAGAGATCGAACCGCTCGGGCATGTTGAAGTCAAGCTGGACGGTTGGTCCGTCCCAGCTGCGGCCCAGCGCGTCCTCGAAGGCGAAGTCGATCTTCGGCCCGTAGAACGCGCCGTCGCCGTCCTCAATCTCGTAGTCGATGTCCTGGTCTTCGAGGACCGATTCGAGCTGGGCTTCGGCGCGCTCCCAGATATCGTCGCTGCCGACCGATTTCTCGGGCCGGGTGGCGAACTGGATGTTGTAATCCAGATCGAACGTCTCCAGCGTATCGAGGATGATGTCCATGATCGCCTCGACCTCGTCTTCGATCTGGTCCGGGCGGACGAACAGGTGACCGTCGTCGATCGTGAACGCCCACACCCGGGAGAGGCCGGACAGCTCGCCGCGCTGTTCCTTGCGATAGACCTTGCCGTCCTCGAAGTACCGGACCGGCAGGTCGCGGTAGGACCACTGCTGCTGGTCGAAGATCGTCGCGTGACCCGGGCAGTTCATGGGCTTGAGCCCGTACTCCTCGTCGTTGACGTCAAGCAGGAACATGTCGTCCCGGTAGTTGTCGTAGTGGCCCGATTTCTTCCACAGTTCGGTACGGAAGACGTGGGGCGTCTCGACCTCGCGGTAGTCGGCCTCGCGGTTGAGGTTGCCGACGTACTCGGAGAGTTCGTTGAGGACGGTCTTGCCGTTGGGGTGATACAGCGGCAGCCCCGGCCCGGTCGTCTCGTCGATCGAGAACAGGTCCAGCTCCTGGCCGATCTTGCGGTGATCGCGCTCCTCGGCCTTCCGGCGGCGTTCGAGGAACGCTTCGAGGTCGTCCTCACTCTCGAAGGCCGTCCCGTAGACGCGGGTGAGCATCTCGTTTTCCTCCTCGCCCCGCCAGTACGCCGAGGAGATCTGCAGGAGCTCGAACGCGCCGATCTCGCCGGTCGACTCGACGTGTGGCCCCTTGCAGAGGTCCTGCCAGTCGTCTTGTACGTAGAAGGAAACCGGCTCCTCCCCGGCGGCCTCGGTCTCGAGGATGTCCCGCTTGTACTCGTTGTCCGCGTAGATCTCGAGTGCCTCCTCGCGGTCCCGATAGACGCGTTCGATGTCGTAGTCGGCCTCGACGATCGCCGCCATCTCGGCCTCGATCTCCTCGAAGTCGTCCTCGTCGATGTCGACGCCGGCGATGTCGTAGTAGAATCCCTCGTCGGTCCAGGGGCCGATTGCCAGTTCCGCCTCGGGATAAATCCGCTGGAGCGCCTGTGCGAAGACGTGCGCCGCCGAGTGTCGGATCAGATTGAGATAGTCGTCGCTGCCGGGCGTGACGATCTCGATCTCGGCGTCGTCGGTGATCTCGTACTCCGGCGGGACCAGCTCGCCGTCGACGCGACCGGCCCGGCAGTCCTCGCCCAGTCCGGGGCCGATCTCGTAGGCAACGTCTTCGACGGTGACCGGTTCGTCGAAGTGCAGCTGTGAGCCGTCTGGCAGTTCGACCGATACGGATCGCTCTTGTTCTGATTTAGCCATGGTGAATCACACCGCCACCGGGGGCGGAAAATCGCGGACCTGACGGTCGGTGATCATTCGGACCGCGGTGTAAATCGATCACCGACGTACATCGTGGGCGAAACGACGGTACTGGGAGAAATAAACCTTTTGAGAGAGGTCTTCTCATACTCCTGCGTGATACTTCCCGAACTTCGCCGACGACAAGACCTATATCCGTCATCCGTATACGTGACGGTACTCGATGACTCTCGGACTCGTCGGCGCGTTCGAATGGGCCCACCAGTGGTGGGGGCCACTCTCGTGGCTCGTCCTGCTCGTCTTCCTGTCCGGGGCGATAATCGACCTGTACGACCGTCGACTCGCCCGCTATGTCCTCGTCGGTGGCTGGGGCGTGCTGGCGCTGTTCTGGGTCTCGGCGATCTACCAGTTCGTCTTCGACCAGAAGAGCATCACCGAGGGGGTCGCTGTCGTCCTCGCGATTCCGCTGTCGCTGTACGTCGGCTACTTGCTCGCCAGCGGTCGCGATCGGCTAGTCGTCGTCTCGCGGGCCGTCGCCGTCGCGTGGCTGATCTACCTGCCCTTTTCGACGCTCCCGTTCCTCCGGAACCCGCTGATCGCGATCGTCACCGACCAGACCGCCGCCGTCCTCTCGCTCATCGGAGCTGACTTCGAGGTCATCGCCGGCAACAACTTCCCGGCCGACCTCGGGCCCGCCGATCCGGTCGAGCCGTATCACAAGACGTTCTTCTTCCATGTGCCCGACGTGCGGGCCGTCTCGTACACGATCATGATGGCCTGCACTGGAATCGGGAGCATGGCCATCTTCGGCGGACTCATCGCGGCCGTTCGCGCCCCGCTGGCCCGCAAACTGCAGGCGCTGGCCGTCGCGGTCGGGATCATCTGGGTGCTCAACATCGCCCGGAACGTCTTCATCGCGTACACGTTCGGATACCAGCGTCTGCAGGTCTTCCCCGAGTTCGTGATGTCGGCGTTCGGCGTCAACCGGATCGAGGTCTCGTACATCGTCGCCGACCGGATCCTCGCGCAGTTCCTGTCGGTCTTCGCACTGATCGGAATTACCTACGTCGTCATCAAGATCCTGCCGGAGGTACTCGCGATCGTCGAGGAGGCGCTGTACGTCCTCACCCGAAACGAGTACGACCTCCAGCGCGCGTTCGGGGTCGGCGCGCGGGCTGACGGCGGTCGCGACCGCGACGAGACGGCCTAGTCTCCCCTGTGTGCCAGCCTACACGAGCAGCCTCTCGGCCGCTTCGGCGGGCAGCCCCGCCAGCTCCACCAGCGCGTCCCGTTCCACGTAGTGTAGCTTTCCGGGAATCACGAGCAGGTGCAGCGGGTCGCCGAAGTCCGTTCCAGCGAGTTCCTCGAGGCGGTCGCCGCGGACGAGCGGCTCGGGGCTGCCCGCCCGGGCGACCACCACGGCCGGTGCGGTCCCGTTCCAGTTGGCCGCCAGCAACGACGCGGCTTCACCGCCGGTCATGTAGTCCTCGCGGTCGTCGTCGACCTTGATATCCAGAAAGACCAGCGTATGTAACCCGCGCTCGCGGTTGGCCTCGATCGTCTCGATGACGCTGTCCGGGACGCCGTCGCCACCGTGGGAGGACTCGAACGGCAGCGTTGTCGCCTTGCCGAATCGGTAGTTCTGCAGGCCCGTCAGCGAACTTGCCGCCGCGGCCGCGGTCGTGCCGTGGACGATCCGGGTGTCGATCCCGCGTTCGTGGGCGCGCAGACGGAGATCCACGTGCGTCGTCGAGATCATCGGATCGCCTGCGGTGCAGAAGACGGCGTCGCCGTTCTCGGCCGCCGTGAGGATCGGCTCGGGATCCTGCTCGACGCCCTCCCGGGTCCGGGGTTCGATCTCGACGTCGTGTGCTACCTCGACGTCCTCGAGACTCGCGCCGACCAGCCGGCTGGTGTATCGCTCGGCGAAGACGCGGTCGGCCGCCTGCAGGGCGTCTCGCCCCTGGAGGGTGATCGAACGCTCGTCGTACAGTCCCAGACCGACGAAGGTGAGCATACGAGCACTGCGCGTCCCGGGTGGATAAGCCAACCGACACGCTTACCGCCGGCGCTGGGCGAACGACTGGTATGGAACGTCCGTGCGTTCGCGTCGCCCGCGAGGACGGCGAGGCGACTCGCCAGCGACTCGACGACGCCGCCCTGCTGGATCACGATCACGAGATCGTCCACGAGGACGGCGAACTCTTCCTGCCGGTTACCGATCCCGCTGCCGTCCCCGCTGACCTGTCGGTCGTGCCTCGCGACGTGCCAGTCCGCGAGGGGCAGACGCTGCCCGCCGACCTCCTGGGGTTCGAACCGACCTACGAGCGACTGGGTGACATTGTCATCGTCGACGAGGACGACGACGAGCGCGCCCGCGAGGTCGCCGCGGCGATCATGGAGTCGTCGATCCCCGCGGAGACGGTCCTCAACCGCGCGTCGAAAGTGAAAGGCGAGCAGCGCGTCCGCGAGTGGGACGTGCTGGCCGGCGACGGCACCGAGACCGTCCACCGCGAGTACGGTAGCGAGTTCCTGGTCGACGTCGCTGAGATGTACTTCTCGCCGCGGCTGGCGACCGAGCGCCACCGCGTCGTCCAGCAGGTCGAGTCGGGCGAGCGCGTTTTCGACATGTTCGCCGGCGTCGGCCCGTTCGTGATCCCGGCCGCGAGACGCGGGGCGACCGCGGTCGGCGTCGACATCAACGAGACCGCGATCGAGTATCTCCGGGCCAACGCCGAACGCAACGGCGTGGCCGATCGGGTGACCGCGATCGCCGGCGACGCCCGGGAGACGACCGGCGAGTACGCCGGCTGGGCCGACCGACTGGTGATGAACCTGCCTCACAGCGCCGACGAGTTTCTCGATACCGCGGTCGAACTGGCCGGCGAGGACTGTGTCCTGCACTACTACGACATCCAGCACGAGGACGACCCCTACGGGCCGGGCGAGGCGGCGATCCGCGAGGCTGCCGAGCCTGCCGGGTACGACATCGAAGTCGAGACGCGCCACACCGTTCGATCGTACGCGCCACACGAGTTGAACGTCTGTCTCGACGTGCGACTGTTCTAGCGTTCGCTGATTTCGATCGTTCGGCCGTCAACGCCGTCTGCTTTCGGGAGCCGTACCGTGAGAACACCGCGTTCGTACGTGGCTGAGGCTTCGGTCCCGTCGACGGGGTCCGGAACGTCGACCGTCACCGTTCCGCTCCTGTCGGGTCGCTGCCGGTCGACGTAGTCCGTATCAGAGGAGGAACGTCTCGCATCCTCGTCTACGTCGATCCAGAGCGTCTGTTCGTCTTCCAGTCGAAGGTCGATGTCCTCACTCTCGTAGCCCGGGATGTCGGCCTGGACGACGAACCGGTCGCCGTCGTCCATGACATCCACTGGGGCGGTGTGAGACTGGTCCGTATCGTGGATTTCCCGCATGTCTGCCGTGTCGTGCATACCCGGTGAGCTCGATTCGGGCTCGCTACTGTCTGCCTGCCCCAGCTTGTGTGTTGGCTTCTCATCTCGATGCGTCGCTCCCTGAGTCCACTGCTGGTGGCGCTTCATCTTCAGAAGCCAGGCGAGGTTCGCAATCGGACGCGGTTTGTGTCGTGACATGCACTTATTCACGGTCTGGAACGTGTTAAACTACTGGCTGGATTCAGACGATCGATTCGGCCCAGTCATAGGAGGGTCCCGCGAGGCCGGGTCGTTGCGACATCCCATCGCTGGTTCGATTCGCAACCCTTATTTTGGGATTCGCCCCAACGAGTATGTACGCGACGCAGTGCCGGTGTAGCTCAGACTGGGAGAGCGATTCCTTCGTAAGGAATAGGCCGAGGGTTCAAATCCCTCCACCGGCTCTTTTTGTGGCGAGCAAACCCGTGATAGTGGTTGCTGTAAGCCTGTTCCGGGTCGACCACACGACGACGTGTGGTCACACAGGTAAATCGTTACAGCAACCACTCTGAGTCACAAGAGTACGTGTGCTGGGTTGACACAGACGAAACGCACAGCGAAGCGAGCGGCGTGGTCCACGACGAAACCACGCCCGCTGAACGAATTTGCCACTCGCGAGTTTGCTCGTGGCAAACATGCGTGGGACCGGATTTGAACCTCGCCGAGACGGTCCTGCTCGCTTCGCTGCGCGGGCTGCGACTCGTCTGGTTCAAATCCGCTGACGATAACAGTCGCTCGCGGATTTGCGAGCGACAGAAATGCGTGGGACCGGATTCGAACCGGCGGACCCCTACGGGACAGCGCCCTCAACGCTGCGCCGTTGGCCTGGCTTGGCTACCCACGCGCGCCTTGCGATTTCCGCACCCGTGTATTCCCGAGGGGGAGTAAAATGACTGTCGGTTCGGCTCGCCCCCCGGGACTCGGTGCCGTACCGTGACGCCGGTCGGAAACGGTTGTTTCAAGACAATCAACCTACTATACAGACGCATGGCAAAATACTCGACCGGTGGCGGGTCGGATGACACCGGCGGGAGCTGTGAGCTCTGCGGCGCGACCGACGCCTCGCTGCAGACGGTCAATATCGCTGGCGCACAATTGCAGGTCTGTGCGAGCTGCGCCCAGCACCGCGACGACGCGAAGGGCACCTCCAGCGGAGGGGCTCCCGACGACGAACCCAGCCGGGAGAAACGCGCCGCACAGAACGCGGCCCGGATCCACGACGCACAGCAGGCCGACGCCTCCCACTGGGAGGAGGGTGCCGACTACGACGACGATCAACTGCCGTATCTCGTCACCGACTACGGTCGGCGTGTCACCGAGGCACGGCAGGACGCGGGACTCCAGCGCGAAGAACTGGCCGACGAACTCGGACTCGACGAATCCGAACTGCTTGCGGTCGAACAGGGACGTGCGACCCAGGCCGGAATCGGCGGCTCAGTCATCACTGCTCTCGAAGACCGACTCGATGTCGAACTGGCTGACACCTGATATCCGTGACTGACGAATACGACGCTGTCGTCTACGATCTCGACGGGACGCTGGTTGATCTCGATGTCGACTGGGGAGAGGTCCGCCTGCGGGTCGCCGCCGTCCTCGAGGCGAGAGGCATCGAGACCGGCGGATCGACCCTCTGGGAGTTGCTCGATCGCGCGAAGGAGGCCGAACAGTATCCGACCGTCGAGCGGCGGATTGCGGCGTTCGAGCGTGAGGGAGCACGCACTTCCAGCAAGTTGGCACTGGCAGACGAACTCCCGAGAGACGGCCCGACCGGCGTCGTCTCGCTGAACGCCGAGTCCGCCTGCCGGATCGCGCTGGAAGTCCACGGCTTGGACAGCGCGGTCGACGTGCTGATCGGGCGCGACACCGTCGAAGAGTCGAAGCCCCATCCACAGCCGCTGCGCGCCGCCCTCTCTGCGCTGGAGGTACCCCCGGAGCGCGGGCTGTTCGTCGGCGACTCCGAATCCGACGCCGAGACGGCACGACGGGCCGGCGTCGACTTTCAGTCGGTCTCGGACCGGCTCGATCGGCGGCGCGCGTAACCGTAGACGCCGACGGCGGTCACGAACCAGACGACGGCACCGACCCGGATGGCGAACGCTGCGCGCGCTCCCCACGACGCGAGATCGACGAACGCCGAGGCGACTGCGACGACCGGCGCACCGACGACGATCGTCGCGACGAACGTGACCTGCATGACCCACCCGTAATCGACTCCGTCCGGATCGGTCGTCTCGACGCGCGCTGGCATACCCGTCGTTGTGGCCCCGGAACTGGAATCGGTTTCGATCCCGGACGTTCTCCCCCGCCACCGGGAGGATTTTCCTTCCCGCGGTCGAACGACTGTACATGCGCGCGAAGGACATCCGGGATCGGAAAGGCGACGACGAGCCGCTGACGATGCTCACGGCCTACGACGCGCCGACGGCCGAGATACTCGAAGACGTCGGGGTCGACATGCTGCTGGTCGGGGACTCGGTCGGGAACCTCCGGCTGGGCTACGACTCGACGCTTCCCGTCACCGTCGATCAGATCGCCAGTCACACGGCCGCGGTCGCGCGGGTGGCCGACGAGCCGATGGTCGTCGCGGACATGCCGTTTCTCTCCTTCGGGGTCGATCCGGACGAGGCGATCGAACACGCCGGTCGGATGCTCAAGGAGGCCGACGCCGACGCCGTCAAACTCGAATCCGGGCCCCACACCGTCAAACTCACCGAACGGCTCACCCAGCTCGGCATCCCCGTTCAGGCGCATCTCGGATTGACCCCACAGCACGAAAACGAGACGGGGCTGTTCCGCCAGGGGACCGACGAGTCCGCCGCGACGCAGATCCTCGATCTGGCGTACAAACACGAGCGAGCGGGCGCGTTCTCGCTGGTACTCGAACACGTTCCCGCGAACGTCGCAAGCGAGGTGACCGACGCCATCTCGATCCCCACGATCGGGATCGGAGCCGGCCCCGACTGCGACGGACAGGTGCTGACGGTCGACGAAGTGATCGGCCTCTCCGAATCGGTCGCGCCCTTCTCGAAGGCGTTCGGTGACGTCCGCGGCGAGATGCGCTCGGCCGTCGAAGACTACGTCGATGCCGTCCGGTCGGGCGCGTTCCCGGACGACGAACACAGCCACTACGAGGACGACCTCGACGACATCCGCTGATCCCAGCCCCTTCTTCGGATGTGAACTGCAATTCGACCGATAGTCGATGAATCAACCCCCGTCACCCACCCAATCTGAGAAAGATTTATATAGTAGTATTACTAACTTGGAGTTAGCATGACTGCAACGCAACGGCTGAGTGAAGACGTGCCGGTGAGCCGCTACGAGTACGAGGACAGCGTCGTTCTCGCGGCCGACCTGGGCACGAGCGACGCCACGGCCGAGATCGTCGGCGACACCGTGATCGTCGTCGCCGAACCCGAACAGTACGATCTGGACCTGCCCGAGGGCGAGGACGCACGAGCGTTTATCAGAAACGGCGTTCTCACTGTCGAGGTGGATCGATGAAACTCACTGTCAAACCACTCAAGCAGAAGGACGCGGGTCGGGGACTCGCCGCGATCGATCGGGTCGCGATGGATGAACTCGATCTGGAGAACGGCGATTACATTGTCATCGAGGGGCGGCAGAGCGGTCGCGCCGTCGCGCGCGTCTGGCCGGGCTATCCCGAGGACAGCGGCGAGGGAATCGTCCGGATCGACGGGCGACTCCGGCAGGAAGCCAACGTCGGGATCGACGACACCGTCGAGATCGAAAAGGCCGATGTCAAGCCCGCCCGGTCGATCACCGTCGCACTGCCGCAGAACCTCCGCGTGCGCGGGAACATCGCTCCCCACGTCCGCAACAAGCTCAGCGGTCAGGCCGTCACGCAGGGTCAGACCGTCCCGTTCTCGCTGGGATTGGGGCCGATCTCGAACGTCGGCGGGCAGAAGATCCCGCTGAAGATCGCCGAGACCGATCCCGAGGGAACGGTCGTCGTGACAGACCAGACCGAGATCGAGATCAGCGAACAGCCGGCCGAGCAGATCACCGGCGGACCTCAGCAGGAAGAGCGAGAGACGCCCAGCGTCACCTACGAGGACATCGGTGGGCTGGACGAGGAGCTCGAACAGGTCCGGGAGATGATCGAACTCCCGATGCGCCACCCCGAGCTCTTCCAGCAGCTGGGGATCGAACCCCCCAAGGGCGTCCTGCTGCACGGCCCGCCGGGTACCGGCAAGACGCTGATGGCGAAAGCCGTCGCTAACGAGATCGACGCCTACTTTACGACGATCTCGGGCCCGGAGATCATGTCGAAGTTCTACGGCGAGAGCGAAGAGCAACTCCGCGAGGTCTTCGACGAGGCCGAGGAGAACGCGCCGGCGATCGTCTTCATCGACGAACTCGACTCGATCGCGCCCAAGCGCGGCGAGACCTCCGGCGACGTCGAGCGCCGGGTCGTCGCCCAGCTCCTGAGCCTGATGGACGGGCTCGAGGAGCGCGGCGACGTCATCGTCATCGGCGCGACCAACCGCGTGGACGCCGTCGATCCCGCGCTGCGGCGCGGGGGCCGATTCGACCGGGAGATCGAGATCGGCGTCCCCGACCGCGACGGTCGCAAGGAGATCCTGCAGGTCCACACTCGTGGGATGCCCCTCGACGAGGAGATCGACCTCGACCACTACGCCGAGAACACCCACGGCTTCGTCGGGGCCGACCTCGAACAGCTGAGCAAGGAGGCCGCGATGAACGCCTTGCGGCGGATCCGCCCGCAGATCGACCTGGAGGCCGACGAGATCGACGCCGAGATCCTTGAGTCGATGGAGGTCTCCGAGACCGACTTCAAGGAGGCGCTGAAGGGGATCGAACCGTCGGCGCTGCGGGAGGTCTTCGTCGAGGTCCCGGACGTCTCCTGGGAAGACGTGGGCGGTCTCGGAGACACCAAAGAGCGCCTGCGAGAGACGATCCAGTGGCCACTGGAGTACCCGGAGGTCTTCGAGCAGATGGACATGCAGGCCGCGAAGGGCGTCCTGCTGTACGGCCCGCCGGGCACTGGCAAGACGCTGCTGGCCAAGGCCGTCGCTAACGAGGCCCAGAGTAACTTCATCTCCGTGAAGGGGCCGGAACTGCTCAACAAGTACGTCGGGGAAAGCGAGAAAGGCGTTCGGGAGGTCTTCGAGAAGGCCCGGTCGAACGCCCCCACGGTCGTGTTCTTCGACGAGATCGACTCGATCGCCGGCGAACGCGGCCAGGGTATGGGCGATTCCGGCGTCGGTGAACGCGTCGTCTCCCAGTTGCTGACCGAACTCGACGGGATCGAGGACCTGGAGGACGTCGTCGTCGTCGCGACGACGAACCGGCCGGACCTGATCGACCCGGCGCTGTTGCGTCCGGGTCGGCTGGATCGACACGTCCACGTGCCCGTGCCAGACGAGGAGGCGCGCCGGAAGATCTTCGAGGTCCACACTCAGGACAAGCCGCTGGCCGAGGACGTCGATCTGGACGAACTCGCCGCCGAGACGGACGGCTACGTCGGCGCGGACATCGAGGCGCTGTGCCGCGAGGCTTCGATGGCTGCAAGCCGGGAGTTCATCAACAGCGTCTCGCCGGAGGAGGTCGACGACAGCGTCAGCAACGTCCGGATCGGCCGCGAGCACTTCGAGGACGCGATGGACGAGGTCGGCCCCAGCGTCGATCAGGAGACCCGCGAACGCTACGAGCAGATCGAGGAGCGCTTCGACACGCGTGAGAGCGAACTCGAAGAGAGTGGCAACGTCGGCCGGACCTTCCAGTGAGGCCGGTCGCATCCACTCGCGCGCGACGCCAATCTCCTCTGTTCCTCGGTCTGCAACGCCGATTGAGTCGCTTCTATCAGTGTGAGTGTGGGAAAATATTGCGACTAGTTGTCGATACGAGCGTTTGAGACAGTAATCTTCAAAGGGCACCCGGTCGGAGTGGCCGGTAGTATGGTGTATGAGACACTGGCTTTTGCGCTGTTTGCCCTCGTCACGCTCGGATCGAGTCTGGGCGTCGTGTTGGTGCGTGACGTGTGGCATTCGGCGCTGTTGCTCGGGATGGCGCTTCTGAGCGTCGCCGTCCACTTCGTGCTGGCGCAAGCGCCGTTCCTGGCAGTGATGCAGGTCCTCGTGTACGTCGGCGGGGTCCTGATCCTGATCACCTTCGCCGTGATGCTCACGCGCAAACAGACAGAGACGGACGACAGCGAGGTGGTCGCATGAACCGCCCGCGGCTGGCACGCGACCTCGACCTGTTGCCGGGCGTGGCCGCGCTCGCGCTGTTCGGCGTGCTCGCGGCCGTCTTCCTGACCGCCGGGTTCGACGCTCCCGCAGGTTTCGAAGCGGGAGCCAGCGTCATGGAGGGGATCGGCTACGCGCTGTTCGATCTCGTCGATCAGTCGTCGCTCGTGACCGAAGGGTTCCTGTTCGCGTTCCTGGCGATCGCGGTCGTGCTCGACGCGGCGCTCGACGGCGCGATCTTGCTGGCCCGACGCGAGGAGGGAGGTGACGAGTCGTGATCGAGACCCAGTGGTACCTGCTGCTGTCGGCCGGGGTCTTCTCGATCGGCCTGCTCGGAATTCTCGTTCGGGAGAACGCGCTGATCTATCTGATGTCCGTCGAGTTGATGCTCAACGCCGCGAACATCAACCTCGTCGCGTTCTCGCTCCAGCACGGCAACCTCACCGGGCAGGTCTTCGCCCTGTTCGGGATGGCGCTGGCCGCGGCCGAGGTGGCTATCGGTCTGGGCATCATCCTCGTGTTGTATCGCAACTTCGAGACGATCGACGTGAGCGTTCCAACGACGATGCGGTGGTAACATGACCTGGGTATACGATCTCGTTCCGGCGATCGCGCTCCTGCCGCTGGTATCGTTCGTCGTCGCGCTGTTCGCGGGCAAATACCTGCCCAAGAAGGGCGCGCTGGCTGGTATCGCCGCGACCGGCGGCTCGCTGGTGCTGTCGCTGCTCGTGGCGCTGACGGTCGCGACCAGTGACGGTGCCGACGCGGGCTACAACGAGACGCTGTACACGTTCCTCGAGGGGAGCAGTTCGGCCCCGTTCTCGCTGGAACTGGGCGTGCTGGTCGACCCGCTCTCGGCGCTCATGCTGGTCGTCGTCTCGCTCATTTCGTTCCTCGTGCACGTCTTCTCGCTGGGCTACATGAACGACGAGGGCGAGACCGGACTGCCGCGGTATTACGCCGGGCTCGGCCTGTTCAGCTTCTCGATGCTCGCCTTCGTGTTCGCCAGCAACATCCTGATGGCGTTCATGTTCTTCGAACTGGTCGGGCTCTGTTCGTACCTGCTGATCGGCTTCTGGTTCCGCGAGGCCGGTCCGCCCAGCGCCGCCAAAAAGGCGTTCATTGTCACCCGGTTCGGTGACTACTTCTTCCTCGTGGGCGTCGTCGCGATCTTCGCGACGTTCGGGACCGGCGCGTTCGCCGGCAGCGAGAGCTTCCCACATCTGGCCGAACAGGCCCTGCAGGGCGAACACGCTGTCAACACGTTCCTCGGACTCGGCGAGCAGGCGTGGTTCACCGTCGTCGGCCTGCTCGTGCTCGGTGGCGTGATCGGCAAATCCGCGCAGTTCCCGCTACATACGTGGCTGCCCGACGCGATGGAAGGCCCCACGCCCGTCTCGGCGCTGATCCACGCGGCGACGATGGTCGCGGCCGGCGTCTTCCTCGTCGCCCGGATGTACGGCTTCTACGCGCTCTCGCCGACCGCGCTGGGCGTCATCGCCTTCATCGGCGGGTTCACCGCCCTGTTCGCGGCGACGATGGGCGTCGTCAAACAGGAACTCAAGCAGGTGCTCGCCTACTCGACGATCTCTCAGTACGGGTATATGATGCTCGCGCTGGGCGGTGGCGGCTACGTCGCCGCCGTGTTCCACCTGACGACCCACGCCGTGTTCAAAGCCCTTCTGTTCCTCGGTGCCGGGTCGGTCATCATCGCCATGCACCACAACGAGAACATGTGGGACATGGGCGGCCTGAAAGAGAGGATGCCGGTCACCTACTGGACGTTCCTGTCGGGGTCGCTCGCGCTCGCGGGGATCTTCCCGTTCGCGGGCTTCTGGTCGAAAGACGAGGTGCTCTACGAGACGCTCGTCCACGGACTGGGCGAGAGTCCGCTGTTGCTCGGTGGGTACGCCATGGGGCTGCTCGCGGTCGCGTTCACCGGCTTCTACACCTTCCGGATGGTCTTTCTCACCTTCCACGGCGAACCGCGGACCGACCTCGCCGAGGACCCCGAGCCGGTCCGCTGGAACGTCAAGGGCCCGCTGGTCGTCCTGGGCGTGCTCGCGGCGACGCTGGGTGCGATCAACATGGTTCCGGTGAAGAAGCTGACCGGGGCGAACATCGACTTCCTTCACCAGTTCCTCGACTACGGTCCCGAGTCGTACCTGACCGGCGTCCACCACTACGCGGAACTGCTGGAGACCGAGGCGTTCGCGGGCTACGGCGCGGCCGACATCGGCACGACCGGCCTGCTGGTCTCGGCGGGACTCTCACTGGGACTGGCGCTCGCGGGTGCCGGGCTGGCTTACCGGCTGTACAACGTGCCCGAACCGGTCGAGCACACTGACAGACTCGGTCGCGTCAAGACGCTTCTCATGCACAACTACTACCAGGACGAGTTCCAGGTGTGGCTCGCGACGGGACTGACGGTCCCGGCCGCGAAAGCCGCCGACACGTTCGATCAGGGAATCATCGACGGCGTCGTCGACGGGATCAGCACCGCGAGCCGCGCAGCCGGACGCGGCGTGCGGCGGATCCAGACCGGCGTCGTGCGTAACTACGTCGCCCTGCTGACGCTTGGGCTGATCCTGCTCGTCGGCTTCTTCGGCGTCACGGGAGGGTGGTTCTGATGTTGATCGAAGCGCTGCTGGTCGCGACGCTGCTTGCCGCCGGCGTGGTGGCGTTCGCCCCCGACCGGTACGCGGGCAAACTCGCGGCCGCGCTCAGTCTCCTGCCGCTTGTCGGCAGTCTCTGGCTGTGGCTGGACTTCGAGGGCAGCGGCAACGCCCTGCTCGACGGCGGCGAGATCGCCTACGAGACGACGATCGAGTGGATGGACATCGGCTACACGCTCCAGTGGCACGTCGGACTGGACGGCGTGAGCCTGCCGCTGGTCGTGCTGACGACGATCCTGACGACCGCGGCCATCGTCAGCGCCTGGACGCCGATCGACGAGCGCGAGTCGCAGTTCTACGGGCTCGTGCTCCTGCTTGAGTTCGGGCTGCTCGGCGTGTTCGCGGCGCTTGACTTCTTCCTGTGGTTCGTCTTCTGGGAGGTCGTGCTCGTGCCGATGTACTTCCTGATCGCCATCTGGGGCGGCCCGCGCCGCAAGTACGCGGCGATCAAGTTCTTCGTCTACACGAACGTCGCGAGCCTGATCATGTTCGTCGGGTTCCTGACGCTCGTGTTCGCGATGGGCGATAGCGTGACGACGCTCGGTCTGCCCGAGGTCGCACAGGCGCTGCAGGCCGGCGGTGCCGTCGGCTCGATCGCCGGCTTCGCCCCCGAGACGGTCAAGCTGTTCGCGTTCGCGCTAATGTTCTTCGGGTTCGCGGTGAAGGTCCCGATCGTGCCGGTCCACACGTGGCTGCCTGACGCCCACGTCGAGGCCCCGACGCCGGTGTCGGTGCTTTTGGCCGGCGTGCTGCTGAAGATGGGGACCTACGCCCTGCTGCGGTTCAACTTCACGATGCTTCCGGACGTCGCGACCGACTACGCCGAGATCATCGCCGCGATCGCCGTGATCAGCGTGATCTACGGCGCGATGCTCGCGCTCGCACAGCAGGACCTCAAGCGGATCGTGGCCTACTCCTCGATCTCCTCGATGGGCTATGTCATCCTCGGACTGGTCGCGTACACGACCTACGGGATCGGCGGGGCGACCTTCCAGATGATCTCCCATGGGTTCATCTCCGGGCTGATGTTCATGGTCGTCGGCGTCATCTACAACGAGACCCACACCCGGATGGTCGGCGATATGTCCGGGATGGCCGACCGGATGCCCTGGACGGTCGGGATCTTCGTCGCCGCCGCCTTCGGCTACATGGGGCTGCCGCTGATGAGCGGCTTCGCCGCCGAGGTGTTCGTCTTCCTCGGATCCTTCGACGCGCCGTATCTCTCGGCCGCGCCGCTGTTCACGGCCGCGGCGATGTTCGGCATCGTCATCGTGGCGGGCTACCTGCTGTGGGCCATGCAGCGCACGCTCTTCGGGGAGTTCGACCTCGGGACCGACTACGAGGTCGGTCGCGCGCCGCTGCACGATGTCGCACCGCTGGCCGTCCTGCTCGCCTGTGTGATCGTCCTCGGAGTCAACCCCGACCTCTTCATGGGGATGATCCAGGACGCGATCGATCCGATCGTCGATAGCCTCGGAGGTGGTGTCTGATGGATCCGTTCGTCAATCTCCCTGACTGGACTGCGCTGGCACCGATGCTCGCTTTCGCCGCCACGGCGCTGGCGCTGTTCCTGCTCGACAGTATCGAGCCGGAATCGGACTCGCTGAGCCTGACGGTCCTGACCGGCGCCGGACTGGTCGGCTCGCTGGCCGCCGTAGTGCTCTCGGGCTGGTTCCTCGCGGAGGGCGTGTCCGTCGAACTGTTCGACAGCGCGTATGTCGTCGACGAGATGAGCCTGTTCTTCACGGCGCTGTTCGGCAGCGTGACCGCCCTCGTCGTGCTCGGCAGTCACGATTACATCGCCGACGAGCCCTATCAGGCGGAGTATTACTCGCTGGTCTTCCTGGCGGCGACCGGGATGGCGATGGTCGCCTCAGCGAACAGTCTGGCCGCCGCGTTCGTCGCCGTCGAGCTCGTCTCGCTGCCGTCCTACGCGCTCGTGGCTTATCTCAAGCACAACCGCGGCTCGGTCGAGGCCGGCCTGAAGTACTTCCTCGTCGGCGCGCTGTCCTCTGCGATCTTCATCTACGGGATCAGCCTCGTGTACGGCGCGACGGGCGTGATGCGGTTCGACCTGATCGCCGAGGCGATCGCTACTGACGCGCTCACCGGCGGGCCGGGAATCCTCGGACTCGGCATCCTGATGGTCATCGGCGGGATCGCGTTCAAGACCGCCGCCGTTCCGTTCCACTTCTGGGCACCCGAGGCGTACGAGGGCGCGCCCGCGCCGATCGCCGGTTTCCTCTCCTCGGCCTCGAAGGCGGCCGGGTTCGTGCTCGCGTTCCGCGCGTTCACCGTCGCGTTCCCGCTCGAGGCGGTCTCGGGGACCTTCGACTGGACGCTGGCGTTTCTGATCCTGTCGATCGTGACGATGACGCTGGGTAACTTCGCGGCCGCGACCCAGGAGAAGGTCAAGCGAATGTTGGCCTACTCCTCGATCGGCCACGCGGGGTACGTCCTGATGGCGCTGGCCGCGTTCTCGGGCACAGGCACGGAGGGCCTGCTCGCGGGCGTGAGCAACGACAGTCTCGTGCTCGGTGCCGGCATGCTGCACCTGCTGGTCTACGGCTTCATGAACACCGGCGCGTTCCTGTTCGTCGCGCTGGCGGAGTACTGGGGCGTCGGCCGACGGTTCGAGGACTACAACGGGCTCTGGCGGGACGCGCCGATCGCCTCCGTCGCGATGACGGTCTTCCTGTTCAGTCTGGCCGGGCTGCCCGTCGGCGCGGGCTTCCTCTCGAAGTACGTCCTCTTCATGGGCGTGATCGGAGCCGGCCTGTGGTGGCTGGTCGTCATCGCGCTGATCAACAGCGCGCTGAGCCTGTACTACTACTCGCGGCTGGTCAAGGCGCTGTGGATCGAGACGCCTGAGACCCCCCGGGAGATCGACTCCTACCCGACCGGCATCTACGCCGCGGTCGTCGGCGCGGCCGTCGTGACGGTCCTGCTGTTGCCCGGGTTCGGCATCGTCGCGGAGGAAGCGATCGCCGCCGTCGGCGCACTGCTCTGATCGCGTGCCACGAGATTCCGACATCGACGAGGCCGAACGAGACGCGCTTGTCACGATCGCCCACGGTGCCGTCGTCACCTCCGGGGCCGTGTCGGCCCAGCGGGCCCTGTCGACCGCGACCGAGTTCGTCCTCGCACGCGGACTCGGTCCCGTCGCCTACGGGGTGTACGCGCTGGCCTGGCGGATCGCGCAGGTCCTGACGCGGCTGGTCACGTTCGGGAGCGTCCCCGCGCTCCAGCGGTTTCTCCCCGCGGCCGAGGACAGCGACGAGCGCTCTCGCGTGGTCGGACTGGCCTACGTGACGACGCTCGGGTTCGGGGTCGTCTTCGCGGCCGGCCTCTGGGTACTCGCTCCGGTGCTCGGGGCGCGTCTCGAGATCGAACCGGCGTTCGTGCCGGCGCTGCGGCTGTTCGGACTGCTCGTCGGACTCTTCGGGCTCGTGATGGTTATCGCGGCGACGTTCCGGGCGATCGGCTCCGCTCGCGGGGAAGTCCTGTTCAACAAGCTCCTGCGACCGTCGGCGCGGCTCACCGGCGCAGCGATCGCGCTGGCGCTGGGCTATTCGGTCGTCGGCGTCGCGGGCGCGATCGTCGCCTGCATGCTCGCAGTGGTCATCGTCGGCGTCCCCGCGTCGATCCGTTCGACCGGTATCGTCCCACGGGTTCGCGGGGTCCGCGGCGAGGCGAGACGCTTCTACAACCACGCCGGACCGGTCGCGATGAGCAGCCTCGGGAAGGTGTTTCAAAACCGGGCCGACATCCTGCTGGTCGGCGCGCTGTTGACGACCGTCGACGCCGGGACGTACAACGTCGTGCTCGTGTTGATCTCGCTGGCCTGGATCCCGCTTCTGTCGTTCAATCAGCTGTTGCCGCCGGTCGCCTCGGACCTGTACGCCGACGACCGCATGGAAACGTTGAACGCCGTCTACTCGTCGATCACCCGACTCATCGTCACGACAGTGCTGCCGTTTCTCGCCGTGCTCGGC
Source organism: Halapricum desulfuricans (assembly GCF_017094525.1). Classification (NCBI taxonomy): domain Archaea; kingdom Methanobacteriati; phylum Methanobacteriota; class Halobacteria; order Halobacteriales; family Haloarculaceae; genus Halapricum; species Halapricum desulfuricans. The sequence continues at coordinate 1,986,865 of NZ_CP064788.1, read as the reverse complement.
GTCTACGGGGAGCGACTGCTCGTCGTCTTCGGCTCGACGTACGCACGTGGGTACGTCCCGCTGGTCGTGTATCTCGGCGGCGTGTTCGTCGGCAGCGCCGTCGGCGCGACCGGCTGGCTGCTGATGATGACCGACCACCAGTACGCCCGGATGGCGCTGGACTGGCTGCTGGCCGTGCTGAACGTCGCGCTGACCTACGCGTTCACCGTCAGATACGGCCTGGTCGGCGCAGCGCTGGGGACGTCGCTGGCGATCGCCACACAGAACGGACTGCAGGTGCTGTTGCTCCGCCGGTTCGAGGGACTGTTCCCGTTCGATCGGTCGTTCCTGCGGCCGCTGGCCGCTGGGGGTGTGATGGTCGCGGCGATGCTCGCAGTGCGGGCGTCGCTGTCCGGTCCGGCTGCTGTCGCAGTCGGGACGGCTGTCGGACTTGCGAGCTACCTGCTCGCGCTGTTCCTCGTTGGTCTCGATCCACGGGACAGACTCGTCGTCGCGGAACTGGCAACGCAGTACCGTGAAACGATCGCGGAGACGCTGGTGCGGTGAGCCGCTCTAGGCTTCGATCTTCTTGTAGTCGACGTACTCGCCGCCGCGGAAGTCCTCGAGCAGGTTGATCGCGGCCGTCGTCCCTTCGCCGACGGAGACGTTGACCTGACGCTGGCCGCCGGTGAGGTCGCCGGCAGCGTAGACCCGGTCGACGCCGGTGAACTGCTCCTCGTCGACGTCGAGATACGATCCGTCTCGCGGGATCCCGAGCATGTCGGCGATGTCCGCGCCACCGGCCGCGCCGAGCGCGACGAACAGCCCTTCGAGTTCGATGACGTCGCCGCCGTCGAGTTCGACGCCTTCGACCATCTCGTCGCCGACGATGTGGTCGACGGGTTCGGTGATGATCTCGATGCCTTCCTCCTGCAGTTGTTCCTGCAGCACCTCGTCCATCTCGAGGTCGTTGCCGTTGGTCAGCACGCGGACGTCGTCGGTGTAATCCAGCATCATCATCGCCTCCTTGGCGGCGTAGTTGCCCGCGCCGACCATGCCGACCGGCGAGTCCTTGTAGAAGAAGGCGTCACACTCGACACAGTAGGAGACGCCCTTGCCCTCGTAGTCGTCGACGTGGGGGATCGCGGGCGACTCGTAGGACGCGCCCGTCGCGAGGATGATCCCGCGGGTCTCGTACTCGTCGGCCTCCGTCTCGACGAGGTAGCTGTCTCCCTCCTCGGCGACGCGGACGACCTCCTCGTTGACGATCTCGGCCCCGAACTTGGTCGCCTGATCGCGACCGACCTCGACGAGTTCCGGGCCCGTCGCGCCCTCCGGGAAGCCGTAGACGTTCTCCATGAAGTCGACGTTCTCCGTCGTGCCGTCGCCCTTGTCGAACACGAGCGTCTCCTGATCCGCACGTGCCGTATACACCGCTGCGCTCAATCCAGCCGGTCCGCCACCGATGATCGCTACGTCCGTCATTGTACCTAAAACACAATTCCGTACACGGATAAATCGCTCGGTCCCTGCGACACGGTTCCACTCATGGACGATTCGCACCCTGATATTTGGGTTGTCGATCGATACCACACACCATCTATCGTGAACGTTTGCGCGTGAGTATTGTCTGAAATTGAATTTCTAGGTGGACAGAGGCCGTCACAGTTGGTCGTCTTCGTTGGAGTGAGCGCGCACCCACAGTTGTCCGATGCGCGACAGCCGGGTCCGGTAGGACTTGCCGTGTGATTCCTGTTCGATGTATCCTTTGCCGCCCGGTCCGAGCCGGTCGACGTTGTACAGGACCTTCGAGCGGAAGCTGTCGGTGTACTCCTCGCCGAGGTCTTCGGCCAGCTGCTGGGCGAGTTCGGAGACCGATTCGAACTCGCCGTGTTCGCCTAGCGTGAACAGGATAACTTCCTCGAAGGGCTTGACGTTCGAGAACGACGCGACCGGGAGTTCGACGACGTAACTGCCGTCGATCTCCTTGGCTCCGATTGTCGTCCCGCGCTCGTCGAACTCCGAGAGCAGGTCCCGGGCGCTCGTGAGCCACGCTTCGACTCGCTCGTCGTCGAGCTCTCGGCCGAGATCGGTCACGATGTCGATCCCCTCGCGCAACTCCTCGGCCAGCTCCGTCTCGAGGTATTTCTCGGGGGCCGTGTAGTAGGTGTGGATCCGATCGCGGTCGCCCTCTCGTTCGACCATGATCGAGTTTGCTGCCGTCGCAAAGGCAAACGACACCGGCCGGGGCATCGCGGAGATGTTGACCCATACCTCGGCTTCCGGACTGTGATCGAGTTCGGCGTTGATCAGCGCGTAGGCCTCCTCGAAGGCCGCGTCGTAGTCGTAGACGTCCTCCAGAGCGATCCGTTCGGTTTCGGCACCCAGCAGGTTCCGGAAGTCCGTCTCCAGCTGGGCGGCCAGTTGCTGGGAGTATTCGACGTTTGCTTCGCTGCCGACCGCCCCCTCCAGTAGAATCGCCCGATCGACGTCGAGTTGCTCGCGCACCAGCGGCGCGATCAACCGGTCGTAGTCGAATCCGACCGGGACGATGTGGGTATGCATATGCGGTACAACGGGTTGGTGTTTATATAAAACACCAGTTCTGCGACCGTTGTTATGCACATCACCGATGTTTGCCGCCGCGCCCTCGTGGGCTTTCGTACATACGTAGGTACTGTGGCCTTTTCAGTTCTTCCCTCATTCCGGAATGGATTGTGTAGAAAGAACTCCTGTACGTGGCGCTTTCGATGGATTAGGATTTCAACGGTAGCCGTCTATCCCGAGGGCAACCGCGCGCGCTCACCGCATATGTTCGAGAATTTGTAGAATACGGAACCCGAGTTCGCCGTAGTCCTTCTCGGTCTGTCCTGTTTTTCGTGTAGTCCTTCTATGCGCTCGCTTTATTCATCCCTAATTCCGTAAACTTTCCACGCACCATCTTGACTTCGTAATTCCAATGTGGATGTTTCTGTGTTTCCAGCAACGGTGGTCGTCACTTCAACAACGACTACGTTATCATCTTCTTCAACGATTTCGGTATTGTCGAGAGTTACCGAGTTCCCATTGTAGAACTCTCCCTGTCCTTCGGTTATTTCTGTCACGCCTGTCTCTTCTGACGCGTTTTCGTGGATAAGATTGTTTGCTGTATCAATATCACCGTCGTCTAACGCGCTGTGCCATGTCTCGATAATGTCCACGGGATTGCCAGTGGGGCCACTGGTCGGCGTATCCGTTGAATCACCGTCGCCGTCTTCGGAACCGTTACTATCGCCGCTACATCCTGCGAGAGCGAGGGCGCTTGCGGTTGTTCCGAGGGTCGCAAGGTATTGCCGTCGATTCAGTTCCATTGCAATATGGCAATCAAGCGGCAACTACTTATATCGATCTTATAGTCACTAAACGTTCTCAAAATCACTATTCGTGGGTGCTAACGCCTGACGCCGCCACATTCGGCACAATGCGCCTCTCGGCGGAGTGGACTACCCTCGCAGACGAGAAAATCATGGAGTACCTACAAGAGCATAAGAGTGGAACGCCGACGAAAATGGCGAACCACCCGAATATCCACTTCTCTCGCTCTTACCTTCACAAGCGGTGCGACGTGCTGGTTGAGAAGTCCCTTATCGCTGATTACGGAAACGCGGTGTTCGTTCTTACCGACGAGGGAGAAGCGTACCTCGCTGGCGAACTGAATCTAAACGAACTCGAACCCGACGACGAAAACTGACTCCGTACATCCCCTAAACCGGAAAGAGAATACTTCTACCACTACTTTCGAGAATAGTCGCATCGACAGCGAGCCGTGAGAGCGGCGTCAGCAGGCCCGTGTAAGCGTTCGTCGCGGGGCGAGTGGTATTGGCCGTCGTATCTGACGTGCGCTCTGCGCCTCTGTGCGGCTGTGTGAGTGGCTTCTAATTCTTCTGGCGCATTGTCTATAGAGTTATAATTCCCCACAATTATAATCTTACAGCACCTACTATATTGTACGGAGTCACTGTCTCTTCGGGGTAATCTCGTGGTCGCGTTAAGTTAGAGGATGAGGCGGACGAGTTCTGAGTGTCTATGACAGAAACCGGCCGCCTCAGCGAGAGTATCGCGTGGATAGACTTGTCGTTTGTGGAGCGAGATCGGACTCCCGAGTGGGCGATTCAAGTAGGCATCCGATGTCACTTGGCAGGTATGTCATTACGGGATGCCAGTCAGTTTCTCGATGAGTTGGGAGTCCAACGGAGTCATGTAGCGATCCACGAGTGGGTTCACAAAGCCGATCTACAGCCAATTTCGACAGTCACTGCGGATCAGCTTACGGTCGACGAGAAAATGATCCGCCTGCATGGACAGCAATTCTGGCTGTACGGCGCTGTCGATCCCGCGACGAACGAAATATTGCACGTGAGCCTATTTCCAACGGCGAACAAACAGACCACGCGGTGGTTTCTCGACGAACTCCATCGTCGCTATCAGCTCGACAACGTCCTGTTTCTCGTTGATGACGCCGATTACCTTGCTCCGGTCCTGGCTGAAGATGGCTACCGATTTCAGATACTCGCACATGGAAATCGGAATGCCATCGAACGTGTCTTTTGGGAGGTAGAACGACGAACATCTTCGTTTGCAAATAGTTTCAGCCATGTCGAGCTAGAGACAGCTGAAGAATGGCTCGAAGCCTTTGCCGTCTATCACAACTCACGCCAAAGTTAACGCGACCCTCGAATCGGGCGAGGTGGTCGAGTATGTCTGTCGCGGCGTCGGAGTCGAGTAACACGTCGCGCTCTCGGTCGCCGTCGTTCAGCGAGGGTGAGAGAACCTTGTTGTGAAGGTCTTGCTCGACAGCGTCGATGGACTCGCACCATTTCACGAACGCCCGCAGAGCGTCGAGTTGGCCCTTGAGCGAAACGCTATTCAGGTCTTGGGCACGGTACTGCTTGAACCGGAGTAGGTCACGCCCCGAAAGCGAGTTCAGGTTCTCAAGGTCTTCCGTCTCGCACCAGTCTACGAACTTTTCGAGTTTGTACCGGTAGGAGTCGATGGTCGCGTCGGCTAATTCGTTCTGACGGTCACGCAGGTAGAGGCGTACCGCCTCGTCCGGAGCGATGGGTTCGAGCGTGGTTTCGGGCATTGGTAAACATCTCCGAAAGCCCGACAGAGGCCGCGAGCGGCGCGATCAACCGGTCGTAGTCGAATCCGACCGGGACGATGTGGGTATGCATGTGGTGTGGGTAGCGTAGCCGCCGACAAAAAGGTGTTAATCCGCGTCGATCGCCTGTAGATCGCTGAACCGGCTGGCGTTTTCCTCCGGCGCGGCGGCAGTGGCGAGCGAGACGGTCACTGTGAGCACCAGCCCGAGGACCATGCCGACGATCGAGGCAGACCAGCCGCCGAGATACGACGACGGGACGACCGACAGGAAGACGCTGGCGAGATAGAACGCCTGACTGCCGAGTACGCCGGCCAGCATGCCCTTGCGGGTCGTGCCGGGCCAGTAGAGCGCGACGATCACGGGCAGTGCGAGCTGTGCGAACCCGCCGAACGCCGTCTCGCCGATCTCGACGAGCGTTCCGGGCTGGAACAGACTCGCAACGAACGACAGGGTCGCAAAGACGGCCACGCCGACCCGGGCGATCAGATCCTCGCGACGCTGGCTGGCACGCTCGGCGACCTGTCGATAGATGTCACGCGTCATGTACGACGAGCCAGACAGCAACATCGAGTCGCTGGAGGACATCATCGCGGCCATCGCGCCGGCCACGACCAGCGCGGCGAACCAGCCGGGCGTGAACTCGTTGAGCAACAGCGGCAGGACGTTGCCGTCCGCTGGAGAGATCCCGTATCCGGCCGCCCACGCGCCGAGCATGAACGCCGGGACGAACAGCAGGACCACGAGCACGGGCCACAGCGCGAACGTCCGCTTGAGGACGGCCTCGGACTTGGCGACGAAAAACCGCTGGTTAACCTGCGGGAACATCGTCACGCCGAAGGCGATCGAGACGGCCGTTGAAACGATGTACGCCGGCGAGTACGCGCCGCCGCCGAGTTTGAGGAACTCCGGATTCGTCTCCGCGAGTCGGCTGGTAGCCGTGACGGGGCCACCGATCGAGACGAGGACCCACCCGAAGGCCACCCAGACCATCACGAGCATGAACAGTCCCTGAAGGGTGTCCGTCCAGGCGACCCCTCGCATGCCCGCCAGCGCGACGTAGCCGATCATGAACAGCGTGATGCCGCCGGCCCCGACCCAGTAGGGGATCGCCCCGTCGGTCAGCGCTTTCAGGGCCGTTCCAGCGCCCTGCTGCTGGAGCATGACGTACGGGAACAGCCAGAAGACACTGATGACTGCGACAGTGATTCGCAGCGCGGTCGACCCGAACCGATCGCCGAGCATCTCGCCCAGCGTCACGTAGCCCTCGTGCTGGCCGACCAGCCACTGTTTGTAGCCGATCACGTACCACAGCACCGCAAAGATGACACCGTCCATCACGCCCATGACGAGGATCCACTCCGGACCGTTCGCCGCAGAGGCGTTTGGCCCCCCGAAGAACGTGAACGCCGACAGCAGCGTCGCAAAGGTGGTAAACAACAGTACGACCGTTCCGAGCGTCCGACTGGCCAGGTAATAGTCCTCGGCCGTGCGTTCTGTCAGGCGGTAGGCGACGACGCCGATCGCCAGCGCGACCAGCAGATAGCCGACGATGATGCCGACCTGCAGCGCGACGTCAGCCACGGTGACCACCTCCGCGCTCGACGCCGAGTCCCCACGCCCGCTGCGTGAAGACGTAGAAGACGACGCTTGCCAGCGCGAGCCAGCCGACGTGCCACCAGATCCAGATCGGCAGCCCGGCAACGACGGTCCCCGAACGCCACATGAACCACGGCACGGCCAGCGCGATCAATGTGAACGCGACGACGCCCCACAGGAGGATCTGTACTCGTTCGGTCACGGGTGAAGGTATTTACTACTATACCGACTTAACCGTTACTGTTGATCATCTACCTGCCCGTTTGAAGAATTATTTTGATCAAAACTGTCGGAGGGAGACGAGAGACCCTCGACAGGCATTTGCGATTGGCTCTCGTACAGATGACCGCCCATGCGCTCAGTCATGGCACTCTCACCGGGTCACGCGACCCAGATCACCAATGCAGGATTCATCCAAATACCTCATTCACGCACAGATCACCGCCAACGGGGTGGTAGAACGGAGTGACGTCGTCGGTGCGATCTTCGGTCAGACCGAGGGGTTGCTCGGCGACGAACTCGAGATCCGGAAGCTACAGGAGTCGGCAAAACTCGGTCGGATCGACGTCGAGATCGACTCGGAGGGCGGCCAGTCGACGGGCAGGGTGACGATCGCCAGCGGCCTCGATCGCGTCGAGACGTCCATCCTGGCGGCGAGTCTGGAGACGATCGACCGCGTCGGGCCGTGTCGGGCGACCTTCGAGGTGACCGATCTCGAAGATGTCCGCCAGGCCAAGCGCCGCGAGATCGTCGAGCGAGCGACCGAGTTGCTGGAGCGGTTCGACGAGTCGGTCCTCTCGAGTCAGGAACTCATCGAGGAGGTCCGCCGGCAGGCCCGCGCAGAGCGGATCACCGACTTCGAGGGGTATCCGGCCGGTCCTCGGGTCGCCGACAGCGACGCGATCATCGTCGTCGAGGGGCGCGCTGACGTGTTGCAGCTGCTGCAGTTCGGCATCAAGAACGCCATCGCCGTCGAGGGGACGAACGTCCCCGACGCGGTCGCTCGCCTGACCGACGAACGCACGGTGACGGCGTTTCTCGACGGCGATCGCGGCGGGGAGCTCATCCTGCGCGAACTGGCGCAGGTCGGTGACGTCGATTACGTCGCGTTCGCGCCCGACGGCAAGTCGGTCGAGGATCTCTCTCGGGAGGCGGTCATGACCGCTCTCCGCGAGAAGACGACCTACGAGGAGGCACTCGAGGCGACCGGCGACGAACAGCAGACGCTTGCGGACGGCGCGAGTGCGCGAGTGACAGCGACCGACGGTGACGACCTGTCCGACGATACGACTGCAGGCGGGCCGACGGCGAGTGCCGAACCCGAGCGTCGATCGGCGCCAGCGGACGAAGACGCCGAAACGGACGACAACGACGTCGAAGCAGCCGAGAGCGATGTCGGAGACGCCAGTGCGAGCGAAGACGACGACTCCAGCGAGAGTCGGGCGAGCGAGCGCGAACGGACGCTCGGCGATCACATTGCACGCGTCATCGAGGGTGAAAGCGGGCGAGTTCGACTGCTCGACGAGGGGTTGAACCCGCTCGACGAACGCGATGCCGGAGCGGCGTTCGATGCCATCGCCGACGCGGAGACGACGCCCGCGACGGTCGTCGTCGACGGTCCGGTCGACCAGCGCGTGCTCGACGTGGCCGCCCAGCGCGGCGTCGGGGAAGTGATTGCGACCGAAGAGGGACAGTTCGTCAAAAAGCCCGCGTCAGTCCGTCTTCGCGTCGTCTCCTGATCGGCGGGGTCGTCGCTCGACACTCGCTAGCCGTCGATCCGACGCTCGTACACGACGCCGTCGGCGTCGTCGTAGTGATCGGGTATTCGCTCGACGCTCTCGAACCCTTGCTGCTCGTAGAACGCTCGTGCGGCCGGATCGTCGGCGCGCGTCGTCAGTCGCACGGTCCGGACGCTGCGCTCGCACAGTCGATCGATCGCCGCCGCGAGCAATGCTGACCCGTGTCCCCTGCGCTGTGTGTCGGCCGCGACTGCCAGTTCCGGCACGTAGGTGCGCGTCTCGCCGATCACGGCCAGCAGGTAGCCGACGACAGCACCCGAGTCTTCGGCGACGAGGCCGAACAGCGGCCCGTCCAGCGCCGCCGCGAGCACGGACGGACTGGGATCGGACAGCACGGCCTGCTGGATCTCCCGCAGTCGGTCGCGGTCGTCGGCCCGGATCTCTCGAACGGTCATCGGTACTCACAGCGTGACGGCCCCCGCGGCGATCGCGAACCCGCCTGCGGCGAGTCCGGCCGCGAGCGTCGCGAGGAAGTTGACGCCCTGATTGCCGACCAGCCCCCCCTCGATAGTCGCACCCAGAACGCTGTCGACGGTCATCCCGACCAGCCCGGCGGCGACGACGACGCCGACGCCGCGACCACCGAGATCGAACGCCGTGGCACCGATGCCGGCGATCAGCGCGGCTCCGACCAGCCCGGCGAGTTCCCCCTGCCAGGTGACGCCGCCGTCGGTGCCGGGCTCGACGACCTCGAAGGTCGTGATGAGCCGCGGGTTGTCGTACAGTCCGCCGATCTCGCTGGAGAGCGTGTCGCTCATCGCCGCCGCGACCGCGCCGGCGAAAACGAACAGGAACAGGTCCTCGGGGGCGGCCGCCATCCGCGGACTGGCGGCGTGAGCGATGACGGCGAACAGCGCCACCACCGAGTTGGCGAGGACGTTGCCGCTGCCGCGGGCCCCCTCGTTCGGTTCGGCGATCCCACGCTTGACCTTCTGGTCGTACCGCAGCTTCGAGGAGAGGCCGCCGAGTCCGAAGAAGGTGATCAACATCGCGAACCAGCCGACGTCGCCGACGACCAGCGTCAGCAGACTCAGGAGGACACCGGTCAACATGCCCGGGATCGAGGCCGTATCGAGCGCATACGAGACGTATCCGAGCGCGACGGTGACGGCGAGCGCGGCGGCGATGCCGGTCGCTGTGACGGCGATCTCGAGGTCAGAAAAGAGCCACAGCAACAGCCCGATCACGAGCAGGACGATCGGCTCGTCGCGCTCGAACAGCACCGATCGAACCAGCCCGCCGGTCAGCGCGCCGGTCGCGGCCAGAAAGACCACTTCGGGGAGCGCGAACCCGGTTTCAAGGATCGCGGCCGCGGCCAGATAGCCGCCGATGCCGGCCAGCGTCCCGCCGGTGACGAACGCGGCCATCGCACCGAACGGCTCGACGTTGCGGGCGCGGGCCGTGTGAGCGGCGAGGTTCCCGGCCGAGAGCACGACGACGCTCGTGACGAACGCCGGGAGCGCCATCCCGAAGTACGTCGCAGGAACGGAGAGCGCGGCGATAGCGAACGCGAAGCCGGCTAGCCCATACAGTCTGCCGTCTCGTCGATCGCCGGGTCGGGCGAACAGCTCGAAGAGCACGCCGTCGTCGGCCGCGGCCAGCGCGATGGCGGTGATCGCCAGAAACGGCACGGCCGCGGCGACGGTCGTCGTCGGCCGATCGAACAGGCGCTCGAGTACCGGGACCGCCAGCGACAGGGCTCCGACGACGGCGAACGCGCCCGCGCGCCGCGCTGTCGATGTCACGCTACCGGGCGTTTCCCCGAGAGATACTTACCATTTCCGAACCGCTCGGCAGTCGTGTCGGCTGCTCTGAACGATGGCGGGGCGACTACGGCTCGGGGCGGTCGAACAGCCGCGATCGTCGTCGGCGGTCTCGAACGTCTGGGCAACGGTTTTGTGTTCCGTCCGCGAACGATCATGTATGGCCGAATTCACGTTCCTCGAGATCCACCTCGACGACGCCTCGATCGAGGGATCGGCGGACGGCATCGTCTCGCTGCCGTTCAGTTCCGTCACGAGTGCCCAATCAGACGACGAGAGCGAACCCGACGGCGGATCGTCGCGGTCGGTGTGGGCGCTCGCCCTGCTAGCGCTCGTGCTCGTCGTTATCGCCGTGCTCCGCAAGCGACGCGAGTAGGAGCCGAAGTCCTTTACTCGCCGGTCCCGTACGGCGGGTATGGGACTTTATCGCAGCGTCCGGGCCGTCACGGAGGCCTCGGGGACGGGCCCGATCGACTGGGACGCCGTCGCCGAGGCCTCGAAGGCCGGGACCGATCCCGGCACGCTCGAGGTCGGCCCGGGCGAGCGCGAGGGCTACGCGACTGACGTGCGCGACGCCCGCGACCGCGTCCGCGAGGTCTCCGGGTTCGAGTTCGACCTCCCGGACACCATCGAGATCATCAACCGCCACCACTGGATCGACAACAACATCGAGACGTTCCGGCGGGTGATGGCACCGCTCGAAGACCGCGTCGGGATGTTCCCCTCCGCGGCCCGCGTCATCAACACCAGCTCGATGACGGTCGCACTCTCGTTTCTCGCGCGCAACGTCCTCGGGCAGTACGACCCGCTGTTGCTGGCCGACGGCGACGGTGCGGACGACCACGCCCTATATTTCGTCTATCCGAACGTCCGGCGCGTCGCCGACTCGCTTGAGGCCGACAGCGACCGGTTTCGCCGCTGGATCGCCTTCCACGAGGTGACCCACGCCGCGGAGTTCGGCGCGGCCCCGTGGCTGCCCGACCACCTCGAATCCCGGATGGAGGCGGCGGTCGATCGGCTCGCAGAGGGCGACATCGACCGGGTGACGCTGGGCGAACTGGACACGACGATGACCGCCGTCGAGGGCTACGCCGAGTTGCTGATGGACCGGGCCTTCGACGAGGAGTATCAGGACCTCCGCGCGGAGATCGAGCGCCGCCGACGGGGTCGCGGGCCGATACAGAAACTGATCCGGCGCGCGCTCGGGCTGGGCATGAAGCGTCGCCAGTACGAGCGCGGCAAGGACTTCTTCGACGCGGTCGTCGACGCCCGCGGGATCGAGTTCGCCGGACGGGTGTGGGAGCGACCCGCGAACTTGCCCAGCGACGACGAACTCGACGACCCGAGTGCGTGGATCCGCCGGATGGACGACATGCAGTGAGCAACCCGGCACGTAGCGACGGTTTTCCCGAGCGAGTTAGTGGTACCTCACGTCTCGGCCCGTGAGTTCATCCCTCTGTTTTCCCCCACCCGCCCTGATCCGTGGAGTAAGTGATGCGGCCGTTAGAACCGGTCGCCGGAACGCAGACGAACGGCGACCAGCTCCGGACGAGCACGCAACTATCAGTCTGGACGATCAGCCAGCCGGGAGGTTGACCCGATAGTCGCGCCAGTCGGAGAATTGTGCCGCCTCAGCCACCCCGAAACAAATCGACGTTACTCACCTTGACCTTCTGGGTCTGATTACACTGGAGACACTGAAATTGGACATAGTTTAACGTATCGTGGATTCCGACCACGCGCATTCCGTATATCTCGGGCACGTCTGGCATCCGTGACCGACTGCGAGTCCACACCTGCCCGCATTCGGGGCACTTCATTTGCCAGACAGCGTGCTTAATTGCCTGTTTCCGTTGCTCTTTCAGTTTCTTTTTCTTTCTCTTTTTCTGATGCTCCTCGGCTTTTCTTTCCAATTTCTCAGCGCCCTCCTCAATGGCCTCAGCGGTTTCAGCAGTTTTTTCCGCAGCAGTCTCGATTCCTTTTTCTACTGCTTCAGCCGTCTCATCAGCTTTGTCAGGGTCGTATTGATAGTACTGGTTCCACGCTATCGTCCCCCCGAAAATTCCGACGATCATCGACACAAACCCTGCACCTCCATTTCCCCCTGTCGCGCCCGCTATAATCCCTGACACTACTCCGTTGAGAATCCCAAGTCCGATCGCGAACGTCCCCACTACGGCTCCTGTCACGAACAGCATTTCTCTCTCAGTCCGTTTCCCCATCACACTGCTTCCAACAGCCAACACTGACGCAACATACACGCCAATGCTTAGCAAACCCATATACGGACGTTGCGGAAGACAATTGGAAATATATTTCCGTTCGATTATTTTTATTGAAAATGGTGGGGTGTGAGCCGGATCATAGTGTTCTTGCGAGCTTCTCGAGGGTGTGGAACACGACGAGGAGAACAATCTCACGGAACTCCCGGAACCAGACCCGCGAACGTAGTACGGAGTCCTGCGTTCGCTTGACTGTCGAAAGGACTCTGCCATCCACCGCTGTGTGACACCATCTTCAGAACGATTGGTGCTAGATATGCGCCCTGTATCTTGCACGCCTCAAAATACATATGGGTCATTCGACAGGAAAGGAGTTAGATCGGGAACTCACAGCCCCACGGTCGAAGCGCCACTCAGCGTTCGCCGGGGCCAGGCTCCGGCACGACGCCCTCCTCTTCGCCGTCGAGGTCGTAGGTCTCACGGAGTTCGCGGATCCGATCGCGGATGTCCGCCGCGAGTTCGAACTCGAGGTTGTCGGCCGCGGCCTCCATCCGCTCTTCGAGGTCCTCGATCAGTCGCGCGGCCTCGTCGGCGTCGTCCGGGTCCATCCCCGCGGCGTCGCCGGTGTCGGTCTTGCTCCCGGGGAGGTTCGTCTCGCCGATCTCCTTGTCGATGGTGGTCGGCTCGAACCCGTGTTGCTCGTTGTACTCCCGCTGGATCCGTCGGCGGCGACGGGTCTCCTCGATTGCCGACTCCATCGCGTCGCTCGGGTCGTCCGCGTAGAGGACGACCTGCCCGTTGACGTTTCGCGCTGCCCGCCCCATCGTCTGGACGAGCGTCGTCTCGCTGCGCAGAAAGCCCTCCTGGTCGGCGTCCAGAATAGCCACCAGCGACACCTCGGGGATGTCGAGCCCCTCCCGCAGGAGGTTGATCCCCACGAGCACGTCGAACTCGCCGGCCCGGAGTCCGCGGACGAGTTCGTGGCGCTCCAGCGTGTCGGTCTCGTCGTGCATGTACTCGACGGCGACGCCGGCCTCCTCGAGGTATTCGGTCAGGTCCTCGGCCATGCGCTTGGTCAGCGTCGTCACCAGCACGCGCTCGTCCTGCTCGACCCGGTCGTCGATCCGATTCAGCAGGTCCTCGACCTGACTCTGTGCCGGGCTGACCTCGATCTCGGGATCGACCAGATGGGTCGGGCGGACGATCTGCTCGACGATCCGGTCGCTGACCTCGCGCTCGTAGTCGCCCGGGGTCGCGCTGACGTACAGCGTCCGGTCGGTCTTCTCCTCGAACTCTTCAAATGTCAGCGGCCGATTGTCGTAGGCGGTCGGCAGCCGAAAGCCGTTCTCGACCAGCGAGTCCTTGCGTGACTTGTCGCCCTCGTACTGGCCGCGGATCTGGGGTATCGTCTGGTGTGACTCGTCGATGACGGTCAGGAAGTCATCGGGGAAGTAATCGAGCAGGGTGTAGGGCGCTTCGCCGGACTCCCTGTCCGAGAGGTGGACCGAGTAGTTCTCGATGCCCGAGCAGTACCCCGTCTCTTTGAGCATCTCCAGATCGAAGGTCGTCCGCTCTTCGATCCGCTGGGCGGCCACGAGATCGCCCTGCCGTTCGAAGTAGGAGACGCGTTGCTCCATCAGCTGTTCGATCTCGTCGATGGCCCGCTGGAGGCGCTGTTCGGGGATCGAGTAGTGTTCCGCGGGGTGGACCAGCACGGCCGGTTCCTCGCTTTTGATCTCGCCCTCCAGCGGATCGATCTTCACGAGGCGGTCGATCTCGTCGCCCCACAGCTCGACGCGGACGGCATACCGGCCGTACATCGGGTAGATCTCGACGGTGTCACCGCGCACCCGGAAGGTCCCCTGCGTGAAGTCGACGTCGTTGCGCTCGTAGTTGAGATCGACCAGCCGACCGAGCAACTCGTCGCGGTCGATGCGCTGGCCGCGCTCGAGTCGCAGCGACATGTCGACGTAGTTCCGGGGATCGCCCAGGCCGTAGATGGCCGACACCGACGCGACGACGATGACGTCCTCGCGGGTCAGAAGCGACCGGGTCGCCGAGTGGCGAAGGCGATCGATCTCCTCGTTGATCGAGGCGTCTTTCTCGATGTACTTGTCGGTCTGCTCGACGTAGGCTTCGGGCTGGTAGTAATCGTAATAGGAGACGAAATACTCGACGGCGTTGTTCGGGAACAGTTCCCTGAACTCCTCGTAGAGCTGGGCCGCCAGCGTCTTGTTGTGGGCGATGACCAGCGTCGGCTGCTGGATCTCCTCGATGACCCACGAGACGGTGTTGGTCTTGCCGGAGCCGGTCACGCCCAGCAGCGTCTGTTTGTCCATACCCTGCCGGAAACCCTCGGCGAGTCGTTTGATCGCCTCGGGCTGGTCGCCCGCCGGCTCGAACGGCGCATCGACTTCGAACGCCCGGTCCACGTCCGGTCGATCCGGAGACAGCGGACTCCCGGTGTCACTCATCAATCGCAGTCAGGGTCTCCACTCACTTCAGGCGCTCGGTGGCTCCCGGGTCTGATACGGATCGTTGTCCCGATTTACCGGGACGACCGATGCAGTCGTGCGGTCATACCGCATATCAGTCCGCGCGCGAGGGGTACGATACCGACTCGCTGTCGCCGCCGGCGGACGCAGGTCTGACGGATCCCCACCAGGTGGCGATAGACTCGCTGCCCATCAGTGCGAACCCGGCGAAGATCGTCAGGAAGCCGGCGACGGTCAGCGCCGAGATCGTCTCGCCCAGGAGCGTCCAGCCGCCGACCGTCGCGACGGCCGGGACGACGTAGAAGATCAGGTTGGCCTTGATGGCGCCCGCAGTGTCGATGAGACTGAAGTAGACGATGTAGGCGATCGCGCCGGCGAAGACCCCGACGTATCCGAGCGCGAGCAGCGCCTCGCCCGACCAGACGACCGCGGACGCGGACTCGCCGGTCGCCAGACTCAGCCCGTGGGTGAGCGCCGCGGCCAGCGGGAGTCCCCACGCGGTTCGGGCCGTGCTGGAGAGCGTGGCGTCCGCTCGACGGACGAGCACCGTCCCGAGCGCGCCGCTGGCGGCCCCGGCGAGGATGAGGAGTTTGCCGAACCCGCCGGCGAGTAGCGTCGCCGGGTCGGGATCGACCACGAGGACGACGCCGAGCAGACCGAGCGCCATCCCGCCAGCGCCCCGAGCCGACAGGCGCTCGTCGGACAGCAGGAGGGCGGCGAACACGGGCGTCAGGATCGGGTTGAGCCCGAAGACGATCGCGCCGACGGCGCTGGTCGCGGACTGCTGGCCGACGAACAGCAACGCGTTGGCCAGCCCGATGACGAGCCCACCGGTCGCGACGATGCCGAGCAGGTCCCCGCGGGTTCGCGGGACGAGCTCCGATCGCGGGATCGTCGCGACGGCGAACGCGACCAGCACGATCGCGGCGATATCGAACCGGAAGGCGACGAACAGCACCGGCGGGAAGTACGCCAGTCCGGCCTTCGCGGCGACGAACGTTCCGCCGAACAGCAGACTCGCGGCGGCAAACAGCGCGAGCGTGCGGCGGCCGACCATTCAGCGCGGCACCTCCAGAGCGTGAACTGAGATCATAGCTATATAGCGGGGCTGGATCCCCATAGGTTCCTCCAGAAAGACTTTCACGGCCCCGTATCGGCCGATCCCGTGCAGCACGTTCGGGGGTTGCAAGACGAACACGGCGTGCAACGATTGCACGCGACCACACAGCGAGACTCGACAGGGTTACGTAACAGTTACAAAATTCGGCAGTAAACAGCAGCAGTCAGCAGCAAATCGAGAAGCTACCCCAAACGTTTAAATGTATATTTAATCTACATTGGGTATGGCCGAGTTCACATTCCAAGGCGAGGAAGCAATCACGAAGGATGTAACCAAAACAGGAACGGGCGCACACGTCTTCGTTCCGAAAGAATGGCTTGGTGAAGAAGTCGCCGTCATCCGACTATCCCAAGACGACTGATACTACATACATGTCCTCTACACACCTCTCCCTCCCAGTCCGCCTGCCAGACGAGGAGCGAGAGCGATACAACCGGCTCGCCACGCTCACCACGCAGACAGCAAACACGCTTATCGAGCAGTACTGGACGCCAGACCACCTATCTGAGATTCACGAATCCTCGCATCAAGCGTGGAAATACTTTGACGAACATGAAGCGTTTGACGAGTTCAATATCTACCTCCCTTCCAGATACAAACGCTGCCTGTTGCAGAAAGTCGGTGAAACCCTGCGAAGCCACGCCGACAAACGAGACGCTTTTCAGACTATCAAGCCGCTCCTCCCAGACCACAAGATTCGACGCATCCATACCCGACGAATCAAGGAACGACTCTGGGACTCCGACGGATACCTCTCCTCTGGGTACGTTGACCTCCTCATCGACCAGTTGAACGCCTACTACGACGTTCACGGCACGTATCCAGAGACGTACTTCGACTTCCAAGACTGCCCTGAATACTCCTCTGGGGTGCTACCGTATTCAGCAGATGACGGCCCGACCAGCGGACAAGCAGTCAAATACCAGTACGACGAATCCACGCAACAACTCACTGTCGAACTCAAAACCCCTGATACACTTGAAGCCGACACATGGGGTGACTGGACATGGACAGAATACACCTTAGATGGCTACGACGCCTTTCACGAACTCGTCGACAACGGCAGTCTCTCCGCTCCATCATTCCAACCTAACACGTCGAAGAGAGGAGATGACTACTACGAGTTATCCTTTCCTGTCGAAGTCGAACATAGAGACACTCCTGACGATGTTGAAACCGTATTGGCGATTGATGGCGGTCTTCGGAAAGATGCAACCGCTGTCGTCGTAGACAACGAAGGAGAACAACTCTCCACCCCGTATTTCATCCAGAATACGGAACGAGAGAGGATGCGGAATCTGAATCGGGAGCGCAATCAACTCAACTCGAAACTCGCTCATCTACGCCGACAAGGACGCGACCATACAGACCACTTTAAACACATTCAATCGGAGTACGAGCGAGTGAACAACAAGCTTCGACACAAGCGCGAACAACTTGTCCACGACGTATCCAACCAAATCCTCGCACTCGCCGTAGTGTACGACGTGGACGCTATCGTCCACGAAGACCTGCGTTCACTCTCACCACCACGGGGTGACGGACAGCTCTCATGGGAACTGTCGTCATGGGCACGTCGAGAGATTATCGAGAACATCAAATACCGCGCCGATATTGCGGGTATTCACGTTGAGAGAGTGTCTGCAGGAAACACGAGTCGGTCGTGTCCTCGCTGTGGCTCGACAGGACATACAACGAAATCGCCTGACTACGACTACGAGGTCTGGCACGGCGGTCACTTCCGTTGTGATAACTCGCGGTGTGGCTTTCAGGCTGACCGTGACTACGTTGGCGCTGTCAACGTGGCCCGCGTGTTTTACGCGGAGTCGGACTCGCTAGACTCGAATTTCACGTCTTCCTATACGGGAGACTCTGAAATCGAGCTAGCTGGCCGTTCCGCTGGCTCGCGTCCCGCGTTCGGCAACGCTCCCGTAGCGTATACTGGACAGTCGAGAGTGACTGCTGGTGGCGGGTCGGCGTTTATCGCGCCCGCTGTCACTCCGACAGGGACGAAAAACAATGGCATAGCGTGTCATAGAAACATTCACAGCCGATTCTCTGCGGTGCTACCGGATAGTGAAATGTTGGAGTAGATATGCTTGCAGAACGCGGTGCAACATACAGAGGCTGTAGTCAGCACAAAGACCGTCGTTGTTTCGCACCAAAGCTGCTGAACCAACTCTTCGCGGAGCGTGTAACTTAGCGGTGTGATTCGATTTTGATGCGGGGGTTTCCATCTCTGTCGGCGATGATCGTCGCGGTCGTCCCGTCGGCCTCGAACTGGATGGTCATATCGAGATTCCGTTCCTGAAAGAGGCCATCGAGGGCGTCCGTGTTGATGTCGTCACTGATGAGCCATTCTTGTTCAAGCACATCCTCATCGTGCGCTTGAGCGACCGCCGTGACGACGGCTGTGCTGAGCTGTTCGGTCTCGTCGGGCTCGTAGTAGAACTCTTGGGTGTTCCTCATGTATACATACTAGACAGCCGAAGGAAAGCACTTTGTTACCAAGATGTGTCCAGATAGGTACTTGCAGTCGCCAATTCATGCAGGCCTCTGAGGTCGCTGTATCAGCGATTACGACTCCTGTCGATCAAAATTCCATCAGTGCCAGATACGCGCGTTGTATCTTGCACGAGTGTCTTGACAAGACTTGGATAAGCAGAGCGTGCGGAAGTTTCTATGACACGCTGATGGCAGCAAAAGTTCTGTGTCAAGCCCAGCGACACACAGTTACTCTCGCTTCGTGCGAGATACTGCTGTTTGCTGCTGAAAATTGGAACGGTCCCGAGACGGTCACGCCGATCGGTGCCGACGTTCGGCGGCCCAATCGCTGTCGGAACGGACAGCGTTTTTGCTCCGCGGTCGGACACACGAGTATGGAATCGGTGCTGGAGGAGGTCGAGTTCCTCGCGCGCTCGGAGAACCGCGTGGCAGTGCTGACCGCGCTGGCCGACCAGCGCCGGACGCGGCGCGAACTCGAAGCCGATACCGACGCCTCCCAGGCGACGCTCGGGCGGATCCTCGGCGACTTTCAGGAGCGGTCGTGGGTCCGCAAGGACGGCAGCGAGTACATCGCGACCGCGACCGGCAAACTCGTCGCTCGCGGGCTGACCGACCTCCTCGAGATCCTCGAAACGGAATGTGAACTCCGGGGGCTGGTGCGGTATCTCCCGACGCACGCGATGGACTTCGACTTGCGTCATCTCGCGGACGCGACGATCACGACGCCAACCCAGACCCGTCCGAACGCGCCCGTCAAGCGCCTGCTCGACCTGGTCGGCGCGGCAGGCGAGGTGCGAGCTTTCTCGCATGCGTTCAACGAACAGAACCTGACGGTCGTCGAGCGGCGAGCGAGCGCCGGCGAGCTGTCGTTTGCCGGCGTGCTTTCACGGAGCGCGATCGAAGCGCTGGCTGACGATCCCGAACTCCGCGATCGGCTTCGCTCGCTGCTGGACGCGCCGGACACCGAAATTCACGTCCGGGAAGAGGGAATCCCGCTCGCAGTAACGATCACCGACGACACCGTCCACATGCTGTTGCGCGACGAGACCGGCGTCCTGCGGGCGTCGATCGACACCGACGACGAGGCCGTCCGCTCGTGGGCGAGTGACACGTTCGATCACTACTGGCGGACCGCCACGACGCTGACGCCTGACGACCTCGACCAGTGATCGCGACCGGCGTCGGAGCCGTTATCGAAGGTGATCGAGCGGGCGGCAGTATTACGGTCCTGCAGTCGGAGTGACCGATATGAGCCTCCAGGTCGACGTTCGAAAGCTGGATCTGTTCAACAAGATGGCGAAGGAGGGCTCGGAGACGGTCGCCGATCACCTGAGTCAGCTGGCCGGGATCGACGCCGGGATCGAGGTCTCGAAGATCAACTTTCTGGACATCGAGGACGTCAAGACTCACCTCGGCTCGCAAAAACAGGTCGGGATCTTCGTCGAACTGGTCGATCCGCCACACGGGTACGTGCTCTTTCTGCTGGAACCGCGCGACAGCAAGCAACTGGTCGGACAGATGGTCGGCGGCATGGGCGGCGACGAGCCTGCGGATGGCCTGTTCACCGACATGGAGCGGTCGGCCATGCAGGAGATCGGCAACATCATGACCTCCGGCTACATCGACGGCTGGGCGAACGTCCTCGACACGACGATCGACATCTCGACGCCGTCGTTCGCGTACGGGCCCGCCAGCGACATCGTCGACGAGATGGGCGGCTGGCCACAGGAGGATATCGCCTTCGTCGTCGACTCCGACATCGTCGCCGAATCGACGGACGTGGAACTCACCGCCTACACGTTCCCCCGACTGCGGGAACTGGTCGATCTCATCCAAGATATCGATCTCGACACCGACGTCCAGACGGATACGACTGCATCGACGGACATCGTCGAGTGACGTTCTGCTGGTCGGCGGTCGGACGACGCCGCTCCGGGAGCGGTCACTCGACGAGACGCTCGATTTCGGTCACGAGAACGTCGCTCGCACCGACGTCTTTCAGCGCGTTGATCGTCTCGAAGACCTCGCTGTCGTCGACGACCGCGTGGACCGCGACGTCGTCACTGCCCGCGATGTCCATCACTGTCGGCCCGCCCATGCCGGGAAGCACCTCTTTGACCTCGTCGAGGGCGTCGGCCGGAGTATTCATCATGAGATAGCGTTTCCCATCGGCAGCGAGAACCGATCCCAGCGCCGTCTCGACCTGCCGGACTTTCTCGTGGTCGCGGGTGTCCTCGCGGGCGAACAGTCGGACGGACGACTCGAGCACGTCCGCGACGACCGACAGGCGGTTCATCCGCAGGGTCGTCCCGGTCGAGGTGATATCGACGATCGCGTCGGCGATGTCGACGTGCGGGGTGAGCTCGGTCGCGCCCGAGACCTCGGTAATCTCGGCGTCGACCCCCTGCTCGTCGAGGAACTCCCGGGTCACGTTGGGGAACTCGGTCGCGACCCGCCCGCCGTCGAGGTCGCCAACGGTAGCGATGTCGCCGTCTTCGGGCGCGGCGAGGACGAGCTTACAGCTCCCGAACTCGAGATCGAGCAGTTCGACGAGGTTCTCCCGCCGGGCCTCGGCGACCTGATCGAGGCCGGTGATGCCGACGTCGGCAGCCCCGTCGGAGACGTACTCGGGGATGTCGGCGGCTCGGGCGAACAGGATCGTCACATCGGGATCGACCGTCTCGGCGTGGAGTTTTCGGTCGGCACCGTCGACGACGTGCAGTCCGGCGCGTTCGAGCAACTCGACGCTCGGCTCGTGGAGACGGCCCTTGTTGGGCACGGCGATGCGCATACTGCAACGTGGGGGGCGGCGGGCAATTGCTTTTCCCTCTCCGGCTGTCGGCGCGTCGAACTGCTGACCGGCACTGAGCGCTATCGAGTCCTGTGACGGGGCCGTCGCCTCACCTGAACAGACTCCGGACGGCCGACAGAAGTCGGGCGAGGACACCCGACTCGGAGGGTTCGGCGACCGCCCAGTCGGCCTTCTCGGCGGCCTCGGTGACGCGGACGTACTCCCAGTCGAACATCGTCGAGACGCGCATGTCGTCGTCGCTCGCCCCGACGTAGACGTGTCGCGGCGTTGAGGTCGTCTCGCGGACCTCGTCCAGAGTGAGCCATCTGTCTCGGCCCTGCAGGTCGAAGTCCTGTCGGAGGTCGTGTTGCTCGACGAGCCGCTCGATCCGGTCGGTGTCGTCGTCGATTAGGCCGACCGCCCGGCTCCAGGTCTGTGCGTCCTCGAACGCCGCTGTCGGGTTCTCGAGTCGTTCGACGGCCGCCAGCGAGAACGCGAGTGTCACCCGCCCCGTCTCGTCGTCGCTTGCGCTCATTCGACTCTCAGGCGCTCGCCGCGCTCGTCACTCTCCTCGATGGCCGCCAGCACGCGCTGGACAGTCGCCCCGTCGGCGAAGTTCGGGCGGTACTCGCCGCCGTCCGCGACCGCCGTGAGGAACTCGTAGTTCTCGTGGACGAACGTGTGTTCCCACCCGAGGACGTGTCCCGGGGGCCACCAGCGCTCGCCG
Organism: Halapricum desulfuricans; assembly: GCF_017094525.1. Taxonomy (NCBI): domain Archaea; kingdom Methanobacteriati; phylum Methanobacteriota; class Halobacteria; order Halobacteriales; family Haloarculaceae; genus Halapricum; species Halapricum desulfuricans. The sequence continues at coordinate 1,964,725 of NZ_CP064788.1, read as the reverse complement.
TAGGGGTCGTCCTCGTCGGTGACGAGCACGCGCTGGTAGCCGCGGTCGCCCTCGAGGTTGACCTCGAGCTCGTTCAGCCGTTCGAGACCGAACCGCAGGCTCCCCTTCGAGCCGTGGATTGCGATCGCGTGGTCGTTCTTGTGGCCGGTCGCGAACCGCGAGGCCTCGAGCGTCCCGACGGCCCCGTTCTCGAAGGCCGCCTGCGCGCTGTAGGCGTCGTCGACGGTCACCTCGCTGGAGTCCTCGCCGTCCGGAGTCGGTCGCTCGTCGACGAACGTCCGCAACTGGCCGCTGACCTCGGCGATGTCGCCGACGAGATACCGCGCGAGATCCACCGTGTGTGCGCCCAGATCACCGAGCGCGCCGCTGCCGGCGAGGTCGGCGTCGAGCCGCCAGCTCCAGGGCGCGTCGGGATCGACCAGCCAGTCCTGGAGGTAGCGCCCGCGGAAGTGGCGGATCTCGCCGAGCTCGCCGGCGTCGATCAATCGCTTCGCGTACCGGATCGCCGGGACGTACCGGTAGTTGAACGCCGTCGCCGTCGGGACGGCCGCGTCGGCGGCCGCCCGGGCCATGCGTTCGGCGGTCGCGTCGTCGGCCGCGAGGGGCTTCTCACAGAGGACGGCCGCCCCGGCCTCGAGCGCCGCGATCGACGGTTCGGCGTGGAGGTGGTTCGGGCCGAGGTTGTAGAAGACGTCGACCTCGTCGATCGCGTCCCGCCAGTCGGTGGTCGTCCGTTCGAACCCGAGTCGGTCGGCCGCCTCGGACAGGGCGGATTCGTCCCGGCCGATCAGTACCCCTCGCTCGATAGTCGGTGCGTCTGGGAAGAACATGGGCAATCGCGCGAGCGCGTTGGCATGGGCCCGACCCATGAACCGGTATCCGAGCATTCCAACGGAGAGTGTCATGGGTACCACGTCGGGCGACAGCGGAAAATACCTTGCCCGGAACTGTCAGTCGGACGACAGCGTCACGCCCAGAACGCGTCGCCGGGCTGGTCCTCGAAGACGACGCGCCGGAGCAACTCGACGCCCTTTTCGAGCCCTTCGCTGGCGGAGGTAAGCGCGTCCTCGTGTTCGATCGAGAGCGCGCCGTCGTAGCCGACCATCCGTAGCGTCGAGACGACGTCCCGCCAGTGGTCCTCGCCGTGGCCGTACCCGACCGACCGGAACAGCCAGGCCCGGTCGGCGACCTCGTCGTAGGCGGTCGTATCCAGCACGCCCTTCGTCCGGACCTGTTCGTCGTAGACCCGGGTGTCCTTGGCGTGGACGTGGTGGATGGCCTCACCCAGCAGTCTGATCGCGTCGGTGATTTCGATTCCCTGCCAGTAGAGGTGCGAGGGGTCGAAGTTCGCGCCGACGCGCTCGCTGGTCCGCTCGCGGAGTTCGAGCAGTCCCGTCGGCTCGTAGATCAGCATGTTCGGGTGCATCTCGATCGCCAGATCGACATCGTGCTCGTCGGCGTAACTCGCCAGCTCCCGCCAGTACTCGGTGGCGACCTCCCACTGGTACTCGTGGGCGTTGGCGTGTTCGCCCGGCCAGGGCGTGGTCACCCAGTTGGGCACCTCGTCGTTCGGGCCGCCGGCCGGCAAGCCGGAGAAACAGGTCACGGTCCCCACGTCCAGCAGCGCCGCGAGTTCGATCGCCTCGCGCAGTTCTCTGTCGGCCTCGGCCGCCCGCTGCTCGTCGGGATGGAGCGGGTTGTTGTGGGTCGCGAGCGCGCTCACGCGAAGGTCGTGTGCGTCCAGATCGTCCCGGAGGGCGTCCCGCGCGTCGGGATCGGACAGCAACGCCGATCGATCGACGTGATCCGATCCCGGATAGCCGCCACAGCCCAGTTCGACGGCGTCGACGCCGAGTCCGGCGAGATATTCGAAAGCCGATTCGCGCGGCTGGTCCCCCAGCGGGACGGTGAGTACGCCGACGTCCATGTCCGAACTGACGACCGACGAGATAGTAAAAGTGGGGTCGGGCGACCGTCGCGAGCTACGACGTCTCGTAGCGGTCGAACAGCGTCTGAGCTGGCGCGCGCGTCGTGAGCACGGCGATGGCGTCGTTCGTCGCCGACCGCGACGTCAGCGCCGCTGCCTCGGAACTGGTCGCGGCCTTCGACCAGCAGTAGGCGGTGCCGTTTTTGCGACAGTCGCGACCGTTTTATCGAACGGGCCCGAACCCCTGGGTATGAGTCTCGACACGATGGAGCCGGATCCCGTTTTCAACGAAGACGCACACACCGATACGATCGACACGCTTGCCGAACACGACGAGCTGACCTACATCGTCTGGGGCGGCGACTGGTGTGGCGACTGTCGCGCCCAGTTGCCGACGCTCGGCGCGGCCCTGCAGGCGGCCGGCGTCGACGACGACAGAATCGAGGAGATCCCCGTCGAGAAACTGGACGACGGCTCGAAAGCCGGCCCGAAAGTCGAGGCGTACGGGATCGAGTACATCCCGACCGTGGTTGTTGAGCACGACGACACGGAAATCGCCCGCTTCGTCGAGCAAGAGCCGGTCTCGATCCCGGTCTACCTGGCCGAGCGGATCCGTGAGTACTTCGGGCAGAACTAGGCCTCGGCCGGTCTACCCGACCGCGCTCTCCCGAGAGTCACAGGCGAACTAGGTGTAATAATACGTCATTATATTCCTTTTGCGATTAATACTTGTGTTCCCGAACCCTCCCTATCTTTGATGCCACATAGCCAGGATGTCGAAGGTACGAACGATCCGGAATCGCCGTCGCAATACGAGTGTCTCCAGTGTGGGACGATCGTCGAGGCGACGACAAACCCCGGAACCTGTAGTTGCGGCGGCGACTTCCACAACCGGGCGAAATCGCTCGAGTAGCTGTTTTGCACGCCAGGTTCGCGATGCGTGAGGGGAACCGCCACGCGTCGCGTTCCGGACGCCCACGGTGCGTTTCGGGACTTGCTCCCTAGTCTCGCAGCCACTCGATCGCCGCCTCGAGGTCGTGCTGGGGCGGCGAGCACGCGAACGCCCGGCAGGCGTAGACTGTCGGCTGCCCGTCACGAGCGTCCCGGCCGGCCCAGATCGGTGGCGCGTCGGCCATCTCGAGCCGATCGAGCCACGCGTCCAGTCCGTCGGCCGTCGGCGGCCGACGAGTCAGGATCCGGGCCGGTAGATAGGTCGTCGCCAGCCGATCTCGCCACTCGTCGGGGATCGACTCGGCGGCGATCGTGAGCTCGGCCGAGCCGTTCCGGTAGCGATCGGCCGCCAGCGTCAGCGACGCGTGTCGGAGCGGGTCGCGTTCGATCGTGTCGGCGTGCGTCTCGAGTACGCCCGCGGCAACCTCGGCAAAGCGATCGTCCGGCCGGACGCCATCGAGCGCGAGCAGCGTCTCGGCGGCGACGCCCGCGCTCGAGGGCGTGGACTGATCGGACAGCTCCTGTGGCCGGGCGATCAGGCGTTCACCGCCGGCGGGCGTGAAGTACAGCGTCCCGGCGTCGGCGTCCCAGAACCGCTCGACCAACGCGTCGCCGAGGTCGAGCGCGAACGACAGGTGTTCGAGGTCACCGGTCACTTGGTAGGTGTCGAACGCGCCGCGCGCGAGGAAAGCGTAATCCTCGAGATACCCGTCGATCCGGACATCGCCGTCCTTGTATCGACGGTGCAGGCGGTCGTCGGATCCGTCCCAGAGGTGTCGACGACAGAACGACAGCGCCTCGCCGGCCGTCTCGGCGTACGACGGATCGAGGACGAGCCCGCCCGACGCGAGCGCCGAGATCGCCAGCCCGTTCCAGCCGGCCAGTACCTTCTCGTCGCGGTTCGGTCGCGGTCGCTCGCTCCGCGCGTCGAAGACCTGCTTGCGGGCGGTTTCGAGTCGATCCTCGACGGCATCCGGGTCGAGTTCGTACGCCTCCGCCAGCTCCGGAATCGGGGCGTCGCGAGTGAGGACCGTCTCGCCCTCGAAGTTGCCGGCCCCGGTGATGCCGTAGCGATCACAGAACAGGTCGGCGTCGGTCTCGCTCCCGACGGCCTCGCGCACCGCCGCGGGCGTCCAGGTGTAGAACGCCCCCTCCTCGCTCGCTCCGGGGTCGTCGGGCGGCGCGCTGCGCGCGTCAAGCGTGCTGAACAGCCCGCCCTCGGGGTGGCGAAGCTCTCGCCGAAGGAACTCGAAGGTCTCGCTGGCGGCTTCGGCGTAGCGGTCCTCGCCGGTGGCCTGATAGCCCAACAGGAGCACGCGCGGGATCTCGGCGTTATCGTAGAGCATCTTCTCGAAGTGCGGGACGACCCACTCCCGATCGGTCGCATACCTGTGGAAACCGCCGCCGACCTGATCGTAGATCCCGCCCTCGACCATCGCGTCCAGCGCCTCGGTCGCGACGGTCCGGAACTGTTCGCGACCGGTCCGCCCGTAGGCACGCAACAGGATCCGGAGCCGCCCAGTCTGGGGGAACTTCGGGCCGCCCGATCCGAACCCGCCGTGCGTGCGGTCGGCGCGCTGTACCGCGGTCTCGCCGGCTCTCGCTAGCAGGTCGTCGCCGACCTCGCCCGACCGTTCGGGGGTCGATGAGAGTTCGTCCTCGACGGCTTCGGTCCACTCCTCGGCGCGGGCTTCGATCTCCTCGCGCTCGTCGGTGTATCTGGCTCGCAACTTCCCGAGCACCTCCAGGAAGCCGGGCATCCCGCGGCGCGGCTCTCGCGGGAAGTACGTCCCGACGTGGAAGGGCTGCTGGTCGGGCGTGAGCCACACCGACAGCGGCCAGCCGCCGCGGCCGCTGACCAGCTGGGCGAGTGTCTGGTAGACGCTGTCGAGGTCGGGCCGTTCCTCGCGGTCGACCTTGATCGGAACGAACTGTTCGTTGAGCACCTCGGCGACCGTCTCGTCCTCGAAGCTCTCCTCGGCCATCACGTGACACCAGTGACAGGAGGAGTAGCCGATCGACAGGAAGATCGGTCGGTCGCGCTTGCGGGCGGCCTCGAGTGCGGCCTCGTCCCAGGGTTGCCAGTTGACCGGGTTGTCGGCGTGCTGCTGGAGGTACGGACTCTCCTCGTTCTCGAGGCGGTTGCGCGCGAGCGGGTCGTCGGTCATGCCCGCGGTTCGGGACGGCCGGGCTAAACCCCGACGCCTCCGGCAGTCTCGCCCGGCTTCTATGGTGTCGAGTCCCGAGCGACGAGCGTCCCGGGGCGACCGCCCGAGAGGAACGTCCGCAACTGTGCCGGCCCGAACACCGACGCCGGCGTCTCCAGTTCCAGCAGCGCCCGTATCTTCGCGGCCATGCCCCCGGTCACGTCGGTCGCCTCGCTCTCGCCCAGCGCCGACGCGACCGCCTCGAAGTCGTCGATCCGGTCGATCACCTCGCCGTCGCCGTCGAGGACGCCCGGGACGGTCGAACAGACCCCGACGCGGTCGGCGTCCAGTCGCTCGGCCAGCAGCGTGACAATCTCGTCGCCGCTGAGGATCGTCGCTCCCGCGCCGCGCTGGGCCACCACGTCGCCGTGGGCGACCGGGACGAACCTCTCCGCGAGCATCGTCGCGACCGGTTCGGAGGGGAACGCAGTCCCCCCGCCGTCGTCACGGTAGGCGACCGAGAGCGGGCGAACGGGAAGCGCGGGCACGTCCCGATCCTGCAGCGCCCCGACGACGGCCGCGTTCAGTTCGCCCATCGCGTCGTGGATTTCGCGGATGCCGGCCGCGTCGTGGGTTCCTGCCGCGTCGGTGACGCCGTGAGCGGCGGCAGAAGGGTGTCCGAAGCTCCCGCCGCCGTGAACTACGACGAGGTCGCCGTTCGCCTCGGCGATCGCGTCCGCCGCGTCCGTCAGCGCTGCCCGGTCGACGGTTTCCGGCTCGTCTTTGTCGGTGACGACGCTCCCGCCGAGTTTGAGGACTGTCGTCACGATTCCACCCGTACGCCTTCGGTGTCCAGTTCCGCCCGGAAGACCGACTCACAGCCCTGCGTGTAGCGGAGTGCCGTCTCGGTTCCGTCGTCCGGATCGAGCGCGACGATACAGCCGCCGCCGCCAGCACCGGTCAGTTTCGCGCCGAGCGCGTCCCCCTCGCGGGCCGCCCAGACCATCGCGTCGAGCGTGCGCGAGGAGACGCCCAGCGCTGACAGCAGACCGTGGTTGAAGTCCATCAGTTCGCCCAGTTCCTCGAGATCCCCGGCCTCGAGCGCCTGCTCGCCCTGTCGAACGATGTCGCCGATCGCCCCGACGGTGTCGGCGGCGAAGTCGTACTCCTCGCGAAGGTCTCTGACCCCGGCGACCAGCGCGCCGGTGTCGCCCGAACCGCCGTCGTAGCCGATCACGAACGGGAGGTTCGGCACGTCGTCGATCCGCCGACAGTCGTCGCTCTCGACGCGGACCGCCCCGCCCATCGCCGAGCAGAACGTGTCCGCACGGGAGGCCTGGCCGTCCTGTACCTCGTACTCGACGTGGTAGGCACGGTCGGCGATCTCCGCGGCGTCGAGTTCGACGCCCAGTTCGCGCGTCGCGGCGTCGATGGCCGCAGTCACGACTGCGGCGGAGGAGCCGAGTCCGGCACCGAGCGGGATCGAACTCTCGATCGTGACGTCGAATCCGGCGTCGGGCGCGTCGGCCGCGTCGCGGGCCTGTTCGATCGCCTCGTTGACGTAGCCCATCCCCTCTTCGAGCAACGGCTCGGCGACGTCGACGTCCGGCGTCCCGGTCGCGTCGCCGTCGTATTCGACGGTGAACCCGTCGAGCGTCAGGTCGGTCGCGTTGACGCGCAGTCTGTCGTCGCCTCGACGTTCGGCAGTGATCCGGGCGCGGCGTTCGATCGCGCAGGGGACGGCCGGCTCGCCGTAGACGACCGCGTGTTCCCCGAAGAGATACACCTTCCCAGGGGCGCTAGACGTGACCATACCCGTCCGTTGCAGTCCGGGACACAAAGTGTGTTTCCACCGAGAACGCCGTGGGGCCGACCGCCGCGTGTCCCGGCCGCGGTCACGTCGCCCGGCGATCGGGCAACTCGATCTCCTCCGGTGCGGGCATCCAGAAGTAATCGAACGTCGCCCCGAGCGACAGCGGCAGGACGACCACGCCCATGACGACCACCGCCGGCGAGCCGAGGTTCGGACCGAGCCCCAGTCCGCCCCCGAGAACGAGCGTCGTCGCTATCAGCACGATCGTCCCCACGAACGCGACATAGGTCAGACTCCCCCAGGCGGTTTCCAGTCGGACCCTGAAAAACCGGGTTAGCAACGCCGCGATGGCGCTGTTGAGCAAAAGGATGACCGAGAGACCGATCGCGTCCGCGACGTCGACCATACCCGCGATACCGATTCGATACGCTTTGCCGTATCGCTCGCGGCAACCGACGCCGGAGCTCACTCCAGCGAGATGTACGTCCGCGTGTCCGAGACGCCGTCGAGACCGCGGATCTCGCCGGAAACCGACTGCATCACTTCGTAGACGTCCTCGCCGTCGGTCTCGGCGATGATGTCGTACTGTCCGGCGACGATGTGCGCTTCCTCGACGCCCGTGACCGCGCCGATCGAGGCCAGTAGCTCCTCTGACTTCCCCGCTGCCGTCTTGATCATAACGAACGCCCGGACCATTATGATGTATGGTACAATATCACATAGCAAGTAAGTTGCGCCCCTGCCGCGGTGCATACCTTTATTCCCCCGGTCAGTATATTCCCCCATATGCGATACGTTATCGTGGGTGCAGGACGCGTCGGGTTACGGACGGCCCGCGCGCTCCGCGAGAGCGGCCACGAGGTCGTGCTCGTCGAGCGATCGGGCGAGCGGGCCGAACGGGCCAGTGCAGACGGGTTCACCGTCGTCGAGGGCGACGGCGCGCTCGAATCGACGTTACAGCAAGCGGACGTCGAATCGGCCGACGCGCTCGGCGGGTTGACTGGCGATCTCAACACCAACTTCCTCGCGTGCCTGATCGCCGACCACTACGGCTGTCGAACAGTCATGCGGATCGACGAGGATTACCGGGAAGAAATCTACCGCAAATACGCCGACGAGGTCGACGAGGTCGTCTACCCGGAACGTCTCGGAGCGATCGCCACCAAGAACGCGTTGCTCGGCGGGAACATCCGGGCGATCGCCGACGTCGCCCACGACGTCCAGCTCGTCGAGCTGACGATCAACGCGGCGTCGCCGGTCCAGGGCTACAGCATCAGCGAACTCGAACTGCCCGCCAACAGCCGTCTGCTCGCCTTCGGCAAGGAGGGTGAACCGATGACCGTCCCAACGGACGACGTGTCGCTGGAGGACGGCGACCGGCTGGTCGTCGTCGCTGATTTCGACGCTCTCGGGGACGTTCGGAGTATCGTCGTCGGAGAAACCGGCCGCGCGGCGCTCGGAGGTGCCTGAACATGGTTATCGCATACGTTATGGTCAAAGCTCACACTGGCGAGGCGGATCGACTCAAATCTGCGATCGAAGGACTCGACGGCGTTGTCGAGGCGCACATCGTCGCCGGCGACGTCGACCTCATCGCGAAGGTCGAGGTCGACTCGCCGGCACACGTCAAAGACATCGCCGCCACGCACATCCAGGAGATCGACGGCGTCGAGGGAACGCAGACGTACATCGCGATGGACTAGCCGACCGGATGCGATTGGCCTGTCCCTACAGCGGCGTCCCGCCACGCTCGCCCGCGGCGTCCCCGGACTGCGCCTGATCGAGCAGTCCCGAAACCGGCGGTCGGTAGTCGTACCCGGGAACGATCCCCTCGACGTAGGTCCCCTCGACGTACTCGACGAGCGTCTTCGCGATATCGGCCGCCTGGGACTCGCTCCCGAGCGTGAAGGCGTAGGCGATCTCGACGCGCTGGTCTTCGCGCCGGACCTCGAAGGCGTCCAGTTCGAGGTTCGCACGCGTTGCCATCGGGGCGTCCTCGAGTCGGCGTTCGAGCGTCTCGAACCAGCCGTCCTCGACGGCCGGGCCGACGACGTCCTCGACGGCCGCCGACAGCGTCGGAACCTCGACTGTCACGACGTACTGACTGTTCCAGTCGGCCTCGGTCGCTTCGACTGTCACTCTCGCGTCGAACGCCGTCGTCGTCACGAGCGCGTGGTCGTCCCGCAGGTCGTAGCTATCGCGGGCCTCGAACGCCTCGCGCACCGCGTCGGGCAACTCGTCTGTCATCGCTCGCTGTAACGCCGCGACGAGCAAAAATACGTCGTATCGGGGGCGTCGACTTTGATACGGTCGGTTGTAAGTCTGTTCCGGATCGATCGCACCCGGTATGCGATCGTACCGGTAAATCGTTACAACCGACCGTATGAGTCCTACCGGCCAGTCACCATCACATGTAGCCGAGGTCGCGCAGCCGTTCCATCAGGTCCTCTTTGTCCTGAGCGCGGCCGGCGCGCTCGGTCGTGTTGGCCATGTCCTGCAGCCAGGCGGGCTCTTCGGCGGCCTTGTCCGTGCTGACCTCGCTGCCGAGCGAGCGGAACCCGGCGAAGTACTTCGGCGAGACGGGGACGTCTTCCTTCCCGACGCCGTCGGGCAAGTCGTCCTGGCCCTGGGGTACGTAGCCGTCTTCGGGGAACGCCTCGACGGTGTCCGGGACGACGAAGTTCCAGAACGTCTCCCAGACGTCGGCTTCGGTGAACTGCAGGATCGGCTGGACGCGGTCGTGAGGCGGATAGATGTCCGGGTCGTGGCGCGGCGAGAAGAACGTCTCGTCGGCGCGGGCCTCCTGTTCGTCCCAGCGCACACCCGAGAGGACGGCGTCGACATCGTGCGCTTCGAGGGTGTCGTTGAGCGCGACCGTCTTCAGCAGGTGGTTGCCGACGTAGGTATCCAGCAGGAACGGGAACGTCTCCTCCTCGTACTCCAGCAGGTTTCGGACGTGGTGCTGATTGTGCTCGCTGAGCGCGTCGATCGGGATGTCGTCGCCCGGCTCCAGCCCGTGCTCGTCGACGTAGTCGCCGACATCGGTGTTTCGCGCCCAGATGACCTCCAGGTCCCACTCGTCGGCCCAGTGCTCGACGAAGTCGATGAGTTCGTCGAAGTGCTGGTAGTGGTCGATAAAGACGACCGGCGGCACCTCCAGATCGAACCGGTCGGCGACCTCCTTGACGAAGTACAGCGTCAGCGTCGAGTCCTTGCCGCCGGTCCACATGACGACCGGATTCTCGTACTGCTGGAGTCCCTCGCGGGTGACCTCAATCGCCTTCTCGATCTTGTCCTCGATACTCCTGTAGTCCTCGGGGTCTTCCCCCTCGCCGTCGGCGTAATCGACGTCGAGATACTCGGGGAACTCGGCTTGCTTCGACATCGTGTAATGAGATATAATTAGATGGCGCTGTAAGTGTCTTTCGGGACCGGAAGAGTCGGACTCAGCGGCCGAACTGGCCCCGGTCGAAACCGCTTTCGGCGCGTGCACCGTCCGTTCGATCATGCAGCTGGTCAGTGACGGGGAGACCTACGGGATCCTCCAGCGTTCGGGCGACGAGGAATGTCGGATCAGAGCGCTGCCGGAGGGAACGATGACGACCCGACCGTGTTCGGAACTGTCGGCGGTGGATCCGAGCGAATTCGCCGACTGGCTTGGCGTCACTGCTGGCGATTCCGGTTCGCGGGACCGCGCCGAACGGGCGCTCGCACTCGTGCTCGAACTGGCAGTCGGCGGTCCCGCCTCGGCGCGGCAGTTGCTCGATCGGTTCGACGCCTGTGAGAGCGAACTCAACGGGACCGCGAGTGAACTCCGGGCGGCCGGGTTGATCGTGCCGACGACCGTCTACGGCCAGCGGGGCTACCGGACGACCGACGCGGCACAGGACGCGATCGCGGCGGACGGTACGCCGGTTCCGTCCGATCTCGACTAGTCCGACTCGACGGCTTCCGCCAGGACCGGCGAGTCGAGTCGCTCGACGTGCGAGCGGTTGCTCGTGGGGTCTTTCTCGACGTGGACGAGATCGTCGGCCGCGCCGATCAGCTCCTCGTCGTGACTGACCACGACGATCTGCTCGACGCCCAGCTCGCGCATCCGCTCGATCAGTGCCACGAGCTGTGAGACGTGTCCCGAATCGAGGAAGACGGTCGGCTCGTCGAGCACCAGCGGCGGCATCGGGGCCGTCCCCTCGATACCCTCCGACAGCAGGCGGTAAATCGCGGTCCGCAGCGAGAGGTTGAACAGCGCCCGCTCGCCGCCCGACAGCTGTTCGGGATCGAGCGTGTCGCCGTTCTTCTGGTGGATCGTCAGCTCGTAGTCGCCGTCCAGCTCGATGCGCGAGTAAGAGGCGTTCTGATAGATCAACTCGAAGGTGTCGTTGAGCATCCGTTCGAGGGTCTCGACGTTGCGCCGGCGCAGTTCCGCCCGGAGCTGTCCGTACATCGATTCCAGCTGTTCGGTCTCCTCGTACAGCGATTCGAGCCGCTCGAGGACCGTCGCGAGTTCCTCGCGCCGTTCTCGAAGCTCTTCCAGCGTTTCGAGCTCCTGCTTGACGCCGCCGATCCGGTTCTGCAGGTCGTCACGACGCTCCCGGAGCGACGCTAACTGCTCGTCGACCTGCTCGATGTACTCCGTCGCGTTCTGTTTCTCCGCCTTTGCGGCCTCGATCTGCGAGTCGTCGGCCGCCTCTTCGAGTTCGGATCGGCGCTCGCGTTTCTCGGCGAGCCGTTCGCGGCGCTCTCCGTTCGTCTCGGCGAGGTCCGAGCGGCGCTCGCGCAGGCGCTCGATCTCGCGTTCGGCGTCGTCGATCGCCTCAAGTGCCTCGAGCGCCGCCTCGAGTCGCTGTCGCCGCTCTCTCAGTTCGGTCCGACGCTCGTTGATCGACCCGACCTGCTGGCGCGCCTGTTCGGCCTGTTGCTCGGCCTGCTCGGCGTCTTCGAGCACCTGTTCGGCCTCCTCTTCGAGGTCGGCTGCGGACTCCCGGAGTTCGGTCATCCGCTCGCGGTCGCTTTCGATATCGGCGGCCTGCTCCTCGAGCAGTCCCTCGACGGTCTCGCGACGCTCGCGCAGGCGCTCGATCTCGTCTTCGGCGTCTTCGAGCGTCTCCGCCCGCTCGAGTCGTTCCTGCAGCCGGTCGCGGTGTTGCCGGCGTTCGCCACGCTCGTCTTTCAGTTTCTCGAGGTCCTCGCGGCGCTCGCCGAGCGATTCGACGTGGGGCGAGCCCTCGACATCCTGACCACACTCCGGACACTTGCCCGCCGCAAGCAGCGCCTCGGCTTCCTCGATGGCCTCCCGTTGCCGGTCGATCTCGGCCGATAGCTCCGTCAGTTCGTCCCGGACGGTATCGAGATCGTCGGCGATCGCTTCGCGGTGCTGCTGGGCGTCCCCGACATCGACCGGAGCGTCCTCGAACTGGGCGCGAAGCTCGTCGATCTGTTCGTCGAGTTCGTCCATCCGCTCGCGCCGCTCGTCGAGCTTCGACTCGGCCGATTCGATTTCCGCTTCGAGTTCGTCCGCCCGCTGGCGCTTCTCGGCGGCCTGTGACTCCAGCGAGTCGACCCGATCGCGTGCGCTTTCGGCCTCGCTGGCGTGTTCGCTGGCCTCGAGTCGATGCTCCTCGATCTCGTTCCGGAGCTGTTCGTCACGTTCGTCGAGTTCAGCGAGTCGTTCTTCGATGGCCGCGACGTCCGCGTCGACGTCGAGATCCGACTCCTCAAGGGCCGACTGCGCCGTCGCCTCGCGGTCTTCGACTGTCGATTGCAACTCGCCGAGCTCCGACTGCAGCGACTCTCGCTCGCGTTCCGTCTCGGCGATCGTCGCCTCCAGGTCTTCGATCTCCGACTCGACGGTCTCCAGTTCCTCACGCTTCTGTTCGTACTCTTCGAGGACTGATTCGGCCTCTTCGAGGGTCTCGACGGCCGCCTCGCGTTGCTCCTCGAAGCGGTCGATCTCCGAGTTGACTTCCTGAAGCTCTGTCTGGAGTTCGTTGAGCGTCCCGGGCAAGTCCTTGTCCTCTTTGGCCTCGATCTGTTCGTCGAGCTGTGCGAGCGCACCCTGCTTGTCGTCGCGGACGCGACCGACACCGACGCGGGCGTCGCTGGCCCGCGAGCGGTAGCCCTCGAGCTTGCCAAGCTGCAGGAGTTCGTCGATCATGTCCTGACGTTCGCCCGGAGTCGCGTTGATCAGCTTGTTGACCTCGCCCTGACGGACGTACGCGCAATTGACGAACGCCTCGTGATCCATGCGAAGGAGCTCGGCGACGCGATCGCCGACGTCTCTGGCACCGTCGTAGGTCGCCTCCGGCCCCTCCAGCACGCACTCGGCGGTCGTCGGGCGCTCGCCGGTCGCCCGGACGCGGCGCTTGAGGTAGTACTCGCCCCCGGCGTGAGTGAACCACAGCTCGACGACCGTCTCCTCGGCCCCGGTCGTGACGACCTCCTCCAGCGTCGCGTCGAGCGCCCGGGCCCCGTACAGCGCGAAAAACGCCGCCTCCAGCAGCGACGTCTTGCCGCTGCCGTTGACGCCGTGGATGACCGTCACGCCCGGATCCAGACGCAGATCGGCGTCGCCGTAGCACTTGAAGTTCTCCAGGGAGATGCGCGTGAATTTCATAGGTATTCCTCCATGGTGGCCTGTCCGTCCCCGTCCGACTGCGCGACCTCGGCCGATCCGGTGTCAGATGCGTCGTCGGAGGACGCGGCGTCGGGTTCGCCCTCGGCCGCCTCGAACGCGCCCGGATCGGCCTGCTCGACGATCCCGGCGACGCGCTGCTGGACGCGATCGGCGACGTTCGAGTCGGCGACCTTGCTCGCGCGGACGGTCTCGTCGATGTCCCGCGCGGCCGGGCTCAGTCCCAGCTCGCGGATCCGTTCACGAACAGCGTCATCCGGGTCCGCGAACGAGATCGACACCTCCTCGTCCGGCTCGATCTCCCGGCGGTCGTTGACGCGAGCGACCAGCGCCCCGTCCTCCAGCGCGACCGTCTCGACCTCCGCGGGCGTGATCGGCTCGCCGTCGCCCTCGATCGTCACGATGACGACCGCGTCCTCAAGGTCGTGTTGCAGGACGCGATCGCGGACGCGACCGTACCCCTCGCCAGCCTCGAGTGCGACGTCGACGAAGACGAACTCGCGGGTCGGCAGGCCGCGCCGGCGGATGTCGACCCCCTCATCGAAGGTGACGAGATTGTACCCGCGATCGTCCCGCTCGGAGCCGCTCGTGCGTTCGGTCGAGCCACAGTAGGTCAGCCACGTGTCCCCGACTTCGGCGCGTTTGGGGGTGTGATCGTCGCCGAGCAACATCGCGTCGAAGTCGACGGGCGATTCCGCGAGCACCGCCTCGGCGTCCCAGTCGCCGTGATCGAACGGCTGGAAGAGCCCGTGTGCCACCAGCGCCGCGTGGTCGGCGTCGTTGGGCTCGAAGTCGTACGCAAGCGACGAACGCTGGGACTTGGGGACGTAATCGAGCCCGTAGAAGGCCGTCCCGTCGATCGTCACCGGCTCGGCTCCCAGCCGAGTGGCCAGCCCCAGCGACTCGAACAGGTCCAGCCACTGGGCGTCGCGCTTGGTCTCGTGGTTGCCCACGATGGCGAGAAACGGGATCGAGGCGTCCTCGAGCGTCCGCAGGACCGACAGCGTGCCCATGATGTCGGCGAGTCCCGGTCGGCGGTCGTGAAACAGGTCGCCGGCGTGGACGACCGCGTCGACGTCCTCGGCGACGGCGTCCTCGATCACCTGCCGGAACGCCGATAGAAAGTCCTCCCGACGGGCGGGTTCGTGGTACTGCTGATACCCCAGGTGCGTGTCGCCCGTGTGGATCACCCGCGTCATTGCGCGGGGGTAGGCCGTCCCGTCCTAAAGGGGTTCCGAGACCGCGGTGAAAGTGAAAGTTCCGGGCTTCGAACGTTGCGCAGTACGGCCTTACCGTGGAGTTGTGGCCCCGATCAAACCGTACATATATCGAGTATCATATATGTCTTTGGAGGCGTGTGAGAGACAAGGCGCGGCTCTTGCAGAGCGCGTCTCGGGCCAACTGAGTGGGGAGAACGATTGTTGCTTCGACTATAACGATTCCTGGGGCGAAGATACCACCATCGGGGAGGCGACTGTGTCCGAGACGTTCGTCGTTCCCGTGGCAGCGACGCCGCCGGACAGTCCGCTCCCGCTGCCTGCGCTGTTGTTCGTGCGTCGGATCCGCCACGAGGACCAGCTGCTGTTCGTGGGCGGCTGGCAGATCGACGACGGTGCGCTCTACGAGAACAGCGCGACGCTGCTGGTCGCCGACGGCCCGAACCTCGTCGTCGGCGTCACGCGCTCGGACATTGAGGACGGCGGTATCGACCTCAAGAAGACGGTAACCGACGACAGAGTCGTTCGGAAAAAGCCCGGGCGGACGAAATACTCGAATATCACGCTACAGAGCCAGTACGACCCGGACGCCGAGTACTTGCCCGCGGGTGCCCACTCATACGGTCGGTTGTAAGTCTGTTCCGGATCGATCGCATCCGTTATGCGATCGCACCGGTAAATCGTTACAACCGACCGTATCAGTGTCCAGGGACGACGGGGACCTCTACTGCTGGGGAGTCCAGTCCCACGAATCACTTGCACGGCACGACACTCGCGACTGTGACGACGACGCCGATGTCCGCCCATCGGCCGTTATAACGGCGCTCGATGCACCGGTACTGCACCTTGTCGGGGCTGCCGACGCATCGAACGACGTGAAGTTCAAAGCAGGGGCGGAGCTGTCGAAATCCGTCAACTGATAGGGATTAGCGTAGCTGATCGGAGGAACTGTCACTCCGATCGGGATACCGGATCATCGTTCCCGGGCGAAATCTATGGATTTCTACGCTAATCCCTATGAGAGCGTCGGCGTTCGATCGGCGCAAAAACTTCAATGAAAAAGCGAACTGCTCGGCCTTCGGCCTCGCGCCGGGAACCGCACTCGCTCCGCTCGCGCGGATACGACTGCTGTACACACCCTCTATATCTCGTACGCTGTGTTGAAAATATCCGATGGCTATGTGTTTTGATCCTACCATTCTACACTCTACGCTTGGGAAGGTACTGAGCGTTTAGCTGCTCCAATCTATCGAGTGCTGACTTGCCATAGAAGTCGGAAACGAACCGTGGAATATGGCGGGTTTTGGACTCGATCACGAGGTTTCCCGTAGCACTAAGTGCAAAGTTTTCCTAACAAGTATGCATGAGATTGGAGGCGACTGCAAAAGACGACGAGTACAAAGTCTGGATGACAGACACGGAGCTCGAAGAGCTCCGACGGCACGCTGCTACCCACCGTGACGACCTGATCATCCAGCTCGGCGGGTACGTCGGTCTGCGTGCGTTCGAGATTCCTCAGATCGAACCGCGGCACGTCCGGCGGACGGAGGACGGCGAACACTACCGGCTCCGCGTCCCCGAGGGCAAGGACACGAGCGGAAACGGGGGGAAGCCACGGAATGCATACCTGCCCCGGGACGTAGAAAGCGATATTCACCGGTACGCGAACGCCGAGAACGTTGACCGGCATCAGCCGCTCGTGGAACTGTCCGAACGCGGCGTCCGAGATGTCGTAAAGCGGACTGCCGAGCGTGCGGCGGAAGCAACCGGTGACGACGACTATCGGTACGTCTCCAGCCACGATCTCCGCCGGCGGTTCGCGCAGCGCCTCCTTGTCGAGAAGCAGGTGAATCCCCGCGTCGTGATGCAGGTTGGTGGATGGGACTCCTTCCAGGCCATCGAACCGTATCTGAACGCGCCGACGCCCGAAGTCGTGAACGAGGCCTTCGAGGAGGCTGGTCTCGTATGAGCGAAGACGATGATGTCGATTCCGAGAATCCACGTCCAAAGGGTCACTACCCCCGGTTCGCTGACAACGAGTGGCACTACGTCCCGGACGAGCTCGCGCAAACGATCTCACTTGGGCCAGCCGGCGATGGAGAGAAGGGTCAGGGCTGGGTGTTGACATACACTCCCGAACGGCGCAACAAGGATGACCACGAAAAGGTGCTAGTCGGGCTGACTCCCCGAGCGCTGCACGAGCTGTACATTGAGACAAAGAACCTCTCGACTGACCAGCGGACGCACGGTCACAGTGCCGAATGTGATTTGTGCGGCAAGCAAGTTGATCTCGATAAGGTGATTCCAAACCCGCGTGGCGAGCCGTGTCACAAACATTGCTGGGCGGAATACACAGGCGCACCCGAGTGGTTCGCTGACCACGTATGACCGATGAACCACCGGTGCTACAGCTGCACCACCCAGCCGATAATCGGTTCACACTCCGATTCATCAGTGACGACAAGCAGGTTCGGTCTGAGAAGGCGACTCAGCTGTCGGAGCAGTCTGACATTGAGATGGCCATTGCTGACGAATCAGTCGGCGGTGAGACGATCTACCTCCTGTACACGCGGACGTTATTCGATGCGGCGTACCCCGAGTTTGAGACCGAAGAAGAGGTCATTGAGTGGTTTGATACGGAGTTTTCTGAAGGCGATAAGCAGATTCTCTTTGCCGTCATCGATATTTTCGACGGGATACTCACAGAGAAGGAGGAGCAAGGAGCGGACTTTTCCACTTACAAGAAGATGGATCTGGAGAAGATCCCGGGCGTGCTGAACCGCGTCGAGTGGCGGCAGTTGGTACCCGATGTGGGTGCGGAATTGCTCTCGTACTTCATTCTCGCTCATCCAATGCCAAACACGAATCACCGGACTGGAATTGGGCTGCTTGACCGGTATCTCACTTCTTACGACGAGGGCTTCTCAATGCCGGACACCGGAGAAGAAGGCCGGTGGTACCAGTGGGTGCGGGAGTTCATTTACGACTCAAAACGTATCCTCACGCTCCGGAATCAGCTTCCGTTGTTGAAGTGGGCGCATCAGTACGGGTATGAACGCGTTGAGCGGAAAGAGGGTATCCAGATCGATCTCGCGGAGATTAATGTAAACCGAACTGATCATCGGAGCTACTACACAAATCGTCATCTTGACCGGTCCTGTGAGTTCGTTGAGACCGCTCTGAATGAGGCCGACGCTACTCACTTGCAGGGAGAAACTGACGATGGGAAACGTGCGTTTGTTGATCGGCTGCGAGGAGCAGAGTAGCTAATCAGGGAGGTTAGCGAGCTTACGCCCGATTTCATACGAGTCCTTGCTGAGCTGGGAGCGGTCTCCCGTCTGCTCTTCGAGGACTCGCTTGAACTCTTCAAACTCCATTTCTGCTCTAAACTTGGCACTGACGCCATATGAATGTGGTCATCACCCGCAAAACCGGCCCCAGGTGACTTACCTGGTATGACCTCGCCCCTCCATTTCGGCGGCTTCGTCCTTATCCACCCTTCGTGCGGATACTCCGTGAAGCCATCCGTCTTTAGCTAATACTCAGAGTAATACTACTCAGCCGTGATTTTTGGTCAGATCTCATCTGTACACTCGCTAAATTGCGGGAAATACCGGTTTGCAGCATCGTTTATCGACTAATTCCACTATGAACAGCGTCTCACCTCTTGAAATCCATTTATCTGGTATCAGTAATAATTCCTCACTCAATAATCACCATCAGGCTTAGTTAAAGACGAATGATGGGTCACCTTTTGGGTGGACACCAGAGGCGTCCCGTTCCTCACGGGAGCCAGTTGCTACCGAACTCTAGAGGGAACCTGTCATAGAAAGCTTCGCACGCTCTGCCTATCCAAGTCTTGTCAGGATTCGCGTGCAAGATGCACAGCGCGTATCGGTCACTGATCGTTCGGCAACCGGTGAGGCGACGAATTGGTAGAGACAGAGTATCGACTCATCAGTAGACTCTCACGGTACGCCCACATATTTGTGGCGCTGGTAGACATAGACGATTGATAGAAGCGTAATTGGCGGGAATATTATATAATAGTACCAACTAGATGGTTTCCACGTCGAAACTGACTCAACATACTGTTTATCGAGATGAATGAAGATGGGTGAGAAAAAAGTGAGAACGAAGCCGAGCAAAGCAACAGGCGCAATAAATAGTGCGTAGAAGGCGTCTGGGGGAGCAACCAGCCCAAGAACTATCATAATCGGAATGAGCGCAACGAGTATGCCGATCGGGATCCACCATCGGTTTTCTGGTGGACGTGACCCTGACACATCCGTATTGACTTGAATCATAGCTAACAAAATGGCGTATATGGATATCAATCTTGTCTCAGAGTGGCGACTGACAACACTCGATACGCAGACCTACCAAAACTACTATTCCGACGATGATGAGATGAAACAAACGACGACCAACTGCTGTATACAGCCTCTGCATGTTGCACGTCATTCCTGTCAGAATGTGGGCTTTTCCTTGGCTAACCGAGTGTGTGGTCAACGAAGCATCCTCGGTTCGTGGAGCGTCACTCGGTCTGCAGCGAGTAGACGCGCTTGCGGGCGTCGGTAAAGGAGAAGCGAGCGTCGACGACGCCGATCTCCTCCAGCCGGTTCAGCGCGTACCGGACCGTCCGGCCGGGCAACAGCGTCTCCTCGGCGAGTTGACTCTGGGTCAACTGATCGTTGTACTCTAGGGCTTTTGCGACGAGCTTCGCGCTCGGGGGGAGCTCTCGCAGTGCCTCTCGGTCGTGGTCCGTCGGTGCATCCGTAGCGATCGGCTCGGTCGTGCTCATCGTACCCCGAACGAGTGGATACAGAGTAATAATATTTTCTCTTCTAAAATATGCTCTATGGTAATCAATTCGGTGTTATCGTCGGGCGGGTCGTCGCGAGCGACATAAACCGTCTTTCCGTGGGAGACACATCTGACACCACCCGAAACCTCTTATGAACACATCCACTACCGAGGGGGTAATGACGGACACCGTCGATGAAGTCAATCTCCCGTACGACGAGGACGCCTCCCAGCAGGAAAAGATCGAGGCCCTGCAGGAGCGTCTCGAAGTGCTGGAGTCACAGAACGAAGAGATGCGAGACAAGTTACTCGACGCGAACGCCGAGAACAACAAGTACCAGCAGAAACTCGAGCGACTCACCCACGAGAACAAGAAGCTCAAGCAGTCGCCGCTGTTCATCGCCACCGTGCAGGAACTCACCGACGAGGGGGTCATCATCAAACAGCACGGCAACAACCAGGAAGCGCTGACCGAGGTCACCGAGGAGATGCGCGAGGACCTCGAACCCGACGCCCGGGTCGCGGTCAACAATTCCCTGTCGATCGTCAAATCGCTCGACGACGAGACCGACGTCCGCGCCCGCGTGATGGAAGTCGACCAGAGCCCCGACGTCGGCTACGAGGACATCGGCGGCATTCAGGAGCAGATCGAGGAGGTCCGCGAGACCGTCGAGATGCCCCTGAAGAGTCCCGGCATGTTCGAGGAGGTCGGGATCGACCCGCCCAGCGGCGTCCTGCTGCACGGCCCGCCGGGCACGGGCAAGACGATGATGGCCAAGGCCGTCGCCAACCAGACCGACGCCACGTTCATCAAGATGGCCGGCTCGGAACTGGTCCACAAGTTCATCGGCGAGGGCGCGAAGCTCGTCCGGGACCTGTTCGAGCTGGCTCGCCAGCACGAACCCGCCGTCATCTTCATCGACGAGATTGACGCGATCGCGAGCAAGCGCACCGAGTCGAAGACCTCCGGCGACGCGGAGGTCCAGCGGACGATGATGCAACTGCTCAGCGAGATGGACGGTTTCGAGGACCGCGGGGAGATCCGGATCATCGCCGCGACCAACCGCTTCGACATGCTCGACCGGGCGATCCTCCGGCCCGGCCGCTTCGACCGCCTCATCGAGGTGCCAAAGCCCGACAAGGAGGGGCGCGAACAGATCTTCCGCATCCACACCCGGGACATGAACCTCGCCGAGAGCGTCGACTTCGAGTCGCTGGCGGAGGAGGTTACCGAGGCCTCCGGGGCGGACATCAAGGCCATCTGCACTGAGGCCGGAATGTTCGCCATCCGCGACGACCGCTCCGAGATCGTCGAACAGGATTTCTACGACGCCTGGGAGAAGATCCAGCAGGAAGCCGAGGACGACGAAGAGATCTCCCGAACGTTCCAGTAACAGTCTCTGCGCTGTCGGTGGTCAGCGTCACTTCTGGGCGCACGGGTCGTCGTGCAAAGCGGCCCGGAGTTCGCCTCCGGGGCTCTCAATTGAGCGGTCACAGCTCGTTGCTGTAACGATTGATCGCGTGGAACAGACGGACAGCAACCACTATCAGGGCTCGTTGACGTCGCAGTCGAGTAGGTGGGAAAACCGCTCCTAGTCTTCGAGCGCGTCGGCGATTCGGTCGACCGACCGCCGAAGGTCGTGGACCTCGTCGCGGAGCTTGCGGAGTTCGCGGACCATCTCTTCGTTGTCGCTGTCCTCTTCTTCACGGCCGCGCCCGCCGGGTCCGCCAGCCATGCCGCCGGGACCGCCGCCGCCCATCATGCCGCCCATCATCTGCGCGAAGGGATTGCCGCCACCCATGCCGCCGGGGCCGCCACCGCCCATCATCTCTTCCATGCGTTCTTCGCGGCTCATCTCTCCGCCCTCGCCTTCTTCGCGCTCCTCGGAGCGCTGCTGACGGATCTCCTCGACGCGCTCGCGGAAGGACTTCCCGTCGTCGCCGCCCTCGTCGGCCGCGTCGTCTTCGCCGTGTTCGCCTTCTTCAGGGTCGGACGCCCGGGGCGTGTTCCGGGGCGATGGGATGTCTTCCTGTTCCTCGGCGTCGGACTGATCTGACTGCTCGTCGTCTGTCATGCTCCGATTTTCGCGTGGGGTTCGGAAAAACGTTGTCTTGTCGCTACCCGGCGAAATCGAACCGGCGACGCGCCAGCAGCGAGAGGCCGGCCAGCGTAACCAAAAGCAGCGCGAGGTTGAACGCCGCCTGGAACAGCGACACGTAGGACGCAGCGACGAACTCCGAAATCGCGCGGCTGGCGTTCGTGTAGAACCCGTACGCGGTGACGGCAGCGAACAGCGCCAGTCCGGCCAGTGCGGCGAACTCGAGGGTCGCCTGCAGGGATTGCGTGTCTCCGCCCGTCTCGCTAGTCACGACCGATTCATCACCCCCGTCGTCCGCGGCGTCGTCGACGAAGACGTTCTCGGACGGCGTCTCGGTCGAGGCACTCTCGTCGTCAGTCGGCGGGTCCAGAGTGCCGTCGGACGCCTCCGAATGTGGTTGCGCTGGCTGTTCGTCTGTGTCGTCGGAAGCGTTGCCAGTATCAGTCATGTGTCCGTCTGAATATGAGCGCGCTTGTGAGAACGGCGACCAGCGCGACGGCGACGCCGAAGCCGGGACCGTCACCGCCGCCGGTCTCAGGGGTCGCGGTTTCGGGTTCGCGTTCACGCCTGTCGTCGGAGTCGTCCCCGACGAAGTCGTCGACGTTCAGGTCGATCGAACGGGTCGTCCGGTTCACCTCGATGGTCTCCGTGGGATCGAGGTTCGCCCCAGCGGCCGCGGTATCGACGATCACGTCGTCACGGGTCAGGATCGCGTCGAGCTGATAGGAGTAGTTGTCAGGGACCGACAGGCGCGCGGTCGGCGTGCCCGTCCGCCCCGGACGGACGTCTTCGACCCCGACAGTGGCGCGGTCGGCGACGATGTTCGAATCCGATTGCCGGGCGCGCACGAGCAACTGGAGGTCTTCGGCCGGCTGATCGCCGTGGTTGGTCAGAAACGCCGTCGTGTTGATCGTCACAGTGTCATCGTCCGTCGAGACGATGTCATAGGTTACCGTCGGGAACAGCGGGCCGAACTCGTGAAACTGAAGCCCCGTCCTCGCGGCGGCCGGCCGGAGGGCTTTGACGCCGTCGATCTCCGTCGAACGAGTCGTTCGGCGCTCGCCGTCGACGAAGACCAGCGTCTCGAAGCGGTAGCCACCCGATCGCTCGACGGTCACGTTCAGCTCGACCGGCTCGTCGCGGTCGCCTTCGAGGTCCCCGACGTCGCTCCCCGCGCGCGTCTCGACGAAGCCGGTATCAGTGTCGATCGCGCGGACGAGCAGCGAGACGTTCTCCGACGTGCCGCCCTCGTGGGCGAGCCAGTTCGTCACCGTCAGCGTCGCCGAGTCCTCGGAGACTGCCGCGGGCGTGAGACGGATCTCGGAGAGGTCCAGTCTCCCTTCCGGTTGCGGCTCCGGATCGTCCTCGCCGTCTGCGAGGGCCCCCGGTGCGATCAGCGCGAGCAGGACGGCGACGACGAGCACCACCGCCGCCGCCCCCACAAGTGCGTGTTCGCGTTGCACGTCCTCGACTGCTCGTGACTTCTATAAGTGTTTTGTGCTAACAGGGAGAGGACGAAATACAGTCGAATCGAGGACGGATCGAATCACTCGAAAGCACTCAGACTGGACTGTAACTGCCGCGATGCGGCCTGACGGCCCACGTCGTACCCGATCAGCTGACGCATGTCCACGGCGTAGGTGCTCCCCGCCCGCTCGAGCACGAGCACCCGCCCCTTGCTGCCTCGGATCGTCCCGGTCGCCATCGTCTCGACGACCGGCCGATCGTCGATATCAAGCCCGTAGTCGAAGGTATACGTCGCGATGGGGTCGTACCCCGCGAGGAGATCAGCCCAGGCGTCGGCATCGACAGTGCGGTGCAGGCCCTCGATCTTCGTCGGGACGCGGACGCGGTCGCCCACGTCGGTCGCGATGTCCGCCTCGATCTGTCTGGCGATGCGACCGTTCTCGACGGTTCGGATGTGGGCTGCTCGATCCGCCCCCTGCTCGCGGAGCCGGGTTTCGAGCCGCCACGATCGGGTGACGCCGACCTTGAACGTCGCCGGTGCGAACGCCGCCAGATAGACGGCGTGCTCTTCCCGACACGTCGAAAGCGGGAGGTCACAGTCTCCCGTGCAGCGCGCACACGGCCAGCGGTCGGTGTGCTGGGGACAGTACGGTGCCTGCTGAGCGTCACAGGCGAGATGGCGAAGCGTGTCGCCGGAGCCGTCAATCGTCCCGGCACAGTGGCGCTGTTTTAAGGACAGCTCGAGTCGCTCACCCGGCTGAAGCGCCCGCCGCTGGACGTCCCCGTCGTCCGCGAGCAGCAGCGCCGGTTCCTCGCCCGGCGTGTCCGTCTCGTAGCCGACGATTTGCACGCCCGACCGTAGCGCCCGGAGGGATTTGGCCCTTGCCATCACCGGGCCCTGCGGACGGGGACGCTCGAACCGGGCGAGCGGCTCGTCGAGACGGTTTCCGATCCCGACCGTCCGGCCGGAGAACGGACGATCCGGGCGTGGCTGTGTGCCGTGAGCGTCGATTGCGAAGCGACGACGACCCACTGGGCACGATAGAACGGGCAACACGGGCCTGGACAGACGATATTATCCGAGTCGGACGCGGATCCAGTCTCATGACAGAGCGAACGTCGACGACACGCCGCGGGTTCCTCGTGAGCGGGGCTGTCGCGGGCTCAGTCGGGCTCGCCGGCTGTGGTGCACTCAGCCGTGGGGGAACGAAAACGACGGTCGATCCGGACGCCGAGACGCTTCCGACACCAGTTCGAGGTGACTCGAACGCCGACGTGACCGTTATGGCGTTCGAGGATTACGTCTGTGGCCACTGTGCGACCTTTGTTCTCGACCATCTCCCGGATCTCATCAGCGAGTACGTCGAGCCGGGAACGGTCCGATACGAACACCACGATTTCCCGCTTCCGCTGAGCGACGAATCCTGGCGCGCACCCAACGCCGCTCGGGCCGTTCAGGATACCGTCGGCGAAGACGCGTTCTGGGAGTTCTCACACGGACTGTACGAAAACCAGTCGGATCTCGGCCCGTCGCTCTACGAAACGCTGGCCGAAGAGGTCGGTGCCGATCCGGAAACCGTCAGATCGGCTGCCGTCGACGAAACGTACGAAACGACGGTCGTAGCCGACAGACAGTACGGCGACAGCCTCGGCGTCGACTCGACCCCGACGGTTTTCGTGAACGGTAACGCCCTCGGTCGCTACGACTTCGAGACGGTCTCGCAGGCCGTCGACGACGCGCTGTGACGTCCGACCGATCCGAAAGCGGCTAACCCGTCCCGAAAGAGGAGTCGAGTATGCAAGACCAGCCCGACGTCGTCGTCCTCAGACTCGGCCATCGTCCGGGGCGGGACGAACGGATGACCACCCACGTCGGACTCACCGCGCGTGCGCTCGGAGCCGATCGACTCGTCCTCGAAGAGGCGGCGGCAGGACGCAAAGAGACCGTTACGGACATCACCGACCGCTTCGGCGGCCCCTTCGAGGTCGAGGTGACCGATCGGCCGCTGAGTCGCGTGCGGTCGTGGGAGGGTTCGATCGCACACCTGACGATGTACGGCCAGCCGATCCAGGACGTCGAAGCCGAGGTCCGGGCCGCCCACCGCGAGGAACCGCTGCTCGTCGTCGTCGGCGCGGAGAAAGTCCCCTTCGAGATCTACGAGCGCGCCGATTTCAACGTCGGTGTGACGAACCAGCCCCACTCCGAGATCGCCGCGCTGGCCGTGTTTCTCGATCGGCTGTTCGAGGGGCGGGAACTCGAACGCGACTGGCAGGACGCCGAGAAGCGAGTCGTCCCCCAGGAGACCGGCAAGCGCGTGATCGACACCGACGACGAGTGATGTCGCCCCCTCGGTCGATCACTGCAGCTCGATCTTTCTGACGAACGACAGCTCCCGGATCTCGTTGATCAGTTCGCCGGGGAGGGGCTGGCCGGTGATGACGTACAGCTTCGGCTCGTCGGAGAACTCCGGGTCGTCGCTGATGACCTGCCGGATCGCGATACCGTGTTCGGCGATTGCCCCCGTGACGGCGGCGACGATTCCCGTGGCTTCGGCGTCGGAGACTGTCACTGTCAGGACCGACAGGTCCAATACCGGCGCGAGGTCCATCAGACTCGGGATCGCGGAGATGTTCTGGAAGATGCGCCGCAGTTGCTCGTCTTCGAGGATGGCGGTGGTCGTGGCGTCGACAACCCGTCGATCGACGTCGATCTCGCGGGCGATTCCCGTGTTCGGGATCTCGATCCCGCCCGAGACGACACGACCCTCGTCGCTGACCGAAAACCCGCGCTCAAGCAGCAACCGGATCACCCGCTGTTGACTCGGACTGTCTTCGAATTTCTCCATAATCTCGTCGAACATACCCGATACAGGACGGGCCAGGGCCTTGAGCGTGGTTATCGGCAACGAGAGCCGATCGCCGCGATCGGTCGACACGCTCCTCAACGAGCGTCCCACTCGTCTTGTCTCGTCTCGATGTCGAGCGGACGTTCTCTGGAAAATCCCTCGGTTTTCGACGGTAGGATCGTCATATGTACACTTTCGTCGCCGCCGAAGTGTGTGTCTCGGTACCAAACGGGTCGCGTTAACTTTGGCGTGAGTTGTGATAGACGGCAAAGGCTTCGAGCCATTCTTCAGCTGTCTCTAGCTCGACATGGCTGAAACTATTTGCAAACGAAGATGTTCGTCGTTCTACCTCCCAAAAGACACGTTCGATGGCATTCCGATTTCCATGTGCGAGTATCTGAAATCGGTAGCCATCTTCAGCCAGGACCGGAGCAAGGTAATCGGCGTCATCAACGAGAAACAGGACGTTGTCGAGCTGATAGCGACGATGGAGTTCGTCGAGAAACCACCGCGTGGTCTGTTTGTTCGCCGTTGGAAATAGGCTCACGTGCAATATTTCGTTCGTCGCGGGATCGACAGCGCCGTACAGCCAGAATTGCTGTCCATGCAGGCGGATCATTTTCTCGTCGACCGTAAGCTGATCCGCAGTGACTGTCGAAATTGGCTGTAGATCGGCTTTGTGAACCCACTCGTGGATCGCTACATGACTCCGTTGGACTCCCAACTCATCGAGAAACTGACTGGCATCCCGTAATGACATACCTGCCAAGTGACATCGGATGCCTACTTGAATCGCCCACTCGGGAGTCCGATCTCGCTCCACAAACGACAAGTCTATCCACGCGATACTCTCGCTGAGGCGGCCGGTTTCTGTCATAGACACTCAGAACTCGTCCGCCTCATCCTCTAACTTAACGCGACCACCAAACGTCCACAAACAATTATTATACTCCGGGACGAAGTGAACGTGTATGGCGACACGCCAGCAATCCCAGACGGGGTATCACACGTGTACCTGTGGTGCGGAGTTCGAGAGCACGGAGGAACTTCTCGAACACGCACGAGAGTCGCACGGGCTCGGGGTATACTAGCTGGCTGACGTAAACGATCGAACTGGATAAAAACTGTTTTAGCCGTTGGTACGGAGTTACGAACACTGACCATGTCCGGTATCGAGCTCACGGCGAGCCAGCAGACGATCTTGCAGGAACTGATCAACAGCTACCGCGAGAGCGACAGCGCGGTCAAAGGCGAGCGGATCGCAGCGGAGATCGACCGCAGCGCGGGGACGATCCGCAACCAGATGCAGAGCCTCAAAGCTCTGCAGCTGGTCGAGGGCGTCCCGGGTCCGAAAGGCGGGTACAAACCGACTGCGAAGGCCTACGACGCCCTGCAGATTCAGGAGATGGACCGGTCCGCGGACGTCTCACTCTATCACAACGGCGAGCTCGTCGAGGAAGCGAACGTCACCGAGATCAATCTGACGAGCGTCCACCACCCCGAGAAGTGCCGCGCCGAGATCTACCTCCAGGGATCGATGTCCGACTTCGAGCCGGGCGATACGATTACTGCCGGACCGACGCCGTCGGCGGGCCTGCAGATTATCGGGACGATCGATGGCAAAGACGAGACGAACAACGTCCTCGTGCTGGTCATCGACGACATGCGCGCGCCCGTCGAAGAAGACGAGTAGCCCCTTGACCCAGCTGCGGGGACAGAGCTTTTCACGCCGCCGGTCGTACTCAAGACGATGGCAGACGTCTGCCCGACGTGCGGACTCCCGGAGGAGCTCTGTGTCTGTGAGGACGTCGCAAAGGAGTCGCAGGAGGTCACTGTCGAGACAGACGAGCGGCGATACGGCAAGCAGATGACGATCATCGACGGCCTCGACCCGGACGACGTCGCCGTCGGAGAACTGGCTTCGGAACTCAAATCGCGACTCGCGTGTGGGGGCACTGTCGACGACGGTCGGATCGAACTTCAGGGCGATCACGTCGACCGCGTCACGGAGTATCTCGAAGACGAAGGCTACACCGTCCAGTAGTGCCGGGAGACACGCACTTTTATTACGTCAAAAGCCGTACTAGAAGTATGGCGAATCGAATCAAACAGGCGATTAGTCGTGCAAAGTACGCCGCAGTCGGTGCCTCGATCGGCGCGTTCGTCGGTGGACTCGTCAGTCGCAACGCGGCCAGTACCGGAGCCGGACTCGGCGCGCTCGTCGGCGCGACGGTCGGTGAAAAGCGCGTCTCGGTCGACGAATTCGTCGAACAGGCCAGGGATCGCGCCGGCAAGAAGCCGACAGACGAGTCGTAGTCGCGGGCGCGTTTTTATGTTCTATCGCGCCGTAACGCCGGGTGTGCCCCCGGAACCGTCCTTCGAGATACCCGCCCGTCCGCAGCGGCGCTATCCCTACAGTGGCGGGGTCGAGTACGAGGGCGAGACGGTCTTCCGTCTCCGACCGACGGGCGACCGGTCCGAATCCGACCTGCGGGCGCTCGTCGAAGCGATCCTCGAATCGGAGCCGTACACGTACGGCGACTGGCTGGACCTCCCGATGCCGCTGTATCTCGTTCATGACGGGCAGACGGGGGACGTCTTCCGTGTCGCGGTCCGGGACGGGACTGTCGAGCTGTACGTCCTGCCGGCGACGGAGTCCGCCGGGTTGCGGCAGTTCTACGAGACGCTGACGGCTCACAGCGACGACGCGTGGACGGTCGATCTGACCGTCGAACGAGCGTGAGCGGGCGCGTCTGCGTGAACTCACGGGCCGCGGGTTTCGGACGGGTCCGAACGGGCCCGTTCGACGTGACGATAGAGCGAGTCACTCCTCTGGTGCCGGAGTTTCGGCGGCGTCCGGTACGACCGTCACCGGGACCGTCGCGGCGTCGATGACGGCCTGTGCCGCGCTACCCCGGGTCAGCTCTTCGAGCAGTCCCTTCGACGTGTGTCCCATGACGATGTGCGTGACGGTCACGTCGGCGGCCAGTTCGATCACGTCCTGGCCGATCCGGGGTCCGGCACGGGCGAGTCCGTGCCCGACGTACTCCAGTGAGACTGTCGCGGCGATGTCCGCGGATCGGACGCGCTCTCTGATCTCGTCGCGGACCCGCTTTGCGGTTCCGTCGGCCGTCTCCTCGTCGACTAGATGGACGACGTAGAGGTCCTCCCCGAACGCCGCTCCGAGTTCGATCGCCGTCTCGAGCACGCGATCCCGGAGTGGACCGCTCGCGACTGGCACGAGTATCGTCATCGTCGGTAGTTGGCACCCCGAGCACAAAGGAATATGCCCCACCGCGATCACACGCCCCAGATCACTTCGATCCCGAGCGTCGTCACCACGGCCAGCAGCAACTGGAGCGGCGCGCCGACCCGCACGTAGTCGGTGAACCGATACCCGCCCGGGCTGTAGACCATCAGGTTCGTCTGGTACCCCATCGGCGTCATGAATGCCGTCGAGCCCGCGAACGTGACCGCCAACACGAACGCGAACGCGCTGGCCCCCAGATCTGCCGCGGTCGAGACGGCGATCGGCAACACGAGCGCGACGCTCGCGACCGGCGTGATGAGGTTCGCGAGCAGCCCTGTCAGCAGGTAGAACAGCGCGACCGTCGCGAGGGTCGGCAGTGCAGTCGACACGTCGGTGACGTGTGCCGCGAGATACGCCGCCGCGCCAGTGCGATCCATCGCCAGCCCGAGCGGGATCACGCCCGCGAGCAGGAATATCACGTTCCACTCGACCGCCGCGTAGGCCCGCTCCGGATCGATGACGCCGCCGACGACCATCGCGACGACACCGCCGAGCGCCGCGACGGAAATAGCCAGCAGGTCGGTCGCGGCGACCGCGATCACTCCGAGGACGATCCCGACCGCGAGTCCCGCCTCGCGCCAGTCGATCGGCTCCGGCTCCGGAAACCCGTCTCCGACGGTTTCGGTGACGAGCAATTCACCCGTCTCTTCGAGGTGTTCGATCCCGCTCTGTGTGGCGTAGATCAACAGGCCGCCGCCTTCCGAGAGGATCTCGTCGGCGACGTCCTCGACGACGAGTTCCCCGCCGCGCCGGGCGGCCAGCACCGTCGCGTCGAATCGCTCTTCGAGACGCGCGTCGCCGATCGCCTGTCCGATCAGTCCCGAGCCGCCCGGGACGATCACCTCCGCGAGCGTCCCGCGACCCGACCCCAGCGCCAGCTCTTCCTCGGTCACCTTCGCCTGCGGGAGCCGGCGCAGGCCGGCCACCTCGGCGATCGACTGGGCGACCGGCGTCTCGGCCCGGATCGTCAGCACGTCGCCGGCTTCGATCGTCCGGTCCGAGCCGGCGGCGACGAACGTCTCCTCGCCCCGGACGAGTTGCAGGGGCTTGATGGCGTCCGTTCGGACCTGTGCCGGCGTGAGACCGATCAGCGACGACGATTCCGGGACGTACACCCTTGCGAGCCGACCGCCGAGGCCGAACTCCTCGGTGAGATCGTGTGGTTCGATCCGGGACGGCAACAGCGCCGGACTGACCGTCAGGAGGTAGACCGAACCGACCGCGAACACGAGCACCCCCAGCGGTGTGAACTGAAACATCGAAAACGGCGTGCCGGCCACGCCGAGATCCGCGGCCACCGAGCTCGCGAGCAGGTTCGTCGACGTGCCGATCAGCGTCAGCGTCCCGCCGAGCATCGCCGCGTAGGAGAGGGGAATGAGGAACTTCGATGGCGAGGTGTGGGTCCGGTCGGCCAGGTCCGTGATCATCGGGATGAACAGCGCGACGACCGGCGTGTTGTTGACGACGCCGGCCAGCGGACCGGTGATCCCGATCGTTGCGCCGAGCAGTCGCTGTCGACTGTCGCCGGCGTACGCCGCGACGACGCGTTCGAGCCGGCTGACCACGCCGGTCCGCCTGACGCCCGCGCTGAGGATGTACATCGCGAGGATCGTGATCGTCGCGGTGCTGGCGAATCCCGAAAGGGCGGCCTCGGCGTCGACGCCCGTGTACTCCCGAAAGACGACAAGCGAAACGAGCACTGACAGCGCCGTGACGTCGCTCGGGATCACCTCGCTGACGAACAGCATCACTGCCGCCGCGACGATGGCGAACACGACGGCGATCTCGGGTGTCAACTCCGGTCCGGCCTGCAGGAGCATCGCTTGCATTTCGTCGATAGGTCACGTCAACGTTCGGGTCGACGATCCCTGTTGGAGGGCCGAAAAACGGACCAGCGGGAGACGGCGACGGCACGTGCGTTCGCGGGTGGCCGGACCGCGTGTCGCCGTCACCATCTGCGCCTATCGGCGGTAACATAAAGGGCGTACCGGAAGGTCAAACGGCGTTTTGAGCTACCGGAGATACCAGACCAGTAGCCACAGCGCGAGGATGACTGCGCCGCCGGCGAAAAACAGCAGTCCGGGCTCGATGCCGGCCGCCGCGTCGGTCGCTTCCGGAGTCGGCGTCGCTGTCGTCGCTGTGTCCGTCGCTGTCGTCGCTGCGTCCGTCGCAGTCGTCGTCGCGTTCGTCGCCTGGAGGACGTAGTCAGTCCCGTTCACGGCAGTCTCGCCGGTCGGCGTCGTGCCGGCGGCCCCACCAGTCGTCTCGTTGCCGGCCGGTACTGCGTCGCTCCCGACTCCAGCGTCGCCGTAGAGCCGCTGGACCGCGAGGCTCCCGATCCCGAGGACGCCGAGGCCGCCGATCAGTCGGGAGAGCGCCGCCTTGAGACCGGTCGTCTCGTCCTCGCCGCCGGCGAAGATGACCAGCGGCTGGTCGGCCGGCGCGTAGATGTCCATCTCCCGTCCTTTCTCGGAGTAAGCCGTGTCGACGACGGAGACCGCGCCGGCCGACTGGAGGTTCTCGAGGTGGTACTGGGCGTTCTGCAGGGACGTATCGACGCGGTCGGCCAGTTCAGCGGGCGGGGCGGGTTCCTCGTGGAGTTCGGCCAGTAGCCGTCGGGCAGTATCCGAAGAGA
Organism: Halapricum desulfuricans; assembly: GCF_017094525.1. Taxonomy (NCBI): domain Archaea; kingdom Methanobacteriati; phylum Methanobacteriota; class Halobacteria; order Halobacteriales; family Haloarculaceae; genus Halapricum; species Halapricum desulfuricans. Next base: position 1,932,876 of record NZ_CP064788.1, on the reverse strand, counting down.
GCGCCGAGATCACGTCGTCGGCGTCGTCGCTGTCGACGCCGATGACCCGCGGTTCGGACTCGGCCTCGGCGGCCGGCGTGTCCGGCTTCGAGGGCAACAGCGACATTACGGTTCAGTAGCACACCCCGTTGTATCAATCTTGTCCGTCGGCGCGAGACCACCACTTCGGTACCGGCGGGTCGGCCCGACGACCTAGGAAACGTGGGCGGCGATGTCGGCGTCGGTGATGATGCCGACCGTCCGTCCGCTCTCGACGACGAGCACGGCGGCCTTGTGATCGAGATACGTGTCGACCTCGTCGATCGTGGCGTCGGGTTCGACCTGTGCGATCGACTCGTGCATGACCTCCGCGACCGGGAGTTCGCCCACGTTCTCGTCGGACCGCTGTCGGATGTCGGTGTTGCCGATCAGGCCGATCGGCGACCCGTCACGGATCACCGGCACCTGCGAGTAGCCCTTCCCGTCCATGACGTCCTTGGCGTGGCGGACCGAGTCGTCCGGCGCGACGCTGACGACGGCTTCGTTCATCAGGTCCGAGGCGCGAAGGATGCTCCCTTCGGCCTCCTCCAGGGCGTTGACGATCCGCCGGAGCGTCGAGAGCCGGGGGTCGACGTCGCCGCCCTCGATCCGGGCGATCAGCGGCTGGGACACCTCGGCTCGCTCGGCCAGCTCGCTCTGGGTGAGATCCAGCTCCGTCCGGCGCTCGCGCAGGTCTTCCGGCGTCGGGAGTTTCATGCCACTGTATAACCCAGGGTAATGCAAAAAGCTACCGGCGGCCCCGGACGGTCGTCACGCTTCGACTTCCTCTTCGTCCGCTTCGAATTCGACGGTTTCGATCACTTTCAGCGGGACATCCCGGAGCGCACCACCGACTTCGCTCTTGGCGATCCGCTGGGCGTGTTCCATGCTCTCGGCGTTGAACACTTTCATCTCCAGGACGAGACCGACAAGCGCCGTGTCGGCGGCGATAAAGGCCGAGTCGAAGGGCTCGCCACAGGCCGGACAGCCCGTCGCACCGACCTCGACCTCGACGTAATCCATCTCCTTGTCGTTCAATCGCTTCCCTGCTTCGCTGACCGCCACACCGATCGCGTCGTCGATGTCTTCGACGTCTCGCACCAACCAGGCGGCTTCCATTGCGACGAGGTAGTTCATACGCGTCCATACCGGCCCGAGCCTCTTGGTGTTTTATGATTCGCCCCGGCGCGCACGCCACCCCGATAATGGCCATAACTTATGGCTATGACGGCCGTTTCCAACCGCTCGATTACCCGTCACTCCGGGGAAAATCACATCGACTTGAGTATAGTCCAACTATACCTGAATCGCAAGACGTAGCGGCAATAGTTCTTCATTATCTGTCAAACTACCATATCTCCGTCAGAAATTTTTATATACGCTGAATAGCCCACACTCAGGCGAGGAAAGACCGATGGAATCACGGCTGTACCACACGACCCTGTTCGCACTGTACCAACTGACCGTGCTGGTCGGCATCGCGCTGTTGCCGGTCGCGCTGGTCGCACGCCGGGCCGGCGTCCCCGTCCCGGTTCACCGGGCGATCGACCGACTGGAAGCCGCCTACGAACGGACCGCCGAACAGGCCTGATCGAGACTTCTCGGAGCGTTATCACACGTCGAATACCACGTACGCTCGCCAGCCGTCGGCGGTCGACTCGAGTCGCATCTCCGAGTAGGTGACAGCCTTGACTTCCCGAGCCGTGATCGACGACAGCGGGACGCCCCGGGCGCTTGCCGTGACCGTCCACCCGTCTGCCGTCTCCCGGACGGTCGCCTCGTTGTCGACCGGGAGCACGGCCCTGACGTCTCGCTGGTAGATGAGCTCGTCGAGGTAATCAAAGAGGAGCGCCTCCCGTGATTCGGCCGTCCGGGTCAGTTCGAACCGTCTGCCTTCCCCGGGCGGGTCGTCGTGCATCGCGGCGGCGAGACCGTCAGCGACCGCTCCGAAGACCGCGTCGATCGTCTCTCCGGTGGCTTCGACCGCGACGTCGGCCGTGTGTTCGCGCAGTTCGTAACTCATCGGGCTCACTCGCTGCCGGAATCGGAAATCCGCTCCGAGACGTTCTCGACGATCGACCGGTCGCCGGTGCCCGGCACGTCTTCGATCGGCACGTCCTCGGCGCTGTTGACCGCGACGCCGCTGGTCACCACCGATCGCATCCCCTCCTCGACTGTCATGTCGACGTCGTAGACCTGCTCGTCGTCGACGTGGACGACGAACCCGCCCATGACCGGGTTCGGTGCCATCGGCAGATACAGCGTCGTCATCCCGTCGATCCCCGTCGCGTCGCGGATGTTCTGGGACGTCTCGGCGGTCACGAACGCCACGCAATACGATCCCTCGGTCGGGTACTCGACGAGTTTGACCTCCTGAAAGCTCTGGACGTCACTGTCCAGCAGCAGGTCGCTCATCTCGTTGAAACTACTGTAGATCGCTCCGACCCCGGGTATCTCGGAGACGACCCGGTTGAACGCCTGCTCGATCCGACGGGACGCGCGACTCCGTTCGGTGGCGAACCCGATGAGAAAGATGATCACGAGCAGTGTCACCAGCGCGGCGAGCGTGGACGCGATATCGTTGTCGATACCGAGCACCTGCAACAGCGCGGCGAGCGGTCCGACCGAATTGAGCAGCAGGTTCATCGCGAAGTTGAGCACGAACACCGTCACCAGTATCGGGACCGTGACGGCCAGGCCACCGATCATGGCCGACCGAATCTGCTCGCGAACGCCTCGCTGCTCGGCTCCTCGCTCGGAATCGGTCTGCATCCGTTTGCACCCTCACGACGGGACCACAAAAATCGGTCGGCGCGCGACTGACGGCACACACGGTTCCCGGATCGGCAAGCGTTTTTTGCCGGCGACCAACGAACACGTATGAGCGAACAGGACACGGACGACGATACCGCCGGGCGCGTCTATGACCCCGATGCGGATCACTCGTTCCCGGACGAGCGCGTCAACGACGTCCTCGAGCGGATCGAAGACGACGACGAGATACAGGCGCTGCTGGCGGCTCAGAACGTAAACCCCGTGGCACGCAAGCGATACAACGATCACGGACCGAAACATATCTCCATCGTCCGAAACCGTGCGCTGTGTCTCTACGACCTGCTCAAGCGCGGCTCAGTCCCGTTCAACGGGGCGGCCGACCAGGGCCTCGAGGAGGCCGACGAGGCCGTCATCATCGCGCTCGCTGCGACGCTACACGATATCGGCCATATCGTCCACCGGGACGAACACCCGTACTACTCGATCCCGCTGGCTGCGGACGTGCTCGATCGATTTCTCCCAGGGATTCCCTCGTACGACGTCGAAGAGCGGATCAGACTCAAGGGCGAGATACTGCACGCGATTCTCTGTCACGACACCGAAGAGGAGCCGCTCACGACGGAGGCAGGCGTCGTCAGGGTTGCCGACGCGCTTGATATGGAGCGAGGACGCTCGCGGATCCCCTACGAGCACGGCGGTCGGGGGATCAACACGGTCTCCAGTCAGGCGATCGAGACGGTCCGTCTCCAGCAGGGTGATGACAGCGTCGTCCTCGTGGAAATCGAGATGAACAACGCCGCCGGCGTCTATCAGGTCGACAACCTCCTCAAGGCGAAACTGAACGGTTCGGGGCTCGAAGACGACATCCGGATCGTCGCGGTCAACACCCATCAGGAGGGCGACCGGATCGTCGAGCGGATCGAACTGTAGATGCGAGCGGACTGTCGTCGGTCGATGTATCGCTGCCGACAGATCGGACTGTCTGGCGCATGTCAGAGATAGATCGGACTGTCTGGCGCATGTCAGAGATAGATCGGACTGTCTGGCGCATGTCAGAGATAGATCGGACTGTCTGGCGCATGTCAGAATCTTTTGCGTACGGGGTGGACCGTTCCGTTGTGACCGGGGCAACCGTACTGACGAACGGTGGTGCGAAAGGCGCTGCCGGCAAGTCGGAGACAGCGACTGACCGCCCTTGCAGCGGTCCGCAAGTCCGATCCGGGCCGGCCAAAGGCAATCTTTGAGTGACCGTCCGCCCGAGTAGCCGGTATGCGATTCTTCGACCGGCTGGCCGAGCGCATCGACGCAGTCGACAGCGTCGTCTCCGTCGGACTCGATCCGGATCCCGATCGCCTCCCGGAGTCCGTCGCCGACGCCGACCTGCCGCGCTTTCAGTTCAACCGCCGGATCATCGACGCGACCCACGAGCATGCCGCCTGCTACAAGCCCAACGCGGCCTTCTACGAGGGGCCCGACGGCTGGGCCGCCCTCGAGGAGACGATCGCCTACGCCCACGGGAAGGGCGTGCCCGTCCTGCTGGACGCCAAGCGGGGCGACATCGGCAACACGGCCCGCCAGTACGCGAGCGCGCTCGATCCCGACGGACTGGACGCCGACGCGATCACGGTCAACCCGTATCTGGGCCGCGACTCCCTGGAGCCGTTCCTCCAGCGCGAGGACAACGGCGTGTTCGTCCTCGGTCGCACGTCGAACCCCGGCGGTGCGGACCTGCAGGACCTCGAACTGGCCACCGGCGAGCCGCTGTACGAGCGCGTCGCCGCGCTGGCGGACCTCTGGAACGACAACGACAACGTCGGGCTGGTCGTCGGCGCGACGAACCTCGACGAACTCCAGTCTATCCGCGAGGCCGTCCCCGATCTCCCGTTTCTCGTCCCGGGGGTCGGCGCGCAGGGCGGCGACGCCGAGGCCGCCGTCGAACACGGGCTCGTCGAGTGGGACGGCCCGGAGGCGTCCGGCCTCGACGTGGGGCTGGTCAACTCCTCGCGAGGGATCATCTTCGCCGGCGAGGAGGCCCGCGGCGACGCGGACGCCTACTTCGGCGCGGCGGGACAGGCGGCCAGACAGCTCGCGGCGCGGCTCGAGCAGTTCCGGTGAGAACCGGCACCTCCTCATCCGGCGAAGACGATCGGTGCAGGGGTGAAACACAGCAGTCCGGCCACGAGCGTCAGCACGCCGATCGCCTTGCGCGTGCGGTCGACGCCGGACTGGTCGATCGGACGTGCGCCGCCGACCCGGCTCAACACCAGCGCGAGCACGCCCCAGACTATCCAGAGCGTGATAGCGCGACTGTCGCCGAACACCAGATGCCAGCCGGCGATCGAAAACAGGACGGCGGGGACCGCCATCTGGAGGCGGTCGAGTCGATCGCCGATCAGCGCTCGCGCGACGTGTGCGCCGTCGAGTTGCCCGACTGGGAGGAGATTGAGGAAGGTCACGAACGCCCCGACCCACCCGCCGAGCACGACGGGGTTGACCATCAGCGACGGGTCCTCGTAGACCAGTGGCTCCCCGAGGGCGAACGCGATCGCCTGGATCAGCGGCGGATACCCGAGTTCGACCTGCCGGATCAGCGCGTCCGAACCCACCTCGATCGGGGGCAGCGAGACGCCGACCGCCGTCACAGCGACCGTCGCAACCAGGCCGGCCAGCGGGCCCGCGACGCCGATGTCGAACAGGGCCGTCCGACTCGGCAGGTGGTCTTTCATTCGGATGACCGCCCCGAGCGTCCCCAGCACGTTCGGCAGCGGGATGAAGTACGGCAGCGTCGCCTGCACGTCGTGGCGGCGACTCAGCGCGTAGTGGCCGAACTCGTGGACGCCGAGCACGCCCAGCACGGCCACGGTGAACGGCCACGCCCCCGCGATCGCGATCGGGTTCCCCGTCAGCGGGATGTCGTACCATTGGGCACCGGCGACGAGCGTCGTCAGGATCGTGGCTGCGAAGAGGGCGACGTTGACCCAGGGGATCCCGTCGACGCCGACCGACCGTTTCTGGGCGACGAGGACGTGCTCGCCGGTCTCGTAGCGCAGCGTGACTCGATACCCGCGATCGCGAAACAGCGGCGCGACCCGGTCGACGACGCTGGCTTTCGGCGTCAGCGGCTCGCCGTAGTACCTGATCTCGCCGTCGCCGCGATCGACCTCGTAGACGTAGAAGGTATGCGAGAGGGCTTCGGGACGCGGGTACTCCTCGGGGCGATCCGACATCGGCGGGACGTACGGTCCGGACCCGCAAATACCTGTTTCCCGGCGACCGCTCACGCACCCGAGTCCGGGTCGGACCCGTCGGGTCCGGAGACGACTTCGGCGGGGACGCCGGCCACGGTCGCGCCGGGCGGCACGTCCGCGTCGACTAACGAGTTGGCCGCGACCTGTGCGTCCGCGCCGATCTCGACGCCGGGGAGGACGACCGCACCGGCACCGATCATCGCCCGCTCGCCGACCACGACCTCGCCGGTCCGGACCTCGTCCTGCAGGTACTCGTGACAGAGGATCGTCGCGTCGTAGCCGACGATCGCGTCCTCGCGGACGGTGATCAACTCCGGCCAGAAGACGTCGGGGGTGGCCGTCAGCGCCCAGGCGACGCCGGTTCCCACGTCGGAACCGAGCCGTCGAAGCAGCCAGTTTTTCGCCCGCAGGCTCGGGGAGTAACGGACGAGCCAGACGATCACGAAATTGACGACGATCCGCAGGGGATGGCGCGTCTCCGGCCAGTGCATCAGCGAGTTCCGAGGGCCGGGCGTCGACTGTCTGGAGAGACGGTCGTGACGGGTGTCGTCGGACACGGACGCGGGTTCGGATGCCGCGACTATAGAACTGACTGTTGGCGAACGCGATGTCGCGTCCCGACTACCGCAGTTTCTCGATTCGCTCTTCCAGTTCGTCGATCGCCTCTTCGACTTCCTCTCGGGCCTTCTCGCCCATGTCTTCGGCCTCGTCTGCCGCCGTTTCGAACGTCTCCCGGACACGTTGCAGTGCCTCGCTGGTCTTGTCGGAGTCGCTCATGGTGCGTGCGGGATATCGACTTCGAGACAAGCATGCTTTTCGGCGACCGACGGATTGCTTCGCCTGTTCCGAGAGAGATGGTTTCAAACCCCCGCCCGGCCAAGCGGGAGGTATGCTGGAGGGCATCAACGTCGCGCTCGGGATCACGGGGTCGATCGCGGCCGTCAGAACCGTCGAGTTCGTCCACGAACTCAGGCGTCGCGGGGCGAACGTGCGGGCCGTCATGACCCCCGAGGCGACGAACATCATCCATCCGTGGTCGGTCGAGTTCGCGACCGAGAACGACGTCGTCACCGAGATCACCGGGGCCGTCGAACACGTCGATCTCTGCGGCGTCGAGGGCTGGGCGGACGTGTACCTGGTCTCGCCGGCGACGGCCAACACCGTTGGCAAGATGGCCAGCGCCGTCGACGACACGCCGGTGACGACGTGTGCGACGACCGCGCTCGGATCGGGGTTGCCGGTGGTCGTCGTCCCGGCGATGCACAAGCCGATGTACGACCACCCGGGCGTGCTCGAGGCCATCGAACAGCTCGAGTCGTGGGGTGTCCACTTCGTCGAGCCACGGATCGAGGAGGGCAAGGCCAAGATCGCCAGCGACGAGGCGATCGCGACCGGCGTCGCCCGCGCCGTCGGCGACCGCCCGCTCGACGGCCGGCACGTCGTCGTCACGGCCGGCGCGACCACGGAATCGATCGACCCGATCCGGACGCTCTCGAACCGCGCGAGCGGGGCGACCGGCCGTGCGGTCGCGCGAGCCTGCTACGTCCGCGGGGCGGACGTGACGCTGGTGCAGGACGGTCCGGATGTCCCCTACGCGACCGTCGAATCGGTCGAGAGCACGGCAGAGATGCTCGCGGCCGTCAAGGACGCCGCTGCGGGCGCGGACGCGCTCGTCTCGGCGGCGGCAATCGCTGACTACACTGTCGAGACCGCCGACGAGAAGCTCCGCTCGGGGCAGGCGTCGCTGACGCTTGACCTCCAGCCGACGCCGAAGGTACTGGATACGATTCGGGAGGCGCACCCGGACCTGCCGATGGTCGGGTTCAAGGCCGAGACGAGCGGTGACGACGAGGCCATGATCGAGCAGGCACGCGAGCTGCGCGATCGGGTCGGACTGGCGTTCGTCGTGGCCAACGACGCGGCCGTGATGGGCGAAGACGAGACGCGCGCGCTGCTGGTCGACGACGACGTCGAGGCAGTCAGCGGCTCGAAGGCGACTCTCGGGGCGGCTGTCGCGGATCGGCTGGCGAACATCACGTAGCGACGTACTACTGTTCTTCGCGTCCCGGGTCCGGCCAGTCGGCGTCACCGTAAAACGGGACCCCCATCTTGTGGGCGGCCCGAGAGATGACGTGTGCGCCCGTCGGGGCCGTCAGAAACAGAAAGACGATCCCGACCAGCGACACCAGCCCAGGGCCCTCCGGACCGAAGTACACTGCGCCGGCGAGAAACAGCGACGCCGCGCCCAGCGTCGTCGCCTTGCTCGTGGCGTGCATTCGGTTGTAGACGTCGGGCAACCGGAGCAACCCGACTGTCCCGACGAGCAGGAAGAACGATCCGATCGCGAGCAACGCGGCTAGGACAGCAACGCGAAGTACGTGCATGGTCATTCGATGATGTCACCTTCCGTAACGAAGCGTGCGACGGCGATCGTACTCACGAACCCGATGATCGCGAGGACGAGACTCACGGTCACGAACAGTCCCTCGCCAGTCTGGATCGCATAGAGGATCGCGATCGCGACGACGTTCGTCCCGATTGTGTCAAGCGAGACGACCCGGTCCGGCGTCGTCGGGCCGACGATGACCCGGTAGCTCGCAAGCAGCGTGAGCACGCTGGCGAGCACGAGCGCGGCCAGCACTGCCGTATCGAGCACCGCCGGGAGTTCACTCGCCATCGTCGTCACCTCCGAGCCCCTCGGCAGGGTCGGGGACGGGATCGCCCGGGGAGCGCTCTTCGTCGAAGATCCGCAGTGCGTAGTCCTCCCACCGTCGGATCGGCTCGAGAACGGCTTCCCTGTCCGCACCCGTGATCCCGTGGACGTACAGCGTGTTTCGATCGCGGTCGTAATCCATCGTGAGCGTCCCTGGCGTGAGCGTGATGCTGTTTGCGATCGTTGTTACGGCCAAATCTGACTCGACGCGCAGCGGCACCTCGACGACGTCCGGCTTGATCGGCATCGACGGCCACAGCACGCGCCAGGCGACGTCAAGGTTCGCGACCAGCAACTCGCGGACGAACAGCAGCACGTACAGGATCCCGAAGGGGGCCGCGATCAGCCCGCCGCGGACGTTCATCTCGGCGGTGTAGAACCGCCGGAAGAGGAACGCGATCGGGAATCCGACGAGCGACCCGACCAGCAGCGTCGTCACGATGCCGGTCGGCGTGAGCGGTGCTCCGTTGACGAACAGCCACAGGACGGCCAGCGTCAGTCCGACTATCGGCCAGCGTTTCATGCTTGCACCTCCGCGTAACTCGGGTCGACAGCGTCGATGTATGCCCCGCGGTCGAGCGCCGCGCTGGCGGCACCGTGTGCTCCCTCGTAGACCGGATCAAGCCCGATCCCGAGGACGACCACGGCGAGCGCGAGTCCGATCACGATCGCAAGCAGCGCGAGCGGCTGGGCCGTCGCCCGGAGGACGGGGGTGCTCGGGGCCCCCCAGAAGGCGTCGTTCCAGACTTTCGAGACGTACGCGATCGTGAGGATCGCGCCACCGAGCGCGGCGACGGCGGCGGTCGCACCGACGGCTCCGTTCGTGGCGATCGCGGTCGCTGCCGTCTCGAAGACGGTCAGTTTGCCGAAAAAGCCCATCAGCGGCGGGATCCCGACGAGGCTCAGACCGCCGATCAGGAACGCGCCCGAGAGGAACGGGCGATCGCGCGCCAGCCCGCCGAGTTCGTCCGTCTCGATCGTCCCGACGGTCTCGTTGATCGTGCCGCTCACCAGAAACAGCAGCGACTTCGCAACGGCGTGGTTGAGCGCGTACAGCAACGCGGCGACGATTCCGAGGACTCGGAGCCCGTTCGCGCTGGTCCCTGTCGGGACCGAAAAGTCACCGCCGAGAACAGCGACTGTTTCGCCGCCCGCCAGCGGGATCGTCGCGACGATCGCCAGCGGGAGCACGATGAACCCGACCTGTGCGATCGAGGAGTACGCTAACAGTCGATCGAGGTTCGACTGGCCGACGGCACCGAACCCGCCGATGAACGCGCTCGCGATCGCCATCGCGAGCAGTATCGGCCCGAAGAACAGCAACATCGAGCCGTCACCGAACGGTCCGAGATCCAGCTGTGCGGCCCCGAAGACGGTAAAGAGGAGCCGGATGATCGCGTAGACGCCGACCTTCTTCGTGACGCCGGCCAGCATCGCCGAGACCGGCGCGGGGGCTGCCTCGTACGCGTCGGGTACCCAGAAGTGGAACGGGACGATCCCGGCCTTGAGCGCGAACACTGCAAACAGCAGCGCCGCGAGTCCGACGACCGGCTCGACGGTGATCCCGAACGCGTCCGGGTTGGCGAGTCTGACGGCCAGGTCGGCCATGTTGAGCGTCCCCGTCGTGGCGTAGATGCCGCCGATGGACAGCAACATCACGGCGCTGCCGATCAGGTTCAGGACCGTGTACTGCAGCGCCGCCCGGGTGTGGTCCGGGCCGCTGTAGAAGACCACGAGCACGTAACTCGGCATGAGCATCACCTCGAACCACACGAAGAGGTTGAAGATATCACCCGTGAGGAACGCGCCCGTCACGCCGACGACCATGAGGTGGAAGAGCGGGTGGTAGGCGACCTGCTGTCCGAACGCCCCGATGTAGTTAGTCGAGAACGCGAGCGCCGCGATCGTGACGACGGCGCTCATCGCGAGCATGAACGCCGCGAGCTGGTCGGCGACGAGCGTGATCCCGTACGGTGCCGTCCAGCCGGACAGCTGATAGGTCAGTACCGGACCCGTGAAGACCTGCCAGACCAGCCGACCGACCGCGAGGACGTACCCGACGCCGCCGACGAGGCTGAGCGTCCGTTGCAATCCCGGACGAGCGCGCGTGACGAGCGTCAGCACAGCCGTGACCAGTGCGACCAGAAGCGGCGCGATAACGACGTCACTCATTGGTATCACCGATTTCCTTCAGATCGATCGTTCCGTGCTCTTCGTACACCCGGTAGGTCAACACCAGCGAGAACGCGGTCGTCCCGAACCCGATGACGATCGCCGTCAGCACGAGCGCCTGAACGAGCGGGTCCGTCGTCGCCGTCGCTTCCCCGCCGCCGTGGCCGACAAACGGGACCGAACCGGCGAGCCCGCCCATCGTCACGAGGTAGACGTTCGCCGCCTGACTGAGGATCGTGACGCCCCAGACGACCCGGACGACGTCGCGACGGAGGATCAGGAACGTCCCGAGCGCGAACAGCAACCCGAGCACGACCGCCAGCACGAACTGCGGTTCCCGAGCCGGAACGTACCCACCGGTGCCGCCGGCGGCGAGGGCGCTGCCGATCATTCCGCACCCACCACCGCGATGACCGTCAGTAGCCCGCCGACGACGACAAAGTACACCCCGATGTCGAACGCCAGCGCCGACGCGACCTCGATCTCGTGAAACAGCGGGATTCCCGTGACGAACACGACGGCCTGGCTGAGGAACGGGTATCCCAGCGCGATCGCAACGATTCCGCTCCCGGCGGCCAGCGCCAGACCGATCGCCAGTACTTCGCTGAACTCCTTGGTCACGCCGGGACGCTGCTGGCTATCGTCCTCGACCGGCTCGCCGGGAAGCGCACGCGGCAGTGCCGTCCGATGGAGCAGTTCCGTCTCGAAGTACTCCAGCCCGTAGATGATGTAGATCAGCGCGAACGCGACGACGGTCAGGACTCCGCCGATGAACCCGCCACCGGGGGCGTTGTGTCCCTGCAACAGCAGCGCGACTGCCGTCACCAGGATGATGGGCACGACGATCCGAACGACCGTACGGGCGATGACTGTCGGTTCGTTCTCTGTCACTGTCGGTCACCTCGTTCGCGCATCGCGACCAGCGTAATCACGGACAGCGCGGCCATCGCGATCACTGATATCTCGCCCAGCGTATCGAACGCGCGGAAGTCGACGAGAATGACGTTCACGATGTTGGCCCCGCCGCCGTACTCGAGAATCCACGTCCCGTGCTCGGCCGGGACGCCCCCGCGCTCGAGGAAGAAGTTCGAGATCCTGCTGGCGGGACTTGCGGCCGTCGTCACCAAGACGGTCAAAAAGACAGTGATGCCGACGACCGCCGACGCGGCCGCGTCCCGGGCGAGTACCCACCGGCGCGCCTCGCCGTAGAACGGTGGGAGTTTGTCCAAGACGAGCAAAAAGAGCACCAGCACCAGCGTCTCGATGAGTAGCTGTGTCAGCGCCAGGTCCGGCGCGTCTCCCAGGATGTAGAAGATCGCGACCATGAACCCCAGAATCGAGAGCGTCAGCACGCCCGCGATGTGTGACGGGGCCCGCGTGACCGCGAACGCGGCCACGACCGCGACCCCGAGGACGATCACCATCGGGATCGGACTCGCGACGCTCCCGAACGCGGGAAGTCCGACGGCCGCTGTGGCGTAGGCGAGCAGCGTCATGACGCTCACAGCGAGCAACAACACCAGCGCGTAGGTCCGAAGCAGCCCCGTCTGGATCGTCGACTCGACCGCGCGCGAGCGATCGAGTCCCTCGACGACCGAGTCGTAGTACCAGTTCGCGCTGAGGAGCGAAACCGAGCGCAGCCGACGGACGACGTCCCGGAGCTGGTCGTAGAACGGATAGGCGACCACCCCGAGCCCGATCGTCGTCGCGCTCATCAGTACCGGCACGGTGGGCTCGGTCGGCAGGTAATACGAGAAGTGCGCGCCGTGCTCGCCACTCTGATCGATCGCGGTCGCGCCGACGACCTGCCGGACGAACTCCTCGAGCGGGCCGATGTGGACGCCAGCCGTCGCGGTGATCCCGCCGAGTCCGATGAGCCCGGCGACGACGGCCAGCGCGACCGCGGGCAGTCGCATCGACCACGGCGGCGTGTGGATGTGCCCCAGCGCGTCGGGTTTCTCACCGAAGAACAGCATCAAAAACCGGATCGAGTACAGGAACGTGAACACGCTCCCGAAGACGGCGACCGCGGGCAGTATCCACCACAGTCCGCCCGAGGCGTGCGCGAGTTCGTAGGTCGCCTCAAAGAGGAACTCCTTGGAATAAAAGCCGTTGAACGGCGGCACGCCGGCCATCCCGAGCGCCGCGATGACCGTCACGCCGGCGGCAATCGGGAGGTCACGCCACAGCCCGCCGAGGTCGTCGATCAGGCGCGATCCGGCCTCGTGGGCGATGATCCCGGCCACGAGAAAGAGCGCGGCCTTGAACGCGGCGTGGTTGAGAACGTGGAACGACCCGGTTTCGGCTCCGTAGGCGCTCGCACCGCCTCCGACGACGCCGAACCCGGCGATGATCAACCCGAGGTGCGACGCCGTCGAGTAGGCCAGCAACTCCTTGATATCGCTGGCTCCGACGGCCAGGATTGCGGCGACGGTCATCGTCACCAGCCCCATCGCCACGAACAGCAGTTGCCATTCCTCGGAGGCCAGAAGCGGGCGGAAGCGTCCGACGAGGTAGACGCCGGCCTTGACCATCGTCGCCGAGTGGAGAAATGCCGAGACCGGCGTGGGCGCTTCCATCGCGTTGGGCAGCCAGATATGCAGTGGGACCTGCGCGGATTTGGCGGCGGCACCGATCCCGATCAACACGAGCGCGGGCACGAACAGCCCGTCCGCACGGAGTCCCTCGCGCAGTGATTCGGCCTGCGCGAGCAGCGCCCGATCGGTCCCGAGCAACTGGAAGGTCCCTCCCTCGCCGGCAAGGAACAGAAATCCAAGTAACATGAACAGTCCACCCGCGACCGTGATCAGCATCGACTTGCGGGCGGCGTACCGCGAGGACGACTCGCCGGTGTAGTGGCCGATCAGAATGAACGACGAGATGCTGGTCAGTTCCCAGAAGACGAACAGCACCACGAGATCGGCGGCGAACGCTACGCCGAGCATCGACCCCATGAAGGCCAGCAGCGTCGCGTAGAACTTCATTTTCCCCGGCTCTTCGTGCATGTATCCGCCGGAGTAGGTGAGAATCAGGACGCCGATCCCGCTGGCCAGAAAGCCGATCAGAAGCGAGAGTCCGTCGACGTAAAACGACAGCGCGACCTCGAACCCGGGCGCGTCGATCCACGTCCAGGAGACGAGCCCGCGCGCGCCGGTCGTCGCAAACCAGCCGACGAGACCGAACGAGACAGCCGCAACCGCCGCAGACGCGTAGGCAGTTCGCTCGCCGAGCAGCCGGTAGACGAGCGGCGTCAGGGCTGCAGCGAGGAACGGCAGTCCCACGATAACCGCCATGACCCACTGGTTCGGTTGCACGTCGAGATTTTCGCTCCAGTTCGGACTTAACTCTTCTCAAACGCGAACACAGCCGGAGTATTACCGGTGACCCTCTGTTGAGAAAGCGGCTACCGGTACGCGCCCGTCGACTCATACTGGTGGCTATACCATTTCGAAATGATCTGGCACGCCGTCGTGCCAGATATCGTTACGAACGTATAGCCACCAGTATCACTCCCACTTGGCTGCCGGGTTCGTCACCGCACCGTTCGCCGCGGAGCCGAAGTCGCGGTGGTACTTCGCGAGGAACCCGCCCTCGTAGTTCGGCTCGGGCTCGTCGCGCGCCTCGAGTCGGCGTTCGATCTCGTCGTCGCTGAGATCGACCGACAGCTCGAGGTCGTCGATGTCGATCGTGATCAGGTCGCCGTCCTCGAGTGCGGCGATCGGGCCGCCGACGTACGCCTCCGGCGCGACGTGTCCGATCGAGAACCCGCGAGTCGCCCCCGAGAAGCGTCCGTCGGTCAGCAGCGCCACGTCCTCGGCGTGGCCCTGGCCGGCGACCGCCGAGGTGACCCCGAGCATCTCCCGCATGCCGGGCCCGCCGCGTGGCCCCTCGTTGCGGATGACAATCGCGTCGCCGGCCTCGACGTGGCCTTCCTGGACGTACTCCATCGCCTCGGACTCCTCCTCGAAGACCCTGACCGGCCCTTCGTGGTGCAGGTGATCGGAGCCGGTGATCTTGATGACCGCGCCGTCCGGCGCGAGGTTACCCGAGAGGATCCGGATGGCGCCCCGCTCGTGGAACGGGTCCTCGACCGGCCGGAGGTAGTCGACGTCGAGTTCCCCGATCGTCGGCAGTTCCATCGCGTCCAGTTCCTCGCCGATGGTGTTGCCCGTGACCGTCCGGGCATCGCCGTCGATCAGGTCGGCGTCGCGCAGGGCCTGCAGCACGACCGGGACGCCGCCGACCTCGTAGAGGTCGTTCATGACCCGTTCGCCGCCGGGCTGGAAGTCGGCGA
The DNA here is from genome assembly GCF_017094525.1 of Halapricum desulfuricans. NCBI lineage: Archaea > Methanobacteriati > Methanobacteriota > Halobacteria > Halobacteriales > Haloarculaceae > Halapricum > Halapricum desulfuricans. Next base: position 1,917,656 of record NZ_CP064788.1, on the reverse strand, counting down.
TCTTGGGCGTGCGTGCGCTGATCCGGTTGAAGTCCTCGATGTCGAGGTCGACGCCCGCCTCGGCGGCCATCGCCAGCAGATGCAACACGGCGTTGGTCGAGCCGCCGACGGCGACCTGCAGCGCGATCGCGTTCTCGAAGCTCGCCTCGGTGAGGAAATCCGAGGGTCGACGTTGCTGTTCGACGACCTCGACGGCGAGTTCGCCGCTCTCGCGGGCGACCGTGTAGCGCGACCACTCCTCGGCCGGCGGCGCGGCGCTGCCCAGCGGCGCGAACCCGAGCGCCTCCGAAACCGAGGCCATCGTGTTGGCCGTGAACATCCCGCCACAGGAGCCGGCTCCGGGACAGGCGTGGCGTTCCATCTCGTCGAGTTCGTCCTCGGACATCTCGCCTTGCGCGACCGCCCCGACGCCCTCGAAGACGTTCTGGATCGTCACCTCGCGGCCGTCGTGCTCGCCGGGCATGATCGACCCGCCGTAGAGGAACACTGAAGGGAGATCGGTCCGGATCGAGGCCATCATCATCCCCGGCATGTTCTTGTCACAACCGCCGATCGTCACCAGCCCGTCCATTCGCTCGGCGAAACTCACCAGTTCGACCGAGTCGGCGATCATCTCTCTGGATATCAGCGACGCCTTCATCCCCTCGGTCCCCATCGAGATCGCATCGGAGACGGTGATCGTCCCGAACTCGATGGGCATGCCGCCGGATTCGTCGATGCCCTCGTAGGCCGACTCGGCGACTTCATCGAGGTGGACGTTACAGGGTGTGATGTCCGCCGCCGGGTTGGCGATCCCGACCATCGGCGAGGAGAGGTCCTGATCGTCATACCCCATCGCTCGGAACATCGCCCGGTGCGGGGCGCGTTCCGTGCCTTCCGTGACCTCGGAGCTTCGCAGTTCCGGGTCCTTGTCTAGTTCGTCCATACACGTGTGTGCACGCCGGCGGTCTTAAACTCGCGGCCCGTGGCAACGCTATCGTGCGACGTACACGCCGACCCGGAAAACACCAGTGGCGGTTCCACGTATGACGCTAGCTCGAGACAGGGTTCGGTCGTGCCGGCACCGCCATCGAGCGGCGACGACGACTCACTCGTCCGATCACTCGTAAATCTCGTTGCAGCGTCCGGCGAGCTCGATGTCTTTCTCGGTGATCCCGCCCGCGTCGTGAGTCGTCAGCCGCACCTCGACCTCGCCCCACGTGATCGTGATCTCGGGGTGGTGCCAGGCCTCCTCGGCGAGGCCGCCCACCGCGGACGCGAACCCCACGCCCGGGAGATACGAGTCGAACTCGAAGGCCCTGGTGATCTCCTCGCCGTCCCGTTCCCATCCGTTCGGTAGCTGACGGTCGATCTCGTCGTCCGAGAGCAGGTCGCTCATACCTGTCTCGTCGGTGGCCAGCCGAAAATAGGTTCGGCTGGCGGCAGGTCGCGCCGTCGTGGTCCCCGTCCGTGCTGGAGTGGCTAGCCCCGTGCCGGTGAACCGAGCGACGGAACACTTTTCTCGCCGGGCGTCGCGGATATCGGCGTGACTCGTTTCCCTACAGGAGCACATTCATGACTGATCACTCTCACACCGACACGCACCATCCCGGGCCGCCGCGGTTCGTCCAGGTCGGCGAGCGGATCGTCGACCCGATCTACGTCGATATGGCTCACGGCTACGACCGGGACAACCTCGCACCGACGGTCGCGGGGACGCCCGAGCGCGACCCCGACCCGTCCGATCGAAGCGACTTCACGTGGCGGCTGCTCGAGACGCCCGACGGGAGCGACGCCGGCCTTGAGTACGCGCCGACACCGTACGACGACCGGACCCAGTACGACGAAGGACTGCACAACACCGTCGAGTTCCAGCCCGATACGCCGGGCGTCTACCGCCTCGAACTCGACGCCCCTGACGGGACCCACGAGCTGACGATCGAGGCGTTTCCGACGCCAGACCTCGACGACGAAATCGAAGTCTTCGACATCGAAGGCGCGGTCGGCGGCGTCGAGGAAGCCGATATCGGCGGTCCGCCCCACCTCGAACTCGTCGGCGAGTTCGACGCCGAGGCCGGGGCGTTCGTCGTCGAGTCGAACCCGCAACTCGCCGCCGACGCCTTCACCGTCGAGGACGATCTGGCGGTCTCGTTTCGGCCCCACGACGCCGCCGCCCTCTCGGCCGAGGACGTCACCGTCGAGGGGACGACCGCTCGGATCCCGGTCGAGGCCGTCGACGAACCGACCAGCCTGTTCGCGGCCCCCTTCGATGGGGTTCGGGTGGGCGCGACCGACGAGATCGTCCTCGAGCCCGACGGTGGGATCGAGTACCCCAACCGGCCCCCGGAGTGGCTCGACGACGCCGTGATGTACGAGATCTTCCCGCGGTCGTTCGCGGGCGAGTCCGGTGAGGCCGACTTCGCGTTCCTCACCGAGAAGGTTGACTACCTCGCGGACCTGGGCGTCGACGTGGTCTGGCTGACACCGATCGTCCCGGCCTGGAGCCCGGAGATCGACACGCCGCCCGGCGGCCCCCACGGCTACAGCACGGCCGACTACTTCGACGTCGCCGACGACCTCGGCACGCTGGCGGACTTCGAGGCGTTCGTCGACGCCTGCCACGAGGCGGACATCCGGGTGTGTTTCGACCTCGTGGTCAACCACTGCGGGTGGACCAACGACCACTGGCAGGACACGATCGCCGAGCTCGGCGACCAGCCCGAGGACCCCTACGCGTTCCCCGACGTCGAGGCCTGGGACACCGACTCGCCGTACTTCGACTGGTTCGACCGCCAGACCACCCCCTCCGAGGAGGACGCCGCGCCGGCCCAGACGAGTTTCTTCAACGTCCGCCTGCAGCCCAACCTCAACTACGGCAACGTGGCGCTGCGTGAGCACATCCTGGCCGCGGTGGACTTCTGGTCTGAGTACGTCGACGCCTTCCGGTGTGACATCGCCTGGGGCGTCCCCCACTCCTTCTGGAAGGAGGCCCGCCGGCTCACCCGACAGAAGGACGCCGAGTTCATGTGGCTCGACGAGTCGATCCCCTATCTCACCTCGATGGACGAGTCGGAGTTCGACCTGCACTTCGACACGACCGAGTTCATGTTCACCGCCCACGCGGTCGCCCGCGGCGAGCGCCCGCCCAGCGACCTGCTTGACGCGATCGACGCCCGGACGGAGCACGGCTTCCCCACATACAGTCGCATCCTCAACACGACCGAGAACCACGACGAACCGCGCATCTACTGGGAAGCCAAGGCCGAGGGCCACCGCGAGGACCCCGCCCAGGCCGAGCGCGCCGCGCTGGCGGCCGCGTTCACGCTGCCCGGCGTGCCCTTCCTCTACTACGGGCAGGAACGGCTCATCGCCGAGTATGGCACCCGCCGGGAGAGCTCCTTCGCGGACCGGGACGACCGCTTCGACGACATCGAGAAAGACCCCTACAAGCGGGCGTTCATGAACTGGGAGGAGTACGACGAGGCGCACTTCGCGTTCGTCGACGCGCTGATCGACTGCTATCACGACTCGCCCGTCTTCGGCCCGACCGCCGACCTCGTGCGTGAGGCCCACCGGACCGACGCTACCGACGACGTGCTCGTGTTCGGCCGCGACGCCGGCGACGAGAAACGCGTGGTCGTCGTCAACTTCGCACCCGAACCGCGGCGGGTCCAGCTCCGCCCGACTGTCGAGACTCGCGACCTGTTCTCCGGCGAGGATCTGGCTGTCGGTTCCTCTGCCGACGCCGTCACTGTTGAGGTCGAGACACTTGCGATCTTCGAGACTGACTCGCTGTTCGGACAGGGGAACTGATTTGTGACTTCCTCCGAAGTTCACCGACCTTGTAGCCCTGCTCTTTGAGCTGTCCGAGGCGTTTGATATTCTTCGCAATCCGCATGACGGTAGGCTGAAGCACTTTCGAGTACACGTCGGTAAGTGCGTCCCACCAGTCTTTGAGGTCGGGAATTTCGTCACGGATTGTGCGGACACGCTGTTTGACAGTACCCTCGTCTTCGGGAATCTGGTTGAAGCGGTACAGGGCGTGGTTGTAAAGCTGTCTACAGGTATCGCGGTGGTAATCCAGCGTCTCACGCTGGGCTTTGGTCGGCGTGAGGCGATACCTGTAGTTGTAATTCATGGGCTATAAGTCGCGTTCTTCGATACGTTCATCCAGTTGTTCTTGGATGAACGAGGAGAGGTTCAGGTGATTCTCCTGAATCCATTCTTCTTGGTCTTTTCGGATGGTGATTGTCTTCCGTTTCACCGTATGTATACTATACGATTGATACTTAATATATGCTTGCATTACGTAGACCTGTGAGCTTGCAACAACCACGGTGTCTGAAAAACGAAGACGGCGCTGTATTCCCTCCCTGCTGCGCTGCTTGTCCGCTCGCGCGGACCGCGGTGTCGTCCGAAAATCGGAGATTCTCGAACGACTCCTTGAGGGAGAGGGCTTAGCGCCTGCATTCAGCTAATTTCGGTCTGGATTGTCGGGGTTCTTCGACCACAGAACCGGACAGAGGTCAGGAAACGATGACGTCGAGATCGACGAGTTGGTAGATCGGGGGTTTGTCGAAGTCGTTGCTGTTGTGAGTGACGAACGTCGCGCCGGCTTCGCGGGCGGTGGCAAGGTTCAGGAGGTCGAGTTTGTCGAGTGCAACATCCTGTGAAAGGAGCCGATCGTTGAGTCGCCACGCTTCAACTGCGACATCGTCTGTGAATGGAAGGATCTCGTCGAAGACTCTGAGAAGCCGCTGCTGGGTCTGAGAAACGACATCCAACCGCTCGTAGTGCTGGAAGAACTCGAAGCCGACCAACGACGGGATCGCCCAGGCGTCGTTGCTGTACTGGCTCAGATGCGATTTCACCACCGGATCGTCTTCGCGGAGCAATTTCACCGCAACGTCGCTGTCGAGCACGATCACTGTTCAGACCGCTCCGTTCGATCTTCGAGAGACTCGTTTAGCTCCTCGTGTGTTTGGATGACGGATTCGGACAGCCCCTCGTCTTCTGGCCGATCGAAACTGCCAGCGATGGCTTCGATATCCTTTTCATCTCGGCTGAGTCGATCGAGCAACTCGTCAAACGTCTCGTCGTCGCGCTTCAGCCGTTCGAGCCGATCTTTGACGTCGTCGGAAACTCGGATGGTTGTGGTCATACGTATACGTTGTATATTGGTCCCTGTAGTTGTTTCGCCGACTCACTCGAACAGGTCGACGTCGTCTTCCAGTGCGCATATGCTGAAGACGGTAATCCGTTTCAATCCCGTCGTGGGTTTTCTCCCTGCTGCGACCCCGCCGTAGGCGATGGCGAAGGCCCCGAGGCCAGCGTTTCAATCCCGTCGTGGGTTTTCTCCCTGCTGCGACAGTTCGCTCATCTGCACGTCGCCCACCGCGTCGATGTTTCAATCCCGTCGTGGGTTTTCTCCCTGCTGCGACCCGGAGCTTTAGCAGTCGAGCGGTCGGGTGCAGGTTTCAATCCCGTCGTGGGTTTTCTCCCTGCTGCGACTCGTTATATGCGATCTGTGCCGGGAACTCGCCATTCGGTTTCAATCCCGTCGTGGGTTTTCTCCCTGCTGCGACTCTCGAACCGAAATAGCCCAGTTGGAACGCCTCGAAGTTTCAATCCCGTCGTGGGTTTTCTCCCTGCTGCGACGCCCTCGCGGTGCACCAGCAATGACTGACACACTCATGTTTCAATCCCGTCGTGGGTTTTCTCCCTGCTGCGACAAGGCAGTGACGCCAAGACTGAAGACTCTAATCTGCCGTTTCAATCCCGTCGTGGGTTTTCTCCCTGCTGCGACAACCGGGCGGCCTTCAATAGCGTTGTATGCTTGCCGTTTCAATCCCGGTCTGGGTTTTCTCCCTGCTGCGACAACCGCCGAGCGATAATATGTCGCAGAACGCCATCGTTTCAATCCCGGTCTGGGTTTTCTCCCTGCTGCGACGCGTCGCGCCGACTGTCGCACTCGACTACGTGATGACGTTTCAATCCCGGTCTGGGTTTTCTCCCTGCTGCGACCGGCCGCCGACTCCCACATATCGGGGTCGGCAAGGTTTCAATCCCGGTCTGGGTTTTCTCCCTGCTGCGACCCGAACGAGTCGAGCGAGTTCTGTCCCCCCTCGGCGTTTCAATCCCGGTCTGGGTTTTCTCCCTGCTGCGACGAGACCTTCCAGGACACCGCCGACCGACTGGAAGAGTTTCAATCCCGGTCTGGGTTTTCTCCCTGCTGCGACTCCAGATTCGGCCGGCGAGCCCGCTCTTGCCGCTGCGTTTCAATCCCGGTCTGGGTTTTCTCCCTGCTGCGACGTTTACATACTCGATTACCTCCGGCGGATTGTCCGTAGTTTCAATCCCGGTCTGGGTTTTCTCCCTGCTGCGACCGCGGCCAGTTGTCACTTGGCGGACTGGGGAAATCGTTTCAATCCCGGTCTGGGTTTTCTCCCTGCTGCGACCACCCGGACGGCAGTACCGAGACGATCCCCGAAACGTTTCAATCCCGGTCTGGGTTTTCTCCCTGCTGCGACCGGGCGTCTCGACATCGTCAGCGTCGACGCCATCCTGTTTCAATCCCGGTCTGGGTTTTCTCCCTGCTGCGACCTTGCTGTCAGTTTCACTCACACAAGCACGCAAAGCGTTTCAATCCCGGTCTGGGTTTTCTCCCTGCTGCGACGCTAGCGATCATGCGGGCCAGCTTGTAGGCCGATACGTTTCAATCCCGGTCTGGGTTTTCTCCCTGCTGCGACTCCCGGGCGGTCCACTCGGCCGCTAACGGCCAGCGGGTTTCAATCCCGGTCTGGGTTTTCTCCCTGCTGCGACCTCAGACTGTGTGCATGACCCTACAACGCGAGACGGTTTCAATCCCGGTCTGGGTTTTCTCCCTGCTGCGACAATCGTTCTCGGACTTTTACGTGTATGACCGGCGAGTTTCAATCCCGGTCTGGGTTTTCTCCCTGCTGCGACTTGCGAGGGTTGACTTGCCCGTCCCTGGTTTGCCCGTGTTTCAATCCCGGTCTGGGTTTTCTCCCTGCTGCGACAGGCCGTTCTCAAGTACGCGCAGGACTGATTACTAGTTTCAATCCCGGTCTGGGTTTTCTCCCTGCTGCGACCCGCGCCGACATTGTCGAGGGAGAGAACGGCCCGGAGTTTCAATCCCGGTCTGGGTTTTCTCCCTGCTGCGACGACTGCTGCTGTTTTTGCGGCTGATGAGCGGGAGCTGTTTCAATCCCGGTCTGGGTTTTCTCCCTGCTGCGACCGGAGAGGTCGTCGACATCGTCGAGCAGCTCACGAATGTTTCAATCCCGGTCTGGGTTTTCTCCCTGCTGCGACCGGACACACCCCCGCATCCGGGGTGGTTCTCTCATGAGTTTCAATCCCGGTCTGGGTTTTCTCCCTGCTGCGACCGACCCTGATACTTCGGTGGTTCCATGGTAGACCCGTTTCAATCCCGGTCTGGGTTTTCTCCCTGCTGCGACGCGAGCACGCCGCCGACGATCGCCGCCGTCGCCGTGTTTCAATCCCGGTCTGGGTTTTCTCCCTGCTGCGACCGCTGTCAGACATCGTCGACGACGCGGCCGATGCAGGTTTCAATCCCGGTCTGGGTTTTCTCCCTGCTGCGACCGCAGTAGCGCTAACGAATCAGCGACGCCGAAGAAGTTTCAATCCCGGTCTGGGTTTTCTCCCTGCTGCGACCGCCGGGTCGTCATCGCCGAGCTCCGCTGCGAGGGCTGGTTTCAATCCCGGTCTGGGTTTTCTCCCTGCTGCGACCATCGCGTCGTAGATGAGGTCGTCGCGATCCCAGCGTTTCAATCCCGGTCTGGGTTTTCTCCCTGCTGCGACCGTTTGAGTTCGTCGCGGACGTCATCGAGCGCGTCTCTGTTTCAATCCCGGTCTGGGTTTTCTCCCTGCTGCGACGGGCGAGCACGACGAACAGTAACAGACCGATCATGTTTCAATCCCGGTCTGGGTTTTCTCCCTGCTGCGACCATTGAGCGGAGCGTCGGGCGGCCCGTCCCCCTCCCGGTTTCAATCCCGGTCTGGGTTTTCTCCCTGCTGCGACGTGTAAGGTTCATCTTACCACCGACGGGTGGACGATGTTTCAATCCCGGTCTGGGTTTTCTCCCTGCTGCGACCAGCGGGCTGAGTGAGGTTCAGAAGTTCAAGGAGTAGTTTCAATCCCGGTCTGGGTTTTCTCCCTGCTGCGACCATATAGTTGTATATGTGAGACAGACCATGTCCGACGTTTCAATCCCGGTCTGGGTTTTCTCCCTGCTGCGACCCGAGCCCTGCGAGCCGCCGAGAGCGCGAGAGAGTGTTTCAATCCCGGTCTGGGTTTTCTCCCTGCTGCGACGTACGCCACGACCGGCGCGTACCCCGGGCCAAGCTGTTTCAATCCCGGTCTGGGTTTTCTCCCTGCTGCGACCCGGACGTTATTGGCCGGGTCTGCTGGGATGGCGTGTTTCAATCCCGGTCTGGGTTTTCTCCCTGCTGCGACAAGCACTCGCACTCGCACTCGTGCTGGTCGTCTCGAGTTTCAATCCCGGTCTGGGTTTTCTCCCTGCTGCGACGACCGGAGGTGACGATGTGGCTCGACGAGCATCCGGGTTTCAATCCCGGTCTGGGTTTTCTCCCTGCTGCGACGTTTTCCTCGGCGTACATGACTAGCTCAGACATTTGGTTTCAATCCCGGTCTGGGTTTTCTCCCTGCTGCGACCCGAGATTCAGCCAGGTCGCCTCTGCGAACCCCAGGTTTCAATCCCGGTCTGGGTTTTCTCCCTGCTGCGACAGGGGGTCGAAATCCGTCCAGAGGGATCATAAATCTTGCTCTGCTCGTGAATTTCGCGTCCCTGTTCGTCGACCGGGGCTGTACAGAGACTTCAAAAAGGTCCACGAAAATTCTACAGTACGTTCGACTGTTCGTCAGGTGGCTCTGCCCCGATGTCAGAGATATCATCCAGACACGAATCGCACAGTCGGTAGATTCGAATCCTGTCGCCGTCGTCAGGGTTAATGTGAGACTCGAGTTCGTCTTCGAGTTCCACGCGCTCGGTTTTGTTAACCTCCAGCTCGAAGACGCTGTACTGCTTCCAGGCACCGTATCGCTGGAGCGTCCGATAGACTTGCCGGCGGTTCGAATCCGAACTAACGTCGTAGGCGACAGCGAGTCGCATGGTTATCGGTCGAATGTGAGTGCGTGATACGCGTCGAGTTCGTCTGTAATCGCCTTTCGAAGCAGGATCGCTTGCTGACGGATCGCCTTTCGCCGTGTCACTGTGTATTCGAAGTACGGGTGGGTCAACTCCTCTTGCATGAAGTCGTCGAATTTCGACAGATAGGTCTTGAACGCATCGTCGCTCAGATGGTTGTCCGTTGTGAAGTCATCGTGCGTGAACACACCACGATTGATCAGTCGCGTCACGAACGCGTCACAGAAGATCGGTCGAAACTCCTCTTCGAGATCCAGCGCAAGTGACGGTCGGCCGTGGCGGTCCGCGTGCAAAATCCCGAGAAACGGATCGAGATTGTACTGTCGCAATGCACTCATCGCCTCGTTTTTCATGAAGGTATAGGTCAACGACAGTAGTGAGTTGACGTGATCCTCTGGTGGTCGTTTCGTTCGTTTCTCGAAGGTCCAACCCGAGACGAGCGTCTCGTCGAGACAGTCGAAGTATCGTTCGGCGGCTTCGCCTTCGACGCCACGAAGATCGTCCTTGTCCGAGACGCTTTGAGCGCGCTCGCCGAGATCTTTGAGTACATCCGTCCCATGGACTCCCTTTCGTGAGAGGAGTGTCCGCTGGTTGCGAATCTTCGCTGTGATGATTTCCTTTGCTATAGCAAGCTCTTCTGGATATCCCAGGGCGTACTGGGCGCGGCGAATCTCGGCGATGGTGTTCTTTTCCGGGACGAAACTCCCGCGGTACTTGCCGTTCTGGGTGAAGTAGTTGAGGACGATCCCGTGTTCGTTGGCCTCCGCGACGAACGGCGTCGAGAAGTTCACGCCTCCGAAGACGTTGATCGTGTCCAGTTTCTCTTTGGGATAGGTGGCGAGTTCCGGGTCTTCGTCTTCCTCGGCGTCGACATCCCAGACGACGATTCTTCCCTCGTCGGTGCGGACCTGCGTCCCCTGCTTGGTGACGTAGACGACCGACTCGTCGAACATTCCCTCGGTGGCCTTCATATGTGATCCTCCCAGCCCGTGCCTTGGGCGCGTTCGGGCTCAAGTTGGGCTGTTTCGGCAGGCATGCAGTATTCGCGGGTTGAGCACTTTTCGCACTTGTTGGGGTTGTCGACGAGGGATGGAACACTGTCGGGTGACATTGATCGCATGTCTTCGATGGTGTCTTTGACTGCATTTCGGTGGTCTTGTGTAATCGGCACGTGCATTCGTTGATCGGTTTCGTAGAGATAGATCGCACCTTCATGGACGGGTTCGCCGATGTGGTCTTCAAGCAGGAGACAGTAGCCTGCGATCTGAACCTCATCGTTCCAGTGATACTCGCCGCTTCTCGCCCGCTTTCGCTCGACAGGGACCTTACGGCCATCTTCGAGGTCCAACACGTCGATTTTTCCTTTGAGTCCGATCGATTCGGATTCGAGATAGAGTTCGTTTACCCAGTCTCCCCGAGTGGCTTGGTTCTCGTGACGAGTCTTTCCCTCTACCCTTTGATAGTTTCGGCCCTGAGTGTCGAAGAAGTGAAGATACCAGTATCTTCGCGGACAGTACTGAAACTGATTCAGATCGGAGACGTTGACAAGTTCGTCAGTCATACATTCCGTTTATGGGCCGAAATCGATGGAATACCCTCATTTTCGACGTCGATCTCAAACTTCCCACAGCGAACGAGTTCAGGGACGACTGCCTCAGTAATGCGAATCCGTTTGAAGAACAAATGGAGGAGTTCTGCGCTCACATCGGCGGTCGAGTTGAAATCCCCTCGGTCAATTTCGCGGTGAACCCACTGACTGAGTCGCTCCTCGATATCACCGATCGAGGAGCCGTAATCTCGCGGTCGAGATTCGTATCCTGGCAAATGGGCCGTTACTTGCATCGGGTGCTCGCCGCGGACCTTCTTGAGAACGATTACGTCATCTCCTTCGATACCAGCGATATCGTAGTGTCTGAGCGTCGTCAGAAGATCGTAATTTGTCAGCGCGACTCGATCTCCGCGTGGATATTTCACGTCCCCAGAGAGTGATCGACCTCGAAGTCCTCGGAAGACATCGAAGCAGTGGTGGGTGAATGTGAGAAATTTCGCTTCTAAATCGTTGCTCTGAAGAGAGGCCCCGAGACCACCGACATCGTTGAGCGCTTCCTGTACGGACACGATGAAGCCACGCCAGCGATCATATCCATCTACGGCGGCGAAGTCGTCTCTAAGTTCGGGGTTATATCCGTGATTGCGGACGTGAAGTGCGTACGCGGCTCGAAGTGCAACGAGATCGGCTAGGCCATCGAGATCCATCTTCGAGTCGTTCAACGTCGAATAGATCTCGGAAGCAAACTCCGGGAACGACATCTCATCGCTCCAGGAGACCTGACCGAGCCCATACACGTCCACCGAGGCGTTTGCCTCTCGACCAGCACGACCGAACCGCTGGAGGAAATCGCTGGCCGCTGTCGGTCCCCGAGGTGTTTCCATGATCAGGGTCCGAATGTCGTAATCGAGTCCGACTTCGCCCTTGCTCGTGGTGTTGAGGATGGAAAATTCCCGCTCTCTGATATCGAAATCCGGATCGTTCGTGTCGAACCCATTGTCCTTCTCGACACGTTCAAAGAGATCTGGATGGTTCGATTCGATATACGCGTGGAAGTCGTTGCTGTCTTTCACGCTATTGAAGACCACGACTGCTCGGGTTTCCCCTGGTTCGACACCATCGATGGCATCCCGGAGTCGCTCGACGACGGCCTCACGATCATCCATGATCCGGTCAGCTTCACGACGGTCAAGTTGGACCTCATGTCGAAATCGATCGCCCTTGGAGTCATATTCCGAGTCAATTGTTTCGACAGGGAGTTCGAAAACCGACTGAACGAACTCGACGAAGGCTTCGTTTGGCGTGGCCGAGGCAAGCAAGATCTGAGCAGTCGGATTGCGATCCGCGATGATCCGCGTTTGCAGGAGGAGACCACTAGCGGCTAGATCTCCGTAAAAATGGAATTCGTCGTAGACGATCGCGTCGAACCGATCGAAAAACTCCATCGCCTGGCCGCCGGAATACATGTCCTGGACAATGGCTTGGAGGATGTCCGGGTTCGTGACGACTACATCGTGATCGCTCGCGTATTTCGTGACGGCTTGGAGGAGATTTTCCGTGCGTTCGCGGTGGTGACCTTCGAGTGTGTCGCCCGTGAGTACTTTCGTGGCCACGCCTTCGTCTTCGAACCGGCTGGCCTGTTGCTTCAATAATGCGTTCGTCGGATAGACGAGTAGTGTGATGTCATTGGCCTCGATGAGTTCGTGAAAGGTGGCGGTCTTCCCCGCGCCAGTCGGTGCACGAAGGACAGCGACCGGTTCGTTACCCTCGTGAACCCACTCAGCAACGCGGTTCTGAAACGCCCTGGCGTAGTCGAATCCTCGATCCTCAAAACCATATTTTGGCTCTTCGGTCGCCAGATTCGCCCCACGAATTCGCATCAGACCACCTCCGGAACGATCCGGTCGCGAACGAACGACGGATCGACGCTGACGAAGTGCTGGAGTCGTGGATCGTTGCCGCGGTTGAAAGATGCACTCCGTTTCATCGCTTCGGTCAGCAGATCATCCGGAAGACCGTAGACTTCGGAGAGCAGAAACTTGTTGAGAACAATCGTACTGAGGGACCGTTCTTGCGCTCTGAACTCACCGGTCTGTTTGACACCCATCCGGAAGAACGGCCGGTCTGGGAGCGGATCGTCACTCCAGATCGTGAACTCAAAGGTCGACCCTGGCGCGATTCCGACGTAGTTCCGAATGGTTTGCCACGCTGCGCCGGAGGTTTCGAGGATGTTTGGAACGGCCTTCTTGCCGTTGATTCGTTCAGCTACGTCCTTGTCGTTCGTCGTGAAGTGCCGCTCAGATCGGTAGTCCGTGCTTCGAAACGTTCGTTCGTCGGTCTCCACGCTGACCGGCCGCATGTCGGTGACGAAGTACGGCTGTTCGACGAGATGGCTGTAATCGGGACTCGTCGCCTCGTCGCCGCGTTCGGCGTATCGCTTTTCGAGCCCAAAGTACCGGTAGCCGAGCGCGTGCATGAGCGCAGTTGCCGAGAGCGTCGGCTGGGTCCGGATCGACCGCCCTTCCGAACTCGAATAGAAGAGCGGTGCGTACAGCGTTGCCTCGTAGGTCCGTTCAATCATTGTCGACGCCGAAGGTGTCACGAGCAGCTGCGGTCAGCGACTCGAACTCCTCTCGAAGGATTTCGTCGGCGTCGTCAGTTTCCCGTCCGGCAACGGCGACCATGCGATCGAACCACGACGGACTTGGATCGGCTCCGGCGATATCGCCGTACACGTCCCAGTCCGACTGCCGAACCTCACTGACGTATGACCCGATGCTGTCGGTCAGGTCGTCGCCGGGTTCGTGATATTCCATCAGGAGTTCGCCAGTCGAGAGGGAGGTGTCGTGATCTCCGAGGACCACGCCGAGAATTTCGTTCCGGACGTTTCGCCCGGTCCGGGTTTCGCGAGCTCCGTACTTCCCCGTGTTCAGTACGTTGTGCAGAGTGTACAGCAGCATCTCGGACGTCGCTGCCTCGAGCGTAATGAAGTGGACGAGATCGTTCCCAGGCTGGACTTTGACGAAATCGAACAGCGCTTCGGACTGTTCGCCCTTCTCGTCGCGCATCGTCCCGGACTCGTGGACCGCATTGCGAGTTTCCTTGTTCATCAGGTCGTACTCCTCTGTCGTGTAGGTGTATCCCTCGACGACGCGGGATTTGACGGCGAAGTCCTGATCACCGGTCCCCGCAAGCCCGTAGGTCACCGTATCGACGTTAAGCGATTCCTCTAGGTTGGTCGGCTCGTTGTACGCGTAGGCGTCGTCCACAAGGTCGTCATCCAGGCGTCGGAGCAGGTCGAGACCGGTCAGCCGCTCCTTGCTCGTGAACTTCTCTCCATTCACCTGTGCGTGGAGTTTGTCACCGAACTCCTGGGTTTCCGCACGATCGTGGTTGGAGTTTCGGAACAGCGTCGGTTCGAGGATCTCGCGCCGAACGACGAGCGTCACCGAGGGCTTGCGCTTGCGGTAGATGTCGAACGATTCAACGAGGCCTTTGTCGGGGGTTTCGAGTGTCATTGTTAGTCGTACAGCAGTTGGTCGTACGCGTAGTAGTACGAGTTCACCAGTGCGTCTTCCCAGTCGGACAGTTTCTTCAGGTCGTGCAGGTCGTTCTCGACCAGATACGACCGGAGCGCTTCGACGAAGGCCTTCGCGTCTTCGGTTTCGACGTGGCCTGCGTAGTCCTCCCGGTCCGCGGCGGCGTACACCTGGCTCGCAACGTATTCGAGTAACTCCTCGTCGTCCATATCCTGGTGCATGCCGCTGAGGAACGCGTCCAGCGCCTCGCGGAAGACCTTCGTTTTCTTGTACTTGCTGTCGTATTGCTCGCCGAAGAGGTCGATCCCTCGTTCAGCGACCGTTTGCATGTTCATGAATGCCTCCGTGTGATACGTCTCGAAGTACGATCTGATATCTGACAGTCCAGTTGCATTGTCGTGGTTGACGACTGCGTAATTCGCGATGCTGTGGAAGGTGTCTCTGTCGAGGTGAATGTACGGATTCGACATGTTCGCATCCTGCCCGACCATGCTCATGATCTTGAACAGCGCGAGTGCTCGTCGGAGATGCGAGTCGTCTGTCCAATCGACGAAGTCGGGAAGCGGTCCGAACCGTCGCGCTTCGTCGAGTCCCAAGAGTTCTTGTGGTCGGGTGGCCTCCTCGTCAGTGAAAACCTCGTCCGCGCTCTGGAAGCGCGTGAACGGGCGTCCGATGACCACCTTCATCCCAGAGTCCCTGGCCGTCTGCATGATCTGGCGGACAACCGACATCCGGTGATTCTCGTCGATGATGTAGAACGGCTGGATGAAGTACTGCGGACCGATCAAACTCCTCGTGATCTCCGGGTCGTCGATGTCGATCGTATCGCCCTGCACGATGCTCCCCGATCGACGACCCCGGAGTCGAACGTCGCCGAGAAAGTCGTCGAAGTAGAAATATGCCACTTCGAGGTCGTTGTTCGTACTGATGCCACTCCGGTCGCAGATATCGGCGAGGAGTGCGTATTCCAGGTTGCACACCTCACAGATCGACTTGTACTTGGCGTGTGGTTCGACCCGCCGCGAGTACTCCTGAGTCCGGTAGATTGCGCTCAGACCCTTCTGATACTTGGTTTCGGTCTGTTCGCCACAGAGGAAACACATCTCGTCTTTCGTTCCGAGTGTCCGAACGGCGGTTTTACCGAAGAACCGATCAATGGCGGTGCCGATAGCGTCACTTTCCGGTTCGAGTTCCTCATGAAGATCCGGCTCAAGCTCTTCGAGAAGCGTCTGTAAGAACGGCTGAACGTCGTCGAACTCTCGGATCAGGTAGGCGATGAAGTGAATTTTGGCTTTCTGTGCCCCTTGGTTCTCGCGGATTTCGTCATAGGCATCCTGGATCGATTCATCGTCGAATTCCGACCGACCGTCGAGATAGATCGCTTTTGCAAGGACCGGGAAGTACTGATCGAACTCCTCAGGGATGTGTTCGAACCCCTCGACACCCGCCGTTCCATCGTGAAGCAGGTCGCGGAATGCGTCGGCGATGATCTCCTCCTTTTCGGCCACTGGAATGCCGACTTCGGCGAGGATGTCGTAATCGAAGGCGTTCCAATTGAGCTTGCAGGAAAAGTCGAATTCCTCGTTGACCTTGCTCGGAACGATTTCCTCGACCTGAGTCCGTAGCTCCTTGCGATTGATATCGTCCCCGAGGTAAACCACCGTATCGGCCGTACTTCCAATCGGAACACCGAACGCCTCTCTGTCGCCGTCTCCGCTCAGGACTTCCTTGACCGATCCAACGAGGAGGTCGTTCAGGACTGGCTGTTCGAGCGCATCGAACGACAGGTGATGGACGGTTCGCTCGTCGAACTTCTCGACGAGTTTCTCGTACACCGCGTTGACGCCATCTCGCTGTGCGATCGACGCGACTTGATCGCCGATCCTGCAGTACCGCTCCAGACCGCGGAACTCGGTGTCCATCCGTCGGGTTTCTCGGCTATCCTCGCCGATCTCACACCGCTGAACGAGATAGAGGAGATCCTCACGGTATCCCTCACCGAGAAACTCCTCGATTCCGAAGTCGTCCCCTTCGTTGTCGACCTCGTCGTGGTCGCCAAAGTAAACCTCGAAGGCCGCTCCCGTGTTGTCGTCAGCCTCGAACTCGTACGCTTCGCGGACGTACTTGTTCGTGTCGTGGAGGGCCGTCGCGGACGCAAGGACTCGAATCTCCTCCTCGTAGTCTTCGATGTCGTCCCCTGGCGAGAACGCATCGTAGACGAAGGAGTTCACCGCGACGGTGACCGCGTTCAGGACGTGTGCAGCAAGCGACGCGTTTTCTTCCGGTTCGATTTTGGAGTCGTATTCACCCGCACTCGTGAGGACGTTCGAATAGAGGCTACTGTCGACGAGCCAGCGATGGGCGTTTTCAGCCGCTTCTATCGAGTGTTTTGTCTTTTGATTCATGAATCTATTTCGACCTCCACATCTCCGCACCCTCTTGCAACCGCACTCCCGATACCACTGTACTCCCCGAACAGCGCCAGGGCCGTCACCGCATTCTCGACGCTCTCGCTCGCGTCCTTGAACTCGTAGGCGCACGTGCCTGTGAACCCTTGCGAGAAGAGGTTCCGGTTTTCCCCGTCGTCGTTCTTGACGCGATTGACCAGCACGCTGTGGGTGTCGAGACAGTATCCGTCATGCTGTCCCGGATCTGGCTTCTCAATCACGTGCGCTTCGACGTCTTTCCGTGAGAGGTCGAGTTCCAGATCCTCGGGACAGGACTTGTTCCACTTGCCCTGCAGCGAGTTGAACACCGCCCACCTGTGGGGGAACATCGTCGTTACTTCCCCGCTCTCCTCGATACACGTCGGCGTCTCGAACGTGATCTCGATCGTCGGATCGTCGTACTCGCTCGCCTGTTCCAGCAGCTCCTCGGGACTCGCGTTCTCGCTCTCGAAGCGCTCGACAGTGAGCGATCCGTGACTCAATTTGATCGATTCGCCTTCCAGCACGAGCGCGTTCACGAGTGCCTGAAAGACGGCCTCGTCGTCGGGGTGAACGATCCCAAGCGAAAGCTCGTAGGTTTCGCCCGGAAGCAGCGTCTTGTGATGCGGCCGGTCACTCTCGCCGAACCGCCCCTGTAACCCGCTGCAGTGGAGGCTCCCCAACTCAGAGTCGTGGACGCTCGAACCGACATCCTCGTCAGTATCCGACAAGATCGATAGCAGTGCCGAATACACGGAGTATCCGTCAGACTGCGGAACGGGAAACCGTGAGTCGGGCGTCAGCGTCGCGGTCACTCGTCGGACCCTCGGACTGGCTTGGCCGTCCAGCCCGTCGGTAAGTGCCATGGCCCGCCGTTCACACGATAAGCACTTAAAACTTATTTGGAAGTAATCAGATGTATGCGCGACGGCGCAACTTTTGGCGGGCCACTTCGACAGAGTGCAGCGACACGCATTTACTCCAGGCCGCGCAGAGACAACGCATGCGGACCTATGTTTCGCCGATCGGCTACGACACGCGGCGGGTGACCCGCCCAGTCGTCACGACTGGCCTCAGCGCGGACGATACGGTCGTAATGATCCGTCCAGACGAGGAATCCGATACTGAACGAGCGAACCGAGCAATTGCAGACGTCGAGTCGCTACTGCAGGAGATCGAAGCAGCTGCAGATCACACCATCGAGCGAGTCTCGACAGAGGGTTTCGAAAAGACGGTTCGGGAGTGCTGTGCTATACTGGAGTCAGTCCCGGACGAGTCCGAGACGATCGTTTCCCTTGGCGGTGGTGCGCGGGATATCTTGCTTCCGTTGACGATCGCGTCGCTCGTTTTTTCACACCGTGTCGATCAGGCGCTGTTTTTCAGTGATATCGACCAGGATGTCCGTCCACTGTCGTTACCGGAGCTGACCGCGCGAGTGCCCGAGCGCACGCAGAAAACATTTGAATCGATCGTCATCGGCGACGGGTGGCAGACGCTCACGGGGATTGCCGACGGGACCGGCCAATCAAAAAGCACCGTCATTCGACACGTCAATGCTCTCGAAGAGGCCGAAGTCGTCGAGGCGGACACGAGTGAAAAAGCCAAACAAGTCAGGGTTTCGTTCTCGGGTGAGCTACTATCGAAGGCCTGGTCATTGCAGACCTGAGTCGATATCTTCGTGGACCTTTTTGAAGTCTCTGTACGGCCCCGGTCGACGAACAGGGGCGCGAAATTCACGAGCGGAGCAAGATTTATACTCGCTCTGGACGGATTTCGACCCCCTGTCGCAGCAGGGAGAAAACCCACGACGGGATTGAAACCACACACAAGTAGAGAGCCTGAAACGGCCGAGATCGTCGCAGCAGGGAGAAAACCCACGACGGGATTGAAACGCTCCCGCTCGCGCCGTACGTCAAACTGATTCTCCCGTCGCAGCAGGGAGAAAACCCACGACGGGATTGAAACATCGCGACGCCGCCGAGCGATCCCGCGAGGACGTCCGGTCGCAGCAGGGAGAAAACCCACGACGGGATTGAAACCGATCTGTCGCGAGCACGTCGCCCAGGACCAGCGTCGTCGCAGCAGGGAGAAAACCCACGACGGGATTGAAACATCAGTCCCGGACATGGCGATCAGTCCCTGCCGTCGTGTCGCAGCAGGGAGAAAACCCACGACGGGATTGAAACATCGCCGCCTGCCGACACTGCCGCGAGGTAATGGAGTCGCAGCAGGGAGAAAACCCACGACGGGATTGAAACCTTATCTACGTGGCCGTCGTCGCCGCTGTAATGCGGCGTCGCAGCAGGGAGAAAACCCACGACGGGATTGAAACACGGCGGGCTACGCTCGGCGAGTCGTGCAGAGCGTCGTCGCAGCAGGGAGAAAACCCACGACGGGATTGAAACATGTGATCGAAGAGTTCCTCCGAGAGCTGAATGACGTCGCAGCAGGGAGAAAACCCACGACGGGATTGAAACTAAACCGGTCGATCACACCACCGAAGGCGTCGGGTCGCAGCAGGGAGAAAACCCACGACGGGATTGAAACATCAACTCGCGGACGACGCGATCGCGACTGTCTGCGTGTCGCAGCAGGGAGAAAACCCACGACGGGATTGAAACGAGGCTGGCAGGAGGTGCAGGAGTTCCTGTTGGCGCGTCGCAGCAGGGAGAAAACCCACGACGGGATTGAAACATTGACTACGGCCAGTACGATATCCAGGTCCGCGAGACTGTCGCAGCAGGGAGAAAACCCACGACGGGATTGAAACGCTGGTGCTCGGGCGCCTTGATGTGGAGCGTCGCGTCGCAGCAGGGAGAAAACCCACGACGGGATTGAAACCTGGCGGTCACGGGAACGCTGACGCTAGCTGTCAGGTCGCAGCAGGGAGAAAACCCACGACGGGATTGAAACTCGCGGAGGAACTCCTTGCCAGTAGCCGTCACCCAGGTCGCAGCAGGGAGAAAACCCACGACGGGATTGAAACTCGCGGAGGAACTCCTTGCCAGTAGCCGTCACCCAGGTCGCAGCAGGGAGAAAACCCACGACGGGATTGAAACATCAAGAACAGGGACGCCGTCCGCGCCGGAGACGAGTCGCAGCAGGGAGAAAACCCACGACGGGATTGAAACACCGGGTTCTCGACGTAGTGGCGATCGCCGTCGCCGTGTCGCAGCAGGGAGAAAACCCACGACGGGATTGAAACTTGATAGTCATTGAGATCACCTTAGGAAAGTTTCTGGTCGCAGCAGGGAGAAAACCCACGACGGGATTGAAACAGGGCGAGCGCGACGCCCATCGCGAGGGTCGTCGGTCGCAGCAGGGAGAAAACCCACGACGGGATTGAAACTCTTGCACCTCTGGCTCATCCTGGCCATCATCAACAGTCGCAGCAGGGAGAAAACCCACGACGGGATTGAAACACCATCTCAAGGCCGCGCTGGAACAGCACGATATGGTCGCAGCAGGGAGAAAACCCACGACGGGATTGAAACTAGCATGCACTACGACCACGGGAGCGTCGATGTACCGTCGCAGCAGGGAGAAAACCCACGACGGGATTGAAACTTGACGTCGCCGACGAGTTGGAGGTAGCGCTTGTTGTCGCAGCAGGGAGAAAACCCACGACGGGATTGAAACGCACTGGATAGAACAGTGTAAAACTCAATGCTGTCGTCGCAGCAGGGAGAAAACCCACGACGGGATTGAAACGCATAAAGCCGTCACGCACCGCGTTGAAGTCTATAGTCGCAGCAGGGAGAAAACCCACGACGGGATTGAAACGATCTGGAAGATTCATCGCTTACAGAACGACCATAGCGTCGCAGCAGGGAGAAAACCCACGACGGGATTGAAACGGGGAGATCGTCCCAAACCACCCCGAGGACAAAGAGGGGTCGCAGCAGGGAGAAAACCCACGACGGGATTGAAACGCCGAGAACGTTCAACTCGTCTTTCAGTGCACTCGTCGCAGCAGGGAGAAAACCCAGACCGGGATTGAAACGGCAAGCATACAACGCTATTGAAGGCCGCCCGGTTGTCGCAGCAGGGAGAAAACCCAGACCGGGATTGAAACCACTCCGGCACGCTCTCGGTAGCGGAATCCGCCGGGTCGCAGCAGGGAGAAAACCCAGACCGGGATTGAAACGATGTTTTCGATCCGCGCCCGAGCGCCGTAGATCCGGTCGCAGCAGGGAGAAAACCCAGACCGGGATTGAAACCGCCCTGCTCCTCGAAGTACCCGATGTCACCGTCCTGTCGCAGCAGGGAGAAAACCCAGACCGGGATTGAAACGTCTGATGACGCGGATGCCTGCAATATCCAGACCGGATGTCGCAGCAGGGAGAAAACCCAGACCGGGATTGTCCGATATTCCGTCCCGATTGGATCCGAGCCGAAGGCAATGCCTGCAGTGGGGCCGATCGTGACAGCGACGAATAACAGGAGTGCAGTCGGACTTCCTGCAAGCGCGACCAGCGGGAACCCGAACACGCCCATGAACAGCAGGGCATACCCCGAAGACAGCAACCCACGTGGAACACGCCGTTCGATGAGCCATCGCTCTCGGGCGACGGTGTACACTGCACGGGGGAGTCGGTCGCCAGTGAACCGCTCTAGAACGCCTTCATCAAGCAACGAATGTGAGCCGCGTGTTCCTATCGCACTCGTGGGTTCGCTTTCCCACACGCGACGGGCGAAGACGGTCGTCAGGAGTGCGAGAACCGGAACGGTGACGGCGACGACAGCAATTGCACCCAGCGCACGGACTGGCGATCCGAGTTCAGCATCTATACTGCCGAGGAGTGCTAGATCGACGAACCAAGCGAGTGGTATCGCGTCGAAAACCGCGATGAGCGGGACCAGCGATACCGACAGTTCCTGCAAGAGCATGGCCCCGATGACGAGTTGGATCCAACCGAACACGATCAAGAAATCGCGATAGAATCGTACGCGGACGGCCCGGAGTGCAACAAGACGAACAACGAGTCTACTCGCCGTCCCAACGACGGTGGCTGCTGCTGCCATACTTCCGATAGCGAAAATAACGGTGAACGCGATCAGTACTGACCCGAGTCCAACGGCCGTTCCGATCGCGATGCCCAATGTTGGGAGGGCGAGTGTTGCAAGCAAGCGCACATAGACGAAGCCAAGCAGTCCGAGAGAGGCTGTGCTTGCAGGCACAGTCGTCAACAGCAGATCGGAGTTTACCTGTTCGAATCTGGTATGGGTGTATTTCGAACTGCGCCAGACCAGCCAGACGAACGCACCACTCACGAGCGCGCTCAGCCGGGCATACGGTAGTGACTGAGCTGTGGTAAACCGGTGTCCGATAAAATATGCGAACCAGCCAAGAAGAACTCCAGTGACGCCGATAATAGCAAGCAAGATAGGTCGAGCCGTGAATATTGAGCCGTATGCTCGCCGGTGACGTTTCCACTCGGCTCTGGCGATTAGTATCACTCTGGACAAAGACATGAAGATATTCGTGTCATCAAATATCCCGATAGTTGTTATTCAACCGGCATTATTGGTGTCTTTCATTCGGACCGATAAAGAAGGATAGTCCGAGTTTCTGAATCAGAGACATCGCTGTCTGTAGTCCGCGTGAGGTCGTCGATACTGTCAAAGGCAGTCTAGATGTCCGGTTCGACTTCCTTGACGGTCTCCGTGTCGGCGACCTCGACGAGGCCGGCAAGCCGATCGGCCGTCGCGGCGATTTTCTGGGTGCGATCGTGAGGAGCGAGCTTGTCGGACGACTCGATCACTTCGCTTGTCGAGTACGTCTCGACCAGATTCTGCTGATCGAAGTTAGCATCGTCACTCCAGATGCCCCCATCGCTGGCAATCGCACACGCCAGATAGAGCACGTCGTCGGGATCGGTGTCGCCGATCGCCTCGTCTGCGCGCTCGATGGCCGGGTGGAAGTCTTCCGCCGGGACAACGTCGATATACTGGAACGGGAGATCGATGAACTATGCCACTCGGTCCGGTTCCATCCCGGACTTCTCCGCGATCATCGCCTCGTAGTTCTCGATCTCGTCGGAGACGAACGCGGGCGTCAGAAGTTTGGGCTCAAGCGTCACGATGAGCTCCCGCGTTTTCGCATCGGCGATGAGGGCGGAGATGACAACGTTGGCGTCGATGACCAGCTTCATTCGGTCTTTCCCAACTCGTCGTCAGCTCGCTTGCGTCCCCGCTCGTTGATCTTCCGGGCGATGTCCTGGACCTCGCTGTCAGTGAGTTCGCTCTCGCTGGTCAGTTCCGCCATCAGTTCCAGTGTTTCGATCTTCTCCTGGATGGCCTGTCGCGTGACTTCACTCCAGTTGATTTCCGGGTGGTTGTTCATTCGCTCTTTAAGATTGTCGTCAACGTTGACGGTGATACTGGGTATACAGAAATCTATGGATATACAGATTACTGTGTCTTTCGGTGTATTTCACACCCTTCGAATGCAGCCTCCTCACGCCACAAAGGCCGATCTGTTCGACGATCGAACGAGCGCCCCTCGCGCCCGTGCAGCGAGCGAATTCACGAGCGAGCGAACCGGCACGAAGGGATGTGAATTTCGTGTGCTACTGTCGCTCGTAGGTATGGAAGTCGATCGCCTGTTCCAGTAGCTCGTCCGGGATGCCGGGGACCTCCTCGGCGCGGACGGGTCCCAGGTCGTCGAGTTGCTCGGGTTCGCGAGGGAAGTCACGCAACTGGAAGTGGATATCGATGCCGGCTTTCGCTCCCTGTCCGAGCGCGATCGGGAGCTGGTTGTGCCCCGGTGTGCAGTCGCCCACCGCATAGACACCGTCGACCGACGTCTCGCCGTGGTCGCCGACCTGGATCGTGCCGTCGTCGTTGATCGCACAGCCGAGTTCCCGGGCCAGACCGTTGTTGTACTCCGCACCGTACATCGCGAAGCCGCCCCTGTACTCGCGAGTCTGCCCGTCTTCGAACTCGAGCGCTTTCAGCCAGCCGTCTTCGCCGTTCTGGACGCCAGTGATGTCCGCGTGGATCACATCGATGGGATGGTTCTCCAGGACGGCGGCGCTCTCGTCGCTCCACTCGGGCTCTTTGCCGCGGATCAACAGGTCCACCTCGTCGGTGAAGTTCAGCATAATCGCGGCGACGTGAACGGCACTCTCGCCGTGACCCATCACGTACACAGGTTCGTCGACGAACATGTGTGCGTCACAGTGCAGGCAGTAGTGCAATCCCCGGCCGGTCCGTGGCAACGGCGGATCCGGACGGACGTCGTTGAACCCCGTCGCGAGCACGACCATCTCGGCGACGTAGTCGGCGCTGTTGCCCGACAGTTGGAAGTGCTTCTCGTCCTCCGGGCGGGAGCAGGAGGTGATCATGTCGCGGTAGCTGTCACAGCCGTACGCGTCGAGCTGCTCCTGGCCGATCTGGAGCAATTCCATCCCGCTGGTTTCTTCGCGGATGCCAAGCAGGTTATGCACTTCCTGCATCATCGCCGCACGGCCGCCGCCGCGGGAGACGATCGCCGTCCGGTGGCCGAGTCGTGTGCTGTATAGCGCCGCCGTCATGCCCGCAGGACCGCCCCCGACCACGACGACTTCGTACTCGTGGAGATCTGTTCCGTCGCTTATACCAGTAACGATACCATCCCCCAGTAAATAGATACAGTCACCCGAGAGTAACGTACCGTCGGAACGCTTACGTTCTCGTGACCTCGTTTCGCTCAGTTCAGCAAGACGTTATGGGTGTCGTGCCGTCGATGTCGGTATCGTGATTCGGGCGACCGAAGACACTGGTGAGACACACGGTCAAGGCTCCCGAAGCGACACGGACCCTCTGATGGACGAACCGAACTGTCCGGTGCTGGCGGCGGCGGCCGAACGCTACGACACGACTGGCCAGCCCGTGACCGCGGCGTCGATCGCGTCCGCTCTCCAGCAGAGAGAGTCAGCCGTCGGGACTCGGCTGTCACGCCTGGTCGACTGCGAACTGCTCGCGCCGGCCGACGGCGGGTACCGACCGACCGTCACCGGCCGGGAGTTCCTCGACTTCGAGGCGGAGTGTGGCCCGTTCATCGTGGACATCGACGGCGATCCGCGATCGTGAATCCCGACGGCGCTGTGCGAACCGGCATCCGTTGACTACTGCGCAAACTCTTTACGGATTGGTGACATTCGAGTCGGTACGATGAGCCAGGAGTCATCCGGGGGTGAGGTACCGTTTCGCTCTCAGGCACCCGAAGACGGGCGGCTCGCCGATCGTCCCTATGCCATCTATCGGTGCACGGACTGTCAGAACGTGGTCCTCTCGATGCAGGACTGCGACGGCGGGATGACCTGCCACGGCGAGCCGATGGAGCGGGTCGAGGAAACCGCGATGGACGTCGAGCCACCGGACATTCGAGAAGTCCTGCTCGACGCCTTCGGCCTCCCGAAGGCCGGTCTCGACATCTGTCTGTGTGTCATCGGCGAGGGACCGCTCTCTCCGGCGGAAGTCGCCGCCGAACTGGACTACGACGAGAGCACTGTGCGGACGTATCTCAACGAACTCGTCGATCTCGGTCTGCTCGAGAAGTCCCAGCTCAACCGCGAGGGTGGCGGCTTCGTCTCAGTGTACCACTCCGTCGATCTAGATGAAATGCGCCGGGAGACGCTGACGGGCTTTTACGTCTGGGCCGGCGAGGCCGCATCGCTGATCGAGGAAGCCAATCTCACGAAAGCCGAATACCTCGATGCGGACCACGACGAGCGTCTCGACACCGTGTTCTGGGAACGGTTCACAGACGGACGAGACAAATAACGGATTTAACTCTTGCGCTGACCCGTGCCTGCTGTCCCCGTCCGACGTATCTTGAGTATGCCAGCCATCCCAGTAGACTATACAGCATGAGTTCAGACGCGTATACACCGACGGCGGCCGCTGACGAGACGGGTGTGACCCCGCCCCGGTTCGTCGATCCAGGCGAGGCGTTCGATTCCATCCAGGCGATCACCGGCCGGAAATGGAACCTCCGGATCGTGTACCACCTGCTCGAGTCCGGGCCACTGGGGTTCAGCGACCTCAAGGATGCGCTCGACGGCGTCTCGTCGAAGATGCTCTCCGAGAGCCTCTCGTTGCTGGAAGAGCACCGACTCGTCTGCCGGGAGCTCGTCAGCGACCAGCCGGTCCGGGTCGAGTACTCACTTACCGAGTGCGGGGCGGCCCTGCGTCCGGCCGTCAATGCACTCCTCTGGTGGGACGCGGAATTCGATCACAAAGTGGACGGCTAACACTGTCGGCCGTGCATCGTTCAAATCCGCTCGGATACCGCATTTACTGCTCACAGTTTTGTTCGCAGCAAAATGATGGGCCAACGCGGATTTGAACCGCGGACCTCCCGGTTATCAGCCGAGCGCTCAACCTGACTGAGCTATTGGCCCAGGCGAGCGCATTTCCGTGTACTGGGTAGGTAGTTTTAAACGTTGCCTTTCGATCCAGTCTCGGGGACGGCTCCCGTGTCAGCGGTTGTCGTCTGTGCTGTCCCCGCCGATGTCGTAATCGTCGTCGCCGACGTCGTACGTGTCGCTGTCTCCGCCCCGACCACCGAAGTCAATCCGCTCGCCGTCGCCGGGGAACCCGACAGTGTAGACCTCTCCGGTTGCGAACCCGCCGGTCTTGCTGTCGACGTAGGGCGTGATGACCCACTTTTTCAGCGCCAGACGGATCGGATAGCGGGTCAACGGCACGACCAGCAGCAGGCCGACCAGGTCCGTCACCAGCCCGGGCGTCAGCAGGAACGCGCCCGCGGCGATCAACAGCCCGCCGTCGATCAACTCGTCGGTCGGTGGCTCGCCCTGCGCGAGCTTGCGCTGGATCTTCGAAATGGTGTGTCGCCCCTCGGCGCGAGCCAGCAACATTCCGACGAGCGCGGTCAACACGACCAGCAGGACCGTCTCGAGCCCGCCGATGACGCCCGCGACCGCGAGCAGTAGCATGATGTCCAGAAGCGGGATGAGCAGCAGGACCGCGATCAGCCGAAGCATCGTCTCTCTCTACCGGCCCCCGATGTATCAACCTTTTCGAGTCCCGAAGCGAGTGCAAGCGTTCTTTTCCCCGCGTCACGCAGAGCGTGGCATGGACGAACAGCCGAAAGTCGAGTGGCGCGAGTGGGGGCCCGAGGCGTTCGCGGCGGCGGAGCAGTCGGGCTCGCCGGTCCTACTGTCGCTCGTCGCGCCGTGGTCGCCCGAGTGTGCGGCGATGGACGCCACCACCTATGCCGAGCCGCGGATCGCCGCCCACGTCAACGACGGGTTCGTCCCCGTCCGGGTCGACGCCGACCGCCGGCCGCGCGTCCGCGACCGGTACGCGATGGGCGGGTTCCCCTCGACGGTCTTTCTGACACCCTCCGGACAGGTACTCACCGGCGCGACGTATCTGGGCATCGACGGCTTCCGCGACATCCTCGATCGCGTTCGCGAGACCTGGGACGCCAACGGCGAGTCCGGTGGCTCGGTCCCGCGCCAGCTCCGGGAGACCGACCCGCCTGGCGGATCGCTGTCGCCACGGATCGAAGAGCGGATGGTCGAACAGCTGCTGGCGGCCTACGACGAGGAGTTCGGCGGCTGGGGGACGGACGTGAAGTTCCCGCTCCCCCGGACGATCGAGTTCGCGCTGGTGCGCGCTCGCGAGCAGGCCACGCGCACGCTCGAGGCCGTCCGGACGCACCTGTTGGACACCTACGACGGGGGGTTCTACCGCCACGCGACCGAGCGCGACTGGTCGGATCCTCGTCGGGCAAAACTGCTCGATGACAACGCGGCGCTGATCCGGGCGTTCGCTCACGGCTATCGCTACACCGGCGAGGAGGCATATCGGGAGGCCGCCGAGCGGGGGATCGAGTACCTGACAACGACGCTGTGGACCGACGACGCACCGGGCGCAAGCGGTGCGTTCGCGGCCAGTCAGGCCGGCGAGGCGCGCTACTATCGACTGGACGCGACTGACCGAGAGGACGCCGATCCGCCGCCGGTCGATGGGACCGCCTTCGCGGACCGCAACGCGCTGGCGGTCGACGCGCTGTGTACCTATTATGCGTACACCGACGACGGCCGCTCGCGACGGTTCGCCGAGCGCGCGCTCGAGGCGGTGGTCGAACTGATCGACGAGGACGGCGCAGTCGAACACTTTTCGGGCGCGGAGAGTCCTCGCGGGCTGCTCATCGATCAGGCTCGCGTCCTCGCCGGGTTGACGACTGTCTGGCAGGTGCTGGGCGACCCCGGGCCGGCCCGGGCAGTCGCCGACTGGACGCTCGAGCACCTCGCGGCGGACGGTCCACTTCGTGACGGTCCGTCCGGCGGGACGGGACTGCTGGATCGACCGCTGTATCCGTTCGATTATGCCGTCGAGTTCGCCAGTGCCGCGCTCGACCTGGCTGCCCTCGCCGAAGAGCCGGCTTACCGGGAGCACGCCCGCAAGACAGTCGCGACCTACGCCAATGCCGCCGATCGGATGGGCGTCGAGGCGGCCGAGTACGCCACGGCCGTCGCCCGCGTGCTGGAGCCGCGGACGATCCGGGTCGGTCCGCCGGCAGGGAGCGATCTCCATCGGGCCGCGTTGCGGCTCGCCGACCACGAGGCCGTCGTCGTTCCCGGCGTCGGTGGCGCGTCGGCGACCGTGATCGACGGCGAGACACCGGTCGGGACTGCCGAAACGCCGGCAGGACTGGAGTCGGTACTGACCGGGGGGTGACGCAGTCACTCGAAGGCGTCGAGGCTGGCCTGGGCTGCGGCCGCGAGCGCGTCCTTGCTGGTCTGCCAGGACTCGCGCGCACACGCAGGGAGTTCGCCGTAGGTCTCGACGTAGTCGTCCAGAAACGTACGGGTGGCCGGGTCGGACGGATAGCCACTCCCGATGTCGCCGTATTTGGCGCTTAGCGCCCGCACGTGGGCGTCACGGGCGACTTTTGCGATCACGCTGGCCGCGCCGACGATCCGGTAGGTGGCGTCGGCCTCGTGTTCGGCTCGCAGATCGACGTCGGCGTCGAGTCGGTCGCGCAGGCGCTGGCCGAATCGCACGGCGTTGGTGTCGCCGGCGTCGACGAACCCCGAGACCTCCGTGCCCGTATCCCGTCCCGCAAGCAGTTTCGACAGCGCTCTCGCGTGGGCCTCGACGGTCAGGGTGTTCATGTCGGTCTCCTCGTCGTCGATCTCCTCGACTGTGATCTCGGCGACGGCGACTCGGTCAGCAGCCGTTCGAATCTCGTCGGCCATCTCGACCCGCCGTGCCGGGGCGACGGTCTTGGAGTCACCGACGTCTCCGGGGAGCGCATCGGGGTCAGCCAGCACTGCCGCGGCGAACATCGAACCCAGGACCGGCCCCTTGCCGGCTTCGTCGACGCCGAAACGCATGGCTATGGGATCCGACTCGACGGAAAAAGCCGTTGCGGTCGG
The DNA here is from genome assembly GCF_017094525.1 of Halapricum desulfuricans. Taxonomy (NCBI): domain Archaea; kingdom Methanobacteriati; phylum Methanobacteriota; class Halobacteria; order Halobacteriales; family Haloarculaceae; genus Halapricum; species Halapricum desulfuricans. The sequence goes on along the minus strand of NZ_CP064788.1, from coordinate 1,888,556 downwards.
CCACGAATTGTCTGACACGCGTCTTCCAGGGCGACAGTCGACGCGCGTTCGGTGCGTGCCTGTCGCCGTTCACCGGTCGAACATTCGCTGAATCTCGTTGACCTTGGCGGCCTGTTGCTCGTTGGCGGCGGCGATCTGCTCGATCTCGTCGGCGACGCGTTCGGCGGACTCGGCGGTCTCGTCGACCATACTGGCGACTTCCTCGGTCGAGGCGGCCTGGTCGTCGGTGGCCTCGGCGACCTCTTCGGCACCCTGAGCGGCTTCGCTGACAGCCTGGTCGATCTTCTTGAGGATCTCGACGGCCTCGTCGACCTGTTCGATCCCGGCCTCGACCTGCTCGTTTGCGTCCTGAATGGATTCGACGGTGCTCTCGGTGTCGTGTTTGATGTCCGCGACCATCGATTCGATCTCCGCGGCGTTCTGCTGGGACTCCTCGGCCAGCGATTTCACCTCGTCGGCGACGACGGCGAATCCTTCACCCGCCTCACCCGCACGAGCGGCCTCGATCGAGGCGTTCAACGCCAGCATGTTCGTCTGGTCGGCGATGTCGTTGATTACCTCGACGATCTCGTCGATCTCGTCGATGCGGTCGCGCAGCTGCGTGACGTCCTCGCTGACGTCCTCGTTGGCGTCGTCGACGGCCTCCATCGCCTCGATCGCCTCGTCGGCGACGTCCCGGCCGTCGTCGGCCAGCTGGCGGGCCTGCTGGCTGATCGACTTCACCTCGTTGGCGCTTGAGGCGACCTCCTCGACGGTCGCGCTGAGATTCGACACCTCGCTCGCGACCTCGCGCATGTTGTCCGACTGCTCCTGGGCGAGATCGCTGATCTGCTGGGAACTCTGTGAGACGTTCTCGGACGCGCGCAGCAGTTCGTCGATCGCGCCTCCCAGGTCGGACGCGTCGGTGCTGGCCATCTCGAACTCCTCGTCGAGACCGCCCGTATCTGAGACCATATATCTCCATCCGCGTGTCCCGCCGGATTAAACGTGACTCCGCAGTTATCAGGGCTGATAGGACTCGTCGGAAGATGTCAGGCCATCGCGATGCCCTGTTCGGCCTCGAGCAGCTCGTGATATCGGTTGCGGATCGTGACTTCGGAGATGTCTGCGACCTCCGAGACGGCGGCCTGGGTGGTCTTCTCGTTGGTCAGAAGCGAGGCGGCGTAGACCGCGGCGGCGGCCAGTCCGACGGGGGATTTCCCGGAGTGGACGCCCTGCTCTTTGGCGTTGATCAGCAGTTCGCGGGCGCGATGTTCGGCCTCTTCGGAGAGATCAAGGTCCGAGGCGAAGCGGGGCACGTAACTCTCGGGGTCAGCGGGCTTGACCTCCAGCCCGAGCTCGCGGACGACGTACCGGTACGTGCGCGCGATCTCGTCCTTTCCGACGCGGGAGACGTCGGTAATCTCGTCGAGCGACCGGGGCACGCCGGCCTGTCGAGCGGCGGCGTAGACCGCGGAGGTCGAGACGCCCTCGATCGAACGGCCGGGCAACAGGTCCTCGTCGAGCGCGCGTCGGTAGATGACGCTGGCGGTCTCGCGGACGTTCTCGGGCAGGCCCAGCGCCGAGGCCATGCGGTCGATCTCGCCCAGCGCTTGCTTGAGATTGCGCTCCTTGGAGTCGCGGGTCCGGAAGCGCTCGTTCCATTTGCGCAGGCGCTGCATCTTCTCGCGCTGGTTCGAGGACAGCGAGTTACCGTAGGCGTCCTTGTCGCGCCAGTCGATGTTCGTCGACAGTCCCTTGTCGTGCATCATGTTCGTCGTCGGCGCGCCGACGCGGGACTTCTCGTCTTTCTCCTTGGAATCGAACGCGCGCCACTCCGGCCCGCGGTCGATCTCGTCGGCGTCGACGACCAGTCCGCAGCCGTCACAGACGGTCTCGCCGCGCGCGTCGTCGGCCACGAGGTTCCCGCCACACTCCGGGCAGGTCAGGTCGCTCTGTTCGTCGGTCTCCGATTCTACTGTCGATCGTGCTCGCGTTCGTGTTGACTCACTCATGGTTCGAGGGCGGGTGCTGTCCGGGCAGGAACATACCTGGTAAAACCCGGAATGTAGTCGCTGACCGATCGGTTAGTTCCAACCCTATATATTAGTTTCGGTATCTACACCTGTAGTACCGATTTCGGCCCGTATCACGGCGCACGATACGTGTTCACACATATCTTAAAACACGGCTAGCGCCCCCGAAAAGTCTTTTTTGCGGGCCGGGAAAGACCCGGGTATGGTTCACCCGCTCGTCAGCGTCTTCGGTTTCGAGGTCGATCCGGTGCTCGTTGCGATCGTCGCCGTCCTGCTGGGGTTCGTGTTTTTCGTGTACCTGTTCCTCCGGCGAACCGTCACCGGGTTCCAGGAAGGGGTCGAACAGGCCCGTCGCGAGCGCTAGAGCGACGCCGCCGCTTCGATCGCTGTCTCGACGTCCGCGTCGTCGATGTCCCAGTGTGTGCACAGCCTGATCGTGTGCGCGCCGAACGCCGAGCCCGCGACGCCGCGCTCGCGAAGCCGTTCGAGTGTCGTCTCCGCGGGGTCGTCGGTCTCGACGAGGACGATGTTCGTTTCGGGCTCTAACGGCGACAGGCCGGGAGCGTCTTCGAGTCCGGCCGCCAGCTTGCGTGCCCGACGATGGTCCTCGTGCAGTCGGTCACGGTTCTCCAGCGCGAGCAGTCCCGGCGCGGCAACGATGCCCGCCTGGCGCATGCCGCCGCCCATGAGTTTGCGGATCCGGCGGGCACGCTCGAGGAACTCGCTGGATCCGGCGAGCATTGACCCGACGGGCGCGCCCAGCCCCTTCGAGAGACACGTCATCACCGAATCGGCCTCGCGGGCGATTCGGGCGGCAGGAACGTCGAGCGCGGCCGCGGCGTTGAACAGCCGTGCGCCGTCGAGATGGACCGAGACGCCGTGTTCGTGGGCCGCCCGGGCCGCCTCGTCGATCCGCTCGGGTGCGATCGCCGTCCCGCCCCGTGCGTTGTGTGTGTTCTCGAGGACGAGCAGCCCCGTCCCTGGTCGGTGGTCGTCGCCTTCGACGTAACCGTCGTGGACCTGTTCGGGCCTGACGACGCCGCGATCGCCCCCGTCGATCGTCCGGGCCTGGACCTGGCTGTGCTGGGCGATCCCGCCGAGTTCCCACTTGTAGGTGTGACACTCCTCTTCGAGCAGAACCTCCTGACCGCGCTCGGTGTGGGCCCTGACGGCGATCTGGTTGCCCATCGTGCCCGAGGGGACGTACATCGCGGCTTCCTTCCCGAGAATCTCGGCCGTTCGCGCTTCGAGTTCGTTGACCGTCGGGTCCTCGCCGTAGACGTCGTCGCCGACCTCGGCCCCGGCGGCGGCCTCGCGCATCTCGTCGCTGGGTCTGGTGACGGTGTCGCTTCGCAGATCGATCATACCCGGCTTTCGACGGGACCCCTCAAAAGGGTGTTCGCACGGTCGCTCCCGCGGGCGTTTGTCGGTTGATCCGTTTCGGCCCGTCTTCGGATGCCTTCGCCCGGCAGGCTGGCTACGCCAGTTTTTCGATGTTCGCGACGATCGCCTCTGCGTACTCGTCGGTGCCGAGTTTCTCGGCGTCCTCGAGCTGTCGTTCGAGGTCGTAGGTGACCTCACCCGAGGAGATGGTCTCCTCGACGGCGTCCCGGACGAGGTCCGCGGCGTCGTCCCAGCCCATGTAATCGAACATGAGCCGGCCGGAGAGGATCATCGCAGTCGGGTTGGCCATGTTCTGGCCGGCGCGTTTCGGGGCCGAGCCGTGGACCGGTTCGGCCAGCACGCGCGCGTCGCCGAAGTTCGCGCCGGGCGCGATGCCGAGCCCGCCGATCTGGGCCCCGGCGGCATCGGAGAGGTAGTCGCCGTTGAGGTTCGGCATCGCCAGCACGTCGAACTCGTCGGTGCGCAGCTGCATCCACTGCAACATCGCGTCGGCGAGCCGTTCTTCGACCATCACCGCGTCTTCGGGGATGTTGACCTCATCCTGGGTCTCCCACAGGGAGTCGGGCGCGGCGAAGACCTCCTCGTCGGGGTACTCCTCGTCGGCGACTTCCATGCCCCACTCGCCGAACTGCCCCTCGGTGAACTTCATGATGTTGCCCTTGTGGACGAGCGTGACCTTGTCGCGGTCGTGCTCCAGCGCGTAGTCGATGGCCTTCCGGACGAGGCGCTTGGACCCCTTCTCGGTGATCGGCTTGATCCCAATGCCGATCGGGCCCTCGTGCATCACGTCGTCGAATCCCATCTCGTCTTCGACGAACTCCCGGACTCGCTCGACCTCGTCGGTGCCGGCCTCCCACTCGATGCCGGCGTAGACGTCCTCGGTGTTTTCCCGGAAGGTGACCATGTCCATCTCCTCGGGCGCTTTCATCGGTGAGGGGACGCCGTCGAGGTAGTAGGTCGGTCGGACGTTGGCGTAGAAATCGAGCGTCTGTCGCAGCGCGACGTTCAGCGACCGGAAGCCCGCGCCGACCGGCGTCGTCAGCGGACCCTTGATGGCGACCCGGAACTCGTCGATGGCGTTGACCGTATCGTCGGGCAGGTTCTCGTCGTAGCGCTCGCGTCCGGACTCGCCGGCGTAGACGCGCATCCACGCGATGTCGTGACCGGTGGCCTGGGCCGCGGCCGTGAGCACCTTCTGTGCGGCCGGTCCCACGTCTTTCCCGATGCCGTCCCCGTGGATGATGGGAACAATCGGCGTCTCCGGAATCGAGAGTTCGTCCGCGTCCTCGTCGACGACTTCGATCGGCTCTCCGTCGGTCGGTACCTCGACGTTCTCGTAGTCGTAGTTCATTATCGTTCGCACAGACGCCGAGAGTTCCTAAAAGGCCTATCATTCCGGCGAGTGCTGGCGGCCGGTCCTCGCTTCGCACGGAGACGACCGGAGAAACGATGGTGGCCGGGACCTACCGGCCGAGCCGCTCTCGACTGATCGCCACGCCGGAAGGTGTGATGATCAACTGGTCGTCGTCCTTCTGAACGATGTCGCCGCCGACCTCGCCCGCGACCTGCTTGAGTTCGTCCGTGATGTGTTCCATCGTCTGGTCCTGCGTGGTGTGGCGCGTGATGTCGGCGATGACGATATCGCCGTCGTAGACGGCGTCTTTGATGTCGATGACGTCTTGCTGATCGCTGATCCGGGCGATCCGAACCGTTGTATCAGCCTCGGTCGCGTCCGTCTCGAAGTCCTCGGCGCTGAGTTCGACGTAGTCGCCGGTCTGCCTGGACGAGCCGGTCTCCCCCAGGATTTTGCTCATGAGTCCCATATGCCACCCAGCGGCGTCTGTCACAATAGGCTTTACGTCCACGGCGACGCGCTCCCGGCCCGGGAACGAAACAGAGCCACGGCACGAGCTACTCGCCGGGTCCGAGACAGTAAACGTGCCCGTTCTCGACGAGTTCGGTCTCGCGGTCGTCGTTCCAGTAGTCTCGGAGGTCCGCCCGTTCGGCGTAGTAGATCCGCCCGTCGTGCGGGACGGGTTCGCTGGTGACGTGCCCGCGGTTCGGGACACGCCAGCGAATCGCGCCCGTTTCCGGATCGAGCGCGTACAGGTTCGTGTCGTAGGACCCGACGAGAATCGCCCCGGGCGTGACGGTCAGCGATCCGAGCACCGTCCCGCCGACGCCGGTCGACCAGCGTCGCTCGCCCGTCGCCGCGTCGAGCGCGTAGACGCGCCCGTCACCGCTGCCGACGTAGACGACCCCGCGCTCGGGATCGACGCCGGGGTTCGACATCACGATCCCGTCGGTCTCGAACGACCACCGCTCGGTCCCGTCGAGGAGATCCAGACAGTAGATCGAATCGTCCCAGGAGCCGACGTAGGTCTTGCCCTCGTAGACCGGCGGTGTCCCCTTGACCTCGCCGCCCGTCTCGAACGACCATTCGAACGACAGCGACGGGAACGCCCAGGCGTAGACGATCCCGTCGTTAGAGCCCGCCACGAGCCGCTCCGTCGCCGGATCGATTGCCGGCGAGGGATGTGGCATCCCGCCAATGTCCCGGTCGTCGGTCCACAGCGGCTCGCCGGTCTCGGCGTCGACGGCCCACAGCCGCCCGGAGGCGGGGTGTTTGTGCTCGGTCTGGAAGTACAGGACGCCGTCCCAGTAGGCCGGGCTGGAGCCGATCGCGATGGAGAGATCGAGCGCCGACCGGGAGAGCCGCCAGACACGATCCCCGGTCTCGACGTCGACGGCGTACATCGAGCCGTCGTAGCCGCCGACGATAGCCGTCCCCTCGACGATCGTCGGCGTCCCGTGGATCCCGAGATACGTCGCCCCGGTCTGTGCCGTCCAGCGTCGCTCGCCGTCGAGGTCGAAGCCGTACATCCGGCCGGTATCGCTCGCGACCACGATGCCTTCGCCGTCCGGCGTGGGTCGGGGACTGGACTTGGCGGCGGTGTGGCCGACGGCGTTGATCGGATGAGACCACTCGACTGTGGGGTCGTCCGGAACCGCCGCGTCGGGGTAGTAGCCGAGCCGTCGGACTCCGCGACGGAACATCGTGACGTCGCCCCCGGAATAGGTCTCGTCGTAGGACCGTTCCGGCGGATCGAAGGTCGCCTGCGTGCGGTCGTAGGCCGGCGGCGACGCCGAGAGCGTGGCACAGCCGGCGAGTCCGACCGTTGCGGCTGCCCCGAGTCCCGAGAGATAGGCCCGTCGCTCCAGTCGGGTCGATCCTCGCTCGACGGGGTCGTCCATCTGTGTCGACCGTACGGCCCGGTCCGGTATATGTCATCTGGATCGGTTCCGGGACAGAGCGCAGTCGTTCCGTTTCGAGAGGTTTAGGCGTCGCTCGACCGAAGCGGGCGTATGCCCAGAGACCGAGCCGAATTCGACGATCTGCGACCGCTTGAGTTCCGCGAACCGCGCGAGGTGCTCGATCCCGAGAAGATGTACACGATCTACGAGGTCGCCCGCCTCCTGCAGGGCGTCGAGCCCGACGCCGAACTGGACGTCGAGACCGAGAACGTCCTGCTTGACTGGGCGATCCCGTGGATGCTGAAGTACAGCTCGGAGTTCGTCTTCGCCGAACCGGCCGACGACGCCGAACCCGGCCACTACGGGCTCGCCGAAGCATGAACCTGCTCGTCGCCGGCTCCGAACAGCTCGACGCCGGCAAGACGACCTTCTCGGTCGGGCTGGTCGAACGCACCGGCGCGGTCGGCTACAAGCCCCGGGCCGGCAACGACTTCTGGTACAGCCACGACGACGTTCGGACGGCCGCCGAAGACGGCGTCCTCTACGGGAAAGACGCCCGGCGGCTGGCTGCGGCCGGCCCCGACGGCAACGAGCCGACCGACATCAACGCCGTCCACCGCCTCTGGCGGCCGCTTCCCGGTGGCGTCGGCGGCGTGCTCGAACAGGACGGCCGGGAGTTCCTGCTCGACCGGGCCGGCGAGACGTACGTCGTCAACGGGACGACGACGCTCCCGGCGTTCGTCCGGTCGTCGTTCCCGATCGCGTCGGCGATCAGCGTCGAGTCACTGGCGGAGTTCAACGACGTGATGGCAAGCTATCATCAGCCGATCCAGTCCGATCTGCTGGCGGAGATCGAGGCACAACCGCTGTCGGTCGTCGAGTCCTACGGCGCGATCGCCCGTCCGCTCTCCGAACTCGACCACGACGCCGTCGCAGTCGTCGAGCCTCGACGGGTTCGCGTCTACGATGGCCGACGCTACGACAAGGGGTGTTCGATCGCCGGCGGTTCGCCCGGTCCGGACCGCGGCACGCTCGAGGAGCGCGTCGCGGACGTGACCGACCTGATCGACCCCGTCGAGACTGTCGAGTTGCCCCCGTTGCCCGAATCGGTCCGCCACGATCCGGCCGCGATCGCCGACGCCTACGAGTCGGCCTACGACGCGATGCTCTCGGCTGCCGGTTCCTGATCGTTAGCAAGCGCTCGCTACCCGAACCGGGCGGCCTGGGCCGCGAGTTCGACGTGTTCGTACGGACGGTCCTCGACGCTCGGGCCGTGGCCACAATACAACGCCGCGAGCGTCTCGTCGGTCGTCTCCCGAACTCGCTCGATACTCTCGATCAACAACTCCCGATCGCCGTCCGCGAGGTCGGTCCGGCCGAACCCGCCGTTGGCGAAGATCAGATCGCCCGCGAACAGGACACCCGGTCCCGCTGCGAAAAAGCAGAGGTGATCGTCCTTGTGGCCCGGCGTGTGCAACGCGGTGTAGGCGTCGTCGCCGATCCGGACCGTCTCGCCGTCCGCGATAGCGTGATCGACGCCCGCCTGGTCGGGGTCGTACCCCCAGACCTCGACCTCGAAGGTCTCGACGACGCGTTCGAGGTTCCCGACGTGATCGGGGTGGGTGTGGGTGAGCACCACCGCGTCGATGTCCTCGACGTGCTCGCGCACGGCCCCACAGACATCGAAGTCGTTGCCGACGTCGATCAGGACGGTTCGGTCGCCAGTGACGAGAAAGACGTTGCTCGTAAAGACCTGTTCGCCAGCCGCGAGGTTCGTTATCATGTCCGCTCGTACGGCCAGGGGCTGCTTGTGCGTGTCGGTGCCATTCATACTGGTGGCTATACGTTCGGAAAGGTATCTGGCACGACGGCGTGCCAGATCATTTCGAAATGGTATAGCCACCAGTATCAGCGAGAGTATCCCGCCGGCTACCCGCGCAACTCGGCCACGTGATCGATCCGCCGCTGGATCAACTCGGCGGTGCCGATGTCGTGGCGGACGCGCAATCCGTCTTCGCCGGCCTCGTTCAGGACCGCCTCGGCGATCTCCTCGGCCGCGGCGATCTCATCGGCGACGCCGACGACCGCGAACGACCGAGAGGTCGTCGTGTAGATCCCGTCCTCGCGCTCGTCGACGCTGGCGTAGTACAGCAACGCCTCGCCGTCGTACTCGCTGGCGATCTCTCGCGCGCCCGCCTCGTCGACGGTCACCTTCGCTCCGGCTTCCGGTTCGGTCGGATACCCCTCCGGGACGGCGTACTTGCAGACGGTGGCGTTCGGCTCGAAGGACAGCTGCGGCAGCGACTCGCCGTCGCGGGCGGCTACCAGCACGTCGAGGAAGTCCGTATTGAGCACGGGCAGGGTGTTCATCGCCTCGGGATCGCCGAAGCGGGCGTTGAACTCCACGACCTTGACGCCGTCGGCGGTGAGCATGAACTGCCCGTAGAGGACGCCCTTGTACCCCGCAAGCGCCTCGGCGGTCGCCTCGATGATCTCGACGGCGTCCATGTAGTCCTCGTGGTCCATGAACGGCAACTCAAGCGTGCCGTCGGAGTACGACCCCATTCCGCCGGTGTTGGGGCCTTCGTCGCCCTCGTAGGCGCGCTTGTGGTCCTGCACGGCGGGCGTCACGCGCACCTCGCCGTTGGCCACCAGCGCCTGGACGGTGAACTCCTCGCCGACGAGCCGTTCCTCGAGCACCACGCGATCGTAATCGGAGTCCCGGAGATACGCCTTGGCTTCTTCGGCGTCGACCTGCTCGCCCATGACCCGGACGCCCTTCCCGCCGGTCAGGCCTGCGGGTTTGATCGCCAGATCGCCGTCGTAGGTGTCGATGTACTCGCAGGCGGCGTCCATGTCCTCGAAGGTCTCGAATTCGGGGAAACCGGGGATGTCGCGCTCGCGCATGAACCGCCGCTGGAACGCCTTGTCGGTCTCGATGCGCGCTTCGGCCTCGTGCGGGCCGAACGCGTAGACGCCGGCGTCGTCGAGCGCGTCGGCGACGCCCGCCTCGAGCGGGGCCTCGGGTCCGATGACCGCCAGATCGGCCTCGACGCGCCGGGCGTAGGTCGTCACCGCGCGCGGATGGGTCGTATCGAGCGCCTCGAACCCGTCGGCGAGTCGGGCGATCCCGGGATTCCTGTTGCCGGCACAAGCGTACAGGGCACAGTCGGACCCGGACAGCGCGCGTGCGATCGCGTGCTCGCGGCCGCCGCCCCCGACCAGCAGTACAGTCTCTGTCATACCCGACAGCGCGCAGCACAGCCGGTAAAAGGTTGCTGTTCGAGTAGGACGGCCAGCACCTGTTGGAAGTCTGTTCCGGAACGCGCCGTACCACGGGGCGTCGCACCTACGAGCGTTCGACGGCGGACCTGATCTCGTCTGCGAGTTCGCCGTACCGCTCGGTACCGGTCCCCTTCCGGACGTGGCCGGTGATCTCGATGTCCCCTGCTTCGGTTTCGACTTCCTCGCGGTCCTTACCTGTGAAGAAGAAAAAGGGCAGGCCGGGGACGCGGTCGCGGACTTCCTGCAGGAACTCGATTCCGGACATCGACGGCATCGAGTAGTCGCTGACGACGCAGTCGAACGATTCGGATTCGAGTCGGTCGAGCGCGTCCCGGGCGCTCGTTTCGGTCGTCACCGAGATGGTGTCGTCCTCGAGTTCCAGAAACGTCTGTGTCAACTCGAGTACGTCAGTGTCCTCGTCGACGAGCAAGACAGCGATCGTGTCGGCCATCGACGCCAACTACGAGCGTCACAAACTTGTAATTTGACCATCGACGACGCGGTCACGCAGTCACCGTATCGACGGCGGAGCCGATCCGAACGGCCCGGTACCCGCACTCCTGACAGCGCCACTTGGTTTTCTCGCCGACGTTCAGGTTCGTCGTCGCAACCTGCATGAACGTTCGTTGTTCTTCACAGGACGGACAGTGCTGTTTCTGAGTGATCGACATATTCTTCTATATTTTCTTGAACAACTTAAAGTCTCGTCTCGGGGCTGGGGGCGAGACGCTCGTCGATCGTGTACGGGCCGGCCGGTTCGCTCGACGTGCCGGTCCCGCGGTTGTCGGGAATGATGAGATGGTAGCTGTCTTCGAAGTCCTGACGTTGCCAGTTCCACATCCAGCGGCTGTAGCCCAGCCGCTACAGAAAGACGATCGTCTCGCCGTCCTCGGGACCGACGCGATCGTAGCCGATGGCGACGTCGCCGCGCTTCGTCGCTTCCATGCGTCGAGAGACGGTTCGGCGGGTCTTCAGCGTCCCGACTCCGTCGAGAGATCACGTGGGGAACGACAGCCTGCGAGTTCCCTGACAGCCCGTCCGGTGACGGACGCTACAGCGTCGTCGAGGCCGACCCGCGTTCGAGAAACGCCGTCTCGTAGCCCTCGTGGCGGGACAGCGAGTTCGGCCCGTCGACGGTTACCGTCACGGTGTCGCCGCTCGCGGGTTGGTCGTCGAGGTCGGCGCGGTAGTGGGCGCCGAGCGTCGGCCCGATAGCACTCGTGAGGATGTCGTCGAACCCGACGCTCTCGACAGTCGCTGACAGCGCGAACCCGGGGATCGAAAAGCGGTTGTACGGCGTCCGCGGGGAGACGATCAGCGTCTCCCCGACGACGGTCGCGACGAACTCGGCGTCGCCGACGCTGCCGACGGTCGCCGGCGATCCGGGCAACTCCTCGACAGGGGGTGCATACGACAGCGGCATCTCCATCGCCATGGGATCGACGGCCGCGCGCTCGCCGGCTGCACCCGGGTATTCCTCGAAGGAGATCGCCTCGAGATCGCTCTCGGCAAAGTCGAACGTGAACGTCGCCGTGTGTTCGGACTCGAAGCGGCCGTCGAACGCGCCGACCGTCTCGATCCCGATCGGCAGGACCCCGACCTCGACGGTGTAGGTACCGTCGCCCTCGAGCGCGATGTTCTCCCCGAAGTGAAAGCCCATGTTCTGGCTGAGCATCGGCCAGGCGCGCTTTTCGTCGACGCTGTCGCCGTTTCGGGAGACGGCAAACCGCGGCCGATCCAGCACCGGAACCACCGTCTCGGTCTCTCGGTCCCACATCGAGGCCATCAGGTGAACGCTGTGGGCGTCCCGGATCTCGACGCGGCTGGTGGTCCCTGCGACCGTCCAGAACCGGTGGGGAAACGAGTAGAAGAGACCGACAGTGCGGTCTCCGACGGTCTCAGTCCCGATCATGTTCATGCCCTCGATGTGCGTCGGCCGGTAGACGGCGTCGGGCCGATCGTCGAGGACGGGCGGGATACGAGCCGTCGATCGCTGTGCGAACAGGTCGCTACAGCCGGCCAGCCCGCCGGCGAGGCCGACGGACCCCGCCTGCAGGAACGTGCGTCGGTTCATCGGCGGTACTCCGGGCCGGACCGTCAATAGCTATGCGGTGGCGGTTATCCCGTGGGGGAAATCGACCGCACTGACGGATGGTCCTCACAAGCCAGCGGTCAACGCGGTCGGGGAAGGGCCCGCTTCGGGCGGGGCGGGAGTAGATAGTTGCCGCGCCGTCGGACGGTCATGTACTCGAGGATTCCGTTGTTGAGCCGCGTCCCGACGGCACCGCTTTCCTCGGCGGCGTCGGCCCCGTTCATCGCCTCGCGGGTCTCGACGAAATCACTGATATCGCGCTGTAACGCGAGGAAGTGTAGCCCGGCCCGGTCGTCGTCAGTCGAGTCGAAATCGCGCCGGAGCATAATCGGGCTTCCGTCCTCGCGGGCGGCGGCGTTCTTCTGGGCGTGGCCGACGACGCCGCTCTCGCGGGCGGAATCGGCGTGGGCCGGACAGGCGCTGGCACCGCTTGCCGCCCCGAGGTTGTGGCCCGCCCCTTCGACGCGGTCCTCCGCGGCGTGGGCCGGACAAAACATCTTGCTCACCCGCTGAGAGCGGCTGTCCTGCTCGTACCACTGGTCGAGGTGGAGGTTGATCTTCGAGACGTGCTGGGTCGTGCCGCCCTCGAAAGGACCGGACTGGATCGTCACCCGGTCTTCGGTGGCCTGATTGGCACGGAAACCCGACTTGAACCCCATGTACATCGGCGCGTCGTCGGGGACAGACCCCTCCGGCACTCCGTCGACATCGTCGCGCTCGGCGGGCATCCCGTCGCCGATGAACCCCGTCCGGCGCTCCCGGAAGGTCAACACGTCTGAGAGGGCGGCTCGCATCTCGCTGTCGTTTGCCGTCTCGCGGTTCCCCCGGAGCGCTTCTTCGGCCTCCAGCAGTGCCTCCGGTCGGTCGCTCGCGAGATGGACGATCGCGTCCAGTTCGTCCGGTTCGGGATCCTCGAACGGCGCGAGCGGTTCCGGACGCGGCAGGTCGACGCTCTCGGGCAGGGAGTCGTCGTAACGATCGAAGTATCGCCGGGAGTAGCCGATCGTGAAGACGAGTCCGTCGCTGGAGTGCTCGTAGGCCCGTTCCAGACTTCGCAGGGCGTTCTCGACGGTTTCGCGGTCGCCTTCGGTCGGCGTCGTCGCGTCGCCGGCGTCAGTCGTCTCGGCGTCGTAATCGTAGTACAGCAACAGGTGATGATACGGCGTCCGGACGTTGCCGTGGTCGTCGGTCGGCAGTGACTCGTTCCAGGCGTGCTGGCGGGACGGGAGCGTCGAGAGGTCGTCCGGCCCGGACGGGATCGGCTCGGAACCGCCCCGATCCAGACACGCCGCCAGCGCGCTCGCGCCGCCGATCGCCACGGCCGCTTTTGCGAACGCTCGCCGCGAGATACCGCGCTCTGTCATCGTCCCCTCTCGGGACTTCTCGGAAAAGTCCGTTCCGGTCCCTGCAATCCGGTCCGGTAGCGTTTCGATCCGCCGCGATGTCGTCACGTTTTCATCTCTCAACAGGTCCTGACTAACTAGTCAGTGTGTCGGATACGAGCAGAGGGCGCCGGTGGCCGGGAGGCGGAAGGCGTGGCGGCTGACGAGTCCGGCCGGTCGGTCAATCTCACCGACGGGCTGGCCGTCGCGGGGACAGCCCTCGTCTCGCAGAACACGCGGGGCGTTCGACACCGGTCACTCTGCGCGCTCGACGAGCGCCTGTGCCCGTTCGCTCGCGCGCTCGCGGACGCCCTGCTCGTCAAAGACCGTTACCTCGCGGTTGCGCATCAGCACCTGCCCGTCGGCGACCGTGTGTCGGACGTCGCTTCCCCGCGCGGCGTAGACGAGGTGGCTCACGAGGTCGTGTGCGGGCGTGAGATGCGGCGCGTCGAGATCAATCACGGCCAGATCGGCGTTCGCGTCTGGTTCGATCCGGCCCGAGTCGAATCCAAGAATCTCGGCACTGCCGCGAGTGGCCATCTCGACGACGCTCTCGGCGTCGACCGCGCTGGCGTCGTCGGCCGCGAGTTTGCCGAGCATCGCGGCGTCGCGCATCTCGTCGAACATGTCCAGATCGTTGTTCGAGGCCGCGCCGTCGGTGCCCAGGCCGACCGGCACGCCCGCATCGAGCAGGTCCTGAACCGGTGCCATCCCCGAGGCGAGTTTCATGTTCGAGGCCGGGCAGTGGACGACGCCCGCACTGCGCTCGGCCAGCAGGTCGATCTCGCCGTCGTCGAGGTGGACGCCGTGGGCCAGATAGTCCTCTGACTCGAGCAGTCCCATATCAGCGGCGTACTTGAGGGGGCGCACGCCGTGCTCGTCGACGATCGGATCGACCTCGTCGGTCGTCTCGTTTGCGTGCAGGTGGATCGGTACGCCGGCCTCGCGTGCCTCCGAGACGAACTCCCGGTAGTACGCCTCGCCGACGGTCGTCAGCGAGTGGGGCATGAACGCCGTCCGAATCCGTCCGTCGGCCGCCCCGTCGTACTCGCGGGCGAACGCGAGCCCGTCGCGCATCTCCTCGCGAGCGGCGTCGTCGTCTCGCCCGACCGTGATCGAACCGTATCCCAGCCGGGCACGCATGCCGGACTCCTCGACGGCGTCGACGACTTCCGGCATGAAGAAGTACATGTCGTTCAGGGCGGTCGTGCCCGATTTGAGCATCTCGACCAGTCCGAGTGTTGCGCCGGCGCGGACGTCCTCGGCGGTGAGTTCGGCCTCGACCGGCCAGATGTCTTCCTGGAGCCAGGCGTCGAGGGGCTTGTCGTCGGCGTAGCCGCGCAACAGCGTCATCGCGACGTGGGTGTGTGCGTTGACCAGTCCCGGGATCACGAGCCCGCCGCCGGCGTCGAGTTCGTCGTCGCCACCGCTGACGTCGCCGACGTCGACAATCTCGCCGCGGTCTCGATCGAGCAGCACGTCCGCGCGCTCGACGGACAGGTCGGGCAACAGGACCTGCCCGCCCGAAACGAGAAGTTCACTCATGCGGGACCGTTCGTGCGGATCTCCCTTGTCCGTTCGGATCCACGTCGTCCGAGAATCTTCGATTTCCGGATGACTCCGTGGCATCCGCCGCGAAGTTCTGTGAACAGCGACGGCGTCGCATACCTGTGTGGCGACGACATAGCGAGAGACCAGCACTTGACGCGGGGCAGACACCAGTCAGTCGCCTCGAACGCCGTCGACGGGGGCCGGGTCCCGACTGTCCTCGAAGTGTGCCTGCACGACCGGGAGCGCGACGTAACAACCGTACGCGAGCGCGCCGCCGACGAGCAGATCACTCACCCAGTGGATGCCGAGGTACAGCGTCGAGATCGCGATGAGACTGGTGGCGCTCCAGCTGATGAACTCGTACCCTCGCGGGGCGTGAAGCGACGCCGTCACGGCGAGTGCAAGATGGAGGCTCGGCATCGCCTTCTGGAGCGTGTCGATACTCGTCACGGCCGCGCCGACGATGCCACTGTGCTCGTACAGCAGCGGTTCGACGCCCCCGATGGCGTAGCCAGTGACACCGACAGGGGAGAAATAGAACAGCGGGGTCGCCGCCAGGATGACGGCGGTGTAGGTGAACGCATACCTGACGTGTCGGCTACCGGGTTCGCGCTTGAGAGCGACGTAGGTCAGCCCCAACAACAGCGGGTAGAGGCCGACATAGACGAGGACGAACAGCGTCGTGACTGCCGGATGCGTGACCTGCTGGAACAGCGAGACGAGGTCCCCTTCGAGCCCACGCAGCACCGATGTCTGAAGCGGATGCGGCGTCACCTTCGACGCCACGCTTGCGATGCCAGACGCGAGAAGTGGAGGGACAACGTACCGCACGTCACGCACCCCGATCGAGATATTCATCTCCGAGATCCCTGTCGACTACATCTGACAGAATTGTAAATAGTCTTGCGGTTTCGGTAGTGGGTCCACTGCACGTGACGGCCCGCCCGGATCATGCGATCGCGAGTTCAGTTTCGAGGTCGTCTCCGGCAACGAGGTCGGCGACGACGTCGGTCTCGTCGGTTCGTTCGGCGTCGTTTTCCAGCAGCACGGTTTCGCTGGGGAACAGCGACTGGCCGACGACGAGTCCGTGTTCGCGGGCGGTCGATCCAGTGACCGTCAGATAGACGCCCAGCCCGGCGTTCGCGACGGCTTTCTCTTCGGTCTGGTCCTCGTCGGGATAGGTGAACTCGACGCCGTCGAGCGCGTCGGTCCCGATGACGGCCTCGACGAGACGCTCGTAGCGCGGTGAGATACACAGCGGTCCCGTGTAGTCGGCGACGAACGAGCGATCGAGCGGCGCGTCCCCGGCCGGCGCGACGTCGGGCGTCGAGAGCAGCGTGTGATAGACCGTATCGCCGAGACCGGCCCGGACCCGGACGTCGGTGTCCATCGGATCGATACGCTCGTTCACCGCGTCGAGGTCGCCGAGCGGATCGGAGCGGAGTTCGACGACCTCTTCGAGGACGAGATCCGCGCTGTCGAACCCGAGGGCGAACTCGTGGGTTCGAAGCGCCCGAAACGGTTCCTCCCGACCGATCAATCGGACATCGACCTCGTCGGTCGGGATCGTCACGCTGTCGAATACGATTCGCCGGGGCATTCCGTTCCGGTCGTCACGGAGTAGCGAATACTCCGGCTCGGTCGGATCGGTCGCGTCACTGTAGTCCGCGAGGCGATCGTAGACGCCCTCCTCGGCCGACTGGTCACCTTTCGTGATCGCTTTCTCGTAGCGTAACGTCGAACTGATCCGGTCGGCCACGTCCGTGGCACCGGTGCGGTCGGCGATCCGTTCGAGCACCGCTTCGAGCGGCCGTCCCTTCCGCGGGACAGCGACGCTGACGGTCGTCATTGTCTGTTCAAGTATCGGGGTAAATAAAACGAGACCGGTTCGACGCTAGTCGCCGCCACCACCGATGACCGACGAGAGCTGTTCGCGCCACTGTTTCAGGTCCTTGATCTCCGACTCGATGTCGTCGATGCGGCCGCCGACGTCGTCGACGTCACTGACACGGCTGTCGATGTCCTCGATGTCGTCCCGGAGGGAATCGATCTCGTCTTCGAGCGTCGAGAGGTGTTCGTCCATCCCGTTGACGTCGTCGCCGAGCGAATCGACCTCCGAATCGATCGATTCGACCTGCGAGTCCAGCGTCTCGACCGTGTCTTCGACCTCCCCGACGGTCCCTTCGAATTCCTGGACGGTGCCCTCGACCTCCCCGACAGTGTCTTCGACGCCGGACACCCGATCGGAGACGTCTCCGACGTCGGACCGGACTTCGTCGAGTTCCTCCTCGTTCTCCGTCGTCAACCTCTGGACGCGGTCGAGTTCGTCTTCGAAGGAGGTCAGGCGATTCCGGAAGTCCTCGATCAGCTGATCGCCCGTCCCGTTTTCGGCGAGGAACTGCTCGAGCGCTTCGGTGTAGGCGGTCAGGTCGCTGACCTCGTTCTGGAGGTGCTGGATTCTGGCGTCCGTCGCACCGCCGCCGGCACTCGCCCCGTCCAGGGACAGCTCCTGTCTGAGTGCGCGGACGACGTCGTCGTCGACGGCCCCGTGGTGGATCTCCGCGAGAAGCGTCGTCGTCACGTCCGACTGGTCGACCTCAGCGTCAGCCGCCTCGTCACCGGAAGCGCTTTGAGCCTGTCGTGCGTCCGGGTCGTTCGGGTCTTTGAGATCGAGGGTCTCGATCTCGTCGTCTTCCTCGTCGTCGTCAAGGCCGGGCACGCTATCGCTCTCGCCGGCGATCACGTCCTTGACGACGTCGGAGCTGGACTCGTCGAGCACGTCGTCGCCTTCCTCGAGCGGCGGATCGACCTGTTCGATCGTCGGTTCCGTGAGAAACCTCTCGACGTCGTCGGTCCCCGTCGAGCGGATGCCGTAGACGGTCGTGTACTCGGATTCGGCCTCGATCTCCCGCTCGAACATGATCCGCTGGTCGTCGATCGTCCAGTGTTCGCTTCCGTACTCCGGGTGAAAGCCGAGATCCTCGACCGCCACGTCCTCGGGGACGGTATCGACCAGCGTGATCGTCACTGGCTCCGAACGGCGTGATTCGATCCGGAACGCGATCGCCGGCACGGGGAACTCGTCGGCCTCGAATCGCTTGGCCACAGTCACCCCGTCCGACGACGCCGTGACCGGGTCGTACGTCTGTGAATCACTCATGCTTCCATCTCGGTCGACCCATCGTATTAAAGTTACTTCCCGGTTCTCAGTCGCTGTTCTGGTCGCTTCGGACCGCTGGCCGTCCCGGCGATCACTGCATCGCGGCCAGCTTGGCGATGTAGACGAGACTCAGCAGGTGGTCGTCGACGTCCAGCTGCGATCCGTCGCCGGCACCGGTCTCCTCGATGCCCATCAGGTAGTCGTCCAGCTCTGACTCGACCTCGTCGGTGATCCAGTCGATCGACTCGTAGTAGTCAAGTGCCTCCCGCGCGCCCCGAAACCCGCCGTGGAGCAGGAGAAACTCGAGCCACTCGAAGAGCAGAAACTCCGCGGCCTGCACTTCCGGCAACGTCGATAGATAGGGCTTTGACGGATCGTCGCCGGCCATCAGCGGCATCAGTTCCCGATAGAGGCGCGCTCGAAACCCGTCGTCGGTCGCGGCCGACCCGCTCTCCAGTTCGCTCCACTCGAGGTTCGGCTCCGCGTCCGGGACCTCCTCGTCGGGAACCGAACCCCGTTCGCGGTCGTGGGCCATCTTCCGCAACTCCTCGAGGTCGTAATCCTTGGGGTTGATCGTCATACCTGCTATGTAGATATTGCCACTACCGCGTGTTAAATCTTCCACACTGGTCAGACGCCCGTCAGACGCGCTCTCGATAGTGAACTGTTTCGGCCTGCTCCGCTGTCGATCGCCGTTGACAGAACCGACAGTGCTCTTTCGTGTCACACCATCTATAAGACGGCGTGTAGCGTAGTTTTCGCATGGTTCAGAAATTGACCCTCTTCGAGGTACACGTGGACGGTGCGCGACTCGGGACCAACGACATGCAGGAAGCGTCTGACGCGGAGACGGCCGGCACCGAGCGCCACGAGATCGGCGAGCCGGAGACGACTGCCCGGAAACTGAACGTCCGACGGCTCGTCGTGGCGAGTCTGGTCGTCTCGGTCGTCGTCTCGGCGATCGCCCGCCGGCTGTTCGCCGACGACGAACCGGCGGCGTCGATCGAGATCGACGAGACAGACGCGGAGCTCGACGTCGAGGCGTAGCATCGTTTGACCCCTCGGTGCGCGAACTACCGATCAGCGTCCGTTAGTGTCCCGTCCATCGACGTTAGCGTCTCGTGAATGCCGAGCACCAGCGCGGGCACGACGATCATGAACAGATGCTCTTCGACGGGGATCCCCAGGAGATCGATCCCGGTACGCAATTCGATGGCGAACACGCCGACTTCGAGCGTGTACCAGTCCCAGACGTACGCGACCGGGTACAGGACCGCGATTGTCCGGACTGCCCGGGTCAGTGCGTCGGCACGGATCAGCAACGCCAGCGCCACGGTGCCGAAGACGGCCTCGGTCGCGAGATACGTGTACGGACCAAGGATTCCGATATCGACGAGTTGCGGCCCGGAGAACGGACGATACCACAGCGCGACCAGCAGTAACGCCAGGAGGACGTACGCGCCCCGGATCAGCAGCATCGTCGCCATTCGCGGTCCCGCTCGCCGGCTTATCGCCGCCACGGCACCGAACGCGAACGCGGCCATGACACTTCCGGTGGGGAACACGCCGATAGCCGCCAGAACGACGATGAGACCGGAGCCCGCTGCCAGCAGTGCATACGCCAGCTGTCGGGCACGGGCCGGACCGAGGACGACCGCGACCGTCCGCTTGTCGATCGAACGGTCGTACGTCAGGTCCTGGGCGTCGTCGATCACCTTGATGCCGAGCAGGACGACGACGAGCACGCCGGCCAGTCCGAGGACGGTCGATCCGAACTGCCCACCTTGAGCGACGTAACCGCCGAGCAGTGCCAGCCCGATCCCCACGGGATAGCCCCCGGTCGCCGAGATCGGCCCGGTGTCGAGTTGCGGTGCGTGGAAGTACCCCAACGCCCACGTCGGGGCCGTCAGCGCGACGGCGACGGGCCCGGCCGTCGACCACAGTCCAGCGAGCGCACCCGCGAACACCGCTCCGGCCGTGACCAGCGCAACGCGACAGCCGCTCACCGAGAGGGGGTGGTCGTCGTCCTCGCCACGGACGAAGAAATCCACGTAACCGTCCTTGACGTGTGCCGTGTAGACGGCCGCGAAAATCGCCAGTGCGTGTAGCACCGCGACGACGGCCGCGAACGTGCCCTCCATCCGAGCGGCGAGCAACGCCCCGGTCAGCGAGACCGCGACAGGCGGGAGCATGAACACGGGGTGGACCTGCGAGACCAGCGCACGGATCGCAGGAACGGGTCCGGCCCCGTGGCGGGCGATCGCCATGACTGAATTTTGGTATCAATTCACATATCCCGTTCGACGCTCCCAAATGTTGCTGGTGTATGCCGGGCAGTCACTGGGGGGTCGTGGCGTCGCCGGTCATGAGAGCGTTTTTGAGCGTCGGCGACGAACCGGCGAGCGTGTCAGAGCCGATTCCGACGGGCTGTTCGCCCATCGACGACCTCCTCGACGGCGGCTTTCCGCGCGGCGCGGCGACCCAGATTTACGGGCAGCCGGCCGCCGGCAAGACGAATCTCGCGCTTGGCGCTGCCGTCGAGGTCGCCGCCAGCGGCTCGTCGGCACTGTTCGTCGACACCGAGGGCGTCTCCGTCGATCGGATGGAACAGCTCGCGGCGGCTCGCGGCGATGTCGAGTCCATCGCCTCGAACATCATCATCTCGGAAGCGACGACCTTCGAGGAACAGGAGCAGGCGGTCAGAGACGCCGCCGAACTCGCGAGTCAGGTCGAGTTGATCGTCCTCGACAGCGCGACCGGGTTCTACCGGCTGAAACGGACCGAACAGCAAGAGGGCGAAGCGCTCCGGGCGGTCGCACGCCAGATCACCCATCTGCTCGCACAGGCCCGCAAACACGACCTGTCGGTCGCCTTTACCAATCAGGTCTACACGGATCCCGAGAGCGACGGGACGCGCGCGCTCGGCGGCCACACGCTCAACCACTGGTCGGCAGTCGTCCTCCGACTCGATCGGTTCCGTGGCGGCAACCGGCGTGCGACGCTCGAAAAGCACCAGTCGAAAGCCGCCGGCGACACGGCGACGTTCCAGATCACAGGCGACGGACTCGAAGGCGTCGAGGAGTTCTGACGGTCGTCGCCCGTTGCGATCAGGCGATGTCCCGGCTCGTGTCGATCGAGACCTCTTCGACGAGGTTGAGCTTGATCACGTTCGTCGGCGCACGCCCGCCGCGGAACTTCGGAATCGCCAGCTGGTTCTCGACCTCGTCGCCCTCGATTTTCGTGTCCATCTGAAAGATGACGTCCGCGAAGTGCTCGGTGGTGTCCCGGAGCGGCGGGACGGACCGCCCGTCCAGACAGTGCAACACTGCGAGACTCCCCGTGTTGAAGATGTGATTTTGCAGGTCGTTCATGAAGCTCCGGAACCGCGATGGCGGTTCCTGCTCTTCGAGGACGTTCAGCGGGTCGATGATGAGATTCGAGGTCTCCGGGAGCGCGCTGACGAGCTTGCTGGCGTTATCCAGCGGCGCTTCGCCGGAAACGTGTCGGATCGTCGGCTCGCCGGTGTTGGTCGGAGAGTTCTTGAGGCTGTCCCGAATCGCCTGCTCGGACCGATCCAGTGACAGGTACAGCGTTCCCCGCGTCGCCGTCAGTTCGTAGAGAAACAGCTCCGCCTGACTCGCCGGATTGGCGTTCAACACGACGATGCTTCCGGCCGGGATTCCTCCGTCCAGCTTTCGGTCGAGGACGTCTATCCCGGTCCGGAGCCGATCCTGCATAGGTCGTCACGAATATTGACTTTGCACGTGATTAAATATTGTGTTCGCCGCGTCAGTACGCCGCTTCGACTCTCTTGGCGCCGATATGCGTTTCGTCTGGAGATACCGGAAAATACGGCTCTCCGAGAGCTCTTTCAGACGGATGTGTGTAGCCGCTTCCGTAGCGACCGCGACACCCTCGGGGCAGGAACCCGGTACGACACCCCGCCTCACGGGAGTCGACGGCCACGCGCGGGAGCGTCACGAGCGCGACGGAGACGTTGTCGCTGCCGCCGCTAGCGATCGATACGACATCGACGAACAACGGTCACGATACGGAGCAGTCAGGCGGTATCGACGTTCTGTTCGCGTTCACGGTCCTCACGCTCGCGTCCCCGGGCGAGTTCGCGGTCGATTTCGTCCTCCTCGATGTCTTCGAAGTTCTCGACAGTCAGGACGTTGCCGCCGCCGGGATCGACGACGATGACCTCTGTTCCTTCGTCGATCTCGTCGTCCAGCGCACGGGCCTGATAGTAGGGGTTGAATCCACCCTTGTCGAGTTTGATCTCGCCCCCGGTCGCGGTGACGCGCTCGGTCACGCGGCCGGTCTGGCCCCGCAACGATTCCGAGTCGCTCGTCTGTGCTGTCCCTTTCCCCCCGTAGATGTCGAACTCCCGGTAGCCGTACAGCGCTGCCCCGCCGATGATCATGACCGTCGCTGCGAGCACGACTGTCGTGGCGAGCAATCCCAGCGATCCCGGCAACGCCAGCCCGACCAGTCCGGCGCCGAGCAGCGCGATCCCGAGGACGATAAAGTGTGCACCCGGCGCGAACGCCTCGGCGATGATCAGTCCGGCACCGGCAAGTAACAACAGCGTCGCCAGATTGCCGAGCAACTCGACCATGTCGTTCCCTTCGGGTTCCGGCTGGATAATCCTTCGGTCACCGGCTATTCATACTGACCGTTGTACGTCCGTTCCGGGTCGGCCACACGCTGTCGTGCGGTCGCACCGGCGAATCGTCACAACGGTCACTATCAAGCGCGGGACCACACGCTCGTCAGCCGGGCCCTGCACCGGCCAGATAGAACTGCAGGAAGAACGCCAGCGCGAGGAGGACGCCCACCAGCAGGAAGAACACGTTCTCCAAATCTGGCGACCCGGCCTCGATGACCTCGGTGTCGCTGGTCGGCGATCCGAAGACGTTGCCCTCGACGGCGCTCTGGTCGTCGTCGAGGTCTGACAGCGAAAAGCGCCACTCACCGTCGTCAGGCCCGCTGACTGTGTCGCGTTCGCCGTCACTCCGATCGTCGCGTCCGCTGCCACTGTCGTCACCGACTTCCTCGGTCTCGAACGCCCAGTCGGAGTCGTCGTCTACCATGCGAGAGCCAACGGGACCGGCGATAAAAGGGCTGGCGCTACTGGATCCGAAGGCCGACGTCGGCGTCTTCGTGGGTCGTCAGCAGGTCGGCCTCGTCGCCGGCGGCCAGGATCATACCGTTCGATTCGAACCCGAACAGTTCGGCTTTCTCCATGTTCGCCAGCAGGATCACCTTCGTCCCGGGCAGTTCGTCGACGTCGTGGAGCTGTTTGATCCCGGCGACGACCTGTCGGGTCTCGATGCCGATGTCGACCTCCAGCCGGACGAGCTTGTCCGAGTCCTCGATGTCCTCGACAGTCTCGATCCGACCGACGCGCATGTCGATCCCCTCGAAATCCTCGAAACTGATCCGATCCTCGACGAGCGGTTCCAGGTCCATATCCCCAGTTCCCTCGTCGCCGGCCTCGTCACTTTCGGTTTCGTCGCCGGCCTCGTCACTCCCGGTTTCGGCGTCGTCGGTCGCTTCCTCGGCCCGGGATTCGAGTTTCTCGTTGAGCGCTTCGACGCGCTCGGCCTCGATCTTCTCGAACAGTTCCGCGGGTTCGCCGAAGGTCTCCGGTGGTGCTTCGTGGACAGCTTCGACAGTCGCCTCGTGGACGCTTCCGTCCTCGCCGAGCTGGTCCCACAGCTGCTGAGCCTTGCCGGGAGTGAGCGGCTCCAGCAGGATCGCAAGCGCCTTCGCGACCTGCACGCAGTCGCGGATGACCTGCGCGGCCCGCTCGGGGTCTTCGTCTGTCAGCTTCCACGGTTCGTTGCGCTGGATGTACTCGTTGCCGAACTGGGCCAGTTCGACCGCCGCCTGTCCGGCCTTGCGGATGGAGTAGTCGTTGATCGCCTCGCGATAGGCCTCGACGGCCGTCTCGATCCGGCCCCGAACTTCCTCGGAGACCTCGGCAGGGCGAGACTCCGTCTCGCTGGCCTCCGGATGTGACCCGGAGACGTCGGGCGTGCCGTCGAAGTTGCGGTGAGCGAACAGGAGCGACCGGTAGAGGAAGTTCCCGACCGTGCCGACGAGCTCGCCGTTGACGCGCTCGCGGAACTTCGACCACGAGAAGTCCACGTCCTGCTGGAAGCCGCCGTTCGTCGCGAGGTAGTACCGCAGCAGGTCCTCGTGAAAGCCTTCCTCGAGGTACTCCCGGGCCCAGACCGCCCGGTTGCGCGAGGTCGAGAAGCCCTTGCCATTGAGGGTCATGAACCCGCTGGCCATCACGGCCCGGGGCTCCTCGTACTCCGCGACGTGCAACATCGCCGGCCAGAAGATCGTGTGGTGTTGAATGATGTCCCGACCGATGACGTGGACGATCTCGCCGTCGTCCTTCCAGGCCTGTTGCCAGTCGTAGACGTCGTCGCCGACGCGCTCGGTGTACTGCTTCGTCGAGGCGATGTACTCGATCGGCGCGTCGACCCAGACGTACAGAACGAGATCCTCAGCACTCGATTCGTCGTCACCGTCGATCTCGGGGTAATCGAACCCCCAGTCCAGGTCGCGGGTGATACACCAGTCCTGCAGGCCATCCTCGATCCACTGGCGGGGCTGGTTGCGAGCGTTCGCGGTCCCCTCCAGTCGGTCGAGGAAGTCGGTGAGATACGCCGACAGCTCGGAGACCTCGAAGAACTTGTGCGTGCGGTCGCGGTACTCGGCGGGATTGCCGGTGATCGTCGAGACGGGGTCCTCGATCTCGCCGGGTTCGAGGTGGCGACCACAGCCCTCGTCGCACTCGTCGCCGCGGGCCTTCGCGCCGCAGTAGGGACAGGTCCCCTCGACGTACCGGTCGGGCAGGGGCTGGTCCTCGGTCGGATCCCAGGCGACCTTGATCTCCTTCTCGTAGACGTAGCCTTTCTCCTCGAGGGTGCGGACGATCCCGTGTGTCAGCTCGCGGTTGGTCTCCTCGTGGGTGTGGCCGTAGTTGTCGAACTCGACCGCGAACTTCGGGAACGTCTCCTGGTACTGTTCGTGATATTCGAGGGCGAACTCCTCGGGATCGACACCCTCCTGGATGGACTGGACGGCGATCGGCGTGCCGTGCATGTCCGACCCGCAGACGAACGCTGTCTGCTGGCCCAACTTCTCCAGGGCGCGGCTGAACACGTCGCCACCGACGTAGGTCCGCAGGTGGCCGATGTGCAGGTCGCCGTTGGCGTAGGGCAACCCGCAGGTCACCACCGCGGGCTCGTCGGTCGGAAACTCCTCGTGGCTCATACCCCTTGTTATCGCCATTCGGGTCAAAAACCCGCTGGTTTCGGGCGAGATTGAACCCTCGAGTATGCAACGGATACAGAGACGTGACTGCGTTGAGAACGGCGGGCCGGGACCGCCCTAGTTGTTCGCCTCCCGGAAGCGGTACCGGTAGGGCTGGTCGCGGATGACCTCGACGTCGCCGTCCCGGGCGCGCCGCCCGAGGACGGTGGCAACGCGGTGGGCGCTGTCGAAGTCCTCGCCGTGCTCGTCCAGCAGGTCGAGGATCTCGCGCGCCGTCAACGGCTCGTCGGCGTCGGCCTGCTCCAGCACCGACCGGATCCGCTCGAACTCGCCGCGACGTATGCGCATACGCGTATGTATGTGCTACTATACCATTAAACGGCGTCAGACAGGCGTCTGACGGCTTCACGGCCGAGAATCGACGACTGCGGCCGGAGGGGCGACGTCAGACGATCACATGGGGTCGTCACACGACGATCGGGGTCGGCTCGGCCGAGACGGACACGAACAGCGGTCACTCTCACACCGGCCGGTCGTATTCGTCCTCGAAGTCGCGCTGGTCGCGGTAGGCCTCGACGAACCCCTCGACGTCGAACTCGGCCATCTGTGACTCGAACTCCGCCTGCAGGTCCTCGTCGTCGGTGTGCCCGACCGCGTGATCCATCAGTTCGACGAGCAGCTCGACGACGACGCGATGGAGCCGCCGCGAGTCGAAGTCAGCCACCCAGATCAGCGCCGCACCGATCTGCCCGTCCTCCGAGACATCCTCGACAGCGATCTCCTCGGGGAACTCCTCCATCACCGATCCCATGAGATGGACGGTCGAGAACTCCTCGTACTCGTCGTCGGTGTCGATTACGGTCCGCAGCTGGGCAGCGATGTCTTCTGGGACGAACCGCGAGAGCGGATGTGCGTCGGTCACGACCGCGTGGGTCTCCCCGCAGTCGCAGTCGAACTCGCGCTGACCGAGATCGAACGTTCGCGGCGAGACTGTCTCCCCGCAGGGCAACTCCATTCGGTCGCCGCCGCTGCCGGGGACGCGTGGCTCTGGCATACCCGCCGGTTGGACGCTTGCGCGCTTAAGCGCGGCGGCTGCCTGCGTCGGTCGATCTGCGGTCGAACGCCACAACGATCAATCGTGTGGATGGAACCGCCTGACGGCCTCGGAGACGGCTTCGCCGCTGCCGAGGAAGGTGATGACCTCCCCTGCCTCGATCCGGTAGTCGGGTCCGGGCACGCGGGCGTCCTCGCCGCGGCCGACCTCCGCGACGAGACAGCCCCCCGGGATGACGTCGTTCAACTCCCGAATGGATCTCCCGACCAGCTCGTCTGCGGTGACTTCGACCTGCTGGATGTCGTGGCTGTCGCCGATATCGGTCATCCAGTGGGCCAGTTCGGGCCGCTCGATCTCGTTGTCGATCGCGTAGGCAGCCGCCATTGAGGAGTCGATCGCCGTCACCCGCTCGGAATCGAACGCGTCAACGTTCTCGGGGCGGTTCACGCGGGCGTAGATGTCCCCGACGTCGAACTTCGTCGCGGCCAGTTGCGTGACAAGCGCGTTGACGTCGTCGTCGCCGGTCGCCGCGACGACGATCTTCGCGTCCTCGATCCCGGCAGCCCGGAGGATGTCACTCTCGGTACCGTCGCCCTCGTGGACGGTGAACCCCGCTTCGCGTGCCCTGATCGCGGCTGTCTCGTCGTTTTCGACGATAACGACGAACTCTCCTCTCCGGTCGAGTCGTGTGGCGAGCGCCCGGCCGACCCGGCCCCCGCCGACGAGTATCGTGCGCATAGGTGTCACTCCGAGTAAGTCGCCGATCTGTCTGGCGAGTCCCGCTTCGATCGCGACGGTCGCGAGGATGACGACGAATACCGTCCCGAGCAGGACCTGTGCCGCCTGTTGACTGCCCGCCGTCGCGAGTTCGATCGCGAACAGCGTCGCGACGCTGGCGGGGATGATCCCCCGCGGTCCGACTGCCGCCAGGAACAGCCGTTCCGGCCGGGTGAACCGGTCGACGCCCGCCGTCGCGACCAGCGCCACGATCGGGCGGAGCACGAGGATGACTGTGGCCGCGAGTGCCACGCCGGCGACGCCGAGATCGGCGATCGCATCGAAGTCGATCAGGGCCGCCAGCGAGACGAACACGAACGCGAGCACGAGCAGTGTCGCGTCCCGGCCGAACTCCTCCATCAACTCCCGCTGTGGGAGATCGAGATTGCCGAGCGCGATGCCGGCTGTCGCTGCCGCCGCGATCCCGGCCTCGGCGGCGACTGTCTCGGCGAGTGCGAACGACCCGATCGCGGCCACGATCGTCAGGAACCTGGCGGCCTGGGGCTCCGTGCCGGGGGCGACGTCGCTGCGAAAGAGCCCGAAAACGACCCAGGCGACGATCGCTCCCGCCACGAGGCTGAGACCGGGCCGGGCGGGGCCAGCGAGTGTCCCCGTGACAAGTGACCACACCAGTACGACTGCGCCGGCACCGCCCACGAGGCCGAACGCCAGCCCGACTCGTCCGTCCTGTTCCGGACCGATATCGTAGCGGAGCAGGCCGGCAGTGACAGCGGTCACGACGGCCCCCGTCGCCAGGCCCAGCAGGAACCAGTCGGGTGTTCCTACCCTGGCTTCGAACGCCAGGATGCCAGCCAGTGACGCCGATCCGACTCCGCTGGCGGCGATGAGCCAGATGACGACACCCTGATCCGGGCTGGGCTCGTCGTCAGCCTCGAGCAGTGCGTATATGACCGCTGTCGCGATCAGTCCAGCGGCGACGCCGATTCCGAGGCGCTCGAGGAACGTCAGCAGCGTCGCCGGGAGTCCCAGATCATCGAGCAGCAGCGTCTCGAATATCACGACCGCACCGATCGCCGCGGTCACGTCGTTGACAATCCCCTCGGTCTCCAGTGCCGCAGCGACGTGCTCGCGGACCCGGACGACTTCGAGAATCGGTGTGATGACTGTCGGCCCGGTCGCGACGAGCAACGCGCCGACGAGCAGTGCGATCTCCCAGGCTGCGCCGGTCAGCAGCCGGACGGCCAGTGCAGTCCCCAGAAACATCACTACGGCACCGACCGTCACGAGTCGCAGCGAGGTCCGGGACGCCTCGCGGACCCGGTCGAACTGCAGGGCAAAGGCCCCGTCGAAGACGATGATCGCCACTGCGAGCCCGACGACGACCTCCAGGCCGTCGCCGAACGTCTCCAGCGTGACGAGGCCGAGCCCTTCCGGTCCGAGCAGGACGCCCGCGGCCAGGTAGAACACGACGCTGGGCACGCGCAGGCGACGGGCGATCAGCTGCACGCCGATCCCGAGAATCAGGATCGCCGCGACAACCGGCAGGAGTGTCCCCGACACAGGCAAGCGTAACGGCGGCAGTCTCTTAAACCGATGGCTGTCGCTCCGCAGGTTCGCCACGCAACCGGACGTAGGCCTCGGTCACGACGGCCACGCCGAATGTCACCTCGATAGCACTCAACAGCGCCGCGACGATCACGCCGGCGGTTCCCGAAATCGCCGTCGTGACGGCCCAGACGATCGCCCAGACGACAAATAGCACGACGGCGATGGCGAGTATCCGCCATCGGTTCCCCTTCACAAGCCCCCAGGACCCGGAGATTGCCGCCAGTGGCCCCTTGTCGGCGATCGCGATCTCCTGCCGGTAGAGCATCGTCCCGACGAAGACGAACAGCGCCGGGATCGCAAGCAGGAAGAACGTCACCCCGGCGGTGAGCGTGATCACGATCTTCAGTGCGAGCCCGGTGAGAAAGCCGAACAGCGTCGCCACCGCCAGACGACGCGTGGCGAGCGACGCCGGGACGCCGTCGAGTTCGTCGGCGGCGAACGCCCGCGTCGCGACGATCTTGGCCGCCTCCACGAGCAGCGCGAGCGCGAGTATTCCGAGCAGGATCGCCGGAACCGGGGCGTCGACCGTCGGGCCGACCGACTCGACGGACCGCTCGAGCTCTCTGAGCCCGTCCTGGACTTGCGGGTCCTGTAACGCCGCCTCGACTTCCGGATCGGTCTCGGCGAGATCATCGCGGATCGTCGCGAGCGTCCACTCGACCGCTCGCACGAACAGCGAGTTCCAGAGCGTCGTCGTCACGACCCCGAGCAGCGCCAGCGCGGCGACGACCTGCGCGCCGGTCACGGAAAGGAGTTCGTCGAGGGCGTTCGAAAACACGCTCCCGACGTCGAGGGCCGTCCGCGATCCCGGCTCGTCGAACGGCTCAGCGGCCATCGCGTCCCCCTACCAGCTGATACTGCCGGCTGTAAGTTCGTAAAGATATTCGCCACCCCAGGGTGGCGAATTCCTTCAGTTTGTTACAGCCGGCAGTATGATCGCTGGACCGGCGGTTGGCCTGCGATTCCCACCCTATTCGACCGTACGAACGGTCACATACTGTCATCAGACTGCGGTTCCGGCACCGATCATATAAAAACCCGCGTCCCCGGTTCGCCCTACGGCCAGTCGTCGCGGCCGTCGTCGCTTTCCTGGCCGGGGACTTCGGGTTCGCCGAGTTCCCAGCTGGCGGCGTCGGCCGCTTCGACGATATCAAGATACTCCCAGCCGACCGACGTCGCCAGTTCCTCGTCGTCCTCGTCAGTTCCGACGTAAACGTACCGGGGCGTATCGAACTGATCCCGGACGTTCTCGAGGCTCTCGTCGCGACCTCTGGGTCCGGAGAAGAAGTCCTGCCGGATGCGGTGTTTGCGCGTAAAGTTCGTCACGACGTAGGTCGGCTTCTCGGAGACGACGCCGACGTACTCGCTCCACTGGCGCGCGTCGGAAAACACCGTGTCCGGGTGGGCCAGCCGCTTCAGTGCTTCCAGATCGAATGCGAGAGTCATCTCGCCGTTTCCGCCGTCCATATCCGGATATGGCGGTGGCGCGCGCAAAACGGTGTCGGTCGTCGCTGAGCCGATCACTGCCGGGCCAGCGAGTCGCCCAGCCGCTCCAGAACGGCACGTCCGCCGGAGAGTCGTGCCATCGCCGCGACGATCGTCGCGCCGACGACGTTGAACACCAGATCGAGCATCGTGTCCTCGACGCTGTAGACGATCAGGATCGGTTCGACGTCCATCGCTCGCGCCAGTTCCCGGCCGATCATCTCCAGCAGTTCCCAGCAGACGCCGACGGCGACGGTAAACAGGAAGACGAACACCCACAGGAACGCCGGCGGCAGGGTGACGTCCGGCGCGTGTTCGTCGATCGCACTCGTCACGGCGTACCCGGCAATGGCGACGAGCCCGCCGGAGAGCGTATGTGTGAGATGATCCCACCACCAGACCCGATCGTAGAGTCCGATCATGCCCGCCGAGTGCAGCAACACTGCGACCGTGATCCAGACGACGATCACGGGGTCGAGCGTGACACCGTGGTCCCGCTCGAGCAGCGCCGGCAGTGCTGTCACGGCCAGCGAGAGCGTCGCATTGACGATCACGCTGACGTTCCCCAGCGCGACGCCTGCCGCGAGGATCACGACCAGGCCCGCCTGCATAAGGCGTACCAGCCCGCGCGAGGCTCCGGGTGACCGCTTCACGGTCGAACCTGACGTCGCCAGTGACTAAATCGATGGGGGACAGAACGCGCCACGCGGTTTTTATCGCCGGGTCTCCAAGCGGTCGACATGGGCAAGGTCAGTATCGGACTGCGGGGCTGGCGCTTCGACGAGGCGGACGTATTCGACGCGAACGGGGCGATCAAATCGCTCGCGGAGATGCCACCGGAGCCTCGCCGGCGCGTCTCGCGGCTCACGGCCATTCTCGGCAACGCCTGTGACGTCTGCATGGTCCTCGAAGACGACGAACGCCACTGTAACGTCGCCAGCGCGGTCTACGGCGAGCCGATGCACGAGGTGTTGCTCTGTGCGGAGCACGAGCCGGACTTCTTCTACTGGTTCCGCGAACTCGGCGGCGAGGAATACGCCGGTAGCACGGCGCTTTCGGACACTTTTCTGGAGTGGATCGCCGACGGCGGACGTGCGCCCGACGACTACGGCGAGATCGAGCACGTCGACTCCGAACCGGACGCGCTTCCTGACGCGGCGGTCGCCGGCGGGATCCCGTCTCTCGAGGCGGAACTCGAGGAGATGGACGAGGGCGAGCGCGAGGCGCTCGACGTGGACCTGGGCGATCTCGACACATGATCAGCGTCGCCGTCGTCGGCGCCGAGACGCCGGGCAACGTCGGCACGATCGCCCGCTCGATGAAGAACTTCGGCCTCGAGGAGCTGTTGCTCGTGAACCCGCCGGAACTGGACCCGGACGGCGAGGCCTACGGGTTCGCCGGACAGGCCCGTGAGGACGTCCTCCCGAACAGCCGGGAGGTCACATTCGAGCATCTCATCGAGAACTACCACACAGTCGGCTGTACGGCCGTCAC
Source organism: Halapricum desulfuricans (assembly GCF_017094525.1). Taxonomy (NCBI): domain Archaea; kingdom Methanobacteriati; phylum Methanobacteriota; class Halobacteria; order Halobacteriales; family Haloarculaceae; genus Halapricum; species Halapricum desulfuricans. The sequence continues at coordinate 1,856,737 of NZ_CP064788.1, read as the reverse complement.
GAACGAGGACGCTCGCAAGCACGTCCGGTATCCGTTCCGGACGCCACGAGAACTGGCCGACAGCCTCGCGGACGTTCGGGCCGACACCTGTCTCGTGTTCGGCCGCGAGAGTATCGGACTCACCAACGCGGAACTCGCCGAACTTGACGAAGTGTGCTCGATCCCCGCCTCCGAGGCGTACCCCGTCTTGAACCTCGGACAGGCCGCGACGATCGTTCTCTACGAGATGCGCTCGCTGACGCTCGAGTCGACCCAGCTCCCAGACCCGACTCACGATCGGGCGAGCGAACGCGAAATCGAGGGGTTGCACGACCAGTTCGCGACGTTTCTCGAAGCGATCGACCACCCCGAGGAGAAACGCGACAAGGCCGGCCGACTCTTCCGGCGGCTCGTCGGTCGCGCACACCCGACCGATCGGGAAGCGGTCACGCTCAGGGGAATCTTCCGGCGTGCACAGCAGCGGATCGACAGCCGCAAGAAGTGACGGCTACCGGATCACACGGAGTTCACGGACGTCTTCGACCAGATCCGCCAGCACGTGTGCGTACAGCGTCACGCCGGTCACCAGCCCCATATCGGGCTCGACCAACCAAGTCAGCGGGACGGCGATCCCGACGATCACGACGTGGCTCAGCAGGCGTTCGAGCGGTTCGAGGTCGCGCTCGCGGAAAATCGACCGCTGGTCGGTGAACGCGGCTCGGGGGGTACCGAGGACGTACCGTAGCGCCCGCCAGTCACCGGTGTTGTACCGGGCCCACAGGAAGTGATCGAGGTCGACGAGCACACCGACAGCGGTCGCATAACTGACGACGAAGACAGGATGGACGACGGTGACGCCGGCGGCGACGAGCGCGACTCCGAGCGCGAGCGAGATCGCACCGTGGGCTTTCGAGTACACGCTACGCTCGCTTCTGGATCTCCTCGCGGAGCACGTCGCTCACGAGGTCGCCGTCGGCCTTGCCGCGCAGCGCGCCCATGCACTCGCCCATCAGCCCGGAGAACGCGCCCATGCCCTCCGCCTCGACCTGCTCGGCGTTGCGCTCGACGACCTCGACGACGGCCTCGCGGACCTCGTCCTCGCTGACCCCGCCCAGGTCTTCCCGCTCGACGGCTGCTTCGGCCGTCAGCGAGGGGTCCTCGGCCAGTGCCGTCAGCAGATCCTCCAGCCCCTCGTTGGGCACCTCGCCGTCGTCAACCAGTGCTAGCGCGTCCCGGAGGTGGTCGTCGGTCAGGTCCCCGACAGGGACGTCCTCGCGTCGGAGCGCCGTCAGCGTCGATTCCAGCGTTCCCGCGGCCAGCGTCGGATCGACGCCCTCGGCGACAACCTGCTCGAACAGGGGCATGTACTCGCCGTAGGCGACCTGCTCGGCGAGCCCGGCGTCGAGGCCGTGTTCGTCCTGATAGCGCTCGACCTTCTCGGTGAGCAACTCGGGCGTCTCGATCTCGCTCGGGTCGGGCTCGACCGGTGGCACGTCCGTCTCGGGGTACATCCGCGCCGCACCTGGGAGCGGGCGCAGGTATCGGGAGGTCGCGTCCTCGTTGGCGTCCCGTGTCTCCTCGGGAACGCCCTCGAGGGCCGTCTCGGCGCGTTCGACGACGGCGTCGATCGCCAACTCGGAAGTCTCCGGATCGTCCGCGACGATCGCGACGGCGTCGCCCGCACTATCCGGGGCGCTTCGCGCCTCGCGGGCGTCGACGGCCTCGCGCAGCGCCTCGACCTCCGACTCGGTGATCCCGTAGGCCGGCAGTTCGTCGGTGTGGAAGATCCCACCCGCGCCGTGGCGCTTGGCGTGGTCTGACAGCTCCGTCCCGAGACGACGATCGGGCTGGATCTCCCGGCCGACCAGTCCGTCGAAGCCCTCCAGACGGACGGCCCGGACCACACCGCCGGACGCCAGCGCGCTCTGGATCACGCCCGAATCGCTCCCCTCGAAGACCGCCGTCACGTCCTGGGGATCGCCGACACCGGCGTTCCGATCCGCGAGTTCGTCGGCGATCTCCAGCAGTTCGACCTGCCGGCGCACCTCGTTGCGGACGATGTCGTCGATGTCGTCCAGGCTCTGGACGCCTTTCAGTTCGACGCGGGCACCGTCGGCGATCGAGACGTTGACGTCCTGGCGGATCGTCCCCAGGCCGCGCTTGACCTTGCCGGTCGAGCGCAATAACATCCCGATCCGTTCGGCGGCCTCCCGGGCCTGCTCGGGCGACCGGATGTCCGGATCGGTACCGATCTCGACCAGGGGAATGCCGAGCCGATCCAGCGAGTATCGCACTCCCGAATCGGTCTCCTCGACGCGCTGGGCGCTCTCCTCTTCGAGCATCAGGTCCTCGACGCCGACCGGTCCGTCGTCGGTCTGGATCTCGCCGTCGACCGCGATCAACATCGTCCGCTGGAAGCCCGAGGTGTTCGAGCCGTCGATGACGAGCTTGCGCATCGGCTGGACCTGATCGACCGGCTCCATCCCGAGCAGCCGGGCGATCTCCAGCGCGACGGTCGTGGCCTCCTCGTCGATCCGGTGAGGCGGTTCGTCGTCCTCCTCGACCAGACACGTCGAGTCGTAGGCCAGATATTCGAACTCGCGCTCGACGCGACTCTCCTCGAGGGCGGCCTCGTCGAGTTCGCCCAGCTCGCTTCTGGTCGGGTGAAGGTATCGGGTCAGTCGCCGGGTCGATTCCTCGGGGTCGCGCAACTCGGTCGGACACTCACAGAAGAGCTTCGTCGCCGTGTCGAGTTGCTGGTGGATCTCAAGACCGGCCACCAGCCCCAGATCGTCGTAATCGAACTCCGTCATTGTAGGTGGCTGGGAGGGCACAAACAAAAAGCACACCGTCTCGCTGCGGCTTCAAACGCGACGGCCGCCGTATCGGCGATATGATAGGGGATTTATAGATGAGATAGTATAAGCCGTCGGAGGATGAATTATGTGCCGATCGAACTAGTGCGCGATGAGCTCCTACGACCCGCCTGAAGAGGACGAAACCGAGTCGAGTTACGATCCGGGCGTCAAGGAGCGAGACGTCACTGACGAGCGCGAATTCAGAGACGTCCTTCTGGAGGCCGATCGGACCGACTATATCGTATACGGGTTCCTGTTAGGGATCCCCGCCGGCATCCTGACGACGATCATCGTCTGGCATTTCGTTCCGAACTTCCCAGAGACCGCCGAAGCGTTCCTCCGCTGGCTGCTTGATCTCGTCTCGTCCGCGTGGCCGCGCTAGGACCGTGTCAGCACAGCTTTGACGACACTCGTGCGTCAACGGCTACTCTTCCCCGCCGAGGATCCCCGGTTCGGTCATCTTCGCCGGATCGAGCACCTCGTCCACTTCGTCCTCGTCGAGATAGCCCTCCTCGAGGACGACTTCTCGGATCGTCTTGCCCTCTTCGAGGGCCTGCTTGGCGACCTTGCTGGCCTTGTCGTAGCCGATCGCGGGATTGAGGGCGGTCGCCAGCGCCATCGACTGCTGGACGCGCTGCTCGCAGTGTTCGCGATCTGCCTCCAGCTTTGCGACGAATTTCGTGGCGAACGTCCCCGAGACGTTCGCGAGCAGTTCCGCCGACTCGAGGAAGTTGTGCGCGACGACTGGCTTGTAGAGGTTGAGATCGATCTGTCCGTTTGCCGCACCGGTCGAGACCGCGGCGTCGTTGCCGACGACCTGCGCGTAGACCTGGTTGACCGACTCGGCGACGACCGGGTTGATCTTCCCGGGCATGATCGACGACCCCGGCTGGTTCTCGGGCTGGTCGATCTCGCCGAGGCCGTTGCGCGGCCCCGACGCGAGCAACCGGAGGTCGTTTGCGATCTTGTGCAGCGATCCGGCCACCGTGCGCAACGCGCCGTGGGCCTCGCTCATCGCGTCGTGGGCGGCCTGGGCCTCGAAGTGGTTGTCGGCCTCGCGAAACGGCAACAGCGTCTCCTCGCCGATGTACTCGATCGCCAGTTCTGGGAACTCGGGGTGGGTGTTCAACCCGGTTCCGACCGCCGTCCCCCCGAGTGCGAGTTCCGCCAGCCGGTCGGTCGAGTCCTCGACGCGAGCGATCCCCTTTTCGACCTGTGTCCGGTAGCCCGAGAACTCCTGACCCAGCCGGATCGGCGTCGCGTCCTGGAGATGGGTTCGACCGGTCTTGACCACGTCGTCGAATTCGTTTTCCTTCGCTTCCAGTTCCTCTCGCAGCGTCTCCAGCCCGGGAATGACGTCGCGCTCGACGGCCTCCAGCGCGGCGACGTGCATCGCCGTCGGGATCACGTCGTTGCTCGACTGCCCGAAGTTGACGTGGTCGTTGGGGTGGATCTCACGCGATCCGATCTCCCCGCCGGAGAGTTCGGTCGCGCGGTTGGCGATCACCTCGTTCGCGTTCATGTTCGTCGAAGTGCCGCTGCCGGTCTGGAAGACGTCGACCGGGAACTGGTCGTCGTGCTCGCCGGCGATTACTTCGTCCACAGCGTCGATGATGTAGCCCGCTTTCTCGTCGGGGATCGTCTCCAGATCGCGGTTTGCCTGTGCCGCGGCCTTCTTGACGATCCCGAGCGCGCGCACGAAGCGCCGCCCGAATCGGGCGTCGCTGATCGGGAAGTTCTCGACGGCGCGCTGGGTCTGTGCCCCCCAGTAGGCGTCAGCCGGAACCTCCATCTCGCCGAGGCTGTCCGATTCGGTTCGGTGTTCGTCTGCCATGCACACACCCACTCGCGGCGGCGACAAAACAGCACTGGTCGTACTGCCGGCGGTACGTCCGCGATCGACTGGATTGACGCGACGGACGCATCTAAGTACCCGGGGCACCGAGCGTCGCCTATGCAACTCCGGCGACTGCTCGCGGGCGCGACCGGGCTGACGTTCGTCCTCATGTTGCTGGGCGTGTACACGGCCGGGGCTGGTGCGGGTCTCACCTGTGGCGCTCGGTGGCCGTTCTGTGACGGGGCCGTCTTCGGGCTGTTTCCCGCGAACTGGATGAGTTTCATCGAGTGGTTCCACCGACTGGTCGCGATGGTGACCGGGTTCGCCCTGCTCGGAATTGCGGGACTAGCCTGGAAGCGCGGCGCGAGCCGTCGCGTCCGTTACAGTCTGGTCGCCGCCGTCGCGCTGCTCCCGGTCCAGATCGGCCTCGGCGCGCTCACGGTCACGGTGGGCGGGCTCTTCCCCTGGGGGTACTCGCCGCCCGTCCAGGCGGCACACTACCTCGCCGCGCTGTCGATCTTCACGCTCGTCGTCTACGCGGCGGCACGCAGTTACGGACCGATCGAGCGAACGCGGCTGCGCGACGCCGCCTTGGTTGCGCTTGCACTCGTTCCGCTGGGTCATCTGTTCAGTTTCGGGACGGTCTTTCCCTACACCCCGGAAGTGCAGATCGTCTACTACGGACTCGCGCTCGTCCTGTTTGCGCTGCTGGTCGCGGTCGGGACCTGGACTCGCTCGGTCGGCGATCGGGACGCGATCCGACAGGGGACGCTGAGTCTCCTGGCCGCCGCCCTGCTCGCCGTCCAGATGCTGCTCGGTCGTCACGGACTCGATCCGCAGGGCCTGCTTGTGGCCGACAGCGTCGCCGGTCTCGTGTTCGTCGCGCTGCTCGGAGCCGCATGGTTCGCTCACCGTGCCACCGACGCCGAGCTCCCGCTGCTCGGCTCGCTGGTCGGCTAGCCGCGCTCGACGGCCTAGCCGCGTCCGAACCGCGAATCGGTCTTGCCGATCGCCTTGTTCGGATCGGCCGCCTCCTCGGAGTCGCCCGCACTCATCACCGTGACGACGCCGTACGCGAGGACGAACAGCCCGACGAGTACGGCGACGCCCCACAGAAGCACTTGCTGTGTTTCGCCCAGTCTGACCAGTACCTGTACCGTCCCCCCGAACGCGATCAGCGTTCCGATGACGATCTCCACGTATCCCAGTTTCGAACTCACGGTATCCACCGCCGGAATCCCCGACGTACGTGGTTCTCTGCCCCCAACGAAAATAAAACACTGTGATCGTCGTCGGTCCGACGACCGAACTGCTTTTGATTGCCGAACGGAAACCCCTTCCCGATGAATGTCCTCGTCGTCGGAGCCGGTGAGATGGGACGGTGGCTCGGGGAGGCCCTCCGGGACGGTCGCGACGCGCCGGTCGACCTCGCCGTCACCGACGCCGACCCGGCCGTCGCCGACGCGGCCGCCGACGCGCTGGGTGCCCGCGCGGTCTCGCCTGACACCGACGAGCGGTTCGACCTCGTCTGTGTCGCCGTTCCCATTCCGGCTACGCCGGAGGTGATCGCCGAGTTCGCCGACAACGCGACGGCTGCGATGGCCGATCTGGCCGGCTACATGGCCGGCCCGCTCGCGGCGATGAGCGAACACGTCCCCGAGTGTGAGCGGATCAGCCTCCACCCGCTTTTCGCCGCCGACAACGCCCCCGGCAACGTCGCGGCGGTCGTCGAGGACGGCGGCGAGGTCGCTGGCGCGATCCGGGACGCGCTCGTCGCCCGGGGCAACGAGTGGGTCGAAACTGACGCCGCGACTCACGACGAGGCGATGGAGACCGTCCAGGCGAGCGCCCACGCGGCCGTCCTCGCGTTCGCGCTGGCCGCCCGCGAGGTCCCCCAGCCGTTCCACACGCCGATCTCGGCCGGGCTGTTCGATCTCGTCGAGCAGGTGACCGGCAACGATCCGCGGGTCTACGCCGACATTCAGGAGACCTTCGAGGGGGCCCACGCGGTCGCGGACGCCGCCCGCGAGATCGCCGACGCCGACAGGGACGCCTTCGAGGACCTCTACGCGGAGGCGAGTGACGGATGAACGACCAGCGACAGGCGATCCGCGAGAACGCTCAGTACCTGCGAAACGTCCGCCCTATCGATCCCGAGGAGATCTACGAGTACGTCGAGGGCCAGCCCCACCCCGGCGTCGTCCGGACGACGCTGCGCGAGTTGGCCCCCGAACTCGGGCTGATCGAACGACCGGACGGCACGTTCGTCCCCGTGCCCGAAGGGACCGTTTCCGTCGATTTCGACGGCGTCGAGGCGTTTCCCGAGCGCTATGCCCGAGCGCTGGAGGACCTGCTCGTCGAGACGTTCGGTCCCGGCTGGCCGGACGAGACCAGCGGCGACCGACTCCGCGAGCGACTCGTCTCGCTGAAAGACGCCTACTTCGAACAGCGCGCGGTCGAATACGACGAACTGACAGCGCTGGCGTATGCGATCTACCATCTGCCTGATACCTACGCGGCCACTCAGTACGTGATCGCCGAACTGGCCAGCGAGGGGAAACTTTCCTCACCGCTCAGGGTACTCGACGTCGGGGCCGGGACCGGCGGGCCGGCGCTCGGGATCACGGATCTGCTTCCTGGCGACACCCTCGTCGAGTATCACGCGGTCGAGCCGAGCGACAACGCAGACGTGCTCGAGCGCCTGCTGGAAGAGACCGGCCGGAACGTCTACCCGACCGTCCATCGCGAGCGCGCCGAGACCTTCGAACCCGACGGTGAGTTCGATCTGCTGGTGTTCGCGAACGTCCTGAACGAACTCGACGATCCGGCGGCGATACTCCGTCGCTATCGGTCCGCGCTGGCCTCGTCCGGGTCGCTCGTGGCGATCGAGCCCGCCGACAGGAACACGGCGACGGGACTGCGCCGGACCGAGCGGGCCGTCGAGGACGAGTACACGATCTACGCGCCCACCTGCCGGCTCTGGCCCGGGCGGACGCCCGACGGCGACTGCTGGTCGTTCGACCGCAAGCCCGATCTGGCGGTGCCTCCCTTCCAGCGTCGCCTCGAGTCGGCGGCCGGCGATCGGTTCGACTCCGGCGCGTTCGAGAACGTCGACGTGCAGTACGCCTTCTCGATCCTGCGAACCGACGGCGAGCGGCGGATCGAGTACACGCCGGATCGCTCGCGGGTCGCGCCGCTCGCGGAGGCTGAGTCGCTGGTGACCGACCGGGTCGATCTGGTCGCGATCAAGCTCAGTCACGACCTCTCGGAGGGTGGCAATCCGCTCTTTCTGGTCGGCGACGGCAGCGAGAACGAGGACGTCTTCGCCGTGCTGCTCGACGATTCGTCGCTGACGCGGCCGCTCGCGGACGCTCCCTACGGGGCGTTGCTCGATTTCGAGAACGTGCTCGTGCTGTGGAACGACGACGAAGCAGCGTACAACCTCGTCGTCGACGACGAGGCGGTCGTCGATGTCGCGCGCTGATCTCTGTGCGGGTTTCGAGTGTTGGGCGAGTCGTGACGATTTTCGAACGCGAGACGAGAAGTTACGATCTCATAGTGATTATTGTCGGTCTGTCCCGGATCGACCGCTCGACTTCGGGCGATCGACCCCGACGATCGCAGCGTCCCGACCGCGCAGGCGTTCACTCTAGCTGGCCGTTCAGCACCTTCGCCGTCGTCAGTACCGGGTCCCAGGTCGGGCTAAAGGGCGGCGCGTACGCGAGGTCGAGATACTCGACATCCTCGACGGTCATCCCCTCGTGCAAGGCGGTTGCGACCGTGTCGATCCGCTTGGCGACGCCCTCGCGGCCGACGATGCTCGCGCCCAGCACCCGCTCGGTCTCGCGGTCGGCGACCATCGTCAACTCGAGCTCGTCGCCGCCGGGGTAGTAGTGGGCCCGCGAGGGCGCGTTGATCGTCACGGAGACGGGCTCGAAGCCGGCCTGCCGTGCCTCCGCTTCGTCGGTGATGCCCGTTCGCGCGGCCGCGAGATCGAACGCCTTGACGACGGCCGTACCGGCGATCTCGCCCACCGGCGTCTCCGTGCCGGTGACGGTCTGGCCGATCGCCCGCCCGGCGCGGTTCGCAGTCAGCGCCAGCGGGACGTGATCGGGCTCGCCGGTCACGGTGTGTGTCATCTCCGCGACGTCGCCCGCGGCGTAGACGTTCTCGACGTTCGTCCGGCCGTACTCGTCGGTCGCGATCGCGCCCGTCTCGCCCAGTTCGACCCCGGCCTGCTCGGCCAGTTCCGCGTTCGGAACGACGCCCGCGCCGACGAGCGCGGCATCGACCGAGACTGTACCGTCTTCCGTCTCGACGGCCTCGATCGTCCCGTCGCCGGCGAGTCGCTCGACGCGCGTCGAGAGGCGGACGTCGACGCCCTGCTCGCGCAGGTGTTCGCCGACGGCCTCGCCGACGCTCTCGCCGAAGGTCGACAGGACCTGCGGAAGCATCTCGAACAGCGTCACGTCCAGCCCGTGGGCGTCGAAGGCCTCGGCCATCTCGATGCCGACGTAGCCGCCGCCGATCACCGCGACGCTGTCGAGGTCCCCGTTCTCGACGTAGGACTTGATCTCCGCCCCGGCGTCCATGCTGTGCAACGTGAAGACGCCGTCGAGATCCAGCCCGTCGATCGGCGGTTCCAGCGCCCGCGCGCCGGTCGCGATCAGCAGGTCGCCGTAGGACTGCTCGTAGGTCTCCTCGTCGCTCCGGACGGTGACCGTCCCGGCGTCGGTGTCGATCGCGATCCCCTCGTGGCCGGTCCGCAGGTCGATGTCCCGCTCGTCGATGAACTTCTCCGGCGGTACCGCGACCAGGTCCTCCAGCGACTCGACGTCGCCCTTGACATAGTAGGGCAACCCGCAGGCCCCATACGAGACCCACTTGCCGCGCTCGAGGACGACGATCTCCCGATCGGGCGCTTCCCGCCTGGCCTTGCTCGCCGCGCTCATCCCCGCCGCGTCGCCGCCGACGATGACGAATGGTTCTGCCATGTCCACACGTTCGTTCCGCCCGTGCTAAAGAATTGTGTTGAGTGTGCATTTCTGTGCGTGGTAGCAACGCGTCTCCCGCTCGCAACGACAACCCGTGAAAACGGCCGCCAACACAGCGCTTAGGCGTCTTCGAACTGAAAGCCGGAGCATGAGCGACACCGAGCGCCTCGACGAGCCGATCACGCTGTATCGGTTGCAGGCCTGCCCGTTCTGTGAGCGCGTCGTCCGAAAGCTCCACGAGTACGACCTCCCGTTTCGCTCGCGCTTCGTGGAACCGATGCACTCCGAGCGCAACGTCGTCAAGCGAGTCACCGGTCAGCGCGCAGTCCCGGCCATCGTCGACGAGAACACCGGCGTGACGATGTCCGAGAGCGACAACATCGTCGACTATCTCGATCAGACGTACGGGGAGGCGAGATGATGGATCTGGCGTTCGACGTCGTCGACCTCGGCGACGCGGACCATCCACAGGTCGGCGAGCAGGCCCCGGAGTTCGTCCGCCCGCTCGTCGGCTCGGAGTACTGGGAAGACGTCGCACTGTCGGAGTTGACGGCCGACGGCCCGGTCCTGCTCGTGTTCTATCCGATGGACGGGAGCTTCCCGGCGACGTATATCTGGAACGAACTCCGGGATCGGGCGTGGGAGGAGACGTACGACGTGACGATCGTCGGGCTGTCGATCTCGACGCCGTACGAACACCGGACGCTCATCGGGGATCGCGGGATTCCGTATCGCCTGTTCAGCGACCCGCAGAACGGCGTCGCCGAATCATACGGGGTGGTCCACGACCTCGACGGGATGGCCGGGATCAGCGAGCCGCGACCCGCAGTATTTCTCGTCGACGAGGACCGGACGATCCAGTATGCGTGGGCGGCCCGCGAGTGGCCCGACCTGCCGAACTACGACGCGGTCGAAGACGCGCTGGCCGAGCACCGATAACGATCGGGCAGTCTCCTCGGCGACTCTCAGAGCTCAATCGCCCGAAGCGAGTCGGTTCGGCCGCAGTACGGACACTGGAAATCCGAGACGCCCACGTCGTCGGGCATATCGTAAGTGTAGTGCAACTCGAACATGTCAAGTTCACAGTCGTCGTTCTCGCAGGCGACCTCGAGCGTTGCGGGCATATCCCTGCTTGACCGCCCGGGAAGATAAAGCCGCGACTCCCGGGGCAAATCGCCACTATCAGGGGCCGACAACGAGTACGCCCGAGCATGCGAGACGTGACAGTCGTCGTGCCCGCCCACAACGAGGCGGGGCGGATCGGGGTAGTCGTCGACGAACTGGTCGGGGACCACGAGGTGCTGGTCGTCGACGACGGATCGACCGACGGAACGGCAAGCGAGGCCCGCGACGCGGGCGCGACAGTCGTCGAACAGCCGACCAACCGGGGATACATCGCGGCGCTGAAACGCGGCTTCCGGGAGGCCGAGACCGGGGTCGTGGTGACCTACGACGCCGACGGCGAGCACCGACCGGAAGACGTGCGACGGGTCGCCGAACCGATCGAAACGCACGATCTGGACCTCGTGCTGGGCGCGCGCTCGCACATTCCACGTCCGTCCGAGCGGTTGCTCAACCGCCTCACGCGACTGAAAGTACCCGTTAGCGATTCGGGGACTGGACTGCGGGCGCTCCGGCGTGAGTTGGCGGTCGATCTCGAACTCGATACGGTCTGTACCTGTGGGACGCTCGTGCTCGAAGCGACGGCCAACGGCGCGCGGATCGGCGAGGTCCCCATCGAAACCCGCGAGATCGACAAGCCGCGCTCGATCGCGTGGGGTCACGCGAGACAGCTCCTGTACGTGCTGCGCTATCTTCGGAGGGTGTAGTCACCGATCGCCGATCGAGTCGCCGGCGGCCTGCCGACCCTCGGGCGTCAGCGCGACCTCGGTCCGCTCGCGCTCGACCTCGATGACGTCGTACTCGATCAGCCGGTCGAAGATTTCCTCGACGCGTTCGACGTCCCGATCGACGAACTCCGGGATGTCGAACGGCGAAACCCCCGAGTGCAGCGCCATGATAACCTGCTTTTCGACGCCGTCCAGATCGAGGTTCGCGCGGTGGCGCTCGACGCCCTCCTCCAGCAGTGCGCCCATGACTGCCGTGTGGTGAGACTCGCCGGTGAGATGGGTTTCGACGCTCCGGTCGTCTTCGGTGTGTTCGACCTCGTATACGGTGCGGTCCTGGCCGTCGACCGTTCGCTTGTCGGTCTCGACGTCCCCGATATCGTCTCGATCGATCCTCACTTTCTGGCCGTCGGCCATCGCAAAGCGGATCGCGTCTTCGGAGATCTTCGTCTTCGCCTTGGTCCACTCGACGTCCTGGACGACCCCGCCTTCGACTGCCGGGTGCTGGACGAGCAGGATGCCGTTGTTGAGCGAGGCCTTGTACAGCGCCGTCTCGAAGGTGTCCTGATCCGGCGTCGAAACGAGAAAGACCATGTCGTCCGTCCGAAGCGACGTGTAACTCCCTTCGACGGCCGCGTTCTGGTTGACGTCGAACCGATCGTTGACCCGCCCCAGGGTGTCGATATCGATCGATCGCTTCTCGTCGCCGATCAGTACGACTCGCTCGGTCGTCAGGACGACGCGACAGGCGCTCCAGTCGGCGTCGCGGATCTCGTGGCCGTCCTTGACGGCCTGCATAAACTTCCCGCGCTCGTCGTAGAGTTTGCGTTCGCCCTGGCTCATGGCAAGTCGATCGATCGCGTCGGATCGACCGCGTGCGTGCTAGTTGGCACACGCCCAATTAGGGCTTTTCGGCGGCCTGCCGGATGACAATACGGCCCGGGCCGCCGTATGGAACAGCCGCACATCACGTCGACTGCGAGGACGGCCGGCCGGCGTACATCCCGTAGGTCACGACGACGAATCCGACCGCGACGAACGCCGCACTCGTGCTGGCGGCGTGAACGAACGTACCGATCCCGAGCGCGATGAGTAGCCCGCCGATTAGCGTGCCGATCGCGACGAGGGAGAGTCCACCGCAGAGAGCGCCGAGCGAGCGCGACCGCCGTCGTCGATAGGCCCGGTACGACAGCGAGGCGAGGACCCCACTACAGACGAAGATGATCGTCTCGGCGGCGACGAGCAACGACGTGCTTCCATACATATCCCGGTCGGATCGACGTAGGATCCGGGTAACAATATATACTGATCGTATTTCCACGAAACGAGAATCCAGTGTCCCCTGGCTGTCGAGTACATTCTCCGGCGATACGGTCAATCTTGCGTGTACAACGAGTAGACGATGACGGCGAACCCGGCAGTCGTGAGACCGCTCTCGATGGCCAGACTCACCCCGATCGAGATGTCGTGCAAGAGAATATTCGTCACGCCCGCAAGTAACGCCCCCGTCGTCACCAGTCCGAAGCCGATCGAAAGCGCCCGTAGCGCCGGGGAGCCGGTTCGCCTGTACGCACGATACGACAGATACGTGATGAGGCCGCCGAGGATCAGCGTCAACGTCTTGAACGCGATAGCGCTTGGCGGGAGCGTGAACGTGTGTGGACTCATGTTTCTTTGCGCACCTCCGACCACAGGTTTTCGAGGCGCTCGTCGGCCGTCCGCGCACGACGGGCGATCGAGACGTCGAAATCGAGATCGTCCGTCACTCCGATGACGACCTCCTTGAAATCGAGTTCGTACGTGCTCGCGTGCTGGCCGTCCGGACGGATCTCGACGCCCTCGCTCAGCAGCGACGCCTCGGTCAGCAGCTCAAGCTTTCGGTAGGTCGTCGAGAGCGGAATGTCACTCGCATCGGAGATTTCGCTTGCGGTCATCGGTTCGTCGAGTTCCCTGATGATCGCCCTGCATTCGGGGTCGTCGAGTGCATCGAGCACGTCCTGGAGATCGGGAGCGTCCTCGTCCGCGAACGGGTCACGGACCATTTCACTCATCCATACGACGCACACCGGTTTAACGGCACCGACATATCGTGACTGTTGTACACCCCTTTCACACCGATCGCACAAGTATCGGAACGGAAACTCGCCACGCCCCCGAGGAACGGTCTTCCGGCTGTGCCGGGATGGATCTTATATGCCGAGCCACCGAAAACTCGCATATGCGAAACGCAGGCGTGGACCGCGCGGTCTCTGAACTCGCCAGCACCCTCGTTCTAATCGCGATCGCACTCGTGATCGTCGCCGCACTCGGATCGAGCGTTCTGTTTTTGGGTGAGGATCAGGCGGGTCCGCAGGGGCAGTTCGAATTCGACTACAGTGAGGACCGTCAACGACTGCTGGTGACCTACGAACGCGGCGGGACGTTCGCGGCCGGGAATATTTCCGTCCAGGGGCCCGACGACGCCTCGGCGCGGTGGTCAGCGCTCGCTGGCGACGACGCTTCTGCGACCATCGAGCCGGGCGATCCGGTCCTTGTCAGCGAAGAAGGCGCGTACGGACGGCCGGTCGGCCCCGACGATTCGATCCGCGTCGTCTACATCGATCCCGCGTCCGGAACGGCGACCGTCCTCGATACCTGGAACGGAACGGACGCAGTCTAGCCTTTGATGTTGCAGACCGGGTACGTCCGGGCGACTTTGTCCCCGATCCCCAGCGCGTCCGAGACGTTCACGACCTCGTCGACGTCCTTGTAGACGCCCGGCGCTTCTTCTGCGACGGTCGCGCCGCTCTGTGCCTTGACGTAGACGTGTTGCTGGTCGCGCAACTCGTCTTGGACGTCCTCTCCCCAGAAGGTGTTTTTCGCTTCCGTACGCGACATGAGCCGTCCCGCGCCGTGAGCAGTCGAGCCGAACGTCTCCTCAAGCGAGCGCTCGCCGCCCCGGAGCACGTAGCTGCCCGAGCCCATGCTCCCGGGGATGAGAACCGGCTGGCCAACGTCGGCGTAGGCCGGCGGCAGTTCCGGACGACCAGCCGGGAACGCCCGCGTCGCACCCTTCCGGTGGACGTACAGATCCTGATCTTCGCCGTCGATCTCGTGGACCTCTTTCTTGGCGATGTTGTGCGCCACGTCGTAGAGCAACTCCATCTCCATCTCTTCCCACGACCGGTCGAACACGTCCTCGAAGACCTCGCGGGTCCGGTGCATGATCAACTGCCGGTTGACCCACGCGAAGTTGATCGCCGCACACATCGCCCCGTAGTACTCCTCGGCCAGTTGTGACCCCGCTGGCGCGGCGGCCAGTTCCTTGTCCGGCAAGCTGGCAAGCAACCCCTGGTGGGCCTGTTCGATCTCACGGAGATAGTCCGTACAGACCTGATGGCCCAGCCCGCGTGATCCACAGTGGATCATCACGACGATCTGGTCCTCCTCGAGTCCGAACTCCTCGGCGACGTCCTCCAGGAAGACGTCCGTGACCCGCTGGACCTCGAGGAAGTGGTTGCCCGATCCGAGCGACCCGACCTGTACCTTCCCGCGGTCCTTGGCCTTCTGTGAAACCGCGTCCGCGTCGGCCTCCGGTCGCCGCCCCTCGTCCTCGCAGTGTGCGAGGTCCTCGGGCACCGCGTACCCGTTCTCCAGTGCCCACTCCATCCCGTCTTCGAGGATCGCCTCGATGTCGGCTCTCGTTCCCTCGAAGATCCCGCCGCCCCCCAGTCCCGACGGGATCGCGTCGAACAGCGCGTCGACGAGTTCCTCCTCGCGGCCCCGAATATCGCTGTACGCGAGGTTTGTTCTCAGCAACCTCACGCCACAATTTATATCGTAACCGACCGCTCCAGGGGAGATACAGCCGTTTTCGGCGTCGATCCCGGCCACGCCCCCGACCGGGAAGCCGTATCCCTGGTGGCCGTCCGGCATACAGAGGGCGTGTTTCCGGATTCCGGGGAGGTGGGTCGTGTTCTTCAGCTGTTCGAGCGTCTTGTCGTCGCTGATCTCGTCCAGCAGCGATTCGCTGGCCAGCACCCGGGCGGGGACGTTCATCTCGCCCTCCCGGGGGATCTCCCAGACGTACTCGCGGACTCGCTGTAGCGTGATGTCCCCGGCCTCGTAGGTCCTCATACGCGAATATCGACGCGCCAGCACAAAGAAAGGTTCCCGGTTTCCAGAGTCGTAGTGACCACCGTGCCGAGTCACCGGCATATCGCCCGCGGTCATGCGGTTGATCCGAAACCGACGTACGACGGTCGCTGGGACGGCTACCCGCTTCGGCTCTCCGCCTGACTGCCCGGAGCCGGTTTACGATGGGGTTCGACGGACGAGTTCAACCAGTCGTCGATCGACAGCGGCCCGCCGCCGAGGGTGAACACCGCAGAGGCGAGCCCGAACATCGTGATATGCGCGAGCACGGGGTCGTCGGGCAGGGCAAAGAGGGTGACGGTGAACAGGACGAACGCCCCCGCAGCAGTCGCGCGGGTCAACAGCCCGAAGAGCAGGGCGATCCCGAAGGCGATTTCGGCCAGTCCCGCGCCGACGACCCACACGCCCGGGTCGACCGGGACGACCGCCGTGAGATCGTACTTCTCGACGACGCCCAGTCCCGGTCCGGGCCGGAGGAGTTTCTCGCCGAGGCCGAGTAACACGAAGGTCGCCCCGAGGCCGATCCGCAGGACGGTGGGGACGTACGCGGTGTAGGGATCGAGCCGATCCCGGATCGTTCCGGCCCTGCGGTGGACAGGATCGATCCGGCCGTAGTAGGTGCCCGGGGAACTCGCGACGCGTTCGAGCAGGTGATCCGCGCTCGGTCGTCCGCCGCCGAGCAGCGCGATCGCGATAAAGCCCGGCACGTACTCGAGCGCGATGATTGTCGTCGGGAACGCGATCGCCGATCCGACGTAGGTCGCCAGCCCGACCAGCGCGACCGCTCGCGTGGCGAGCCCGAACAGCAGGAAGAAGCCGATCCCGATCAGCAGGATCCGGGCCTCGGCCTGGGCGGTCGTCCCGAGCACGTCGGCCGTCCGCACGCTCGGGCTGAACAGATAGCCGATGAAGCCGGCCCCGACCAGCGGGAGGCCGAGGCTCAGCCGGAGCATCCAGGGGACGTACGTGAGATACTCCCGCAGGGCCGACCGCAGGACATCGAAGTCGGGGATTGTCGGCCGAACCCACAGGTACGCCCCAACACCGGCAACGGCGAGCAGTCCCGTCGTACCGAACAGCAGCGCGTTCGCCGGCTCTGTGAGCACCCCGATGGTGAACTGCAGGCCGTCGTCAGGCGGGTCCGCAGTGACGTATCTGACGTGGGCCGCGGCGGGACGTATCGCCGCCCACAGCAGCACGACGGTTGCGACCGTCAGACCGGACCGTCGAACCGCTTCTCGAATCTGGATCATGATGGGCGTTGTATGGATTGAACGGGCATAAGGGCGCGCTCACCGGAAGATAGGGGCGATATCTCTGCGTCTAGATCACGGTGCGACGAGTTCGATCGGATGCGGCACGTCCTGTTTCATCAGGTCCGTCAGCTGGTCGTGACAGGACGTGCCGCTGGCGACGACCGTCCGGCCCTCGGCTTCGGGGGTCGAGAACTGCTCGCGCAACTCCTCGCCGACCGCCATGCTCACGTCGTAGTACTGCTGTTTGAAGCCGAACGAGCCGGCCATGCCACAGCACTCGACGTCGGAGGTGACGAGGTCGTAGCCGAGTTCCTCCAGGACGGCCTCGGTGTGGGCCGCAAGCCCGAGCGTTCGCTGCTGACAGTGGCCGTGATAGGCGATCTCCTCGCCGTCGCCGTCACGCAGGGCACTGGCGTCGGCCCCGTTCTCCAGCAGGCCGTAGACGTACTCGAGGATCTCGTAGCTGTGCTCCGAGAGCCGTTCGTACGTCTCCGCGTCAAGCAGCCGTTCGTAGTCGTCGCGCAGCATCGTCAGATCGCTCGGCTCGACGATCACGACCTCTCGTCCGGTGTCGATATGGGGGAGCAACTCCTCGGCGACCGCTTTGCCGTGGTTGGCCGCTGTCCTGACCATCCCCTGTGAGAGGGCGGCCCGCCCGCTCTCGGTCACGTCCGCGATCTCGACGTCGACGTTCAGCGCTTCCAGCGCCCGGATCGCGGCCTTCCCGCGCTCGACGTGCATGTAATTGGTGTAGGTGTCGGCCATGAAGACGACCTCGCAGTCCGGGTCGGCTGGTCCGTCCCGGCCGCTGGCCCACTCTTTGAGCGTCTCTCGGCTGAACTGCGGCATGTCCCGGCGCTGATCGACGCCCAAAAGCTGTTCGGCGATCCACCGATTGGGGCCGAAACCGGCCAGCCAGTTCGAGACAGGCGCGAAGAAGCTGCCGAGTTTCGCGACGGTGACGAAGTTGCCGAAGAACCGCTTCTGGAGGCTCATCCCGCCTTCCTCGGTGTCCGGCGTCAGACCGTCGACCAGGAAGTCGTAGGTGTGGTCGTCGGCCCCGCGGTTGATCCGGTCTCTGACGACCGTGTTGATCCAGGGGATGTCGATCCCGACCGGGCAGGCCTCGACGCAGCGCGAGCAGCCGGTACAGAGGTCGACGAAATCCTCGCTGCTGTCGAGGCCGTGGACACCGGTCTCCCAGCCGCCGGCGATCCCGCCGGTGTAGGTCTCGCCGCCGAACTCGTGGCCGCCGACCTGCTGGAAGTTCGCACACGTGTTGGCACACGCCGAACACCGGATGCAGTACAGCGTCTCGCGCAACTGCTCGTCCTCGCGCATGGCCATGCGGCCGTTGTCGATCAGCACGAGGTGGAAGTCGCGATCGTCGCTGCCCTCGAGCTCGTCCTCGCCGAAGGTCGCCGTCTCGACCGGTGGCGTGAGAAGCGAGACGTAGGAAGTGATGTCCTGACCGGTGCCGGAGCGGCCGATCAGTTCGACGAACGGCTGGAGGTCCTCAACGCTGGGGACGACTTTCTCGACGCCAGCGACGGCGACGTGGGTATCGGTCGCGGCGACGGTCTTGCGGGCGTTGCCCTCGCTGGTAACCAGCAGCATCGACCCGCTGTCGGCAGTGAGGAAGTTCGCACCGGTCATGCCGACGTCGGCGTCCTCGAAGGCGTCGGCCAGGTACTCGCTGGCAAAAGCCGTGAGGTCTTCCGGCGTCTCGAGTGGCTGGTCCGGATCGAACCGCTCGTGAAATAACTCGGCGATCGACTCGCGGGACTTGTGGATCGCCGGCGCGACGAGGTGGCTCGGAGCCTCGTCGGCGACCTGCAGGACCCACTCCCCGAGGTCCGTCTCGACGACGTTCGCACCCGCAGCCTCGAGGTGTTCGTTGACCTCGAGTTCCTCGCTGGTCATCGACTTGCTCTTGACGACCGTCTCGCCGGACTCGACCAGCGATGAGACGTACTCGTTGGCGTCGGCCTCGTCCTCGGCGAGATAGACCGTTCCCCCGTTCGCTTCGATGGCCTCGGTGAGCTGATCGATCAGTTCCGGGAGCCGCTCGATGGCGTCTTCCTTGATCTGGCGTGCCTCGTCTTTCAGTTCCTCGTAGTTCTCGAGATCCGCGACGGTTTCGTAACGACCCCGGTTGAATCCCTGCGTGTTCTCCCGGACGGACGCACCCTCGCTGGCCATCGTCTCGCGGATCTGTGCGGCTTTCGCTCGCTTGGATTTTCGGCTCATTCGACGATCACCACGTGGACGTCACCGGGACCGTGGACGCCGCGGACCAGTGCACCCATGTCGGCGGTGGCGCTCGGCCCGGTGACGATGATCGCGTTCCCGCCGGCTTCTCGCAGCCGCGGCCCGAGTTCGGCGAACGCCTCGCCCATCGAGGCGACGACGTCTTCCGCCCGGACGACGGCGACGTGCGTGTCCGCGTACAGGCTGACGGGTTCGGTTTCCGGCGGTTCCGATCCGATCACGACGCTTCCGTACTCCGCGATCGCGAGCACGCCCGCCGTGACACCGGTGTTTGCGTCTTTCACGTCCTCGGACTCCGAGGCTCGCGGGATCGAGTCCGGGAGCGACAGGTCCTCGAACGGGAAGGGCGCGCCGACGGTCGGTTCGGAGAACCGTTCGAGTTCTCCGGAGAGCTCGTCGACCGTCGTCAGCGTCCAGCCC
Organism: Halapricum desulfuricans; assembly: GCF_017094525.1. NCBI lineage: Archaea > Methanobacteriati > Methanobacteriota > Halobacteria > Halobacteriales > Haloarculaceae > Halapricum > Halapricum desulfuricans. Next base: position 1,837,141 of record NZ_CP064788.1, on the reverse strand, counting down.
ACGTCGAGGTCGTCGAGCGCCGCGGCGAACCGATCCACGGTCGCGTTCCCAGCGATTGTTGCCATTACACGCGGTTTCGGCTCGGTCGGTCTATAATGAAAACAGCGCGAGTACCAGGGGCCACCGTGCCCGTGGGTGAAGCGCGTCACAATATCAACTTTTAACAGGTATCAAACCATATAAGATTATAGTGCAGTTGTCCAAACTCACCCAGACCTTATCGTTCGGACTAGATATTGACACGGGGAGTGGCGACGATCTGCAAACGGGCTGTCTCGAAGCTCGTCGCATTCGTAACGAAACCAATCGCCTTGACGGACAAGGATGGGAGTGGGACGACATCAAATCGACTGTCGTCACCAACGCCGATCACGTTAACAACACCACTCAACTCATCGTTGACAAGGCACTTGGAGAGCTCGAAACCTACCGTGACAACAAAGATGATGGGTGGGGGCGGCCCTACCCATACATTGACGGCCTGTACCCGATGGTGATGAACCACGGCGAAGGCTACCGGCTGTTCCCCGAAGACGATACCACAGTTCGATTCCGCATCACGGCTACGAGAGGAACGCACGTCAAAGGTGAACTTCGTGGGAGCCCTGACCACTTCGACCGTCTGAGGACTGCTTTCAACGATGAGGAATGGCGGGTTGGCACGGCTGAAGTCGTCCACAAACACGACGAATGGCGACTTCACGTTACCATCACGCATGAAACGCATCGAGTCGCCAGCAAACACGATGCAGACACGATTGTTGGTGTGGATGTGAACGAGGATTGCATCGCACTTGTTGCGATGAGTCGAAACGGTGCTGTGAAAGATTCCGTGGTGTTTGAGTATCCATCGGTGAAAGAACAGCGTCACGAGTTTTTCACCAAACGCAAGCGGATGCAGAAAGCGGGGCAGACAGGCTTTGAATCAGTCGTACAGACCGAAGAACGCGACTACGTCCACGACGCTTTGCACAAGGTATCGCGTCACGTAGTCGAATGGGTCTCGCAGTTTCTGGACCCGGTACTTGTCTTTGAAGACCTCAAAGACATGCGAGACAGCATCGACTACGGCACGCGGATGAACCGTCGGCTCCACTCGTTGCCGTTCGCGGCACTCCAAGAGATGGTGTCGTACAAGGCTGCCTGGAGTGGGATTCCCACTGACAAGGCTGACCCGGAGTACACGAGTCAGCGATGCCCCCGAACGGAGTGCCAGCATACCGAACGAGCGAACCGGCAGAAAAAGCGGTTCAAGTGTCTGGAGTGTGGGTTCCAGGACCATGCAGATCGGAAGGCGGCGGTGTGCGTCGTGCAGGAGTGGTTCGATGAACAGTATGGAAATGTGCCGCCTCTCGACACCCTTCCTCAGGTGAAGAAGGTGAGACGGGCGGTATCGGGCCCTGGTGGAGGGGCCGACTCTCACGGACCCACTTCGGGTTCGGGTGTTGACCGACACGGACCGTCGGCGCGAGACTCGCAGAGTCAAGCGCGAGAGGAATTCAAGTCCGTTGCCTCAGCAGTACCAGAGTAGACACGGACGCCCCGCGCCACCGTGCGCGGGGTACTTCACGCCTGCGGAAACGGGCAAGGCTGTCCGAAATCTCTGACGCCGCGCTCGAACGGTCGGGCGGGACGGACTCGACTCTGTAGCCGATCGAGTCGATTGCCTTCGACGGCGTACGTTTTAAGCCACGGGGCGAGTTATAGAGCAACATGGTCCAGTGTGAGATGTGCGGGAAGGAGACGAGCTCGCCGAACACCGTCAAGATCGAAGGCGCGGAACTCCAGGTCTGCGACGAGTGTGCGGAGTTCGGGACTGAAGTGACGACAGAGCAGTCGAGCACGAGCACGAAATACTCGACCGGGTCCAGCAGCTCCAGTTCGACGAGCGGTTCGACCAGCACAGCGAGCGGCTCGAGCTCCTCGGGGGGGTCCGGCGGTGGGGGGCGTCGCCGCGACATGTTCGACGAGATGGACGAGGTGGCACAGGATTACGACGAGCGGATCCGGTCGGCCCGCGAAGCGGCCGATCTCAGCCAGGAGGACCTCGCGAAAAATCTCAACGAGAAGGCGAGCCTGATCCGCAAACTCGAACACGGTGAGACCCTCCCTAGCGACGACGTACAGCGGAAACTCGAACGCGAGCTGGGTATCGATCTCTCGGAAGGTTCGACGCCCGACGAGGACACCGAGTGGGAGAGCGGCTCCGCGAGCGGCGAGTACACGCTCGGCGACGTCGTCGAACGCAAGGACTAGCTGCCTGTTTGTCCTCTGTTGCCGGGATCACCGGATCAGATCGTCCTCTGAGAGGTCCTCGGAGAGTACGTCGAGTTTCGATTCGAGACGGTCGATCTCGGCTTCGAGCTCCGCGTAGCGACCGCTCTCGCGCAGTTCCGACTTGGGTTTCTCGACCCGCAGCACGTTTCGCTTGAGCTTCTTCGAGGTCAGTTCCTGCATGCGCTCGCTGTACTCGGTGATCGTCAACAGCCGGTCGACGACCTCCAGTAGCGCGTTCTTGCTGACGGGCTTGACCAGATAGTCGTCCACGCCGAGGTCGATGATGTCGAAGTCCGGATCGACGGCCGTGACCATGGCAACGCGACAGTCGTAGCCGTCCTCTTCGATCGACGCGAGCACTTCGTTGCCCGAGACGACCGGCATCCGGCGGTCGAGCAAGACGATATCGGTGTCCTCGGAGAGCATCTCGATCGCCTCCTCGCCGCTGTAGGCCGTCCGAACCTCGTACCGGTCGTTCAGGTAGTCCGTATAGCGGTCGGCGAGATGCTGTTCGTCTTCGACGACCAGGACTGTCCCTCGATCCGCGGGCGCAGAGCTCACGAATTCACCGTTCGGGCGTTGACATCGACCCCTTCTTAACCTTTCCTTCGCAGTTCGAGAGAAGACTCGAAATCTATTTTCCACATGCCTGAGAAAGTCCATACGGAATGTTCGTTCTTGTCAATCTGAAGACGTACCCGTGCGATCCGATCGAAGTGGCGCAAGCGGCCGCCGACGTCGCCGACGACAGCGGCGTTCGGGTCGGCGTCGCACCCCAGGCAGCACACCTCGAAGCCGTCGCCGAGACCGGCGTCGAGACCTGGGCACAGCACGTAGACCCCATCGACTACGGGAGCAACACCGGCCACACGCTCGCTGAGAGCGTCGCGGAAGCCGGCGCGGACGGGACGCTAATCAACCACTCCGAGCACCGCTTGAAACTCGCCGACATCGACGGGTCGGTGCAGGCCGCCGAACGCGCCGGACTGGAGACGGTCGTCTGTGCCAACAACCCCGAACAGATCGGCGCGGTGACCGCGCTCGGTCCGGACGCCGTCGCCGTCGAACCGCCGGAACTCATCGGCGGTGACGTCTCGGTCGCGACGGCCGATCCCGACATCGTCACCGACGCTGTCGAGGCGGCCGCCAACGTCGACGAGGACGTCGACGTGTTCTGCGGGGCCGGCATCTCTAGCGGGGACGACGTCGACGCGGCCGGTGATCTGGGTGCCAGCGGCGTCCTGCTTGCCAGCGGCGTCGCCAAGGCCGACGATCCCCGTGCCGTCCTCGAGGACCTCGTCGAACCGCTGGTCTGATCGGTCGAACCGTTTCGGTTTTTTCGCGTCGGTATCCACCGTCGATAGAATTAAGTATGTGTGGTATTTACACTCACACGGAACCTCGTTCCGTGAGGTTCCCGACGGGAACGACCGTCGTGAACGTCCGGAATTGGCATCGCCGACGAACCGCGCGGTCCCGGCGGCGGACTGGCCACCCTGCCCCCGGGTTTCTCTGCCGACGACACGCTCGCTACTGGCGAGTGTCTCGGCGTCGCCACGAGAACCGATCGGTCGGCCGCTGTCGCAACTGTAACCAGTCCCGAAACCGTAGGGTGGGTATGCCCGAGCGTGCGCGTCTGCCCGGGGTCGATCGCCGTCCCGAGCAGATCGTCTGTCACGTGGACATGGACTGTTTTTACGCCGCCTGCGAGCGGTTGCGCGAGCCCGAACTCCGTGGCGAGCCAGTCGTCGTCGGGATGAACGCCGAGGAGACCTCGGCTAATCGGTGATTTCGTTTCACGAAACCACCGACGGCTACGAGGACGGCGGGATTTATCCATTCGTTTCGACGTGATCGTCACATACTTTCGTTCGAGGCGCGTCCCGTCGTGGACTTCATCTGTGTTGAAGGCATCCAGATACGAAAAAGTAGGTGATCGTTTGCAGTGCGATTGTAGGATTGCGAGCGGTCGGGTTCGGCGTGATGCTCGGCAGTCAGTTGTAGGGCAACGTGACTGCCTGCGCGTCCCGCTCTCACCACGACACGGCTCTTTTCAGTGATAAGTATGAAGTGGTACGGGCGTGGAGTCTGTCACATCCTATGACTGCAGTTCGCGATCTCCTCACCCCCCGTGATGAAGTCATCAAAGGACAGTTCCAAGGCGTCCTGCAGGCCCACAAGGTTGGGGACGATGAGGATCGACTGGAAAACGATGCTGATCGTCTGTTCTCGATGACCTATCCCTCGAACGCGCTGCAAACTGCGTTCGACTATGTCGATAACAAACTTCGCGGACGCGACAGCCAGGGTGGCATTGCACTCTCTGGCCCTTACGGCGCTGGCAAGTCTCACGGTCTTCTCGTGCTCTACCATATGTTCAACAGCCCAGATGTCGCTCAGAAGTGGGTCGACGACTGGGGTATCACACTCGATCTTCCCGAGAGTACTAAGGCGTCTATCCACTCGACCAGTGAGACCGACGCCGATCTCATTTGGGAGCCGATCTTCAGGGACTTGGGCCGTGAGGATCTTCTCGACGACATCAAACGCTATCCGACAACCGACCACCTCGAACAACTCAGCGACGAGGAACCTGTCGCTATCTTCTTCGACGAGATCGAAACGTGGTGGGAGTCCTTCGACGAGAGCGAGAACGAGGAACTGCTCGAACGAAACGAGTTCTTCCTCCAGAACCTCTTCGAAGTTGCCAACGACCCGCAGGAGGACCTATTCGCGTTCGTCACCCTGCTGGACAAGAGCCGCGACATCAGACGGATTCTCGACCGCACAAACCCCTATGCGGTCGATATGAACGACACGGGGGACCGCGAACAAATTATCCTTCACCGCCTCTTCGAGACACGCCAAGAGGACGTCGATAAGAAGGCTGTTCGGGATGTCGTGAGTGAGTACGTCGACCACTACACATTTCCTATCGAAATCGATGAGCCAAAGCGATACGAGAATCGGATGGTCGAGACATATCCTTTCCACCCTGAATTGCTCGACCTCCTCGACGACATTTACGAAGCGGGCCAGGAACGCCAGAGTGTCCGTGGCGTAATGAACGTGCTTGCCGATACTGTCCGCCGCAAGTACGAGGAGACGGATCTCATCGTCACCTGCGACATCGAACCGAGTGCCTTCCGTGGGATCAACCAAACGCTATTCAACCGCTACGTCTCGGACAAAGACGCTGTCGAGGACATCGACTTTGGAGATGACTTACTACGGACAATCTTCCTGTACACAATCGAGGAGCGAGAGCAGCGGGCGTCTGTGACCGAGTGCTTGCTCGGGACATTCAAGCCCGAGAAGACGACCGTCGATAAGCTTCACATGTCGCTGGAGAGTCTCTACGGGGTTGCTCACTACCTTGACCGCGACTCTCAGAAGGAAAACTACTACCTGACAGAAGATCCCAAGCTCACCGCACTCGTTACGCGGGAACAGGAACGAGCACTCGGGGACGACCGCGACAGCATTGAGGAGACGCTTGTCGACGTGGTCCAAAAAGATGTGTGGAATGACGATGTCTACGTTTACCCCGATGAGGATGTTCCCGACACCAAGGAACTGACCACGGTCGTGATGCTTGACTATCTCTCGAACGGAGCATTGCAAGCGAAGCTTAGCGACTTCTTCGAGGGTCGAACCTACCAAAACACAGTACTTTTCGTCACGCCAAAGAAAGCGGTCCGCGACGACGAGGATATAATTAGCAAGGCTGCCCGCGTGCTTGGGGCCGAGAATCTTCGTGGGAACGTCGACGACGATGGAGAACTCGCGTCGATCATCCGCGACGAGCGACGGGAACTGCGGAACGAACTCGAAGATCGCTTCGGGAAGTGGGTCAAATGGAGCGAAGACCCGAGCGGCGACGGTGTACGAATGCGACGGATCGATGTGGCAGCAGATGTCGACGACGTGAAAGACAAAGTCGGTCGAGACAAGACCTACGTTGGTAAGAAAGTCCGCGAAGAAGTTGCGGACGCTGAAAATGGTATCGCTATCGCATCGATGCTTAACGATTTCAGACAGTTCCGTCGGATGCCTGTGCTCCTGTCCGATGAGGTGTTTTACTCCGCAGTCAGGCAGTTATACCGCGACGAGAAGATCGTACTCGAAGGAGACCGAGCGAACTTCTACGTCCCTCAGAAAGACGACCCCCTTCCCGATCTCGATGATGACCTGACGATCCACCATCCCGACAACCTTGACGACTCGATTTTCGAAGAAGAGGAACCGCCAGAGCCGACTGGCGGCGGTGACGGTGGGGGTGGCGACATCGACAGTGGCGGTGGCGACGGCGGTGATGGTCCCGATAAACCGACGTCAGGAGGAGGCGGCGGTAGTGGCGGCAGTGGTGGAGGTAGCGGAGGTGGCGGTCCTTCACCTGTATCTACGACCAAGGAGACCATTGAGTTGGAAGGCAACAGTGCCCGCGTGCTCAGAAGTCAAGCCGAGTCGCGGATCAACAGCGATACGGATACGACAGTTAGCGTGGACCTGAATTACGATGTCGACGATCTCTCGAAGGATGAACTAATTGAGTTTCTCGAACAACTCCCGAGTGCCGATCACATCGACGTAACGGTGGTGGTCGAACGTGAGACTGAGGACTGACGACCTCGCTCAATTGGTTGAGAACGATGACCCTGTCCCGCCAGTGTGGGACGCACTCTGGGACATCTGGTATCCCGCTGGCGACGATATCAACGAGCATTACGGGAAAGAGACCGACGCAGTAAGCTACGAGCGCTTGCTGCTGGACGTCTATCGAGAGTTTTTCGATGAAGTGCTACCCGACAAGTGCGTCAATGAAGCGTCTCTCGACGTTCCTGACGGCGGCACGTTCGTGGTGATGGATGCGATGAGCGTCCGTGAGGCGGCGATGTTCGTCGATATGCTCGAAGAGCAAGGACACGAACCTGAGACAGAATACTCGTTTTCCTCAGTCCCGTCAGAGACGAAGTTCTACCGCGACCGTGTCGACTATTCAGACCTCAAGAGAGAACACAAGACAGCAAGCGTCAAAAGTCAAGATCCCTCGCTCGACGGTGACGAAGAGATTGTCTGGTGTCGCTACCCCGATGCGCTGCTCGAAAACATTCAGGAGGGGAAGACGAAACTGTCCTCGATCGAAGAAATGTATGAGAAGACGGAGACCACTCTGAGAGCGATTCTTGACCAACTCGATACTGACCGCGTGGTGATCGGCTCGGACCACGGGTATGCGCGACTTGATGCTGGTCATACCTTCCAGATCAGTGACGGTGAGAAATCAGCCCTTCAAGAGACGTTCAGCGGGCGCTTCGAGAGCGTCGGTGATGTTGACGCAGATCATCTGGTTGATGAGAGTCTCGTCGTCGAGTCAGATGGCTACTATATGCCAATCGGAAGATACACGTGGCCCGTGAGAGGCAAGTATAGTACCTTCCAGCATGGTGGTTGTAGTCTACTGGAATGCATCACGCCCCGTATCAAGGTAACTCTCTAATATGACTTCCAACGGCGACCATGACCGACGACCGATCGAAATCTCGTTCCCTATCGAACAGGTGAACGAAATCGCGAACAAGGAAGCCCACGCGAAGCGGTATTACCGCCCCGTCTATACAATGCACAAGTGGTGGGCGCGGCGACTGGGCTCAGTCTTCCGTACAATGCTCCTGTACGCCCTGGCAGACGAAGAAATGCCTGTCGACGGGGAACGACAGTCGACGCTTGCAGAGGAAGGGGGCCTTCCAGATGTGGATTGGGAGAATCCCGATGCACTCTGGGAATACTATCTTGAAGACGTTGATTTCGGGGACAAGACCGTCCTTGATCCGTTCATGGGTGGTGGGACAAGCATCGTTGAGTCGCTTCGCATGGGGGCCAATGCGATCGGGAGTGAGCTCAACCCAGTAGCGTGGTTCATCGTCAAGAAAGAAGTCGAACCTGTCGATTTAGACAAACTCGACGCAGCATACGAACAGATCGAAGAGACAGTCGGTGAAGAGATCAAGGACTACTATCGAACGAAGTGTCCCGACTCAGATCGGGAAGGCCAGGCGATGTACTACTTCTGGGTCGATGAACTTCCGTGTCGGAACTGCGGCGAAGATGTCGCACTGTTCAAAGACTACCGACTGGCAAATGCCCGCTCCTCGAAAGACGACCACTACAATGTGGTCTGTCCCGAGTGCTGGCACGTCTTCGAGACTGATGACTATCGCACTGAAACCACCTGTCCTGAGTGCGACCACGAGTACGTCCCAAAAGAAGCGGGTAATGTCTCCCGCGGATCGTATACCTGCCCCCACTGCGACGACCATCCTGAAATGTCTATCATCGAGAGCGTAGATCGCTTTGGGAAACCCGACAAGTCCCTCTACGCTGTGGAGTACTACTGTCCTGAGACGGATGAGAAGGGGTACAAGCCTGCCGACGAGTTTGACCGCGAACGGTACGCCGACGCCCAAGAAGAACTCGAAGAGATTCGTGACGAGCTCCCAATCCCGACAACAGAGCGGTATCGAGGAAGTTCCGACCGTGCGAGAAACCACGGCTATGAGCGATACGACCAGATGTTTAACGCGCGCCAATTGCTTAGTCTCGGGAAGTTACTGCGTGAGATTGGCAGCATTGACGATCAGAATATAAAGGAGTTTCTTCTGCTTGCGTTTTCGAGTTCTTCTGAGTTCAACAATATGCTCTGTGAGTACAATCGGTCAGCGAACAAGCTTGAAGGCATATATAAACGGCATACTATCACCGCTCGTCACACCCCGATTGAGAATAACTTCTGGGGAACTGAATACGGACGTGGAACATTCTCTGGGGAGTTCGACAAAATGCGGGCGGGGAAAGAGTTCTGCCTGAATCCCTACGAGAAGTACATCGAGGACGGCGAGACGAAACAGCAAGACGGTGTGGGCAAAATCGAGGGTTATGTCGCTGATGACCCAGACCAACTTGGACAACCCGTCGAAGGAACAGAAAATGCGACGTACAACACCTACCTTCGCTGTGGAACCTCAGAGTACCTTCCTATCGAAGACGACAGTGTAGATGCCGTCATCACAGACCCACCGTACTTTGACAACGTGATGTACGCCGAGGTAGCAGACTTCTACTACGTCTGGCTCAAGCAAGTTCTCGAAGACGAGTATGAGCACTTCACTGCCGAACTTACACCGAAAGCCAGCGAAGTGGTAAGCGACCCTGCTGGCGAGGACAGCGTCGACACCTACCGCGATGAGGACCACTTCGTTACGGGCCTGACGAACGTCTTCGATCAAGCGAATCAGAAACTCAAGGACGACGGCATCATGGCCTTCACCTTCCATCACAAGGAAACAGAAGGGTGGAGCACAGTGCTGAAATCCGTTCTCGAAGCGGGATTCTACGTCACGTCCCTGTATCCAATCCGTGGCGAGATGCGTGGGTCGACACACATCCATGACAAGGCTAACATCGAATACGATATGATCGTGGTCTGTCGGGACCGAGACGAAGACCCTGAGACTGTTAGTTGGCGCTCGCTGGAAGACGAGATTTATTTCCGCGCCGAGGAGGAGATTAATCGTCTCGAAGAGAGCGGCTCGCGGCTCACGCAGGGCGACGTGTTCGCGGTGACAATGGGCAAGTGCCTGGAAGTGTACTCGCGTCACTTCCCGAACGTCACTCACGAAGGCGAGCAGATGACTGTCGATGCCGCGGTCGAGACCATCCGTGACATCGTCGACGACCAGCTGATGGAAGAGCGGGTGCAGACGATGAGTGACGAGATGGATACTCTCAGTGCCGTCTACCTCACTTATGTGCTCGGACGCGGTGGGACGATCTCCTACAACGCGCTGAATAAGGATCTCCGCCAGCGAGGAGTCGATGTCGCTGAACTTGTCCACGAAGATTTGCTGGAACAGGAGGGAGACCACCTGAACGTCCGCGGACCACTGGACCGTGCTGACGACGTCGAATCCAAGCGGAACACCCTCGCAGTCGACAAGGCCCATTACATGCGCTACCTCTACGAGACGGACCAACTGGCACAGAAGTTTGGAAAGTGGGCCGACGAGGGCTCGATCGCTGCGCTTCGACGACTGGCTGAAATCGAAAATGACGACGAGTATACTGACATCGCAGACTATGTCGAAGAGCGGACGGACACACAACTTGATCTCGAAGACTTCTCGTAACCATGCGACGGCGAATACCCTCTCGCACTGACGTTTATATTGGAGGGCGACACCAGTTGGGGGTAAACAGATGAGTTTGGATATCGGCTTTCACGTGCACTCGCAGGACGCGGCTGAGCGACACGGAACATTCAATGAAGAGATGAGTTCAGTTGAGTTCCTGCGGAGCGTCCATCGGATGGAGAGTCTTCCATACGATGTCACTGTCTACGGGCTTGACGATTTTCTCCGTGCTGCAGATGAGCCGCTCGAAGCGTGCGATTACGTCCACGGAATCTTCCGAGACCATGTGAATTTTCTACTGACAGAGAACCCTCGTGTCCAGTTCGTGGTTGAGGATATCGAATACTGGGATGAACCGATACTCCGCAACAAGGGCGACGAGATCCCACTCAAGCGGGTGTTCCATGGGATTCAGCAAGAAGGCGCTGGCTGGTACTACAGCAATATCAATGTGCAATCATAAACTTCTTGAGATCGTTCCTTCTCCAATAGTGGCTGGAAGGGTCACTGCTTAAACGATACCACCGTCCCAACTGAACACATAACGCTGGCGACCACTGGCAAGATGACATCGTCACTATTGATAAGTCGGCGCTGGATTGAGTGGGAGCCGACTGATCAGCAGTCACGATAGTGTTGATATCCCAATACGCGATACCCACTGCTCATACATTGTATCGGCACTTCATTAAGTCGTGTTCAGAACAGGGGAGTCGGAGCCAAAAGAAAATTGGTGCCACTGATATTCTGACAGACTCTATATAAGATGTGCTCTATCTATTATTTTGAGCAAATTCTCGAACGTAGTGTCTCACTGTACTTGGTTCAACATCAAGAATTGTAGCGATCTCCTCCCGAGGAACATCCTGAATTTCCCATAGATAAGCAGCAATCGCAGGTTTACCATACGCTGCGATATCCACAGGGATCTGCGGAAAGCCATCTGGCTCAAACCGTGTCTCATCAAAGCGGTTAATCAGCATAAACCTCGTTTTGGCATCTAAACGCTGATGATATGGATATTCGATAAGTTCACCATCAGGCGTCTCTACTGTATAGGCTGGGTCGGCTACGTTAAAGACGTGAAGAATCGGGCGACCCATCCCAGTATTTTCCATACGTAAGGTCTGTGCTCTGTCAACTATATATCTAATCCCTGTGAAAAGTCCGTACAATTTGTTGGGAAATCCAGGCTGAGGGGATAACTTATTAGTACCCCCTTCGAATCACCAGATGCGTTCGACAGAGAACACGGACGACGGCCCGCAAGCGGCCTACTACGAGCAATAGAGCGAAGAGAAACATCGCTGTCGGAGGTCAGGATAGGCACGATACCAAGAATAGAGTGGGCGGAGCCCACTGAGGTTTGATGGCATTCAGGAACAGGTAATCAAACGAACGGTTCGAACGTAGATCACCCCTGACACCCTCAGACGGAGATGCACTGACTGAGGTTCTGGAGGGGTTCCATACCACGAGAGACATCTATGTCCACAGAGCAGACACAGATCACGGAGCACAGTTCGCAAATGCCGTTCCCGCTGAGTCGGGACAGGACAGACCACCCATTTGGGTCTGTTGACGAGGATATCGTCTACTCCGCGAATCGATTTGCAACTAAACTCGGTCGCCAGTACAATCTCAACCCAACACGCCAAGAACAGTTCAAGGTCGGTCGTCTCGGTGAGTACATCGCTGCGACTTACTTCCAAACGCAGGTTGATCGGACAATCTACCCTGCAGACCAGGGTGATGGGGGCTCTGATTTCACTGTCCATGGCCGCGATATTGACGTCAAGACTTGCTGGCATGGACCCCGAGAACTATCAGTCGATTCCGATACCCTCGGTAACGCCGACGATTACTTGCTCGCCGAGTACAGCAATGGGATCATTCGGCTGCTTGGGATCATCTCCGCTGGCCGACTCCGTCAGATTGGTCAGCACAGTCCATACGACGAGCGTGTTCATCTTAGACCTGAGTACCTCCGCCATCTCCCAAAGAAGGAAATCACGCCCGAAATGATCAAGCAAGAACAAGCGGGTCGTCTGAGACGAATATAACCGATACCTGCCGCTATATCGTCTAATGCTGAGGTGCCAGCAACGATAGCTGACACCCTCAGACGAAGATGCATGTGAAACCACGTATGACGAGCGAATAAGCGTTACCCAATGTTCACGACCTGAACAGAGGTGAAAGAGACACAATGAGCGCGGTTCAGACAACGAGTTAGTGGTAGCGTCTCCCACTACAGCTGTATCGCTCTATTCGAACAGTCGGCCCCGTTGCAACTCTATCATAGCTTAATGTAGGTGACTACTGTGTTGCGACCGTCCCGATCAATAACATGAACCTGTCGATCACCTCGATGGCGAGATCGTTGAGGTAGATAGGAAAAACGCGTCCCATATTGTAGATTGGGGTTGGGTTACGATCAGTTCTATCTGAGCCAGTACATCTTCCTGCACTACCTCACGGGCCGCTATATGATTTCAATTCCTGATCTTCAATTTCACTATCAGGTTTGACCTCCATCCTAACTGGCGTCTTTGTATATTCGGCCAGTGCTTTTGCTGCCTCATACATTGCATTATTCTGGTATTGTGTTTGGTTGGATTTTTCACTTACTCTAAAAGGACCAAGACGATATCGCGGATATTCAGTATCTTGTGATGGGCGAACGAATTCGAATGTGTAGTGTTCTATAGTACGACCAAACTGCTGAACTGCCACAGATACTTCAGGATTATCTCGTTCGTTGTGGGCATCTGTCGGCTCCGTGATTTCTATCGCGGTAATCTCAGTCACTTCTTCATGGATTTCTTCGAGATCGGGCTCAGTGGTTGAGGAATCTCCTGGCATAATTGCTTGCTCTCATTGAGTGCTAGTCATTTGATCTACTTTAATATTTTAAATTAGCAGTTTTTATTACCTGTTAACATGAATAGACAGGTCCCTTGTCTCTGAGATATAGATCAGTCCATAGTTATCCACCAAACAATTTTTGTTATTGGTTGTTCTCACTCCTAGCATGAGCGGAGACAAGATTGAGAAACGCCAGTGGACTTGCCCGAAATGCGGTGCCTCAAATTTGACCCAGTCTGGAGGGAAGAAGAAATGCAGTAACTGTGGATACGAGCCATAGTAATGGCAATTCTAACAGGGATTGGTTGGATAAATGTCCTAAGACAGTGGTTTCTGATACTACTTTTCATAATTGAGGCAATAGCGAAAGTCTATCTGAATAGAGAGCACCAATTTGGGATCGTCGAGGATCACGATCTCTATGATGAGATCTCCCAGAATCAACGCGGAACTGCATTGGCTACAGCGAGTCTGGTCTTTGCAGGATTAGCTATCATCCTCTCTGAAAATCCTACCCAATATACCTCCCAGATTGAGGTGTTCTCTGCAGCATTTGGTCTACTCTTGATTGCAGCATTTGCCCACGAGCTGACACTCACTTATCGATTTGTGCTGACTCTCCAAGAGATGTCGCTGGAATACGGATTGCTCTTTATAGTCTACGGACTTTTTTTGCTGATTGCTGACCTCGTTCCCGACGCAGCACCAGTGATGTTGCTTGTTTTTCTCATTGTTATCGGTTTCCGATTTATAAGCGTGAAGGGAGAATTAGAGGCGCACTACAATGAATAACTAATTGGAACCTGTATCCAGTACGATCGCTGAAACCCATCATCAATTGAGGGTTTCAACAGAGTCAAACCATTGATTATCCCACTGGAATTTACTTATCCCCCACCGTCACGATCCTACAGTAGTATCGGGGGAGTGATATTAGGAGGAGGTAGTCACCGTTTCGACACTTTCACTGGGACACTCACGGGTACACGGTCACGATAACACAGCGAATCAGTTGGTCATCGGCCCCGTTGTCTTCGCAGAAATTTTGGTTGTAAACCCGTCATAGAAAGACTCACACGGCGCTCATAGTCTGTCTCACCCTATCCCTTATCCACCGATCGAAAATGTGTGCGAAAATTGGAAGAAGTATAAACAAAAACATCAAAGATAGTATAAATCCTGGGCCGCCAAAAGCGAACAGTGGTGTGATGAAGGCTACGATAAGTATTATAGAGAGTGCTAAAAGTCCATTTCTGTTTTGTTTGCGAACTTCTTCTGTCAGGCTTTGATATTTGTGCCAGCTGTCGGGGATGTCCTTACTGTCCCTGCGTATCACATCCCAAACAACCTTGGGGAAAGAGATATTCTTTATGTCACGACGGGTGTGGGTAATCGCTATATCTGCAGTCAAATCTGTCACACTGAAAGGTTGCTTGGGCTTGACCCACTCCGTTGTGCAATTCTTACATTGAGATACTTGAAAATTGGAGTCAAATACCCTGATTACGGGATTGTCTAACTCTTCCCCGCAGAATGGGCATGTTTTGAGGGAATTATGGTATAGGCGTTGAGTCGGTATCAAATCAGATTGAGAATTGACTTCTCCGTGGTGCGTTTTCTCGTCTATATGAGTGACTTCTTCCTTCGCCTCAGTAATGATCTTTTCAATGACCGTGGTCATTGAGTCTGTAACCTCATCAGTTCCTTCACGGACCTCGTCAGTAAGGAGGCGCAGATCATGGAGATCCGACTCTCCAAAGTCATCATCTGTCGCCACTCGATCGAATACATCCCGCATCTGTGCCAGTTGTTGGGAGAGCCTGTCCAATTCACTTATCGTGTCCTCTAATCGTTGGTTTGTGGCTGGGTGAAGTGAGCCAATAGAGATGCTTTGTAGATTCTCAATATTCGACTGAAGCGAAGTGAGAGCATCATTGACTTCGTCTTTGGTTTGTGTATGAGTTTCTGACACCTGTTGTAGGGATGGACTACTACCTGATCGGGATGCCTGTGCTGTTCGCCTCATCGAATCCAGTTTTTCTAACCCAGTACTGAGATTTTCGTTGGCATTGTATAGTTCCTTCACGCAGGTATGATGCTTCGAAATGGCATACGGCAGTTGGTCACTGTTGAGAAACGCTTGCAGTGCTCTATTTTCCTCTAAGCCTCGTTTCTCAACTGTGCGGTTCTCCTTCAGTTGCTGACGGCGTCGTTGTCCCCGCCCTGTCGGTGCTTGTCTGTTATGGTGGATTGCGTCGTGGCACTGCTTACAGACAGTTTGGAGATTGCTCAGTTCGTGTGATCCACCAGACGCTCTGGGTACAATGTGATGAGCGTGCAGTTCTGCATTTCCCCGAGGACCACCTTTTGCGCCGCAATTCTGGCACTGATAGTTATCTCGCTGATAGACCCTTTTTCGCCGTTGATCCCAGTCAGGTGGCAAGTCCCGACCCATTGACAAGTAATTGTTAATGAATTCGCTTCAATTTTGGGGGCGAATGGATCAGTTCTGCATATGGTTTGACTGGATTAGAGCCACTGTCCTACACTGACAGTACAGTGCCTTTCTCAGCCATACGACCATGATATGTGTAAGAGTAATATTGCCTATTCATTCATTGACTCTCCACTTGTGGGGCTTTGTCGTTTCGACGGCGATGGAGATTTTGGCACTGTATTCTTTCCCATCGTGGATACATCGTACTCTCGGGCGGCTGACTCGAACGTTCCCGTAGTAGATCGGTTTTCCACAGTGCTGAATCTCTATCGTGGTTTCTGGGTGGCTGAGTAGTTCGCTCCAGTAATCAGGATGCAATTCTCCGAGTCCAGCGACTTTCGTGAATTGTGTTTCTGTCATCGTTAGTGTTGGTCGTATTGATTGGTGTCTGTCTACTGCCCCTTTTATACCCCGAAAAATCAGTACTGCCCGATTTCGGGATACAGAGGGGACTGAAATGCCCAAAAACAAAAGTGTAAAGTTAGTACGGGTAGAATTCAGAGAAGACAGTCAATCAGTCCATTGCGCCACCTGCGTTGTACTTCTCAAAGTCAGTCGGACGGCCTTCGACGTCGACGCGATCCACGCCACCACCGTTCTCGATATCTTCAGGAGCAACTGTCTCCTCGACGTCGTCACTCCCGCTGTCGTCATCGTACCAGTACTGTGATATGCCTACAAAACGGGGGAACTCCGATTGGTCGGGTCGCCACTGTCGAATGCCTCTCGCCCAGAGCAACGCATAGAATCTCAGTGGGCCAGTATCGGCCTGGAGAACACGTGGGATATTTGCGTTACTGGAGCCGTCATATTCCGCCATTCCGCCCAGATATTTACACAGTTCAGGGGGCAACGCCGTCGATTCTGGGACGCCGTCTCCTACAAGTGCGGTTTCTCGATTCTCTCTGTCTCTACCCTCGGGGTCGTGGCGAACATCCACCGCCGCAGGACCGTGATTTCGTGGTCTTGCTTGCTCGACGGCGTCGAGGTGTGCGTCCACGGCAGGAAGAATATCCACGTCACTGAGGACAGCGTCAGGGTCCTTGACCCACAGGGCATCGTGGATGTGTGCGTACCCGTTCGCGTGGGGTTCTAATACCGACAGTCGAGCATACGTCAGTCCGTGGACATCCTCGATATGCCTCTCATAGGCTCGATACACGTTGTGGTTCCCATCGAGTAGATCGTCGAGGTGATCGGCTGGGGGTTGTGGTTGCCCATTTTCGCCAAATGCTCTCGCTCGACGAGTGATGAACACCGTGGTTAAATCGTTGCCCCACAAATCGCGGGCGGCTCGATCAACACCGAGGGTTCGCCCGTACCTGTCCTTGCTCGCTTGCTCTGTGAAACGATGGCTGTTAGGAGAGACATTCTTCTCGTCTTCCCACGTACTGCTGGCTTTCCGTTGTCGCCACACATACGACTCAAATTCGTCTCTGACGTCGCCCCACGTCCTCGCCCGACCTTTGACCGTCACGGCTTCCTCACGGAGACTGACGCCGTCTCTGGCGGTGAGATATTGGTCTCTGAGGCTTTCGACAGCGGTTGGATGGGAAACCGTCTGCTCGACAGGGTCAATCCCGACGTCGGTCATTCTGCACCCACCTTCCCATCGCGGAGATTTCTCTGGAGCCGCAAGCGGGCTGGTAGAAAGTCAGTTGGCAGATCTATACTATTGTTCTCGTTATCGTTCGCGTCCGTAGCAGACATTTATGATCCCGAGAGGTGGACGCATCGACTGACAGCAATCTGTCGTCAGTCTTATTTCGATAGAAGCCAAGAAGGAAGTGAAGATACGACTATTGCTTCCCTGACCGCGCTGGGACGCGGTTGGCTCCATCGAACCATATTCGCACGACGGCGAACGGATAGGCTCATCGCCGTCGATCTGAATGGCGTGCATTCCTCTCATTATATCTATTGTCGCTAGAAACACTTAAATGCTACGAAACAATCACTGATAAAGATTTGGTTATTAGAAGATAGTGCCCGATATAGTAGTACCATGTTTGATTACATACTCGTTCCCCCCATACATATCTTCATAGCTTTTCAATTGGTATCAGATTACAAGAGGGGAGCGAGAAATATTGGCGCTATCAGATTGTCATAGAGGTTTCGAGGGGTCAGCGGGACGGAACTGATATTTGGAATTAGTATGAACTTCTACAGGAGGTGTATTCTGCCAATGTGGTTTTCCTCCGATGACTCATGCTCCACATATCGTCAAAGATTCCTGAGATCCCCCGCTTGATACGGACAGTTATCTTATAGGTTCCGAGAATTTTAAATGGTGAACAAGCCCTATTTGCTGGTACAGTACTTGGTTGGACGCCTCACATCCCCCGAGATAATCGGGTAACAAAAGCCCCTTCGCCTGCCAAGCGGGTTGGAATACTCGCACTGGATCACTCGATCTGCTGGTCGGTGTCAACTTCCACGGAGCGCACTGGGAGTTGGCTACGCCACAAAGTCCCTCCCTGTGGTGGTCGACCTGTCCCCGAGTAATCTAACAGGGAAGCAAGATCGAGTGTCACACGGCAGGAAGGAACCACACCCATGGTGTATATTCCACCGACGGATTACCGTTCTTCCAATGGAAGGGTGTATAGTACAGTTTCTGGGGGAGAGTACATCTTTACTGCAATAACATATGTACTGTAGTTCTCCATGTGATGATGGTATAACAATGGAGGGAAACGGCCCTTTCTAGATCAGACTTCGTTCAGGTATTGGCGTCTCACCTCGGCTCGTTCGTCTTCACTGCGTTTGTCGTAGTGCTTGTCGATCGTCTTCACCGAGACGTCCATACGGTCACTGACTGCTTTCTCAGGCACGTCGTTCCGTAGCCAGTGGGTGATGCTTCCACGACGGACATCGTGGGGACGGACATTGTGCGGACATTTGATGAAGTCTCTAAACGTTCCAGCGTATTCACAGTCCTGTGGGTCCTTGTCGGCAGGACACGGTTGTCCGTACTCGCAGGGGACTGTGAGACGATACATGTGTTTGTTCAAGTGCGATTTGGACATTCGACCACCCTTCGAGGAACTGAACAGAGGGTGTCGCCCGTACTCGTCTGTGGCAGGGGTTCGCTTGTGCTCAATGTAGTCGTCCACGACTGCGGCAGTCTCAGTGTCGATCGTTACAAGACGGTTCCCTGCTTCCCCGTTCTTGAGTCGGGTGTCCGTGTCTGGACGGTGACGGAGCCGTATGGTTTCCTGTTCATAGTCAAAATCCTCCACGTCGAGGCTATGCAACGCCGACATTCTCACTCCCGTATGCCATTGGAGGGTGAACAGGACGTGTTTCAGGCTTGCATACTGAAATTTCCGCAAATACGCCCGAATCGTCGTTGCTCGCTCGTGGCTCAGGAATGTTTCTCGTTCGTTCTCACCGTAGTCTAACGTTGGGACATTGATCTTCTCGGGAATGGACGGATCAACCGCATCAATCGAAACGCAAAACCGCATGAAGGTCCGCAACGCCGAGAGGTTTGTCCGCAGTGTAACTTTGTTGATTCCGTCGCTACGCCAGTTCTTGAATCGGGTGAAGTCTCTTCCAGTGATCTCGTTCAGATTCTCGACACGGGCCGTCTCGTCGTTGTCTGCGCCTTCGCACCAGTCGACGAAGAACCCTAACTGGTAGCGTTTGGCCTGGACAGAGTTGGGCGACAACTCGCCGTCAATGTCATTACAGTACATCTCCAACGCTTCTCGTGGCGTGATCGGATCGAGTGTTGACATCGGTGGGCTCCTGAAGTCCACGAAGGCGCGGCCCCGAACCAGCGACATTACCACGGGGGCCATTCGATGACTCGCCATAACGCTCGTCTGACGAGTACGAATAGCCCCGAGCAGATCGTCTGTCACGTGGACATGGACTGTTTTTACGCCGCCTGCGAGCGGTTGCGCGAGCCCGAACTCCGTGGCGAGCCAGTCGTCGTCGGGATGGGCTACGAGGACGGCGACGACCACGGGGCCGTCGCCACGGCGAGTTACGAGGCGCGCGCGTTCGGCGTCGAGAGCGCGATGGCGATCTCCGAGGCCCTGGAGCGACTCCCGCGCCGGGCGGAGACCGACGGAACGGGCGCGAGCGAGCGCGACTCAGCGGAGGAGACCGGCTACTACCGGCCCGTCGACATGGACTATTACGAGTCCGTCAGTGAGGACGTGCGGGCGATCCTCCGGGACAGCGCGGACGTCGTCCGGGCGGTCAGCATCGACGAGGCCTACCTTGACGTGACCGATCGGACGGACTGGGACGGCGTCGAGGGGGTCGCTCGCGACCTGAAAGCCCGGATCGAATCAGCAGTCGGCGTCGTCGCGAGCGTCGGTGTCGCACCGACGATGAGCGCCGCGAAGATCGCAAGCGACGCCGACAAACCGGACGGACTGGTCGTCGTCGAACCCGGCGACGTCCGGGAATTTCTCGCGCCGATGGACGTCGAGGCTGTCCACAACGTCGGCCCCGTTACCGCCCGTGAACTCCGCGAGATGGGCATCCAGACCGCGGGCGATCTGGCTGATTCCGACCCCGACCGGCTGGTCGATCGCTTCGGCGAGCGCGGCCGGGAGATCTACCGGTTCGCCCGCGGCGAGGACGCCCGCGAGGTCACGCCCCGAGACGACCCGAAGAGCTTCTCGCGGGAGTCGGCGTTCTCCGAACCCGTCGCGGACATCGACCTAGTATACGAGCGCGTTCGAACGCTCGCGACCGCGGTGGCAGAGCGTGCTCGCCGGGAGAGCGCGCTCTACCAGACGATCGGGATCAAGGTGGTGACGCCGCCGTACGACGTGCACACGCGTGCTCGATCGCTGTCCGGACCTGTCGACGATCCGGATCTGGTCGAGGCGATCGCGACGGACCTGCTTGCGGAGTTCGATGACGCCCGCGTCCGCAAGGTGGGCGTTCGCGTTTCGAAACTGTCCTTCACCGACCGCGAACAGGCCAGTCTCGACGGGTTCGACGACAGCGACGAACAAGCCGGCCAGGAGCAAGGCGATCGGTCCAACCGCGGCCCGGAACACACGCGAGACGATGACCAGCTGACCCTTTCGGACTTCTAGCGTTCCCCGATCGGCGTCCACGAGCGGCCGCGCTCGCCGGTGTATCTCGATTCGGGGCGGATCAGGCGGTTGTCCTCAAGCTGTTCCAGCGCGTGGGCCATCCAGCCACCGACCCGGGCGATGCCGAACGTCGCGGGGAACAGCTCCTGTGGGACACCGACGCCGTGCAACAGTGCCGCCGTGTAGAACTCGACGTTGGTCTCCAGGTCGCGATCGGGCTTGTACTCGGCCAGCAGATCGACGGCGACGTCCTCGAAGTCGGTGATCGTCTCGAAGAAATCGTCGTCGTCATCGTAGAACTGCTCGGCGGCGGCCTCGAGGACGGCCGCACGGGGGTCACGCACCCGGTAGATCCGGTGGCCGAACCCCATCAGTCGCTCGTCGGCCTCGAGTTTCTCCCGAACGTACGCCTCGGGGTCGCCCGACTCGTGGATCTCCTTGAGCATGTCCAGCACGGGCCCGGGCGCGCCGCCATGGAGCGGTCCTTTCAGCGTCCCGACCGCGGCCGTCGCCGCCGAAACCACGTCCGACTCCGTCGAGACGACCACGCGCGCCGTAAACGTCGAGGCGTTGAGTCCGTGATCGACGACGGCGTTGAGATACGTCTCCAGCCCGCGAACCGCGCGCTCGTCCGGTCGCTCGCCGGTCAACATGTAGAGGTAGTTCGCCGCGTGGCCGAGGTCGGGGTCGGGTTCGATCGGCTCCTCGCCCACGCGATATCGCCAGTAGGCCGCCACGATCGTCGGGAACGCGGCGACGACCCGCAGGGCGTCGGCTTCGGGATCGCCGTCCTCGGTGCCGAGGTTCGCCGCCGCGGCCCCCATCCGGAGCGCGTCCATCGCTGGTTTCTCCTCCTCGGCGGCCCGTCGCAACACCGCCAGCACCTCGTCGCCGATCGCCCTGCATTCGGCCAGATCACTGCGGAACGCGGACAGCTCTTCGGCGTCCGGAAGCCGGCCGCGAAAGAACAGGTACAGCGTCTCCTCGAAGGTGGCGTTGTCGGCCAGCTCCTCGACGGGAAACCCCCCGATGATCAGTTCACCGGCCTCGCCGTCCATCGTGCTCAGGCGTGTTTCTGCGACGGCAACGCCGTCGAGACCCCGGTTGACTCCAGTCATGCCCCGTCGTTTCAGGGCCGGCGATATATGTGTCTCGGCTTCGAATCGGTCGGGCGGGCGAGATGGCTGCCGTCACGCCCCGCCTAGTCCAGCCCGTTCTCGAGGTTCTCAAGCAGTTTGCCGACGAACAGCCCCGTCCGCGGCGCGATCGCATCGGGGTCGTCGGACGGTATCTCGGCCGGGTGGGCGGCCAGCGTTTCGACGAACCGCTCGCCGTGCGTCATCGTCTGGAGCATGTCCACGACGTCGACCGTCAACCCCTCGTCCGAGGTGTCCATCCCGGGGTGGCGTCGCTTTTCGGCCTCGGTATACTGGATCGTCCAGGCCGGTCCGCCGACGACGTCCACGATGTCCTCGACCGGGCCGATCTCCAGTCGCTCCTCGTGGCCGACGTAGACAGTCCCGTCCTCGACGAAGGTCTCGTAGCGCGTCATCTGTCGCCGGTCGCGTCGGTGTCACCCGACAGCTGCTGTCGCGTGTTCCGAACGATCGGTACTCGTACTTCGTCGCCGACTGCCAAAGTAGTTGACCTGCAGACGGCCGTCACTCCGCGTTGCGGTGTTCGGCCAGCGCCTCCTCGATCGAGAGGTCGCCGACTGCGACGCGCCGGGCGAGTTCCTCGTCGATCGCGCGGTTGGTCTCGCTCGCCTCCCGCGAGCGGTCTTTGATCCGCTGGATCTCCCCGGCCGTGGGCTTGACGTCGCGCGAGTCGATCGGTTCGCCCTCCATGCGCGCGATGTTGACCGCTGCCAGCACGTCGCCCATCCCGCGTGCACCGGTCCCGAGATACGGGGTCGTCCCGGTCTCGTCGACCAGTTCGATCGGCGCGTCGATGTCGTCGATGACCCGCGCGCCGACCAGCCGCGCGCCGTCGCCGATCCGCACCAGCGGGTCGACCGCGTCCTCGAGTTCCCGGGCGACGACCCCGGCGGCCTCGGCGGCCGGCACCTGAAACGCCGCGACGACGACCTCGCCCGTGAGGACGGCGATCCCCGGCTTCTCGCCGGGATCGATGCCGACGACCGTCCGCCCGTGCCCGCCCCTGAGCCGCGCGAGCGCCTCCTCGACCGCACGGCGTGGCGTCTCCGGGTCGCCAGTCACGATCGGCACGTCCGGGGGCGTCTCGACGGACTCGCCGGGGCCGACGATCACCAGCGACGTGCGATCCGGCAACTGCTCGCCGGGTTCGACCGTGGTGAACTCGACGCTGCGGTCGCGCAGCGCCGTGACGACCCCGTGGTAGACCTCGAAATCCGCCGTGGCGACGACGATCATTCGTCTCCAGTCACGACGCCTCGGCAGTAAAACCCACCGACCGGTCAGACACCGATAGGCGGTCCTCCAAGTGCGGTGACGGGACGGGATTTACTGTTCCGGGCCACAAACGATCGGACATGGCCCGATACGTCGGCGTCGACTGGGCGTCGCGCGGCTGGTTGACCGTCGCCACCGACGGCGAGGAGTGGACGGCGCAGATGCACCCGTCGATGCACAGCGTCTGGTTCGCCCACCGCGATGCGGCGGCGATTCTGGTCGACGTCCCGATCGGACTCCCCGAGGCGGAACGCCGGGAATGCGACCGACAGGCCAAGGCGTTCCTCGGGGAGCGATCGAGCAGCGTCTTCTGGACGCCGTGTCGGGCGGCCGTCGAGGCCCCGACCTACGAGCGAGCCAAGCAGGAAAACGAGGATTGCCGCGGGGACAGCCTCTCCAGTCAGGCGTGGGGACTGATCCCGCGCATCCGGGAGGTCGACCGGCTCCTCCGCGACGGGGTCGACGCCGAAGCGACGATTCTGGAGTCCCATCCGGAGGTCTGCTTCCGTGCACTGGGGGGAGGCGAATCGCTCCCCTCGAAACACGACGCGGACGGGCTCGAAGCCCGGCGCACAGTGCTCGAAGCCGTCGACGACTCGATCGCAGGCGTCTACGAGGACTTCGAGGAGTCGCTGATCGAATCACAGCCCCAGTGGGCACGACGGATCGGCGAGTCGAACCGGGACGACCTGCTCGACGCGATGGGACTGGCGCTGGCGGCGAAACGCGGCGCCGGAGACTTCCGGACGCTGCCGGACGACCCGCCGCTCGACGCCGAGGGACTGCCGATGCAGATCGTCTACGCCGGTCGTCGGTGAGCGTTCACGCTGGTATCGACTCGCCCGGCGCGTGGAAACCGCGCGCTTCGGGGCGCGGAAGCGTCAGAGCAACCCGTCCTCTCTTGCGAGCAGCAGTCCTTCGAGCGTTGCGTCGTTCGCGGGCGGTTCGCGCGCTCGTTCGAGCGCCTCCTCGACCGGGACCGGCCGCACGTCGAGGAACTCGTTGTCGTCGTGGCTCATCTCGACTGGCTCTAGCCCTTCGGCGAAGACGATCCCGCGCTCGTGGCGGAGCACGCCGGTCGCCGTCCAGAACGACTCCAGCAGAGCGGTCCCGGACGGATCGAAGCCGGTCTCCTCGCGGAGTTCGCGCGCGCCGGCGGTCGTGAACGACTCGCCGTCCTCGACGATCCCCGCCGGCAGTTCCAGACAGTGCTCGCCGATCGTCGGTCGGTACTGCTCGACCATCACGACCGTGTCGTCGGTCACGGGCACGACCACCGCGGCGGGCGGCAGTTCCGCCCAGTAGTAGCGCTTGTGCGAGCCGTCGGGTTGCTCGACGAGGTCGTAGCCGCCGGTGTACCATCCCGTCTCGTACTCGATTTCCGATTCGACGATCGGCCAGTCGTGTGTGTCGTTGCTCATGGTCTCTGTGTCGTGTTCAGCCTGTAAAACGTGACGCTCTCCCCGGCGGTCGCGTTCGCCCGGACGAAGACCGCGTCGCCGTCGGCCGCGGCGGGGTAGTTCGAGCGGAGCGCGCTCAACTCGTCGAACGGCGAGTGGGTGAACGCGCCCTTGATCCCGACGGGGCCGCGCCAGTACGGGTCGGCGTAGCCCGTCCCGTTCGTCGCGTCGGCCAGCGCCGCGGTGGTGTACTCGTAGCGTCGCTCCGAGAGGGTGGCCGCATCGACGGCACCGGAACGGTGGTCCGTCGTCAACTCGTCCGCATCGACGGGTGTCGCCGTGAGATAGTAGGGGTCGCCGCTCTTGAGCACCCCCGGCAGCGCGCCGAGCGCGAGCAGCAGTACGACCACCGCGAGCACGCCCAGCAGGAAGTTCCGCGCGATCGGTCGCATGTCAGCCTCCCCGCAGGGCGTCCCGGTAGACGTCGCCGAACGCCTGCCGGCGGAGCGTCCCGACGGCGGCCTCGCGCTCGTCCTGGAAGGTCGCGGCGACGACCGTCTCCGCGAAAGGGGCCGCGTGCCAGGCGACCTGCCGGACGTTCTCGCTGCCGATCTCACGGACCTCGTAGTCGGGGTGGTCCACGCGCCACGCGTCGAACTCCTCGCGAGTGCCGACAGTCACGGCGAGTGATTCGGCGAACAGGACCTCTCGAGCGGTCTCGATCACGTCGCTCGTGACGCGGTCGCGATACGTCTCCCGGTCGAGTTCCATGGCCTTCGCGACCTCTCTGACGACGACCTGCGCGGTCGATCCCAGCGCCTCGTAGCGTTCGCGCGCCGCCTCGAGCGTCTCCGGCGCGAACTGCCCCTCGCGTTCCATGCCGTCCCCTCCGGGCCACAGCGTCTAGTCCGTTTCGCCTCTCGGTCCTCGCCCGAACCGCCGCCCTCGATGCGGCTGGACCCGTCGTCTCCGATTCGGCGGATCACCCCTCGTCTTCGATCCGGCGGGTCAGTTCCCGCGCTCGCGCGAGGATCTCCCGTGCTTCCTCATCGAGCGCGTCACCGTCGAGTGCGTGCTGCCCGGAATTCGGGACGCCTTCGCCGGCCCCGACTTCGGAATCGCGGACGTCCATCTCGTCGATCGGGTGGTCGACGGCCTCGACCGCGTCGCGTTTGCGCACCCGGGCCGCGAGCGTCTCCGGATCGTCCTCGCCCCAGTCGGCGAAGCGCTCGTCGAGCCACGCCTCGTGGTCGCCCCCGCGGATGACTGCCGTGAACGCCAGATGGTTCGCCAGGTGCTCGGCGTCGGCCTGTACCGCCTCACAGACTGGACAGCGATACGCCATGTCCGATCAGTGGAGCGAGCGAGTGATACGACTGTTGGCTCGCTTGTGACCCTCACCGCTGGAAGGCATGATAGTACAGGATCCCCAGCGCGGCGC
The DNA here is from genome assembly GCF_017094525.1 of Halapricum desulfuricans. NCBI lineage: Archaea > Methanobacteriati > Methanobacteriota > Halobacteria > Halobacteriales > Haloarculaceae > Halapricum > Halapricum desulfuricans. Next base: position 1,810,968 of record NZ_CP064788.1, on the reverse strand, counting down.
GGCCGTCGCGCAGTTCGCCTTCGCGGACGGCGGCGAGGAGGTCCTCGAAGGAAGTCGTCGTCACGTCGATCGACTCGTCGTGGTCCAGATCGCGCTCGGCCGTGGGGGTACACCCCTCGGCGAGAAAGTAGTGAAAGACCGTGTCGGCGAAGCCGTTGGCCGGTTCGACGGTGGTGAGGTGTTCGACCCGTCCGGCCTCGTAGCCCGTCTCCTCGGCGAGTTCGCGCTCGACCGCCGCCGCGGGCTCGCTATCGTCGGGTTCGACCCCGCCGGCGGGCAGCCCGTAGTTGACTCGCCGGACCGGCTCGCGCCACTCCTCGATGACGACGACCTCGCCGTCGGTAGTGAACGGGAGGACCACGACGCTGTCGCCCTCGGCGACGTAATCGAAGTCCGTCTCGGTGCCGTCGGGCAGCCTGACGGTCTCGTTGATCACGTCGAACCCCGGGCAGGTGTAGACGGTCTCGCTCTCGAGGCACTCCCACGTCAGGTCGCTGTCGGTCATACTCGTACTGTCGGGCCGGAGGACAAACTGATTGTGGATGGTCGCGAGCCCAACCCGGGAGCGTTTTGACCCGCCGCCTGCAATCGGGCGGCATGGACGAGGAGATCCGCGACCGCGTCGAGGAGGCCGCCGAGATCGACGCGCTGTTCAACGCCCTCAAACACGACAGCGACGCACAGGTCGGAGCGATCATGGGCCCGCTGATGGGCGACAACCCCGAGTTCCGCGAGTACGGCGACCAGATCGCCGGCGTCGTCGCACCCGTCGTCGAACGCGTCAACGACATGGACGCCGAGGAAAAGCGCGATCGCCTCGGCGAACTCGCGCCCGAGCGTCTCGAGGCACTCGAACGCGACGACGAGGCGGACGAACGCACGCTCCCGGACCTACCCAACGCCGAGGACTACGACGAGGTCCGGATGCGCGCCGCCCCGAACCCGAACGGCCCCTGGCACATCGGTCACGCCCGGATGCCCGCCGTCATCGGGACCTACAAGCAACGGTACGACGGTTCGTTCATCGTCCGGTTCGACGACACCGATCCGGAGACGAAACGCCCGGACCTCGACGCCTACGACGCGATCCTCGACGACGTCGACTACCTCGGGTTCGAGCCGGACGAGGTATTGCGGGCCAGCGACCGCCTGGAGACCTACTACGATCACGCCCGAGAACTGATCGAGCAGGGCGGTGCCTACACCTGCACGTGCCCACAGGAGGCGTTCTCCGACCTCAAGAACAGCGGCGAGGCCTGTCCGCACCGCGAGAAAGACCCCGAGCGGACCCGCGAGGAGTTCGAGGCGATGGTCGACGGCGAGTACGAGTCGGGCGAGATCGTCCTGCGGGTGAAAACCGACATCGAGCACAAGAACCCCGCGCTGCGGGACTGGGTCGCCTTCCGGATGATCGACACGCCCCACCCACGCGAGGAAGCCAGCGAGTATCGGTGCTGGCCGATGCTGGACTTCCAGAGCGGGATCGACGACCACCTCACGGGCGTCACTCACATCATCCGCGGGATCGACCTGCAGGACTCCGCCAAGCGCCAGGGGTTCGTCTACGACTACTTCGGCTGGGACTATCCGGAGGTCATCCACTGGGGGCACGTCCAGGTCGACGCCTACGACGTCTCGATGAGCACCTCGACGATCAAGGCGAAGATCGAGGCGGGCGCACTCGACGGCTGGGACGATCCGCGCGCCCCCACCCTCAAGAGCCTCAGGCGCCGCGGGATCAGGGGCGAGGCCATTGTCGACGCGATGGCCGAACTGGGCACCTCCACCAGCAACGTCGATCTGTCGATGACCTCGATCTACGCGAACAACCGCGAACTGATCGACGAGGAGGCCGATCGGGCGTTCTTCGTCCGTGACTCGCACGCGGGCGACGACGAAATCGGGCCGGCCGTCGAGAAGCCGATCGTCGGCGGTCCAGACGCCGGTCAGCCCCCGGTCCACCCCAACGAGGACCGCGGTCGACGCGAGATCCCCGTCGAGGACGCGGTGCTGGTCGAGGCCGGAGACGTGCCCGCAGAGGGCGAGCGCGTCTGGCTGAAAGGCTACGGCTGCGTTCGCCACACCGGGGACGCCTTCGAGTGCACCGACGACGACATCGAGGTCGTGCGAGAGGGCGACGTCGAGGTGATCCACTGGGTCCCCGCCGAGGGCGCGGTCCCGACGCGCATGCGGACGATGGACGGCGACGTGACCGGCTACGCCGAACCCGGACTCACGGACTACGAGTCCGACGAGATGGTGCAGTTCGTCCGGGTCGGGTTCGTCCGGATCGACGCCCTGCCGGAGTCCGATGACGAACTGGTGACGTACTTCGCTCATCCCTGACGGGGCCGGGACGTGCCACTGCGGTGCGGCCAGGATGCCGACGCGCGATTCCGGTCGATTGCCGCCAGGATGCCGACGCGCGATTCCGGTCGATTGCCGCCAGGATGCCGACGCGCGGTTTCATCCGCGCGTCCGGGGAGGAACGGGGCGCGGTCGCGGTGGCGGTGCGGCCGCGGCGAGCGGCGCGGTCCGGTCGCGGCCACGGCGGCCGCGACTGCGGAAAGCGCCGGCGTAACCCGGGCGGATGCCGCGCCGATCGGCGCGGCACCGCAAGGCGGGCCTGGCGGACATGCAAAGGGCGAGGCGGGTGCGCCAGCACCCGCCGAGGGCTTTCTTGGGAAAGACTTTCGAGTGCCGAAATCCTACCCACGAATACAATGAGTGGCGAGCCAAGCGACGACGAACTCGAGGAGCTTCGCCAGGAAAAGATGGAACAGTTGCGCGATCAGGCCGAAGGCGGGGGTGACGACGAGGCCAGGCAGGCGGCACAGGAGCAGGCCGAGGCCCAGCGCAAGGCCGTCCTTCGCCAGCACCTCACCGACGGGGCGCGAAAGCGGCTGAATACGGTCAAAATGTCCAAGCCGGACATCGCCGAGCAGGTCGAACAGCAGATCGTCGCGCTGGCCCAGAGCGGCCGGCTGGGCGGCGAGCAGATCGACGAGGACCAGATGCGAGATCTGCTCAAGCAACTCACGCCGGATTCGAAGAGCTTCAACATCCGCCACCGGTGAGATGGACGCGGCCGTCTGCTTCAGCGGTGGCAAGGACTCGACGCTGGCGGCGTTGCTCCTGGAGCCGTTCTACGACGTGACACTGGTCTGTGCGACCGCCGGCCTCGCCGACAGCGCCGTCCACGCTCGCGAGGCGGCCGAAGCCGTCGACTTGCCGTTCGAACGGGTCGGACTCGAAGAGCGGATCGTCCGCGAGGCCGCCGAGCGGGTCGTCGCCGACGGGTTCCCGCGCAACGGCATCCAGGCGATCCACGAGCACGCCCTGGAGGAAGTCGCCGCGCTTGGGTACGACACCGTCGCCGACGGGACGCGCCGGGACGATCGGGTGCCGACGATCCCGCGCGCGTTCGCCCAGAGCCTGGAAGATCGACACGGGATCGACTACCTCTCGCCGCTGACGGGCTTCGGTCGCGGGGCGGTCGATCGGCTCGTCGAGACGCACCTCGACGTGGAGTCCGGGCCGAGCGAGACAGTTCCGAAAGCCGACTACGAGACGGAGATCCGGGCCGTCATCGCCGAGGAGTACGGTCAGGCGACTGTCGAGGAGTGTTTCCCCGAGCACGTCCAGACGCGCGTTCGCGGCCGGCAGTGACGGGTCGTCCACGGGAGCAGTGACCGAGGAAGTGGAAAGGTGTAAGTCACCGTAGCCGGAACTAGCGCGCAAATGGCTACGGACGTCAAACCGACCCGGAAGAACCTCATGGCGATCGAGGACCGGATCGAGCTCTCCGAGCGGGGGCACGACACCCTCGAGAAGAAGCGCGACGGCCTCATCATGGAGTTCATGGACATCCTGGATCAGGCACAGGACGTCCGCTCGGATCTGGAAGACACCTACGAGACGGCACAGCAGCGACTGAACATGGCCCGGGCGATGGACGGCGACATCGCCGTTCGGGGTGCAGCGGCCGCACTGAAGGAGCATCCCGAAATCACGACCCAGTCGAAGAACATCATGGGCGTGGTCGTCCCGCAGATCGAGTCGACGAGCGTCCGGAAGACGCTCGACCAGCGCGGGTACGGCGTGCTCGGCACGTCCGGCCGGATCGACGCCGCGGCCGAGGCTTACGAGGAACTGCTCGAACAGATCATCCTCGCCGCCGAGGTCGAGACCGCGATGAAGGAACTGCTCGACGAGATCGAGACGACCAAGCGTCGCGTCAACGCCCTGGAGTTCAAGCTCCTGCCCGAACTCCGCTCGAACAAGGAGTACATCGAGCAGAAGCTCGAAGAGCAGGAACGCGAAGAGATCTTCCGGATGAAAAAGATCAAGGACAAGAAAGAGGCCGAAGAGCGCGCCGAACGGGAGGCCGCCCAGGCAGAGCCCGTCTCGGCCGACGACTGAGTCGTTCGATCAGCGACTGACGATCGATTCGGCGCTATTGGCCGATCGCAGTTATCGATCGGTTACTGTTTTTCCAGCGCGTCTACCAGTACGCGGCAGTACTCCGGGATGTCGGCGACGACGCGACCCCAGACGAGGTTGCCGTCCCGGAACGCCGGTTCGTCGACCCAGGTCGCCCCGGCGTTTTCGAGGTCGTCTTTGATGCCGCGCGAGCCCGTCGCGTCCGATCCCTCGACGATGCCCGCGGAGATGCCGACCAGTCCGGCGTGACAGATCATGCCGACGATCTTGTGGTCCTCGGAGACCTCGCGGACGAGTTCGAGGACCGACTCGTCGCGGCGGATCTTGTCGGGTGCCCAGCCGCCGGGAACGAGGACCGCGTCCACGTCATCCGGGTCGACGTCCGCGGCCGCGAGATCGGTCTCGGCGGTGAGTCCGCCGCTCTTGCTCGTGTATTCGACGCCGGCTTCCATCCCGACGACGTCGATCTGTGCGCCTTCCTCTTTCATACGCATGTAGACGGCCCAGAACTCCAGGTCCTCGTATCCGGGGCCGACCAACATGGCGATGTGTTTCTCTTCGAGTTTCATGTTCGATCACCGCCGGTCACACGCGTCTGACAGCCGCCGCGTCACCACTGGCCGTCAGACCGCATTCCAGCGCCACGTCGAACTACGCGAGGTTTGTGCATAATCTTTTGTGGGGTCGTGCTCCGCAACCGTCGCGCAGCGGCCCGGACGCACGGTCCGGGTTCCCTCGGCCGTCCGGCCGTGGCCCGAACGTGTAGCCGGCAGTATGAAATACGCGCGCCGTCAGAACCGGATATGGACTGTCCCGAGTGTGGCTCGGCGGTCGTAGCGTTCGAAGTGCCCAAGCAGTTCCGGGAGCTGTTGCCCGGCGACGAAGCCGGTGTCGGTGTCTGTACGCACTGTCTCACGTTACGGCCCGTTGCCGATCCACCGACGGGCCAGCCCGACTGCCAGCGAATCAGCGACGCGTTCCCGACAAATCCCGACGCGGCCGTTCCGATGGCGCTGGCGGTCGGACTGCTCGATCGGTTCGCGCTGTATCGCTCGGAGATCGCGACGCTGTTCGACGCAGTCGAGCGTGCTGGAACCGATCCGATGCTCGTCGTCGACCGGCTCGCCGCTGATCCGACTGTCGACAGTCACGTCGACCTCGACGGTCGCAGGCGACAGCTCGAACAATTGCTGTGACGACACTGCCACGTGTGCCGGTTCTCACGTGGAAAATATTATAACAACGTGTGTTGTCAATTCCAGTCATGTTGGAGCAGCCACGCCAACTGGTCGCGCGTGTCGGCCGGATTGGGGTGGGGGTCTACAGACGCGTCGTGCCCGGAGTAGTTCGGGAGAATTACGCGGCGAAATTCGGTATGGTGATCCTGTTCATCGGTTTGCTCGTCGCGATTGTGGGGATCGGGGCGACGACCGTCATGGCCGATCAGGTCGAACAGAGCGTCGACCGGGACTTCGAGTCGACTGCGACGGCGAACGCACAGTCGCTCGACAACTGGCTTGCGAGCAGCGCCGTCGAGATGCGGACTCTCGAACGGAATCTGCCGGAAGCCAGCGCCAGCGACGAAGCGATCAACGATCACCTCAAAACGTACCGGACCGACGTGTCCGAGCGGTCCGCGCTGACGCTGGTACACGTGGTCGATCCCGAGACGAACACGATCGAACACTCCTCCCGGTCCGTGAAAGTCGGGGAGACCGTCGACGACGGCGACGTCGGCTGGGCGCGCGAACCCGATTTCGAGATCGGTGATGTCGACGTGTCCGAACTGTACGTCGCCGAAGGCGAGTATCACGCCGTCGCGTTCACGACCGAACTCGGAGACGGCCGACTGCTCGTCGCCGTCTACGACGTCGAATCTGTCGGCAACCGGATCCTCTCGGGCGGGTCCGACGCCGAGATAGACGATTCGTACACGATGGTCGTCGACAGCGACGACACGATCGTGATGTACGACACGCCGCAGGCAGCGGCCGTCGGCACGCAGTATCCGGGTGACAGCCCCGTTCTGAGCCGTGTTCGGGAACTCCCAGCACGAACCGTGAGCGACTCGATGACGGTCGGTCCGGAACACGCTCCGGAGAGTGGCTTCGCTCCGGAGACAGATCACCTGGTCGGGTTCGCTCCCTCGGGCGAGCGCAACGCACCGGATTTCGGCAGCGACTGGGTCGTGGTCGTCCACGCGCCGACTGACCAGGCTTACGGGCTCGTCTCGGACGTCCAGCGAGGCGTGTACCTGTTTACCGGGCTGGCGCTTCTCGGGCTACTCGTCGTCGGCGGGGTGTTCGGCCGGAACACGGTGGCCGCGATCGATCGCCTCTCGGCGAAGGCGAGCGCGGTCGAGCAGGGCGAATTCGACGTCGATATCGACTCCGGTCGGGGCGACGAGATCGGACAGCTGTTTGACTCGATCGCCACGATGCGCGACTCGCTGGTCGGCAAGATAGAGGACGCGGAGCGGGCCAAATCCGACGCCCAATCGGCCCGCGAACAGGCAGAGACCGCACGGGCCGAGGCCGAACAGGCACAACAGCAGGCCGAACAGCTGGCCCGACAGCTCCAGCAACAGGCACAGGACTACGAGACAGTCATGCAAGCGTGTGCCGACGGCGACCTCAGTCAGCGAATGTCGACCGACGCGGATAACGAGGCGATGCGCTCAATCGCCGAGTCGTTCAACACGATGCTCGAACAGTGGGAGTCAACGATCGTCGAGATCCAGTCGTTCGCCGACGCTGTCGACACGCGCAGCCGAGAGGCCAGTCAGGACATCCGGAATATTCGTGATGCGAGCGACGACATCGCGGAGACGACCCAGCAGATCCAGCAGGACGCCGACGAACAGCAGCGCCACGTCGCGGACGTCGCCGACGAGACGACACAGCTGTCGGCGACGATCGAGGAGGTCGCTGCGACGGCCGACCAGGTGGCGGAAAACGCCAGCCGGACCACGAGCGCGAGCGAACAGGGACAGCAGGCCGCCAGCGAGGCCCTCGACGAACTCGCTGAGATCCAACAGCAGAGTCAGGTCGCCGTCGACGCGATCGAGGAACTGAACGACGGCATGGAACAGATCGGCGAGATCGTCGAGTTCATCACCGACATCGCAGAGCAGACGAACATGCTCGCGCTCAACGCCAACATCGAGGCGGCGCGTGCGGGCGCCGGCGAGAGTGGTGACGGGTTCGCCGTGGTCGCGGACGAAGTGAAGAGTCTGGCCGAGGAGACGCAGAACGCTGTCGGGGAGATCAGCGACGTGATCGAGGATGTCCAGCGACGGAGTGACGGGACGGTCGAGGAGATACACGAAATGCGCGAGCGCATCGCGGACGGGAGCGAAACCGTCGAACAGGCCTTGCGGGCGTTCGACGACATCGCCGACCGCGCCGAGGACACGAACGCGGGTGTACAGGAGATCAAAAACGCGACCGACGACCAGTCACGGGCGACCCAGGAGGTCGCCGAGATGGTCGACCGCGTGGCAGACCTCACGGACGGAACCGCCGAGGACATCGAACACGTGGCAGCGTCGACACAGTCCCAGTCAGCCGCTATCGGAGACGCCGTCGAGCGCGTCGAGGACCTCTCCAGACAGGTCGGCAACCTCCGCGACGAACTCGATCGGTTCGACGTCGAGGAGACGGCAGCTCTCGAGGCACCTGATCAGCCGGCACTTACCAGTGACGGTGGCAGCGCTGAAACCGAAAGCAGCGAAGACGAGCACTGAGCCGCCGATACCAATTATATTGGGGTGAACGCATTTTCATCCAGGCAAAAATCCCATCGTGGGTGCTCGACCCACCCGTCGGTTCGCCGTGAGCGTCGTCGCACCGACGTTGCGACCGTCTCCCCTGATCTGACGCCCGTTCGCGGCGGACCGGTCCTCCGGGATCACACGCCGGTCGAATACCGCAGAATACCCGCGATGCCGCCGAAGGCCGTCAGCAGTTGCTCACCTTTTTCAAAGTCAGTCGAGACGAACACCGTCTCGGTGCCGCGCTGTTCGGCCAGTTCCATGAGGTGTTCGATGGCGTCCTCCCGCTCGGCTTCTTCGGTCGGAACGTCCTCGCCGCAGGTTGAGCAGGTGTGCGGGTCGGTGTCCGCCGTCGTATCGATCAGTTCGTAGTCGGTGTGGCCGTTCGAACACTCGTAGGTGAGCACGTCCTTGCGGAGATCCTCGCTGATGAGCAACTGCTCGACGGCACCCATGTTGAGGTTCTGTCGGGTCTGGTCGAAGCCGTAGGTGGCCTTCTCGCCGTCGTGTAACTCCTTGAAGAACGTCTCCATGACCTCCTTGTCCTGGAGGATCTCGTGCTCGGCCAGCACCTCCTCGGCGGCGTCGACCAGATCGTATAGCCCCGACTCGTCGGTGTAGGAGACGTCGAACTTCCCCAGCACCATGTCCTGGAGTTCGTGATGGAGGTAATCGCCGTCGAGGAACTCGTCTTTCGTCGGTGAGGGTCCGCCGACGAGCACGCCGTCTAGGTCGTGGCGCTCGGGGACGAACAGGTCGTTGGCCATCTCGGCGACCTCCTGATAGAAGTTGTCGATCGCCTCCAGTCGGAGGCGGGCGAACCGCTGGGCGGACTGGCCACCTTTGCGCTGTTTGCCCGGCACCAGCGACGAGGCGGACTTGACGGGCTCGACGCGTTTGCCCTTGAGCCAGCCGACGTTGGCCTCGCGGCGATCGAGGACGACCAGTCCGAACAGCCCCTTGTCGGCGAGCATGTCCTCGAGGGGCTCGGTGAGAAACTCCGCGTCGCAGTGATACCTGAACGACTCGATGGGGTCGGGCGGACTCTCCAGCACGCGGGTAATCATGTCGGTCTGGCCGCCGCCGGCGTCGACCGCGCCCGAAAAGAGGACGACCCCGTTCTCGGGGGGATAGGTATCGAAGTACCGCAGTCGATCCTTGATCGATTTCAGGGCGTCCTGCACGTTCGTGCGGGTCTCCTTGGACTTGATGTTGCTCGCTTCGCTGTGCTCCTGGGTGACGTGGGCAACGACGTCGCTGATCTGCTTGTCTTCGGGGACGTAGATAGTGACCAGCTGAGTACCCGACCCGCGGTAGTCCTGGAGTTCCTCGATGACCTTCTGGAACTCGTATTTCTGCCGGTCGGATTGCTCGGCTTCCTGTTCGCTCATTGGCTGCTACTAGTCCGATGAGGGGTAAGTATGCTTTGACCGCACGTCGGACCGAAAACGTTGTTTTCTACTGACACGGGACGGACGGCTTTATATGGGTGGCACCCGCTGTTCTCAAACAGGCCAAATGACGGGACACGTCTTTACCATTGCTGGCGGCAAGGGCGGTGTCGGGAAGACGACGACCGCCGTCAATGCCGGCGTCGCGATGGAAGACGCCGGTTACGACGTGGTTATCGTCGACGCCGACCTCGGGATGGCGAACCTCGCGGCCATGCTCGGGATCGACCACGATACCAGTCTGCACGAGGTGCTCGCCGAGCGCGCGGCGATCAGCGACACGCTCACCGAGGGGCCCGGCGGTGTCACGCTCGTCCCCGGCGAACAGAGTCTTGAAGCGTTCGCGGACGCCGACCCCGCGAAACTCCGGAAAGTTATCAAGACGCTGGCCAACGCCTACGACGTCGTCCTGATCGACACTGGCGCGGGACTGAGCCACGAGGCAACGGTCCCACTCGGGTTGGCGGACAGCGTCTTGCTGGTCACGACGCCCGACAGCGTCGCGATCGGCGACGCCGGCAAGACCGCACAGCTCGCACAGCGGGTCGACGGCGAAGTCATCGGCACGATCCTGACTCGCGCAGAAGTCCAGTCCGACATCGACGAGGTCGAGCGCGAGGTCGACTACCCGCTACTGGCAGTCATCCCGGAGGACACGGAGGCGACGACCGACGAACCGCTCGTGTTGAATTTCCCGGACAGCCCCGCCGCGAACGCCTACCGACGCCTCTCGACGGCGCTCGAACGCGTACTCAAAGGCGAGACCGTCGAGACTATTGTCGAAGAGGAAACGGAATGGTTTCCCTCGGCCACAGAGGAAGAGACGAGCGAAGACGACGACGGCGACAGGGGCGGCGTTCTCGGCCTGTTCGGCGGGTAGACGTCTCTCGCTTCCCGGTGTCCCGGTTTCCGTCCGATCGGTCCTGTCAGTGCCGGTCGTTCGATCACAGATTTGGAAGGTTTTTTCAATCACCTTCGAATAGCGTGAGATATGGACGAGGTGTTCGATATCTTCGAACTCGATCTCGGCGAACTGCTCGAGAGCGGGCTCCAGGCCGTACTTGCAGTCCTTCTGCTCGCGATCGGGATCGTACTCATGCTGGCCGCTATCGTCGTCGACGGGGTGTTTCTGTGGGGCCTCCTCCTGTTTGTCGGCGGGATCGTCGTGGGGGTCTTCTCCGTAATTAGTTTTTTCGATACCTTCCTCTGATACGGCTTTTGTACCGATCGACCGCACCTCCCCTCCGCCCACGGTGCTGACGCAAATCGGAGATGTACGAAAGCCTGCGGTTTTCGGAAGGGCGGGGAACTCGCGCTACGTCTCGTGTGAAGTACCCCGCGCACGGTGGCGCGGGGCTTCGCCGTTTGGCCTCTCCCAACAGGGAGCGTAACGGCGGCAGGCGAATTTAATTCCCTCCGCACTTCCCAGATGGGTCGTGTGGGAGCAGTAACACCCGAACACACCGCGAATCCCACCGCAACAGGGGTCGCCTGTTGCCGCCGTGGGTGGTGTGTCCGTGGAGGTCGGCGGCTTCACCACTGCCCGACACACTTGAAGCCCGGCGCAACCTTGCGGTGTTTTGCGAGGCGGATACCGTGGCTCCCGTACTGTAAATATGGTTCGACAGCAACTTGAAGATATGGATTGTGCAGCGGAGCGTACGCGCTTCACCCCCGCCCACGGTGGGGCGGGGAACTCGCGCTGCTTTCCGTTTAGACCTGTTCTTCGATGCGGATGAGTTCGTTCAGTTTGGCGGTGCGTTCGCCGGCGACGGTGCCGGTCTTGATGTAGGGGGCGGCCGCGCCCACGGCGAGGTGAGCGATGGTCGTGTCCTCGGTCTCACCGCTGCGGTGGGAGACCGCCGACACGATACCGTTGTCCGCGCCGAGTTCGATGGCGTCGACCGCATCGGAGAGGGTGCCGATCTGGTTGGGCTTGATGAGAATGGAGTTCGAGGAGCCCTTGTCGATACCCTCCTGGAGGCGCTCGACGTTAGTGACGTAGAGGTCGTCGCCACAGATGAGCGTCCGGTCGCCGACGCGGTCGGTCAGCTCGGCGAAGGCCTCGAAGTCGTTCTCGTCCAGGGGGTCCTCGACGTAGGCCATGTCGTACTCGTCGACCATCTCGGCGACGTAGTCGATCTGTTCGGCCGTCGAGCGGTTGTCCTCGCCCTCGTAGACGTACTCGCCGTCTTCGTACATCTCGGCGGCGGCCATGTCCAGGCCGAACGAGATCTCGAAGCCGAGTTCGTCGCCGACCTTGGTGGTGGCCTGATCGACGATCTCGAAGGCCTCGTCGTCGCCGATCGGCGGCGCCCACGCGCCCTCGTCGCCCTTGTTCGCGGGGACGCCCCTCTCCTCGAGGAGTTCGCCGATGCGAGCGTGGACCTGCGCGTTGGCGAAGACCGCCTCGGTGACGCTCGGTGCGCCCACCGGCGCCGAGAGGAACTCCTGGATGTTGGTGGCTTCCTCTGCGTGCTCGCCGCCGCCGACGACGTTCCCCAGCGGCGTCGGGAACTGATCGCCCCGGAAGGTCCCGCCCAGGTGCTGGAACAGCGGGAGTCCGAGTTCGTCGGCGCCGGCCTTGGCGGCGGCCATGCTGATCGCGACCGCGCTGTTCGCGCCGATACCCGAGAAGTCGTCGGTCCCGTCTACCTCGTGTAGCGTGTCGTCGACCGCGCGCTGGTCGATCGCGTCGACCTCGCCGACGAGGGCGGGGACGGCTTCGGCTTCGGCCTTCTCGATGGCTTCCTCCGCGGGCAGTTCGATCGCCTCGTGTTCGCCCGTGCTCGCACCGCTCGGGGCGGCACCGCGACCGAATCCACCGCTCTCGGTGGTGACTTCGGCTTCGACCGTGGCGTTACCTCGCGAGTCCAGTATCCGTCGGAGCGTGATGTCCGTGATGAGTGTCATCTGTGTTCGCCTCCGTTTGTCGCGTTGCCGTCGTCCGGCGGCCCGTCAGGGACCGACCGGTGCGCGTCGTCCGGCACCGGCGTCGCGTCCGGGAGCGCGGGCGTGAGCGTCCGCTTCTGTCCACGCCACACTCCGGCAGACCCGACGAGACGTTCCGGCACACCTACCGTGTTTACTCGCCTCCGAAGTAAGATTATCTATTCCGTTTTGACTGATTGGTCATTTTACATTACCCTCGGACATGAATTGCGGATTCGATTCGGTCTTCTCCGGGGATCAGCGAGCCCTCGGTGTCAGGTGAAACGCTCAAGCCCATGGCACCCGAACGTCGGGGCATGTCAGGCGGCGACGGGGTGGCGTTGACGGTCGCGGGCGCACGGAAGCGCGACGCGGGCCGTGGCATCGCGCGCCTTCCCGAACGGGTTCGCAGCCGGCTGGGCGTGTTGAGCGGCGACTCGATCGTCATCGAGGGGGACCAGCAGACGGTCGCGAAAGTCTGGCCCGGCAACGGTGACGACGACGCCCTGCGGATCGACGCCGATACCCGGGCGAACGCGGGCGTGACGATCGGCGACACCGTCCGGGTCCGTCCGGCGACGGTGTCCCGTGCCCGATCGATCACGGTGCGACCCACCGAGGACCTCGGGGAGTTCAGCAGTGAGTCGGTCGCCCCGCTGGTCAAAGACGGGGTGCTTGACCGGCCGCTACGGCAGGGCGAGCAGTTCCACGTCAAGGGGGTCGGCGGGTTCGAGGTGCTCGACACCGATCCCGGGGGTTCAGTCCGTGTCGAGGACGCGACGGGGGTCACGGTCGCCCCACGGGAGATTGAGGACGGACCGAGCGACGAAGCGACGGCTGACGAATCCACCGACGACACCGAAACCGCATCGACGACCTACGAGGACATCGGGGGGCTGGACGACGAACTGGAGAAGGTCCGGGAGATGATCGAACTCCCGCTGTCGAGACCCGATCTCTTTCAGCGACTCTCCATTTCCCCGCCCAGCGGCGTCCTGCTGTACGGACCACCGGGCACTGGCAAGACGCTGATCGCCCGCGCGGTCGCCAACGAGGTCGACGCCTACTTCGACGTCATCTCCGGCCCCGAGATCGTCTCGAAGTACAAGGGCGAGAGCGAGGAGCGGTTGCGCGAGGCCTTCGATCGGGCAACCGAGAACGCCCCCGCCATCCTGTTCATCGACGAGGTCGATTCGATCGCCGGCGCGCGCGACGACGACAGCGACATGGAGAACCGCGTGGTCGCCCAGCTGCTGACGCTGATGGACGGGCTGGAGGACCGCGGGCGCGTCGTGGTGATCGGCGCGACCAACCGCGTGGACGCGGTCGATCCCGCGCTTCGGCGCGGCGGCCGCTTCGACCGGGAGATCGAGATCGGCGTCCCTGGAGTCAAAGGCCGCCGAGAGATTCTGGACGTACATACACGCGGGATGCCGCTGGCCGACGACGTGGACCTCGACCGACTGGCAGAGCGGACCCACGGGTTCGTCGGTGCCGACATCGAGAGCCTGACGACCGAGGCCGCGATGCACGCGCTGCGACGCGATCAGGAACGGCCGACGGTCGGCCGCGAGGACTTCGAGTCGGCACTCGCGTCGGTCGACCCCTCCGCGATGCGGGAGTACGTCGCCGAATCACCGAGCGTCGACTTCGACGACGTCGGCGGACTGGACGGCGCCAAAGCGACGCTCGAACGGGCCGTCGAGTGGCCGCTGCTGTACGGGCCGCTGTTCGAGGCGACCGATACCGAACCGCCCAGCGGCGTCCTGTTGCACGGGCCGCCGGGGACCGGGAAGACGTTGCTCGCACGGGCGCTGGCCGGCGAGAGCGGCGTCAACTTCATCCACGTCAACGGCCCCGAACTGCTGGACCGGTACGTCGGCGAGTCCGAGGAGTCCGTTCGGGAAGTCTTCGATCGGGCTCGACAGACCGCACCGACGATCGTCTTCCTCGACGAGATCGACGCCATCGCGGGCCGGCGCGGCGACTCCAACGAGGTGACCGAGCGCGTCGTCTCGCAGTTGCTGACGGAACTGGACGGCGTCGCTGAGAACCCGAACCTCGTCGTCGTCGCCGCGACCAACCGAAAGGCCGCGATCGACGACGCGCTGTTGCGGCCCGGACGGCTCGAGGAGCACATCGAGGTCCCCCTGCCCGACGCGGACGCCCGGCGGAAGATACTCGATGTCCACACGCGAGACAAGCCCCTCGACGAGGACGTCGATCTCGAAGAGCTGGTGACCGGGACGGAGGGGTACTCCGGCGCGGAGATCGAGGCGCTGGTCCGCAAGGCCACGATCGCCGCCATCGACGACATCGTGCTCGCTCACGCGCCCGAGGAGGCCAACGAGTACGCTGACGAAATCTCGGTCACGGCCGCACATTTCGAGAACGCACTCGAAGAGTGACCGCCCCTGGGGAGTGATCGAGACCTCGATGTGTCCGGCGGAGGCGATCGAGGCCTCGTGTGTTACAGGTTCGTGCTCGGGCAGGCGAGACGCACACCGGCCACGGCTATTTAACCTGGCCTTGGGTGGTATATATACACATGGACCCCCGATCGACTTCCAGATGCCCAGCGACAAGGACGCGATCGCGAGCATGCAGGCGAGTTGACTACCACAGCAAACCTGCTCCCCGAGCGGGTCGCGAGCGACGGTACGAACCGACAGATCGTGAGACTGCGGCCGACGAGCGTGCAGCAAACGCACCGGAGATGGGAGAGCGGACGAGGTGGGAGATGGCCGTCCGGACGGCCGAGGCGGGCGGTGTGGCCGAGCAGCGAGGCGGGTCGCCGTCAGTGCCGGTATCGACGAGAAAAGCGTCGCACCGGCATCGATTCGGTACGGATTGGAGAGTTATAAAGATCCGTGTCTCGACCGGCGTGTCGGCGTCCGAATCGACGGGACCGAGACGGTGTCGAATCGAGACGGACTAGTGTCGGAGTCCGAGGTCGTCGAACAGGGCGTCTTCGATGTTGTCGAACTCCGTTTCGAGGTTGCGCTTGAAGAAGCGCTCGACGCCCGGGACGCGCCCCTCGACGGTGAAGCGATTGGTCAGGCGCGTTCCCGTTTCGGTCGGTTCGAGTTCGTGTTCGCCGACGACGCGCATCACTTTCGACCGACCGGTGAACTTGACGTATTTCGGAGGATCGCGCGTGACATCTTCGGTCTCGACGGCGATCGTCCGATCGATCAACGGGATCGGGAGCTTGATGTGCCAGGTCGCTTTCCGAGCCGTCTCGTCGTCGAGTTCGAAATCCGTGACCACGCTGATCGGCCGGGCCCGGTTTTCCGGCTCGACGATGTACTCCCAGACTCGCTCGGGCGGCACCGGCACGTCCACTTCCCGCTCGACCCGAATCGTCATATCCGCTATACGGACCGCGGAAGCAAAAAAGGACGCCTGTCCAGAAATGACAGACGAAAAACAGGTCGACTATCCGCGAGTGACCCGCCAGGTCGTCGACCGGGCGCGTCCCCATTTCTCGATGTCGACCTCGTCGGCCTTCTCGGCGAGTTTCGGCAGGCGGACGCCGACCTGCTTCGCCGAGAGCCCGATCCCTTCAGCGATCTGTTTCGCCCGGAGGTAGGCCTCGCCTCCCGCGGCACGTTCGCGGACGTACTCCAAGATCCGCTGTTCTTCCTCGCTGAACTCGCCCATGCACGCAAGTACGTCTTGCAGGATAAAAACCGTTTGCTACGCGCCGTAGACGTGTAGCGCGCCGATCGCGAGCGCGCCGGCGGCGACTGCGATCGCGAACCCCGTCGCCGCCAGCAACTGGGCGTCGACAGCCAGGTACATCACTGCGGCCCCGGCGACCGCGAGCGCCCCGAACAGCATCGCGAGACCGACGTCCATGTCCGAACTCGACGCGTGACTCATACCCCTCGATACTACCAGCTGCTACTTAATATTGATCCATGCGGTAGCCGTATGCTCGCTGTTCGGGAGATCGTCACACCGTCACTGGATACGACGAACGGGCACAGCATATAACCACCACCTCCGCGTACCGTCCTCGGTATGTCGGAACTGGACGTGACGGACGGGTTCGACGTCCACGAGTACCGCGAGGGGTTCAAACTCCGCAAGGAGACCCGGGAGACGATGCATCTGGAAAACCGGGCCGGCTACGACTGTCCCGTCTGTGGGTCCCCTTTCGAGAAACTGTTCGCCTCCGAGAAGCGCGAGCACACCTTCCAGTCTCCCCCCGGGCCGTTCTGTCTGGTCCGCACGGACGACCAATTACTGCTGTTCACGCACTCCTAATACTGCCGGCTGTAACACACTGAAGGAATTCGCCACCCCGGGTGGCGAATATCTTTACGAACTTACAGCCGGCAGTATAAGCCCGGCGAAAGCGTGGGACAAGACGAGAGAGCATCGGGATCACGAGGTTTTGTTTCTCGCTCACGTTCGGGTTCAGAACGGTGGTGCTGTATCTCGGTCTCGAGACGCTGCTCTCCTCGCTCGGTGTCGCTGCCGTCCTCGAGCCGGTGAGCAACTGGTTGCTCCGGGCGGTGTTCGTCGTCGTACTGATCGCCTCAATCACGAGCTGGGTCGAACTGTGGCCCGTGCTTGTGGCGGCGCTGGAGGAGACACGCCCCAAGAATCACGAGCACTCCGACCAGCCCGGGCGTCACGAACGTCAAGACCGGTCGGACGACCGTCTCGAGAAGATCGGGTGCGGAACCCGCCATCTCGAAGCCTTGCCTGAGGTCGTCGTACCGAATCGCGATCGAGGCGACGAGCGCGCCAGCGAGCAACAGCCGTCGCGGCCGCCCGCGTTCGAGCAGGTACAGCAGGGGGACCAGCGGGAAGTAGAGGATCACGACGTACAGCGGAAACGACGGGAAGAAGACGAGAATCGCGGCCATCGTCCCCATGATCGAGACGAGCCGGTCCTCACGGTCCTCGATCGTCCGGTAGAGATACGCTACCGGCGGCGCGAGCACGAGCGCCGCCAGAAGGCCGTACAGCGCCGGATCGACGGTCGGCAACAGCACCGAGATCGGCCGCCGAATCGTCAGATACGTTTCGCCGGGAGCGAGCCCGCCCGCGAAGGCGTCGGGCGAGAACCGCGGGACGATCGCGCGCTCGACGTACGCGGCCGTCAGCTCCGGCCCGAAGACGGCCAGCCCGGCCGCGAAGCCGGCGAGGGCGAACCCGACGGCACTACCGATCGCTCGCCAGGCCCGCCGCCGGAGCAGCCAGAGGCCGACGGCCGCCGGAAACACCTTCAGAAACGCTGCGAGCCCGAAGGCGACGCCGGCGAGCGTCTCCCGATCCGCGTCGAGCGCGACGAAGCCGACTACCAGTGCGGCCACGAGATGGTGGTTGACCTGCCCGAACAGCAGCGAGGACATCGAGTGGACCGAGCCGACGACGAACGCAGCGATCAGCCCGCGATCGAGCCACGGGAGGCGACCGCCGCCGACGCGCTCGATGTACCGGACGAGCAGCCACGCCGCGCCCAGCCCCACCAGCACCGTCTCGATCGTGTGGACGGCGAACCCGACCGTCTCACCACCCAGCAACGCCAGCGGAACGAACCCGAGAACAGTGATCGGCGGGTAGACGTAATGGAAGTACCCCGGAAGTCCCTCGGGGACGGCCGCGTAGAAGTTCCCGCCTTCAAGCGCGACGGTGCCCGCGAGGTGGTACACCCGGTAGTCGATGGCGATGTGCCGGGGGCTGGCCAGCAGGACGTACGCGAGATTGCCGAGTCCGAGCGCGACGCCCACCAGCAGGACGAGTCGGGTGCCGCGGTTTCGCTCCTCGAGGTCCAGCACGTCCGTCAGCCACGATTACCTCCGTAAAAAGCGGTCCGATCCGGGCCGCTCTCAGGGCAGCAGGACGCCGTCGACCGCGTGGACGACGCCGTTGGCGGCCTCGAGATCCGTCACGACGATCGTCGCCTGTCCGTCGTTTAGCACGCCGTCGTCCTGCGTGACGAACTCGCGGTTGAGCATCCGGAGCCGCGGCGCGCCGAGGACCGAGTCGGCGTACCGGCGGCCGCGGGTGAGGTGGTACAGCAGGATGTCTTCCGGAATCTCCCCGGCGTTGTCCTCGTCGAAGCCAGCCGTCCCGAAGGCGGCGTCGACCGGCGCGAACACCGTGTACTGGCCGCGCCGGGTATTGAGCGTCTCGAGCAGGTCCGGCTTCGCCACGAGCGCGGCGATCAACACGTCGGACTGCCCCTCTTGACCTCCTCCACACGGCTGAAGCCGTGGGATTCCTCCGTGGGTAATCCAGCCAGTTGATTACCCCGGCTGTGAACTTGCGGGTTTGCTGATGCACCTTCGGCCCTCGAACAAGAGTGTGGCGTGTTGAGTATCCGCTCGGTGTTGCCCTCCCGTGGCAGGAGTGGCACTCACGGGCGTCCAGCACCGTGAGCAGCGGGCCGGGCCATCGGCCCCACTCCCCGTTGCAGCCACAAGTGGGGAGTACTGTAGTGACATGCCAACCGCTGCTGGTTGGGCTGCGTAGGTGTGTGAGTGTAGGAGTTGAGACGCACTCGTGGCCGTCTTGAGCGTGAGCGCGTTCCCCGCAGCAGCATGTCGCATGTCTATTGTGTTTATAGCTTCTCCAATAAAATAACCGTTAGGATTACGGGTTGGCTAGATTGCATGGTTTGCGGCATATCATGTCGGCTTCATCCCACGGCGAAACCCGGTGGGCTTTCGCCTCGCTTCCGCTGTAACTCTGCCCGCCCTCGGCGTTAGCCGCGATGGCGAGCTCGACGATCGTCGGTTCCGCGCTCGCACCCTGTCGGCGTCGTTCGTTCGCGATACCGCGTCCCTTCGCTCGGGCGGGCCCTCGCGCACCGGCAGTACCGATCCCCCCGAGGGCGAACGCCGCCCCCGTCGCTCCGATCGCTTTCAACGCTGTTCGCCGTCCGATGTCTGGTGTCATACGTTCTCGCTCCTCGACTTCTGTTGCACTCAAGAGGACATATACTGGATGCGCAACCTGTTCAGTATGCTACCAGACAGCACGTAGCGCGTCGATAACTGGGGACGTCAGAACGTCAGTCCTATTGCCGTCCCCCGAGTCGATCGACGTATGGCGATCGGTGACGTCGAAACAGTTCCGGCCGACGAGAGCGTCCACTACGTCGACACCGGGATGTACGACTCCGCGGAGTACGGCTCGGTGTACCTGATCGACGACGACCGTCCCGCGCTGGTCGACTCCGGAATCGGGACGAACTACGAGCGGATCCTCCATCTGCTCGAGACCGTCGGGGTGGCTCCCGACGAGCTGTCGGTGATCGCGCTGACGCACGTGCACCTCGATCACGCCGGCGGTGCCGGATTTCTCGCCGAAGCGTGTCCGAACGCCGCGGTCTACGTCCACGAGATCGGCGCACCCCACCTCGTCGACCCCGGCCGACTCTGGGAGGGGACGAAAGGGGCCGTCGGCGAACAGATCGTCTTCTACACCGAACCGGAGCCGGTCCCCGAAGAGAGGATCGAGCCGATCACTGACGGCGCGGAGATCGATCTCGGAGACCATACGCTCAGAGCGCATCACGCGCCGGGACACGCTCCCCATCAGGTCGTCTTCGAGATGCCCGAGAGCGACGCTGTCTTCACCGGCGACGCCGCCGGCGTCTACACGCCGTCGGTCGATCGGATCCACGCCACCAGCCCGCCGCCGCAGTTCGATCTCGACGGCGCGCTCGAGGACGTCGAGATGCTTCAGGATCTCGACCCCGAGACGCTGCTGTACGCCCACTTCGGGCCGGCCCCGGCCGACGGTCGGCTCTCGGCATACGCCGAGCGGCTCCAGTCGTGGGTCGCCGAGGTTCGAGACGCCGACGGAGACGCCGACGACATCGAGGGGATCGTCGAACGGCTGTGGGATCCGGCCGACGCCCCCGAGGTCTGGGACGAGCGCAAGGCGCGTGGCGAGTTCGCGATGAACGTCCGCGGCGTGCTGGCGTCGCTCGACGAGTAGGCCCGCGTCTTCGGGCACGTACTTAAAAGGTGCAACTGATATTGCGTCGGGCGTATGGTCCACACGGACGAGCGTTCGAGTGATGACGACGCTATCACAGCATTGGTCGTATCGCGTCTCGAATCGCAATCGAATGTCGCCCGGCCGATGCTCGACGGACGGTGAGCGCCGATGAGCGAGCGCGTCGTGATCGTCGGCGGCAACGCCGGCGGTGCCAGCGCGGCGGCCCGACTCCGTCGTCTTGAGGAATCGCTCGACATCGTCGTCCTCGAAAAGGGCGAGAACGTCTCGATCGGGACCTGCGGGATGCCCTACTACGTGGGAGACGCGATCGAGGACATCGACGACCTGCTCGTCCAGACGCCCCAGTCGCTGGAGACGCGCTTCGCGCTCGACATCCGGACCGGGCACGAGGTGATCGACGTCGATCCCGAGGAGAAGACGGTCGCGGTCGCACACGACGGCGACACCGAGACGGTGGCCTACGATTCGCTGCTCCTGTCGCCCGGTGCCGAGCCGATCGTCCCGCCGATCGACGGGATCGACGAGGCCGGGAACGTCCACACGCTGCAGTCGCTGTCGGCGGCAGAGGCGATCCGCGACCGCGTCGAAGCCGAAGGGACCGAACGCGCCGTCGTCATCGGCGGCGGGTACATCGGGCTGGAGGCGACCGAGAGCCTGCAGGAGGCCGGTCTATCGGTCTCGCTGGTCGAGATGGAAGACCACGTGATGCAGGCGCTTGACTACGAGATGGCCGCCCAGATCAACAACCACCTCCGCGATCAGGGCGTCGACCTGTATCTCAACGCCCGCGCCGAGTCGATCGACGCCGGCGACTCGACGACGGTCGAACTCGCCGACGGGACGGCCATTCCGGCGGACGTGATCGTGCTCGCGACGGGTGTCACGCCCCGGACCGAACTCGCCGAGGCCGCCGGGCTGGAGATCGGCGATGCGGGCGGGATCGTCGTCGACGACCGGCTTCGGACGACCGAGGACGACGTCTACGCCATCGGCGACGCGATCGAGGTGACCGACTGCGTGACCGGCGAGCCGGCACACGTCCCGCTGGCCGGGCCGGCCAACAAGCAGGGCCGGATCGTGGCGAACGTCATCGCCGGCCGCGAGGATAGCCAGAACTGCGTGCTCTCGACGTCGATCGCGAAGGTCTTCGAGAAGACGGTCGCCGCGACCGGCCGCAACGAACGCGCGCTCGAGGCGGCCGGGATCGACTACGAGAAGTCGTTCACCTACTCGATGTCCCACGCCAGCTACTACCCCGGCGCCGAGCCGATGTGGATCAAGCTGATCTTCGGTCCCGAGGACGGCCGCCTCTACGGCGCGCAGATCGTCGGCGGTGAGGGCGTCGACAAGCGCATCGACGTGATCGCGACCGCCATCGAGTTTGAGAAGACGGTCTTCGACCTGCAGGAGCTCGATCTCGCATACGCGCCGCCGTACGGGTCCGGGAAAGACCCCGTCAACATGGCCGGGTTCGCCGCGGGCAACATCGTCTCCGGCGTCGTCGACGTGCTCCACTGGCACGATCTCGAGGATCTCGACCCGACAGAATACACGCTTTTGGACTGTCGACCGCTGGAGGAGCGCCACGACGACGGCGAGATCTACGGTACCCGGAAGCTCCCGCTGTCGAACATCAGAGACCGCCTCGATGAACTGCCCGAGGACACGACGATCGTTCCCCACTGCAAGGCCGGGCTCCGATCGTATATCACCACGCGAATCCTGACCCAGCACGGCTTCGACGCGAAGAACATCGCCGGGGGCTACGAGCTGTACCGCGCGGCCCAGCGCGACCGCGACGCCCGCGACCGCGGTGCCGAACTCGGGACGGTTTTCCGGTAGTCGATCGTCGGTCGATCACAGCTCCGAGTGACTGTCCTGGGACGGCTGCTCGGGCGTCTCCTCGACCGGCTCGTGGGCGAGTGCATACCCAGCACCAGTCTCGTACATGTCCGTGGCCTCGTAGAAGGTGATCGACCGCTCCTGTTTCGTGCGGACGGGGAAGCCGTAGCGTTCGGCCTCGTATTCGAGCGTCTCGCCCGCCTCGCGCTGTCGGGCGACGAACTCGCAGTGGGCACGGAGCCGACTGTCGATCACGTCACGGGAACGCTCGGGCAGACCTTCGATGCGCTCGTCGAACACCGATCGAAAGTCCTCGTTCAGCTCGTAGCCGATCGAGTTGCGCGCGGCGAGCATCGCCGCCAGCGAGGTGGTTCCCGTCCCCCAGAACGGATCGAGAACGGTGTCGCCGTAGACCGAGTACATGTTGATCAGCCGGTAGGGGAGCTCGACGGGGAACGCCCCGGAGCGCTCCCGGAGGCCGTCGCTGTGGGTCCCGTCACCGCCGAGCGTCTGGAGTGTCCCCTGAATATCCGTCCAGACATCGGAGAACCAGCGGTTGCGCTCCTCCCAGAAGTACGCCGCGTCGTAGCGTCGCTGGGCGCGGGGCTCGAACTCGCGGCTCTCCCCGCCGTTGCGAAAGACCAGCACGTACTCGTGTTCGAGCGTGACGTAGGCGTTGGGCGGGACCATCCCCGAGCCCATGAACTTGGTCCCGGAGTTCGTTGGCTTACGCCAGAGGATTTCGGGGAGCGGATCGAATCCCAGGTCCTCGAACGCGCCGCTGATCCGGTCGTGGTTCCGGAAGACGCGAAAGCGATCGCCGATGGAGCGGGTCGCGTCACCGACGTTGACACACGCGATGCCACCGTCGACCAACACCCGATCAACCTCCCGCCAGACCGCATCGAGCACGCCATGCATCCGCTCGAAAGCCGCCCGGCCGTCGCCCGCCTCGAGGTCGGCGGCGACCTCGGAATCGAGTTCGGCGAACAGGTCGTCCCACATCTCGATCATGGGATAGGGTGGCGAGGTGACGACGAGCTCGACAGAGTCGTCCTCGACGGCCGCGAGCGACCGCGCGTCGCCGGTCACGATCCGGTGCGTTGTCTCCATCACTCGAGTTCGTCGACGGCGAGTTCCGATCGCTCGACGGCGAGCCGGAACGTCGGGACGGTCTTGCGGACGCGTTCGAGCACGCCCTTCTCGACGAGGCTGTGCAGCGCCGACCGGACGTCCTCGACCTCGTAGTCGTCGTGGCCCGCGTCTTCGAGCGCGTGATAGACCGACACGACGCTCTGGGTCGCCTCGTCGGGGCCGGCGATCACCTCGAGAACCCTCGCCTGAATCGGGGGCACAGTGATGTGCTGGTCGTCGTCGGTCCCCTCGACGAGCCCCGCCTCCTCGACGATCCGGCGGCCTTCTGGCGTCGCACAGATCAGGCTGTCCTCGTTGCGGTAGTAGTAGTCTTTGAGCTCCGATTCGAGGTACTGGTGGACCTCGCTCCCGCTGTCCAGTTCCCACCGGTCCTGGAGTTCGCTGTTCTTCGTCGGCGCGAGCGCAACGACGTCCGCCAGGCGTCGCTTCGCCGTCTCCTCGAGCGTCATCGCCCGTGGCTACGCACGGCGGGGGACAATGGTGTTGTGGTTCGACGCGCGTCGCCGGTCGCGCCGGCGCGCGGTTACAGCTTCGAGAGCGTCTCTTCGACGTCGTCCCAGTGGCTCCCGCGCCAGAAGTGCTGGCCACACTCCCGGCAGCGCCAGACGGCCTCGTAGTCGGGTTCGGGCGCGTAGTCCGGCGTCGGCTCCTCCGGCGCGACCCGGGTCAGCGGCGCGTTGCAGGCACCGCAACGCGAGGGTTCGGCCTCGAGTTCGAGGTCGAAGCCGGCGTCGCGGAACTCGCGCAACTGATCGACCGTGTCCCGGGATTCGATCAGCACCGCCTCGGGTGCCTGTCTGGCGAGGGAAACGTCTCTGGTCACGACTGTGCGCCCCTCCGTCTGCGCGAGGGCGACGATCTCGTCGTCGTCCTCGACGCCCCGGTTCAGCGCGTAGGCAGCGTCGTAGCCACACATCCGCAGGTACGTCCCGAGCTTGCCGAGCATCGTGTCCAGCAACAGCGCCGGCTGCCGTTCGTCGCCCGACATCAGTCCAGGAACCTCCGGATCGCGCCCGGGCCTCGCGTGTTGAGCGCGTCGCCTGCTTCGGCCCAGCCCCGGCGGGCGGTATGCACCCCATAGCGCATGTACTCGTAACTGGCCGGCCGGTGGGCGTCCGTGTCGATCACGATCGTCGCGCCGGCCTCGATCGCCGCACGAACCGCCTGTCCGCCGAGATCGAGTCGCCGCGGATTGGCGTTGACCTCGAGTGCCGTCCCCGCCTCGGCCGCTGCTGCGGCCAGCCGATCGTATTCGATATTCAGCCCCGGGCGACGGTTGAGAAACCGCCCGGTCGGATGGCCGATGATATCGACCTGCGGGTGCTCGGCGGCGGCGATCAGCCGGTCCGTCCCGTCGCCGGAGAGGGCCGCGTGGGGCGAAGCGACGACGAGATCCAGCTCGGCGAGCACGTCCTCGGCGACCGAGATCGAACCGTCCTCGCCGATGTTTGCTTCGACGCCCGCGAAGACCTCGATGTCGGCCTCCGCTGCTGCCGTCCGGATCTCGTCGATCTGCTCGCGCAGCGTCGCGTCGTCGAGCCCGACGCCGCCGACCATCCCCGGCCCGGTGGCGTGGTCGGTGATCGCGACGTACTCGTGGCCGAACGCCGCCGCGCCCTCGATCATCTCCGCGATCGTGTTTTCGCCGTCCGACCAGTCGGTGTGGACGTGCAGGTCGCCACGCACCTCCTCTTCCTCGAGCAGCTCGGGCAACTCGCCGGCCGCGGCCGCTTCGATCTCGCCGCGCCCCTCCCGCAACTCCGGCGGGACGAGCGGGAGATCAAGCGCCGCGTACATCGACTGCTCGGTCTCGCCGGCGACCCGCTCGCCGACGCGCTGGCCGGCGTCGGGATCCGCAACCGCCGACACGTCGAAGACGCCGTACTCGTTCATCTTCAACTCGCGCTCGATCGCCCGGTTGCGCAGCGCGACGTTGTGGTCGCGGCTGCCGGTGAAATACTGGAGCGCGGACCCGAACTCCTCCGGAGCGACGACACGCAGATCGACCCGAACCGATCCGACCCGGAGGCTGGCTTTCGTCTCGCCGGCTTCGAGCACCGTCTCGGCCTCGCCCCAGTCGGTGAACGCCTCGACGACGCGCTCGCCGTCGTCGCTGCCGACCAGCACGTCGACGTCGCCGATCGTCGGCTTCCAGCGCCGCAGCGAGCCCGCGATCTCGACGGCTTCGACCGACGGCCGGTCAGCCAGATACGACCGCGCGGACTCCCCGAGCGGGACCGCCTCGCCCAGCAACTGTCGCTCGTGGGCCTCTCTGGCGAATTCGATGCCCTCGAGGATATTTTGCTCGGTCTTGGCACCGAAGCCCTTGACATCCTGTATTGCTCCGGCCTCGGCGGCGTCCTCCAGATCGTCGAGCGTCCGGACCCCCAGCGCCTCGTAGAGCGTCCCGACGGTCTTCGGGCCGACCCCCTCGACGCCGGTCAGCGCGTCGATCTCGACCGGCAGTTCATCACGCAGTTCTTCGAGTTCGCCGATCGACCCGGTCTCGACGTACTCGACGATCTTCGACGCGATGGCGTCGCCCACGCCGTCGATCCCCCCGACGGCCTCGGTGCCCTCGCCAGCGAGTCGCTCGATCGGTTCGGGGTGTTCGCGGACGTTCTCGGCCGCCCGCCGATAGGCCCGGGGCTTGTACTCGACGTCCATCGCCTCGAGCCGATCTGCCATCTCCGCCAGCAGGTCCGCGACGGCGTCGTTGCGGGTCATCGTTTCCCTCCCTGCGAATCGCGGCCGCCGCCCGACCCAGCGCGCGGTCCGGCGCCGCCCGTCTCGTCGCGGCCCAGCGCCTGTTTGAGAAACGTCATCCATCGCTTCCGATCGGCCGCCTCCTTTGCCTGCTTTTCGCTCTCGATGTCGGACGGCTCCAGCGACTCAAGCCCTTCCAGCGCGCGGTCGATCCCGACGATCGCCTCCGCGAGTCGCTCGCCGTCCTCGTAGGAGATCGATCCGGATTCGAGGCGGCGACGGCGCTGTCGGCGCTCGCGCCGGAGATTACGTTTGGCCCGTTCGACGCGCTCGCGCTCGCCGGGCGGGACCGTCTCCCGGCGCTTGATCTCGAAGACGAACGATCGGAGGTCGATCGGTTCCCCCTGCACGTCGATCTCCTCGGGGATGGCGGCCCCGACCGTCGCCCCCTCGCGCTCGACGCGTTCGAGCAGTTGTTTGCGCTGGTACTCTTGCACACTCCCCCGTCGGGACCCCATCGAGAAAAATCCACGCGTCCGTATCCGGTCTCCGATCGATAGCGGGCACTCGGTCCCGCATCCCGCACGTCGATCGCGCGAACCTGGCCGGGACAACCAAGCACAATCCATTTGCCCCACCGGTTCGAAAGAGCGGTAATGGCGACTTGCGACGTGTGTGGCAAGCAGACGAACATGCCGTATCAGTGCCGTCACTGCGGCGGAACGTTCTGTGCCGATCACCGCCTCCCGGAGAACCACGACTGTCCGGGACTGGACGACTGGAACGACCCCGGGGGCGTCTTCGACAGCGGCTTCGACGCCAGCGTGGAGACGCCACAGACCAGTGGCTCCAACGGGCTCGCCGCCCGACTGGGACTGGGCGGTGTCGGCGGGCCGCTCGGGTACTTCCGAGGGAACATGACCTACGTCTTCCTCGGGGCGATGTGGATCACGTTCATCCTGCAGGCGGTCGTCCTCACGGTCGGCAGCAACCAGCTCCACCGGACGCTGTTCGTCCTCACTCCGCAGCACCCCGAATACGTCTGGACGTGGGTGACATCGATCTTCGCGCACGGTGACTTCGGCCACATCGCGGTCAACAGCATCGTGATATTCTTTTTCGGCCGACTCGTCGAGGACTACGTCGGATCGCGGGACTTCAGCGCTCTGTTCATCGCGAGTGGCGCGATAGCCGGCCTCGGTCAGGTTGCCCTCCAGATCTACGAGGGATTCGGCGTCATCTCGGGCGCTGGCGGCGTCGTTGGTGCCAGCGGGGCGGGACTTGCCATCATGGGCGTGCTGACGATCCTCAACCCGAACTTGCGCGTCTACCTGTACTTCCTGCTGCCGATCCCGATCTGGGTTCTCACTGCCGGGTTTGCGGTCATAAGTGCGCTCGGCGTCTTCGGCCCGAGTCTCACTGGGAGTAACGTCGCCGACCTGGCCCACCTCCTCGGCCTGTTGATCGGGCTCGCGTACGGCCAGCGAGTCAAGGGTCGCGTTCGCGCGCCCAACCAGTTGCAGTTCGGCGGTGGCGGTCCTGGCGGTCCGGGTGGCCCGGGCGGGCCTGGAAGAGGCCGCGGGCCGTTCTAGCGATGGAGCCCGTCCGACCTGCGTTCGTCCCCGATCCGTCGCTGTCCCGCGAGGCGATGGAAGCGCTGCAGGACGAGATCGCTACAGCCGCTGTTTTCGATGACGATCTAACCTTCGATCCCGGAGACGTCACGGTCGATCGGGACGGCGATCAGCGCTCGCTCGTCGACGCCGAGCCGCCGGTGATCGCCGGTGTCGATCAGGCTTTTCTCGGTGACGACCGCGCGGTCAGCGCCGCCGTCGCGCTCCGCGCGGGCGAGGTGATCGACGAGGCCACGGCCGTCGCAGAGACGGAGATTCCCTACATCCCCGGACTGCTGAGTTTTCGGGAGGGTAACGCCGTCCTCGCGGCCCTGCAGTCGCTGTCAGTCACCCCCGATCTGACTGTCATCGACGGGAGCGGCCGGATTCACTTCCGGCAGGCCGGGCTGGCGACCCACGTCGGCGTCACGCTCGATCGCCCGACCGTCGGCGTCGCGAAGAACCTCCTCTGTGGGACGCCCCGAGAGCCGCTTCCCGACCGGTTGCCTGAGGGCGCACGGATCGCGATCAAGTCCGACGCGGACGTGACCGCGCCGGACGGGACCGTGATCGGCTACGCCTACCAGAGCCGTCAGTACGACCGCGGCTCGACCTCGATCAATCCGCTATACGTCAGTCCCGGCCATCGGATCAGCGCCGAGACGGCCGTCGATGTCGTCGAACGGACCTGCGACGGCTACAAACTCCCGGAGCCGACGCGACTGGCCGACGCGCTCGCCGACAAGGCCAAAGCCGATTTCGAGTAGTGCAGCGTGCCCCGGACTGCGTCAATACCGCCAAAAGTTCTATACCGCTCCACTCCGATCACGTAGTCGGAATGTTGCCAGTGTTACAGCAGGGGCTACCGACAAGTATCGATCAGTTCACCAGCCAGTACGGAGACTTGCTCGTCTCGTTTGGAGTCACAGTACTGTCGTTCGTTGTGACGTTCTTGATTCTCTATTTCGTCGGCAAACCGATTCTCGTCCGCATTACCAAGCGAGCGCTCAACGCACGGGAGTTCTCGTCGTCGATCGTGAGTCTCGGGTCGAGTATCGCCGGGACAATCGCCGTCTTCGGGGCGGTAGCGATCGCCGCGGTCGTCGCCGGGTTCCCGGTGATCCTCTCGGCGTTCGCGACGATCTTCGCCGCCCTCGCACTCGGATTCGCCTTCGCCGCCAGCGACATCGTGGAGAACTTCATCGCCGGCATCTTCATCATCAAGGACAAGCCCTTCGAGGTCGGCGACTACATCGAGTGGGACGGCAACGGCGGGGTCGTCCGCGAGATCAGCCTCCGCGTGTCGAAACTCGACACGTGGGACAACGAGCAAGTGACCGTCCCGAACGGCGATCTGGCGAACGGCACCGTCACCAATCCGATGGCCAACGAGACGCGCCGGGTCACCTTCGACTTCGGGATCGAGTACGACGCGAGCATCAAAGACGCCCGGTCGATCATTCTCGAAGAGGCAGCGAAGATCGACGGCGTCCTCGACGATCCGGAGCCGACCGCCCCCGTCACCGGACTCGCGGACTCCGCGGTCGTCCTCAACGGCCGCGTGTGGATCAACCCACAGGAAACCGGTGCCGGCGGCGTCAAGCACAAACTCGTCGAGAACGTCAAACGGCGGTTCGACGCGGAAGGGATCGGGATGCCGTATCCGTACACGGAACTCACCGGCGCTATCGAAGTCGAACAGATCGGACACGACGGCGCTGTCGCCGACGACTGACTCTCTCGAGTCGGCGAGAGGATCCCGAATTTACCTCGCAGCGGAGGTCACCAGTGCGTGCAGCCAGCATTGTATGCGAGCCCAGACCAAGTCCTGATACGCAAGGGCTGAACGCGAGATCGACGGAGACCGCGATGTGACACTCGACGGGTGAACCACAACGTTAGACTACCTCCAGTCCTCAGGACGGGTCGATGACCACGTCCGTCACCGAGAACGGGATCACGGCACGCTACGAGGAGACCGAGACCGAGCGCCTGCTCGTCTTCGAGCGCGAGGGCGCGACGGCCGCGATCGCTCAGAACATCGGCGGCTACGCCATGCTGAAGGTGCGGCCGAGCGCCGACGGCGACGAACTTGAGCGCTACTACGGGTTCGACATGGCGCTCGATCACGCCGCCGAGTTGCTCGGCGTCTCGCCACACGACCTGCCGGTCCCCGCGCCCGCCGACGACATGGGAATGTGACGGACGAAGGCTCTCGTCGTCACTCCTCGAGGAGTAACTCGACGAACTGTTGGGGATGCTCGACGTGCGGGAGGAGCGTCGCCTCGTCGAAGACGACCAGTTTCGCGTCGCTCGCGTCGGCCAGCGACCGAGCCGCCGACAGCGGCGTCGTCGAGGCGTCCCGCCCCCACACGAGCGTGACCGGCGCGTCGACGTCTCGAAGCCCGTCTTCGAGTGACTCGTCCGGGTCGAGGAAGCCACCGAGGAACGACGCCGGGGCGAACCGCGCGCCCTCCTGATGGGCAGCGTGCCACTCGTAGTCGAGTCGCTCGGCGGTGAGGTTGTCCATGTCGTAGTAGCCGTGATCGGCGTGGAAGTGAGTCATCGAACGCTTGCTGACCAGCGCGTTGAACAGCGCCTGTCCGACCAGCGGCGACCGGAGCAGCGACCGCACCCAGGTCCGCTTGCCGTCCCCGCCCATCGTCGTGTCGGTCGGGCAGATCAACACCAGTTCCGAGACGTCGAGATCACGCGCCGCGAGAGTGGTATAGGCGCCCGATAGTCCCGACGCGACGACCGTCGGCTCGTCGGTCAGGTCCTTGAGGAAGTCCACGAGGAACTGCTCGTACAGCGGCCCGGAGTACAAAAGCGGCGGGCGATCGGCGGTGCCGAATCCGGGCAGGTCGGGTGCGAGGACGTGATACTCCTCGGCAAGCGACTCGAAGACGGGTTCGAACTCGCGGCTGGTCGCGGCGGCGTTGATCCCGTGGACCAACACGAGCGTGGGGTCCTCGGGGTCGCCGGCCTTCGTGTACCCGACCTCGAAGCCGCGCCAGCGATACGAGCGCAGGTCGCCCGGCAGCGGCGGTTCGAGTTCTTCGGCGTTCGCCTGCAGGAGCCGATTGCCCGCGGCAACGAGGCCGAGTCCACCGACGCCGGCGGCGACGAGATTCCGAAGCTTCATGCTCACGTCTTGGAGCGAGACCGACAAATAATGTCCGCCTGGGATCGCTTCGGGTTTCCCTTCGAAATCACAGTCGGAGGAAAAGCCGCCGCTCCGACCGGGAGGAGTCGGCGCTAGATGTATCCCAGCGCGTCCTCGATGCGACCGAGTTCCGGACCGGTCGTGTCCTGCCCGGCGACGTACCCGGCGTCGTTGGCCACCAGTCCGGAGCCGACAAGCGGGCCGCCGTAATTGATCGTCCCGATATCGGCCGGCACGTCGAGCAGGTCTTCCAGCGCGTCGAGTTCGCCGTCAGTCGCTTTCGGGTGGGCGAGCACGCCCCTGTTGGTAGCGACCGCTGCCGTTCCGACGGTCTCGACGCCGGCGATGACGCCGCGTTCGACGGGCACGTCGAGCGCGTCCTTGACCGCGAGCACGGCCTCCCGCGAGAGGTCGGGGTGGACGTACGCGCCGGTGTCGTTGGCCAGCACGACGTTGCCGGCGGCGTTGATCCGACCAGGGAGTTCGACGACCGGCCGATCGAGCGCGTCGGCGATCCGATCGCGTTCCCGGTCGGTGATCCGGCTGCTGACAAGCAGTCCGTTCTCGTTGCCGGTAGCTAGCGCGCCGACCGTCCCCGATCCGCCGACAGTTGTCTCGACGGGCGAGACGGCGAGCGCGTCGACGACGGTCGAGACGATATCGCTATCGAGGTCCGGCCGGATGAGCAGACAGTCGTCGGTGGCGCGGGCGAA
This sequence comes from Halapricum desulfuricans, assembly GCF_017094525.1. NCBI lineage: Archaea > Methanobacteriati > Methanobacteriota > Halobacteria > Halobacteriales > Haloarculaceae > Halapricum > Halapricum desulfuricans. Next base: position 1,779,187 of record NZ_CP064788.1, on the reverse strand, counting down.
GACACCGACGTACGACGACCCGGAGAAGGAAGCGCGGGGCACGCTCTACTCGGCCGGTTCGGCCTCGACGACCGCCTCGCCTTCCTCCTCGAAGCGAGCGGCCCGGACCCGAAGCTTGCTCGGCGGCTTCGAGCGACTGCGCGACCAGACCGCCTCGTTGAGCGACGGGTCCAGCCGGACGGCGTCTTCCGGGACGGAGAACTGCTTTGCGAGATGCTCGCGCATGATCGCCATCGCCTTGTCCGCTCGCTCCTGTTTCGGTGCTGCCTTCGCGTCGCGAAGCGGGACCGTGACGACCCGCTCCTCGAAATCACTCGCGCTCATTATTCGTCAGTGTCACTGCGTCGCCAGTGGCGTCGCTTGGGGTTTCGCTGCACGTCCCGGTCGGTCTTCATGACGACCCACGCCGGAACGCGGCTGTTCTGTCGATCCAGTTTCGCCAGGCGCTTCTTCTTGCCCTTGGATTTCTTGCCCATAGTGTCAGACCCTTCCGCGCGGCCGCTTAAATGTGTGTTCCTTTCGGTCGGCCGCCCGGCGGCCGGCGGTTTCGCCTCCGGAAACGAGGGGGAAAGGCGTATCATATTTGAAAACTGGGGAGGTGGATCTATTTACCGGGAACGACGATAGTCGAGCCGATGCGGCGTCGTAGATTCCTCACGGCAGCGGCGACCGGGGCAGTCGTCGGCACTGCCGGCTGTATGGGTGGTGAAGTCGTCTTCTCGAAGAACGGGACAGTCAACGTTCCATCCGGATCCGGTAAAGTATTGGAACTCCCGCCGGAGGGTGAGGAGATCGAATACACGGCACGCGACGATAGGCCGTTCGTGGTGTACGTCTTCGAGCGCGAAGACGCGGTCGAGACGTACCGAGCCTACGTCAAGGACAGAGACAACGACGACATGCCCTCGGAGCGACCGACGGGACTCGATTCGCTGGGCGGCCAGGCGATCAAGCTCCAGGACGACCTCTATCAGTCCTCGACCGAAGAACGGGCCCGGGAACCGCTGAACGCCGACGGGACGGTGTACTTCGTGCTCGATAACTCCAATTACGAGGACACGGTGTCCGCACACTCGGACCCGCTGTCGATCCAGCTCGATCTGAAAGTCGTCGCAAGTAGCTTGCCGATCTAGGTGCGCCTCCGTGTGCCGATTCCGACGCTAGATGAACGCAAGCGGCACCATCAGTGCGACGCCGGAAGCGACGCCGACGATCAGTTCCCGGCGCCCGCCGCCGGGCAGACCCTCTCCCTGATCGAGTGCTTCCGGGATGAACTCAGTGAGGACGAGATAGATCATCGCCCCGGCGGCGAACCCGAAGCCGAACGGCAGGAACTCCCGGGCGACCCGGACGAACGCGAACGCGATGACGGCCCCGATCGGTTGCGGGAGACTGGAGAAGACCGCCCAGCCGACCATTCGCCACTCGTTGACGCCCATCGACCGTAGCGGGATCGAGATCGCGATCCCCTCGGGAACGTTGTGGATCGAGATCGCGACCGTCATGAATATCGCCAGCAGCGGAACGAGTTGCCCGGCGACGACGATCCCCTCGACGCCCTCGAAGCCCAGCTCGGCGAAGGACACCCCGACCGCGATCCCTTCGGGGAAGCTGTGCACGGTCAGAATCCCCAGGATCAGGACGAGCTTCTTGAAATCCGCCTCCTCGTACTCCTGTGGGTCGATATCGCTGTCGGAGAGGAGCCGGTGGCTCACGACGACCAGCACGACGCCGGTGAGCAGTCCGGCGACGAGCTTGGGGGCCGGCTGACTACCGCCGTTTTGCAGCCCCTCAAAGATCAACCCGAACACCGACGCCGCGACCATGATCCCCGACGCGAACCCCCACAGCCCGACGTTCCAGCGGTCGCCGATCTTCTCGACCAGGAAAAACGGGATCGCACCGAGCCCCGTCGCCAGCGCGGTGATCAACCCCGCGACGAACACCAGCGTCAGATTGAACCAGAGATCCATCGATCCCGGCTACGGGCTTGCGACACTTAAGACTTATCAGTAATATTATCACTTTGGCCGACCTAAGTCGTTCGGCCGGCCTAACAGCAGGTTGCAGGCGACGAGTCCGCGTCTCGTCTCGTGCGGGTTTTATTACAATTCGAACGATTCGAGCGTCGAGTACTCGGGGCCGTCGTTCGTGAGGGTACTCTCGGTGAGTCGGACCTCTTCGACGCGGAGGGATCCGACGTCGGGGTCGCGCTCGCGCACGATCTCCTGAACCAGTTCCTTGCCACCGGCGTGGTTCATCCGCGCGATCGTGACGTGGGGCGTGAACTCGTGGTCTTCCGGATCGAAGCCCATTCCGACGGCCCGGTCCTCGATCGCCTCGTGCAGGGCGGTCAGCCGGTCGCCGCCCTCGCGGACGCCCAGCCAGACGACGCTGATGTACTCTATCGAGGGGAACACGCCGAGGCCGCCGAACGTCGCCTCGAACGGGTCGACACCGGAACCCTCGACAGCTGTTTCCAGTTCCTCGATCAGCGAGGGTATCCGATCCTCGTCCGTGTCTCCGAGGAACTTCAGCGTGACGTGTGCCTGGGCTGGATCGACGGATTTCAGCCCGCTTGCGCCCTCGAACAGCTCCTGCACGGCTTCGACTTCCGCGGCCAGTCCGTCGAGGTCGACGCTGACGAACAGTCGCTTGCTCATGCGTTTCCGTTCGTCGGCACGTCTGAAAATCGGTCCGGTTGCGGAGTGCTCGGTTAATCCGACGGCGAGACTGTCACCGAGGTGTCGACGTTCCGGACGGCGCTGACCGAGTAGACGATACTGCCGGCGAAAAGCAGCAGGCTCCCGACGACGAACAGCGCGCTGAGCGGCGACATCGGGTCGACGAACAGCCAGTACAGCGGCGCTGCGATGGCGGGTCCGGCCGCCAGCCCAGCGATCTTGGCCACGAGCGGTCCACAGCACCCGCAGGTACACGTCCCGACGACGGCGGCGCTCCCGGCCGTTCCCTCGGTGAACCCGGCCCGCTGTTCGGCGCGCCACTGGCGGGCGATGAGCGCGCCGTTTAGCCCGATGAGCCCGCTCAGGGTTCCGAGGATCAACAGTTGGCCGGGCGAGACGGCCAGAAACAGCGGGACGTGCGGGAGCGCGATCTCGAGAGTGGGCCAGGTGACGAGCTGGTAGATCGTCGGCAGGACGGCGACCGTGACCTCGTGGGGGGCGCCCTCCTCGGGGAAAAACGAGAGGTAGCCGGTCACGCCGAAGAAAAACACCAGCAGGACGACGGCGGTCCCGAGGCCGAACCGTCGGGCGACCCGGTCGCGCAGGACGGCCCGGAGCGCGTCCCCGGCGTCGGTCCAGAGCACGTACGCCACGGCGACAGGAGTCGCAAGGACGATCGCGTAGCCGAGCGGGTGCGAGTCGCTCGAACCGGGGATCAGGTAGGGGTAGGCGATCCACAGCCCCATCAGGACGCCGAGCAGCGCGTACCGCGGGCGGGTCGGCCAGCGGAGCCGACCGACGAGCACGCTCCCGGCCGCGACGGCGGTGCCGACCGACAGCGCAAGCGGCTGGTACCACGCCCGGGGGAACGGCATCGAACGCGCGGTGTAGGTCGGGTCCGGGGACAGCCCCTCGAAGAGGACCGTCCCGAGTACCGTGAGCGAGAGGCCGACGAAGACGCCGTACAGGGCGAGCGTGGGGCTGGATCGGCCCGTTCGCTTGAGGAGTGCGCTCCCGACGAGGACGGCGATCCCGACCAGCGCGAGCGCGACGCCGTGGCCGGACGTGATCCCGCCGGTCGCGGTCGTCTCGTGTGCGGCGGCGACCGGAACCTGCGTGAGCGCGATAGCACCCGCGATCACTGCAAGGATCGGGCGTGACGGGCCAGCGTCGGGACGCGGAGTCCGCGCCGGGCCGGGCGGGTCCAGCGACATCGGGACGGCGTTGCACGCCGAGACGCATGTAACTGACTGTAGCGGAAATCGATCGGCGCTCCGGGCGATGCAGTCAAGCGGCTGGACGCCGTACACTGGTCGATGACTGATATCGAACCGTCGAACGTCCCGGTCTACGAGACCGACGCCGAGCGACAGATGCTCTGGGAACGCAACGCCGGCGACGGACAGCCGGTCCTCGTGATCCGGAACGCCCGGCGCGGCTGGATCGTTCGCTACGACCTGTCGCATCTCGACGCCGAACTGCGCCCGGAAGCCGTCCAGTGCCTCCGCGATCAGGTGGGCGACCGGCGACCGTACCCGACCGGTACCGACCCGATCTCCCAGGCCGAAGGCGTCGGCGGTGAGGCGGGGCCGATCTCGGGCGACCTCCACGAGTCCAGCGAACGCGCCGCCCGGGAACTGGCCGCGTACGTCTCGCGGTTCGTCTTTGACCGGGAACACTGGACGTGACCACCGTCGCCGGTCGCGGACGCTAGTTCGCCGTCGAGACGACCTTGATGACGTCGCCCTCTTCGAGCGCTTGCTCGTCGCTGATGCGCATGTCCTCGCGGGCGTCGACGGCGTGGAGATAGCCGTCGCCGATGTCGGAGTGGACGGCGTAAGCCAGATCCGTGGGGGTCGAACCGCTCGGCAGGAGGAAGGCGTCGGGCAGGACGTTGCCCTGCCCGTCCGTCCAGTGAGTCGCGTCCTGCACGGGATAGACCGTAATGTGATCGAGCAGGTCGTAGACGGCGTAATCGAGCGCCTCCTGAATCCCGGTACCGCCCCACTCGGCCATGACCTCACGGATCCGCTCTAACCCTCGCTGTTGCTGTTCGCTCACGTCGCCGACGATCTCGAAGTCCGCGTCGCCGGGATCGTACTCGATGACGCCGCCCTCGGCGGCCTTCCTGAGTGCGAGTTCGCCGTCCGCCGTCGCGGGAACGACCGCGTCGGCGGCCTCCCGCAGTCGTTGCAGGTTCTCCTCGGGCGCGATGTCGGCCTTGTTGGCGACGACGACGATCGGCTTCGTCCGCTGGCGGATGTCCTCGGCCAGCGCCTCGCGGTGGTTGTCGGCCCACTGGAGCGGGTCCTCCGGGTGGTCGAGTTCGCGCAGCGCTCGCGAGACGTCGAGTTCGCTCGCGCCGACGCCGCTGAGCAGATCGACCAGTGCCTCGTCCAGATCGAAGTCGGGCGACCGGGAAGCGCGCTCGACCGACTCCCAGTTGCGATCGACGATGCTGGCCAGCCACAGGTCAAGTTCCGTCTCGATGAAGTCCAGATCGGAGAGGGGGTCGTGCTCGCCGACCTCGACCGGTTCGCCCTCCTCGTCGGTCGCGCCCGCCGCGTCGACGACGTGCAGGATGACGTCGGCGTTCGAGAGTTCGTCCAGGAACTGGTTGCCCAGCCCCCGCCCCTCGTGCGCGCCCGGGACTAGCCCCGCGACGTCGAGCAACTCGACGGGGACGTAGCGCTTGCCGTCGTGGCAGTGCTCGTTCCCGCAACGCTGCTGCAGGTCGAGACAGGGACAGTCCGTTCGAACGTGGGTGACCCCGCGGTTGGCGTCGATCGTCGTGAACGGGTAGTTGCCCACGTCGACCTCGGCCATCGTCGCCGCCTGATAGAAGGTTGACTTGCCGGCGTTGGGCTTTCCGGCAAGCGCGATCGAGAGCATACCTCCGAGTGGGTGGCCCCGGTCCAAGGGGATTTCGATCGTGCGGGTCTCCGGGCCGAGGTGCCCGACCGGAACGCATCGGCGACCCGAACACTCATCTCCCATCCGACAGATATGCAGGCATGGACAGACGACTCGCGATCGGCGTGCTGACGGGTGCGGCGCTGGGCGTCCTCTGTATCGTCGGCGTCGGTCTCCGGATCGGGTTCGAGGGGAACGAACTGTTCCTGATCGCGATGTGGTACAACCGGGTCGTCATGGGGCTGTTGATCGGGCTGGCCGGCGGACTCAGGATCGTCGACTCGGAGTACAACGTCCTCGTCAGGGGCGTACTGCTGGGGCTCGTGGTGACGACGGCGATCACGCTCACCAGCGAGTTCCGGGACTGGCCGAGTTTCCTCGCCGGCGTGGCCTACGGCGCGATCATCGACTGGGTCGCGACTCGATACGGCCGACAGGATCAGCCGGATTGAGCGACCCGTTCGATCATGCGATCGGGGGGATCGACCTCGCCGGTGACGTTCGTTCCGTCGTAGTCTTTGACCGTCAGGAGGATCGGTTCTTCTCCGACCAGCCAGTAGAAGGTGTAGCGCTTCGTCTGCGTGACGACCCCTGTCTCGGGAGCGGCATCGCTGTCCGCCTCGCTGATCGTGAACGGTGCTGTATGCTGAGTACTCATTGTGGTAGCCATAACTGCACGTGCCGGTAGGTTCCGACCGGTAATAAGCCTTTATTCAGAGGCGAGTTAATACTTATATGAGTGATAGCATGGAACATGAAGTCCTAGAGGGATACTGGTGGCTATACGTTCGGAAAGATATCTGGCACGACGGCGTGCCAGATCATTTCGAAATGGTATAGCCACCAGTATGACCCCGGTTGACTGCGGCTGGGACGGGCATGTCGGTCCGGTGTGTCGCCAGTCCGATTTTCCGATTTGATAGGCCGGAGCGTATTTTTATAACCCGTCGTGCCCGATCCCCGGACAACGGTAGAGATGAGCTCCGACACGCGGTCCGCGCGAGTGTGCGTCACGAACGCCAAGGGCGGGACCGGCAAGACGACGATCGCGATCAACGTCGCGGGGGCGCTCAACGAGCGTGGCCGCGACGTCCTGTTCGTCGATCTCGACCCGCAGGGCAACGCGACGGAGGGGCTGGGCTTGCTTGACGCCTACGACAGGGCGCCGCCCACGTTCTTCGACGTGTTGACCGACCATCGCCAGCGCGATCGGGCCGGCGAGTTGGTCGTCGAGCACGGGGAGATGGACGTCCTGCCGAGCAACATCGACCTCCTGCAGGCCGAACACGAGCTGACGATCGCCGACCTCGTCGCTCGCGTCAAAGACGACCCCGAACTCGCGGTCGATCCGTCGGCGCTGGCCTCGCTGGGGATCAACGTCACTCCGGAATCGGTCTCGGGCCCGCACGCGCTGGACGTGCTCGACGAGGCGCTGGCGGGCATCGAAGACGAGTACGACTACGTGATCATCGACTCGCCGCCGTTTTACGGCAAACTGACTGACACCGGGATCTACGCGGCCCAGCACATTCTGGTGCCGGCGCTGACGGAGGCGACCTCCGAGCGGGCGATCGAGCTGCTCATCGACCAGATGGCGGCGCTGGAGGGACAGACCGGCATCACCGTCGAGACGATGGGCGTCGTCGCCAATCGCGTCGAGAAGACCAACGAAGACCGACAAATGCTGGCGTGGCTCAACGAGGTCTTCGACGAGTTCCCGGTCTGGGAAGTCCGAAAACGGGTCGCGCTACAGCGCGCGTTCAAGGCGGGGAAATCGGTGTTCGCCGCGGACGAGCAGGTCGACATGGCGGACGTCTTTCTGGACATCGCCGCGGCGTTCGACGAGCGGTTCGGATTCGCCAGCGACAGTACACACGAGGTAACACATGACTGACGACGATGACGACCGCATGGAACGGGCGAAACGTATCCGACGAATGCGCGAGGGGCGTCGCACCGGTTCGGCCGACCACGACGAGGCCGACTCGGACGATGGCGGCGCTGACTCTGACGGAGCCAACCCGATGGACGATGGGGACTCGAACGGCGCCGATTCGGGCGACGGGGCCGAGAGCCCGAATCCGTCCGAAACTGCCATGACCGACGACGTGCCGGACGAGTCAGAGTGGTTCGAGGAGTCATCCGGCACAACCGGATCGGATTCGTCGTCCGACGAGAGCGCCACACCCGACTCGAGCCGGGACGACACGCCCGGTTCCGAACCGGGAGACGACGCGGCGGCGGCTGTCTCGTCCGCGGCCGCAGCTGCGGCGGCGTTTGAGGACGATACCGGAGACAGCGAGTCGAACGGGGGCGAAACGAGCCCCGCGGACGACGAGGACGACGTACAGCAAGCCAACGACGGCACGTCCGAAACCGACCAGCCGATGGAGATCGAGGGGCCCGCGGCAACACAGTCAGAGGAAACAGAACGCACAGACGAGGAGATCCGCGTGCTGGAGTTCCGCCTCGGGGACGAGCAGTACTGTCTGAACATCCAGCACGTCGAGGAGATCGTCAAAGAGGAGACGGTCACGCGCGTGCCGAACACCCCGGAACACGTTCGCGGCGTCGTCGATCTCCGGGGCCAGATCACCACGATTCTCGATCCGAAGGTGTCGCTGGGAATCGACGAGACCGACGACGAACAGTTGATCGTCGTCTTCGACGAAGGGACCTTCGACGAACAGGGCCACGTCGGCTGGGTCGTCGACGAGGTCCGGCAGGTCATGCCGATCACGGAATCGGAGGTCAAGGATTCGCCGCTCGACGAACAGGCGGTCAACGGCGTCGTCGAACGCGACGGCGAGTTCGTGATCTGGGCCGAACCCGAGGTCGCGCTCCTCGACGACTGACCCGCCTGACCCGCAATCACTGCAACTCTTCGGCGAGCAGTTCGACCGCATCTCGGACGGCACCGATCGAGGTCAGGTACCCGACACCAACCGATCGCTTGACCGTTGTCGCCGCCGCGCCGCGGAGGACCTGCGGACCGACCTTCGCGACGGCACCGTCGCCAACGCTGACCAGCCACCCGAGCTGATCGTAGTCGTATCGTTCGAGCCGGGGCTCGAGCCCGCGCGCGCCCTCGCGGTCGTACGCGAGCAACGCCGCGAGGTTCTCCGCGGCGACCGGGGCCTGCCTGATCGCGGTGTGTGCGCTCGCAGGGGCGGGACGGCCGTCGATGTCGGTCACTCGGGCCGCGTCACCGAGCGCGAACGTCCGGTCCGCCAGTCGAAGCGTCGCCGGGACCGCCGGCCGGTGAGAGACGGCCTCGGTCCCCCGGATTCCGCCGGTCCAGACGAACTGGTCGTAGGCGAGTTCCGACCCGTCTTCGAGCGCGATCGTCGCGTCGTCCGCTCGCTTGACGCCCGATCCGGTCCGGACCTCGATCCCGCGAGCGTCCAGCTCCTCCCGGAGCGCGCGGCGCATGTCCGCGGGGAACCCGGGCGCGATCGTGTCGGCCTGTTCGAGCACCGTCACCGTCGCGTCGGCGTCCTGCTCGCCAGCCAGCGCCGCGAGTTCGCCCGCGACCTGAATCCCCGACAGTCCCGCGCCGCCGACGACGATCCGGCCGTCGCCCTCAAACGTCTCGAGTGCCCCGGCCCGGACCTGTCGGGCGTGTTCGATCGTCCGCAACGGGGTCGCGTGCTCGCGGACCCCTTCCAGTCCGTAGAACTCCGTCTCGACGCCGAGCGCGACTGCGCCCGCGTCGTACTCGACCGTCTCGCCGTCGGAAAGCGTCGCGACCTGCCGATCGGGGTCGATCTCCGCTACCCGTTTCTGGCGGTGGCGGGCGCGATCGAGCACCTCCTCGAAAGGCAACGCGATCGCCTCGGCGATGTCGGGCCGTCGCACGACGCGATGCACCTCGTGGCGCACGGTGTGGGTCGGGCTCTCGTCGAAGAGAACGATCTCGTCTGTCGCCGGGAGCCGCCGTTCGAGCCTGCGAACGAGCGGAAGGCCGGCGTAGCCGCCGCCGAAGACTGCAACTCGCATACCTCACGTTGGGACTGAAACCCCCTAAACGCGCGGGTCCCGGTGACGTGCTGTTCAAAGCGCCGCGCGCTCACATTCGGCAGTGTGTGTGACACGTCGATCCAATAACAAAGGACTGATTTATTCGCTCGTAGAATAACGTTGTGATGGCGTCGGACGACCTACTCACGTCGCTGGAGCACATCGCCGAACGGCTAGACTTCGGCGAGTACGAGGCGAAAGCATACCTGACGATCCTCGAGCACGGCGAGCTCACGGCCGCGGAGATCGCCGAATACACCGACATCCCCCAGCCGCGGGTGTACGATACCGTTCGGAGCCTCAGCGACAGCGGGCTGGTCGAACTCCGGGAGTCCAGACCGATGAAGGTCCTGGCGATCGATCCCGACGAGGCGTTCGCGGACTACCGGGACTCGCTGTCGTCGCTCGTCGACGGGCTCGGGAAACGATACACGAAACCGGCCCGCGAGGCGGAGGGCGTCTCGCTGGTGAAGTCCCGGCCGACGATGCTCCGGTATCTCGAAGACGTGATCGAGTCGGCCGAGTACGAGCTGATGGTGTCGCTGACGCCCGACCTGCTCGATCGGTTCCACGAGACGCTGGCGTCGGTCAAGGACACCGGCGTCTCGGTCGAGATCCTGCTCTCGCCGGCCGCCGCGGTTCCCGGTCCGGAGGAATTCGACTACGTCGACGTGGCCACGACCGTCCGGACGCGGCGCGGCGTGACGACGCCGATTGTCGCCGTGGCCGACGGCGAGTACGCGATGTACGCCACCCGCGAGGGGATCGAAGGTGCGGAGGACCGCTACGGCGTGATCTTCAACCGGTCGGAACTGGGCTTTCTGCTGTCGGGCTTTCTGAACACGGTCCTGTGGACGACCGCAGAAACCGTGGTCGATGAGCCCATCTCCGACCGGTTCCCGCGCCGATACGGGACGATCCGGCGATGCGTTGCCGACCTGTCGCGACTCGAGGGGACCTACTACGCCTCGATCGACGGGCGAGACGTCGAGACCGGCGAGCACACGCTCGTCGAAGGGCAAATCGTCGACGTGACCGCGGAGAGCAACTGGATCGCGGCGTCGATACTCGTCGACACGGGCGATCGTAAGATCGAAGTCGGCGGGCAGGTCGCCGCGCTCGAGGACATCGAGGCACACGAGATCGTCGTCGGGACGGACGGTCCGCCAGGCGTGTGAACGGGACGCCGCCGTCCCAACGCTTTGGATAGCCTTACAGAGTCGTTCCGCCGCCGCTGAACGCAAGCAGGAACAGCAGCCCCATGATGTTCTCCTCGATGTAGGTCTGGGCGGCCTCTTTCACCTGTGCGATGTCTTCCTCGTAAGAGACTGTCACGGTCTGGTCGGCAGATTCGACCCGTACGTCCTCGAGTCTCGACTTGAGTGCTTCGGACGTGTCTTCGAGTCGAGTCGCCGCGTCGATGGCGAACTCGACGTCCTCCTTCAGCTGGTTCGCGGCGTCGCCGGCCCACATGTTCGTCTCGACGCCGTAGGCCGAGTCCGTCTTGTAGACGCTTCCCGAGACGTACTCGATCTGATCGAGGCTCTCGATCTCGATCTCGTCGGTATCCATGTCTTCGAGCGAGCCCTCAGGAACGACAGTCGCGAACTGCACGTGACCCTCGGTTGTCATGTCATACAGGTCCGTCAGCTCGCTCCCGATGGCATCGGCGTCGCCGTTCACGACGTCGATGACGTCTTCCAGAACCGCCGTCGGTCCGATGACGTACCGACCGTCCGAGAGGACAGCCATGCCGCCCTCGTCGGTGTCGGCTCCCGAGTAGATGGTCTTGCCGCTGTACTCCGATTCCTCGAGATCGCTGTCACCCTCCGACTCGAGGAACCCGATCAGGTCGTCCTCGGACCAGTCAGTCTCCATAACGATGCCGGCGTAGTCCTCGTCGGCGCCGGACCCCTCGACCTGCATGAACAGCGTCCCACTCCGGAACCCGGTCGGATCGAGGTCGGCTTCCTCGCGAGCCATCTCGATCGCCGAGTCGACGTCTTCCGGCAGGTTGCCTTCGCCCTGTCCGAACTGCTGTAACTCCTCGAGTACCGTATCGCCGACGTCCCGGAGGTCGTCGTCGTTCAACATCGCCTCGACGTCCATCGAGACGATCGCCTCCGCCTTCGCCGGAACAGTGTCGCCCGCCGTCGAACCGTTGCCGTTGCCGTTCCCGTTACCACCGCCGATGCTACCACACCCCGCCAGTGATCCGAGTGTGACGAATCCCGCTCCCGCTACACCTTTCTGCATGAGGTCTCGCCGCGTGTACTCTCTTGACGACATAGTTGTGCGCTACTGTCTGTTGGCAAAGTAAAAATAACCACCGGGAAAGAGATCCTCTCGTCGACAGAAACGGGCAATAATCGCTTCTACTCCCACTGGTTTTGGCAAGCCTAAAATATGACCGGAGCGGACAGAGACACACGATGAGCGAGTACACCTTCGACGACCTCGCGGTCGTCATGGGAACGTACGACGAAGAGGCGGCGATCGGCACAGTGCTCGACGATATCGAGCGCGTGACCGACGGGCGGGCGTCGGTCGCCTGTGTCGACAGCTCCAGCGACCGAACGCCGGAGATCGCCCGCGAGAAGGGGGCGCGGGTCATCGAACAGGAACCACAGGGATACGGCGTCGCCGTCGAGCGCGCGCTGCGCGCGGCCGACCGACCGGTCGTGGTCACGACTGACTGCGACGACACCTATCCCATGGAGCGACTGCCGGACTTCCTGGCGGCGATCAACGACGGCGCGGACGTCGTCAGCGGCGACCGCCTCTCGCGCGGGGCCGAGACGATGCCGCGGTTCAACCGACTCGGCAACCACCTGTTCGCCGCGATCGCGAGCGCGCTGGTCGGGAGCCGCGTCCGCGATACGACGACGGGGATGCGCGCCTACCGGACGTCCGTCATCGAGGGCATCGAGTGGACCGAGAACACCGGCCTCTCCGCGGAACTGCTGTTGCGACCGCTGTGTCGGGGCTACGACGTCCGCGAGATCGAGATCGACTATCGGGAGCGAGCGGGCGAGACGACACTGGATCCGGTCTCCGGCGGGGCCGAGATCGCCGGCTCGATCCTGCGGGTCGGGATGCAGGAACGACTGCGGTGAACTCCCGGTCCGGCCGCTCCCCGATCCGCACCGACGCGACTCGGAGCCGCCGAAATCACTCGTCCGGCCCGCGCTGATACGAGTCGAGACCGCCGGGATGGCCGGGCGGGTTCTCCAGTCCCACCAGCGATCCGCCGGTCGGCGACGAGTAGAAGGCAAAGAGCAACTCGTTGATCAGGTAATACCGGGCGCGCTCGCGCTCGCTCCCGCTGGGGTCCGGCTCGCTGTCGTCCAGTCCATACTCGTCGAACACGTCCTGTCGGGCCCCCCGGTCGAGTTCGGCGAACGGCCGATCGTCCCAGTGGCGAGCGTACTCGTCGAGCCGTCGGGCGGCCGCCCGGACGCCGTCGAAGTACGCCGATCGGTCCTGGATCCGGCCTACGACGTAGCTCTCGACGAACGAGTCGATCCCCGTCACCCGCTCGGGATACAGCGCCTCGGCGGCAGCGACGATCGTCTCGCGCCCTCCGGGCTCGTCCCGATCCGTCGGCCCGTCGGCGGTCTCGTCGCCGAGATCGTCCCACGCCAGCGCGCCGAGTCCGGCGGCTCCGACGCCGGCCGCACCGAGCGCGATCACCGCGTCCCGTCGCGTGAGACGCGTGGTGTCGTCTTCCGCTCCGTTCGCCTGCTCGTCAGTCTCGTGTGTCACGGACTCGTCCGTCTCGTTTATCATTGTTTGGTCACCTCGAACGTCGTATGCAGAAACTGCCCCTGGCGCGTCTCGCCCGGCACGTAGGCGGCCGCACCGTCACAGCGATGTGCCAGCTCACACAGCTGGAGTCGCGGCGACAACGCGCGTGTCGTCCCGTCGCCCGTCTCGACCGGCAGTGAGAGCGCGTAGCTGAACCCGGCCCCGGTCCCGTAGTCGACGAACAGTTCGAGATCGACCGTCGCGCGCCCCTCGACCGGGACGCGTACCGGTTGCTCGATCCCTGGGCCGTCGAGCGTGGCCGCTCCGTCGCCCACCGCCAGTGCAAGCGCGAGTTCGTCCCCGGCGGCAACCGCCGTTCGCTCGCGGCTATCGTCGCTCTCGAGCACGATCGACACGCTCTGGGCGTACGTCGGCAGGCCGGCGGCGATCGAGAGTGAGACTGCGTCCCCTTCGGCGAGGCGTATCGGCCGGAGTCGCGGCTCGACCGGCTCGCCCGCGATCGGCGGCCACGGGTTCCGGAAACTGTACCGATACAGGTTCCGATCCGGGAACGAGTCGACCACCTCGAAGGGGCGTTCCTCGAGCGCGTAGACCGCCGGTCCGTCGTAGCCGGCGTCGTTCTGCAGCGGCTGGAAGGGGTGGTTCAGCCACGGGCCGTACGGTTGGGGGAGAAAGACCAGCGCGTTCTCGAAGGACTGCTCCTCGAAGGGTTCGTAGGCGGCCTCGTAGTGGTCGGTGACCGCCCGGTTGCGATCGATGGGGTCGGTCGCGGTCGTGACGACCGCCGCTCCGCCGACCGCGGCGACGACCGCCGCGAGCGCTAGCGACGCCGACAGCGCCTTGTGCGGATCGAGCCGCCGGTCGAGCACCGTCCACGCGCGCGATCCGGCAGTCCGGAGCGCGAGCGCCGCGAACAGCGACAGCGGCACGAGCAAGTCGAAGTGGTAGTACGGCCCGAGGGAGGCGATCAGCCCGTCGCCCGGGTCGCCGATCTCACCGAGGACGTTCAGCGTCCCCCAGAAGTACGCCTCGCCGACCGGGATCGAGACGACCAGTCCGGCGAGCGCCAGCCGCCGCGGCGTCCGACGGCGGAGCGCGACCACGAGTCCGACAGCGGCGGTGGCGACTCCGAGCAGGCCGGCCGGAGCCCAGTCTCTCGCGAACGTCTCCAGCGCGCGGGCGTTCGACCGCGCGGCGAGTTCCGGGGTGTACTCGATCTCGCGGCCGAGCAACTCGCGCGTGCCGAACCCGACCCCGTCTCGCGGGGCGAACGCGTGATAGGGAAACTCCAGTGCGGAGCCGGTGACGACGGCGTTGTACCCCAGCGCGGCGGCGACCCCGACCAGCCCGACAACCGCGACGGTCACCTGCCGGAGCCACACGTCGCGCTCGCGGGTGCGCAGCGTCCACAGCGCGTGGAGCACGAACGGGGCGGCGAACAGCACGGCGGTGTAGGGCCGGGCGAAAAACGCCAGCCCGATCGCGCCCCCTGCGGCCGCTGCGAGCCGGCGGCTCCCGGTCCGGTCGGCCCGGAGATACGAGAACGCGAAGAGCAGGTTCAGCAGCGTCGTCGGCGCGTACGGCAGAAACGTCGCCGCGTTTATCAGGAACAGCGGCGAGGCGAGCACGGCGACGCCGGCGAGCAGTCCGGTCGGCCGGTCGAACAGTTCCGCACCGATCGCGGTGACGAGCGCGACGATTCCCGCGCCGACGAGCGCGAGCGTCGCTCGCGGCACCCCGAGCGCGAGCGCCGGCGCGTACAACGCCGGGACGACCGGCGAGTACTTCGAGTACATCCCCTCGGGGCTCTCGACGAAGAACCACGGCCGGAACGCCTCGGGGACGGGCGGTCGGAGAAAGAGCTGCCCGTCGAGCAACATCCGGGCCTGCTGGAGGTAGACGCCCTCGTCGTGGTTCAGCGAGTGGTAGGGGAACACCCGCGTCGCGAGCAGGAGAACGGTCGCACCGCCGATCGCCGCGAGCAGTGCGACAGCTATTCGCCACCGCGTCTCGGGATCGCGCGTCTGCTCGCGGACGGTAGCGAGCAGACGGCGTGCGGTCGTCTCGACGCCCGCCATCACTCCGCGGGATACCAGGCCAGCGAGTGATCGGCCTCGAGTTCGATACAGACGCGAGTCCCGTGGTCGAATTCCGTCGCGTGGTTGTGCTGGCAGTGGACCACGTCGCCGGAATCGAGTTCGACCCGGTAGACGAACGACGGGCCGGTGTACTGGCGGTGGACGACCTCGCCGTGCGTACTGGGCCCGGGACAGGGTGTCGCCCGGAGGTCGTCCGGACGGACCAGGACCTCGATCTCGGCACCGCGATACTCCTCGATCGAGCCGTCGAGCCGGTCGTCGTCAAGCAGCCCAAGCGACGTGTCGACGCCGCCATCGACGACGGTCCCGGTGAGGAAACTCGCCTGTCCGAGAAAGCTCGCGACGAACCGCGACTCGGGGTGGCCGAACACCTCTTCCGGGCGGCCGACCTGTTCGAGGCGGCCGTCGTTCATGATCGCCACCCGATCGGAGATCGACAGCGCCTCCTCCTGGTCGTGGGTGACCGACACCGCCGTCACGCCGGCGGCCTTGAGGATCCGGCGGACCTCCTCGCGCATCTCCTCGCGCAGTCGAACGTCCAGATTCGAGAACGGCTCGTCCAGCAGGAGCACGTCCGGCTCCGGGGCGAGCGAGCGGGCGAGCGCGACCCGCTGTCGCTCCCCGCCCGAGAGGCTCTCGGGGCTGCGGTCCGCGTACCCCTCGAGGTCGACGAGTTCGAGCAGCTCCGCGACGCGCTCGCCGTCGTCCGCCTCGAGCCCGAAGGCGACGTTCTCGCCGACGGTCAGATGCGGGAACAGGGCGTACTCCTGAAAGACCAGGCCCACGTCGCGCTGTTCGGGCGGCGTCGCGTCCCGCGCTCCGGCGACGCGCTCGCCGCCGATCGTGACCGTCCCCTCGGACGGCGTCTCGAGCCCGGCGATCATCCGCAGCGTCGTCGTCTTGCCACAGCCGCTGGGGCCGAGCAGCGTCACCAGTTCGCCCTCGCGGATGTCGAGCGAGACGTTCTCGACGGCGCGCTCGCCGCCGAATCGCTTGGTGACGTCGGCCAGCTCGAGGACCGGCTCGCCGAACGACTCGCGCTCGGGCGTCGTTTCGATCGTCTGTTCGATCGTCGTTAAGGTATCATTCCTTGACATCGTATCGCTCCCGTCCGAGTATCACGAGCATCGACAGCGCCGAGATGCCGATCAACACCAGCGCCGGTACGGCCGCCTGACCGTACGCCGCGGCCTCCTGTACCTGCCAGATGTAGGTGACTAGCGTCTCGAAGCCGAACGGCCGCAACAGAAGCGTCGCGGCCAGTTCCTTCATGCTGGTGAGAAAGACCAGCGCGGCCCCGGCGACGATGCCGGGCATCACCAGCGGCAGAACGACCTTTCGGAAGGCCACCAGCGGCGGTTTGCCGAGCGTCCGGGCGGCCTCGAGCAGTTGCGGATCGACCTGCAGGATCGAAGACCGGGTCGTCCCGACCGCCTGCGGGAGAAACCGGACGACGTACGCGAACACCAGCACCGCCAGCGAGCCGTAGAGAAACGGCGTGGCGTTCAGCGCCACCGACAGCAGGCCGAACCCGACGACGACGCCCGGAACGGCGTAGCCGACGTAACTCGCCCGCTCGGGCAGCGACGAGAGCCGTCCGTCGCCGCGGGCCGAGAGATACGCGAGCGGCAGCGCCGCGAGCACGGACGCCCCCGCCGCCAGCGCGGAGGCGGTCACCGAGTTCCAGGTGAACTCCCACCGGAAGTCGACGGCCGCACCGGCCAGCTCGGGCGTCGAACGGCCCAGCCACGTGAACAGGATCGCCGGCGGCAGCGCCAGCGCCAGCGACGCGACGGCGAGCGGGAACAGCGTCGCCACCCAGCGCCACCGACCCAGCCGAACGACGCCGGGGCGATCCGTCCCGCGGTTGACGTACGCGGAGGTCTCGCCGCCGCGCTCGATCCGCGATTCCGCGAGCAGGATGACGACCGTCAGCACGACCAGCAGGATCGAGAAGATCGACGCGAAATCGACCTGCCGGGCGGTCGTGCGCACGTAGATGATCCGGGTGAACACGTCGAACTGCATGATCGCCGGCGTCCCGAAGTCCGACAGCGTGTACAGCGCGACCAGCAACGCACCCGCCGCGATTCCGGGCTTCAACTGCGGGAGGGTGACCCGCCTGAACGCCCCCAGACGAGTGTGGTTGAGCGTCCGGGCGGCCTCGACGGTCCGGCCGTCGATCGACAGCAGCGACGCCCGCGTCGTGAGAAAGACGTACGGATAGGTGAACAGCGTCAGCACGATCACCGAGCCGACGAGCCCGTAGATCGAAGGGATCTGCTCGACCCCGAGCGGTGCGAGCGCGTCGGCGAGCTCGCCCCGCGGCCCGAACGCCGAGACGAACGCGAACGCGCCGATGTAGCTGGGGACCACGAGCGGCAGCGCGGCGAGCACGGTAAACAGCCGTCGGAAGGGCAGATCCGTCTGTGCGGTCAGCACCGCGAGCGGGACGCCGATCAGGACCGACAGCGCGGTCACCGCGACCACGAGCACGACCGTGTTGAGGAAGATGTCGAGGGTCGTCCGGCGGAACAGGATGTCGAAGAAGCGATCGAGGGGCACCGATCGAGCGCTGTTGAGCACCCACAGAAGCGGCGTCAGCACTGCGACCGCGACCGACCCCGCAAGCAGCGCCAGCACGAGCGTCTGGACGTCGCCTCTGGAGCGGCGCTTGATGCGGCGGGACACGGGGTCGCTGACTGACATCGTCGCCGCTACAGCACTCCCGCTTCGGTCAGCAGGTCCGTCGTCGGACCGGTGTTCGCCAGTTCGGTCAGGTCGATATCCGGCGTCTCCAGTTCGTCGATCGTCGGCAGGTCACCGACCGGCTGGACGCCGGGCAGCATCGGATAGGCGTAGGTCCGGGTGGCGAAGAACTCCTGGGCTTCAGCCGAGAGGAGGTGGCGGACGAACACGTCCGCGAGGCCGGCGTTCTCGTCGCGATCGAGCAGCGCGGCACCCGAGACGTTGACCAGCGACCCGGCGTCGCCGCGGGTGAAATACAGGTCCAGCGGTCGATCCGGCGAGCCGTTGAGCACGCGCAGCGCGTAGTAGTGGTTGGCGAACCCGGCCGCCAGTTCGCCGGTCGAGATCGCATCGGAGATCAGGAACTCGTTGTCGTAGGACTGGATCCCGGCCGCCTGCATGTCCTCGAGCCACTGGCGAGTGGCGTCTTCACCCTCCTGCAAGCGCATCGCGGTGATGAAGTCTTGGAACGCCCCGTAGGTCGGTGCCCAGCCAGTCGCGCTCTGGAGCGGGTCGGCGTCGGGGAAGTCCATCACGCTGTCAGGGAGGTCGCCCTCGTCCAGTTGCTCGGTGTTGTACGGGACCGCCCGGGCACGGCCGGCGATACCGACCCAGTTGCGGTCCGGCTGTACGAACGCGTCGGGCACGGGATCGACCGTCTCTTCGGTCAGCGGGCGGGTCGCGCCGTCCTCGAGGACGGTCCCGAGCGACCCCGCGCCGATCGAGATGAACAGGTCCGCCTGGAGCTGGCCGGCCTGTGCCTCGTCTGCGATCTGGAGGGCGAGCTCGCTCGACGGTTTGGACTGAGACGTATACGCGAAGTCGGGATAGACCTCCTCGAGGACGTCGAACAGCTGGAGGTAGAGTCCGCCTTCGCCGCCGCCGAGATAGATCGAGAGTTCGCCCGAGAGGTTCGGGAGGTCCTCCATCGAGCGCCCGCCCGGTGCCGGTCGTCCCTCGAGAATGGCCCCAGATCCCTGAAACTCCGAGAGGGCCATCGCTTCCATCGCCGCGTCGGCCGCGTCGTAGTCCGGCGCTCCGTAGTCACCGCTGTCGCCACCGAACAGCCCGGTACAGCCGGCGAGCGCGCCTGCCGCCGCGACGCCGCTCGTCGCCAGAAAGCCCCGTCGTGACGAGCGAGTCCCCGGACGCTCCGATCGATCGCCGAACGTGCTGTCGTCGTTTGTCATCATTGGTTTAGGCTGGCCTAAATAACATAAGTCTGGCGGTTCGTCTCAGTCGTCCGCGAGCGACCGGGCCGATCGCGTGGCCTCCAGACCGTCGGATTCGATCGTCGCGAGACAGTCGAGCCAGTCGTGCATGTACTCGCCGACGTGCCGGAGGAACTCGCCGTTCTCGTAGTCGGTTGTCTCGGCAGTCACCAGTTCCTCGGCCATGCGCTCGAAGGCGTCGGCGAAGCTCTCGGCCTCGGCAACGCGGTCGGTCAGTTCCCAGACGTGTTCGTTCAGTTCGAGGCCGGCGACCTCGTTGGCCAGGTCCCCGAACGTCGAGCGCGGGGCCTTGTTGTGCTCACACAGCGGTGCGCCGTTGTAGATCTGCTTGCCCAGCAGGTCCGCCGCGCGCTTCAAAAAGACGCCGCTCCAGATGTCGTCGAACCGGCCGATGTCCCAGGGGTTGTCGTCCATCGGGAGCTGGTAGAACGCCGGGACGACCTCGCGTCTGAACGCCAGATTCATCGAGCAGACCGTCAGGTACTGACCCGGCGCGGCCACGAAGTCCTCGCCGTAGTCGTCCGCGTCGAGGCGAGTCTGGGCCTGGCCGTCCAGATCGCCGTCCATCAGGATCCGGACCGCATCCAGGTCGGGAACGTTCGTCCACAGTCCCTGGGAGGCGACGACCTCCGAGACTGTCGTCGTCTCCGTTCGGACGGTCTCGTCCATCGCGCTGTAGGGATACCCGCGCGGGTACAGGTCCGTGTCGGTCTGATAGAGGACGTTCACCCACCGCTCGTCTGACTCGACGGCCTCGATCGCGCCCCGGTACTGGAGGTTGTCCATGTGCGTCCCGAAGAAATCGCTGTCCTCGTGGGGCAGGGTGTCGTCGTCGATGAACACGCCGTACTCGAACTCGCCCGCCCAGAGGTACAGCAGACCGAAACTCGTCTGGGCGTGACTCGCCTCGGGAATCAGGTAGTCGTGCTCCTCGATCCCCTGCTCGGCGAACCACCGTTCGCGGGCGCTCCCGTCGAAGACCTCCCCTGTGACGTCCAGTTCATCCAGCATCTCGTCCATCGCGTCGGTGTCACAGAAGTCCTCCGTGACCAGCACGAAGTGCAGTCGATCCGTGTCGAACTCGTGACGGCGGGCGTTTGCCACGTACTCGCGGACGCACTCGTACTCCCGGATCGTCGGCACGATCACGCAGATGTCGTCTGTCATCGGTCACTCCCCATTGTTTAGGCCAGCCTAAAGAGTGTATCGTTGTCGGTCGCCCCGGACGACGAGAAGCGGAACGACGATCAGTAGCGGGTCACGGCAAACACGAAAAACGCGCCGTTGAGCGAGAGGAACGCGACAACCAGCAGTCCAAGTGCCTCGTCAGCGGCCGGGTCGGCGGCCAGAATCGCGAGCGCGACGAAGGCGACGCCACCGCTCCCGCCGAGCAGTCCGACGAGTGCGCTTCGAACGCCCTCGCGCATGCTCGGCTATCGGTCGTCGTCGTTCTCGACCTGATCCTTGATCGACTCGAGTTCGGACTCGACGTCGACCGACGGCCCGGTCTCAATCGGTTCGTCCGTCTCGTCGAGCCGGTCTTCCAGTTCGGACTGGAGCCGCCGGGCGTCTTCGAGCAGGTCGCGTGCCTCGCTGTCCGGCGGCTGGCTGTCGAGCGCCGACTGCACGTCTTCGAGCGCGCTCTCGAGACGCGACAGGGCCTTCGAGCCGGCGCGCTCGGCCCGCTGTGAGACCGAGTCGCCGCCGTCCTGTGTGTCGACCCCGTCGGCCAGCCGGATCGTTCGCTGGAAGAGCCGCAGCGCACGGACGTTCGTCTCGAGAAGCAGTATCGCGCCCGGGATCGCGACTTCGCTGGTGAACTGTCTGAGTTCGTCGGCCCGCGGCGGCCGCGGGGCCACGAGCGGGCGTCGCTCGCGTTCGAGCTGGTCGCGCAACCGTGCGACCGTCCGGGTCAGTTCCGCGAGTTGTCGCTCGACGTCAGGAGGGTCGTCGTCGACCATATCGTCCGTTCGTGCCCCACCACCCTAAATCCGAGGCGGACCGTCCCCGCGGCGTGAAGAACATCCGAACGCTTTTATCTTTAGGCGAACCTAATCCACGGCGATGGCAGATACCCGCACGCCCGACGACGCGATCGAGAACTGGCCGTCGGTGTCGGCACACTCCCCGACCGAGGACAAGACCGTTTTCACCGAGGACGGCAATCCCGACGCCTGGATCGCGACGGACACGGCCCTCGAACCGCCGCAATAGCCTTCTCCAGTAGTCGCGTCCATCGCCGCCCGACTTCATCCGGGGGGTCGGTCCCCGGAGTACTCGACCTGTCTGTCGATCGAGGCAATCGGCCTGTTCTCATACTGCCGGCTGTAACACACTGAAGGAATTCGCCACCCCGGGTGGCGAATATCTTTACGAACTTACAGCCGGCAGTATCACTCGTAGATCAGGATCGTCGCCGTCTCGGATTCGAGCACGACGACCGCCTCGCCGGAGGCCGCGCGCCGTTCCTCGATCACGTCGACGGCCTCGCCGGGAACGACCGCGACTTCGCCGCCGAGGTCGACCTCGACTTCGGCGTGGCGGTCGATCTGGTCTTTGACTTCCTGCGGGTCCATCGACTCCAGCGCGGAGACGACCTGCCCGGCCTGATCGCGGAACTCCGGTCCGATGACGGAGTGATCGGGGTCGACCTCGACGGGCACGAGCTCGACGCTGGGCACGCCCTCGCGCATCAGCACGGGCGCGTTGACCGCCTCGCTGAGGTCGTAGGTGTCGATCGCGCGCTCCTCGGGGCCGTCGTCGGGGTAGACTTCGACCTTGTCGAGTTCGGCGTTGAGCGCCATCCCCGCGTCGGACTTCCAGCCCCGGATCGTCGAGGCGACGTCG
This sequence comes from Halapricum desulfuricans, assembly GCF_017094525.1. Lineage (NCBI taxonomy): Archaea > Methanobacteriati > Methanobacteriota > Halobacteria > Halobacteriales > Haloarculaceae > Halapricum > Halapricum desulfuricans. The sequence goes on along the minus strand of NZ_CP064788.1, from coordinate 1,756,876 downwards.
ACGATGATCTCGCCGGCCTGCTCGACGGCGTCCGTGTCCTCGACCTCCTCGGGATGGAGGTCGATCTCGGGCCACTCGGCGGCGTGGACGCTACCCTCCGTGCTGGGCAAAGCGTTGTAGGCTTCCTCGGCGATGAACGGCGCGAAGGGCGCGAGCATCTTCAGCGAGGCCGTCAGCGCGACGAACAGCCCCTGGCGGGCGGCGTCGCGCTCGCCGGGTCGCCCCTCGTAGAGTCGGCCCTTGATGAGCTCGAGGTAGTCGTCGGCCAGGTCGTGCCAGACGAACTCCCGCAATTCCCGAAGCGCCGCGTCGAAGCGATAGTCGTCCATGTACTCGGCGACATCCTCGGCGGTCTCGGCGGCCCGCGAGAGGATCCACCGGTCGATGTCACGATAGGCCGGGTTGTCCAGCGGCTCGCGGTCCGCGTCGAGGTGCTGAGCGGCGAACTTCGTGATGTTCCAGACCTTGGTGTTGAACCGCGAGGCGGAGGTGACTTCCTTCCACTGGAACTGGACGTCCTCGCCGCGCTTGCCCGCCAGCGCCATCGCCTGCCGGAAGGCGTCGGCGGAGTGGTCCTCGACGACTTCCTCGGGCTGGACGAAGTTGCCTTGCGATTTGGACATCTTGTTGCCGTCGTCGCCGAAGACCATCCCGTTGATGAGGATCTCCTCCCACGGGATCTCGTCCTCCAGCGCGTCGGTGCGCAACAGCGTGTAAAACGCCCACGTCCGGATGATGTCGTGGCCCTGCGGCCGCAGCGTCGTCGGGTGGAAGTCCTCGTCGGGCCAGTCGCGAACGAAAAGCGGCGTGATCGAGGAATCCATCCACGTGTCCATCACGTCGGTCTCGCCGACCCACTCGGTGGCGCCACACTCGGGACACTCCTCGATTGCGGGCTCTTCCTCGGTGGGTTTGGCCGGTAGTTCCTCGGGATCGGCGACGTGGATGTGATCGCACTCGTCGTTCGCGCAGAACCACGCCGGGATGGGCGTGGCGAACACGCGCTGGCGGGAGATGACCCAGTCCCACTCCATGCCCTCCGTCCACTCCTCCAGGCGGTCGTACATGTGCTCGGGGATCCACTCGACCTCCCGACCGCGCTCGAGGATCGCGTCCTGATCGACCTCGACGAACCACTGCTCCTTGCTGAGGATCTCGATCGGCGTGTCACAGCGCCAGCACTGGCCGACGTTCTGCGTCGTTGGTTCGGTATCCTCGAGATACCCTTCCTCGTCGAGGTCCTCTGCGATGACCTCCTTAGCCTCCTCGATAGTCAGCCCCTCGTACTCGCCGGCCTTCTCGTTGAGGTGGCCGTCTTCGGTGAAGGACATCCGCAGATCCAGGTCGTGTTCGGCCCACCAGGTCACGTCCTGTTTGTCCCCGAAGGTACAGATCATCACCGCGCCGGTCCCGAACTCGGGGTCGGCCTCCTCGTCGGCGATGATCTCGACTTCCTGACCGAACAGCGGCACCTCGAAGGTGTCGCCGACCCGATCGGCGTAGCGGTCGTCGTCGGGGTGGACTGCCATCGCAACACACGAGGAGAGCAGTTCGGGACGGGTCGTCGCGATCTCGACGTCGTCGCCGCCGTCGGCGCTCGGGAAGGTGATGTAGTGGAGCGTCCCCTCGACGCCCTCCTCGGTCTCGACCTCTGCGTCGGCGATGGCCGTCTCGCAGCGCGGACACCAGTTGACCGGGTGCTCGTCCCGATACACGAGGTCGTCGTCGGCCATCTCGACGAACGACTCCTGGGTGGTCCCCCAGTACTCGGGGTCCATCGTTCGGAACTCCTGGTCCCAGTCCTGGGAAAACCCCAGCGTGTGCATCGTGTCTTTCATTGCGTCGATCTGTTCCTCGGTGTGATCGATGCACATCTGGCGGAACTCCTCTCGCGGGACGTCCGTCCGGTGGATCCCCTCGTTCTCTTCGACTTTCACTTCCGTCGGGAGCCCGTGACAGTCCCAGCCCTGCGGGAAGAGTACGTCCTCGCCCTGCAGGCGGTGATAGCGAGCGGCGAAGTCCATGTAACACCACCCCAGCGCGTTGCCGATGTGGAGGTTCCCCGTCGGATAGGGCGGCGGCGTGTCGATCACGTAGTCCGTGTCGGGATCGGCCGCCCCGGCGTCGTAGCTGTAGAGGTCCATCTCCTGCCACTGCTGGCGCCAGTGCTGCTCGCGGTCGTCCGGGTCGTAGGTGTCTGGAAGATCACTCATGGGTAAGAGAGGTGTCGTGGCTGGTCGCCGGACTGGCGGTGAAAACGTGCCTGCGCGGCTATCGTACTACCGACGACATCAGAGCCATATCTGAACGATTACGATGTCGATTGTATAAACTTTCGCTTCCGTACCGGCGCGTGGCACTGTCGCTCCCGTCGCGGTCCGAACCCGTCGAAGACACCGATCTGCAATTCTGTCGTTCCGGCTCAGAGAGTGCTGTCCAGAGTAGCTGCACCAGGCTGGCCTCGAGTGTCCGTTAAATCCGATTAAATCGGGCTAATCGAAGACGAGCGTCGGCCCGGTTTATTGTAATCTCGCCCGATGGACGGAGTGCATGAGCCGAATCAAAACTGCTGCCCTGGTCGTTGCCGCTCTCATAGGTGTCGCCGGCGTCGCTGCGGCGACCGGTGCGGTCGGTACCGGGGCCGACGCGAGTGCACAGGCGGACGAAACCACGAGCACCCTCACGAACGTCGACGCGACGGCGACGTTGGACAACGACACGCTCGAAGTGACGGTCACCACCAACGGGAGCCCCGCGGAGAACGTTTCGGTCACCTACGACGATCAAACGCAACTGACCGACGAGAACGGAACCGTCTTTTTCAACCTCTCCGAAGACGGCGGGGACGAAGTCGAGTTCGAACTCGAGAAAGGCGGCTTCGAGGGCGAACTGGAGTACGTCCTCGGCGACGGGCCCCTGACGCTCGTCGAAGAAGAATACGAGTACGACATTGAGGGCGCAGAAGACGAGCACGATGAGGGCGACGAGGCCGAAGAAGACGAGGAGATTGAAGACACCGAAGCCGAAGAAGAGGCCGAAGAGAACGAACTCGACGACGAAGACGACAGCTGATACTGTCGGCTGTAAGTTCGTAACGATATTCGCCACCCGGGGTGGCGAATTCCTTCAGTTTGTTACAGCCGACAGTATGAGCAGCCCCCGTGACGTATTGAGGTTCGGCCGGGGACACGCGCCTCGGCCGCCTGCAACTTCCGAGTGTCGTCGGGACGCGTGTCCGTCGTGGAACAGTCTGATTTTCCCGCGGAAATGAGATAGACCTCGTTGAGCGGGTATCACCGAAAGACAGCATCCCGAACGCGTCGGGACCTTCGGCCGCTTCCGGGAATCGTCGGTTCACCCGACTACTTCGACTGTTTCAACGCGGTTCTTCGACCCGCTCTTCGCCCTTGAAATGCGCGGAGTTGTCCTGCGGATCGTAGCCAAGCGCCTCGCGAGCCCGTTCGATGGAGTAGTACTTGCGGTCGTTGTCGGAGATCCCGTAGACGATCTCGAAGTCGTAGTCGGCTTCGAGCGCGCGCTGGTGGATATGCGCACAGTCGGGGTAGGAGAGCCACATCGCCTGGCCGCGTTCGTAGTCGATCGGCGGGTGACCGCGAGTAAGGTTGCCGATCCGGATGTTACAGACGTCGATGTCGTACTGATCATGGTAGTACCGGCCGAGGACCTCGCCGGTGGCCTTCGAGACGCCGTAGAGGTTGCCGGGACGGGGGAGTTCGGTCCCGTCGAGCAGGAAATCGTCGTCCTCGCGGTACATCTCCGGGGTGCGCTCGTCGGTCTCGAAGGCCCCGACCGCGTGGTTCGAGGAGGCGTAGATAAATTTCTCGACGCCCTCGTCGACGGCGGCCTCGTACATCTTCTGGGTGCCGTCGATGTTGTTCGACAGGACGCTGTCCCAGGAGGCCTCGGGTCGGGGGTCGCCGGCGAGGTGGATGACCGCGCCGACGCCCTCGACGGCGGCCCGGACGAGCGCCTCGTCGGTGACGTCGCCGATCATGTACTCGTGGTCCGGTTCTTCGTCGGGTGGGCTGTGCAGTAGCAGTCGCCACTCGTATTCGTCGGCGAGACCCTCGAGGATCGCCTCGCCGACGCGACCGCCAGCACCCGTGAGCAGAACGGGATCGTCCATCGAGTGTATCTGTGCGACCGGCCAGTAAGTAAGATACGGTTCGCCCCGCGAGCGGTCCCTGTCGCTGGGTCCCGCGGCCGCGGTCCGAAGCGCGTTTCCACGCGGCCTGCGAACTGAACAGTATGCCCACCGACCCAGAGCAGGCCTGCTTCGAGGCCGGGATCAAGTTCGGATCGCTGTACCACCAGTTCGCCGGGACGCCGGTCAGTCCCGACAGTGCCGACAGCCTCGCGCAGGCAATGGAGGAAGCCATCGAGAACCAGCCCTACTGTGAGTCCGTTACCGTCGAGATCCGCGAGGCGGAACTCGAAGCCGCCATCGCGGAGGGGTCGGCCGACTACACGGAGTTCACCGGCCGGTTCGCCGAAGTGGAGATTCGCGTCGATTACGAGGGGTCTCGGGCCGTCGCCCGCATGGAGATGGATGACGGCTACCCGCTGATGCGCCTCGTGGACGTCGAGTAACGGTACGCGTTCGCACCGGGTTCCCGGCAATACCTAATAGGTAGTCTTTTTGAGCGTTCCTCTGAAAGAACAGGTATGGCACTGTATGCAACCGAGCGGATCGACGACGCGGTGTCGCTGACGCGGTCGCTTCTGTTCCCGTTCGACGGGGGGCTGTGGGCGCGGCTGGCCGTCGTCGTCTTCGTTCTCGGCTTCGGGTCCGGCGGGAACGTCACGAGCCTGGGCTCGAACACCCCGTCGGCGGGTTCGTCGGCAGGGTCGACGGCACCAGTCACGGACGTGACTGTCGAACCCGGTTCGGTCTCGATCGCGAGCGAGGTCGTTGCCGTACTGGTGGCGATAGCGGTCGTCCTCGGGCTGGCCTGGCTGGTGCTGGCCTGGCTCGGCGCGATCCTGGAGTTCGTCTTCGTCGAGGGACTGTCGAACCGGTCGGTTGCGATCCGTCGCGGCCTCGGTCGCCACTGGGGGCGTGGTCTCCGACTGTTCGGCTTTCGGCTCGCCGTCCTCGCGGTCTCGCTCGCCCTGTTCGGCGCGGCGACGCTAGCGCTGTTCTGGGACCCGATCACGACCGCGCTCGGCGGCGGTTCGGTCACGATCAGCGACGCACAGATCTTCGTCGGGATCGCCACGCTCCTGTTCGTGGGGGCGCTCGTGGGCTTGCCCGCCATCGCGGTCCACTGGTTGACGACCCAACTGGTCGTGCCGGTCATGCTGGCGCGTGACAGCGGCGTCCTGTCGGCCTGGCGAGAACTCCTCGCAGCGGTCCGCACCCAGTGGAAGCAGTTCGGCGCGTACCTGCTCGTGGCGATTGGACTCCGGATCGCGACGACAGTCGCCGTCGGGATCGTGCTGGCGATCGTCGGCGTCGTGCTGGCGATCCCGTTTCTCATCGTCGGCCTGCTGGTTGGCCTGGGGGCGATCGCGGGCGGCACGGTCACGGTCCCGCTCGTCGTCGGGGTCGCTCTGCTCGCGGTCGCGTTCGTCCTCGTGCTCGCGCTGGCCAGCGCGGTCGTTCACGTCCCGATCGAGTCGTTCCACCGCTACTTCGCGCTCCTGATCGTCGGCGATTTCGAGAGCGATTTCGACGTGTTAGGTGAGATCCGCCCCTCGCTCGCGACCGATACCGAACGGTAGGCTGAGCGTCGCGTCACTCCGTCGTCGCGGACCACGCGACGCTGATCTGCGCTGTCTGCCTCGAAACAGAATCGCTGCCGACAGACGTGATCTAGCCTAGTTGCTCGACGATCTCTCGCCCTTCGACGTAGACGAGATCGTGGTCGGCGGCGTAGGTGCGAGCGTCGACCGGCGAGAGCGCGCGGCCGGTCTCGTCGTCGAGCATCTCACAGACGACGACGGCGGGCGGGAGGTCAGCGACATCCGCCAGCGCCAGCCCCAGTTCAGTGTGCCCCTTTCGATCGTCTACCAGCTCGGGCGCACCCCGCAGCAGATGGACGTGACCGGGCGATCGGAACTGCCCGGCGAAGTCGAACCCCTCGGGATCGGCCGCAGCCGTGGCGAGTTCGGTAATCGTCAGCGCCCGGTCCTCGTCGGTGATGCCGGTGTAGGTGTCCCGGTGGTTGACCGTCAGCGAGAACGACGACCGCTCGTCGTAGCCGAGTTCGTGATCCGCGGCGGTCGGGTGATCGATAATCTCCTGGGAGAACGGCAGGTCGAACGCCTCGGCGACCTCGTTCGAGAGGGCGACACAGATCAGCCCGCCGGCGTCGTTGCGCATCCGTGCGACGGCGTCCGAATCGACCGCCCCGGCCGGGTAGACGATGTCGGTCTCGCCTTCGCGGTCGGCGGCGTCATGGACGAGTATCGGATCGCCGTCCCGAAACGCCGCGATCGCGTGGTCGATGCTGGTCGATCCGCCTGAGGTCTCGTTACTCGTGGACATGGATAGTGAGGTGGTCGCCGTCGTCGGCGTCGAACCGGGCGCGAAGTTTCTCCGGAGCGATCAACTCGAGCTGAACGTCGCCGTGGTGGGTCCGTTCGGGCGCGATGACGTGAGCGTCGTCGTAGGTCCCCGTCTCGAACTCGATCGTCGCCGGATAGCAGTAGGCCGGCCCGTAGGTGCGTTCGTCGTCTTCCCAGCCTTCGATCTCGATCGGATCGAGCGCGTCCATCCGCGCCCGGGCGCGGACGCTCTCGGCGTCGAGTTCGACGTTCAGCGTCCCCGCGTACGGCTCGTAGCCGAGCTTCGCGTCGAACTGGCGCATGTATCCCGGCAGCGTGATGTAGTGCCCGCCCTCGTGCATCCCGCTTGTCAGCGTGCCGGTCAGCGTCACGCCGACCTGCGACTCGAAGATCCGCTGGTAGTGGGCGTACTCGCGCTGGAGCAGCGCCTCGCCCTCGCGGGTCACCGACACCCACTGCCCGTCGCTGACGATCTCGCGCTCGATCATGTCGGTGTCCTCGAGACTCTGGAGGCGACGCGAGGCGGTCTGGTTCGACACGTCGAGCTTGCCGGCCAGGCCCGCACAGGAGATTTTCGCCTCGCCGTCGAGCGCGCCGGCCAGCGCCAGCACTTTCAGCGTCCGGAGCTCGTCGTACCCGATCACCCGGCCCGACAATTCCATACCTGAAACTGCGGTATCCCGACGGATAAGCATACCGACTGTTGTATGCATCTCAGAATTGGAATGGAAAACCGTGAACGTCACCCCGAGGCGGCAATTCCCTTCGAAGCTGTATCACAGTCAGAACGATTCGACGGACACGCCCAGTCGCTCGAAGTCGGTTACGTTGTCAGTCACGACCCGTTCGTCAACTGTCTCTGCGACACTTGCGACCAACGCATCGATCATGTCAGGTCCGGTCTCACTGCCAGCACTACCATCTGCCCGCGCAAGCAACTGTCCCGCTCTAATTGCCATCTCTTCGTCCAGCCGTGTGATCGAATACATCCGGCTCAAGTTCCGGATACGCCGTCGCTCGTGCTCGTCGAGCACCCACTCTGCACCGTATTCGAGTTCGGAAAGAACTGGCACAGGTACGCGCTGTATCTCCTGATTTCGCTGCAGGTCCTCTGCCTTCTCGTGTGCGCGAGATTTCCCGCTGAAAAGATCAATCAGGTAGTTCGTGTCAAGAATCATCTGTCATCCGATCGCGCATCGCTGTCGCACTCGATGTGTCCATCCGGTCAATTCGGTTTTTCATCTGCTCGCCCTGCCCCTCCGTGATGACTCCAGCGATGACGTCCGGATCGGGGGCCGGTGCGCCAGTAAGACGGACGAGTGCTTCACCCATCGTCTCGTCGTCTCGTTTCTCGGTCTTGAGATATTCGTGAAACCACTCGTCGACTCGCACGGTTTTCATCGTGTATCGGGATACACACCGACCGACAAAGAGCATTCCGGGAGCGGCGATCGGACACCGACAGTCAGCGCGCAGCCGGATCGTCAGCCCAGAATTGACTTCCTTGCTGCAGTTTCGGCACCCAGGTGTCCGAGTCCCGCGCGAGCATGGCGACCCGGGAGTCCGGCACGTCAACGAGGTGATCGTGGTCGGGGAGGAACGCCTGGACCTCGCGTGCGAACGAGACGACGTCGTCGTGGTCGAGCATCGACGAGCGGTCGAGACGCCCCCGAGAGTGGCCGACGTGCATGTACGCCTTCAGTTCGAAGAAATCGACGTCAGCGCGGTCGGCCATCGCGGCGTACCACGCCGGACGGTGGTCGTTCTCGCCGCCGACGAGCGTCGTCCGAAGCACCGTTCGGGTGTCGTCTTTCGCCGCGAGGACGTCCAGCGTCTCGATCAGCCGCTCCCAGAGGTCCTCCTCGACGGGCTTGACGGTCTCCTCGAAGGTCTTTCGGTCGGGTGCGTCCACCGAGATATACAGCTGGGTCGGATCGCATCGCTCGATCATCTCCGGTTTCGTCCCGTTCGAGACCAGAAACGTCGTGATCTCCCGGTCGTGAAACTCCTCGATGAGTTCGGGCAGATGTGGATACAGCGTGGGTTCGCCGTCCAGCGAGATGGCGACGTGGCGCGGCTCCATCGCCTGTTCGAACCGTTCGCGGGGGACGTCGTCGTTGCCGCCGTAGCCCGACAGCAGCTTCCGCTGGAGGTCGATCGTGGCGTCCGCGACTGCGGCGGGGTCGTCCCACTCGACGTCGCCCAGTTCGTAGGCGTGGCCAGCGTGATCGCGCCAGCAGAACACGCAGCGCTCGTTGCACTTCACCACCGGCGTCATCTGCATGCAGCGGTGGCTCTCGACGCCATAAAACGCGTATTTGTAGCACTTGCCCTCGCCCTGGAGAGCGTTGTCGGTCCACCCGCAGGTCTGTACCGCAGTATGGTTGACGCTGTGGTAGTCGGGGTCGCCGACCTGCCGGGGACCACCCTCGTCGCTCATGTCCCCGTCTACCGTCCCCGTGTGCATAACCGATGCGGAACCGGATCGGCACGTCCCGGTCGAGGCGCTTCGTCCGGCTGTCGAAACGCACACGAGGATGGCCGACCAACCACGGGTCATGCCGACTGCACGTAACGGCGCTGTCGGGATCGAGTACGCCGTCCACGGCGAGGGACCGACCGTCGTCTGCTGTGGGGTCGCCGGTCTCGGCGCCTGGCAGTGGAGCTATCTCGTGACACCGCTCGCACGCGAGCACGAGGTCGTCGTATTCGACTATCGCGGGACCGGGAACTCCGATACGCCCGACGGGCCCTACACCGTTCGTGACCTGACGGCCGATCTCGACGCCGTGCTCGCAGACCACGGCGCTCGCTCGGTGCACCTCCTCGGGGCCGGTCTCGGCGGGGTCGTCGCCGTCGAGTACGCCCGCCGCGCCGGGCGACCGGAGTCGCTCGGACTGCTCGGGACGCCGACTGCTCCGTCGGACGTCGATTTCGACGCGCTCGCCCGGCTTCGCGCCCCTCGCGACGACCCGGAGGCGATCGAACGATCGCTGGCGGTGGCGTTCGCGCCCGGCACGGTCGAAGCACATCCTGACGAGATCAGACGGATCGTCGAGTGGCGTGCGACGGACGACGCCGACCGGACGGGCTGGGACGGGCAGCTGGCCGCCATGCGCGAGGCCGAACTGACCGATCTGTACGAGGTGACGACGCCCTCGCTGGTCTTTCACGGCGTCGAGGACGCGATCGTCGATCCCGAGGCAGGCCGACGACTGGCCGAACACCTCCCGCGCGGCGAGGGTCGAGCGGTCGAGAGCGGCCATCTGGTCCACGTCGAACAGCCACAGGTCGTCGCCGACGAGTTGCTGGCGTGGCTGGACGAGCGACGGGCCTGATCCCGATCCGACCGCCCTCCATCGCGCGGTCGATGCCGGACAGATGTCCAACAGTCACGATGAAACAGGGCCCGGGATCGAGTCCACGACACCGACCTCGTGCTGTCCCATGGACAGGACACAACGCCTATCCCCCGTGCTGTCCTCACACTCTGCTATGACCGAGTACACGACCGTCTCGATCCCGAAAGACCTGGCCGACCGCATCGAGGAGACGATCGAGGGAACGAGTTTCTCCAGCACGAGCGACCTTGTCAGGTTTCTCCTGCGGAGTATCGTCATCGAACACCAGCGAGAGGGGCGGCTCACCGAGGCGGAGTTCGCCGAGATCGCCGAGCAACTGCAGGACCTTGGATATCTGGAGTAGCGTGGTCGGTCCAGCGCGGTCACAACACGTCTTCGGGCGGTTCGACTGCGAGTACCTCGATCGGTAGCCGACGGCCGCCCGGATCGAACGCCGCGAGCGACGACCGGTCCCACGGCGGGACGGCCACGAACACGACTGCGTGGAGGTCGTCAGTCTCGGAGACGCTCAACTCGCCGGTCGGGTGGGACACGAACCGGCCGTCGGTCTGGCCGACCGGCGTCCCCAGGTCCATCCCGAAGACGGCGTTGACGGACGATCCGGCCTGCGGCAGGTAGACGTGTGTGAAAACCGGCGTCTCCGGGTCCAGATCGAGGCCGTCCAGTTCTCCGGCCGGCGTGGCGTCCAGCGAGACTGTCACCGACTGCGGGTCGCGGTCGCCGGCGTACTCCAGCAGGTACTCGAGGAGCCCCTCGGTGATGTATCGGGTCTCGGTCATCCGAACAGCATCGACCGGACGGTTTCTGCGTACAGTTTCGGTGCGCGCCGGCGTGAGCCGTCGAGCGCCTCGCCGATCGCGCTCGCCGCGTCCGTGAGGACGCCCTCGCCGTGACCGACGAGCAGGCGCTCGGGCGCGAACCGCCGGAGCGACCGGGGTGGTTTCAGCCGCAACGCCGGATGGACCCCCAGTGATTCCCCGCTCGCGAGGAAGTACTCGGCAGTCCCGAGCGCCTCGGGAACGACCAGCGTTCCGTCGTGTTCGCCGTAGAGGGCCGCTTCCTGCCACAGCGGCGTGTCAATCAGCTCGTGGACCCCGAACCCGGAGTCCCCGAGGTCGGCGTGGACGCGCTCGACCGGCGCGTCGAGCTTCGGGGCGACGCCGTCCATCCACTCGGGCACGTACACCGAAACGTCGTGACGACGTGCGACTGCGGCGGCGTCACGCTTGTGTCGATCCAGCAGGACGGCGACGCCCGCGACCTCGCCGTGCTCCGCCAGGAGGTCGTCGAGACCGTCGGCGTCGACCGGGTCGAGCACCCAGACGCCACCCGACTCGCTGACGACGGCGTGGCTGGCGCGTTGCATCCGCTCGTCGGGATGAGCCATCCAGCCGACGCCGCCGTCATAACGGTCGATCTCGCGCATCCGGGCCGGTCCCGACCCTTTCAGAGGCATATCAGCACAACGGCCCCCACCGGTTTATACACTGTGTCGGCGGAACATTAGACCGCCGAGCGATCGCCGTATTCCTCGACCGTCCGTTCGAGGCGGTGTCGACGGAGACTGCCGATGTCAGGGGACATATACGTCTCGGGAACCTACGAGCGGGCATGTCTGACTCCGATTCGATCGACGACCTGCCGGGTACCGACGAGGAGTGGCGCGAGATGCTGACCGAGGAAGAGTATCACATCTTGCGCGAGCGCGGCACGGAACCGAAGTTCAGCGGCGAACTGCTCGACGTCGACGACGACGGCGTGTTCAGATGCGCCGGGTGTGGGGCGGCGCTTTTCGACGCTGACACCAAGTTCGATTCCGGGTCCGGCTGGCCGAGTTTCTACGACGTCGTCGGGGAGGGCAACGTCGAAACCGAACTCGACACCCGTCACGGGATGGAACGGACGGAAGTCACGTGTGCGAACTGCGGCGGCCACCTCGGTCACGTCTTCGACGACGGCCCCGATCCGACGGGCAAGCGCTACTGTATCAACTCGGCGGCGCTTGACTTCGATCCCGACAAGTAGCGATCGCCGGAACGATCGCCCGGCATACACGGTCCGGAGTAGACGGGTGACGATGACCGCTGCCGATTGACGGACACTCGCGATCTCGTCCCGTCAAGACGTGCCCCTTACAGGCGTTTTGACCTCCTCCCCTGCGTGAACAGAGGGAGAGCGTCGCTCTCCCAGGCAGTCGGGCGTAGCCCGACGACGCGGGGGAATCCCGAGTCAAGCGAATCGAAGATTCGCGTACATCGCAAATCTCCGATTTGCTCAGCGTTGGGATATTAGGGTTTACACGTCACTCGGCGGTTGCTCGCGGCTGGAATCCGTGAGTCCGGCTGAACTGAATGACGCGAGGCTGGGCCAAACAGCCGTTATCGCTATCCCCAAGTGGGGGAGTCACGCTTAGCGTTTTCTGCCTGATGTTATCGGCTCCGTTCACGTCGCCGTGAGCGACAACCCCACAGCGGTCGCACTTCCACAACCCACGTTCGACACGGTTGTCCCCGTCTTCGTGCCCGCACACACTACACGACGATGATGTACCGCGCTCGTCGGGCATCTCCACCTCGATGCCACGTTCACGGGCTTTGTAGTCAATGAGGTTCATCAACCGCTTGTACGCCCAATTATCCAAGCGTTTGTTGCCGTGTCTACCCCAGTCGTCTTCATCAACACCACTGGGGTCGCCGACGACAAGCGTGCCAACATCGTGAGAAACACACCGCTCAACGATGTCTTTCGAGAGGGCGTGTAGGAAGTGGTCTTTGCGACGCGACAGTTTTTCACGTGCCCACTCTGCTTTTTGGCTGGGACCGTGCGGCCCTGCTGTCTGGTACTCTTCTTGCTGGAAGTAGTGCTTGTCCTCGCGGAGCGTGTTGCCCGGATACAACAGAGCGTCGTCGGGGAATGCAACGGCGGCAGGATTGCAGATTCCGAGGTCAACACCCGCTGCCTTCTCGCCTGGTGCCTCTGCCTCAATCTCGTGCTTGCAGACGACGTGAAGTTCCCATCGTTCCTTGTGACTGTTCCAGACGGCACGGACTTGCTGAACGTTCTCCAATTCGACTTCGGGTGGGGCGTCGTACTCAACGAGGATATAGTCGCGGGCACGCGGTGACGGTTTGTGGAGTTTACCCTTTGAGAGCCGGAATCGGTTGTGTTTCGTGTCGTGGCGGAAGCCGTTGGCTTTCCACGTGACCGTCGAGCGGGGGTGTTCCTCGTGGACACGGCGACCTTGGTCGTCGTAGTAGTTCTGTTTGCGGTAGCCCGGCGGATTGTCCCGACTGTCGTCGCTGTTGAACCACGAGGTGAAGGCCTCAGAAAGCTCTTCGAGAACTTTCTGACTGGACTGACTGTGCAGTCCTCGGTATTTGTCGTGTTCCTTCACCACGGCTTTCAGTTCGGACTCGTCGGGGATTTCGCCGGTTTCGTCCCACGTCTGGCGGGCGTGGTAGAGGGCGACGTTCCAGAGCTTGGACGCCGACCACCCATGCCTGTCCAGCGATTCCCGAACCTGCGAGTGGTTCTGGATGCGGCAGACGTGGGTGCGGCGTGTGGTCGGCATCCCTGTACTACTATCTTATGAAACGTCGCTACTTATCTTCTATGGAATATCCAGTCGTGCTATAGTCTGTGGAATCTTTGCCGGATGACGGCGCGTATCCACAGCCTGAAAGCCGTGGTATTGCGCCTCAGCATATAACTTTACAGAGCACGTACAGCGTCGACATGGTCGAAACGATCACTGCGAATCAGTTGCGCGACTGGATCGACGCCGGCGAATCGTTCTCGCTGCTGGATACGCGACCCGAAGGGAGTTTCGAGGCCTGGCATATCCAGGGTGCGATCCAGTACACCTACAAGCCCGACTTCGAGTTCGCCGTCGAGGAGTTTCGCGAGGCGACGGGACTGTCAAGCGACGACTCGGTCGTGACGATCTGCGCGAAAGGAATCGCTTCGCACGATCTGGCGACCCATCTCGAGGATAGCGGTTTCGAGGACGTCACCGTCGTCGAAGACGGGATGGAAGGCTGGAGCGAGGTCTACGACGTCGTCGAGATCCCGACGAGCGGTGATCTCGAAGTGTTGCAGTTCCAGCGACGGGCGAAAGGCTGTCTCGGCTATCTGATCGCTGACCCGGCTGCAGAGATCGCCGCCGTCGTCGATCCGACCCGGCACGTCGATCGGTTCGCCTCGGCCGCCTCGGAGCGGGGCTACTCGATCGAGCACGTCTTCGACACGCACGTTCACGCCGACCACGTTTCCGGCGGCCGGGAACTGGCCGAGTACGTCGGCGCGACCTACTATCTCGGGGCCGACGCGGCCGACCGTGGGGTCGACTACGAGTACGAACCGCTGGCGCGCAACGAGGTCGTCACCGTCGGCGACCACGATCTCAAGGCCGTTCCCTCGCCCGGCCACACCTCCGAGATCGTGAGTTACCTGCTCGATGACGAGGCCGTGTTGACCGGTGATACGCTGTTCGTTGACTCTGTCGGCCGGACGGAGCTCCAGTTCGGCGACGGCGCGGCCGACACGGGTGCACAGCGACTGTACGACTCGCTACACCGGACGCTGCTCGCGGAACCGGACTCTGTCACCGTCCTGCCCGGCCACTTCGCTGTCGACGCCGACGGTACGACCGACGTGACGCCCGGCGAGCCAGTCGCTTCGACGATCGGCGAGGTCCGGACGGAACTGGACCTGCTGGCCGTCGACCGCGAGACGTTCGTCGCCCGGCTCACCGCCTCGCTACCGGAGAAACCGCCGAACTACGAGCAGATAATCGACATCAACGCCGGGCGCGACGAACCCGAAGACGAGGCGGCGGCGACTGAGCTGGAACTCGGCCCGAACAACTGCGCGGCGAGCGGCGACTGATCAATCGCCCGACGCGCGGGCCTTATGACCAGGGGTACTTTATTGCCGCGGCCGTATGCCCGGCCATGTCAGCGGAAGCACCACAGGCATACGACGACCTTCTCGAAGCGTACCGCCGCGTCAGCAATGTCGAGTCGGCAGTCGGCGTCCTCTCGTGGGACCAGCAGGTGACGATGCCGGACGGCGGCGCGCCGGCCCGGAGCCGACAGCTCTCGACGCTGTCCGGACTCAAACACGAACTGCTGACCGACGACGGGATCGCCGACGCGCTCGAGACCCTCGACCGCTCCGAGTTGAACGACGAACAGCGGGCCGTCGTCCGCGAGATCCGCCGCGAACACGAGCGCGCCGCGGCGGTTCCACAGGCGCTGATCGAGCAGATCAGCGCGAAGTCCTCCGAGGCGCTCGAAGTCTGGGAGTCCGCGAAGGCCGACGCCGACTTCTCGCAGTTCGCGCCTGTGCTGGAAGAGCTGGTCGAACTGCGCCGCGAGTACGCCGCCGCGATCGATCCCGACCGCGATCCCTACGCCGTCCTCTTCGAGGACTACGAACCCTATCTGGGCCTGGAGACGGCCGAACAGGTGCTCGAACGGCTCCGCGACGAGTTAGTCCCGCTGATCGAGGCCGTCGGCGACAGCGACGTCACTCAGCCCGACCCCTTCGCAGACGGGACCTACTCCGAACAGGCACAGGAAGACCTTTCCCGGGAGATACTCACCCGGATCGGCTACGACTGGGATCGCGGGCGACTGGACACTTCAAGCCACCCGTTCACGTCCGGTAACCAGTTCGATTGCCGGGTCACCACGCGGTTTCTCGAGGACGATCCGCTGAGCGCGCTCACGGCGACGGTCCACGAGTTCGGTCACGCCTTCTACAATCTGGGCCTCCCGCAGGAGGAGTACGGAACGCCGCTGGGGTCGTCGCGGAACCTCAGCGTCCACGAGTCCCAGTCGCGCCTCTGGGAGAACCACGTCGGCCGCAGTCGTCCGTTCTGGGAGTCGGTCGCCGACGACGTCCGCGAGGCCTTCGAGGGCGTCGAGGACATCGACGGGGAGACGTTCTACCGGGCCGCAAATCGCGTCTACGACGACAACCTCATCCGGGTCGACGCGGACGAGCTCACCTACCACATGCACATCGTCGTCCGCTTCGAGATCGAGCGCGATCTGATCAACGGCGATCTGGATGTCGAAGACGTGCCCGAGGTCTGGAACGACAAATACGAGCAGTACCTCGGGCTCCGGCCGGAAAACGACGCCGAGGGGGCGCTGCAGGACATCCACTGGAGCCACGGCAACTTCGGGTACTTCCCGACGTACACGCTGGGCAGCGTCATGGCGGCTCAGCTCTACGCGGCCGCCGAGGACGACCTCGGCGACCTGGACGGGTCGATCCGCGCCGGCGAGTTCGAAGACCTCCAGACGTGGCTCCGCGAGAACGTCCACCACCACGGCGCGCGATACACGACCGACGACCTCGTTGAGGTCGCGACCGGCGAGTCCTACACCGCCGACTACTTCCTCGAGTACGTGACCGAGAAGTACGGCGACCTCTACGAACTGTAGTCGGATCGTTTTCTCGCCCGACGGCTGTCTCCCCTATCGCCAGTAGTTTGGCGTGAAGACGACCAGCACGGAGAGGACCTCGAGACGCCCGATCCACATCAGGCCGATCATGTAGAGTTTGGCCGGCGTCGAGAAGTCGAGGTAGCTGTCCATGGGCCCGACGATTCCGAATCCCGGACCGACGTTGCCCAGCGTCGCGATCGTGGCGCTCATCGCCTCCAGCGTCGAGAGGCCGCCGATCTCGGGGTTGGTCGCCCCTTCGATAAGGAGCAGAACCGTCGAGATCGCAAAGATCCCGATGAACACGAGGATGAACGTGATGACGCCCCGGAGCGTCTGTTCGTCGATGACGCCGCTGGCGGTTCGGACGGGCCGTACCGCTTCGGGATGGACCGTCGTGAACAGCTCCCGCAGGATCGAGCGCTCGACGGCGTACCAGCGGATGATCTTGATCGAACCGGCGGCGGATCCCGCCGAGCCGCCGAGAAACATCGCAAACAGGAGCACTACCTGCGCGGTCGAGTCCCAGGTATTGAAATCCATGCTCGCGTAGCCGGTCGTCGTGACGATCGCGACGACCTGAAAGACCCCCTGCCGGACCGCGGTTTCGAGGTGGCCGGGGATCGGTCCGACCGCCTCGGGCGCGGTCGCGAGCCCGAGCCCGGAGAACAGCAGTCCGGCGACGAGAGCGCTGACGGCGACCATCGTCCCGAGGTAGCTCCGGAACTCGGAGTTTCGGAACAGTTTCTCGGGTCGGCCGATCAGCGCGTACCAGAACAGCGCGAAGTTCGTCCCGGCGACGATCATGAAGGCGATCACGGCCCACTGGACGGCCGGCGAGAACGCCTCGATGCTCCGCGCCTCGGGGGAGAACCCGCCGGTCGGCAGCGTCGTCAGCGCGTGGGCGACGGCGTTGTACAGCCCCATGTTGTCCGCCAGCCCGAGGTGGTGCAGACCGTAGTAGACGACGGTCGCCGCGACCGTGAACCCGATGTAGATCAGCCAGAGGATCCGGGCCGTCTCCTGGATCTTCGGTC
Organism: Halapricum desulfuricans; assembly: GCF_017094525.1. Classification (NCBI taxonomy): domain Archaea; kingdom Methanobacteriati; phylum Methanobacteriota; class Halobacteria; order Halobacteriales; family Haloarculaceae; genus Halapricum; species Halapricum desulfuricans. Next base: position 1,739,491 of record NZ_CP064788.1, on the reverse strand, counting down.
GAAGTTTGTCGACGCTGACGCCCGGCGATTCCTCGCTGATCAGTCGCGCGCCGCCGACCGACAGTTCGGGCAGGATCGCGACCATCAACACCAGGATCCCCATGCCGCCGAGCCACTGGGTGAGCTGTCGCCACAGCAGCATCGCGTGGCCGTGTTTCTCGACCGAGATGTCTCCGAGAAGCGTCGCACCGGTCGTCGTGAATCCCGACATCGACTCGAACAGCGCGTTGACGGGATGAGCGACAGTCCCGACGCGGGCGATCAGGTACGGCATGGTTCCGAGCACGGGAACGGCCAGCCAGGTGAGACTGACGAGCAGAAACGCCTCTCGATGGCCCAGTTCGCGGTCACCGCGGAGTCGTTCGAGCGCGCTCCCGAGCGCGAGCGCGACCGCGATCGTCGCCAGAAACGGCCATGGGTCGTCCCCGTACAGTAAGGCGACAGCCAGCGGGAGCACGAGCGGGATCGAGAGGTACTTGAAGACGCTCCCGACCAGCCCGACGCTCACCCGCCAGTCGACGACAGTGGCCATACGGTATCTGGCAGCGACAGATCACATATGCGCTTCGACCTGCGGGCTACCTGTGCACGATTGCACAGCGCTGGAAGTGCTACTACTGGTGATCGTCGTACGTTGCCGCAGGCATTTCGGCACGGCGTCGTGCCGACCCACACCGGTTACAGCGGTAACGAGACGAAAGCCCACGACTTCAGTCGTGTGGAGGAGGTCAAGCGATCAGCAGCTCTTCGCCCCGTTCGACCTTGATGCGACACGGCGGGGTGATCTTGTTGTAGGCACGGCGGTAGGCTTCCTTGACGGCGTCGGCCTGCTCGACGTCACAGTAGGCCGTGAACAGGCGCTCGCCCTTCTGGATCCGGGCGGCGGTACCGACGATCTTCCCGAAAGCCTGACGCATCCCGTCGGAGACACGGTCAGCCCCGGCCCCGGTCGCCTGCTTGTTTTCGCGGATGACCTGGTGGGGGAACTTCCGGAGGATCATCTTGTAGTTGTTTTCGCCGAGTTCCTTGATGAGATGGCGGTTGGCCGACAGGCGAGCGGCCTCGAGCGCGCCGTGGCGCAGCTGGACTTCCTCTTCGACGACGAGGCTGATCTGGACGGGGTAGTCTTCCGGTTCGGTGTTCTTGTCGCCCATCTGGTGCTGTGCGATCTTCGAGCCGGGGATGCCCGTGATGTACTCGCGTCGCGTATAGGCGGGCTTGTCGATGTCCCGGTACATCGAGGCTGGTTTGTCCGACATAAGTACTCTTGGCGGATACGTGGCCCAGCGTCGGGATAAGGGCTTCGAACGCCGACGACGGTATGATCCACTATCACACGGACGTAGTGACCGTTGTACGTCCCTTCCGGATCGACCGCACGACTGCGTCATCGAACCGGTAAATCGGTACAACGGTCATTATGGGCTGAACAGGCGCAATACCACTGCCTGCGGGCCGTGGATACGCGCCGTCACTCAGCGCCACCTTTCACCGACTCCGACAGGGCCATATATTCCACCGCTACCAAATATCTCATTTACAAAAGAATAGGATGTAAGATATTATACAGATGTTCAAGTGCTGGATGTCCACCGCCCCTACCGAGCGAAAATCCGCAACCACTCACAGGTTGAGGACTCACTCGGCCGTCACGGGTGGAGTGCCAGCAAACTACAGACGAATAGTGATCAGAACTATGAAGATGATCTGTTGGTAAGAAAATTGTATGACATACTCAGATATACCCACCGAAGAACAGTACGCAGCCGAGTTGGCTGAGTCGATCGATAAGCGGCGTTATGCCACCCTAGTACAGTCTGTCGGCGACCAGTTGAACGGCAGAAAAGACCGCTTCGATAAGTCCGACATTATCGAACGGTGCTTGGAAGTGTACAGTGATGGCCGGCTGCAGTGGGTTGACGACAAGGGGAGGGATTTTGTTGACACGGCGCTGGGATTGGATATCGAGTTCAAATACGAACAGGACGCCCTGTTTACCAATGTCCGGCAGGACCCCCGAGATCCAAATTTGCGGCTAATTAATAATCTCGGTGAGAGGAATCAGATAAATCCAGACGTACTGGCCGACTTCTTCGTAGTGGGACAGCAGGACGCGATGGGTGTTATTTCAAAACAGACAATTCTCGACGACACTAAACCATCCAAACTTGAGTTCGGTGCTGACGTGGTTATCGGCGATTTCTATTTTGAAGATATCGAAATTGTATTTCGGCCTGAGGATATCGGAGAAATACAAATAGTGGATGTAGACTATAAAAAGCGGAAAATGGAGATGCAAATGGACCTCATCAAATCGATATCTGTCCCCGAGACGTAGCAGCAGAAACCAAATTAACAACCCATACCGCGACCGCTTGGACTGCTTTGTCGACGCCGTCACGGGCACCTCGCGGTCGATCAACCGCAGCCGCCGGAGGGTCTGGAGGTACTTCGACAGCGGCCCCGAATCGATACTGGTCGCCCCAGAGATCGCGTTGGGCGTCGTGTGCCCGGTTGCGATCGCCTTGAGGATAGTCATGTACCGCGCGGGGTTCCGTAACTCCGTGCGAAGGAGGAATTCGGGCTCGTTGTAGAGGACGGCCGTCGGGGAGAGAATATGCGTCCGAGTGTTCTTCTTGCTAGTGACTGTTGTACGTCCCTTCCGGATCGACCGCACGACGTCGTGCGGTCGCACCTGTAAATCGGTACAACGGTCACTATGAGGGGGTGATCGTAATCGTCGAAGCGAAAGGCCACACGAATCAACGCAACGCCGACGTCGAGCGGATGGGTTCAAATCCCGGCTGTGACCCTGAAACGCAAGAAGGCGTCGTTTCAGGCTCCTTCACGGCCGTTTAGAAGACTTATGGGTCGGGGCGGATTTGAACCGCCGACTTCCTCCGTGTGAAGGAGGTATCATAACCGGACTAGATCACCGACCCGCGCACTACTGGTTACCGGAGTGGCCGACTTAAGAATTGCTTTTCGATAGCCACTGGAACGAACGCGTTGAGGTCTGCACGCGAATCTAGTCCTGAAACAGCCGGTAGGCACCCGTCACGACGGCGACCGGCTCGACAGCCCCGTCGGGCGTCTCCGATTCGACGTAGACCTCCGAGACGCCGACGCTGTTGCCCGCCCGGACCACCTCTGCACGCGCCGTGAGATCGCCAGACGCGCGCTGGAGATAGTTGACGTTGAGGTTGATCGTCGCGACCCCGCCGCCCACGGGATCGGACAGCGACGGTCGGAGCGCGACCCCGCCGGCCGTGTCCGCCAGCGTCGCAGCGATCCCGCCGTGCATTGTCGGCGGACTGGTCGTGTTCGTGAGTTTCTCGTCGTACGGGACGGACATCGTGACGGTATCGCGGGTGAACTCCTCGACCGAGACCCCGAGCCACGAGAGATAGCCGTGCTCCTCCTCGATATGGTACTGAATCAGGTCCCTGACGTCGTCCGTGAACTCGGTCATGGTGGTCTCTGGGTCCCCGAGGCGTTTGTAGGCTCGGATCGAAGCAGCCGACGAGGGCAGTCACCGATCAACTATCCAGGTTTCCGCCCGACGACCAGCTGAAAGCGGGTGTCCGGGACTTCCCGGATCTCCGGATCGGTAAAGCCCGCGGACTCGAGCGCCGAACGGTACGCGTCTTCGGTGTAGGTGTTGCCGACGTCGGACATGCTGAGCATGTGCACGCCGAATCGCCCGGCGACGTCAGCCCGACCCCGCACCCACTCCGCGGCGGCGAACGTCCCGCCGGGTTCGAGCGCCTCGAAGACGTTCCCGACGTACTCGCGGATGCCCGGCAACGACAGCGACACCGTCATGCGGGCGCTGAACACGAGATCGAACCCCGCCGGCAGCGACTGGCGGGCGTCACCCTCGACGACGTCGACATCGAGGTCCGCATGGTGATCCGCGAGCAGGTCCAGCACCTCGGGCTGGTCGAGTAGCGTCACCGCGGCCCCGCGACGGGCGAACTCGGCACTGAACCGACCCGGCCCGCCGCCGACGTCGAGCACGCGCTCGGGTCGCGGATGGGCGTGCTCGGCAGCCGTGACGATCGCCCGCAGCGTCCCGTCCGGGATCGAGGCCATCGCACCCATGTAGTTTTTGAACCCCTCCTCGGTCGGCTCCGGCGATTCGCCCGTCCGCATCGTCTCCGGGAGCCGGATGTAATTTTCCAGCGAGTCGACGCGATGGGGCAGGATACCGCGCTCGACCGGCGGCGTCCCGGGATCGAACCCCCTTAACTCATCGGTCGGCTCGTAGCCGTCTTTCGTCTCCCGGACGTATCCCGAATCGGCCAGCGCGTCGAGGACGATCCCGCTCGCCCGATCGGTGATCCCCGCGTGCTCCGCGACCGCGTCGGGTCGACCGTACCCCGCGAAAAGCGCGTCGAACACACCTGTCTCGCGACATGCCCACAGCAAGAACACCTCGTGGTGTCTGTCGTAGATGGAATCCGAACCCATGGCCGTCGTTCAGGTGGGCTGACAAAAAAGATTGGGGCGCCGGATCGATTTGCGGTGCGGTCACGCTGGTGCTTGCGGTGTGCTGGCTTGGAGACGCTCGACGTTCATTCCCCAGTCACCTCGAAGACCATGTGACAGGCCGGGAGCGGGCGCACGGGGTGGTTGTCGAGATACGAGAGGTGGGGACGGATCTCGAACTCGGGTTCGTCGTCTTCCATCTCGAAGATCGAGGGGTAGACCTCGATGAAGTGATAGCCGGGTTCGCCCGTCGCCTGCAGCACCGTCCTGACGGTCGGGCTGCGCAGGTCCTCGCTCGTGCCGCAGGCGTAGCCCAGCGGGGCGTTGTCGTAGACGAAGAAGGGCGCGCTCTCGTAGGCCGTCCACCCGATCCCCGAGAGTTCGATCTCGATTTCGGTCCCGACCGGTCCGCTGGTGGGTTCGAACGTCTCGATGGAGGGCTGCATCATGAAGCCGGTCGCTGCGACCGACTGGCCGTCGACTTCCGCGAGGATCGGCCGAGTCGACCCCTCAGCCGGCGGGACCTCGAACTCGACCTGGAACCGGCCGTCCGCGTCGGCGGCCACGGTCGGCAAGACGCCGGGGCGGACCGTCGGCGTGACCTCCAGTCCTCGGATCCCGTCGCCGACGTGCTGATACCACTGCAGGTCGACTGACGCGTTCGGCGGGAAGTTCCGCCCCGTGATGACCGCTTGCGTTCCGGCCGGGCCACACTGCGGAGTCACGTCGAGCTCCGCTTCGGTATCGGCGTCGAGGTCGGGATAGTGGACCTCGAAGGGCTGCTCCTCCAACAGTTCGTCGACCCACATCGTCGGCGGCGGATCGTCCGGTTCGGTCACTTCGACCGTCCAGGCGTTCGGCCGGTCGCCGCCGACCGGGCCCAGCGGCGACTGGGTGTTGTTCGCGACGAACGGCACGCCGCGGTAGTTTCGCCAGACCTGCACGACGTGCTCGCCAGGCGGGCCGACAGCCCGGATCCGTGCCGTCGCAGTCCCGCGGTTGATGACGCCCGTGATGAACCCGACGAACTGGTTGTCCCAGGCGACCTGGAAGTTGTTGGAGTCCAGCGACGGGCCGATCCCGTACCCCCTGAGGACGAACGACTCGCCCATCGGTGCCGCCGTCCGGTCGAGTTCGAACCACGGCCTGACCTCGTATTCGGCTCTGGCTGCGACGCCGCCGTCGTTCTCGACAGTGATCTTGTGTGACCCACCGTAGTCCTCCGGGACCGTCCACGTCTCCTCGAAACACCCGGATCCGTCGGTCCGAACTGTCGCGACGGCTTCGGTTCGCGGACTGTACTGTGGCCCGACGACCCTGTTGGCCTCGATGACGCCCCACTTCCCGTCGCTGGTGTGCCAGACGATATCGTACTGTTCGTTTTCGGGGAAGTTCCGACCCAGAAGAGTCAGTTCGTCGCCGACGTATCCCTCCTGCTCGCTCAGCGCGAGCGTCCCCTTGGAGCGCTCGGCCCTGCGGTCGTCGAGCCGATCCCGCAGGTCCGAAGAGAGGTCGGACTCGTCCATATCGCAACTTTCCGGTCCGGGGACAAATAGTTTGGCTGGCGGCTGGACCGGTCTCGTTACCGAATCGCCGCCGCACAGTAGCCGACGACGCGGTCCGGCGACCCCGCCGTGTCGGCGCTGGTCGCGTACGCGAGGATGTCCCCGGACTCGCTGCCGAGTTCGCGCGCGGCACTCACCGTCGCGACTGTCGACCAGGGTCCACACATCGAGTGACCCTCCGCCGACAGGCTGGCGATCGTGTCGGAGTCCAGTCGTTCGATCGCCTCGCGGACGGGTCGGTCCGCCTCAACTGCCGCCTCGTGGGGCTGGTAGTGGGTCAGATCGGTCGAGCCCACGACGACGGCGCTCCGCCCGGTTCGATCGACGGCGTCCGCCACCGCCGTTCCGAGTCGCTCGGCCCGGTCGTGATCGAGCGTGCCGAGACAGATCGGCAGGATCGACACTTCCGGGAGGACGTGCTGGAGGAACGGTACCTGCACCTCGATCGAGTGTTCGCCCTCGTGGGCGACCGGATCGAACGTCGCGGCCCCGTGGCGGTCGACGACAGTCTCGGCAAGTTCTCGATCGACCGGGACGTCCCCGAGCGGCGTCCGCCAGCGGTCGTGAGGCGCGACGGCGACGCTCTCCCCGACGCGTCGATGGTTCGGCCCGAAGACGACGACTGTTTCGGGCGTGTCGGAGCGCGCGAGCGTCGCGTAGGCGTGCGCGGCGACAGGTCCGGAGTAGGGATACCCCGCGTGTGGCACGATCAGTCCGAGCGGCCGTCGCGGGTCGGCGTCGTGCTCGGCCAGCGAGCCCGGCCCGACCTCGTGGGTGAACGACTCCCGGAGTTGCTCCTCGAGTCCGTCAGCGTCGCCGGCGTAGAACCCCCCGGCGACTGCCGGCGTTCTGACACCTCCGCCGTCCGTCCGTGGCTCCCCGGGTCCGTCCGAGTTCAGCCCTCCACCGTCGCCTGTGGACTCTTTGCCCGCCCCGGATGGTCGCCCGAGCGGGCGCTCGATCACCGTTCCTCCCGGCTGTGCCTCGGTGAACACCCGGCCGGAGAACCGCCTGATTTCGACCCCGTCCTCGCGCCAGGCACGGCCCGGAAGCCTCGCTTTCTGGCAGGTCGCCTCGAGGAATCGCTCGGCACGCCAGTCGTTGTCGACGGCGACCTGCGGCAGGAGCAACCCCCGGGCCGAGTCGCGTTCGGCGATCAACCCGTGTCTGCCGACGTCGACGTACTGGGGGTAGTTCGACGGGTCTGACGCCGGGAGCGGTTCGGGCTTCGAGAGCACCGATACGGAGACCGTCACGTCGTCGAGTTCGTCGGGCCCGACCGGTTCGACGCGAGGGTCGTGCAGCGCGGCGTCGATCGCGGCGTCGACGACAGTCTCGGCGAGCGGTTCGTCCGGATCGGGCCGTCCGATACAGCCGCGCAACTGCTCGCCGCGCTTGATCGTGACGAACACGCCTCTGACGATCTGGAGACGATCAGCCGGTTCGCCACCCGAAGGCGTCGGCTCGCCGTCGCTTCGGGCGGCCGCTTCGACGGTCTGCCTGGCGCGCGATACCAGCGTCCGACCCGCGTCGTGGTCGAGTTGCGCGGGAACTTCGTTCGTTCGTGCCATGGATCGTTATCCTCCGGGAATCGATCAGAGCACACGACGGCGACCGCTCGACGGGCCACGAGGCGTTCCGTGGATCGGGATCTCCCGACTGCAGTTCGGACAGGCACCGTCTTCGAGGTCGATACCCCGGACGGCGAACCCCTCGCGCTCGATCAACAGTCGACCGCAGTCAGGGCAATAGGTCGACTCGCTCTCGTGGCCAGGGACGTTCCCGCTGTAGACGTATTCCAGACCGGCTTCGCCGGCGATCTCCGTCGCCCGCTCGATCGTTTCGATCGGCGTCGGCGGAACGTCAGTGAGTTTGTAGTCGGGATGGAACCGCGAGACGTGGACCGGTGTTTCGGTCCCGACCGCGTCGGCGATCCACTCCATCCGGTCGCGAAGGCTTGCCTCGTCGTCGTTTTCACCGGGAATGACGAGGTTCGTCACCTCGAGGTGGACGTCTCTCTCGGCGAACCGTTCGACGGTCTCGAATATCGGCTCGGGGTCGGGGATGCCGGTGTGTTTCCGGTAGAACTCCCGGTCGCCTTTGATGTCGATATTGATCGCGTCGAGGTGTGGCGCGAGCGTGTCGACGGTCTCGGGGCGCATGTAGCCGTTCGAGACGAACACCTGCAGGGCGTCGTCCGGCGACGCGCGCATGGTGTCCAGCGCGTACTCCATGAAGATCGTCGGCTCGGTGTAGGTGTAGGCCATCCCGTCGGCGTCGCCGGCCTCGATCCGACCGGCCAGCTCTTCGGGCGGGCGCTCGTGCTCGGTGACGCCCTCGTACTCGATGGCGATTCGGTAGTTCTGACAGAAGTCACACCGCAGGTTGCACCCTTTCGTGGCGACCGAGAGCACGTCGGCTCCGGGCGCGACGTGAAAGAGCGGCTTCTTCTCGATCGGGTCGATCGACGTCGAGACCGCCCGCCCGTAGGTCGTCAGGTACAGGCGACCGTCACGGTTCTCCCGGACGCCACAGACGCCGCGTTCGCCCGCCGGAATCTCACAGGTTCGCGGGCAGATCAGACACCGGACGGTGTCGGCCTCGACCGTCTCGTAGTGCTCCGTCTCCCGCGGCGGGAGTTGCTCGCCGGTCATACTCTGCTCGTCCCGAAGTAAGGGCGCGGGCGTCATGAACGGCGCCCGGACTCCCACGCGGTGAAAACGCCTACAGTTTCGAGATGTCCCGGGCCTCTTCGGCCGATTCCCGGACGGATTCGACTGTCGCTTTCGGGCTGGTCGCGCTGGCCGCGGCGTTGAGCGCCCCCTCGACGATCGGCGCGTCGGCGATCTCGATCTCGGCGTCGGTGTCGGCCTCGACCATCTCGATGGCCGTCTCGGCGTTCATCACCGCACTGCCGAGGTCGACCAGCACGACGACGCCGTCGGTCGCCTCTAGCAGATCCGAAAGCGCCGCCTGGATCTCGTCGATCGACGTGCCGATCCCGCCGTCCGGGTCGCCGCCGACCGCGGCGATGGTCTCCTCGTCGCCGCCCATCTCCATGGCGATCTCCCTGATTCCGGCGGCGGCCTGCCCGCTGTGAGAGACGATCAGTAGTCCGATCATCTCACTCCTCCTCGGGTTCTTCGTCCGGGATCGTCGGCGACGCCGCGTCGACGTCGGTGTCGCCCTCCAGATACTGTTCGGCGACTGCCAGGATCTCCTCGAGCATGAACAGTGTGCTGGTCGCACCGGGGTCCTGATGCCCGGTCGAACGCCAGCCCAGGAACGACGCCCGGCCCTTGCTCGCTCTGATCGGGACCGTGAACTCGACGCCGCGCTCGGCAGCGTCGACGGCCTTCGCCAGCGCCTCCAGCGGCGGCAGGTCGTCCTGCTCGATGGACTTCTTGTAGGTGTGAACCGCCGGCGTGATCGCATCGACCATCGTCTTGTCACCGACGCGAGCGTCCCCGCGGTCCTGCAACTTCTCGAGGAACGCCTCGGCGAACGCGACCGACGACTCGGTCGTGATCCCGTCTTCGAGTTCGGTGCTCGCAGTCATGGCCGAGCCACCGTACAGCGGGCCCGCCGCGCCGCCGACCTCCGAGACGAGTGTCATTCCGACCGTCTTCGCAATCTCCTGGACGTCTGCGTCGTCGTCCATCGCCTCGAGCTTCTCCATGACGGCCTTGAACCCGCGGTTCAGGTTCGCGCCGTGGTCGGCGTCGCCGATCGCGGAGTCCAGTTCCGTCAGATACTCCCGCTCCTCGTCGATCCGATCCGCGATGTTCTCGATCGCCTCGAGCAGTGCCTCTCGCTGTCTTGTCTCGTCCATGCGAACTAAATGAACCCACGCCGAGTAAACTGTTCCGGCGATATATCGAAACCAATATCATTTTGATTGACTATTCGGGACATCTATAACGAACGACCGGGAAGAAATATCGGTATCCGAACAAGTTCGGGAAGAGATACGTGTGGATGGCGGCCATCGGATCAGGTATGCCGGGGACACGAGATCGATTCGGCACGCTGGCCGGACCGCGTGTCCTCGCATCGGGTGATTCCCCATGAGTATGTACTGTGATCAGTGTCAGGAGACGGTCGACAACGAGGCGTGTACGGAAACCGGCGTCTGCGGGAAGGACGCCGAGACGTCGAACATCCAGGATCTGTTCGTCTGGGAGCTGAAAGGACTCGCGTATCTGGCCGAGCGGGCCCGCACGGAAGGCATCGTCGACGAGGACGTCCGCGTGTTCGTCGTCGAGGGGCTGTTCTCGACGATCACGAACGTCAACTTCGACCCCGAGTGGTTCGAAGGGCAGATCCGCGAGGGGTTCGAACTCCGCCGAGACCTCCGCGAGCGCTACGAGCGCGAGGTCGGCCCGATTGCCGACGAGGCGTTGCCGGACGCCGCGACCTGGGAGGCGGACGACAGCGCGGCCTTCTACCGGAAGGCCCCCGAAGTCGGCGTCCAGACGACCGAAAGCGAGGACGTCCAGTCGCTCCGGGAGTTGCTGACCTACGGGATTAAGGGCATCGCCGCCTACGCCGACCACGCCTACGTGCTGGGCGAACAGAGAGACGAGGTCTTCGAGTTCGTCCAGCGTGGACTCGCCGCGACACTCGAAGACGAACTGGATGTCGACGATCTGGTCGGGCTGGTGCTCGAGTGCGGCGAGGTCGGCGTCGAGGTCATGGAGACGCTCGATTCCGCACACACCAGCACCTACGGCCATCCCGAACCGACCGAAGTCGATATCGGTACCCGCGATCGGCCGGGGATCCTGGTCAGCGGCCACGACCTGAAAGACCTCGAAGAACTGCTCGAGCAGACCGAAGGCGAGGGCGTCGACGTCTACACGCACGGCGAGATGCTGCCCGCACACGCCTACCCTGCCTTCGAGGAGTACGACCACTTCGTCGGCAACTACGGCAACGCCTGGTGGCAGCAACACGAGGAGTTCGAGGCGTTCAACGGCCCCGTGCTGATGACGACCAACTGCCTGGTCCCGCCAAACGACTCCTACGCCGGTCGGACCTACACGACCGGTGTCGTCCGGTTCCCCGGCCTGCCCCACGTCGATGACCGCACGGACGGCGAGCCCAAGGACTTCTCGGCGCTCATCGAACACGCCAAGGAGACCGAACCGCCCGAGGAGATCGAATCCGGAACGGTTCCCAACGGGTTCGCGCACAACGCCGTCCTCGAGCGGGCCGACGATATCATCGAGGCCATCCAGGCCGGCGACATCCGCGGGTTCGTCGTCATGGGCGGCTGTGACGGCCGCCACCCCGATCGGGACTACTACACCGAGATGGCCGAGTCCCTGCCCGAGGACGTGATCATCCTCACTGCCGGCTGTGCGAAGTACCGCTACAACAAGCTCGATCTGGGTAACATCGGTGGGATCCCGCGCGTGCTCGACGCCGGCCAGTGCAACGACTCGTACTCGCTTTTGAAGATCGCGATGGAACTGCAGGCGGCGCTTGACGTCGAGGACGTCAACGACCTGCCGATCGCCTACGACATCGCGTGGTACGAGCAGAAGGCCGTGACGGTCCTGCTCGCGCTGCTCAGTCAGGGCGTCAAGGGAATCCGTCTGGGCCCGACGCTGCCGGCGTTCCTCTCGGCGAACGTCGTCGACCTGCTCGTCGAGGAGTTCGACATCAAGCCGGTCGATTCCGTCGAGCGCGACCGCGAGGCGATCCTCGAAGAACTCGAATCCAGCCCGCTCGTGCCGGCGCCGTCGGCGTAGGGCGGTGTCGTCTGGCGCGTATCGTCACTGATACATCCCGACCGGCTGGGCCTGCGAACTCTCGTCTTCGGCCTGTTGCATCCGCTGGGCGAGACGTTCCTTGGCCTCGCTGATCTCCTGTGCCTTCTCGACCAGCGTCTCCGTCTCGATTTCGACGTCCGCGACCGGCTCGACGACGGTATCGAGCAGGGCCCTGGCCGCCGCCGGATCCGGGAACTGCGGCGACGCCTCGACGACGAACCCGAGCGCGTCCAGTCCCGCGCGTTCGGCGTGATAGACGAGCGCGCCGGTCGGGCCGCTGACGACGCCGCGTTCGTCAGGCGTCGAGACGTCGAGCCCCTCCAGTTGCTCGCCCGCGCCCGCGACAGCGAGTCCGAAAATGTCCGTCGTCTGCTCGTCCGAGCGCTGCATGCCGGAGACGTACAGCGGGAACGCGTTCCGGTCGTCGAGCCACCCCGTCACGCAGGTGGCGAACTCCTTCGCGGCCGACGGCGAGATCGGGATATCGCTCTGCAGGACCAGCAGGTTCCGCTCCTCGTCGGCGTGAATCCGTACCGGCGGCTCGACCCCGTGGCCGTCCGCGTCGTAGATGGCGACCTCTGGAAGCCCGTCACAGTGAACGGACGCGTAGTGGGCCATGTCGTAGCTCTCGACGAGGTGATCGGCCGCGATCTTGCCCACGAGTCCGAGCCCGGGTAACCCTTCGACCAGCACCGGTTCCTCGAGCGCGATGTCCTCGCGGTGGACGCTGATATGTGCCATGTGTGATGCAACGTCGGGCACCGACATACCGTTTGGCCCGAGTGACAGGTACGTTGCTCTGTCAGCAATCCTTTTTGCTTTCGCTCACCCGACGCTTCCCATGGTGAGTCGTCGTGTTTTCGCTCTCTCGACCGTTGGACTGGGTCTCCTCGGGCTTGCCCACGCAATTGTCACGTGGCCCGTCGCTGCGACGATCGCGCTGTTCGGGGGTGGCGCGGCGATCGCGTTCGTCGCCGAAACGCTCGTCGTCGCTCTCGGCTGGCTCGAGCATCACGTCGATCCGAAAGTCGGCGGCGTCCCGCTCTATGTGCTGTTCGGCTGGACGGTAGTCATCTATCTCGCCTTCCAGCTCGCACTCCTCGTGACAGACGGGTGGACAGCAGTCGTCGCAACCGCTGTCGTTGCCACCGCCTACGACGTGCTGACTGACCACCGGGGCGTCGACGACGGTCACTGGACGTACACCGACGACCTCTCCGGCCCGCGCTACCGCGGCGTCCCGTGGTGGAACTACCTCGGCTGGCTGTTCATCAGTTTCCTCACGGCGGCCGTCACTGTCCCGTTCCTGTAGTCGATCGTACTCAGCCTCTCCCTCAGACCAGTCGGAACCCCAGCGTCGCCAAGAGAAAGACAGTCACGTTGTAGGTGTAGTGGATCAGGACGGGAACGGTCAGGTTCTCGGTCCGCTGATAGGCGTAGCCCACGACCGCGCCCACAAGCGACAGCGCGAGCACCGCCAGCAGGAGGGCCGCGGCCTCGCCGTCGTAGTTGAACACGTGAATACTCCCGAACAGGAGACTGGCGACCGCGAGACCGCCCCACTCGCCCAGTCCCAGTTCGAGCCGTCGCTGGATGGCGCCGCGGAACAGGTACTCCTCGCTGACCGCGACGACGGCGAACGCGGCGAGAATCGACAGGAACTGGAGGACTGAGATGTCGGCCGTCTCCGCTTCGAGTCGCGTCTCCAGCGACAGCCCGGCGGCGTCGATCCCCAGAAAGACGACAGCTGCGAGCGCGACAGCTGCGAGCGACCCCCACACAGCCCACCGAAGCCCCTCGTCTGTGGGGCGGTCCCAGGGCACCGCGATCCGTGTTCTGCTGACGTACGCGACACCGATCACGAGATACGTCGCCTCGACGACGCCGAGGACGAACGCGCCTGCGACAGGTTCCGGGAGCGACCCCCCACCGAGAACGAGCAGGATTCCGGCGACGATTCCCCCGGCGAACGTCCCGACGATCCCCAGTACGGTCAGTCCCACGCCGACGCCGATCGATCTGACGACCCCCTTCTGTGGCGGACCTGCGCGACCCATATCGAGCGTCAGATTCGACTGTGAAATAACGGTGCCGGAATCCTTCGAAACCCACAAGCCCCGACCTCTCGAATGAACGGTCGATGGACGCGCTGTCGCGCTACGAGCCGATCGTCGACGACTTCGAGGCCTTCCGCTCGGCCTGCCGTCGACCGCTCCCCCCTGTCGTCCGTGTCAACACGATCAAGACGACGATCGAGCGGGCGAGACGGGGACTGCAGGAGGCCGGCATCGAACTCGATCCAGTCGAGTGGCATCCCGGGCTCTTCCGGTTGCCCGAGGACCAGCCCGGCGCGAACTGGCCGTACTCCCACGGCTGGATCCACGGTCAGGAGGAGGTCTCGGCCGTCCCGGCGACGGTGCTCGACCCACAGCCCGGCGAGCGAGTCTGGGACGCGACCGCCGCGCCGGGCAGCAAGACCACCCAGCTGGCGGCGCTGATGGACGATCGCGGGCTCGTCGTCGCGACCGACAACAACATGGGCCGGCTGTCGGCGCTGCGCTCGAACACCGAACGGCTGGGCGTGACGAACGTCGCCGTCACCAACGAGGACGCGCGCAACCACTCGCTGAAACCGTTCGGCGGGGAGCTGTACGACCGGGCGCTGGTTGACGTGCCCTGCTCCTGCGAGGGGACGATCCGCAAGAACCCCGACACGCTTGAGGAGTGGTCGCTGGGCCACGTCGAGGGGATCGCCGGCGTCCAGAAGGGTATCCTCACGCGTGCGATTCAGGCCACCCGCGAGGGCGGAACGATCGTCTACTCGACGTGTACGTTCGCCCCCGAGGAGAACGAGGGCGTCCTCGATCACGTCCTCGAGGCCGAGGACTGTCGGCTCCTCAATTTCGAGTTGCCGCTCGCATACCGGGACGGCGTGACCGAGTGGGACGGCGAGACCTTCGATCCGCAGGTCGAGCGCGCCAAGCGGATCTACCCGCATCACAACGATACGGGCGGGTTCTTCGTCGCGAAACTGGAGGTGACGGGATGAGCGAGAACGTCAGCCATCGCTTCGACCGACTCCCGGCGACCGACGGCGAACGCGAAATCGAGGGGCGACCGACCCGCGAGGAGATTCTGGCGTTCTGGACCGAGCGGTTCGGCGTGCCGTCCGAAACCTTCGAGGCGTACACGTTCTGGGAGCGGGGCAACGGCAAGATCTGGGCGTTTGCCGGCGAACTGGAATCGCCGGTCGACATCGAGGCGCTCGGGCTGTCGTTCATGCGCACGCGTCAGGAACACTGGAAGCCGACGACCGAAGCCGTCCAGCGGTTCGGCTCCCGGGCGGACCGGAACGTCGTCCGCCTCGACCGGGCGGCGGCCGAGCGGTTCCTGGCCGGCGAGGACCAGCGACTGGCGTGGGACGGCGACTGGGGCTATCTGATCGTGACCCACGACATCGCCGGCGGCCCCGAGCCGATCGGCGTCGGGCTGTACGTCCACGGCGAGTTGCGTTCACAGATCCCCAAGGGTCGACGCAGGGATTTCAGCGGCGAATAACGCCGGTTTCTCGCGGTCGAGACGGCACCGATAAGTGCGCCGGGCCGGACCCACGGGTATGCACGCGACTGCGAAGGCCCACCCGATCCAGGGGCTGGTCAAGTATCACGGGATGCGCGATCCGGAGTTGCGCTACCCGTATCACGACAGCATCAGCGTCTGCACGGCCCCCAGCCACACGAAGACGACCGTCTCCTTCGAGGCCGACGAGGAGACGTACGTCGTCGACGGCGAGACGGTCACCGGCCGCGGAGCCGAGCGCATCGAGTCGGTGCTCGATCGCGTCAGAGAGCTCGCGGACATCGACCGTCCGGCCCGCGTCGAGAGCGAGAACTCCTTCCCGACGAACGTCGGGTTCGGGTCGTCGTCGTCGGGATTCGCCGCGCTGGCGATGGCCGCCGCCGACGCCGCCGGACTCGAGTTGACCCGTCCCGAAGTCTCGACGATCGCCCGTCGCGGCTCGGCGTCGGCAGCGCGGGCGGTCACGGGCGGCTTCTCCGTGCTCTACTCGGGCAAGAACGACGAGGACTGTCGCGCTGAGCGTCTCGAGACTGACCTCGACGCGGAGTTGCACGTCGTCGCGGCGCTCGTTCCGACCTACAAGGAGACCGAGACCGCACACGCCGAGGCGACAGAGAGCCACATGTTCGACGCCCGGATGGCCCACATTCACGAGCAGATGGACGAGATGCGCGACGCGCTCCGGGCGGCCGACTTCGGGCGTGCGTTCGAACTGGCCGAGCGCGATACCCTCTCGCTGGCGGCGACGACGATAACCGGGCCGTCGGCGTGGGTCTACTGGCAGCCGAGGACGATCGAGATCTTCAACGCC
Organism: Halapricum desulfuricans; assembly: GCF_017094525.1. Classification (NCBI taxonomy): domain Archaea; kingdom Methanobacteriati; phylum Methanobacteriota; class Halobacteria; order Halobacteriales; family Haloarculaceae; genus Halapricum; species Halapricum desulfuricans. The sequence continues at coordinate 1,723,268 of NZ_CP064788.1, read as the reverse complement.
GTCCGCCAGCTCCGATCTGAGGGCATCGAGGCCTACTTCTCGGGGGACACGGGCGCGAGCGTCTACGTGAACACGACCGGGGAACACGTCGAGGAAGTCGTCGAGACGATCACGGATCTCGGGATCGAAACGCGCCACTGGACGGTCGGCGGGCCGGCCGAGGTCCTCGAAGACGATCAGGCTCTGTTCTGATAGCGACCGTTGCACGCCCCTTCCGGGTCGACCGCATTCTGCGGTCGCACCGGTAAATCGGCACGACGGTCGCCTGATATTGTCAGCGACAACATCCCGAAATGGTGTGACCACCTGTATCATGAACGCCCGGTCTCGGCGATCGTCACCCGAACGACAGGAACGACGATGATGGATTCCCGTCTTGCGGTCTACCCCCATGAGAGAGAGAAACAATGACCCCCTCGACCGGAATACTTTAATAGCGGAAAGTTGTAGAGGGAAGTACCAGAACGCTCCTGGCGTTCGGCAGCATCGTGCGACGCCCAACATGACAGGGAACCTCATTATCAGGCGACAGCCGGTTTCTAGCGGCATCTCTGTCACACACGGGAGCGGAATGGCATCGGAGGGTTTCAAACCATGGCAGACTCGATAGACGAATCCAAGAACGTATCGGTAACAGACGAAGAACTCGAAACGAAGTCCAAAGGCGAGCTCATCAAGCTCGCTGGCAAACTTCGGGATCGACGAAACGAACTCAATCAACTCGCTTCTGAACGTGCATCCGAGCGCGACGACCTGAACGCGAAGACTCGCGAGAAGGTCAATGAGGCACAGGAGCACCGCGAGAAGCGCGACGAGCTCAACGAGCAGGTTCAGGAACACAAGGAGAAGCGCAACGAGCTCAACGCGGAGGCCAACGAGCTGTTCGAGGAGGTCGAGCAGAAGAAAAACGACCTCGAGCTCAACGAGGGCAAGAGCATCGAGCAGCTCGAAGACGAGATCGAGGACCTGGAGTTCAAACAGCAGACGGAAGTCCTCGGGACCGAGGAAGAGCGCGAACTGATCGAGAAGATCGAGGCCAAGCGCGAGAAGCTCCAGGAGCGAAAGGAGAAACTCGAGCAGACTGACGACGTCGACGAGCTCAAAGAAGAGGCCGAAGAGATCCGCTCGGAGGCGTCCCGCCATCACCAGAAGGTCACGGAACTGGCTGACGAGGCCCAGAAACATCACAACGAGATGATCGAGGCCTATCGCGAGGCCGACGACATCCGTGACGAGGCCGACGAGATGCACGAGAAGTTCGTCGAGGCTCAGGAAGCGGCCGACCAGCACCACGAGGACTTCGTGCGCGTCCAGAAGCGACTGCGCGAGCTGGACAAGAAAGAGGAAGAGGAAGAGCGCCAGGAGCGCGAGCAGAAACAGGAGGCCGCCCGCGAGGAGGCCGAGGAGATCTACCAGAAGTTCAAGGACGGCGAGACCCTCGAAACCGAGGATCTCATGAAGCTCCAGAAGACGGGGCTGCTGTAATCGAGCGCTATTCTGTCGTCGCGGTGTGAACGGAGTGTCGAAGGTTTTTATAGGCTCGACGTTTGCTCTCGCCTGTGACAACGCTGGTCGTCTGCATCGATCGGGGCGGTGCGGTCACGGGCGACGCCGAGGCTCCCGTCGTCGGGTGGGAGGCCGTCGAGTCGCTCGTCACCGACTTCGGTATCAAAGACCCGGAGGACAGTCAGGTGAACTGCCTGCTGGAGTCGCTACGGGTCGCTCGCGACCTCGAAGACAGCGGCGACGACGCGGTCGTTGCGGTGCTCTCGGGCGTCGGCGATCCGGTGAGCATCGACCGCGCCGTCGCCCGGCAGACCGACCAGCTCGTCGAGGCGTACGACCCGGAATCGGCCGTCGTGGTCGTCGACAGCGCGGAAGACGAGCGGCTGGCACCGATCATCGAGAGCCGGATCACCGTCGACGCCATCGACCGGGTCGTCGTCCGGCAGGCCCGGGACATCGAATCGACCTACTACCTGCTCAAGCAGCTGCTCGGCGACGAGGAGCTCCGCGAGACGGTGTTCGTTCCGGTCGGGGCGGCGCTGATCGTCTTCCCGGTCCTGTTGCTCGTCGGGAGCGTCACCGTCGCGTTTGGTGCGATCGCGGCCGTCTTCGGCACGTTTCTGCTCTACAAGGGGCTGGGCATCGACGAGCTGCTGGAAACGGCCACGGCACAGATCCAGCAGGCGCTGTACTCGGGGCAGGTCGCGCTCGTCACCTACGTCGTCGCGGTCGGGCTGGGACTGATCGGAGTCTTCGCTGGTCTGCTGGGCGTCTCGTCGATGTCGACCGACGCACCGTTGCTGGTGGGAATGCGATTCGTCTACGACGCGATCCCGTGGGTGACCGGGGCGGCGCTTGCAGCCAGCACTGGCCGGCTCGTCGACGAGTTCATCCGGGACGAGACAGTCCACAGCGCGTTCCTGAACCTGCCCTTCGGCGCGGTCGCGGTCGGGCTGGTCGTCCGGGGGATCACGGCGTATTTCCTCACGCGCGGCGAAACGATGGACCCGGTCACTGTTCCGACCGTCGATCTCGGGCCGCTTTTGATCGCCGAGACGACGCTCGAACCGGGCGTCGAACTCGCCGTCTATCTGGTCGCCGGCGTGCTCGTGAGCCTGATCGGCGTCCGCTTCGCGGCGTCTCTGAATACCACGAGCGCGGACGAGCCAGAAGCCGTGAACGAATAGCGACCGGTCGGGCCGGAAGGCAATCCCTATGAACGCTGGAGCGATCACGGCCCGTATGGACGAAACGATCCACGCGACCGGCCACGAGAACGTCACGGCCACCCACGAGAGCACCTTCGAGTTGACCAGCGACGAGTACCTCACGCCGGCGGGCGACTGCATCCTCGCGGTCGAGGCAGACCGCGTCCCCGCCGAGTTCGACGACGGGTTCGTGTCGGCCTGCCAGTCGGCGGACGCGACGATCACCGCCACGCTCGACGTCGGCGGCAACGAGGCGACCGTGACGGGCCGGGGCCACCCGGACCTGACCTTCGAGAACGAACGATCGATGGTCGCCCGGACGAGCGAGTACGTCGACGACCGGACGGTCATGGTCGACGCCGAGGCCGCCGCTGCCGATCTCGATCGGGGCCTGATCGACGCGCTGGCAGACGGGGCCGACCTGACGCTGACGCTGTCGGTCGAGTGACCGCGGCGCTTTTTCCGTTCCGGGCCTCAGTGGACCGCATGTCCGACGACGAGCCGGCCGAGAACATCAGCGGTGGCGACGGGGGCGGCGGACAGGCCACGATCTTCGAGACCGGACAGGCGGAGACCCGCGCCGAGGCCGTCGTCGATCGCCTCGGCGAGTTGTACTGGCAGAAGACCTACGGCGGTCAGGACGCCTTCGAGTCGCTGGTCCGGACGATCCTCAGTCAGAACACCGCCGACAAGGCCAGCCAGCCTGCCCACGACAGTCTGATGGAACGCTACGGATCGGGCGATCTGGTGGAAAACCTGGCCGAGGCCGACCAGCGGCGGCTCGCCGAAACGATCTCCTCGGCCGGACTCTACAATCAGAAGTCCGAGCGGATCGTCAGGATCGCCGAGCGAGTACGCGATACCTACGGGGGCGAGGCGGCCTTCGACGAGTTCGTTCGGGAGGGCGACGCCGACGCAGTCCGCGACTCGCTGCTGGAGTACAACGGCGTCGGGCCGAAGACAGCCGACTGCGTGCTCCTGTTCTCGGGCGGGCAGGACGGCGTCTTTCCGGTCGATACGCACGTCCACCGGATCGCTCGCCGGCTCGGCGTCGCACCGCCCGACGCCGACCACGAGACCGTCCGGGAACACCTCGAAGCGGACGTTCCCGGCGAGAAGTGCGGCTTCGGACACACCGCGATGATCCAGTTCGGCCGCGAGTACTGCACCGCGCGCACGCCGGCGTGTCTGGACGACCCCGAGGCCTGCCCGATGGCCGATCTCTGTGATCAGGTCGGCGTCGAGCCCGCGAGCGGCGAGGTCGTCGATCCCGCCGAGACCACAAATTGACTTCCTCGCGCACTCTCGTCCTGTCGGCTGTAAGGTCCTAAAGATATTCGCCACCCGGGGTGGCGAATTCCTTCAGTTTGTTACAGCCGACAGTATCAAAAGCCGTCTTCCCAGCGGAACCGCCCGTCGCGCTGGATCACCTCGCCGTCGACCTCGAGCCGCGAACCCTCATCCATGTTCGTGATGAGATCGACGTGGACGGCGCTATCGTTGCCGCTCTCGCCGTCGGGCAGACAGGCGTCGTAGGCCCGTCCCAGCGCCAGGTGGACGGTCTCGGCCATCTTCTCGTCGAAGAGGATCGAATCGGTCGGCCGATCGATCCCGCGGTTCATCCCGACGCCCAGTTCCCCGAGGCGGCGCGCCCCCTCGTCGGTCTCGAGCACCTCGCCGATGACGTCCGCGTTGACGGCCGCGCCGTAGTCGGTGACGACGCCGTCCTCGAAGGTGAGGCGCACGTCCCGAACGCGCTTGCCACGGATCGTCATCGGCACGTCGAAGGTCACGTGTCCCTCGGGCGAGTCAGGGGCAGTAAAGACCTCGCCGCTGGGCAGGTTGTGCGAATCGTAGGCGACCGAGGCTGCGCTGTTGACCGCGGTTCGGCCCTCGATCGACATCGTCAGATCGGTCCCCTCGCCGACGAGCCTGACCTCACTCCCCTCGTCGAGGATTTCTTTCAGATCGGCCATCTCCGCGGCCAGCGCCTCCCAGTCGCGGAGCACGGCGTCGTAGACGAACTCCTCGTAGGCGGGCAAGCTCATGCCCGCCTGCTGGGCCAGCGACCGCGTGGGGTGGACAGTCGAGACCCAGTCAGTGTCCATCCGGGCTTCCCTGATCGCCTTGCGGGCGCGGCCGTAAGCGTTCAGGCGGTCGCCCGGCACGTCGGCCGTCGCGGCGGTGTTGCGACCGCCGCCGAGAAACAGCACGCTGTCGGCGTGCTCGTACAGCGCGCGCTGGTACTCGGGGTCGGTGTCGAACTCCCCGTCATGAGCCCGGAGATACGCCCGCTGGATCTCGTCGGACCGATACAGCGACAGGAGGTTCGCGCCGCGCTCGCCCAGCACGCGAGCGGTCGCGACCGCGAGGTCGTGTGCGCCGTCTGCGACCGCCAGCACGACGTCGTCGCCACGTTCGATCCGCGCGCTCCAGTCGACCAGCGTCTCGGCGTGCGCCTCGATTCGTTCGTCCATACGCCCGGTTCGGGCAGCGCCGTCAAAACGACTGCGACGAAACGGTCTTGGGCGTCGGTTTCGATCCCCGAGTATGGAGATCGCGCCCGGAATCTGGACGCGCGCAATCGAGTGGTCCTACGGCGACTACGAGGAGCCGCTGTCGGTACACGTCGCTCGCCCCGCGGAGACGACCGTCATGATCGGCGGGGGCGACGAGTCTATCGCTCCGGCGGTCATCGCGTTCGCACGCGAGCACGATGTCGAGGCTGTCGTCGTCGAACACGCCCACGTCGATCACTACGGGGCCGTCCCCCGACTGCGGGCGGAACTTGACGTCACCGTCGCCGCACCGACACGCGACCGTTCCGCGCTGTCCCGTGCCGGCATCGACGTCGACGTTTCCCTGCGAGACGGCGAGCGTCAGTGGGGGATCGAACCGATCGCGACGCCGGGACACACACCCGGAAACATGGCGTACCGGGCCGACGACGTGCTGTTCGCCGGCGACACGGTCGTCGGAAGCGACTCGGCGTTCGCGGCCGACGACGACTGGAGCGGTCCGCTCGCGGTCATCGACGCCCGGTTCAACGACGCCGATACCCGCACTCGCGAGAGCGTCCGTCGGCTGGACGGCCTCTCGATCGAGACGCTTCTCGTCTCTCACGGCTCGCACGTTCACCACGACGCGAGTGAGGCGATCGAGACGCTACTGGCAGATCTCGACCAGTAGTCGGCAGACCCATCCGACAGTATCAGAAAGCCTTTGGACGGAAGCGCCGATTGTGGGTGTATGATCGACCAGACCATCGACGAGATCGAGGAGATGCAGACGCACAGCTCCTCGATCGTGGCCGTCAAGGCGGCCGAAGCGCTGCGGTCGCTGACCGACGACGACTTCCCGACGGTCGAGGAGTACGTCCGCGCCCTCGATCGCAACAGCAGCGCGCTCCGTCGTGCGAAGCCGTCTCACGCGTCGCTGTATGAGACCCAGCGCCAGATCATCACGACCGTCTCGGAGGCCGATCTCGACACGGTCGAACAAGCGCAGGCGCTCACCGAGGAGGTGATCAACGAGGTGGTCGAGACTGTCGAATCCGCCAAGCAAGCGGCTGCCGAGCGGGCCGTCGAACTGCTCGAGGACGGTTCGACGCTGCTCACCCACGACTACTCGACGACCGTCTTGCGCACGTTCGAACTCGCCGTGGACGCGGGATACGAACTGACGGTCTACATCACCGAAGGCCGACCGCGATATCTGGGTCGCAAGACCGCCCGGACGCTCGCGGAACTGGAGGGGATCGATACGCACCTGATCGTCGACAACGCCAGCGGGCACTTCCTGCCGGAGTGCGACCGCGTGATCGTCGGTATGGACAGCGTCGTCGACGGGTTCCTGCACAATCGTATCGGGACGTACCCGATCACAGCGACTGCCGCGGACGTCGGTGTGCCCGTCACCGCAGTCGGCGCGAGCGCGAAGATCCCGGAGGGCGGTTTCCAGTTCGAAAACGAGTTCCGGCCGGTCAGCGAGGTCATGCGCGAACCGGCGGAGGGGTTCACCATCGAGAATCCCAACTACGACGCCACGCCCGTCGAGTTGCTGGACTCGATCGTCACTGACGAGGGCATCCGCCGGTACGACTGACGCATACGATCGATGTCCGGATTCGTCTACCCGCTGATCGTCTCGGCGATTCAGGAGCGGATCTCCGCCGTCAGCGAGACCGTGATTTCGGCCGTCTGGGGGCTATTGCTGGCCGCCATCGTGTTCGCGCTGGCGTACGTCCTCGCACAGCTGTTCGTGCGACTGTTCGGCCGACGCATCTCCCAGCGGTTCGACCGCCCCAGTCTCGCCCGGATGACGATCCGCGGCGCGACTGCGTCTATCTACCTGATCGCGCTGTTCTCGGTGCTTCGGATTTACGGCTTTCGCCTCAGCCAGATCGCGCTCACGGTTACCGTCCTCACGGCCGTGATCGGTGTCATCCTCGCGCCGATCGTCGGCAGCTTCATCAGCGGGATCTTCCTGCTTGCCGACCAGCCCTACGAGATCGGCGATATGATCGAGATCGCCGACACTGGCCAGCGCGGCTTCGTCGAGGACATCACGCTCCGGTACACGAAGGTGTTCACGCTGGACAACACGTTCGTCGTCGTCCCAAACGGGACGATGCGCGATCGGGACGTCATCAATTACTCCGCCGAGGACACGCGAACCCGCCAGTCGCTGGAGGTCGTCGTCACCTACGAGGGCGACCTCTCACAGGCGCGACGGCTGATCGAGAGCGCCGCCCGGTCGGTCGACGGTGTCCTCAAGGGGGGGCCGAACATCCGGATCGGGCCGACACGGTACCCCGCCAGCCCGACCTGTTACATCGCGGAATACGGCGATCACGGCGTGGGTCTGACACTTCGCTACTGGGTCGAGGAACCGTACAAGCTTCCGGCGGTCAGATCGGAGATCCAGACGGAGATCTGGGACCGGCTCGAGGACGCCGACGTCGAGATCGCGTACCCACACTCACACGTCGTCTTCGACGAGACCAGCGGCGAGCTCCCCGTCTCGATGCGCGACGGAGAGGCTACCGGGAGACAGTGACGATCCGACAGTCGAGTTCGTCGTCGAGAAACCGTTCGAGGTCCGGATCGTCGAGCAGCCGCCGGATCATCTCTCGCCACCTGCTCGTCTGCTTCTGGCCGATCACCACGACGTCGGCGTCCCCGTCGATGATCTCGTCGAGGATCGTCTCTTCGACGAGAAACCCCGACCGAACGACGTATCGCGCGTCCGAGAGATAGCCGAACGCGTCCTCGACTGCTTCCTTGAGGTCCGTCCGGGTGACGCGCCCGTTCTCCTGATAGAGGTTCACGTGGAGAATCGACAGTGCTGCGTCCTCCTCGTTTGCGATCCTGATAGCCTTCGCGAGAGTCGCCCTGGAGTGTTCAGTAAGCGGATACCGCACCGGCACGACGACGAGAGTCATTACCCCCTGTTGGCCGTCGGGATGCCTGTATGTTTCCATACTCCTCGTGCCGGATGTGCCTGTGTTTTTATCGCATGCAGGCTCGTCGAGACGTGACGTAATCGTTCATCGAAATTGAAAGTATTACCACAATGTAAGGGCCTCTAGGGATGTATAACCTGAAACCAGAACTAAGGCCACTAGACAGAAGAATATTATGTGTTCTTCGAGGACGCCCACACGAGATGGGGACATCCGGCCCCGGGTCGAACGACCTCAAGACGGCGGAGGAACCGGCCTGTATTACCAGTATTGTCGACACGGTCGCCAAGACCGTTCCGAAACTGCGCACGGCCTTCGAGACGCATCGAAGCTACGAGGGCGAGGCCAATCCCAGCGGCGAGGAGATGCTCGCGGCCGACGTCTACGCCGACGAACTGCTCGAATCCCGGCTCGGCAAACTCGCCTGTGTCGGCACCTACGCGAGCGAGGAGCGAGCCGATCCCGTCTCGATCGGATCCGGGCTGTCCGTCGCGGTGGATCCGCTCGACGGCTCCAGCAACCTGAGTTCGAACAACGGCGTGGGGACGATCGTTGGCGTCTACGACGGTGGCCTCCCGGCCAGCGGCCGCGACCTGATCGGGGCGATGTACGTGCTGTACGGCCCGACCACGACGGCGATGGTCGCCACCCGCGACGGCGTCACGGAGTACCTCCTGACTCAGGGTGAGCGCGAGGTACTGACCCCGTCGGTGTCGCTCCCGGAGACGGGTACTGTCTACGGGTTCGGGGGGCCGGTTCCCGAGTGGTCCGGCGCGTTCCGTCGGTACTCGATGTCGGTTCAGCGACGGCTGAAGCGGCGGTACGGCGGCGCACTCGTCGCCGACGTGAATCAGGTACTCAGCCACGGCGGCGTGTTCGCCTATCCGCGTCTGGAGACGCGACCCTCGGGGAAACTTCGCCTCCAGTTCGAGGCCAATCCGATCGCGTTCATCGTCGAGCAGGCGGGCGGCTTGTCCTATCAGGGCGAGCGCTCCGTTCTCGATACCGAACCCGAGCGGCTACACCAGCGGACGCCGCTGTTCGTCGGCAGTCCCGAACCGCTGGCCGAACTGATCGAGACGCTCGGCGGAGCGACGACCGACCCCACGGTGACGACCCGCGAATCGCCCTGGGACTAGCGATCGTCGCGGCCTATCGCCGAGAGTGCTACGCGACGATCTCGTAGCGCCGTTCGACCATCTCCGATTCCTCGAAGACGAACACGCGTCCGTCGACGGTCTCGACGTCGGCGTCGATCTCGAAGGCGAACCCGTCCCGCGAGACCGTCACGCCGGGGAAGACGGTCGTCGACTCGCCGTCCGCCAACAGGACGCGCCCGACGCCGCTCTCCTCAAGGATCTCTCCGTCGGTCTTGCGGTCGTTGAGATACACGAGGATCCCCTCGGTCCCGTCCCGGTCGGTAACCAGCACGTGGACGTCCGTTCCCGGAGTCGTTCGGTGACTTTCGGAGGTCTTCGAGGGGACGCCGTGGTAGAACACCTGTCGGCCGTCGAGATACTCGATCCCGATGCCGCCGTCCGTGAGTTCGACCGAGAGCGTCGACGGAGAGACCTCACTGGCGCGGTTCATGCGGTCGGGTTCGGCTTTGACGGGCAAAAGAGTCGCGTTCGCGGTCCCGGACGGTCCGGCTGATCGGGGGGTCTATCGGACGACTACTCGATGTGGCCTTCCTGCCGGAGCTGCTGGGCGTCCTGCTCGTCGTAACGCCACTCGACGTTGGCCTTCTCGTCCTGCCAGTCCCACGGTTCGGCGATGACGACGTCGCCCTCGTTGATCCAGGTCCGGTACTTCATCCGTCCGGGGATTCGCCCCATTCGCGTCTCGCCGTCCTGACACTGGAGTCGGACGTGGTTGCCACCCTCGTGTCGTGTGACGACGGCAAATACTTGCTTGTCTGACGGCATTCGCAAATTCTTGCGCTGTGATTCGTTGCTCATGCACCTCCTAGCCCCCCGGCACGGTTAAGTGATTGGAGATTCGTGGTAGCACGACGCACGAGGGTCGACCTCGTGCAGGGACGGTTCGCCGCTCCGATCGTACAGTGGTACGAGGCGACTGCCCCGGAGGTGATACTGCCGGCTGTAAGTTCGTAAAGATATTCGGCACGACGTCGTGCCGAATCATTTCGAAAAGTTACAGCCGGCAGTATGAGTTCACTACGCTGGACGGTCGATATGGAACGGGCGTACAGTATCAGGCCTCGAAGTAGTCTGGCTCGTTGCCGTCCGTCCACTTGATCGAACAGCCGCGGGAGGGCTTGTCCTCGGCGTCGACGTCTTCGCCCGACAGCACCGCTTCGACGTGCTCGCGCATCTCGTAGTCGGTCGGCTCGTCGTCGGGATTCAGCGCGTCGTCGATCCGGCCGTGATAGGCCAGCCGGAAGGTCCCGTCCTCGTTTCCGAACAGGAACGGATCGGGCGTACAGACCGCGCCGTAGGCCGCTGCGATCTCCTGTGAGCCGTCACGGAGGTAGGCGTCGTAGGCGACGGTGCCGTCCTCGACCAGTTCCTGCATGCGCTCGAAGGAGTCGTCGGGGTACTCCTCGGCGTCGTTCGGATTGATCCCGACGACCGCGAGGTCGTCGTGGGTCTCTGCGAGGTAGTTGAGTTCGTCCATCTTCGCTTTGGCGTACGGGCAGTGATTGCAGGTGAAGACCACGAGCAGCGCCTCGAAGTCCCCGAAGTCGTCGAGGGTGTAGTCCCGGCCGTCCGTGCCGGTCAGTTCGAACGCCGGTGCTTCGTCGCCGCGTTCGAGTCGGTAGTCGTCGGTATCGAGCGAAACCATGACAGGTCCGGCTACGAGCGGCGGGGAGAAAGCGGTGTCGCCGACAGCAGAGCCTACTCTGTCAGCGCCTGCTCGAACCCGACCGCACGCTCGTAGACCGGCGAGTCGTCGTCGATGGCGTAGGTCACTTCGCCGTCGCTCTCGTCACGGTCGAGCAGTCCGATATCTGTCAGTGCCGTTATCGTCTCGGAGAGATAGAGGTCCTTGAGCGACATCCCTGCGGCGTCGGCGAGCTCCGCACGGGTGTAGGACTCGGCCGGGTCGAGTTCGACGATCGCACCGAGGACCAAGGCCATCCCGTCGTGCTCGGCGACGAGTTCCCATCCGCGCTGTGAAACGGTCGATTCAGCCATCGCCGCCGGATATGCACCACTGAGTGTTAAGACTTCCGACAGGTAGCGTCGAGGAACCAAATATGATATTCTCTACATAAAGTTTTTCCGGGATAGCCGCAGAACAAGAAACTAATGGCAATCGATGACACTGACGGGGGAGAGAGTGAGGCGACTCGCTCCGACAGAGACCGGCTGTTGCAGAACGTCAGTGCCGGGGGTGGGTACGACTGGACTGACTTCAGGCATGAGTTTCACGACGGTGGCCGTTTCGACCGGAGCAAGTATCTCGGGTTCGATCCCCATCATACGGGGGACCGACTCGAAGACGGGGCTACGGCCGCCGAGACGCTCAACCAGTACTGGGAATCGTTTCTCGACGTCGAATCGACCCCGGTCACCAGAGGCAGGTATCTCTGGGAGCATTTCAAGCAGGAGTACTACTACGAACGCGACGGCGAACCGCCGCGGGACGGCGACGGGAACAGGATCCCGTTCGAACCCGAGGAGTATCTCGGGTTCGACCCCGACGAGACCGAACAGCGACTTCACGAGGCCGGAGACGACGCACGGGTGCTGAAAGATATCGTCGACGAACGCACGGTCGACGTCAACGAGGGCCTCGAGGAGGACGAGTTCTTCTCGACGACAGAGGGTCACACGACAGTCGTCAATCGGTACGATCTGGAGAAGGCCGTCCCGATGGAAAAGAAAAAGCACTTCGACGAGGTCGAACGGTACTGGGTCAACAAACCCTACGCCTGTGCGATCGTCTTCCACTCCCGAAAGGAAAACGAGCGCAAGTACTACGTCGTCCAGCCGTACCTGAACCCGATCGAAGAGGACATCGGGGACTTTCTGGCGAAGAAACTCCGGACAGCGATCAAGTACGCCGACGACGAGGCCGCTATCGACGGGACGCAGGCCGAGCGCGCGAACGTGATCCAGCGCGAGACAGAGCAGTTGCTTGATCGGTACGATCTCTACAGCGGCCCGACGACCAACGGCGTCGGCCAGTTCGGCAAACTCAAGAAGTTGCTGGGGATGGACGTCGAGGCCAGCGACTCCTCGGGCGAACTCGAAGGCATCAAAGCCCGTCCGGAGCCGGCGGTCCTCGACGACGATCCGAAAACGCTCACGGAGTACCAGGTCGAGAAACTCCTGTACTACCTCAAGCGTGACTTCATCGGGTACTCGAAGATCGACCCGATCAAACACGACATCAACGTCGAAGACATCTCCTGTGACGGATACAACTCCCGTGTGTTCGTCTACCACACCGAGTACGAGAACATCATCACAAACGTCGAACACGGCCGCGAGGAACTCGACGACTTCGTGGTGAAACTCGCACAGCGATCGGGCAAAGGCATCTCGAAACGCCAGCCGCAGGTCGACGCGACCCTGCCGGACGGTTCGCGTGCACAGCTCACGCTCGGCAAGGAAGTCTCGGATCACGGGACCAACTACACGATCCGTCAGTTCAAGGACGTCCCGTTCACGCCGATCGACCTCATCAACTGGAACACCTTTAACCTCGACGAGATGGCGTTCCTCTGGCTGTGCATCGAGAACAACAAGTCGATGATCTTCGCTGGGGGTACCGCCTCGGGGAAGACGACCAGCCTGAACGCCATCTCGCTTTTCATTCCCAGCAACTCCAAGATCGTCTCCATCGAAGACACCCGCGAGGTCGAACTGCCACAGCGCAACTGGGTCGCTTCGGTGACCCGTCCTTCGTTCGGACAGGACGATACCGGCGATGTCGACGAGTTCGATCTGCTGGAAGCCGCACTCCGTCAGCGACCGGACTACATCGTCATGGGTGAGGTCCGCGGTGAGGAGGGTCGGACGCTGTTTCAGGTCATGTCGACCGGACACACGACCTACACCACGTTCCACGCCGACTCGGTCGGCGAGGTCATCAAGCGGTTCACGACCGATCCGATCAACGTCTCGAAGACGCTGTTCACGGCGCTGGATCTGGTATCGATCCAGACCCAGACCCGTGTCGGCGGCTCGAAAGTCAGGCGCAACAAGACGTTGACGGAAATCAACGAATACACGCCGGAAAACGACGAGATCAACGTCAGAGACGTCTACCAGTGGCAGGCCGACACGGACCAGTTCATCCAGATGGGCAACTCAAACACCCTCGAGGAGATCAAGTTCGACCGCGGGTGGGATCAGGATCGCCTCGACGAGGAACTGTTCAAGCGAAAGGTCGTGCTGGCGTATCTCATCGAGAACGGGCTCAACACCTACACGGAGGTCGCCGCGACGCTGCAGGCGTTCATCAACGATCCGGACGCGATCATGACGCTAATCGCCAACGACCAGCTCGCACGGAGCCTCGAGGACTTGCGGGAGATGGAGTCGGTCCAGATCGAGGTCGACGCCGAAAAGGAGGAGCTGGTGCCGCGGCCGGACCCCGGCGACGAAACCCTCGAGGAGGCAGAAGAGATCCTGGACAACGCCAACCCGCTGTTCCGACAGCTGCGCTCGGCCGAGACGCCCGACATCGTCAAAGCGCTGACTGGCGTCGAAACTCAGGAGGATATCACGGTCGACGAAACGAGTGAAAAGACGGATTTCGGTCAGTTCGTTCCGAAGGCCGGTGTGGAGGCATCTGAGGAAGAATGAGTCTCGATACGCGTACGACCGAGGCGGGATTTGCGAGCAGCAGTGCCCTCGGGGACGCGTTTTACCCGCTATACCAGTGGCTGTTCGACGAAGAGGGGGATTTCGTCAGCAACGTCGAGGACAAACTCGCGGAGGCGCGGATGGCCGACAACGTCGAGATGTTCCTCTCGAGGGCGCTCGCTGTCGGGCTGATAGCCGGGTTCGCCCTGTGGCTCGTCGGGCTATTGCTCGGTTATCTCGTCGTCTCACTGTTTCTGCCGGACGAATGGCTGATCCTCGGGATCAATTTCGGCCCGTATAACGACCTCGTCAACACCCTCAAGGTGCCGGCGATCGTCCTCGTGAGCGGCCTCTTTTTCGGTGCCACCGGGTTCAGCATCGGGTTCGGCTCGCTCGTGTCGATCCCGTATTTCAGATCGAGCGCCCGCAAGCGCGAGATCAACGTCCTGCTATCCGATTCAATCTCGTTCATGTACGCGCTTTCGGTCGGCGGTCTCAACCAGCTCGAAATTCTGGAGGCGATGGCCAAAGCCGAGGACACCTATGGCGAGGCCGCCAAGGAGTTCCAGTCGATCGTTCTCGAGACCGAGTACTTCGATACCGATTATCGGACCGCAATCCGGAATCAGGCGCTACAGACGCCCAGCGACGAACTCAGTCAGTTTCTGACGGACATGCTGTCGATCATCAACTCCGGCGGGGACATGACGAGTTTCCTCGAAGACCAGAAGAACAAGCACATGCGCACGGCCAAACAGGAGCAGGAAAAGCTCCTGGAGACGCTGGAGCTGTTCGGCGAGATGTACATGACGATTTCGCTGTTCCCGCTGCTTTTGATCATCATTCTCGTGATTATGAACATGATGGGAAGCGGGAACCCGATGCTCATGTACGGGACCGTGTACGGGCTGATTCCGCTGACGAGCATGGCGTTTCTGGTCCTGGTCTCGACCGTGACACACGACACTGTCGGCGACGGGTACCTCGAGGCCGACCGGGGCGAGCGGATCCAGACGTACACGACCGGCGGCCTTCTCAACCTCGGACTCGTCGAGCAGTTCACCGGCGAGTACAACGTCTTCGACCGGATCAAGAACCGCGAGGGGAGCTACCAGCTCAAGGAAATCTTTCGCCAGCCCCACATTTTCTTCCGTGACAACCCGCTGTACGTGCTCGGGCTGACGGTCCCGATTTCGCTGCTCGCGCTCGTCATCTCGATTGCCGTGGGCTGGGCCGCGCTGCCCTTCCCGTTCCAGACGGCCGACGGCACCGGGTTCTTCTCGAAGATGGCTGAAGACCCGATCCGGCAGACGTTCTTCTGGATCTACCTGCCGATGTACATCAACTTCATCCCGCTGGCGATCTTCTACGAGTGGAATCAGCGCTACCGGAAATCGGTGATCGGCAAACTCTCGGAGAACCTCCGCAAACTCGCAAGCGCCAACGACACCGGGATGACGCTGCTCGAGTCGATCAACGTCGTCGCCGACACGTCGACCGGACGGCTGGCCGACGAGTTCGACACGATCCACGCCAAGACCAACTACGGGACCAGCCTCAAGCAGAGCCTCCGGGAGTTCAACAACAAGTTCCACGTCCCCCGGATGGCGCGGACGGTAAAGTTGATCAGCGAGGCACAGGAGGCCTCCAGTCAGATCCAGGACGTGCTCTCGACGGCCGCACAGGCCAGCGAGAACCAAGACGACATCGAGCGCGATCGCAAGTCCCGCACGCGGATGCAGGTCGTGATCATCATCATGACATATCTCACGTTGCTGGGCGTGATCGCGCTGCTGAAGGTACAGTTCCTGGATACGATGCAGGGGCTGGAGTCGGCGGCATCGGGCGGCAGCGAGGCCGGCTCCGGGCAGTTCCAGGTCGAATCACTGGGCCCGCTGTCGATGTTGTTCTTCCATGCCGTGACGCTGCAGGCGATTCTCTCGGCGTTTATCGCAGGGTATATCAGGGATGTCAATCTCGTATCAGGCGTGAAGTACGCGGTGATCCTCGGGACCATCGCGCTGGTGGTCTGGATCGCCGTCGGCGGTGGCGACACCGCGACCGGTGGTGGCTCCAACGAGACGGCCGAAGCGGCGCTCCTGTTGCTGGCAGCGGGGCCCGTCGGCCACGATCTGCGGCGACTTCGAACGCGGGTGACACGACTATGGCACGGGGACGACTCCTGACTGACGAACGGGGACAGACACTGCAGGACTTCGCCGTTGGAATCGGCGTCTTCCTCGTGGTGTTCATATTCGTGTTATCGCTGTTTCCCGGGCTGTTGAGTCCTTTTCAATCCGCTGCCGGCGGTGCCGAACGGGCACAGGCAGAACAGGTGACAACCCAGATGGTCGAGAACTTGTCGGAGGGATCGGATCTACACCACCTCAACGAGACGCGGCTGTGGAGAGTTCTCGATCAGTCGGAAAGCGACTTGCGCGATCGATACGGACTCCCACGGACGACGAATATCAATATCACTGTCGAGACGCTCAGCGGGGAGAAAACGATCAACGGCACAGACAATTCGTTCTACGACAGACAAGTCGCAACGTCGGCACGAATAGTCACAGTTGAGGGATATTCTCCAGCATGTCGACTCGTTGTCCGAGTGTGGTAAGATGAAAGAGATCGATTCAATCACAGGAAACGTACCGAGTGGGGGCAGTTCAACTGATCGCGGGCAAGCATACACTCTAGAGGGCATTATCAGCGCTATTGTCGTATTGACCGCGCTGTTATACGCGCTTCAGGCAGTTACGATCACGCCGACAACAGGAGGAACAGTCGATCAGGGTGTCCGAACGGAGATCAAACAGCAGGCCGAAGACATCCTCACAGTCTCCGGCAGTAACGACACCGGTCATCTCTCGGAACTCGCTCGCAACTGGTCACAGCGTCGGCAAACGTTCTACGGGGCAGTGAATCCACGGATCGGGTACGGGACCGAACAGCTACCGGGTCCACTGGGGACGATGCTAAACGAGACGTTCGACGAACGCGATCGGATGTACAACGTCGAGATGCGGTACCTGCCGAAGAATCAGTCCGATGGGATACAACGAACGGTTATCGCATCCAGAGGGACACCCGCGGACAGCGCAGTCGTCGCGTCGTATCGGATCACTCTCTACGATAACATGACGCTGACGTCGCCGACTGCCGGGTCAGCGGAGTTGTGGCAGTACGACACGTACCCGACCCGGAATCCGGTCGACGGGAAAAGCGGGTATTATCCGGTCCCGAACGCCGTTCCCGGACCGGTCTACAATATCGTCGAAATACGGGTGATCGTCTGGTGACCTCCTGTCAGTTCTCGTCACGCGGGCAGTTGTTGCTCGTGGGCGCAGTCGCACTCGCAGTTATTATCCTCGGGTTGTCGGTCGTCGTCAACACCGTACTGTTCACTGAGAACGTCGGTACAGGCGAGGACCGCGTCGAATCATCCGAGATCAGTGAGTTCACGTTCGAATCTCAGAAGGATGTGCGATCCCTCCTGCTTCGGATCAACCACGCCAATGAGACGAGGAACACTCCCGAACTGGACGAGAGCGTCCACAGCCACGTCGCCAACTACAGTGATGGGATGGCTCGCATGTATGCGTCGTCCGGTTCGACATTCGTCGACGTGTCGTACAACCAGACGCTCACCACAGCAACGAGGATCGTACAGAGCAGTGATCGGAACTTCACGTATTCGAGTAGCGGAGCAACGGTCTCAAATTGGTCGTTCACCAACGATCGAGTCGATATCGGCTGGTTCGTGGTCAACGTCGATTTGCGAAACACGAGTGGCGAACACACGACTATCAAAGTCAACGGGGAGAGCGAAGCGATCTCGTACCAACTCAACCGTTCGGACGGCGGGAACGGGGCCGACTTGCGGGTGCAGACAACAGATAGTGCTGGCGGTGCTGATACAACTACTTGCGAGTCGACCGGTGGCCGAGTGTTGCTGGATCTGCGGAGTGGTAAAGCGTTTGCCAGCGAGTGTACGTTCCGCGGGGTCGAGACGCTGTCTCCGCCGTACTCCGTCAACGTCTCGAACGGTGACAACATCGAGGGGCAGTACGATCTGGCGGTCGACACGGAGTGGTCAAACGGGAGTACGGATGATTATTCAGCGTGTTCACCAGGGGATCCCGGCCCCTGTCTGTCACCGATTGTCTGGAAGGGGCAAGTCGATTTGACCTATCGATCTGATCAGACTGACTTCACTACGACGAGAAACGTTTCGGTCTACGGATCATGAGGTGTCTCGGGCAGCCCCTGTGAGTCGCGATCTAAGAGTTCGTAATGAAGCTTTTTCGCGCTCGTCAATCACGGCATAGTATTTATATATTATGGCCGGGAACAACGGGACATATGCGGGACGGCTCGGGTATCGTATTGCCATCTAAGCGTCTCAGCGCACCCGGGACGACAGCAAGTCACGCTGTGAGTCAGAGAGAGGGAACACAATGACCGACAGCAGACGACGCGGGGGAACTAACATCGAGTCAGTACGGGGGGACAATCGCGGGCTCTCGACGCCCGTCACACACGTCTTGACGATCGGGATCACCGGCGTCTTGCTGGTACTACTGTTAAGTACGGCCAATGGATTTCTCACCGATCAACAGGAGTACGCAGCTCAGGACGAATTGAATACGATCGGGAATCGATTGGCTGACGACATTCAGAAAGTTGTCGCGTTGAGTGAACAGGGGGGATCAGTCACGGTGACTGTCGAGCACCCGGACGCAATCGCCGGCAACGAATACAGGGTGTCGTACGAGAACACCTCGGGGGCCTGTGCTGGTGTGACCGACACCTGTCTCGCTATGTCTGTGGTTGGCCAAGACGTCTCACAGATAGTACCGCTTTCGGTCCCTTCGGACGTATCCGCTGACCTGACGCGCTCGGGCTCGGAGTTCATACTCACAGCAACGAAGACGAGCGGCGGGAGCAGTAGCGGCGCCGTCGTGCCGATGACGCGAACGATGCGGATCGGTGTCGGGCAAGACATCGATCGCAACAAGTACGGCGAGGTGATCGATCCGACGAACCGACCCCCTATCCCGAAGTTCACGTTTTCTCCTGATTTCCCAGAGAGTGGAACTCCGGTGTACTTCGACGCGGCAGACAGCTGCGACCCGGACGGAACGATCGTCGATTACGAGTGGCACATCGACGGTTCGCTCGAACACTCGGGGAGCGAGACGTACAGCACATCGCTGTCGCCCGGAAAGCACAACGTGACCTTACAGGTCGAGGACGACGAGGGTGCACGATCGACCCAGACGCGCCTGATGCGTGTTTCGGGTCTGGCGTATAACGACGACTTTACTTCCGGAGCCGGTGGCGGAAGTAGGTGTGGCGGCGTCGGTACCACATTCAGTGTGACCAACGAGTGGGGAGACGCTGCTAGAGTGACGCATCTAAGCATCAACCCGGCAGCTGACGTCAAGAACATAAACAAGCTCGAGTACAAGAACGGAAGTGAGATCGCATTCGATACAGACGGCGATGGCGTCTGGGACAGGGAGTATGAGTTCGGGTCGATCGACTTACGGGACAAACCGGACGGGACGATCGTTCGACTCCGGAGTGCTGAGGGCGAGTTCGATAATGACCCGGTTGTGATTGACCCCTCTGAGACGGTCACTGTCAGTATGTGTAAATACAAGGGCGGCGGCAATGTAGAAGACACAGCAGTTGGCCTCCGCTATTGGGTGAATGGTGCGACTAACCGAACAGTGGTGGATCCTGAGCGGGGATACGTTTCGAGCTACGACGTTGAAGCAGTCAGTGATGATATCGTCGTCAGTTTCGACTCGACTCGCCAGCTGGGCTCACTGAACGCCGACATCGACAGCGGCGAGGAAATCGAATTGACTGTCTACGGGGAGCCGAACAGCGGCAGTGTCAAGTCTAATTCGGTAACCCTCGATGACGCCGATTCCGGTTCCGGGACGGTGACGTTCTCGGGGATTAACAAAGACGCCGACACGTTCTGGATCGAGGCCGAGTTACGTTCACTGTCGCCCAAGCGTAGTCCCGAGTTGCAGGGCGTCGTTCTGGAGGAGGGTTCGTAAATGTCCCCGAGAGCGGACGACCGATCAGTGAGTGATGTCGTCGGATTCGTGTTGATGTTCGGGATCATCCTCACGTCGGTTGGACTCGTCGCGACGTTCGGGCTGTCGGAGCTCGAGTCGTTCAACGAGAACCAGCAACTGAACAACGCCGAACGGACCTTCGATCTGATCACTCGGTCATTCACCGAACTTGAGGAAAGTCAGGCAACAACTCGAACTGATGCAATCGATCTCAGCGGCGGGTCGCTCACGCTCTCGCCATCGTCCTCAGCTACTGTGAACGTCACAGCGGACTCCGGCAAGACGTATACCGAGTCGTTCCCGCTCAACGCGCTTGTCTACGAGAGCAACGATGTCCGGATCGGGTACGAGAGTGGCGCACTGTTTCGCGTTCAAGAGCGATCAGATGCTGGACTCATCACCAGCGGTCCCGGCTTCGTCTGTTCGGACGGGACAGCGATCCTTTCGTTCGTAACCCTCGAAGGCGATACTGAGCGGCAGATCGGCGGCGAGGGGACGCTCCGAGTCACCGGCCGACTGGCAGACCAGACGCTGCTCTATCCCGTCTCGTCTTCGGGAACCGGCAACGCTTCGACGGTCGATACGATCGAGGTGGAATTGACGTTCTCCGGTGAGAGTCGTGCCAGAGAGTGGGCTAATTACTTCGAGAACGCGGATGGTGACTGGACGGTCACGGGAGAGTCCGATACGTCGGTAACGGTTCAGTGTGGCGCGAGCACTGATCTCGATAGCGTGTATATTCGTCGGTCAATCATCTCGATTGCATATTCATAGACCGATCGCAATTGCAGACGTAGCGGGACTCGATCGATTTGAGATCGATCTGAGATCGTCTACGCGATTAGTTCGATATCTCGACGTTGTCGATGTCGATGTCAATTACGCCAGTCGGGCGTGCCTCCTCTTCGGAGAGACCGACGCTGTAGAGCAGCAACATCCGGTTGTCGGTGTGTTTCTCGTCCGGGAAGTCGTACAGTACCAGCACCTCGTTGCTATTGAGAGTCAGTTCTTTGGACGACTCGTCGTAGAGGCCGCCGTACTCATCAAGCGCTTCGGTGAGATTGGTTTGCCACTCGGCCGACTTCGTGTTGTTGAGCTCATCGTTGAAACCTGTGGAGTTGTCGTTCGTGAACACGGTAACGTTGTCACTGTCGATAACAGTCGGGTCGGTTGTGTTCATCTCTGCACACCGCGTGACGGGGATAGATGAACCGTTAATGACCTCCGTCTGTCCAGTC
Source organism: Halapricum desulfuricans (assembly GCF_017094525.1). NCBI lineage: Archaea > Methanobacteriati > Methanobacteriota > Halobacteria > Halobacteriales > Haloarculaceae > Halapricum > Halapricum desulfuricans. The sequence continues at coordinate 1,701,974 of NZ_CP064788.1, read as the reverse complement.
CCGACCCACTTGTCACAGCTGTACTTGGTGGCCGTGAATTTGACCATATCCCCGCCACTGACGGCGAAGGCGTGGCTAAATGTCGACGGTGCCGTGGGATCGTTGACGTTCAGCCACTCCTTACCATCCGCGGTCGCAGTTGCAATTCTGCTGATGTCACCAGTAATCTGTGGCGGATGTACAGTATCGTCAGTGGAGAGATTCGTGGTCACACCGTAGTGGCCGACCTGTTTGGTGCTCGAAACGCGCTCGGCGATCGAAGAGAAGACATCTTCAAGTTCCTCACTGTCTGTTGCGAAGTAGTACTCACCACCGCCCGCGTCGGCAGTGTTTCTCAGGAAGGTTTTGTTAACGCTATTTTCGTCATCGGCAAATCCGATAGTGTAGGTAGTCATCCCCGTCCGGTTCATTCGTCTGGCGAGCTCAATCGTCGCGCTGTTGCTCCTGTCGAAAGTATCGTCCCCGATATACCACTGATCACTTCCGGTGTTCTTCCCATCGGTGAGCATTACCACGACCCGGTTTCGGCTTTCGTCACTCCTGAGATTAAGAAGGCTCGACGCTTTTTTCATCCCACCTGCTGAGTACGTACCACCGACTGCCTCGGTTTCAGTGACAGTCGAACGATTGAATTCGACAAAGTCTGTCGTTAGCATCCGACGATTGGTTCGATATATCGCTCCTCGGTTTGACCCCTCATTTATTTCTCGGTACTCTTCATCGAGAAAGTAATATACTCCCCCGTCATCGACAATGTCACCAGTGTGGTACTGATTGTACCCTACGAGACCTACACGATCCATATTGCTGTCGAGATACGTTGTGAAGTCTCTCATTGCGTCCCGAACGGCTTCGTATTTGGCCTTCGAGTCGTCTGCAGCGCTCCAAGCCATCGACCCCGACTCGTCGACGACGAAAACAACGTCGAGCGGCGGCCGAGTCACGTTATCCGCCTGGGTCACCCTGCGGACAGTGCCGATCTCGGGCCGCTCAGAGATCGGTTCGCTGTAGACAGTGTACGTGTTGTTGACGCCCTTGTCGATCAGGATTCCATTGTCGGAGATCGTCACCTCATCCATGTAGTCCGAACCAGTCACGTTGACGACGTTGTTGATCTCGTCGTTCGTCCGCCGCGGGAGCGAACTCTGGTTCAGATAGACGGTGACCGTCTGCGTGGCGTCGTCGACACGCAGATAACTGTCACCCGGTGCCGGCGATGCGTTCGGCTCAAGTCCGGTCTCGGTCTCCAGATAGTCCGCCCATCCTCGATAGAAATCACTCTGAATGCGGAGCGTTACGTTGTCCGGGCGGACACACTCGCCCTGCAACACCGTATTGACGGCGCTCTTGCTGTCGCGTCGAGACGTGTTGACATCCGTGACTGCTTGATTGGCGCCTTCGCTGACGCGACCAGTGAGGTTCAACAGCGAGATGTCGACCGTCCCGTTCCTGTAGGACACGTCCGGGGCCGTATTGTAAATCGCACCGCCGTCGGGACTTTTGATCCACGTCCCTCCGGCTTCGTAGGCCACGATTTGCCCGTCATCGCGCTCGATGCGCACAGAATCAAGTGGCTCCTGCACGGAACACGTGCTGCGCGTGTTGACTGTCAGGTTGAGGTATCCCTCGTTTTCGACGAGATAGGCGTCGCCTTCGATATTCGATCCTATCTCGAAACTGGTTGTCGTCGCCGCACTGGAGGTCGACAGCGTGCTCAAACGCGAATCGATTTCCTGAATCCCGATTTCAGCTGACTCGTCGCTCTGGCCCTGTCTCGTCTCGTCGATCACGTTCGTCCCGAAGTAAACGACGAGTACTGACCCTGTCAGCACGAGTCCAACAATGATGACGGCACCGATAAGCTCCGAAACCGCGCGTTCGTCTCCCCACATTGACCCTCTTTTCCGCCTGCTCATAGTTTCGTATATCTAACTAACCATAAAAAGGTGTTTTGGTACTGGTAGTAGGCATTCACCTGAGGCAGATTTTGATTGGTTTATCGCACTACATAACATCAAACTATACAACGAGGTTTGGAAGCGAGATTCGCCTCACTCCTCGTACGCCAGGTTCATGATCCACTGCGTGAAGGCATCGCTCTGTGGATTGACTTCCTCGTCACCGATAAACGGTGACAGCATGTCTCCAGCCATCAGCAGCGAGAAGTCCAGATCTCTCGCCTTCGGCGTGAGATAATAGGTGTTGTGGCCGTTGTAGACGGTCTCTTCGCGGTCGATCAGGTCTTCCTCGTCGAGCGACTCGACGATCCGACTGCCCTTTCGAGAGCTGACATCCAGTTCCTTCCAGAAATCGCTCTGATGAATCCCTCCTGACTGGCGAATAAGTTCAAGACCGCGTCGCTCGTCCTCAGAGAGGTCGTCCTCGGCCGATGACGTGCTCATGTATGATCTTCGCGCCCCGATTCGCTTAAAGGTGGCTTTCGATCGGCTCGAGGCTACAGGTCGACCTCGACCCGCTGGTACTCCGTCTCACAAGGCGGGCCGTCCGCGAAGTGGTACTCAACGCTGTCAGTGCCGATCGTGAGCAGCGACGACGAGCGTGTGCCGAATCCATCGCCGTGGACGCAGACCCCGTAGTCGTGATCGCGGATCGCTTCCCGTGCCCGCCGTCGCCACACTTGACTCTCCTCGCCGGGTTCGGGCTGGAGATCCGTCCGCAGGCGATCGACGTTTGCGGCCTGTTCCCGGGCGTGCTCGCTACGGTATTCGGGGATCGTGTACCGTCCGTCAGCGCCCGTGTTGGCGACGGCGTGGACGCCGGGATCAAAGTTCCGGACCGCCACGTTGCCATCGTACTCGACGAACAGCGCGGCGGTCCGGTCCGCGACAACGAGATTCAGTGGCTCGTAGTCGCACGCGTCGAGTTCCCGTTCGACGTAGCGGACGGCGTCCTCGGCGCTTTCCCGACCGAGCGCGTCATGGACGAGCAATCCCCGGGAACGGTCGCCTCTCAGTTCGACGTCGGTCCAGCGGTTGGTGAGCGCGACGAACAGGCCCCGGTCGTTGACACCGATCCAGGTTCCGCCGGCCTCGGAATCCCGGGGCGCGAGAACTCTCGGCTCCGAGCCGAACGTCTCTGGCGGGCTGGAAGGGCGATCCAGCGACTCGTCCCGGTTGGCGGCCGCGACGATCGGCGCGTCGGGAAACGTCTGCCAGGCGAACACGAGCGTGCACATGGATCGCTGTAGGACTCCACGCTATGAAACGGTGGCCACACCTTCCGACGAACTCGCTTTCCGATGACTCACCGGCTGAGTGCTAACGTGACTTCATAAGGCTTATGCGCGAGTTGGCAGTTTGACCGGCTAATGAGTCCCCGGAGTGTCGTGTATCCATGAGTCAGGACGAAGGGATGTCAGAGGAGGTCGAAGAGGCAGTCGAGTGGTTTAGCACGTGGTATCATGTTCCGTCCGTTCTCGCACTGTTCGTGTTCGCGCTGTGGGTTCGGGCCCGGACGTGGGGGAACTTCATCGTCGACGGGGAAGTCATGTTCAGCGGGAACGACGCCTGGTATCACCTCCGGCAGGTCGAGTACACGGTTCGCAACTGGCCGGAGACGATGCCCTTCGAGGTGTGGACGAACTTCCCGACCGGCACGTCCGTCTCGCAGTTCGGGACGATTTTCGACCAAGTGATCGCGACAGTCGCGCTGATCGTCGGTCTCGGGAGCCCTGATCAAGCGACGATTCGAACGGTGCTCCTGTTCGCGCCGGCGGTCATCGGCGCATCGATCGTCGTCGTGTCGTATTTCCTCGGCAAGCGACTCGGCAAGAACCGGTTCAGCGGCGTCATCGCCGCACTGATCGTCGCCCTCTCGACCGGTGGCTTCCTCAGCCGAAGTCTCGTCGGCTTCTCCGACCATCAGGTCGCCGAGGCGTTCACCCAGGCGCTCGCGGCACTGGCGATCGTCGTCGCTCTCCAGGTCGCCGACAGCGAGAAGCCGGTCTGGGAACTGATCGTCGACCGTGACGTGGCCGGGCTTCGAGAGCCGGTCGGGTACGCGGCGCTGGCCGGCGTTGCGATGGCGCTGTACATGTGGGTGTGGCCGCCGGGTGTCGTACTGGTCGGGGCCTTCGGGCTATACGTCACGATCCAGGCGATCGTCGATCACCTCCGGGGAACGACCCCGGAGCCAATGTTGCTCGCCAGCGGCGTCATATTCGCCGTGACTGGCGCGCTCATGTTGCTCCCCATCAATTCGTTCCAGATCGGTGCCGTCACGTTCTCACTTCTGCACCCGGGGCTCGCGATCGCAGGCGTCGTCTGGAGCGGGTTCCTCGCAGGGCTGAGTCGCGTCTTGAACAAGCGGTCTGAGCCTGTCTGGACGTATCCGCTCGGCGCCATCGGGGCCCTCGGCGCTGTGCTCCTCGCCGTGTTCGTCATTTCGCCGGGCACAATCAGTTACATGAGCAATCAGCTTATCCGTGTGTTCGGGGGGATCATCGGTCAGCAGCCGAGCGGGGGGGCGGCCACTATCGGCGAAGTCACGCCGCTGCGCGACCCCGGAACGACTCTCTACAACTGGTACGGGTTCGCGCACGTCATCGCTGCTCTCGGTGTGATTCTCGCGGTTGCACGACAAGTGATCGCCTCGAACAGGCGGTCGGAACTGCTGTTCGTCTCGCTGTGGCTTGCCGTCATCTTCTCCATGGCGTACACCCAGGTCCGCTTCGGGTACTACCTCGCCGTTCCGGTGGCGGTGATGGCCGCATACGCCATCAGCATCGGATTTAGCTACCTCACGACGATCACGGACAGCGCTTCGATCGGTGTCAGCCCCTACCAGGTCATGGCGGTGTTCACGGTCCTGTTGCTCGTGACGGCACCGATGGTCATGGCGACGGACAACCGAGGGTACGGGCAAGACCCCATCACGCAGTCGAATCCGACATTCAACTCCGGGCCGGGTGGCGTCCAGCAATGGGACGGCGGCCTCGAGTGGATGAGCGAGAACACCCCGGCCGTCGGTGACTTCGAAGACGCCGGCAACGATCTCGAGTACTGGGGAGAGTACGCTAAGACCGACGATTACGACTACGAGGAAGGGTCCTACGGCGTCCTCTCGTGGTGGGACTACGGCCACTGGATCACAAGCGAGGCCGAGCGGATTCCGGTCGCCAATCCGTTCCAGCAGTCGGCGTCCGATGCGGCCCGGTTCCTGCTCGCACAGAACGGAAGTCGGGCCGACGAGGAACGACAGGACACGATGAGCGACGGGGAGAACCGCGACACGCGTTACGTCATGATCGACTGGAAGATGGCGACTGCGTCGGACCCGATGTTCGGCACGAAGTTCTTCGCCCCGCCGTCATTCGTCGACGGCGTTTCGACGGACGACTATTACCAGCAGGTCGCCACGCTCAGACAGAACCAGGACGGCGATATCGTCCCGGCACGCCCGTACCTCACCGTTCACAAGCAGGACTACTACGAGACGATGGTCAACCGGCTCTACCGATACCACGGGAGCGGTGCCTGGCCGGATTACGTGCCGGGGAATGCCGTCGGACAGCTCCCGCCCTACGCCCAGTATCAGGGCAGTCAGAGTCCCGTCCCGATCGTCCAGACGGACAGCAGGGAGGGAATCCCCTCTGTGCCGGCACCGGGCGAAGGCAACACGACGCGCTTCGAGCCGAGCCTCGAAGCCGCACAGGAATATGTCGAAGACAACCCCAACGCGCAGATCGGCGGCCTCGGGAAGTTCCCCAGTGAGCACGTGCCCGCGCTGGAACACTACCGGCTCGTCCACGCGACCGAGGACAGTCAGAACCCGATCGCAGCGATGCAGCCGTCGCTCGGACGCGCGTTCACCGGCGTCCAGCAGCCACAGGCATACGCCGAGCGCTACTCCTCGTGGACGAAGACCTTCGAGCGCGTTCCGGGAGCGACAGTCGAGGGAGAAATCGACGGCGCGTCGAACCAGACCGTCTACGCGAGCGTGAACATGGAGATCCCGACGACGAACCAGACCTTCGAGTACGTCCAGAGCGCCGAGGCCGGGCCGGACGGGACGTTCACGATGACGCTCCCGTACTCGACGACCGGGTACGACGAGTGGGGCCCGGAGAACGGATACACGAACGTCAGCGTCCGTGCCGAGTCGTCGTACACGTTCTCGACCGGGATTCAGTACAACGGGTCCGACTGGATCCGGTACAACACCACCGAGGACGTCACGGAAGCACAAGTGATCGGTGAGGACTCCAAGCCGGTCGAAGTCACGCTGGATAAGACGACGCTTCCGACGACCAACGAGACAGACGGCACGAACGGCAACGAAACCGACGAGTCGAACGGTAACGGTACTGACGGGTCCGACGGCACAAACGGCAACGAAACGGATACCACGAACGGAAACGAGACGGACGGATCGAACAACACAACCGACAACGAGACCGCGTCGGGCCTCCTCGCCCCCGAGATCGGTCTCGAACAGGTGGCGACCGCCGGAGTCGCGGGGTAAGCGTGATTGACGACAGCCAGCGCCACGCCGTCGGGGACACGCCCCTGTACAGCTGGCTGTCGGTCTATCTGAAGGGGATCGCAATGGGGATGGCCGATTCGATCCCGGGCGTCTCCGGCGGGACGATCGCGTTCATCACGGGCATCTACGAGCGACTCATCACGGCGATCACGAACCTCGATCCGAACGCGCTCGCCCTGCTGGGTGGTCTCGGCAGTTCGTCCGGGAGGCGGCGGCTGTACGAGCGACTTGTCGAGATGGACGTCCCGTTTCTGGTCGTGCTCGGGACCGGGATCGTCACGGCCGTCGTGGCGATGTCCAGAGTCGTCTACGGGGCCTTACAGCAGGCCCCCGGCGCGACGTTCGCGTTCTTCTTCGGGTTGATCGCTGCCTCGGCGATCGTCCTCTATGACCAGCTGTCGCTGTCGACGCCCGGCCGAATTGTCGCTGCAGTCGCGGGGTTCGCGCTTGCGTTTCTCGTCTCCGGCGTGACGGCCGGGGCCGACGGGATCCACACGCTGCCGATCGTGTTCGTCTCCGGAGCGATCGCGATCGTCGCGATGATTCTCCCCGGCGTCTCCGGAGCGTTCTTTCTGGTCTTGCTCGGCCAGTACGAGTATCTCACCGGGACGCTGACCGCGTTCGTCGACGGCGCGATCGCGGTGCTGCTGGGCGACCGGTCGATCGCGTCGCTGCTCGATCCGGCGACGACAGTGGTGACGTTCGTCGGCGGCGCTGTCATCGGCGTCGTCACCGTCGCTCACGCGATCCGGTGGGCGCTCAACCACTACCGGGCGGCGACGCTGTCGTTTCTTGTCAGCCTCATGGTCGGCGCGCTTCGGCTTCCGGTCATCGAGATGCGAGCGAACGTCGAGACGTTTTCGCTCGCGTCCGTCTCGCCGCTCGCGCTTGCCGTCCTCGCCGGTGGTGGGGCAGTGCTCGTGCTTGATCACTACACCGACGACCTGTCGTACTAGCCCAGGAACGACGCGCCGGTCGCACGCCGTCAGGATGCGATCCGGTCCCGGTAGACGGCCCACGCGACGAGGACGGCCGTTGCGACGAACACCGGCACGAGCGCGGCCGTCATCGAGAACTGATGCCCGAGATTGTACGCGAGCACGAGCCCGTGAACGTAGCTCACGACGCCGCCGACGAAGTAGATCGCCGCGGAGCCGACGCGTGGATCCGCCGTCGGATCGGCGCGGATCGCGGCGCGTGCAATCGCGATCGCACCGAGGCCGATCGCCGGAGCGAGCACTACCCCGACCGGTCTGGAAACGGACGAATCGGGATCGCCGCCCGGGCCGAAGTGGATCGCCATCTCGGCGGGCAGCGCGTCCCAGAAAGCGACACCGGCGAGGGCCGCGAGGACCAGCATCGCGCTTGCGATCAGATCGCTTCGCTGGAGGACCATAGGTGCCGACACGCGACCGGTAATCAAAAGCTCTTGGTCATATCACTCGAACATAATGAACGGTGATCGCCCCTCTCACCACCGATGGTGGACGTGTTCGTAGACTCGCTTCTCGTAGACGTCACGGACCGCGCCGTGGGTTTCGTGGCTGAGCGGTTCCAGGTCGGCCGCGGCGATGTTCTCCCGGACGTGCTCGGCTGTGGTTGAGCCCGGGATGACGGTCGTCACGGCGTCGTGATCGAGGATCCACCGGAGCGTGAACTGCGCCATCGACGCCCCCTCGGGGACGAGCCGACGCATATCATCGACTGCCGCAAGTCCGACCTCGAAGGGGACGCCGGCGAAGGTCTCCCCGCCCTTTCGGCCGACGCCGGCTTCGACGCCGTCCTCGGCGGCGATCCGGCGATGGTCGTCTTCGTCGAGGTCCGAGATGTCGTCGAACGCGTCCGCGAGCAGCCCCGACGCGAGCGGGACGCGGACGATGATCCCCACGTTCTCGTTCGCCGCGCGCTCGAAGAAGCGTTCGCTGGGGCGCTGGCGAAGCGGGTTGAAGATGATCTGGACCGACTCGACGACGTCGTACTCGATCGCCTTGCTCGCCTCTTCGATCTTCTCGACGCTGACGCCGGCGTGGTTGAGCACGCCCTCCGATTTGAGATCCTCGAGCACCTCGAACGTCTCGGGCTCGTAGAAGGCGGCCGTTTCCGGGCAGTGTAGCTGGATCAAATCCAGCGTCTCGATGTCCAGTCGGTCCCGCGAACCTTCGACGGACTCGCGGAGGCCGGCCTCGGAGTGGCGTTCGTCCTCGTCGGGTGCGGCCTTGGTCGCGACGCGGATCGCGTCGGCGTCGTCGCGTGCGTCGAGCACGTCGCCGATGAGTCGCTCGGCGCGACCGTCGCCGTAGACCTCGGCCGTGTCGACGAAGTTCGCGCCCGCGTCCAGCGCGGCGTGGATCGACTCTTTGACCTCGCGGTCGGTCACGTCGCCCCAGACCGGACCGACGTTCCACGTTCCGAGCCCGATCTCCGTCAGGTCCATTCCTGTCGAACCGAGTGTGCGCTTGCGCATGGACGTACGTAGAACAGTCCGAAGAAAAAGGTGCCGGCTGGTCCCGTTCGAAACGAAGGGCGCTGGCGGGACACGTCCGAAGCGAGCGAGAGGCTGGTCCCGAAACGTTACAGCCAGCAGTCAGAACCGTTCGATCACGACGGCGCGTCAGGGGCCCGCACGGCAATTCCCCGGGCGGATCAACACATATAATTGTACTCACTTACTACAGGGTGAGAGACCACCATGGCCGCAGACACGCAGCGCGAAGACGAAGTCGATCGCGAGTGGTGGAAAGAGGCCGTCGTCTACCAGATCTATCCGCGGAGCTTCAACGATAGCAACGGGGACGGGATCGGTGACATCCCCGGTGTCATCGAAAAAGTGCCGTATCTCGACGAGTTGGGCGTCGACGTGGTCTGGCTCTGCCCGGTCTATGACTCCCCGAACGCGGACAACGGCTACGACATCCGTGACTATCAGGCCATCATGGACGAGATGGGGACGATGGACGACTGGGAGCGACTGCTGGAAACCGTCCACGATCACGACATGCGACTGATCATGGACATGGTGCTCAACCACACCTCAGACGAGCACGAGTGGTTCCTCCAGTCGAAAGACCCCGACAGCGAGTACGCCGACTACTATTACTGGCGCGACGGTCGCGAGGGCGGCGAACTCCCGAACAACTGGACGTCGATTTTCGGCGGCGACGCCTGGAAGTACGACGAGAAGCGCGAGCAGTACTACCTGCACGTCTTCGACGAGAAGCAGCCGGACCTGAACTGGCGCAACGAGGACGTCCGGGCGGACCTCTTCGAGATGCTCCACTGGTGGCTCGGGAAGGGCATCGACGGGTTCCGCCTCGACGTAGTCAACCTCATCTCCAAACGCGAGGGGCTCCCGGACGGCGAGGACAACCCCGGCTGGGTCGGCTGGGAACACATCGTCAACGGGCCGCGCGTCCACGAGTACATCTCCGAGATGCACGACGAGGTGTTCGCCGACTACGACATGATGACCGTCGCGGAGATGCCCGGCTGTGGCGTTGAGGAAGCCAAGCAGTACTGCGGGGAAGACGGCGACGGCCTGAACATGATCGTCCACTTCGAACACGCCGACATCCCCTACCGACCCGGCGGGAAGTGGGACCTTCAGGACATCGACGTCGAACTCGACGAACTCGACGACCTGAACGATCCGGATACGCAGTTCAACGACTGGGACCTGCACGAACTCCGGGACGTGCTGACGCGCTGGCAGATCGGCCTCGACGGCGAGGGCTGGAACGCCAACTACCTCGGCAATCACGACCACCCCCGGACCGTCTCGCGGTTCGGCGACAGCGGCTTCTTCCGGGTCGCCTCGGCGAAACTCCTGGCGACGCTACAGTTCACGCTGCAGGGGACGCCGTTCATCTATCAGGGCGAAGAGATCGGCATGACCAACGTCGAGTGGCAGAGCTTCGACGAACTGCGGGACGTCGAGGCGATCCAGCAGGCCGAAGAACTGATGGAACGCCACGACGTCGGCTTCGAGGACATCAAACACGTCGTCAAACACCGGAGCCGGGACAATTCCCGGACGCCGGTCCAGTGGTCCGACGAGGAAAACGCCGGGTTCACCGACGGCGAACCCTGGATCAAGGTCAATGCCAACCACGATCGGATCAACGTCGAAGACGCCCGCGCGAACGAGGACTCGATCTGGCACTACTACCGCGAATTGATCGATCTGCGCGAGGACAACGACACGATCGTCTACGGCGACTTCCACCCCCTGTACGAGGACCACCCTCACATCTTCGCGTATCTCCGGACGCTCGGCGACAGCGGCGTGCTCGTCGTCCTCAACGTCTTTGCCTACGAAGAAGCGTTCACGCTCCCGCCGAATCTCGACGCCGAGGACCCGAAACTGCTGATCAGCAACTACGACGACGCCGGCGACGACCCCACCGAATTCGAACTGCGCCCCTACGAGGCGCGGGTCTACCGGATCAGCTGATGACATCCTCCGCGCCGTAAACAGAGAGGGACTACGTCCCTCAAGCAGTCGGGCGAAGCCCGACGACGGCGCGGTTTCCTCTCCGACGTGGGAGTCTCGGCTATGCCGATTCCCCGGAGGCAATATTCCCGTCAACGTGGACGGTACTCGGGTCTGTGCGCTGTTCTTTGGGATTTGAAGAAGCGTCTGTGGTTGAACGCCATTGATGATTGTCCCACTCGAACCGCACGGGCCGTGCCATCGGCCTGACTGCCTGTTCTGTCTGCCGCTTCAGGAACGTTTCTGAAGCTGTGAGGTCGGCGTGCCCCTCGAACCCACACGGACAGGTGAGTGTATCCTGATGCCGTGTCGTTCGGTCTGTGCCGCCACACTGCGGGCACTCTTGGCTGGTCCACGCTTCCGACCGGACTTCGACCGAGATGCCGTATTCTTCAGCGGTACACGCTAGTCGCTCGGTGAATTGCTTGAACGCCCAGAAGTTGTGGGTCTTTGCGTTCACCCTGACCGACCAGTGCGTTTCGAGTACGTCGGTCAACCCACCGATATACACCGTGTCCACGCCCTCGGCGTACAGCCGTTCCAGCAGGTCACGACACAGTGCTTCTTGGGCGTGGTCGCGGCGACGAGTGCGTTTCCGGTACAACCGCCGGATACGCTTGCTACTGTACCTGCCTTCTTCGAGTTTCGACTGCAACCGGGCGATTTCTCGTGTCGTCTCACGGAAGCGGTCGAACAACTCCCGGCCTTCGTACAGGTATTGCTCGCCGGTCGTGGTGGTACAGGCAACGAGATTGTTCGCACCAATATCCAGAGCGGCTGTTTCGGAAGCCAGTGGAGTCGCCCGTGCATCGTCAGAAACAGTCACGGGCTGCGAAGCTCGGAAGGTGCTGTCTGTCTCGTCGTACCACAGTTCTAGTCGGCCTTGGTCTTCGTAGTCGGGCCAGTTCGGGTCGCCACCAATTTCGAGCCGGAGACGACTTTTCGGGCTGTTGTGCCTGTCACGGAGTTGTTTGCCGACGACCATCTCCAGTCGAGAGCGGTCGCCCCATTCGACAGTGTATGCGTCCTTACGGACGACGCCTTTGAGAACACGTCCGTCGTCCTCGTTACCACGGAAGCCCGGCGGTTCGGGGTGTTCCGTGACCGACGTGTTCGACTCGTCGTGATACGCTTTCTTGTTCTTGAAGAACCCGCGCCACGCTTCGGTGTTTGCTCGTCGGACAGTTTGAGCGGTGGACGCGCCGAGAACGGCTTTGTATTTCCCTTCGAGAGCGCCAGTGTCGGCGTCCCAAACGTCGCCCTCGAAGCCGTCTTCGTCGTTGTAGCGCATGAGGCGCTGGTAGTTAATCTCGTTCCAGAGAGCGGCAGACGCATCCAACAGGTCGCGTAGGACCTGCTCACCGTCGTCGGTGAGCGGTCGCACGGCGAACGTGTTGGTGCGCTTCATCCAAAGTATAATTAGTCCCAATATCTAATAAGTCCACCGATGAGGCCAAACATCGACATTGACTGGGCAATCCACGGACGAATCAAAGACTACGCAGAAGCGAACGACCTGAACCTCTCGGAAGCCTATGCAAAAGTGTTAGAAGCTGGTCTGGAAGCGTTGGAGACTCAAGACCAGCAGTGACGTGGTGGTTTCTTACCGGAGCGTACGCGATTCACGCCCGCCCTGTTCGCTCCTCGGTTCCGACTAAGCGTCGGAACGCTCGTCACTCACGGGAAGGGCGGGATTCTCTCGCTGAATCAAGATAGTGACCGTTTCGGTGACTGGACGGATTTCACGGCGCAATGGCTCCGACATGACTGGAGAGCAGTTGCTCCGACATCGAAGAAAGCGTGAAAATCCCGTTAGCACGGTTTGGACCCGGACAGGAGCCGTTTTCCACGGTCCGTTCGGCTGTGCCGACACACGTGCCGGCTGTAGCCGAGCTTCCATCGGCCTTGTCCTCGCGGACTTTATCTGGGCTTTCACCAGCGTTTGCCAGCGTGTCGGGTTCCCGAATGCCACTTACGTGGCGTCCGGTAGTTGGCCTTCGCGCTGATCCGGCCGGCCGGATCAGTTGTGGACTGCTTCGGTTCTCCTTCAGGGCGCGACCTCGGATCCCTGTTACGGGACGCTTGGTTGTGCCCCAAACGCATCCCTTTGTCCCTGTCGGGAGTTCCGAGATGCGTCGTCCGGTGTGTCCCCGTTTTCTAACGGGATGTGAATGTACTGTGTCTATGATAATAAATCATTCTGAACGAATTCGGTACTCTCTCGCAAACTGAGAGGTCTAGTCGGAGGTCACTGCGGGAGACGGATCACTCGGGGCCGCCGGCCGGCTCTTCGTCGGAGTCCCACTCCCGTTCGACGGGCGTCTCGCTGGCGTCGATCGCCCCGAGCAGCCACTCGGTCGCCGCGTCGAGCGACTGGTCGTCGCTCCCGGTCAGTTTGAGGCGGTTGTGTCGCGCTTCCCGGTCGGGATAGCACCCGACGCGGACGCCGAAGCGCTCGCGGACGGCACGCAGTTCGGAGACGATGTTGGCCTCCGGTTCGACCGTATAGAGGAACCGCGAGTTGAGGTCGCCCGCGAAGTCCTCGGCGACCGTCTCGAACATGGCTTTCATCTCGCCGGGGATCCCCGGCAGCACGTAGACGTTCGCCAGCCGACAGCCGGGCGCGAGCCCCGCCGGATTGACGAGCGGTTCGGCCCCGTCCGGGATCGACGCCTCCGCATCGACGTCGATCTCCAGCTGCGGGACGGACTCGCCGATCTCCGAGAGGCGCTGTTCGATCCGGGCGCGCGCCTGTTCGCTGACGACGAGTCCGCGGTCGAACGCGTCGGCGACGGCCTCGACTGTCACGTCGTCGGGCGTGCCGCCGATCCCGCCGGTGACGATCACGGCATCGAAGGCATCGCTGTACTGATCGACGACATCAGCGATCGTCGCTCGATCGTCCGGTAGCGCGAGGATCCGCCGGACGTCGGCCCCGCGGTCGGTCACCTCGTTCGCGAGCCACGTGCCGTTGGCGTTGTCGGTGTCCCCGGAGAGGAGTTCGTCGCCCACGGTCAGCACTGCGACGTTCATTACCTTGCGTGAGGGCTCGATCGGCCTCAGAGTTTCGTCCCGGCGCAACGCTCTTACTCGACGGCCGCCTATCAGCCGATCCGATGGCGAGCGCCTACGACGCGTGGCTGTTCGACCTCGATGGGACGCTGGTCGATGTCGATCCCGCCCATCCACGACGGGTCTTCGACGAGATCGGCGACCGCCTCGGCAGAGCGTTCTCCGATGCCGAAGTGACGACGCTCTGGCACGGGTTCGGCGGCTCGCGAAACGCGCAACTGCGTCAGTGGGGGATTGACCCCGAACCGTTCTGGGAACTCTTTCACGAGATCGAAGACCCCGTCCGTCGCGCCGAAGCGACCTACCTCTACGACGACGCCGAGCGACTGCTCGCCGATCTCGAGGGGCCGGTCGGCGTCGTCACTCACAGCCAGCCGCCGCTGACTGAGGCCGTGCTCGAGCGCCTCGACATCGCAGACCGGTTCGACACCGTCGTCTGCTGCGGCGACGACGTCGGCTGGAAACCCGACCCGAACCCGGTCTACCGGGCGCTCGACGATCTCGGCGTCTCCGGCGACGGGGAAACGATCCTCGTCGGCGACAGCCCATCTGACGTCGGTGCGGCCTGGAACGCCGGCCTCGACGCCGCCCACGTCGAGCGGTTCGACCCCGTCGAGCGCGGACACTGCGTCCTCGCGGACCACCGCATCGAACGACTCGATGGCCTCTTCTCAACAGTGTAGACAAGTCGCTGGCCCTGTTCGTCGGTCACCAGCCCGACGGGCACGTCGACCTCGCGGAGGCCGGTCGCCTTCAGCAGCCCCAGATCCGAGGGCCGTAGCCGGTGGCCCGGCTCGAACAACCGCTGTTCCGCTTCGACATCCTCGCCGACGGGCGTCGCAAGGACGCGCCGCTCGGCCGCCGACAGCCCGAGTTGCTCCGTCCGATCCAGCGGCGTCGCCGCCTCACGGAGCGTCTCGACGGCCGCCGAGAGTCGCGTCACGTCGTCGAAACCGCGCCGTTCATCCATACGACGCTCTTCGGCGGGTCGAACTGAAACCTCGCGACGGAGGCGTCCGTCAGCTGTTGCCGGCCCGGGCGACCATCCGATCAACGTCCTCCGCAGTCGGATCCGGGACGTCCAGACGGTCCCGGAGAGCGACACACAGTTCGTCGATCAGCACGGCGAGCCAGCGGTAGACCGGCGCGTTCGCGGCCGCCGTGTCCGTCGCGCGCCTGAGTGCCGGCACCCACTCGAAGTGCGTGCGAACGAACGATCGATAGGCCTCACGCTCGTCGGCTTCGAGCAGCAGGCTCCCGTACTCCAGCAGCAGTGCGATGTGATCCGGCGAGTACGCGTCGGGGACGGACACATCGAGCGCACGGTAGCGCTGGCGCATCTCGGCGGCCGACGGTCCGTTCATCAGCCCGCCCTCGTCCCTGTCGTACCAGGGTCGATACGGGGACTCTACCGGTGGGGCGTAGGGCTGTTGCCCGCCCTCGAAGAGATCGATGTACGCCGTCGTGAGTCCGTCGCTCCGCTCGACCGGCGGCACGACCGAAATCGCGAGACCGACATCGAGCTCAGACACGAGTGACCGCAGTTCCGCTTCGAACTCGCCAGTCTCGAGAGCCGCTCTGAACTGCTCGTCGGGGTGACGAAGCCCGGTCGCCAGAAGGACGTGCAGGTCCCGCCAGGCCGCCGACTGCTCGAAGACGGACACAGACGGGGAGCCGGGATCGTCGCTGGGGGAAGACATCGACGCCACGTCACGGCACCCCCAGCGGCTGTTTGACCGCGCCGAAGAGGAGCGTGTACCGGAGCAGGAACCCGCCGGCGAGCACGAGGACGTACTTCAGAGCGAATCCGCCGGTGAACGCGGCTCCCCACCGGTGTTCGATGTCGGTGAACCGGACCAGCCCGGTCATCGTCATCGAGAGCCCAAACGGGACGACGAGTCCGAGCGCGAGGACGCCGACGGCGAAGTGCGGGAAGTACGCCCCGTTCACCAGGAGGTCGTAGCTCTGCTCGCCCGCCGGACTGCCTGACGAGAGGGCGACCAGCAGTCCGACCAGCGTCACCGTCTCGACGGCGATGAGAGCGTCGTCGGCCAGACAGAACAGGTGGTTCGTCCGGCTGAGGCCGCCGCCGCTGGCGACGGTCCCGAGCAGCGCCGCGGAGATGCCCGTCGAGGGACCGCTCATGAGGAAGACGATCGGCAGGTACTGTCGGTCCCACAGCGGGACCACCGAGACGTCGGTCAACAGCAGCGCGGTGTAGACGATGACGCCGACAGCGGCGACGCTCCCGACGGCGTGAACGACGCGTCGAGCGCGTTCGGTCGGTCGGAGGCGGTCCGCGAGCCAGTCGAGCGCGGCGACGATGCTCCATCCCTCGGGAAGCGGGAGCACGTCGTCGATCCAGGCGACGATCCAGCGCGGGACGTAGCTCAGGCCCTCGGAGCCGGCGTGTTCCTCGCCGAACAGCAACCAGAAGGCCTCGATCGTGACGAACAGTGCGAACAGCACGATAAACCACGTCCCGATGACCAGCCACGAGCCGAAGTTGGTGAACAGCACCGGGAACGTGAGCGCGCGCAGCGGCGCGCCGAGGTGCGACAGCAGCGCCACGCCGCCGACGGCGATGGCGAGGACTCCGACGATAGCACCCCATCGTGAGGTCTCCTCGCAGGCGAAAATCTCGTCGGGGCCCCGGGCACGCGGCCGGAACACCTCCGAGGAGACGACGGAGGTGAGGTACGCGCCGCCGCTCAGCCCACCCAGAAACAGGTAGGTGGCGATGAAGATTTCCCAGTGGCCTCGCGCGATCCACAGGAGATCGGATCCGGTTGCGATATCGCTCATGAGTCCTCAGTCGCCTGTCGGACGCCTTGCATCCCTGTCACACTGTTCTCGCCGGTCGAATCGATGATCACGTTCGTCCGGTTCTGTTCGAAGCGCTCGGCGGCCTCCTGCGAGGCCCTGTCGAGCAGCTCCCCGACCGGGCCAGCGTCGAGCGCGTCGCCGACACATTCGTCGACACAGGCCGGTTCGAGCGCCTCGCCGTTGGCCTGCTGTTCGTTCTTCGAAGGCGCGTCGGCTCCGCTGCCCGGCCCCTTGTCCAGACAGAGGTTACACTTCTGCATCAGGCCGTCGTCGCCGTACTGTGGCGCGCCGTACGGACAGGCCCAGCCGCAGTAGCCACAGCCGATACACTTGTCCTGGTCGATCGTGACGATCCCGTCGCTCTCGCGTTTCTCGATCGCACCGGTCGGACAGACCTCCTCGCAGGGGGCGTCCTCGCAGTGCATACACGACAGGGAGATGTTCGTCTCCTCGTAGTCGGGGAACGCACCCTCCGAGACCGTCTCGACGCGCCGCCAGTCGACGTGGCCGGCGTCGGTGTCGTGGCGGTTCTTGCAGGCGATCGAACAGGCGTTACAGCCCATACAGCTGTCGGGGTCGAAATAAAAACCCCACTGTTCGCCCATCAGTCGTCACCTCCGGGGGAAACCTCGACCGCGATGTGCCTGTCTATCTCGCCCGATACCGGATCGATCTGTTCTGGACTGTTGAGTAGCATGTTGTTCGCACCGTCGCCGTCTGGCTGGATCGACCCCCGACCGAAGCCGTACGGTTCGACGCTGACCGCACCCGGATGGATCCCCTCCGTCACGGCCGCCATCAGTTCGGCCTCGCCGTGTTCGGAGGCGATCGTCACCATGTCGCCGTGCTCGATGTCGCGCTCGCCCGCTTGGTCCGGATGGATCACCAGGTAGTTGCCGCGGTAGTCCTCGTGTTCGAGGCCGTACGACTCGGCGAGTTGCTCGAGGGGGAGCGACAGCGCCTGATCGCCGCCATGTGAGAACTCCACAGTCCGGGTGTCGAGCATCTCCAGGGGATACTCCTCGGTCAGCTCGTCGCCGATCGTTCCGGGTTCGACCCACTGCGGGCCGGTCGTGATCTCGGCACCGACTTGCTCGCTGAGTTTGCCGTACATCCCCTCGAGCTTCTTGTCGAGGTCGAACCAGAACTCCTCGGCCCCTTGCGCGAAGCCGCCGCCTTTCCACTTCTCGTAGGGGTTGCGGTGCTGCTCGTCGTCGAACACGTAGTAGGTATCGTGCTCCTGTTCCAGTTCCTCGAGCGTGAGATCGACCGCCTCGAGCTGGTCGTTGATGAATTCCGTCTTGTCCTCCCAGGGGAAATACTCCTCGTAGCCCATCTCACGGCCGAGTTCGCTGACGATCTCGAAGCCGGGCTTGCTGTTCCACTGGGGCTCGATCGCGGCCTTCGATCCGGTGATCCACGGATGTTCGTTGTACGCGCCGTACCCGCCGGATTCGAACATGGGCTTTTCGAGCTGTGAGGCTTCGGGCAGGACCACGTCGGCCTTGCGGGCGGTCTCGCTCCAGAAGGCGTCGATCCCGACGACCAGGTCCATCTTCTCGAGGGCGCCCTCCCGCTCGTCGGTGCCGAGCCACTCTTGGGCGGCCCCGTCGGTGACCGGATTCCGGTAGTAGTAGACCATCCCCCGAACGTCGCCGTTGTCCACCATCTCGGGAACGCGGTTCTGGACCGGCTTACCGGTCATCGAGGCGTAGCCCGATTCTTTGTCCGTGAGATAGCACGGGTTGTCCGCGGCGTTGTTCGGGAGTTCTTCCTCACAGCCGACCTCGAAGGGGTCCGACAGGGGCGGGCTGGTGTGCCAGCGCTGCCCGCCGGGTCGGTCGATGTTGCCGACCAGCGCCGTCAGCGCGACCACGTTCTGTGCGCCCTTCTGGTGGTCGGCGCTCTGACCGAGTCCGGTCCAGGAAGTGATTCCTGCCGCGGGAGCGGCCTCGGCGAATCCGATAGCGATCTCGCGGATCGTCTCTGCGCCCAGTCCGTCGTGTTCGGCCAGACCGGTCTTCTCTGCGGCCCACTCGGGGGTCTTGTCGGCGACAGCCTCCTTGTAGGTCTCGAAGCCGTGCGTGTACTCTTCAACAAACTCCTCGTCGTACAGCCCCTCCTCGATGATGACGTTGGCCATCGCCAGCGCCAGCGCGCCGTCGGTCCGGGGTTCGATCGGGAGCCACACGTCAGATTTCTTTGCGGTCTCGGTGTAGACCGGATCGATCGTGACGATCTTCGCGCCGCGCTCGCGAGCTTTGAGGAGTTGTTTGGCCTCCCACTGGCCGGCGAAACTCTCCAGGGGGTCTCGACCCCACACCAAGATGTACTCGGTGTTGGGGTAGTCGATCCAGCGGATGTTTCCGCCGCCGAGACCCATCAGCGTGCCCGTCACCGCCATCGAGCCGAAACAGGTCGGCGTCGGGTGCGGAACGTGGTTGGGGCAGCCATAGAGATTCCGGAACAGCGTGCTGAAGACCCCGGAGGTCCCCCAGCCGTGGAACTCGATCAGCGATTCGGGCCCGTACTCGTCGGCGAAATCCTCCAGGCGGTCGGCCGTATAGGAGATCGCCTCGTCCCAGTCGACCTTCTGTAGTTCGCCGTCCTTGCGGACGTGGGGCTGCTTGATCCGCTCGGGCGAGTAGGCCTTCTCCAGTTGGGAGAGGCCTTTCGGACAGAGGGTCCCTTTCGTTCCCTCGCCGGCGCTGCCGCGCGGATGGCCGTCGATGCCGTGGAGCTCCGTCGCTTCGCCCGCCTCGTTGAGCGTCACCTCCATGCCGCAGGCCTTGTGACACTGCCAGCAGTTGCCGTACGCCGTCTCCGTACCGCGCGTCAGCGACGACGAAGACGAAGTTGAAAGGATCGACCCACAGCCGGCGGTGCTGGCGACGGCTCCCGCGGCCGCGGTTTTCAACAGTGAGCGTCGTGTCAGTCCGCCCTCCGAATCGCGTTCGCTCACGACTCGTCCCTCCCCCTGGCGACCGGTCGGTTGTCCTCGCCGAACTCCTCGATCAGCGCGTCGTGGTACTTCTCGTAGAACTCGTCTTCGCTCATCTCGCCCTCCGCGTACCGTTGGGCGTCTCTGCCCAACTGCTCGCCGAGCTCTTGATCGAACTCGTCGGCAGCCAGATCGGTGTCCGGTATCGCGTCGGGAGGCGACTCGTGGTCCGCGTCCGTCGTGTGTTCGGTCACGGTAATCCCTCTACCCTATCGTAGCTGCCGCTGTCCGGTATCGCTTCATTCGAACCAGATGAGGGTTTTAAGTACCCGGCGGATGCGGAGTTACCCGGTATATCGCTCCCGATTCACACGACGGTCCGCCGATCGTGCGGAGTGGCTATCGGGCCCTATCCTGCCTGCTTAAATATGATGGATCGAGGGGCGGGTACATCGGTACGACGATCCGTATCACGACGCCCGTCGGGTACCACAGCGCGGACGCCCGCGGCTTCATACGGTCGGTTGTACGTCTGTTCCGGATCGATCGCACCCGTTATGCGATCGTACCGGTAAATCGTTACAACCGACCGTATCAGCCGTTGGTAGCTGACAGCGAGTCTGTCTGTGGGACGTGATTGCGGATGACCTTCGATTCCGCGGCCTGCAGGCGGTGGGAGACCGCCGACTTGCCGATACCCAGCCTCGACGCCAGCTCAGAGAGGGTCGTCTCCCGGGGCTGCGAGTAATATCCGTGTCTGACAGCCAGCTCCAGGGCTTCCTGCTGTTTCTCGGTCAGAAGGCTAAAATCACAGAGGACAGGTGACGTACCGATCATATCCTCGTCGATCTGGACGACGCGGTCGAGCTGTGCGTGGTATCCAACCGCCTCCAGCCCCTCGAGCAACTCGGGGATGTCCGCTCGATCGGACGGGTGGATCGTCACCAGCAACGAACCGTCGTCGACGCCCGTGATCTGCGGAACACAGTCGTGTTCGAAAAACACGTCCGCCAGACACTCCGACCCCATCGGCTCCTCGAAGTGGAGCACCTCGACGTCTTGGCCGCCAGTCACGACCTCCGATCGACAGATGCCGCCCATGTGCTGCAGATCGGTGTCCAGTACCGGATCCTCGATGTCGGTCAGCGGGCAGTCGTCCTCGACGTCTATCTCGAGCACGATCCACAGCGGCCGCCGCTCGTGGGTCATCGTCCCGAAGTCACTTTCGGTCATATTTTCCAGTTGTAACGTTCATCCCGACTAGCAGCTGTCGCCGTCCGCCCGATCGATCAGTTCGAGCATCAGCTTTGCCTCTGCGGACTTGAGTCGGCGCGAGAGCGCGGAGTTCGAGATGTCCAGTTCGCTGGCGATCCCGTCCAGGTTGACGTCGCTATCGCGGGCGTAGTACCCTCGCTGGACGGCGAGTTCGATGGCTTCTCGCTGTTTCTCGGTCAGGATCGACAGATCACACAGGACGGTCGAATCGGTTATGAGTTCCGGACTGACGCCGACCAGGCGCTCGACGTCGAGCACGTACCCGAGATCCTGGATGGACTCGACCAGTTTCGGAATCGTCGCGCGCTCGTCGGGATACACCGTAACCGTGATCGAATCCTCGTCGGTATCGACGATGCGTGGGATACACCCGTGTCGGTGAAACGCCTGTGAGACGCAGTCCGGCCCCATCTCCTGGTGCGTTTGCAAGACGTTCAGGTCTTCGTCGTCGCAAGAGACGATCGTCGCCCGGCACTCGCCGTTCATCTGCTGTAAGTCGACGTTCTCGACGTCCGCGTCGATGGCCGTCAGCGGGCAGTCGTCTCCAACGTAGATTTTGAGTGTCACCCACAGATCACGGGTGTCGTGGCCACCACTGACGGAGCCGTCCCCGGATTCGACGGACGTGAACGTCGGAGCGTCGGACATCTGCCGAGACTTAGACCTACGGAACTATGAGCGTTTTCACAGCGGCGACACTCGCACTCCGCCTGAGAGTGAGTCGTCAGCAGTGCCACGTCGTCGCTGCGACACCGAACGGTCGACGCGGTGGCACCGCTGGACGAACGACAACAGTGATGACAGTCGGCCGAGAAGCGCTGCCGATGGCACTGTCTGAACTGCTGTTACCGGGGGTTGTCGCCGTGGCGGGGCTGGTCGTCACCTCTCTGGGCGTGCGCGAACTGTGGTTCGGAGTCCGGATCTATCGCGGCGAGCCGCGAGCGGTGGCCGACGCCGCGAACGATCCGGGGCCGGTCGAGGTCGTCGGAACCGCCAGACCGGATGAGGGAACGGTCGAGGCACCGTTCTCCCGGGCCGAGTGTCTCGTCTGCGAGTGGGAGGTAACGCAGTCAGAGCCGACCGGCGATCCGGACACCGCGGGTCGAAACTGGAAGACGCTCGCGACCGGGCTTCGCGGCGGCCCCTTCCGACTGGAAGACGACACCGCCAGCTGTCGGGTCGAGCCGAGCGGTTCGGTCCGCCACCTGCGCGAACAGACGGTGACTGTCCCGGCCGGGACGACGCCACCCGATGAGATTCAGGCGTTCATCGCGTCTCATCCCGACATCGAGCCCCAGGACGAGACGGCTACGGTCGGCCCCGTCGAGATACGGCTCGGGGACGAACAGCGCTACGTCGAGCGGCGACTCGACCCCGGCGAGGACTGTTACGTGTACGGGTCCGTTCACTATGACCCGTCAGCGGGCAGTCGCGCCGGCGAGGTCAACGTCCGGATCGACGGGGAGGGAATCCGGCGGTTCCTGATCGCTGACTCCCGGGAACGGGGCGTCGCGCTCGAACAGGTGCAGATCGGACTCCTGCCGACGCTGCTGGGTGTCGCTCTGGTCGGGGCTGCGATCGCACTATTTGTCTAGCGAGCGGGTCTCCGCGACCACCGTGTTTTTGGCCCTACCGCCCTAAGCGAGTCGTATGTCAGCCCTGCGAGACGCGTTGCAAGAGTTGCCCGACGCGGTGTTCGCCGACCTCCTGGAGAGCGACGAGGCGTACCTGCTGGTCGTCGATCTCCCGGGAGCGACCGCCGAGACGGTCGACGCCCACGTCGAAGGGGGACGGATCGTCATCGAAGCGAGACGCGAGAAGGGCCTTCCCGTCGAGTTCGAATACGTCGAAGAGGAGCGGTCGATGTTCCTCGACGTGGAGTTGCCACTCCCGCCGGACGCGAGCGGGACCGGTGCCGAGGGGACCGTCGACAACGGCGTCCTCGAACTCCGCCTGCCGAAACAGACCGCCGACCCGTCGGCGACGATTCCGATCGACGAGGCCTGATAGTGTTCGTCGTCACGATTCCCCGGAGCGACCGCTGTAGTCGTACGGTCGACCCGGAACGGACATCCAACGATCACTACGAAGGCGAGGTGGCCGACCGGTGAATCTCCGCGCTTATCGGCGGTTCTTCACCGTCGTCCGGCAGTTCCTGCCGCTGGTGATCGCCTACGCCCGTGACCGCCGTCGGTACCTGCTCGTCGGTTCGAGCCGCCGCGTCACGTCCGAACAGCGCCACCGCCGGGCGACGGTGTTGCTGGAGACGCTGCTGACGCTCGGACCGACGTTCATCAAACTCGGGCAACTCCTCTCGACGCGGCCGGACATCCTCCCCCCGGAGTACGTCGAGGAGTTCTCGAAACTCCAGGATCGCGTCCCACCCGCCGACTGGGACGACGCGCGCGAGGTCCTCGAAGGCGAGCTCGGCCCGGTCGACGAGCGGTTCAGCGACTTCGACACCGAGGCGATCAGCGGGGCCAGTCTCGGGCAGGTTTACTACGCGGAGATTGAGGGCGATCCCGTCGCCGTGAAGGTTCGTCGCCCGGGCGTCGAGGACCTCGTTGAGGCCGACCTGCGGGTCATCCGGTGGACGCTCCCGTTCGTGATGTATTTCGTCGACGACGCCCGGTCGTTCTCGCTGGAGACGCTGGCCGACGAGTTCGCCACGACGATCCGCGAGGAGATGGACTACGGACGCGAGGCCGAGATGCTGACCGAGATCCGGTCGAACTTCGCCGACGACGACCGGATCGCCATCCCGCCGGTCGTCGAGAGTCACTCGACCGGCCGAGTGCTCACCATGGAGTACATTCCCGGCACGAAGATCGACGACGTCGAGACCCTCGACGAGAAGGGAATCGATCGGACGCGACTCGCGGAGACGCTCGAGCGCGCGTATTTCCAGATGATCGTCGAGGACGGTGTCTTCCACGCCGATCCCCACCCGGGTAAC
This sequence comes from Halapricum desulfuricans, assembly GCF_017094525.1. Taxonomy (NCBI): domain Archaea; kingdom Methanobacteriati; phylum Methanobacteriota; class Halobacteria; order Halobacteriales; family Haloarculaceae; genus Halapricum; species Halapricum desulfuricans. The sequence goes on along the minus strand of NZ_CP064788.1, from coordinate 1,677,911 downwards.
CTCGCCGTGCAGGACGACGGGACGCTCGTGTTCTACGATTTCGGAATGAGCGGGCGAGTCGATTCGTTCATTCAGGAGAAGATCATCGACTTCTATACGGCAGTCGCCGAGCAGGACATCGACGCGATTCTGGACGCGCTCGTCGAGATGGGGACGCTCTCGCCGGAGGCCGACCGGCAGGTCATGGCCGACGTGATGGAACTGGCCATTGCGGATGCCCGCGGCGAGGACATCGAGCAGTACCGCGTCCAGCAGATCATCCAACAGGTCGAGGACACGATCTACGAGTTCCCGCTGCGGTTGCCGGGGAACCTCGCACTCGTCCTCCGGGTCGCGACCGTCGTCGAAGGGGTCTGTGTGACGCTCGATTCCGACTTCGATTTCATCTCGGTGGCGACCGACTTCCTCCGGGAAGAGGGGTACCTCAAGGAGAGTGCCCGGCAGTTCGTGCGCGACCGCGCGAGCGAGTTTCAGGAAGCGACTCGCTCGACGGTTCGGATCCCTCCGAAACTGGAATCCGCGCTCGACCGGATCGAACGCGAGGAGTTCTACGTCCGGGCGGACATCGAGGACTCCGACGACTTGCTCGATGTCCTCGCGGGTCGGATCGTGCTTGGACTCCTGCTCTCGAGCGGGATCGCCTCGACCGCGTTGCTCTTTGCGCTCTCGACGATCGAGGCGACCGCCGTCGCCGCCGTCGGGAGCCTGTTCGTCGCGGTACTGCTGTATCGATCGTTCCGCAAGCGACGCGGGATCCGGGCGACGCCGCAGTTCACGCGCCAGCAGATGCGAAAGCGCGACAGCTCGACGGACACGGAGGAGCCACCGCTCGGCCCGTTCGACGGCAAGAGTGCCGACGAAGCGACCGAAGAGTAGGCGTCGTGTTACTCCTGTGGATCGAAATACGCGAACCGGAATATCACTCGTCGGGACGGTAGTTGGGCGCTTCGTCGGTGATCATCACGTCGTGGGGATGGCTCTCCTGGTGGCCGGCGCTGGAGACGCGGACGAACTCCGAGCGCTGCTTGAACTCGGGGATCGTCTCGGCACCGACATACCCCATGCCGGACTTCATGCCGCCGACGAGCTGGTGCAGTTCCGACTCGACCGATCCCTTGTACGGCGTCGCCGCCTCGACGCCCTCGGGAACGTACTCCTCTTCCTCGTCTTCCTCGACGTCTTTGAGATATCGGTCGCCGCCGCCGGAGGACATCGCACCGACGCTGCCCATCCCGCGGTACTGCTTGTACTTCTTGCCGTTCATCGTGATGACGCGGCCGGGTGCTTCGTCGGTTCCGGCGAAGTACGAGCCGAGCATGACGGCGTCGGCACCGGCGGCGATGGCCTTGATCGCGTCGCCGGAGTACCGGATGCCGCCGTCGGCGATCACGGGAACGTCGTGTCGGCTGGCGACGTCAGCGACCTCCGTGACGGCGGTGATCTGGGGCATCCCCGCACCCGAGACGACTCGCGTCGTACAGATCGAGCCGGGGCCGATCCCGACCTTGAGGCCGTCGGCGAACTCGACGAGGTCCTCGGCGGCCTCCTGGGTCCCGATGTTGCCGACGACGACGTCGGCCTCGACCCGTGACTTGATCTCGCGAGCGCTCTCGACGACGTTCAGGTTGTGGGCGTGAGCACAGTCGATGAAGACCACGTCGGCCCCCGCCTCGTCGGCGGCGACCGCGCGGTCCTGCTCGAAGGGGCCGACGGCCGCGCCACAGCGCAGTGCGCCGTCCTCGTCGCGGGCCGCGTCGTCGTACTCGCGACGCTGGAGGATCCCCTGCATCGTGACGAGTCCGACCAGCCGGTTCTCCGCGTCGACGATCGGCACGCGTTCGATCTTGTGTTCGTACATCAGTTCGAGCGCCTCGCGCGCGGTGACGTCTTCGCCGGCCGTGATGACTTCGTCCGTCATCGCCTCTCGGACGGCGTCGGACTCCCCGACCTCGAGGTACGGTCGGATGTCCGTCCCGGAGATGATCCCGAGCACCTCGTCGTCGTCGTCGACGACCGGCGCGCCGGAGACGCCCTCCTGCTGCATCATCGCGTCGACCTCCCGGACTGTCTGGTCCGGCCGGGCGGTCACGACGTCGCGGATGACGAGTTCGTCCGCGCGCTTGACGCGTTCGATTTCGGCGACCATACGATCGACGTCCATGTTCTGGTGGAGCACGCCCAGCCCGCCCTGCCGGGCCATCTCGATCGCCATGTTCCCCTCGGTGACAGTGTCCATCGCCGCCGACAACACCGGGACCTGCAACTCCACGTTCTTCGAGACTCGCGTCGACATGTCTGCCTCGTCGGGCTCGACGCGACTCTCTTTCGGCCTGAGCAATACGTCGTCGAACGTCAGTGCCTCGGGTACGTCCAGTTTCGCCGAAAAGGACTGCGGATCGTTCGCCATGTAAGCGGTCCGCTGCGACCGCCCAAAAACGTTGCGAGACATCGAGACGTTGTGAACGGATCACAGCCACCCAGTGGGGTATGTCAGTAGCCTGTCAAGACACCCGTTCCGGGCTTGACTCCCAAGGCGGTTTACCGGCTTCCAAGCGATGCTGCCGCGAAACTGATACTGCCGGCTGTAACAAACTGGAGGAATTCGCCACCCCGGAGTGGCGAATATCTTTACGAACTTACAGCCGGCAGTATGAGGCCGTCTGCCGGTCCGCGTCCGATTCTGGGAGACGCCAGAACGGCCCGACGCCAAGACTACTCTCGGCGGCTCTCAACGCCGATTTCACTTTCACTTTCGGGCGTGCCTTTAGGTACTATGGTGTCGAATCACACGGTATGAGTCAGGCGACGTTCGACGACGACGAACTGTTCGACGAGGCAGCGACCGACATGCGCGCGGACGTCGAAAGGAGCCTCGAACAGGCGCGCGAGGCACTGCCCGAGGCCGGGGCAGTCTGGGAGACCGACGCCGACAACACGCTCGGTGTACTCAACGGGCTCAAGACCGCGCTCGACGTCGGCGACGCCGAGGAGGCGCTGCGGGACGCCAAGAAGTGGTACACGATGGGCAAGCGCGCCGACGCCTTCGAGGACGCCGACGACCTCGAGGCGGCGATCACGGAGGTCGAAGAACTGATCGCCGACATCGAGGCGGCACACGAGGCGGTCGGCGATCTCACCGGGACGATTCCGGCGATCAAGAACGCCCTCGAAGACGCAGACGAGGACGAGTAGCTGGCCGTATCACCGGGCTGTTGTCCCGATTTGCCGGAACGACTGCGCGCTCCGATCAGCGGTGGACGGGACGAGACAGGTCCCGATCGGCGATCGTGCCAAGAAGGTCGACTAGCGCCGCGGTCGCGTCCGCGAGCAACCGCTCGCCCAGTTCGGCGTCTCCGTCACCGGGATCGCCGACGTTACCGCTGTCGCTGAACTCCGCGAAGTCGTAGGCCAGGTTCGTCCCCCGGTGGAACTGACCGAACCCGTCGCCTGCTCCCGCGGCCGCGTCCCCGAAACGGTCCTCGTGGACGAGGTCAGGCCGGACCGCCTCGACGACGGCCGTCTCGGCGGGGCCGCCGTGACCCAACTCGACGCCGTAGCCGTCGAACTCCAGCGCGTCGAACCACGTCCAGGGGACGGCGTAGGCGTCGCCGTCCCGAGTGATCGCCCCGCAGACCTCCCGGAGCGCATCGGTGTTGCCGCCGTGACCGTTGACGACGACGATCCGCTCCCAGCCGTGGCTCGCGAGACTTTCGAGGGTCTCTCCGACGTACGACCGGAACGTGTCCTCGCTGACCCACAGCGAGCCCGTGAAGTGGCGATGCTCCTCGGAGATCCCGACGTTCACTGGCGGAGCGACGACGACCTCGCCGTCGTAGGCGTCGGCGGCGTCGGCGGCGATCGTCTCCGCGCTGAGCGCGTCGGTCCCCATCGGCGCGTGCGGGCCGTGCTGCTCGGTGCTGCCGGTCGGCAACAGCGCGAGGTCGGTCTCGGCGGCGTCGGCGTCGGTCCAGGTCGTCTCCGAGAGGTGCATACCCGGGCTACGCGTGGCGGCCCAAAAGTCCGTCCGATATCCGGACGGCAGTACGTCACGGGCCAGTCGGACGACGCCGACAGACGCGGCAAGAGCGCGCTGTTTAAACGATTGAGTCGCGTATCGACACGCAATGAGTCGGTCTGGGGAATTCTGCCCGCGTTGTGGCGACCCGATCGAGCGCGACCCCGAGGTCAGCCTGCCGGGCGGCCAGCGCGATCCGGATCGCGTCCTCTGTGACGCCTGCTACTTCGAGGAGTTCGATCTCGTGGACGCGCCCGAACGGGTCGAGGTCACCGTCTGTTCGCAATGTGGGGCCGTCCACCGCGGGAACAGGTGGGTCGACGTCGGCGCCGAGGACTACACCGACGTGGCTGTCGAGGCGGTCTCGGAAGAACTCGGCGTCCACGTCGACGCCGAGAGCGTCTCCTGGCAGGTCGCCCCCGAGGAGGTCGACGAGACGACGATCCGGATGCACTGTCAGTTCTCCGGCGTGATCCGGGAGACGCCAGTCACCGAGGAGGTCGTCGTCCCGGTCAAGATCGGCCGGGAGACCTGTGATCGATGCGGGAAGATCGCCGGCGGGTCCTTCGCCAGCGTCGTCCAGATCCGGGCCGACGAACGGACGCCGACGGGCGAGGAGATCAAGCGCGCCCGCGAGATCGCCGAGTCCTACGTCGCCGCCCGCGAGGAGACCGGCGACCGAAACGCCTTCATCACGGAGGTCAGCGAGGTCGAGGAGGGGCTGAACATGAAGATCTCGACGAACCAGCTGGGGGAGGGCGTCGCCAAGCAGATCGTCGAGGAACTGGGCGGAACGTATTCCGATTCGGAGCGGTTGATCTCGGAAGACAGCGACGGGAACGAGCTCTATCGGGTCACCTACGCGGTCCGGCTACCGCGGTATCGTCCCGGCGAGATCATCGATCCTGACGACGGCGACGGGCCGGTGCTGGTCACGAGCGTTCGGGGCAACCTCAAGGGGACGCGCCTGGCCAGCGGGGATCGCTACGAGGCCGCTTTTGAGGACGAGGACGCTCCGGACGCCCGGCGACTCGGCGAACGCGAGGACGGTACGGAGACGACGCTGGTGGCGATCGAAGACGAGCACGCCGTGCAGGTCCTCGATCCCGAGACGTACGAGACGAAATCGGTCCCGCGACCGGAGTTTCTCGACTCCGACGCCGACGAGGTCCCGGTGTTGAAGAGTCGCGCCGGGCTTCATCTCCTCCCGGAGCGCAGTGATGCCAACGGTGGGCGCGATGACTGACGATCGACCCACAGGGGTAGACGGTGACCGTCTCGCCGTCGTAGTCGCCAAGCCACGCGCCCAGGACGTCATCGATACCCTGCAGGAAGGGGGCGTCTACGACGCCGACCGCAGCGTCACGGAACACGGCGAGGACGCCGTCGCAATTCCCGTGACCGCGCCGCCGGAGACCGCCAGCTACCGCGAGGTCGTTCGGCAGGTCGGCGAACCGCGCCTCCGAACCCTCGAGGATCACCTCCGCGAGCGCGGCTGGAGTGACGGCGAGATCGACGCCGCGCCCGGTTCGTGGGCGGTCATCGGGTCGGTCGTCCTCGTCGAGATGGGCGACGCGCCGCGACCCGGGGAGGTCGGTGACGCGTTGCTGACGATGCACGGGGAGGCCGACACGGTCCTCGCGCGAGGTGGGATCTCCAGCACGCACCGCGAACCGGACGTCGAAGTCGTCGCCGGCGAGGGCGACACCCGAACCGTCCATCGCGAGCACGGCATCGAGTACGGGCTCGATCTGTCGGAGGTCATGTTCTCGCCCGGGAACAAGGCCGAGCGAGCGCGGATGGGCGAGATTGTGGACGCGGACGACCGCGTCCTCGATATGTTCGCGGGAATCGGCTACTTCACGCTCCCGATGGCCGACGCCGGCGCGAAAGTGGTCGCCGTCGAGCACAACCCGACGGCCTTCGAGTTCCTGCTGGAGAACGCGATGCGAAACGGTGTCACCGATCGCGTCCAGGCGTATCGGGCAGACAACCGCGACGTCCTCGAGGGCGGGCTCGACGCCTTCGGCGACGCCCCGACTGTCGATCGGATCGTGATGGGCTATTACGACGCGACCGAGCCCGACGGAGACGGCTACGCGTATCTCGATCCCGCGATCGCGGCGCTCGAACCCGGCGGGACGATGCACGTCCACGAGGCGACGCCCGAGCGACTGGCGTTCGACCGGCCGATCGAACGGATCGAAGACGCCGCCGACGCACAGGGCCGGACGGTCGAGGTACTCGACACGCGCCGCGTCAAAGGCTACAGCGAGGGAGTCGCTCACGTCGTCGTGGACGCCCGGATCGAGTAACGTGACGAAAAGGCTAATTGTGCCGCTTCCCGACTATCCGGTATGAACAGACAACAGATCATCGCGATCGTCCTCACGGTCCTCATGGTCGGGTCGTCGATCGCGTACGGCGCGGCGCTGATCTTCTAGGTCGTCCGACTCGGGTCACTCGGTCTCCCAGACGTCCGCTATCGGGTCGTTCGAAGGCCGACTCGAACGCGATCGAGTCCGCGACCGACCGTCCATCTCCGCGGTCGCCACACCGGGATCGAACGCCGGCAGGTCCGGCACCGACAGGCGATCGACCTGTCCGCCGAACCAGTCGGGCATGTCCGTCCGGGCACGCTCGAAGAGATCCAGCAGCGAGTCGTCGGCGAGATAGGTCGCGCCGTAATCGTCCGGCGAGCGGACGACCCGCCCGCAGGCCTGGATCACCGTCCGGAGTGCCGTCCGGTAATACCAGCCCCACTGTCCGTCCTCGAGGCGGCGGGCGACCCGCGAATCACGGGTGTTGGGATAGGGGGCCTTCGTCAGGAGTTGCCACCGACAGCGGTCACCCTCCAGATCCAGCGCTTCCTCCATCTTGACCGAGAGGAAAACCTCGGGATCGTCGCTGCGCTGCCAGGCTGCCAGCTGGCCGTCGCGGTCGTCCTGGTCGTGGCTCCGGATCCGGCGTCCGACGCCGAACTCCTCGAGATGGTGCTCCAGTTGCTCTTGGATCGCATACGAGTGACAGTGCACGAGCCCCTTCTCGGTGGGGTGATGAGCCATCAGACGCACGAGCACGCGAGCGATCTCCGGCAGCGTTTCATCGCGGTGCTCGTAGGTCATCTTCCCCCGGGTGACGTCGTACAGCGGCCGGTTCTCGACGGGGAAGGTGTGAGGTACGTCGACCAGCGCGACGCGGTCGGGATCGAGACCGACGGTCGCGCAGAACGCCTCCTTGTTCAGGATCGTCGCCGACAGCAGCGCGAACGTGTTGCCCCGGTCCCAGACGGTGTGGCCGAGAAACCGTTCGGGATCGAGCGGCTTGATCGTCACCGGCGAGCCCGCGCCGTCGGGTTGATCGACCACCCAGGTCGTCGCGGCCTCGGGATCGCGGTACTCCTCGCGGAACCACTTCAGATCCGACCGCAGCTGCTGGAGGCGGTCGCGCTCCTCGGCCTCTTCCGGCGTGAGTTCGGCGTTGCCCCGAAGCTCCGAGAGCCGACGGTCGGCTGCCTGAACCAGTCCCTGCGCGTAGGCGGCGGCGTCGTCGAGGCCGTCGATCTCGGGCGGCTCGCGGGCGTCCCAGATCGGAACGGTGTCGGGACGCAAGTCGATGGTCGCGTACATCTCGGCCCACTCGCCCAGGCCGTGGGCCTCGTCGATGACGACGACGTCGCGAGCGCCGAAGACGTCGCTGCCGGCGGTCTGCATGAAGTACGCCAGCGTCATCGCGGCGATCCGGCGGTTGGCCGCGATGGCACGGTCCGAGAAGTAGGGACAGCGGTGTTTGACCTGACACTCGAACTCCCGTTCTCGGACACAGGGAGCCTGATCGACGGGCGTGTCGGTTTCGCCCGGGAGGATGCAGTCGTAGTTGTTCTTCCCGCGGATGATCGACAGGCCCTCCAGAAGGGGGTCCTCGGCGACGTCGTCAAGTTGGGAAACCTGTGGCGTCGTGTAGTAGGCGTCGATGGGCTGGCTCGCCGAGGCCTGGCTCCCCTCGCGAGCGCAGCCGGCGATGGCCCGCGCCAGCAGAGACTTGCCGCTGCCGGTCGGTGCGCGCACGAGCACGACGTCGTTGCCGGCCTCGAACGCCTCCCGGATGTCTGCAAGAGCCTGTTTCTGGGCACCTCTGTATTCGGGCGCGGGGAAGGCCTCCTCGATGCGGGACGGATCCACGTTCGAGGGCGGGGGTCCGTCGGTGGTAAACGCTCCGATCCGTGACCATACGGCTCCTTCATGATAGTACTGCCTTCGGCGTCACAGCGCCTCGATGTCCTCGGCTGTCACCGCACGGTCCTCGGGGAGTCGATCGAGACACTCGAAACAGAGGAAGTGCTCGCTGCCGTCGGCCAGTTCGAGGGTGACCCCGCCGCTCGATCCGCCGGCCTGGCTCCAGAAGTCGCTGATCCCGCCGGCGATCCGGGTCCGCTCGTTGCAGCCGTCACAGCGTCGAGTCGCCATCGAATCTACTTGTCGCTCGGCGGCCAAAAGCGTTCGTTGTCGCGTCGCTACCCGAGGATGCGAACGCGGAATCAGAGACGTCTCAGGACGATTTGATCTCCTCGAACTGATCGAGGAGTTCCTCTGTCGATTCACCGGCGTCGTAGTCGACGCTCCCATGATAGGTCGTCCGGTCGTCGTCGAAACTCGCGTCGACCTCGGTGTTTTTACGCTCGCGGCGCTCGTGCTCGTCGTCGTCGAAGGAGCCCATCGCCATTGGATACCACACTCAAACTTGTTGATTCTTGCTTATCAATGTAACGCCGTCACACGGGACGACCTCTCACGGGGCTCTGTCGTGAGATCTATCGGACAGGAGACTTATACGCCTCGATGGCCAACGACCGCGTACCATGCGACATCCAGGTCTCAAGCTCCGGATGGCGATCGTCGGATCGATCCTGTTCGGGTTCTACGCGCTCGTCGCCGCCGTCCTCTATGCGATGTTCGGCGGTTCGACGATGGTACTCGCGCTCGTACTTGCGGGGAGCGTCCTGTTGATCGGCGTCCAGTACAAGGTCGGCAAATGGGGTGCACTGCGCAGCGTCGGCGCGCAGGACATGCCCGAAGACGATCCCCGATATCGGGAGATCCACCGGTCGGTCGAGCGACTCAGCGACGAGATGGGCATCGACAAGCCCCGGCTGATGATCGCCGAGATGGGCGTGCCGAACGCCTTCGCCGTCGGTCGCAAGGGTGCCGGAGTCGTGGTCGTCTCCGCGCAACTCATCCAGCTGCTGGATCACGACGAACTCGAGGGCGTGCTCGCACACGAACTGTCGCACATCCGCAACCGGGACGTCGTGACGATGGTCGTCGGGCAGGGGATCGCGACGATCGTCGGGCTCGTCGCGCAGTTCGCCGTGCTCTTTGCCGGCGACAACGACCTCGCCGACCTCTTCGTCAGTATGATCGTCGGGAACATTGTCCAGTTCCTGGTAATGTTGTTCGTGCTGGCAATCTCGCGCTATCGGGAGTACGTCGCCGACAGCGACGCAGCCGAGGCGATCGGCCGCGGCGAACCGCTGGCACGTGCGCTGGAAAAGATCAGCGGTGCCGATCACAGCCGCTCGCGAGTCAGCGAGGAGGCCAGCGCGCTCTGTATCTTCGGTGAATCACGGAGCCTCCTCGCAAAGCTCGTCTCGACACACCCGCCGACCGAAAAGCGCATCGAGAAACTTCGGTAGACTACTCTTGCCGCCTCGGCCGACGGTGACAGCCCACGCAGTCGACCGGAGTCCGTACCGGCCTAGTCACTCGTCGCCGCGTCCGCGGGTTCGTCATCGATTTCGTCGAGCACGCGCTGGTGAAACTCCTGTAGCACTGCGGACTCGTCCTCGGCGAGCACGACGTCGCTGGCCGACAGCGTCGCCAGGCCGAACGCCCGCGGCGTGGGCGAGTCCACCCGGATCGAATTGACGCTGACGTCACCTGACTGAATCGACCCGAGAACGTCCTCGATGGCGTCGACGTTGAGTTTGTCTTCGAGGATCTCTCGGTAGGTCTCCTCGATGACCGCGAACTCCTCGAGGTCGGTCGCGAAATCCAGCAACATGTCGGCGTTGAACTGCTGTTCGCTGGCGGACTTCTCGTAGCCCTTGTAGCGCTTGAGAATCATCAGCGCCCGGGTGGCGTTAATCCGGAAATACCGTTCCAGCAGGTCCGTTCCCTCCAGACTCGCCCGCAGGTCCTCCCTGACCGAATCGGGGTCGAGATCCCTGACGAGCCCCTCGATGTCGACCTTGCGGTTGAGCGGCATCGAGAGCGTGAAACCGTTGTCAGCGACCGCGACCTGGACGTTGGCGGTCGCCTGCTGAGCGACGTGGTTGGCCAGCAGCCGCGAAAAGCCGTCGTTGAACCGCCGTCCGTACGTCGAGTGGACGTGATATCGCCGTTCGTACTCCCCGCGGTCGCGCACTTCCTCGATGACGAGTCGCTCGTCGGTCGCGACGCTCTCGGGGCCGGTGTACCGGACCTGCTCGTCGAACAGCCGCGTGATCGCCCGGACGCTGTGTTCGTCGATCGGGAACTCCCGGAGCCACGTCCTGACTGCGGGTCGGCCACCTTCGGAAAGACGCGAGAGGGACTCACGCTGGAACGTGAGGATCTCACGCCCGAGGTCGTAGCTCATCGGCAACCGCTCGGAGAACCACGAGGGGACGGTCGGGCGGGCCGAGGTCCGATCGACGTAGACCTTCGAGCCGCGGCGATACCGGAACTCGAAGTGCTCGCCGCCCAGCACGAACACGTCGCCCGTCTCGAGATTGTCCAGGTACGCCTCGTCGAGTTGTCCGACCCACTCCTCGCCCGATCGAGTGAACACGTCGCAGGTGAAGCTGTCGGGGATCGTCCCGATGTTGGTCATGTAGATGACTCGAGCCATCCGCCCGCGCTTGCCGATCAACCGCTCGCCGACGTCGAACTCCTCGTAGTGGTACTCGCCGTCGGGCGGATCGTTGGTGTCGCGCCAGATCTTGGCGTAGACGTTCTTCTCCTCGAGACCGGGATAGTCGGCCGTGAGATACCGCATGAGTGATGTCCACTGCTCGTCTCCGTAGTTCCGGTAGGGGTATGCTCGCGTCAGGATCCCGCGGATCTCCGCCTCCGGTCGGGGGCCGTTGATCGCCATCCCGTAGACGTGCTGGACGGCGACGTCCTGGGCGGCCTCGGGGACGAACACGCGATCGACGAACCCCTCCTCGGCCTTCGCGAGCATGACCGCACACTCGACCAGTTCGTCGCGGTCGAGGGCGACGACGCGGCCGGTGACGGTCTCGCCGAGCTGGTGGCCCGCGCGTCCGACGCGCTGGAGGAGCGCAGCCACGGACTTGGGCGAGCCGACCTGCACGACCAGATCGACGTGGGGCATGTCGATCCCCAGTTCGAGACTGGTCGAGGTCGTCACCACGTCGATCTCGCCGGCCTTCAACTGCCGTTCGATCGCCTCGCGGCTGTCCCTCGAGAGACTGCCGTGGTGGGCCCCGGAGTTGTCCTCGTCGTAGGCCTCGAAGTTCGCCCGCAGGTTGTGCAGGACTCGCTCCGCGCCCGATCGCGTGTTGGTGAATACGATCGTGTTCGTATGCTCCTGAATGAGTTCGTGAAGCTGCTCGTAGAAGCGATCGGTGACGACTTCTGGCGGGGTGTCGATCAGGTCGTCGGTCGGTGTCGAGAGTTCGATATCGAACTCGCGGGCGAAGCGGGCGTCGACGATCTCGTACTCGCGTGGCTCGCCGTCAGCATCCTGGCCGACCAGAAACTCGGCCATCGTCTCTACGGGTTCGACGGTCGCCGAACAGCCGATCCGCGTCGGCGACTGCTCGGCCATCGCCTCGAGCCGCTCCAGCGACACCGAGAGGTGCGTGCCGCGTTTGTTCGCGGCGAGGCTGTGGATCTCGTCGACGATGACGTACTCGACGGTCTCGAGTTTCTGCTTGAACTTCGGGGCGTTGAGCAGGATCGAAAGCGTCTCCGGAGTCGTGTTGAGGATGTGGGGAGTCTCCTCGAGCATCCGCTGGCGCTCGCTGTCGTCGGTGTCGCCGTGACGGATCGCGTGGCGGATCTCGACGTCCTCGCCGCGTTCATCGAGTTTCCCGGTGATTCCATCTAGCGGTACTTCGAGGTTGCGATGGATGTCGTTGGCCAGCGACTTGAGCGGCGAAACGTAGAGACAGTACACGGAGTTTTCCAGCTCGTCGGCCCGGTCGCGGGCAAACAGTTCGTTGATGATGCCGACGAAAGAGGCCATGGTCTTCCCGCTGCCCGTCGGCGCTGCGATCAGTGCGTTCTCGCCCTCGTGGATACGTGGGATCGCCCCTTTTTGTGGCGGGGTGAAGAAGCCGCCGTTCTCGGGAACGAACTCGCCGAACTGTTCGACCCACCACTCGCGGACGACCGGATCGAGCGTCTCCAGCACGTCCCCATCGTCGACCTCGACGGTCTCGGGATCGAAGGAGACGTTCGCGTCGGCAAGGAGCTCCCGGGCACCCATCTCTGTCGGTCTTCGGGTCCGGATCGACTTGTGCGTTTGGAGCGCGAGTCAGATCCCGGCTAGCTTGAGAAATCCTGACACTCCATATCGGGTCGTGTGATCGGCTCGACGTCTCCCCACGAGTGGAAGACGATCACGCCCCACTCGGCCTCGATCCGGCGCAGGTATCCCGTCGGCCGCGTCGTACTCGCGGGGCGCGATCTCGCTTGCCCGGGGTGTCGGACATCTTTCGCCGCCGTGCAGTACTATCGCCTGATTGGCGAGACGGTCGACCAACTCGATTACTGTCCGGGCATCGACTCAGATGCTTTCGAAGGTCAGTTTCCCGATCCACGACGCGTCGCTGGCGTGGAATGAAGACGGAGTCGAGGGACTTCGCCCACGCTTCGGATCACCGACGCCGCTGGGCCACCTGTTCCTCCGCGGTCTCCTCGGTGACGACCTCGTAGAGCAGCGCCCGCAAGCCGTCGGCCGTCGGGCGCAAGATTCGTCCCAGCCGCTGGGTAAACTCCCGTTCGCTGGCGCTCCCCGAGAGGACGATCGCCACGTTCGCGTCGGGGACGTCGACGCCCTCGTCGAGCACGTTCGCAGTGACGATCCGCGAGTACGTCCCGTTACGAAACGCCCGCAGGATCTCCCGGCGCTCGTCGGCTCCCGTCTCGTGGGTGATCGCCGGCAACAGGAACCGTTCGGAGAGGCGATACACGAGGTCGGTAAACGCCGTGAAGACGATGATCCGGTCCTCGGCATGGCGGTCCAGCAGCTCGGCCAGTACCTCGACCTTCCGGTCGGCGTTCATCATCACCTCGCGCGCCCGCTGTTTCGCGAGCAGGGCCTCTCTGGCGGCCGGGTCGGTTCCCGAACGCATCACGAGCTTCCGGTAGTCCTCGCCGCTGTGCAACTGGAGGTTCGACTGCTGGAGGTAGTCGGTGAACGTCCCCTGATGCCGTTCGTAGCGCTCGCGCTCTTCGGGCGTTAGCGACACCGTCAGACGCTTGATGTCGTAGGCCGCGAGGTGCTCACCCGCGAGTTCGTCGGGATCGATCTCGACGACTTTCGGACCGACCAGATCGGTGAGTGCCTCGTGTGCGCCGTCCGGGCGCTCGAACGTCGCCGTAAGCCCCATGCGCGCCGGCGCGGCCAGCAGCCGTGCGATCTCGCGATACCCTTCGCCGCCGAGATGGTGGACCTCGTCGAAGACGACGAACTCGAAGCGGTCACCCAGTTCGTCCGCCCGGAGATACGCCGAATCGTAGGTCGAGACAGTGATCGACTCGACGCGCTGAGTCCCCCCACCGAGTTGCCCGATCGGAACGTCGAACTCCCGATCGAGTTCCTCGCGCCACTGGTCGAGCAGATCGATCGTCGGCACGACGACCAGCGTCGGCACGCCGAGCGCCGCGATAGCCACGACGGCGATCACCGTCTTGCCGCTGCCGGTCGGCAACTCCAGTACGCCCCGGTCGCCCGCGTCGCGCCACGCCTCGAGCGCCTCACGCTGGTAGGACCGCAGCTCGTAGTCGGTCGCGAGATTCAGCGGTTCGGTCCGGAAGACTGCATCCTCGTGGTTGCCGGGTCGATCTGCGAGCCAGCGCCGCAACGCCCGGTAGCGAAAGGCCGGCGCGCGGGCGGTCTCGCTCCGGGAGTCGACCTCGACGAACGGGAGATCCGGCCTCTCGCCGTCGATTCGGATCGTCCCGTCCTCGTAGCTGAGCCGCGTTGCCATCGGTCGGCGTTGCGTCCCCAGTCGTAACTATTTATCCGTCGCTTCCCTCCGCATGTAGTATGGACCCGACTGCCCACCACTACGCGATCACCGTCTCGGACCTGGATCGAATGGTGACGTTCTACCGGGACGTGCTCGGTCTAGACGTGCTCGCCGAGTTTACCGTCGGCGGCGAGGCGTTCGCGACCGGCGTCGACGTCCCGGGAGCCAGCGCCGAGTTCGTCCACCTCGACGGCGGCGACGCACGGATGGAACTCGTCGAGTACGGCCCCGAGGGCGATCGCCGACCGCGGCCGTCGCTGAACGAACCGGGGGCGACCCATCTCGGACTCGAGGTCGACGATCTCGATTCGGTGTATGCGGAACTGCCCGACAGCGTGGACACGCTCAGCGAACCGCAGACGACCGAAAGCGGGACGCGGATCCTGTTCGTCCGCGATCCCGAGGGGAATCTCGTGGAGCTTTTGGAAACCTAGGGACTCGCTTCGGCCGGCGTCTCCTCGTCTTCCAGACTCTCGAGAGCTTCGAGCGCAGCCCGTCGGTAGTTCTCGACCGGCAGGTCGTACTGTTCGCCGGCCATCTCGACGTACTCGTCGGCCGTCTCGGACTCGAAGCGCTCGATCCGTTCGAGCGTGCGCTCGGCCGTCTCGACGACCCACCGATCGCGGGTCGTCTCGTCGACGCTCGTGATCGACTCGGGACGCACGGAGACATTGACGTCGCCCTCGTCGGTCTCGTAGGTTCGGGGCTTGCCGACGACGGCGACGTACGCCGGCGGCTCCAGTTCCCGCAGAGTGGCGGCCGCGTCGGGCTGGTACTGGCCGGCGTAGACGAAGAACGTTCCGCCGTTGGGATCGACGATCCGCCCCTGCCAGTACTCGCTGTCTTCACCGACGTCTTCGGTCTCGGTCAGCGTCCCGACGACGAAGATCCGGTTGGCCCGGGCACCCGTCGGCAACAGGACGTACACCGGCGCGCGGTCGTCGTCGCTCTCCTTGAACGTGTAGGTCGCGTCGTTGAACTCGCGTGCGAAGACGCGGCGGGCGACTTCGCGGGTTGGCGTGGAACTCATGTTAGATCGACCTCGCTTCGATCAGCGCCTGTTCAGTATCGATCGGTTCGTCCAGCGTCTCCAGGTCGTTCACCAGCAGGTATCGGCCCAGCGTCGGACCGGTGACGCGGTAGTACCGCCCGAGTGTGGCCACGCGCATCTCGTCGGCGACGACTGTCGTATCCAGCGCGTCCATGGCCATGTCCTTCGCCTCCTCGAGTTCGATCCCGGTCAGCTCTTCGGTCGCCTCCTGATCGAAGATGACTTCCTGCACTTCGTTGCCGTCGTCGAGCACGCCCTTGATCCGCAGGTCGAACTCGCCGTCGACCTCGCCGTGCTCGCTGCAGCGGCCGTTCTGGAGCACGCGCGTACAGCCGTCCTCTGGACAGCGCTTGATGAGGCCGCTCCCGTTCTGGATGTCGACCAGCGCGCCCTCGACGGTCCGGGTGTCGTCGCCGACCTCGATGTCCTCTTCGACTTCCTCGATCGTCGTCGTCCGGTTGAGTTTGACCGAGTAATCGCCCTGGTACTCGTCGGTCACGACGTTGCCGAGGTCGTAGACCTGCCCCTCTTCGAGTTCGGGGAGGTCGGACTTGGCCCACTTGGTGAACTTGATCGTGCCCGACTCGTCGCCCAGCAGGCCGACCTGTGCGACGGAGTCGCTCCGGGGCTCCCAGAGGTCGACGACCTTCGCGGTGACGTCGACCCACTGCTCGGCCGTGTCGATGTCGGCGAGCGCGACGTGCTCGTTGCCGCCGCCACCGCCCAAGTCGTCTCGCTCTATGCCCGCCTCGTCGAGGTAGCCGTTCGTGACGCTCCGGCGTGCCTCCTCGAGGGGGACCTTGTATTCGTTGACCAGCGTGTCGAGCCGTGCCTCGACGTCTTCGACGTCGATCTCGAGCTGGTCGGAAAACTGCTCGTGTATCTCTTCCGCGTGGGTACGCAAATCGGTCATGGTCTCACTGTCTCCGCTCTGTTTTCGACGGGAGACATGAGACAGTTGGTCGTCTTCACGTATAAACCCTCGGCGACCGAGGTGAAAGTGAAAACCGCCCTACTGCTCGCTGTTCAACTCCGACCGGAGAAGGCCTATGTGTCCTGAGTGCCGAGTCCGGGTATGGACGAGGACGGTCGGCTCGAACGGTTTCTCCGAACGAAACTTCGGTCCGCAGGCGAGCAGGTTGCCCAGGCGCAGGACACCTACCGGCGCGCCCGGAACGCCACGGTCTCCGATCTCCCGGTCGACGACGAGGGAAACGCGCGCCTCGTCTGCCGTCGCTACGCCGAGCGGCGTGCTGTCCCGGTCGGCGGCGACGGGAAACCGTCGTGTTTCGAGGACGGCCATCCCGACTGCGAGGGCTGTGTCGAGGACATTCGCGAGGGTCGGATCGAGACGTGGTAGCTACTCGGAGTAGCCTTCTTGGAGGAACGCACCTTCGGTCTCGTAGACCGAGACCAGTTCCTCGATGAACTCCTCGTAGGACTCGTCTTCCTCGACGTGGGTGTCGAGTCGCTCCTTGAGCTCGTCGCTGATTTCGAGCGTGTGGGTCATGGGGATCAGGCCGGATTCGTCCGGCACGTCTGTACGTTGTTCGTCGAGACGTAAATAGGAACCTGCCGCGCGTTGTCGTGGGTTTTTGTCGTCGGGCGAGCACGGGCTGATATGGACCGTCCGATCGCGGCCGTCGTGCTGGCCGGCGGCACTGGCACGCGACTGTATCCGGCGACTCGCAGCGATCGACCGAAGCAGTTCCTCTCGTTCGGCGACGAACAGTCGATGCTTGAGGCGACCGTCGAGCGCGCCGGCTTCGCCGACGAAGTGTACGTTCTCACGCGGCCGGCGTTCCGCGACGACGTCG
Source organism: Halapricum desulfuricans (assembly GCF_017094525.1). NCBI lineage: Archaea > Methanobacteriati > Methanobacteriota > Halobacteria > Halobacteriales > Haloarculaceae > Halapricum > Halapricum desulfuricans. Next base: position 1,660,767 of record NZ_CP064788.1, on the reverse strand, counting down.
AAACGCTCGTGCCCGACGTGGCCGTTCTCACCGAACCGGAACCGAAAGATACCGGGCCCGCGCTGGCGTACGCCACCCACCGTGTCCGCGAGGAAGTGGGGCCGTGTGTCGTGCTCGCGCTCCCGAGCGACCACCATATCGAGGGTGACTTCGCGTCGACGGCACGACGGGCGTGTCGCGTCGCAGCCGACACGGGACGGCTGGTCACGATCGGCGTCGAGCCCGACCGGCCAGCGACCGGCTATGGCTACGTCGAACCCGGCGACGACCGGGGGGCGTACTTCGAAGTCGAGTCGTTCACCGAAAAGCCCGGCCGCGAGCGCGCCGAACGGTATCTCGACGACGGCTACTACTGGAACAGCGGCACGTTCGCATGGACGCCCGAGGCGTTTCTGGACGCGGCGGCCGACACCGAACTCGGGCCGCTCGTCGCGGCGCTCGACGACGGTGAACCCGAACAGGGGTACGAAACCGTCCCGTCGATCAGCGTCGACTACGCCGTCATGGAATCGGCCGCCGACATCGCGGTCGTCCCCGCCGACTACGAATGGGACGACCTGGGAACCTGGGACGCCCTTGCGCGTGTCTTCGAGACCGACGCCGACGGCAACGCCGCTCTCGGTGATTACCTCGCGCTCGAGGCCGCGGACAACGTCATCGCCAGCGACGGCCACGTCAGCGCCGTCGGCGTCGAGGACCTGGTCATCGCGTCGTTCGACGATCGAACGCTCGTCGCCGACAGAGACGCTGTCCAGCGCGTGCGCGACGTCGTCGAGCAACTAAAAACCCGAGAGGCGTTCTGAGCTGTCACGATCGGTTCCCTCCGGAACCTGTCACGTATCAATCTTTAATAGACTGGCACGAGTATCGGTTTCTTGAATGGGGACTGTTACCACGCGTCTCGACACGCAGGCGGAATCGATCTTCGACGACCTCGGGTACACGGTTTCTCACGAGGGAGAGGAGATCACGGCCGAGCGCAAGTGGCGGGTCGTTCACGTGACGCCGATGCCCGAACCGGACGATGCGCCCACATCGGGGCAGTTCAGGTGTTTCGTGACGCGGGAGGGGAACTGTCGTGAACTCGAACGGCGACTGCAACGCCAGCACCTGGAGTACGACTGGGCGATCATGGGTATCGACGAAACCGGAGACTACGAGATCCACGCGACGACAGTCGGCTGGTAATTGCTCCTGCTACAGCTGTACGTCCGGCGAGACGTTCGTCACCCCGGGCGTCGACGTCTTTCGAAACGCGACAGTCGGCTGTAGCGTTTCGGCAGGATTTCGGCACCCCGTGTGCCGAAAATCCCCACGAACTTACAGCCGACAGTATCAGTAGGACACCGCGAAGAGAAGACAGAACGCCGACTCACGTGCTTGACGCTTCTTCGTCCTCGGTTTTCTCGTCGACCTTCTCTTCGACTGCTTCGTCGACTTTCTCTTCGACCGTTTCGTCGACCTTCTCTTCGACAGTCTCCTCGACCTTCTGCTCGGCTTTCTCTTCGACAGTCTCCTCGACCGAGCGTTCGACGGTCTCTCCGACTTTCTTTTCGACAGTTTCGTCGACAGCCGCTTCGACCGATTTCTCGACGGTTTCGCCGACTGCCTCGTCAACCGTTGCCTCGACGCTCTCACCGACTGCCTCGTCAACCGTTGCCTCGACGGTTTCGCCGACGGTCTCCTTGACAGTCTCGTCGACCTGCTGTTCGACGGTTTCACCGACCGTTTCGTCGACGGTTTCCTGAACGGTCTCTTTGACGGTTGTCGTCATCCAGTCGGGGTCAAACCGGGCCATCTTCCAGACGACGTGGACGATGTACGACACCAGTACACCGATCCCGAACGCCAGGCCGATCGGGCCCTCAGCGAGCAGGATGAGCCCCACTGCGAGCGCGATCAACAGCCCGTAAGTCAGATCGATAAGCGAATCGACGCGGCTCGGATTCATACAATCACCTCATAGTGGCCGTCGGTATGGGTTGCGTTCGCACCCGAACGACGTATAGAAGTCATACGATAACGGAAGAGTGGCCCGCCCAAGTAGCTTGTTGTACCGCGCCGATCCCTCACCGTACCCGGTACGGGTCCCCGCCGGGAATGAATCGACCGAGATCGACTTCCTGACGGTAATCCCGTTGCTGGAGTGCGACCAGCGCGTCGATCAGCGCCCGCTCGTCGTCGTCAGTCCACTCCCGAGGATCCTTGATGGGGTAGATCAGCCATCCGGCCCCCTGGATCTCGCTGGCGTGCAGTTCGTCCATGTCGAGCCGGCCGTTGCGTGCGGAGTAGTTGGCGAGCACGTACTCGGTCGCCCGCCGGCCGACCGGCAGGAGGACGTGAGCGGTGATCGCGCGCAACTCCGAGTCGAAAAACCGCTCCAGATCCGCGTACTCCAAATCGGTCGGTTCGCCCGGATGGACGCACATGTAGAGATACGAGAAGTACGTCCGCTCGACCGTCGGCGGTGTGCCCGCTGATTCGAGTAGCCCCGCCTCGAGTAGCGCCCGCTGGAGGCGCTCGCTCGCTGTCGTACCTGTGAAGGGAATCCCGGATTCGGCACCGCCGTGGACGCCCGGATGATCGCCGATGACGTGGAAGTGGGCGTTCGCGTCGCCGTATCCCGGGACGAGATCGCGGCAATCGGGATCCATCCCGAAGGGGTTCGACTGCCTGTGGGTGACGTTCTTCACGCCGTCTTCCACGGGCCTGAGCGAAAAAACTCCGACGGTCTCGCCCGCTCGTTCTCGAACGATCGTTGACGACTCGGACACGGCTCGAAGCAACGGGTGCTCCGACAGCCGAACCACCCCGGCCCGGAGACGCTGCGAAATCGACTGTCCCCGAAGTGGTCGTCCGTGGATGTGATTAATCACTACAATTCCGCCAGCCAGTAGCGCAAGAGTTATTAATATCAATACCGGATTTAGTAACGTACATGGCACACATCCACCTTCCGGAGGGTTCGATACCGCTGTGGGCGGTCGGCCTGTGGTCGGCGCTCGCGGCGGTCGTCCTCGCGGTCGCGGTGTATCGACTCCGCCGTGACGGACTCGACGCCAGACACGTCGCGCTCGGCGGGATGGTGGCCGCGGCGAGCTTCGCGGTCTTTCAGATCAATATCCCCGTACTGGGCGGCGTTCATCTGTCGCTGAGCGCGCTCGTCGGCATCCTCGTCGGCCCGGCGCTGGGCGCGATCGTGATGTTCGTGGTGAACGTCCTCTCGGCGATGCTCGGCCACGGCGCGTGGGGCTTTCTGGGCGCGAACACGCTCGTCAGCGTCGTCGAGGTCGCTGGCGCGTACTACGTCTTCCAGTTGCTGCGGAGTTCCGACTGGAGTCACTTCCCGGCGGCGACGCTAGCGACGATCGGCGGGCTCGCGGCCGGTTCGGTCCTGATGGGGGCGATCCCGATGGTGAGCGGGATCACCGGCGTCGAGATCAGCGGGCTCGACCTGGGAATCTACATGCTCGCGCTGGTCGCGGTCAACCTCGCCGTCGCCGTCGTCGAGGGCGTCGTCACGGGCTCGGTCGTCTCCTACATCGCCTCGATCCGTCCCGACCTGCTCGGTGATCGAACGCCTACCGCTGGCCCGGAGGTGACCGGCTCGTGAAACGAACCCGTCAGTACCTGCTCACGGGCGGCGTGATCGCGGCCGCGCTGGCCGTCGGGTATCTGGGCTTTCGCGCCAGCGGCGGCGCGGTCCCGTGGGGCAAGCGCTTCGCGGCAGTCGTCTCGGGCGGCGCGTCCGGTGGCGACGGGATCTTCCAGTTCGGCCGCGGCGGTCTCGGCGGGTTCGTGCTCGCCGGCCCACTCCGGGACAGCGTTGGGCCCTTCGTTGCGATCGTCGCTCTGCTGGTCGTCGGTAGCGCCGGGCTGTACTGGTACAGCAAGCGCACCGGCGAGTCGGGAGGGCACAACTAGATGAGCGGACTGTCGAGTCACGTTCCCGATCCGCGCCTGCTGACCACCTACGCCGAGCACGAGGACAGTCCCTTCCACCGGGTCAACGCCTGGACGAAGGTGGCCGTGCTCGCGTTGCTGGTCGTCGCCGTCACGATCGCGGACGGACTGGCGGCGGTATGGGCACTGTACGTGGCTGTCCTCGCCGGCTATGCCTACGCCGGGCTCCCGGTTCGGAAACTCCTGGTGTGGTACACGCTGCCAGTGATCTTCGTGGCGGCGATCGCCGGGCCGCTGGCGTTCGGCATCGGCGGCAGACCGATGGTCGAACTCGGCCCCGTCTCGATCACCTGGGAGGGGACCGCGACCTTCGTGACCCTGCTCGGTCGAGGACTGACGGTCGTGACATACTCGCTTGCGATCTGGATGTCTACACCGTATGCCTCGATCGCACACGTCCTCGGGCGGTCGCTGCCCTCGCCGATCGACCAGGTCGCGCTGTTCGCCTACCGGTTCACGTTCGTCATCCTCGAGGTCGTCGAGGATCTGCTCGCGGGGATTCACGCCCGCGGCGGCCGGATCCAGTCTGACTTCTGGGAGAACCGGTCGCTGTACGGGCGGATCTTCGGTCACACGTTCATCCGGTCGATCGAGCGATCCGAGGCGCTGTTGAAGTCGATGAACGCCCGCGGATATCACGGCGATCTCGCGGTGTACGGCCACGTCGACCGACCACCTGCTCGCGAGTTGCTCGCGGTCGGCGCGTTCGCGCTGGGGATCGCCGTCTATGCGGTGACGGTCGCCTATGGAGTGATGCCATGAGCCACGACACCAATACGACGGAGTACGGCAGCGAGTGTACGCACAAACATCCGATGGAGTTCGACGAGGAACCGCTTGTCGCGCTTCACTGTCTGTCACACACCTACCCGGACGGGACGCGCAGCGTCCACGACGTGAGTTTCGCGGTCTTCGAAGACGAGACCGTCGGACTGATCGGCGCGAACGGCGCGGGCAAGTCGACGCTGATGGAACATCTCAACGGATTGCTAGAGGTTCAGGCGGGCGAGCTCAGGGTCGTCGGCGAGTTGATCACCGACGAGAACGTCGAACTCGCCCGCCAGGAAGTCGGGTTCGTCTTCCAGGACGCGGACGCCCAGATCGTCGCGCCGACAGTCCTCGACGACGTGATGTTCGGGCCGCTGAACTACGGTGCGAGCCGCGAAGAGGCGCGCGAACGCGCGCACGAAGCCCTCGAACGGCTCGACGCCGGGCATCTCGTCGACCGTGTCCCCCATCACCTCAGCGGCGGCGAAAAGCGACTGGTCGCGATCGCGGGCGTGCTCGCGATGGACCCGAGCGTGATCGTCATGGACGAACCCCTGGCCGGGCTTGATCCGGCCCGCGAACGGCGCGTCCGGGAGGTCATCGAGGAGTTACAGGCCGACGGAATCAGCCTCGTGGTGGCGACCCACGACGTCGATTTCGCGGCCGCGGTCGCCGATCGACTCGTCGCGATGACCGACGGCGACATCGTCGGTGACGGACCGCCCGACGAGCTCTTCTACGACGACGCGCTGCTGCAGCGCGCGAACCTCGAGCCGCCGACGGCCGTCCGGATGGCACGGGAACTGGACGTCGAAGAAGCCGATCCCGTCACCGAGGACGAACTCGTGGCGGCGCTTTCCCGACGACAGGCGGTTCCGGGCCCGTGATGAGGCGAACCGCGCGCGAGACGACCGCTATCGCCGCGAAACGACCATTTCGTTGTCCGTCTCCAGGCTCGGGGGCAGGTCCGTCTCGCCAGTGAGATACTCGTCGATGTGACGGGCGGCGTCACGGCCCTCCCCGATGGCCCAGACGATCAGCGACGGGCCGGAGTTGGCGTCACCCGCGGCGAAGATCCCGTCGACGCTCGTCTGGTAGTCGTCGGTCTCGAACGTGCCGTCGTCGGCCATCTCGAGCCCGAGCGGGTCGAACGGCGTCTCCTCGGGACCGTCGAATCCGGCGGCGATCAGCACCATGTCGGCTTCGACGCGCATGTCTTCTTCGACGACGGTGCTCTCCCACTCGCCGTCCTCGTTCTGATCCCATTCGACGCGGTGGGCGTGGAGTTCGTCGACCGCTCCGTCGCCGTCGGTGTCGAGGAACTCCTGGGTCTGCACGCAGTATTCCTCGACGCCGCCTTCCTCCTGCGAGTAGGACTTCTCGTAGGTCTGGGGCTGGTCGGGCCACTGGTTGCCCTCGGGTCGCTCTTCGGGCGGCCTGGGCAGCAATTCGATCTGCACGACCTGCGTCGCGCCCTGGCGGTGGGCCGTGCCGACGCAATCCGCACCGGTGTCGCCGCCGCCCAGCACGACGACGCTCCTGTCTTCGGCGTCCATCGCTTCGGGCACGGCCACGCCGTCGTTCTGCCCGGGGTTGGCCCGCGGCAGATACTCCATGGCGAAGTGGATCCCATCGAGGTCGCGACCGTCGATCGGAATGTCGATCGGCTTCTGGGATCCGACGGCGATACACGCGGCGTCGTACTCCTCCGCAAGTGTCTCCGGGGGAACGTCCTCGCCGACCTCGACGCCGCACTCGAACTCGATGCCCTCCTCGCGGAGCTGGTCGAGTCGGCGTTCGACCTTCTTCTTGCTGAATTTGGCGTCCGGGATCCCGTACCGCATCAGCCCGCCGGGATGCGCGTCGCGCTCGTAGACCGTGACGTAGTGGCCCGCGCGGTTGAGTTGCTGGGCGGCGGCCAGCCCCGCGGGGCCGCTCCCGACGATCGCGACCTCGTAGTCGGTGCGCTGTTCGGGCGGATCGGGTTCGATCCACCCTTCCTCCCAGCCTCTGTCGACGATCGCGCGCTCGATCGATTTGATGGTCACTGGATCGTCGTTGTAGTTGAGCGTGCAGGTGTTCTCACAGGGGGCCGGACAGTTGTAGCCGGTGAACTCCGGGAAGTTGTTCGTGGCGTGCAGTCGTTCGAGCGCGCGCTTCCAGTCGCCTCGATACACGAGGTCGTTCCAGTCGGGAATGATGTTGCCGATCGGACAGCCGCTCATACAGGTCGGCGTCCCGCAGGACATACAGCGCTCGCCCTGGGACTTGAGGTGATCCTCGTCCCACTTCTGTTCCCAGATCTCCTCGAAGTCGCCCTTGCGCTCGTCGGGATCGCGTTTGTGGATCGGTTCGCGCCCGTGTTTCAGGTAGCCGTCGGGATGGTCTTTGCTCATCAGTCGTCACCCTCCGTTGGAGACGCCGCAGTCGTCGGCGCGGGCGGCGAGACGCGGATGTCCTCGCCCGCTTCGAGGTGTTCCTCGACGACTTCCGCGTAGGCGTCGGGCATGACTTTCACGAACGTCTCGAGGTACTCCTCGAAGTCCTCGAGGATCTCCTGCCCCTTCTCGCTGCCCGTGTAGCGGACGTGGTTCTCGATCATCCGTTTGATCATCTGGACGTCGCGCTCGTCTTCGATCGGTTCTAGTGAGACCATATCCTTGTTGACGTTCTCGGCGAAGTCGCCGTTCTCGTCGAGGACGTAGGCTTCGCCGCCGGACATCCCGGCGCCGAAGTTCTTGCCCGTCTCGCCGAGGACGACGGCGATACCGCCTGTCATGTACTCACAGCCGTGGTCGCCGACGCCCTCGACGACGGTCTTGACGCCTGAATTGCGGACGGCGAAGCGCTCGCCGCCCTGGCCGTTGAAGTAGGCCTCGCCGTCGGTCGCGCCGTACAGGGCGACGTTGCCGATGAGGATGTTCTCGTCGGCCTCGTAACTGGCGGCGTCGGGCGTCTCGACGATCAGTTTCCCGCCGGAGAGCCCCTTCCCGCAGTAATCGTTGGCATCGCCTTCAAGGTGCATCGTGATCCCGTTCGTGAGGAAGGCCCCGAAGCTCTGTCCGCCGGTCCCGTCGACGTCGATCGAGACGGTGTCCTCGGGCAGGCCGTCCTCGCCGTGGTGCTTCGAGATCTCCGAGGAGAGCATCGCACCCAGCGTCCGGTCCTCGTTGCCCGCCCGGAGATCGACGTGGACGCTCTCGCCGTCCTCGATGGCCGGTTCGGCCGCCTCGAGCAGGTCCTGATCGAGTTTCGCCTCGAGGCCGTGGTTCTGCTCGGTCGTCTTCTGCAGGTCGTCGCCCTCGGGCTCCCAGAGCACCTCCGAGAGGTCGACGTGCTTGGCCTTGGGGTGTTCGACGTCCTTCTGTTCGAGCAGGTCGACTCGGCCGATGGCCTCCTCGATGGACTCGAAGCCGAGTTCGGCCAGATATTCCCGGACCTCCTGGGCCATGTGGCGCATGTAAGTTGCGACGTACTCGGGGTCGCCGGGGAAGCGCTCGCGCAGGTCCTCGTCCTGGGTCGCTACGCCGACCGAACAGGTGTTGTTGTGACACTGCCGGAGCATCAGACAGCCGCACGTGATGAGGGGTGCGGTCCCGAAGCCGTACTCCTCGGCACCGAGCAGTGCGCCGACCAGCACGTCGCGGCCGGTCTTCATGCCGCCGTCGACGCGAACCTTGATTCGCGAGCGGAGGCCGTTCTCGACGAGCACCTGCTGGGCCTCGGCCAGTCCGAGTTCCCAGGGCAGGCCCGCGTTCTTGATCGACGTCTTCGGAGAGGCACCGGTCCCGCCGGCGGCACCCGAGATGAGCACCGAGTCCGCCTTGCCTTTCGAGACGCCGGCGGCGATGATACCGACGCCGGCCTCGGAGACGAGCTTGACGTGGACGCCCGCCTCGGGGTTGGAGCACTTCAGGTCGTGGATCAGCTGTGCGAGGTCCTCGATCGAGTAGATGTCGTGGTGTGGCGGCGGCGAGATCAGCGGCACGCCCGGCGTCGTCGACCGCGTGTCGGCGATGATCTCGTTGACCTTCTCGCCCGGGAGGTGGCCGCCCTCGCCGGGCTTGGAGCCCTGTGCCATCTTGATCTCGAGCATCTCGGCGTTGGCGAGGTAGTAGCTCGTCACGCCGAACCGGCCCGAGGCGACCTGCTTGTTAGCACACTCCCGTTCGGTGCCGAACCGCTCGACCTGCTCGCCGCCCTCGCCGGTCCCGGCGAACCCACCGACCCGGTTCATGCCCGCTGCCAGCGTCTCGTGGGCCTCCTTGCTCAGCGATCCGAACGACATCGACCCCGTGAAGAAGCGCTGGGTGATCTCCTCGACCGGCTGGACCTCCTCGACCGGGATGGACTCGCGCTCGTCAGTATCGAACTCGAGCAGCCCCCGCAGGGTCTGCAGACGTTCCTCCTGATCGTTGATCATCGAGGCGAACTCCCGGTAGGCGTCGTAGTCGTCGTTCTGTGCCGCGTCCTGAAGCTTGCCGATGGTGTTGGGGTTCCACTGGTGGAACTCCCCATCCCGTCGCCAGTTGAGCTCGCCGCCCTGTTCCAGGTGGAGGGAACCGCTGATCCGGGTATCGAAGCCGTACTCGTGGCGTTCGAGCAAGTCGTGTTCCAGTTCCTCGATGCCGATCCCTTCGGTCCGGTTCTCGGTGCCGCGGAAGTACTCCGAAACGAAGTCCGAATCCAGGCCGACAGCCTCGAAGATCTGGGCACCCTTGTAGCTCTCCAGCGTGGAGATGCCCATCTTGGCCATGACCTTCTGGATGCCGTCCTCGATGGCGTGGCGATACTGCGCCAGCGCCTCCTCGGCGTCGGCATCGACGATCCCCTCGTGGACGAGATCCTCGATGGTCTCGTAGGCCAAATAGGGAGTCACGGCGTCGGCACCGTACCCGACGAGCGTGGCGAAGTGATGGACTGCACAGGGCTGACCGCTCTCGACGACGAGGCCTGTGCGCGTGCGCAGCCCCTCGCGAACGAGGTGGTGGTGGATCCCGCCGGTCGCAAGCAGACTCGGGATCGGGACTCGATCCGGCCCCGTGTTTCGATCGGAGAGGACGAGCAGTTCGTAGCCGTCCTCGACCGCTGCGACGGCCTCCTCGCGAATCTCATCGACGGCGGTTTCGAGGTCCTTCCCTTTTTCGTAGGTGACGTCAATCGTCTTCGCCTCGATCCCGTTTTCGTCGATATCAGCGACCTTGGCCTGCTGCTCGCGCGTGAGAACCGGCGATTCCAGATAGAGCTGACGGCAGTGTGCGGGCGTTTCACCGAGCAGGTTGCGCTGGTGGCCGACGTGCTGCTCCAGCGACGTGACAGTCTCCTCGCGGATGTAGTCGATCGGCGGGTTCGACACCTGTGCGAACAGCTGCTTGAAGTACGTAAAGAGCGTCTTGTTCCGGCTCGACAACACCGACAGCGGCGTGTCGTTGCCCATTGCGCCGACCGGGTCCTTCCCGTCCTCGGCCATCGGTTCGACCAGGTGCTCGACGTGATCCAGCGTATAGCCGAACGCCCGCTGGTAGGCCGTGACATCGCCGTCGACGTACGTGGGCGTCGATTCGGGGCCACCGTCGAGGTCCTCGAAGCGGACCTCGTTCGCCTCGAGCCAGCGGCCGTACTTTTCGTCGGTGAGCCGGTCGAAGATCTCCTCGTCGGAGACGACGCCGCCTTCCTCGGGGTCGGCGTAGAACAGCTGGCCCGGCTGGAGGCGGTCCTTGTGGACGACGTTGTCTTCCTCGACCGCAAGCGCCCCGGTCTCGCTGGCCATCACGAGCCGGTCGTCCCCGGTGACGACGTACCGACACGGTCGCAGGCCGTTGCGGTCCAGCACCGCCCCGACCCTGAACCCGTCCGTGTAGGCGATCAGCGCCGGACCGTCCCAGGGCTCGTTGATCGTCGAGTGATAGCGATACCACTCCTTTCGGTCCTGATCGAGACGCTCGTTCTGCTCCCAGGCCTCCGGGACGAGCATCCGGAGCGCGTGCGGCATCGAGCGCCCGCTCTCGACCAGCAGCTCGAGGACGTTGTCGACGACGGCGGTGTCGGACTGGTCCTCGTCGGTGATCGGTTTGAGTTTGTCGATCGCTCGCGGCTCGTCGCCGCTCGCGTTCGCGGAGCGCGGCTCCGCGCTCTCGAACTCGGGGCTCTCCAGTTCGGATTCGCGGGCCTGCATCCAGTTGAGGTTCCCGCGTAGCGTGTTGATCTCGCCGTTGTGGATGATGTTCCGGTAGGGGTGGGCGAGCTCCCACGCGCCGAGGGTGTTCGTCGAGAACCGCGAGTGGACGAAGGCCAGCCGCGAGACGACCCGTTCGTCCGAGAGGTCGGGGTAGTACGCCCGCACCTGTGCGTTCGTGAGCAACCCCTTGTAAACGACCTTGCGGCGGTCGAGCGAACAGACGTAAAAGCGGTCGCTCCCGACCGGCTGCTCGGCTTCGACGCGGTTCTCGATGACCCGTCGCAGGACGTACAGTCCGGAATCGATCTCCTCGGGTTCGAGGTCGGCCTGCGGTTCGACGAAGAACTGCTCGACGTCCGGTTCCGTCGCCACGGCCGTCTCGCCCAGACTGGTGTTGTCCGTCGGAACTGACCGCCAGGCGACGACCTCGAACCCCTCTTGATCGGCTGTGTCTTCGATCAGCGTCCGGAGCTGTTCGCTCGACGCGTCTCTCGGCAGGAAGACGACGCCGACCCCGTAGCTGTCGAACCCGCCCAGCCCGTCCACCTCGTCGGTGAAGAAGTCGTGCGGCTTCTGGATCAAGATCCCGGCCCCGTCACCGGTGTTCGGCTCGGCCCCGCGCGCCCCCCGGTGGTCGAGGTTCTCCAGCAGGTCGAGCCCGTCCTCGATGATCCCGTGGCTTCGATCGCCCGACAGATCGAGCGTGATGCCGACGCCGCAGTTTGCCTTTTGATCTGATATATCATATAGCCTCTCGTTTTCCTCTCTATCGGTGCTGTCCATGATCTGGATACATATGTGGGAAATAGATGCATAAATCGCACGGTGATCGGATTTGATGTCCGATTTTCGGGCGGCAAATATTACGAGCGTACACCTAGGATCGTCTACTGAAACAATACCTATCGAAAGACGTAGTATTAATAATATTGTTTAATGACCCTATCAGATCGACTTCTCGAGTCGGACCCCGGGCAGGCCGTGCCACTCGGCGGTGCCCGCCGTTTCGAACCCGCACGCCTCGAAAAATGCCAGTGCGGAGCGAGGTGCGACCGCAGACAGCGACTCGTGTCCGTGTTCGTTCGCGGCGGTCTCGACGTGAGCGAGGATCGCGCTCCCGAATCCTTCGCGTTCGTAGTCGGGACTCGTCACGATCGACAGAATCGTGCCGTTCTTGCGGTCGAAGACGGCATATGAGACGGGCGTGACTTCGGTTTCGGCCACCGCCACGAGGTATCGGTCGTCGTCGATCCAGTTCGGTAGTTCCTCGTCGACGGTCGCAACGAGATCACCGACCGTCTGTCGGTCGTACTCGTCTTCGAACGTCATCTTGAGCGCCTGTGCCCGAAGGACATCGAGACTACTCGCGTCCTCCGGTTCGGCGTCGCGTATCGTGACTTCCATCGAGCAGGGGTTCGGCCGCCAGTTCCTTGACTGTCGCGCTCGCGCCGACACGGCCGATCAGCGGCTCAGCGACTCGACGTACTGCGTGACGTGATCGTCCATCCGGCGCTTGAAGCCGGCCTGTCGGGCCAGCCGATCGAGTTCGCGCGCGACGAGACTGCCGTACTGGACGGCCTTCTTCTCGCGGGTCGCCAGCTCCTCGGGAAGCCACCGCCAGGCCGCCTCCCGGAGCGCGACCTTCCGCGTCTCGCCCTCGACGAGCAACTCGCCGGGCAACCCCAGCGCGGCCTCGACGACCGCGTCGTGCAACAGCGGCGCGACCGGTTCGACGCCGGCCGCGCGGACGGTCAGTACGTCCCGTTCGAGCTGGTCTGGAAGCGTCTCGATGACCTCGCGAGTCGCCCCCCGGACGGTATCGCTCTCGACCCGCGGGTCCTCGGGGGCCTTCGCGACCTTGGCGTAGCCGCCGAACAGTTCGTCCGCCCCCTGGCCCAGCGCGAGCCGATCGAACCCGTCGGCGGCGACGCGCTCGGCGACCAGATACAGCGGGAGCGCGATCTGGACGTCCATCGCGTTGGTCCGGCCGGTCGCGGCCACGATCTCGGGGACGGCGCGTTCGAGATCGGCGTGCGTGGCCTCGACGACGGTGAGATCGGCATCGAGCAGGTCCGCGCCGCGCCGTGCCGCCTCGATGTCGTGGCTGTCCGGGAACCCGACGACGTACAGCGGGACGTCGAAGACGGCCGCGAGCAGCGCCGAGTCGAGCCCGCCGGAGAAGGCGATGGCGAGGCCGTCCGTGTCGATCGTCGAGAACGCGCGTTCGAGCGCCGACCGGACGGCTTCGACGCCGTCGCTGGGTTCGGCGAGAGCCGGTTCGGGGAGCGAACCCCACCGTTCCAGCCCCTCCCGGGATCGGACGTGGCCGGCCGGGAACGATCGCGGGTCGTCGAGTTCGGTCGGGTCGAACGCCCACGCCTCATCATCGACAAAGAGCGGGTACCGGCCGAGGACGTCCCGGACGAGCAGTCCGTCGACCTCGCCGGCGAAGCCGCGCGTGCCGGGGAGCGGGTCGCCTCGCTGGATCGCAGCGCGCACGACCGACGGAGAGACACCGTGAAGCGTCATTCGAAAAGCGTCGAGAGTCTGGCCCGAAGGCGTCGTTTCGCCCCGCCGGCGGCCTGTTTGAAACTGATATGCCACGGCGTCCGTCGCCCCTCGATGCTGGTCCGGCCGTCGGCGATCGCCGACAGGATCGCCTCGACCGACCGCTCGTCGGTGTCGACGTCGGTGGTCGCCCGGCCGACCATCTCCGCGATATGGGCGTCGCTCCCGGCGGTCATCGGGATCCCGTGTTCGAGCGCGAACCGCCGCGCCTGCCGGTTGGCGTAGCCGGTCAACAGCCGGGAGTTGTAGACCTCGATGGCGTCGGCCCGCGCGAGATCGACGCGCGAGATCTCCGCCATCACGCCGCTCCGTGATTCCTGGAAGGGGTGGGGAACGACGGCGATGCCGCCCTGTTCGTGGATCCGGTCGAGCGTCTCGGTGAACGGCAGTCCCTTCGGGATCGCCTCGGAGATCCCCAGCGCGAGCACGTGTCCCGCCGCGCTGGTCACCTCCATCCCGGGAATGCCGACGAGACCGTATTCGGATGCCTTCTCGACGGCCTCGAGGCTCGCGTCGAACTCGTCGTGATCGGTGATCGCGAGCGCGTCGAGCGACGCCTCGCGTGCGCGTACCAGAATGTCGTCGACGGGATCGCGCCCGTCGTAGGAGAGCGAGGAGTGGACGTGAAGCTCGACCGAGAGCACGCTCGGCCGTTCGACGGCACCGATGAAAAACCGCTCGATATCGTCCCGTCGGTTGCAGGCTCATAGCTATGTTCGACGCGACAGCGTACCGCGACCGCCCGCCCGTGGCCACGAGACCGGGGCCGAAAACCTTTCTCTCGCGCCTCGCCTTCACCCGAACATGGTGACGTTTCTTTCGGGCGGGACGGGCACGCCCAAGCTGCTCGCGGGGGCCGACGCGGTCTTCGACCCCCGGGAGACGACAGTCGTCGCGAACACCGGCGACGACATCGAACTCGGCGGCCATCTCGTCTGCCCGGACGTAGATACGGTACTGTTCCTCGACGGCGGCGAACTCGATCGAGAGACGTGGTGGGGGATCGAAGGTGACACGGCCGAGACTCACGAGCGACTGCACGCGCTCGCCGATGCCGCCGGTCTCGAGGGCGGCCCGCGGTATCTCTCCGACGAGCGACAGACGGCCGGCCGCGAGATCGCTCGCTGGCGGCGCTTCTCGGCGGTCGCGGAGTTCATGCACATCGGCGACCGCGACCGGGCGATCCATCTCACGCGGACGGGACTGCTCGACGAAGGGCATTCGCTGACCGAGGCGACGGCCGCGCTGGCCGAGGCGCTGGGCGTCGAGCGACCGATCCTCCCGATGAGCGACGATCCCGTGGCGAGTCTCGTCCACACGCCCGACGGAGTCCAACACTTTCAGGAGTGGTGGGTCGCCCGCGACGGCGAGCCGCCGGTCGAGACCGTCGAGTTCAGAGGGGCTGACGAGGCGACGCCGACCGACGCCGTGCTCGAGGCGCTCGAAGCGCCGGTCGTGATCGGCCCCTCGAACCCGGTCACGAGCATCGGCCCGATGCTCGCGATGGACGAGTTCCGCGACGCGCTGGCGTCGACCCCCGTCGTCGCCGTCTCACCGTTCGTCGAGGACCGGGTGTTCTCCGGGCCGGCCGGGAAACTGATGGCCGCGACCGGACGCGACCCCTCGACGGCGGGGACGGCCGAGACCTATCCTTTCGTGGACGCGTTCGTCCTCGACAGCGACGACGGGACCGACCTCGACCGGCCTGTCGTGCGTACCGACACCGCGATGGATACCGAAGCCGACGCCGAGCGAGTCGCCCGGGCGGTCGAGCGGGCGCTCTCGGACCTCGCGGGGGTGTCACTGTGAGATCGATCGCCCAGAACGCCGAACTGGCCCTGTTGCTCGAAGTTGCCGGGACGCCCAAACCGGGCAACGTCGACCGAGAACGCGAATACGCCGACCTCCGGTTCGAACACTTCCTCGCCGGTGCTGTGGGCGCCCGATCCGGCCTCAAACTGGCTGCCGATCCCGACGGACCGCCGATCGGCGAGGCCTTCGAGCGTGCCGTCGCGGGAATGAGCGACCAGCGCGGCGGGAACACGCAGTTCGGCGCGCTGTTGTTGCTCACGCCGCTCGCGCGCGCGGCAGGTCGTGGAAACCTCTCGCCGTCTGGTGTTCGAGCTGTCGTCGAATCGACGACCGTCACCGACGCGGCGGGCTTCTATCGGGCGTTCGAGCACGTCGCCGTCGCCGTCGACGACCCGCCGGCCGACATGGACGACCTCGACGTTCGCCGCGGAAGCGACGCCGTGCCAACGCTTCACGCACGCGGGCTGACGCTCGGGGGCGTGATGGAACGGTCGGCCGACCGCGACGGCGTCGCCCGCGAGTGGACCGAGGGGTTTCCCCGGAGTTTCGGTGCGGCCGAGCGCCTGCAGGAACGCGACGGGTCGGTCGCGGACCGCGCGGCGCGGGTCTTCCTCGAGCTGCTGGCCGACGAGCCGGACACGTTCGTCGCGATCAACCACGACGAGGCGACCGCCGAGCGCGTCAGCGAGCGCGCGCGGGCCGTCCTGACGGGCGAGGAAGACGCGGACGCGCTGGCCGAGGAGTTGATCGAGCGAGAGATCAACCCCGGGACGACGGCCGACATCGTCGCTGCGGGGCTGTTCGTCGCCCTCGAGGAGGGACTGGAGATATGAGCGGTGATTCGGCGGCGTGGCCGGTCGACCTCCGGGGCGTGACCGAGTCGATCGTCACCACCCGGGGGCCGAACGACCGGTGGAACGTCGCCGCGCTGGGCGTGCACGCCGGCGACCCGGTGACGGCTCGCACCTGGGGCGCGACTCGGACGCGGCGGAACTTCAAGGAGCGCGGCCGGGGGTACGTTCAGTTCGCGCCCGATCCGGTCGCGTTCGCCGAGGCGGCGCTGACGGTCCGCGAGGAGCGCGATCCGATCCTGCCGAGCGCGGACGCCTGGGTCGAGGTCGAACCCGAGCGACGAGCGAGCGGGACCGACGGCGGCACGGAGTGGGTCGACTGGGCGCTGCACCCGGTCGAGAGTCGGATCGAGCACCGGGGTGTCCGGACGACGAACCGCGGCTACTACGCCGTCATCGAGGCGACGGTCGCGGCCTCGCGGCTCGGCGTCGATGCCTACGATCAGGACCGACTTCGACAGCGACTCGACTACTTCGAGGGCGTCGTCGAGACCTGCGGCGGCGAACCGGAGAACGAGGCGTTCGAGGTCGTGCGCGCGAACGCCGAATGGTAGTTCCTCTGTGCGAACAGCCGAATGGTAGTCCCCGTCAGACCAGTGTCGCTTCGAATCCTTTTTGAGCACTGTCCGGCTACGTGGGCCCACATGGCGATCAAACCGGCCTACGTCAAGAAGACGGCAACGATCCTGATGGAGAAGTATCCCGACGCCTTCGGCTCGGACTTCGAGCACAACAAGGAACTCGTCGCGGAACTGACCAACATCGAGTCGAAGGGCGTTCGCAACCGGATCGCGGGCTACGTCACGCGAAAGCAGAACCGGCCCGTCGAGGCCTGATCTCCGCTATCTCTCTTTGTCGTTCTCCGCGATGGCCTCGCGATAGACGCGCCTGATCGTCTCGGTCCCGTCGATCTCCTCGCGCTGGCCGTCGAGAACGATCTCCCCCTCGTACATGACGGTCAGGCGGTCGAGGACGGGCGCGAACGCGTCGATTCGGTGGCTCGAAACGACGACGGCGTTGCCCTCGGCCGCGTACCGTTCGAGGAACGCGACGAGCGATTCACGGGTGACATCGTCGAGATCCGCAAGCGGTTCGTCAAGCAGCAGGAAATCGGGTTCGTTCAACAGCGCGAGCGCCAGATCGAGTTGCTTGCTGTACCCGCCCGACAACTCGGCGGCCCGGCGGTGGAGCACGCGCGACAGGTTGAATACCCCGATGACCTCCTGCACCCACTCGAAGGCCGGATCGCCGGCCAGCGCGCGGAACACGTCGAGGTTCTCCCGGACGGTGAGGTCGTCGTAGAAGGCCGGTTCCTGGAAGCTCGCGCCGACTCGATCACTCGCGGGCCGGACGACGGTCCCCTCGGTCGGCCGGACGAGTCCGAGCAAGACGCCCAGAAGCGTCGATTTGCCCGACCCGTTCGGCCCGGCCAGACAGTGGACGACGCCGGGTTCGATCGACAGGTCGACGCCGTCGACGGCGACAACCGGGCCGTAATCTTTTGTCAGATTCTCGACGCGGAATCGGTCGGTCACGGTCAGTCACCCCTCCGGTAGAACACGATCGCCGCCTCCAGCACGACCAGCGACGCGAGCGCGGTCGCACCGAGCAGCGCGAAGTAATCGGCGTACAGCCGAAGCGGAACGTCCTTGAGCATCTCGCTGCGGACGATGATCGTCGTGTAGTGTAACGGGATGGACCTGACGATCTCCTTGCGAACCGGCGAGAAGAAGCCGGCCGGATAGATCAGCCCGCCGAACGCGACCAGCCCGAACAGGACAGTCACCGAGAGGAACCGGCCGGTCGTCCCGAATCGAGTGACGAACATGATCGCCATCGCGACGGCTGCCATCGAGAGAAACGACAGCAACAGCGCGACGACGATCCCGGCCGATATCGGCGTGATCGCGTATCCGAGCGCCCACGTGACGAACCCGAAGGTCACGATCGGGAGCAGCATCAACAGCGTGAAGTAGAGCAACTTCGCCGTAACGACCGATTCCAGCGAGGAGTCGGTCCGGATGCGCCGGATCGCCCGCGACTCGCTGGCCAGATTGTAGGGGACGTACGTGAACGCGAACAAAGTCAGCGTCGCGACCAGCAGGATCGGGATCAGATATTCCGAGAGCGAGCGCGATTCGCCGACGACTTCCCGCTGGACAGTGATTGACGTTGACGTACTCGACTGCAAGCGGTAGTTGAGTATGTTCACCATCGCGTTCGAGGGGTGCTCGAACAGGACCATACTCCCCTCGACGGTGAGGGTGAGTTGTGACTCGCGAGAGTCGTTTAACACCCCGGGTGGGACGGTGATCACGGCATAGACCTGCTCGCGGTGGAGCGCGTCCATCGCCGGCGCTTTCGAGTCGTATCTGACCGGCTGGGCGAACGTGACGGCCGCGGCGTCGACGAGTTCGAGACTCCCGTCGTCGGTCGTCTCGTCGGCCGGGACGACCGCAACAGGGGCTTCCTGGGGGATGACGTGCTGGAACGTGACGCTGGCGTACCCGGCGGTCGCGGGCAGTATCAGCAACAACACGACCAGCGCGGCCACGTTGTGCTTGCTCCAGCGCAGTTCCTTGCGCAACAGGGCTCGGAGGCTCACGACGACTCGTCCGGGAGTGACTGGGGGAGGGTGAAAAGTATTGGCGGTTTGTCGCGGTTGCGTCCACCCACATTGCCCCGGGATCGGTGGTCGAACTATCGGGGATCGATGGCTCTCGAGATCAACGCTCTCGTCGACTACGGGGCAGAAACGAGTTGTTTATGCATCACAACGGCGTTGTCGGTCGATCTCCACTCGCCCCGCGAGTGACACGATCACTCGCCGTTCTCGACCGGACCGTCCCACCCCTCGAGTCCGTCCGCGAGACTCACCACCGGCGTCTCTTCGATCCCCTCGTAGGAGGCGATCAGCCGGGCGGCCTGGACGCTGGATTCGCCGTGGGGACAGACCGTGACGATCCGGTCGGCGTCGCCGTCCAGTTCGTCGATCCGATCGACGAGTCGACCGAGCGGCAGGTTCCGGCTACCCGGGATGTGCCCGCGCTCGAACGCAGGGGGTCGCCGGATGTCAACGATCTCGACGCTTGCGTCGGCGTCCAGAAGGTCCGCGAGTGCCGACGCGGTGATCTCACCATCCATACGCCGGATCAGGACCCGGTGGGGGAAATCTGCTACGAAAGCGGCGGCGTCGTCGAACGCAGTCCGACCTCGTGGCTACTCATATCGCAGCGCGTCGATCGGGTCGGTCCTGGAGGCGCTCCAGGCGGGATAGAGGCCGGCGAGCACGCCGACGGCGATGCCGACGACGATCGCGATCGCCGTCCAGCGAACCGGGAATACCCACGGGATGCCGATGTAGCCCGCGACGACGTATCCGGCGAGCAGACCCAGCGCGGTCCCGAGTATCGCGCCGAGCACGCCGAGGATGATCGCCTCGACGATAAACAGCCCCAGGATGTCACGGCGCTGTGCGCCGACGGCCTTCATGATCCCGATCTCGCGGGTGCGTTCGGTGACCGAGACGAGCATGATGTTGGCGATGCCGATCGACCCGACCAGCAGTGAAATCCCCGCGATCCCCACGATGAAGTTCTGCAAGAGGTTGAGGACGTCCTCTAGCTGGCCGATCAGTTCCGTGCTGGTCTGGAGCTCGAACTCGAGGTCCTGATTCGTCGCGCGCTCGCCCGCGTCGGACTCGGGGCCTGTGAGATATTCCCTCGTGACGGTCTTGACCTGCTCGATGTCGGCGTCGCTTCTGGTCGGGGCTTCCGCGATCAGCGCGATGTAGCGCGGCTGTTCGCCGGCGTTGGCGATCAGCTGGAAGTCCGCGGGGATGTACAGCCGCGGCGACGGGCCAAACCCTTCGAACGCGCTCCGGCTGTCGGAGTTCTCGAGGATGCCGACGACAGCGACGTCGACCTGTAGCCCCTGGAATGCGCCGATCGTGAGCGTGTCGCCGACGGAGACGTTCCGGTCGAACAGTCCGGCCATCGCCGGGTTGAGGACGGCCTCGATGGAGCCGTTCTCGAGCGACGTGGACCCGCCCGAGAATCGCCGTCCCTCGGCGATCTCGTCGTCGTCGAGATAGCCGGCCCCGGTCGCGATAAAGCCGCCCTGTCTGGCGACCGTCTCGTTGCCATAGGTGACTGACTGGCCCGGTACCTGCGTGTAGACGTAGGCGTCTTCCACCCCCGAGAGGTTCGCGACTTCGCTGGCGTCGCGCTGGGTGAACACCGGCTGTGCGCCGGCGAGCGGGCCCTGACCGCTGTTCTCGGGCGAGGCGGCCCAGGTGTAGACGTTGCGCTGGTCGTCCGGGCTGATGTCGCCGATGATCCCCGCTTCCAGACCCGTTCCGAGCGTGACGAACGTGATCACGGCGGCGACGCCGATGATCACGCCGAGCGTCGTCAGCGTCGACCGCAACTTGTGACCGCGGATCGACCGCCAGGAGATCCGGAGGCTCTCGAGGAGGTTCATCGGCCGACCCCCGACAGCTCCTCGATCCGCTCGATCTCGCCGTCGAGCAGGTGGACGATCCGTTCGGCGTGTTCGGCGATCGGCCGCTCGTGGGTGACCATCAGGATCGTGTTCCCCCGGTCGTAGAGCTCTTCGAACAGATCCATTATCTGCTCGCCCGTCTCGGTGTCGAGGTTCCCGGTCGGTTCGTCGGCCAGCAGAAGCGCAGGATCGTTGACCAGCGCGCGGGCGATGGCGACTCGCTGGCGCTGGCCCCCGGAGAGTTCGTTCGGCCGGTGGTCGAGGCGATCGCCGAGCCCGACCGACTCGAGGACGTCGGCCGCCCGCTCGCGACGCTTCGCGCGTCCGACCCCGCGAAACACCATCGGCAGGGCGACGTTCTCGCGGGCGGTCAACCGCGGCATGAGGTTGAACGTTTGGAAGACGAACCCGACGTCCTCGCCGCGGATCCGCGTCCGCTCGCGGTCGGTGACCGACGTCACGTCCTGCCCGTCGAGAAAGATCCCGCCCTCGGTCGGCGTATCCAGACAGCCGATCAGGTTCATCAGCGTCGACTTCCCCGACCCGCTCGGTCCCATCACCGCGGTATAGGAGCCGCGGGGAATCTCCAGGGAAATCCCCTTCAGCGCGTGAACGGGCTCCCCGAGTTGATACGTCTTGGCGACGCCGTCGAGCGATACGGCCGGCGTCGTGCCTTCCGTTCCCATACCCAACCTCGGTGCGCGACTCGCAAAAACACGTTGCACAATCCGACAGGTGGGTGACGAGCGACGGAGGTAGTCGACCGGAACGGTCACGTCTGGCCGATATCCAATCTTTTTTATATATCGAAGGAGAGGGATTATCCGAGTATGACCGCTATCGAACTGAGCGGCCTCACCAAGCGATTCGGTGAGTCCGTGACGGCCCTCCGCGGAGTGGATTTGCGGGTGGACGAGGGAGAAGTGTTCGGCTTTCTCGGACCGAACGGCGCGGGGAAGTCAACGACGATCAACATCCTGCTGGATTTCGTCCGTCCGACCTCGGGGACGGCCCGGGTGCTCGGGATGGACGCACAGCGGGATTCACAGGACGTGCGCCGCCGCACCGGCGTGCTCCCCGAAGGCTACAAGGTCTACGATCGGTTGACCGCACGTCATCACGTCGAGTTCGTCGTCGAGTCCAAGGGGACGAGCGACGACCCCGGGGTGATCCTCGAGCGCGTCGGACTGGCCGATGCGATCGACCGGAAGGCGGGCGGCTTCTCGAAGGGGATGAAACAGCGACTCACGCTCGGGATGGCGCTGGTCGGCGATCCAGACCTGCTGATCCTCGACGAGCCCTCGACGGGGCTGGACCCTTCGGGCGTGCAGGACGTTCGCCAGATCGTCAACGAGGAGGCCGACCGCGGGACGACGGTGTTTTTCTCCAGTCACATCCTCAGTCAGGTCGAGGCGGTCTGTGACCGGGTCGGCATCCTCCGGGAGGGGGAACTGGTCGCCGTCGACACGATCGAGGGGCTGCGCGAGGCCGCGGGAACACAGGCGACGCTGCAGGTGACAGCCGACGGGATCACCGACGACGCGATCGAGGCGGTTCGATCGCTGTCGGGCGTCTCGAGTGTGAACGAGACTGACGGCACGCTCACGGCGTCTGTCGACGACGGCGCGAAGATGGAGGTCGTGACGACGCTCGAAGACCACGGCGCGAACGTCTCGGACTTCGAGACGGAGGAAGCGTCGCTCGAGGAGCTGTTCATGTCCTACACGGGAGGCGAACGATGAGCTGGATCGCCGTCGCGCGCAAGGACTTCCGGGACGCGATCCGATCGCGGATGTTCCTCGCACTGGCGGTCGTCTTCGGCCTGTTCGCTGTCGCTATCGGCGGCGTGTACGGGTATTTCGACGTGTTCCGTGACGCCGGCGCGGCGAACCAAGGGTTGATTCTCGTGTCGTTCGTCGCGACGCCGGTGTCGCTTTTCGTGACGCTGACGGCCGTCATCATCGCCCACAAGGCGGTCGTCGGCGAGCGGGCCAACGGGAGTCTCAAGATACTGCTCTCGCTCCCGCATACCCGACTCGACGTCATCATCGGGAAGATCGTCGGTCGATCGCTCGTCCTGGCGGTGCCGGCGCTCCTGTCGCTTGTCGTCGGCGTGGGCGTCGGCGCGGCGCTCATCGGAGACCTCGCGCCGCTTCCGCTGCTCGCGTTGCTCGGTGCAATGGTCGTCCTGATCGTGACGTACGTGAGTCTGATGGTCGGCCTGTCGTCGATGACCAGCTCGACGTCGCTGGCTACCGCCGGTGCTGTCGGCTACTTCGTCGTCTTCGAGCTCCTGTGGGGAACGATCGGACAGGTGATCCTGCTCGTCCGTGACTACAACCCGCTCGATCCGCCGAACTGGTATTTCCTCTACCAGAACGTTCCTCCGGGAAGCGCGTTCAACACCATCCTCGGCGAAGTGCTTTCCGTGCTCGCGGAAGCCGAGCAGACGGCCGAACAAACGGGGGCGATCGGTCAGGGCTACGACGCCGCCTACGCGAGTCCCTGGGTCGCAGCGGTGATCCTCCTGCTGTGGATCGTGGTTCCGGTCGCAATCGGCTACTGGCGGTTCTCGAACGCCGACCTATAGGGGAATTTACTTTACTCACCCGTCAGAATCGGGCGTATGGCCGCAATTGAAATCAGTGGCGTCGCCAAGCGGTTCGGCGACGTCACAGCCCTCCAGAACCTCGACCTCACGGTCGAAGAAGGCGAAGTGTTCGGCTTTCTCGGCCCGAACGGTGCGGGAAAGTCCACGACAATCGACATTCTGCTAGATCACGTCCGACCCACCGCGGGATCGGCACGGGTGTTCGGTTACGATACACAGGCCGAGTCCGTGCCCGTCCGCGAACGAACGGGCGTGCTCCCGGAAGGCTACGGGACGCTCGGGCGGATGACCGGCCGCAAGCACGTCGAGTTCGCGCTCGAAGCCAAGGGCGTGAACGGCGACCCCGACGCCGTGCTCGATCGAGTCGGGATCGCCGGGGCGGGCGACCGCCGGGCCGAAGCCTACTCGAAGGGGATGAAACAGCGGCTCATGCTCGCGATCGCTTTGGCCGGCGATCCCGACCTGTTGATCCTCGACGAGCCGACGACCGGCCTCGATCCCAACGGCGCACGGCGGATCAGACAGATCGTGCAGACCGAGGCCGACCGCGGGACGACGGTGTTTTTCTCCAGTCACATCCTCGAACAGGTCGAGGCGGTCTGTGACCGGGTCGGCATCCTCAACCAGGGGCAGCTGGTCGCCGTCGACACGATCGACGGCTTGCGCGAGGCGACCGGCGCGACCGGCCAGCTCCGCGTGACGATGGCGTCGATTCCCGATGGACTCGTCGAGACGGTCCGGGAACGGGACGGCGTCACCAGTGTCACCGTCGAGCAGACGACGCTCCTCGTCGGCTGTGAGAACGCCGTCAAAAGCGCTGTCGTCAGTGACTGCCACGGGGCCGGGACCGTCGAGAACGTCGAAACCAGCGAGCCCTCGCTGGAAGACCTGTTCGTCTCCTACACGGGGGGTGGGAACTGATGAACCGCCTCCTCCAGATCGCACGGAAGGACTTCGTCGACGCGATCCGGGACCGACAGCTGTACGTCCTCGGGGCGCTGTTTCTGTTGATCGGGCTCGGGATCGGCTACCTCGCCGGTTCGAACGCCGAGAACGCGAGCGCGGTCGATGTCCCGCGCGTCGGGATCACGGCGATGGCGTTTCTCGGATCGATCGCGGCGATCTCGATGTCGTACAACCAGATCGTCGGCAAGCGCGCCTCGGGCGAGCTTCGGGTGTTGCTCAGTCTCCCGTTTTCCCGGACGGAGGTCGTCTACGGGACCTTCCTCGGTCGGCTTGCGCTGGTGGCTGCGCTGACGAGCGCGTCGATCCTCCTCTCGAGTGGGCTGGCGGCCGCGCTCGGTGCGCCCGTCTCCGCCACCGCGCTGCTCGCCGCGCTCGGCGTCGCTGGCGCGCTGATGGCCGTCTTCGTCAGCCTCTCGGTCGGTCTCTCGGCCGGCTCGGCCGACACGACCCGCGCGGCGGCCGGTGCGTTTGGACTGTTCATCGTCTTCCTGTTCCGACTGTGGGAGGGCGTCCCCAACGCTGTCCGGTACGTGCTCAACGGGTTCGCGTTCCCGTCGGGCCCGGCTCCGACCTGGGCGACGCTCTGGCGACACCTCCAGCCGATGGCCGCCGTTCGGAACGCGCTCGCCGGCGTCGAACCCGACCTGACGGTCGCGTTCGTGGCGTACGCCCCCGGAATCCCCGACAGCGAACCGTACTTCGTCGAGCCGTGGTTCGGTGCGGCGGTCGCGCTCGCGTGGATCGTGTTGCCGGTGACGCTGGGTTATCTGAAACTCCGGACAGCCGACTTATAACACGTCGCGCTCTTCGAGCAGTTCCTCGAACTCGCTTTCGTCGATAATCGGTACTCCTTCGGCGTCGGCGTCCTCGAGCTTTCGCTGCCCGGGGCTGTCACCGACGACGAGGTAGTCGGTGTTGGCCGAGACGCTGCTCGTGGCGTTCCCGCCGTGGGCTTCGACGAGTTCCTGTGCCTCGCTGCGTGTGTACGCCGTGAGCGTCCCGGTGAACACGAACGTCAGCCCGTCGAGTTCGTCGCCGCCGGAAGTATCGGCCTCCTGTGGCGAGACGTGATCGAGCAGTCGATCTAGCGTCTTCTGCGTTCGATCGCGCCCGAAGAACGTGACGATACTGTCCGCGACCTCGGGGCCGATG
The DNA here is from genome assembly GCF_017094525.1 of Halapricum desulfuricans. NCBI lineage: Archaea > Methanobacteriati > Methanobacteriota > Halobacteria > Halobacteriales > Haloarculaceae > Halapricum > Halapricum desulfuricans. The sequence continues at coordinate 1,635,395 of NZ_CP064788.1, read as the reverse complement.
TCTTCGACCGCCTGCAGGCGTTCCGTATCGCCGGCCTCGGCGACCTCCCGGAACGCCTCGAAGGTGCCGAACTCGCGGGCCAGCGTCGCAGCCGTCGTCGATCCGACGTCGGGAATCGACAGCCCCGCGAGGAAATCCGCGAGCGGCGGTTCGCGGCTGGCCTCCAGTTCCCCGAGGAGGTTGTCCGCGCTCGTTTTCCCCCAGCCGTCGAGGTCCGCGAGCGAATCGGCGTCCAGTTCGTAGAGGTCCGGAAGCGACTCGAGGAGGCCGGTTTCGAGCAACTGTTCGACGCCGGACTCGCCCAGTCCCTCGATGTCCAGCCCGTCGCGGGAGGCGTAGTGGACGATCGCTCGTTCGAGCTGTGCGTCGCAGGTGAACCCGCCCGGACAGAACGCCATCGGCCCGTCGCGCTCGACGGGTGCCCCACAGACCGGACACCGATCGGGGAATTCGAAGGTCCCCTCGGCCCGCTTGTCGGTCACTTCGACGACCTGCGGGATGACGTCGCCGGCCCGCTGGACCCGGACCTCGTCGCTGACGTCGACGCCGAGACGGTCGATCTCCGCGGGGTTGTGCAGCGTCGCCCGCGAGACGGTGACGCCGCCGACCTCGACCGGATCGAGCAGCGCGACGGGAGTCAACCGTCCGGTGCGGCCGACCTGCACGACGATATCGCGGACCCGGGTTGTCTCCTTGCGGGCCGGGAACTTGTAGGCGAAGGCCCACCGCGGCGATCGCGAGGTCGACCCCAGCAGCTCGCAGGCCGCGCGGTCGTCGACCTTGATGACGGTGCCGTCGATCTCGTAATCGAGGTCGTCCCGGGCCTTGAGCATCCGATCGCGGTACTCGATCGCTGCCTCGATGCCCTCGACGAGTTCGACCCGATCAGAGACGCGAAGGCCCCACTCGGGGAATCGCTCGTACAGCTCCGACTGGGAGTCGAACCGGGTGCTCGCGTCCAGCACGCCGAAAAAGAAGATCGACAGCGGGCGCTCGGCGGTGACCGAGGGATCGAGCTGTCTAAGCGTCCCCGCGGCGGCGTTTCTGGGGTTGGCGAACGGCTCGTCGCCGCGTTCGACGCGCTCGCGGTTGTACTCGTTGAACGCGGCCCGCGGCATGTAGACCTCGCCTCGCACGGCCAGGTAGTCGGGATAGCCCCCGCGGAGGCGTTCGGGAACGGCCCCGATCGTCCGGACGTTCTCCGTGACGTCGTCGCCCTCGACGCCGTCTCCCCGGGTCGCCGCCCGCCGGTAGACGCCGTTTTCGTAGACGACCTCGACCGAGAGCCCGTCGAACTTGGGCTCGCAGTGATACCCGACCGACCCCTCGTAGCCCGCCTCCTCCAGTTCGCGGCGAACGCGCTCGTCGAACGCGTATACGTCCTCCGGATCGCCGCTCTGTTCGATCGAGCGCATCGGCGCGACGTGTTCGACGGTCGCCAGTTCGTCGAGGGGCTCGCCGCCGACGCGCTGTGTCGGACTGTCCTCGTGATCGAGGTCGAAGGCGTCTTCGAGATCGCGCAGGCGAACGAAGAGCGCGTCGTAGGTCCGATCGCCGACGACGGGGTCGTTTGCGGCGTAGTAACGGTAGTCGTGATAGCGGATGGCCTCGCGTAGCTGTTCGGCCTGCTCGCGGGCGCGTTCGGGATCGAGGTCTTCGACTGGCTCGAAGTCAGTCGGCGGATCCTCGACGTAGGGGTTGTCCGGCGGCTCGGCGTCTGGCATGCCCGAGTACGCGGTCGCCGAGAGAAAGAAGGCTACGATACGTGCAATCAGTAGGGACTCACGCGCACCGGCGTCCGTGCGAACTCGCCCGCGTTTCGCGTGACGATCGGTTCGCCGCGGGCGAGTGCGATCCCGGCAATCATCGCATCGACGGCACCGATGCGTTCGCCTCGCGACTGCAGGTCTCGCTGCACGTCGACGGCGTGGCGTGTGGCCTCCCCGTCGTAGGGGGCGAGCGGAATCCCGTCCATGATCTCTTCGAACCGCTTGCCGGCCGCCGTCTCCGGATCGATGCCGACGGCTACTTCAGTGTAGACGAGCGTCGGAACGACCAGTAAGTCGTCGCTGATCTCGTCGAGCTTGGCGACGGCGGCGTCGTCGCCCTCAAGCAGATCAATCAAAAAACAGGCGTCGAGAATCACTGTTCGGCCCGACCTTCGGAGTCCATCCGCGAGTCCACCTCTTCACGAAACGCTCGCGAGCGCTCCCGCAGTCGGTCGGCCTCGTCTTCCGCAAGCAACCCGACGAGCCCGTACAGCGGATGCTCGTCGTTCCCGAGGAGCCGATCGATGACGTCGCTGAAACTCTCGCCCTCGCCTTTGGCCCTCCGCAATCGCTCGTAGGTTTCCTCTTTGAGGCTGATCGTCTTGCTGGACATCTGTGTATCTGTGTATTTGCGGTCTGCGTATATAAAATTCGGCGACGAACCCCGTCTACCGACCTACAGACCGGCGACGTCCTCGATGGCGTCGGTCAGTTCCTTGACGGTCTCGACGGTGTGTTCGCCCATGTGGCCGATGCGGAACGTCTCCTCGCCGATCGACCCGTAGCCGTTCGAGAAGACCAGATCGTACTGCTCGGAGACGTCCTCGATAGTCGCGGCGACGTCGATGCCCTGCGTGTTCTCGACGGCCGTGACCGTCTGGGAGCGATACCCTTCCTCGGCGTAGAGGCCGAAGTGTTCGCGCGCCCACTCGCGGGTGTACTCGGCCATCTCGCGGTGGCGCTGGTCGCGGGCCTCGTGGCCCTCCTCGAGCATGTGTTTCATCTGCTTGCGGTAGGCCAGCATGAGCGGGATGGCGGGCGTCGAGTGAGTCTGGCCCTTGCGGTCGTAGTAGTCCAGACACCGCTGGAAGCCGCCGTACCACGACGCAGAGTCCTTCTCGAGCTCGCGCTCGTAGGCGTCGTCGCTGACGGTCGTGATCGCAAGCCCCGGCGGCATGGCGAAGGCCTTCTGGGAGGAGGTGAACAGCGCGTCGATGTTGTGCTCCTCGGGGACGATGTAATCGCCGCCGAGACAGGAGATCGCGTCGACGACGAAGTACGTGTCGGGGTACTCGCCCAGCAGGTCGCCGACCTCTTCAACGGGGTTGCGCACCCCGGTCGAGGTCTCGTTCATCACCATGCCGACAGCGTCGTAGCCCTCGTCGCTCGCTTCGAGGGCCTCGCGGACGTCCTCGGGTTTGACCGCGTTGCCCCACTCGTACTCGAGACGGTCGACGGTCTTGCCCAGGCGCTCGGCGACGTTGGCCTGGCGCTCGCTGAACGCGCCGGACGTCGGGACGAGCATGCGATCGTCGACGAGGTTCAGCGTCGTCGCCTCCCAGAACTCCGTGCCCGAGGCCGTGAGCACGATCACGTCCTGGTCGGTATCGAGGAACTCCTTCGTGTCCTCGACGATCGTCGTGTAGAGGTCGGTCATCCGGTCCATGCGGTGACCGAACATCGGCTCGGCCATCGCCTCGATGACGTCCTCGCGCACTTCGGTCGGGCCGGGCAGATACAGCGTCTTCTCGGGGTAATCGTCAGTGTATTCTCGTTTTTCCGTCACCGGAAACCACCTTCGGTATGCGTCCACTCGTCGTGGGACGGCATGGTAGTTTTGGTCCTGTTCCGAGAACCAGGACCGCGTCTGTCGAGAGCGCCGTTAGCACTAACTTGCGGGCGCGTCCCTACTGCGTATGGAATCGCTCCCGATCGCAGTCGTCTACGGACTCTATCTGGGGGTGTTGACGGGGATCATCCCGGCACTGATTTCGGGCGTGCTCGGCTTCCTGTTCAAGTACGTGACCGGCGTGACGCTACCGGGATTCGGCGTCGTCGCGCTGGCGGTCGCGCTCGCGGGGATCAACGGCGGCCTGCTCGCGCTTGCGGACCCGACGATCCTCGACTCCACGAACGCGCCGACGATCACGACCGGACTGCTGATCGTGATGATGATGTCACTGTACGCTCACGCCAAGGGCGACCAGCTCGGGGCGTCGGTCCCCCGACGGCCCTCGCTGCGGGCGCTCGGCGAACGGACGCTTTCGGCAGATCTGATCGAGGTCGTCGGCGGGCGAAACGAAGTCCGGATCCGCGTGACCGGCGACGTCGACGACATCGAGGGCTATCCGCCGCTGCCAGACCAGCTCCGGGCGGCGATCCGGGACAGCGAGTGGCGATTGCCCGCGGACCTGCAGGTCTCGCAACTGGAGACCCGGCTGGCCGAACGCCTCCGGTCCGAATTCGAACTGGGTGACGTGTCGGTTTCGATCAGCGAAGGCGGCGAGGCGCGCGTCGCGGCCGCCCCGCCGTTCTCGGGGCTGTCCCGACGACTAGACGGCCGTCGGCGGGCGGTCTCGGTGAACGCGCTCGTGCCGACCGGGCTGGCTCGTGGCGACAGGGTAGTGGCAGTGACGGCGGACGGACGGGTTCGCGCCGAGGTCGCCAGCGCCAGGTCCACACGACCCGGAACGGTACCGACGGACGGAGACTCGACCGACACAGCGGCGTCAACCGAGGCGATACCGGCGCATGCGCCGACGACCGGCGGCGGGGACGGACAGGTGACCCTCGCGGTCGCCCGCTCGGACGTGGGGACGCTCCTGGGTGTCGAGGAGGCGACGCTAATCGTCGAATCGCGCGGCGTCCGCCGGGAGTACGAGGTCCTCTCGCTGCTTCGACGGGCCGGCAGGCGGTTCCGCCGGCTGACGGTCCGTGCCGACAGCGACCTCGACGGCGTCACGCTCGGGGAAGCCGACGTCAGGGACCGCCACGGAGTCGCCATACTCGCTGTTCGAACGGGCGAAGGGTGGCAGTTCGCGCCGAAGGGCACGTCTCGAATCGCGGCCGGGAACGAACTGTTCGCCGTGGGTTCGAGAGACGCACTCGACGGATTCGAGGAGGTGATCGCGTGATCGGACTCCAGCTCGGGGTCGCCGAAGCGACCGGGCCGCTGGGAAGGATCGCGGGGGTCGCGGTCGCTGCCGGGCTAGTTGCTGCGATCTCCGCACTCGTGTATCGGTGGTACGCGACCCAGCGCGCCCCGATAGGAGCGATCGTCCTTGTGGGCCTCGGCGTCGTCGCGGCGTATCTCAACACGCAGACGGCACTCGGTCAGGTGATCGAAGGTGCAGCGACGGTCAGCCTCGAGGCCGCGGCGTTCAACATCGGCTCCGTCCTCGCCGGCGCGGGAGCCAGTGTCGTCGGCCATCGAACGGGCGATCACGTGGGGGTGACACTGCTCTCCAGAAGCGGGATGGACGCGTTCGACGACCTGACGCGTGTCGTTCTAGCGGGCGGTCGTGTCATCAGGGTCGAACTCCCGGGCGAGATCGACGACGTCGTCGGCTACGATCCGGTCGATCCGGAGACGAAGGATGCGCTCGCGGGACAGTCGCTGCTGTTCCCGCGCGGGCTCACGGTCGCGCAACTCCGCGAGCGGCTGGGTTCCCGTCTCAGAGACGATTACGGCGTCGGCCACGTGGATCTCGAACTCGACGCCGACGGAACGGTCACGCACCTCGCCGTCGGCCGGCGTATCGCGGGCCTCGGTCCGACGTTGCCACCCGAGAGCGTCGCGATGGCGATCCGTGCGGACCCGTCATATGCGGCCGGGCCCGGCGACCTCGTCCAGATCTGGTCCGGGGACGGACAACAGCACCGCTGTAACGCAGAACTCCGGGCGACCGCTGGCGAGGTCGTGACTGTCGCGATCGACGCCGCCGACGCAACGAAGCTCGACCCCGACGAGCGCTACCGACTTGTCACGCTCGCGACCGACGGCCGCCCGGACCGGGAGTTCGTCTCGCTGCTGCGGGCGGCCGACGAGACGATGGGCGTCGTCGACATCAACCCCGAAAGCGCGTTGGCGGGAACGTCGGTTGGCGCGCTCGATGTGACGGTCGTCGCCGTGGTGTCGGCCGACCCCGACAGCGGGATCGAGACACTTCCCGCAGGCGAGCGAGCGCTCTCCGGCGGCGAATCTATCTACGTCATCGCCGCGCCCGACGAACTCCGAACCGTTGAGACCGCGGCTGCTGCCCGATCGACGCCGGATTCCGGGTCGTCGTGACACTCCTTTCGGTTTCCCGCCTCGCAGCCCCGACCGTCAGTATCATTGCGTCGGCTCCCCCCTAACCGGACATGGAGTGGAAGCTGTTCGCCAACCTCGCCGAAGCCGCCGGACAAAAAGAGGTCGAGATCGATCTCGACGGCGGCGCAACCGTCGATGACGCGCTGGCAGTGCTGTTCGATCGCCATCCCGAGCTGAAAGCGGAAGTACACGAAGACGGCGAGCTGGCCGAGCACATCCGCCTGCTCGTCGACGGCGAAGACCCATTCGAGACGGCCGACGGCTACGAGACGACGCTGGAGCGCGACGCCGAACTCGCGCTGTTCCCGCCGGTCAGCGGCGGGTGAATCGGAATGGCGCTCTGGCTCGCCGTCACCACGCAGGCAGAGACATACGAGCGACTGCTCGACCCGCTTGCCGAACGCGGGATCGAGGTCACCCCACTCCAGCCGAGCGAGCGGACGTTCGACCTGTCCGATCCCGCACTCCCCGAGGTCGACGTGGGTTTTGTCTACCCGTCGCGACTCATGGAAGGCGGCGTCGTCGACGCCGCGCTCTCGATCCCCTGGGTTAACGGACGCGAGGCGATCCTGCGTTCGCGCAACAAGGCCGCCGTGCTCGCCCGGCTCTCGCAGGCCGGCGTCCCGGTCCCGGAGACGACAATGGTCTCGAACCCGCTCGACGACGAGGCCGTCGCGGCCGCCGCCGAACGGTTCGACCCGCCGGTTGTCGTCAAACCCAACTCCACGACGCGCGGGACCGGCGTTGCGAAGGTGTCCGATCTCGACTCGCTGCTCGGCGTGACCGACTATCTCGATCTCGTGCAGGACTACCGGGCGACCGGCGACCGCTCGTATCTCCTGCAGGAGTACCTGCCCGACGCCCGAGACTACCGTGTGATGGTCCTCGACGGCGAGTACGTCGGCGCGGTCGAGCGTCGCCTGCCGACCGACGCGCGCGAGCGCGGCCAGTGGAAGCACAACGTCCACCGCGGCGCCGAAGCGAAGGGCGTCGATCTCGATCCCGAGCTCCGCGAGTTGGCCGAGCGGGCGGCTGACGTACTCGAGATCGACTATCTGGGCGTGGATCTACTGGTGACTGAGGATCGAGCAGTAGTCAACGAAACGAATGCGCGACCGACGATCGACAGCGCGACGAAATACGAAGACGGGTTCTGGGACGATCTGACCGCGTTGCTCCGGGACACTGCGGCCGAATAGGACGACTGGCGTTATTTGATCGCTGCGTATAATGACGAAAACCCCCACACAGCCGTTGCTGTGTGAGGGTTGGATATGAATGGGAGGCGGCGAACCGGCTTTCCCAGAGGCTCGCGCACTCCAGTACTCGCCGGAACGCAGGCGGGCTTATCTGCCGTGTTCGGGATGGGTACGGGAGTTGCCCCGCCGCTGTGGCCGCCTTAACGCCGACCGACGGAATCGAACCGTCGTCATGCCAATCGTCGGTGGTGGACACCGCGTGTACGTGCAATCCAGTTTCCGCCTGGACCCGTTTCCGGATCGTGCGTCCAGTATGAATGGTGGCTTCGGTCGATTAGTGCTCGCGGGCTGAACGTCTCGTTGCCTCGACGCGCACACCCCGAGTCTATCGATCTCGTCTTCTACGAGTGACCTCGGCGGTACCTCTTTTCCAGGTGGGTTTCGAGCTTAGATGCGTTCAGCTCTTACCCCGTGTCGCGTGGCTGCCCGGCGACTGCCCTCTCGGACAACCGGTACACCAGTGGCGACCACCCGTAGTTCCTCTCGTACTATACGGGCGTTCCCGTCAGGTACCATGACACCCCCAATAGATAGCAGCCGACCTGTCTCACGACGGTCTAAACCCAGCTCACGACCTCCTTTAATAGGCGAACAACCTCACCCTTGCCCGCTTCTGCACGGGCAGGATGGAGGGAACCGACATCGAGGTAGCAAGCCACTCGGTCGATATGTGCTCTTGCGAGTGACGACTCTGTTATCCCTAAGGTAGCTTTTCTGTCATTCATTGCCCGCATCGAGCGGGCTAATGAGTTCGCTAGACCACGCTTTCACGTCAGCGTTCCTCGTTGGGAAGAACACTGTCAAACCATCTTATGCTCTTGCGCTCTTCTCCGGATCTCCGACCCGGATGAGATGGTCTTCGGGCGCGCTCGATATCTTTTCGAGCGCGTACCGCCCCAGTCAAACTGCCCGGCTACCGGTGTCCTCCGCCAGGAGTGAGAGTCGCAGCCACTAGTGGGTAGTATTTCAGTGATGCCTCGGTGGCCCGCTGGCGCGGGTACCTGTGTGACGGCTCCTACCTATCCTGCACACTAGCGGCCACGTCTCAGCGACAGCCTGCAGTAAAGCTCTATAGGGTCTTCGCTTCCCCTTGGGGGTCTCCAGACTCCGCACTGGAACGTACAGTTCACCGGGCTCGACGTTGGGACAGCGGGACTCTGGTTAATCCATTCATGCAAGCCGCTACTGAAGCGGCAAGGTACTACGCTACCTTAAGAGGGTCATAGTTACCCCCGCCGTTGACGGGTCCTTCGTCCTGTTGTACCAGGTGTTCAGATACCCGCACTGGGCAGGATTCAGTGACCGTACGAGTCCTTGCGGATTTGCGGTCACCTATGTTGTTACTAGACAGTCCGAGTCCCCTAGTCACTGCGACCTGCCTCTTCCCGAGGCAGGCACCCCTTCTTCCGAAGGTACGGGGCTAGATTGCCGAATTCCCTAACGTCGATTGGTCCCGACAGGCCTTGGCTTTCGCCGCCAGAGCACCTGTGTCGGATCTCGGTACGATCGCCGTCTTCGTCTTTTCACGGGCTCCGGGGTGACCTGGCTTGCGGTATCCTGCCGTTCGATCGCTTCGTGCCGTTACGGCTTCCACGGTCTTTGACAGTTCCACCGGGCGAAAGCCCGGTCCAGGCGAACCCAAAGCGTCGACTTTTGATGGACGGCGGCACTGGAATATTAACCAGTTTCCCGTTCGATCCGCTCGAATTACGACGGATCTTAGGATCGGCTAACCCTCGGCTGACGAACAGTGCCGAGGAACCCTTGCTCTTGAGGCCGTCAGGATTCGCACCCGACTATCGCTGCTACTATGGCCAGGATTTTCGTCACCGATCGGTCCACACGAGCTCTCGCCCGCGCTTCCACCCAATCGGAGCGCCAAACCTACTCGATCAGGATGTGACTCCTGCGGTCAGGTCTCGGTGATGGATTTGAGTCCCGATCATTTTGGGCGCCTCAAACCTCGGCCGGTAAGCTGTTACGCTTTTCTTAGAGGGTAGCTGCTTCTAAGCTCACCTCCCGGCTGTCTAGGGCTTGAGACCACCTTCAGAGGATTACACTTAATCCATACTTGGGGACCTTAACCTGACGCTGGGTTGTTCCCCTCTTGGTATACAGGCTTACCCCGCATACCGGAACCTCCACGTCGCCGACGTCCGTAAGTTCGGAGTTTGACAGCCGAGCCGACCTCTCTCGAGGGCGGACACGGCAATCGGTCGCTCTACCTCACGGACTATCTCGGTGGAGACCATGCTTCGACATGTTTCGGTTGGAACCAGCTGTTGCCGGACTCGATGGGCCTTTCACCCCTACTCCCAGATCACGCGAGGGTATTGTAGGACACCAACGCTAGCGGGCCTCCACGTATCTTTCGATACGCTTCGCCCTGTCTAGGAGTAGATCGTCCGGATTCGGGTCGTATCCACGGGACTCCCCGCCCTTGAAGACGGCGGCCCTGGGGTGCGTGGACGAAGTTCCACGCTCCTGCGGCCATGTTGGTTTCCCTGCGCTTCCCCGGATGCACCGGTTAAGCTCGCCTCGCGGATACACTCCCTGGCTCGTTTTTCAAAACGTACGACGGAACATCGGCTTCCCCCGAATCTTACTGCAGGCTCGCGCCTGTCTCATTTCTCGGGGGACCTTGTATGCCCCGTCGCTCTATCGCCGCTCGATTTCAGGCCCTATTGCACCTCCCTTCTGAGGGTGCTTTTCAGCGTTCGCTCACGCTACTTGTTCGCTATCGGTCTCGAGTCGTATTTAGTCTTGGCAGACGATGCCTGCCGGATTCACGAGGGATTTCCAACCCCCGTTACTCGGGTACTGACGCACGTCGTAGTGGTCTCGCCTACGGGACTGTCACCCTGTGTCGTGCTCCGTTCCAGGAGACTTCGACGAGACGGTCTGACGATGAGAGTCAGCCCAAAACACCACATATCCCGAAGGATTCGGTTTGGACTGTGTCGCGTTCACTCGCGGTTACTGACGACATCGCGTTCGCTTTCTCTTCCTGCCGGTACTGAGATGTTTCAGTTCCCGGCGTTCCCCATTGCGCGAAGCAATTGCGGTGAGGAGTTCCTATTCGGAGATCTCAGGTTCTTCGCCTCCGTGCGGCTCCCCTGAGCTTATCGCAGCTTGGCACGTCCGTCATCGGCGCTCGAGCCGAGCCATTCACCGAACGGCACAGTAGCCACTCGATACGAAGCTGAGCGAAGCTCAGCTCCGGATAGTCGGACACACGTTTCTGATGAAACGGGTCCAGTTGACGTCTGGATTGCACGTACACGCGGTGTCATCTACACGCCCGGGGTGAGCGGTGCGTGTATCAACCCTTCCCACCCGCGCTTGCCGCGGGGTGGTGCATCGGTTGGTGCGGGCGCGATCGCCCGCGGGAGTGACCGACCCGGAATCGAACCGGGGTAACCACACGAGGTGGTGCTCTGCCACTGAGCTACCGGTCTCCCTCTCACGAGGGGCGTGAGCCCTGACAGCTCGGCGGCGACCGAAACGGCCGCCGATCACCAGGTCCTGCCGCGGTGGCAGGAAATGTGGGCTGGGACGTCGTCCCAGTCCCGATCGTTAGGAGGTGATCCAGCCGCAGATTCCCCTACGGCTACCTTGTTACGACTTAAGCCCCCTTGCGAAGCCCAGATTTGACCTGGGAATCCAGGCCTCATCCGGACCTCACTCGGGTGCTTTGACGGGCGGTGTGTGCAAGGAGCAGGGACGTATTCACCGCGCGCTTCTGACACGCGATTACTACCGAATCCAGCTTCATGAGGGCGAGTTTCAGCCCTCAATCCGAACTACGACCGGGGTTAGGGATTAGCGCCCCCTCTCGGGGTAGCGACCCGTTGTCCCGGCCATTGTAGCCCGCGTGTTGCCCAGCACATTCGGGGCATGCTGACCTACCGTTGCCCGCTCCTTCCTCCACGTTAGCCGTGGCAGTCTCCCTAATGTACCCAGCCATCGCGAGATGCTGCTGGCAATTAGGGATACGGGTCTCGCTCGTTGCCTGACTTAACAGGATGCCTCACGGTACGAGCTGACGGCGGCCATGCACCTCCTCTCTGCAACTCGGGCAAGCGCATCAAACTGGCCGTCACGATTGCAGTCGGTGCTGGTGAGATGTCCGGCGTTGAGTCCAATTAAACCGCAGGCTCCTCCGGTTGTAGTGCTCCCCCGCCAATTCCTTTAAGTTTCATCCTTGCAGACGTACTTCCCAGGCGGTCCGCTTGCGTCTTCACTGCGGCATAGCACAGGCTCGTAGCCTGTGCCATACCTAGCGGACATCGTTTACAGCTGGGACTACCCGGGTATCTAATCCGGTTCGAGACCCCAGCTTTCGTTCCTCACTGTCGGATCCGTGCTCCCGAGGTGCTTTCGCCATCGGTAGTCCGTCCGGGATTACGGGATTTCACTCCTACCCCGGACGTACTCCTCGGGTCTCCCGGTCCCAAGCCACGCAGTTTCCGCCGGACGCCTACCCGTTAGGCGGGTAGATTTCCCGACGGACTTGCGTGGCCAGCTACGAACGCTTTAGGCCCAATAAGATCGACCATCACTCGGACTGCCGGTATTACCGCGGCGGCTGGCACCGGTCTTGCCCAGTCCTTATTCACGCACCACCTTACGGTGCGCAAAAGCGAGGGCGCTATGCCCTCGCACTCGGAGTCCCCCTATCGCACTGTCGTGCAGTGTAAAGGTTTCGCGCCTGCTGCGCCCCGTAGGGCCCGGTATCTTGTCTCAGATACCGTCTCCGGGCGCTCGCTCTCACGACCCGTACCGATTATCGGCACGGTGGGCCATTACCCCACCGTCTACCTAATCGGCCGCAGCCACATCCTACAGCGCCGGAACGTTTCGGGTTCTCCGCACTCCAGCAGGAGAACCCTATCCGCTATTGGCCTCAGTTTCCCGAGGTTATTGCGGTCTGTAGGGCAGTTTGGCCACGTGTTACTGAGCTTTCCGCCACGGGTCTCAACCCGTGCGACTAGCATGGCTAAATCGGACTCCGATAGCAATGGCCTCCGGCAGGATCAACCGGAATGTTTCCCAATCGGTTGGGTCTGGCGGAGACACGCTATGTCTCTGTCCGTCATTCGATGATGCGACGTCGATACGATCGACGATTCATCACCGAACTGTCAGGGCTCACATCAGAACCCATCTGTACGGTGCGACCCGCAGGTGTGGACTCCTCATCTTTCGGGGATCGCCACTGCGGCGATCCAGGGCGTTGCAGAGCAACGCCCCCGACATCGTCATCATCGACGGGAGAAACCCCGTCTAGAGTTCCGGTGGCGTGGCGACCGAGGCCGCCGTCCGCCACCTGCCGTGTGCATTCCATCCAAGGAGAGGGGTATACAAAAACCCGTCGAAGAGGTCGGCCGTGTGAGACGCGAGACCACGGCTCTGTGACGGAATTATCATTCTTGGTTTATAGTACTGCATTTGACTTTTCGGGTTCCTCGCAGGGGTGTTCTGGCCGGCCGAGACTCCGCCGTTGCCGTGGCGGGGTTGTTCACTGTGGGGCGAGACATCACTTCGGGGGCGGCTCTCGTTCGCTATGGCCCACGAGCGGTGTTCGACATCCGGTGGTCGGGGATTAATACGCCCTTGTCGATGTTGGGGCTACTCGAACGACGCCGAGACCGCGTCGGCGAGGACCCCCGGCTTGCGGTAGTGTTTGCTCACCGGCGGAATCTCTTGATCGAGGTCGAGTAACTCGTAGACCGCGGTCATCGCCGTCCGGATGGAGTACTCGACGGTGAACACGACATCGCGCGGGAGGTCGGCGTACTGTCCGAGGAACGCCAGGTTGCGCGAGCTGTCGGGGACGACTGCCGGTCGGTCGCCAGATGTCCGGGGCTGGAAATGAGCCGTGATGAACGGCATCATGCACGGCACGCAGTCGACGCCCTCCAGAATCTCCGGCAATCGGTCCGCGCACTGGAGGTGATAGCACAGCTCTTCGAGGATCTCCCGGCCGGTGCACTCGGACATCTTCTTCTCGACGTAGTCGCCCTCCCGGTCCGGGAACAGGGCGTACCCCCAGAAGATCTTCACGTCGTCGGGCTGGTTCGCGAAGTGCGGTTGCGCAGCGACGACCGTTGACATGAGCCAGGACGAGTCGACGTAGGTCACCAGCCCGTTGCCGGGCTCCTCGTCGGTGAACTCGACGATGTGTTCGAACAGGTCCGTGTTGTGCAACGTGACGGTGAACGACTCCCATTTGGTCTCCTGAACGTTGCCGGCGAAAACCTCGGGGTCGCCGAATCCGGGGTTGTCCGCGGCGATTTCCCGCCACAGCTCCCAGGACGCGCCGGTCTCGTTCGTCTCGGGAGCCTCGTCCCACGCGCCGAGGTCCGACCCGTCGGTCATCGAGCCGTTGGTGAAAAAGACCATATCCGTGGGCTCGACCCCGATGCGCTCGGTTCCGCCGTCGATCTCGCAATGGAGTCGTTCGACGGTCCGGCCCGCTCGCGAGGTCACGATATCCATGTCGGTGACGCGACAGTCGTACTGGAAGTCGACGCCACGGTCCTCGAGCCACCGTCGCAACGGCAGGATCATCGAGTCGTACTGGTTGTACTTGGTCCGGTCGATCCCCTCCATCGTGTGCAGTCGGGGGAACTCGTGGAGGAACCGGTACATGTACCGCCGGACCTCGGCGACGCTGTGCCAGGGCTGGAAGGCGAAGATCGTCGCCCACACGTACCAGAAATTCGTCTCGAAGAAGTCGTCGCCGAACCACTCCTCGATCCGGGTGTCCCCGAGTCGCTCCTCGGGCGTGAGCAGCAACCGGAGCAACGAGATCCGGTGGCGGGTCTCCAGCTGGAACTGGGAGGCGTCGAGATGCCTGCCGTCCTCGATCAGTCGCGCCTCCGCGTAGGACGGGTGTTTCTCGTTGAACCGGTTCATCTCCTCTTTGACCGAGATGCTGTCGTCCTCCAGGGCGGGGATCGTCCGAAAGAGGTCCCAGGTACACTCGTAAGCGGGGAAGTTGAACATCCGCCCGCCCCGGATGACGTACCCCTCCTCGGGGTCGCCCGCGCCGTCCATCGCCCCGCCGACGACGTCGAGTTTCTCGTAGACGTGGACGTTCTCGCCGGGCACGTTGCCGTCACGGATCAGAAACGCCGCGGCCGCCAGCCCGGCGATTCCGCCGCCGACGACGTGCGCCTCCCGGTCGGCGACGTGCGGCGTCTGTTCAACGGGCATACGACCCCTCCGGCGTCGCGGTCGTCCGGACGCGCTCGCGTTCCGATCCGCGGTCTGTGCTCGCCTGCGGTGGTGGTAGCGTGGTCATGGATCCTCCAGTTCTGTGCCGACCAGACGGTATGCCCGACGTCTCGCCACAGAGGAACGTAGGCCGGCCGCAGCGCTAACGCTTTGCAGGATATATCCTGCAGTTCAAACTCACCCGCACGGCCATGCAGACTCTCCCGGTGTTGCAGTTCAGGCTCGTCCAATCTTGCAGTGCGAATCACTCCGCGCTGGCGACCGTGTGACCGACGAGTCGGCGCTGGCCGCGCCGGAGCCGTTCGGACAGCGCCGAGGTCGTCGTCTCGAGTGCCGCGGCGACGTCGGACAGGTCGGCTTCCCGGGGCACGTCGAAGTATCCCATCTCGTGGGCGGTGAGCAGCGCCTCGTGCTGGGCAGCAGTGAGGCCGTAGTCGTCGGTCCGGTCAATCTCGGCCTCGAAAACGCGACGTGGCCGGAACTCGACGCCGGTGTTTCCACACGCGGTCCGGAACGCGTCCAGCGCCTCCCGGTCGGCGAACTGCGCGCTGACTTTCCAGCCGCGACCGGTCACGACCGCGCCCATGGGATGGGTCCGCAGGTCGACGAGCCGCGTGTAGACGTCGGCGTGTGCCGTATCGAGAGTGACCCGGTAGCGCGACTCGACGACGGTCGACTCGAGGGGCACGTGCTCCAGGACCGGGCCGGCGTCGTCCATCGCTTCCTCGAGGCGGCTCGGGTCGACACCGGTCGTCGAGAACACGACGGCGGGCGCGCCTGCCGTCCCCGAGACCACGTCGTCGATCGTGAGGATCGTCTCGAGGGCCGCTGCAACGCCGGTCAGCGGCAACTCGGTCGACAGGAGTTCGAACTCACAGACGACGCTCATATGCGATCGTTGCACGGGTCGGGACTTAACGACAGCGAGGGTCTGGCGGAACTCGAAGAGCGCGTCGAGCGACTCGAAGCCGAACTCGAAAATCCCGACGTCGATGACGGCGAGTAGGACAGGATGTCTGCGGACGGGGGTGATTCCATCGCCCCGATACCGTCCTCGGGCGTGGCGTCCGCGCCGGTCTCGGCCCACGCTCCGAAACCACTAACCCCGTCACCCGCCTTTCGCCTTCTAATGGACTGGACGGAGAAGTACCGGCCGTCGACGCTCGCGGAAGTCCGGGGTAACGACAAGGCCCGCGATGCCCTCGAGAAGTGGGCCGACACCTGGGAAGACCACCGCGAGGCTGTCGTCCTGCACGGCTCCCCGGGGGTCGGAAAGACTTCGGCCGCGCACGCGCTGGCAAGCGACAAGGGCTGGCCGACCATCGAACTCAACGCGAGCGACGCGCGCACGAAGGACGTAATCGAACGCGTCGCCGGCGAGGCGGCCCGCTCGGGGACGCTCGCACAGGGTGGCGCTGGCCGGCGGCTGGTGGTCATGGACGAGGCCGACAGCATCCACGGCAACGCCGACCGCGGCGGCACGCGGGCAGTCACGTCACTGGTCAAAGAGGCCGACCAGCCGGTAATTCTCATCGCCAACGACTTCTACGAGATGTCCAAGGGCCTGCGCAACGCCTGCCGGGAGATCGAGTTCCGCGAGGTAAGCAAGCGCTCGATCGTGCCCGTGCTCAGGGACGTCTGTCGCAAGGAGGATATCGAGTTCGAGGACGCGGCGCTCGAGCGGATCGCCGAGATGAACAGCGGCGACCTCCGCGGGGCGATCAAGGACCTGCAGGCGCTGACCGAGGGGCGAGATTCGATCGGGGCCGAGGACGTGATCACCGGCGAGCGGGACACGACACAAGGAATCTTCGAGTACCTCGACGTGGTGATCAAGGAAGGCGACGCCGAAACCGCTCTCAAGTCATCCTACGATGTCGACGAGACACCCGACGACCTGATCAACTGGATCGCGGATAACGTTCCGAAGGACTTCGAGGGGGCGGAGCTGACTCGCGCGTACGACGCGCTCGCTCGCGCGGACCAGTGGCTCGGCCGGGTCCGGGCCACCCAGAACTACAGTTTCTGGAAGTACGCCGGCGACAACATGACCGCGGGCGTCGCGGCCGCACGCGGCGGACAGAAAGGCGGATGGACACGGTACGGGCCGCCGTCGTACTGGTCGAAGCTCGGCCGCACGAAAGGGGCGCGCAAGACCCGCGATTACGTCGCCCGACAGATCGCGACCAGGAACGGGACCAGCATCGCGACGGCACGCCGGGAGATCGTGCCGTTTCTGGCGACGATGACCCACCACTGCAAGAACCGCGAACTGACCGTCGCGATGGCCGCCGCCTACGACCTCGACGCCAGCCACGTCTCCTTCGTCACCGGAAGCGGCGAGGACACCAACAAGGTCCAGTCGATCGTCGAAGACGCCCAGCAACTCCGCGAGGAGCGGACGGCCGAGGCCGGCGGCGAGGCGTTCGCCGGACGCGCCAGCGACGACGGTGACAGCGCCACGGCGTCGGGCGACACGGACGGCCAGCAGTCGATCGCCGGCGAACCCGGATCGACGGACCGGAGTGCGTCCGCAGCGACCGACGAGGGGAAGCCGTCCGAACAAAGCGGGGCCGACGGTGACGATCAGCAGTCGGAGGACGACGGACAGACCGGACTATCTGATTTCATGTGAACGAGACCGTCCTCAGAGCGGTACATCGGTGACAGCAACACGGATGGAGAGGGACAGCGACGTCAGTCGTCGGCGGAGACGGTTTCCCAGTCGTGATCGCCGTGCGCGCCCTCGCGGTCCTGCGCGCTGGGTGCGACTCGGATGAACTCGGCGCGTTCGCGCGCGTCTTCGATCGTGTGACCGCCGACGTAGGAGAGCCCCGACCGTATCCCGGCGGCGAACTCCTTGACGACGTCGGCCAGCGGACCCTTGTATTCGGTCAGCCCCTCGACGCCCTCGTCGGCGTCCGGTGCAACCGCGTCGGTGTCTTTGTCCGAGCGTTTCTCGTTGGCGGCGGTCGTTGCCATCCCGCGGGACCGCTTGTACTTCGTCCCGTCGATCTCGACGATTTCCGAGGGCGCTTCGTCGGTCCCGGCGAAGAGACTGCCCATCATGACCGTGTCAGCGCCGGCCATCAGCGCTTTGACCGCGTCACCGGACGTGCGGATGCCGCCGTCTGCGATGATCGAGACGTCGAGCGGTGCGGCCGCGTCGGCACAGTCGTCGACGGCCGTCAACTGCGGGACGCCGGCCCCCGCCACGCGGCGGGTCGTACAGTGACTGCCCGGCCCGATCCCGACTTTGACCGCGTCGGCACCGGCCGTAGCCAGATCGCGAACCCCCTGTTTCGTCGCGACGTTGCCCGCGACGATCTCGGCGTCGGGGAACGCGTCCCGCAGGTCCGCGACCGCGTCGAGCGTCTTCTCGAGGTGGCCGTGTGCGACGTCGACCATCACCAGCGACGCGCCGGCACCAAGTACGGCATCGGCGCGAGCGATCGTGTCTTCGGCGATGCCGACTGCCGCGCCACAGCGCTCGCCGGCCTCGACGACCCGCTCGACGGCCTCGACCTGCTCGTCGACCGTCATGAATCGGTGGATCGTCCCGAGACCGCCGGCGCGAGAGAGCGAAATCGCCGTCTCGGCCTCGGTGACAGTGTCCATCGGCGCAGAGAGCAGTGGCGTTTCCAGTTCGATCCCCGGTGTGAGCTGCGTCGAGAGATCGGCGTCGTTGCGGCTGTCGACCGGCGATCGCTGTGGGACGAGCAGCGCGTCCCCGTACGAGAGTCCAGTTCGAATGTTGTTCATGCCGCCGCAGGCATAGTCGATCGATCCGGATAACGCTACCGATCTCGTTGGCGCGAGTACGTCTTCTCGAAGCGGCTCGCCGGCAGGAGAAACTCCGCGACGTCGGGCATATGCTTGACGTTGTAGACGACCTTCGCGTCCCTCGTGATCGGCGCGGCCAGACACGACAGCCGAATCCCACGGCGGATCAACTCTTCGGGGAGGATGTGGCCGACCGGCGGGGGCATCTCCCCATCGACGATCGCGACGGCGCAGTTCGTGCAGGCCCCGCCCCGACAGGCGAACGGCCAGGCGAAGCCGTTGTTCTCGGCGGCTTCAAGCAGCGTCTCGCCCGGTTCGACCGCGAACCGGCCGTGGGTCTCGGCGTCGAGGTCGGCACGTCGGGCGCGCTCGAAGAGGTCGTCGTCGCCGAGCGACCAGCCGTGGTCGTCGAGCACCTCGTAATCGAGATACTCGACGGTGACTGTTTTCGGGCGACTGTCCGGTTCGCTCGGTGTCTCGGCACCGCTGGATGCGCGGGGTTCGTCGGTCGACGTTCCGTCGTCGGAGACCGCACCGGAACGGAGCTGTTCGTAGGCATCTCTGACGGCCTGAAACTGCTCGACCGAGCCGCCCTGATCCGGATGGGTCTCTTTGACCCGCTGTCTGTATGCCTCGAGCAGTTCGGCCTCGTTGGCGTCCGGGTCGACTCCGAGCACCTCGTACGGCGAGGTCACAGATGCGGTAGGTTTCGACGCCGTAAAACCGCTCGGCAGGCCGCAAGAACTGCTCGTGGCGGCTGGCGTAGCCGGTCATATCGACGACGCACCTGGCCGGGCGACTGGTACCGAGGGCAATCAAGGTCTGCGGCGCGGGCGATCACCCGTTCTCTGTCTGTTCGTCGACTTCGCCGGCCAGTTCCGCCCCACAGAGCGGACACTCCTGTTCCCCCTGTACCTCGAACCCACAGTTCGGACACCGCGTTCGGGCTACGCTCATAGTAGACAACACGAGGGCGATCCGCATAAGAGACGACAATCGTTCGGACTGTTTACGGTGTTTTCACGCGATGTAAACGTCTCCTACGTCGAGAGGGGGACTTGCTACGTTTGTGGTCGTGAAAGGCGCTATCGGTTCAAGCAGTCGTATCGTCACCGTATCGAGTTCGTTCCGGTGTGCTTTTGCCCGGGCCGGGCGCTCACTCGGGTATGGCCGAGGACGAGGAGCTTACGTACGCAGAGGCAGGGGTGGACATCGACGCCAGCGAGGCCGCGACCGAGGCACTCATCGGCGCTGCCGGGGAGTTCGAGGGCGATTACGCCGGACTGGTCGATATCGGCCAGCAGTATCTGGCGCTGGCCACCGACGGCGTCGGGACGAAACTGCTGGTCGCGGAGGCGGTCGACGATTACTCGACGGTCGGCATCGACTGCATGGCGATGAACGCGAACGACCTGATCGCGGCGGGAGTCGAGCCGGTGGCGTTCGTCGATTACCTGGCCGTCGAGACGCCGGACGAAGAGACGAGCGAGGAGATCGGCGCTGGGTTGCGCGAGGGGGCCGAACGTGCCGGCGTCGCGCTGGTCGGGGGCGAGACCGCCGTCATGCCGGACGTGATCAGGGGACTGGACATCGCCGGAACCTGCGCCGGGCTCGCGCCGAAAGACGCCGTCTTCCCGGGCGAGGCCGAACCGGGCGACGCGGTCGTCGGCTGGCCGTCATCCGGGATCCACTCGAACGGGCTGACGCTGGCTCGCGAAGCCGTCACGCGCGACCACGAGTACACCGACCCCTTCCCACCTGAACCCGACCGCACGATCGCCGAGGAACTGCTGACGCCCACGCGCATCTACAGCGAGGTGCTCACCCCGCTTCGAGAGCATGACGCTCACGCCGCCGCACACGTGACCGGCGGCGGCTGGACAAACCTCACCCGGATGGGATCGTATCGTTACGAGATCGATGACCCCTTCGCGCCACAGCCGATCTTCGAGTTCGTTGAGGACGTCGGCAACGTCGACAGCGAGGAGATGCACCGGACGTTCAACATGGGGACCGGCTTCGTGGCTGCGCTCGACCGGGACGACGCCGAAGCCGTCGTCGAAGACAGCGACGATGCGCGCATCATCGGTCGCGTCGAAGACGGCGAGGAGTGCGTAGCGATCCGTGGGCTCGAACTGGCCTGACGATTCGCGGAAAACACCGTTGCCTTCCGTGTGAACGACGCTAGAGGCTTATGCGGCTGGATCCCGTAACCGTGAATGGAGCCGGACGGCTCCGTAGTGTCACACGCGCGGGAGTACCACTCCCGCGTCCCCCTTTGCGAACGCGATAGCTATTCTGTCGGGGTTTCGTTCGCTTTCGCGGACGCTGAGCTCGTCTTGTAGACGCGTCGCTCCCCCTCGCAGACGGGTGCTACTCCACTGCGGGAGGTCAAAACAAAGTTATATGGCCTCGTCTCCTACGCGCAGACGAGTGACGGAGACACGAGCGCACACGGAAACCGCGGTCATCGCCAAGCGGGTCGACTCGGGGAGCCCCGAGACCGCCGAGATCCGCGAACTGGCCCGTGCGGCCGGCTACGAGGTCGCCGACGAACTGACCCAGACCAGGACGGAGGATCCCGCCTATCACATCGGGAAAGGCAAAGCCGGCCAGCTGTCGGAACTCGTCGCCCGAGCTGGGGCTTCGGTGGTGATTTTCGACAACCAGCTCGGTCCCTACCAGACGTACAACCTCGGCAACCAGTTGCCGGATGGCGTCCGGATTCTGGATCGATTCCGGCTCATTCTGGAGATTTTCGGTCAGCGGGCCCAGACCCGCAAAGCACAACTGCAGGTCGAACTCGCGGAGTTGCGCTACGAACTCCCGCGGGCGGAGGCCAAGGCCAGCCTCGCCAAGCGCGACGAACGTCCCGGGTTCATGGGGCTGGGGGAATACGACGAGAGCCGCGAACAGGACATCAAAAACCAGATCGCCAACATCCGCGAGGAACTGGAATCTATCGAGGAGACCGAGCAACACCGCCGCGAACAGCGCCGCGAGTCGGGGTTCGATCTGGTGGCGCTGGCTGGCTACACTAACGCCGGCAAATCGACGCTGTTGCGACGGCTCGCGGACGATCTGGACGTCGACGACAACGAGGACCTCCACCCGGACCTCGATTCGACCGCCGAGAGTGAGGATCGACTGTTCACGACGCTCGGGACGACGACCCGCAAGGCCGAACTCGATCGCCGGGAGGCGCTCGTGACCGACACCGTCGGGTTCATCTCCGATCTCCCCCACTGGCTGGTCGAGTCGTTCAAGTCGACGCTGGATTCGGTCTATCGGGCCGACCTCGTGTTGCTCGTTGTCGACGTGAGCGAACCAGTCGAGGAGATCCGCGAGAAGTTGGTCACGAGCCACGACACGCTCTACGAGCGCAACGAGGCCCCGATCCTCACCGTCCTGAACAAGATCGACGCCGTCGACGACGACGAACTGCAACGCAAGCGCGAGGCACTGTCGGCACTCGCGCCGAATCCGGTAGCTGTCAGCGCCAGCGAGGGGCGCAACGTCGACACGCTCCGGGCGCGCATCGACGAGGCGCTACCGGCGTTGCGGCGCGAGCGGCTCGTCCTCCCGATGACCGACGACGCGATGAGCCTGGTGTCCTGGATCCACGACCACGCCCACGTTGAGGACGTCGAGTACGGCGACCAGATCGTGATCGCGTTCGAGGGGCGCCCCGAGACCGTCGAGCAGGCGCGCGCGAAGGCCAGCCAGCTCGAAGCGACACTCGAACCGTGAGCAAGCCGCTATCCGATCCGTGCCGATGAGGTAGACTTTTAGTAATACCGGAGCGAGGAACGGGGTATGCGGGACGTACTTGCTGACTGGCAGCCAGTCATCGATGAGGCGATCGCTGAGGTCCTTCCCCGGGAGATCGACGAGCAGTATCTGACGGACTTTTTCGGCGCGCCGACCTACTCGTACGATCCGGAGGCGATTCAGGGCGCGCTTTCGGACCCGATCTGGGACCTGCTCGATCGCGGCGGCAAGCGGTGGCGCGCCGTCCTTGCGGTGCAGTTGTTCGAGGGATTTGGCGCGGATCCGACGGAGTACCTTCGCTACGCGATCATTCCCGAGATCCTGCACAATGGGACGATCATCGTCGACGACGTCGAAGACGGGGCGAGCAAGCGCCGCGGCGAACCCGCCCTGCACCTCGAATACGGCGTCGACGTCGCGCTGAACGCGGGCAACGCGATGTACTTCCTGCCGCTGAAGATCGTCACCCGGAACTCGGGGGATCTCGACGCCGAGACACGCCTTGACGTCTACGAGATGCTCATGTACGAACTGAACCGGACACATCTCGGCCAGGGGATGGACATCTGGTGGCACAACAAGCGGGAAATCCAGGCCACCGAGGCCGAATACTGCGAGATGGGCGCGTGCAAGACCGGCTGTATCGGCCGGATCGTCGCCCGCCTGCCCGCCATCATCACCGGCCAGTCCGAAGAAACCGAACGACGCGTCGCCGAGTACGCCGAACGGATGAGCATCGCGTTCCAGATCGGCGACGACATCCTCGACATCGAGCACACGCTCGATCAGGCCGGCGAGTTCGGCAAGGAGTTCGGCAACGACATCCGCGAGGGCAAGAAGACGCTGATGGCGATCCACGCCGCCGAGCACGCGCCCCCGGACGAGGTGGCCCGTCTCGAGGAAATCCTCTGGGCCGAGGACAACACCGACGGGGAGATCATGGAGGCGATCGAGATCTACCAGTCGGCGGGCAGCATCGAGTACGCGCGCGAGCGTGCCGAGGACCTCGCCCGACAGGCCAGAGAAAGTCTCCCCCGGGAACAGCTCGATCGCGAGATCGCCGAGCGGCTGGCCGCGTTCACGCGGTTCGTCATCGAACGCGAACAGTAGGGATGAGCGTCGCCGATCGGAGCACGCGCGACTCCGATCGAACCAGTGGATTCGATGTCCCAAGTGAAATCTAGGAGTTCGACGCGAATCCCTACAAGCAAGAACCGCTGGTTCCGCTATCTTCAGTAGTCGCCACCTGAAAGCGACGGCTATGACCGAACCAGCGACGTCTCGACGGGGCTTTCTGCGAGCGACAGCCGGCGGGGCGGGCGCGCTCGCGGCCAGCGGGTCGGCGACCGCCCAGGCCGCCGAGCAGCCGGATTACGGCGGGTATCTGGACAGCGCGAACGGGTTCGGCGGATCGACGACCGACCTCCGGGGCCAGGAGGAGGTCACGATCGCCGTCGGGGCCGGCAGCGACGGCTACGCGTTCGATCCCGCGGCCGTGTGGGTCGATCCCGGGACGACCATCGTCTGGGAGTGGACCGGGGCGGGCGGCGACCACAACGTCGTCGGCGAGAGCGTTGAGTTCACCTCCGGCGATCCCGTCGGCGAGGAAGGCTACACCTACGAGCAGACCTTCGCGGAGTCCGCCGTCGTCACCTACTACTGCAGCCCACACGAGAACCTCGGCATGCTCGGCGCCGTCGCCGTCGGCGATGACATCCCAACCGTCGAGGTCGGCGGCGAGACCGGACCGTCGGTGTCGGGCGATGCGAAGGCGCTCGGCGTCGCCTCGGGCGTCGCGATGGTCTCGACGCTCGGTCTGGCGTACTTCTTCATGAAGTACGGCGGTGACTACGACGACCTCGATACCTGACTACGAGGACTCCAACGGCCCCGAACCCTGGTGGTCTGTGCCCGTCCGTATCTCGAGTTCGGCTTGCCTGGACTCGCCTTCGAGTTCGGTCACGAGGCGTTCGACGATCCGTTCGGCCTCCTTGCGAACGAGCGGCCTGGCCTTCTCGATAACCCAGTTCAGTGAGACGAACCGGGGGAGATCGATCGTCCCCTTGCCGGCGGAATGAGGATCGTAGTGTGCGAGAAACCGGATTCGCGTCGCGGCGTCCCGATCGTCCGGCGGACGTGCAGATTCAAGCACCCAGGCGCCGCGAGCGTCGAGATCCTTCGTGAGTCGCCAGTCGATCCGGTCCGGCGGGTCGAGACCGGTGACTGTCGAGTGGGCCGTATAGGAGAGTTTCCACCAGGCGAATCGCAGTCGGTAGTTCGTTCCGGCTGAACCGTCCCCGTCCTGTCGGACGTCCCGGAGATACTTCGAGAGAGACGCGTACCGCGGGAAGTCCACGAGAAATCCGTAGACGTCGGCTTTCGATCGGTAGACGACGGTGCTGACTTCGATCGTGTCCACACCGTCGCTGCGGCTTCGGGAAACAAAAGGACTCGCCCCTCCAAGAGCCACAGTTATGGGCATCAGTCTCGATTGTTCAGGCGATGTCAGAAGACACCGGTAATTTCGAGGGTTACGGGGGCAGACACGTTCCCGAAATGCTGGAGGAACCGCTGGAACATCTCGCGGCGGCGTTCGACGAGATCGTGCAAAGCGAGGCGTTTCAGGAGGAGTTCCGGACGATCCTGCGACAGTACGCCGGACGGCCGACACCGCTGTATCACGCCGAGAACCTCTCCGAGCGGTGGGGCGGCGAGATCTACCTGAAACGCGAGGACCTGCTGCACGGCGGGGCACACAAGATCAACAACGCCGTCGGACAGGCGCTGCTGGCCAGAGAGGCCGGCAAGGAACGGCTGATCGCCGAGACCGGGGCCGGCCAGCACGGCACCGCGACGGCGATGGCCGGCGCCCTGTTCGACATGGACACCGAGATCTATATGGGCCGCAAGGACATCCAGCGCCAGCGGATGAACGTCTTCCGCATGCGACTGATGGGCGCGACCGTCACGGAGGTCACCCGTGGCGGGGAGGGACTCGCCGACGCGGTCGACGCGGCGCTGGAGGACTTCGCACAGCACATCGAGGACACGCATTATCTGGTCGGCAGCGTCGTCGGACCCGACCCGTTCCCGCGGATGGTCAGGGAGTTCCAGTCGGTCATCGGGAAGGAGGCGCGCGAGCAGAGCCTCGAACAGATCGGACGCCTGCCCGACGCCGCGGTCGCCTGCGTCGGTGGTGGCTCGAACGCGATCGGGCTCTTCCACGCGTTCCGTGACGACGACGTCGCCTTCTACGGCGGCGAGGGCGGCGGCGAAGGGGCGGGCTCGAAGCGCCACGCCGCCCCGCTGGACGAGGGGACCGACGACGTGATCCACGGGATGAAGACTCGGGTCATCGACGACGACACCGAAGTACACTCCGTGTCGGCCGGTCTCGACTACCCGGGCGTCGGTCCCGAGCACGCGATGTTCCGCGAGACGGGTCGCGCTCAGTACCGCGCCATTACCGACGACGAGGCGCTGGAAGCGTTCCGGACGCTCAGCGAGGAAGAGGGGATCATCCCCGCACTGGAGACCAGCCACGGCCTCGCGATGGCCAGGCGAGTCCTCGAAGAGACCGACCACGAGACGATCGTCGTCAACCTCAGCGGCCGGGGTGACAAGGACATGGAGACCGCCGCCGAGCACTTCGATCTCGGCTAGCACGGCGTCGCGATGCCGAAAACCCATATGGTGGGATCGCCTATCGACGCCTGATGCTGCTGGTGCTGTGCATCGACCTCGACGACGACGTGGGCCGCAAGACCGGCATCGAGACGCCGGTCGTCGGCCGCGACGCCGTCGAGGACGCAGCCGTCGAGTTCGCCACCGCGGACCCCGAGGACAGCGACCTCAACGTCCTCTTCGAGGGGTTGCACATCTACGACGATCTCAGCGCCGAAGAGGACGAGAGCATCGAGATCGCGGCAGTCACCGGGCTCGAGGGCAGCGACGTCGCGGCCAACCGCGCGGTTGGCGAGGAACTCGACGAGGTGCTGGCGCGGCTTTCCACGGGCGAGGACGTTCGCGTGCTGCTGGTCACCGACGGCGCACAGGACGAGAGCGTCGTGCCAGTGATCCGATCGCGGGTCGAGATCGACGGCGTCCGGCGGGTCGTCGTCAGACAGGCACAGGATCTGGAGTCGATGTACTACACCATCAAGCAGGTGCTTGACGACCCCGAGACTCGCGGGACGATCCTGGTTCCGCTGGGGATCGTGCTGTTGATCTATCCGCTCGCAGTGCTAGCGGATTTGCTGGGGATGCAGGGGGACGTGTTCGGACTCGTCTCAGGACTGCTCGGGCTGTATCTGCTCTCGCGTGGGTTCGGACTCGGGGAGCGTCTCGACGGCGTCGTCGATCGCCTCCTCTCGGGACTGTACGCCGGCCGCGTGACGCTGGTGACGTATCTCGTCGCGGGCGTGCTCCTGTTGATCGGAAGCGCCAGCGGGTATCAGACGCTCCAGACCGTGCAGGCCGACGGCGATCCGCTCGGCGTTATCGAGGTCGTCGCAGCAGTCATCGCGGGTGCGATCCAGTGGTTCGCCGCCGCCGGCGTGACCAGCAGTCTCGGGCGTGTCACCGACGAATACCTCTCGGGGACGTTCGAGTGGCGCTATCTCAACGCGCCGTTTTACATCGTCTCGATCGCGGCAATCTTGCACGCCGTCTCGGTGTACTTCCTGGAGTACGATTACGCCACCCTGTCGTATCTGGCACTGATACTCACCGGCGGGACGCTACTCGGGTTGACAAGCACGCTCGCGTTCGCGGTCGCCGAATCGCGGTTCGGCAAGCGAACCGATCCCACGTGAGAGACGTAGCAGCTGATAGTGGCCGTTGTACGTCCTTTCCGGATCGACCGCACGGTGCGGTCGCACCGGTAAATCGGTACAACGGTCACTATGACATGTGGCTCAATCGGCAATCACTACTGTTTTTAAAATGAGAGTGCAATCAATGACTGAGGGCACGTAGCTCAGTCCGGATAGAGCGTCGGACTTCTAATCCGACGGTCGTGGGTTCGAATCCCACCGTGCCCGTGAAGCCGCCGAGTGAACACGAGGCGTGCTGAACAAGCACGCTGGCCCCGCGATCCGGCGGTTGTGTCAGCCGAATGTGATCCGGAATCGCTGTCTGACTCGCGAGCGTCGTACTGCCGGCTGCAACAAACTGATGGAATCCGCTAGCCCGAGGTGGCGAATAGCTTTACGAACTCACAGTCGGCAGTATCAGTTTTCGACCTGTTCTTTGACGACTTCGCGAATCGTCTCGACGCCCTCGACGATGCGGTCGTCGGCGACAGCGTAGTAGTTGTTCACACCGTCGCGTTCGCGGGTAACGATGCCTCGATCGCGCATGAGTTTGAGGTGCTGGGAAACCGTCGACTGGGAGATTCCGGTGTGGCGCTCGATATCGGAGACGGAATACTGCTCGCCGTTCTTCAGCAGATCGAGTATCTTCAGTCGATTCGCGTTGGCGCAGACGCTGCAGAAATCCGCGTGTGCCTCGTAGAAGCGCTCGTCTTCGAGTTCGGGCATACGAACGTGAAAGCCTGTCCCGGATAAATATTGTTCGCTCCGCTACACCGGAATGTTTCGGCGTGGTCGATCCCGGACGGGAAGACCGTCCGATCCGTTCGGTTTTCGCTGTCGTCGGAGCCGAGAGTTCGATCCGCTTCCGAGGACGACGAACAATTCGTCGCGTCACGCGTCTGAGCGCCGGCAGCCACTCGGAATGCGCCCGAGCGATACGCACCGGGGCAATTGGTCACGGCGGTTGTACCGTTACATCGCCCTTTATTCGGCCTTCCGGAACCCAAATGGTTTTTGCGGGCTGATTTCTAAGTTACCACACGCCATGGTAGATACTGACGACTTGCGCGAACAGTTCATCGACGCCTTCGAGGGCGCGGACTACCCGATTGCAAGTCCAATGGACCTGGTACCGGCACTGCCGGACGGACCGGGGACGACCTTCGAGTCGGGCGAGTTCTCGATGACGGCGATGGAGTTGAACACGAAACTCGGCAGCGGGAATTTTCCCTACGACGACGTAGAGTCGTTCGTCGACGACGTGATGGCCCAACTCGACGACCAGGACCTGCTGTAGCCGCCCGGAGAGCCAGGTTTATTTTGCCGGTCGCCCGAGATTCGAGTAGATGCTCAGCCCCGAGATGGAGGATTACCTCAAGGCGATCCACGAACACCAGCGCGAGACGACGGGGCCGGTGTCGACATCGACGATCGCCGAGAGCATGGACGTGACCCCGCCGACGGCCACGAGCATGATGGAGAAACTCGAGGAACGCGGGCTGGTCGAGCGCGAGAAGTACAAGGGCGTCCGGCTCACCGACGAGGGCGAGACGATCGCGACCGAGGTGATCCGCCATCACCGCCTGCTGGAGACGTATCTCACCGACAAGCTCGGCTTCGACTGGGCGGCGGTCCACGAGGAGGCCGACCGGCTCGAACACCACATCTCCGAGGAGTTCGAGCGCCGCGTCGCCGCACAGCTTGACGATCCCGACGTCGATCCCCACGGCGATCCGATCCCCAGCGACGCGCTGGAGCCGCTCGAGGAATGCAGCGGGACGGCCCTCAGCGAATGTGGCGAGGGTGACACGGTCGAGGTGACCCGCGTCCGGGACCGCGACCCGGACGAACTCGAATACCTCTCCGAGGTCGGGATCGAGCCCGGCACGACGCTGGCTGTCGTCGACACCCCGCCGATCGGATTGATCGAGGTCGAACTCGAGAGCGAGACGCGGGTCTCGCTGCCGGAACACGTGGCCGCGACGATCAGAGTGACCGGGGCCACGTCAGCTACCAACGACTGATAGTGCCCGTTGTACGTCAGTTCCGGATCGTCCGCACGCCGTCGTGCGGTCGCATCGGTAAATCGGTACAACGGTCACACCAGCAACTGGATGTCAGCGTCGGCCATATCCTGCAGCGCCGTCGCGGCACCGACGTCGGTCGTGACGCCGTCGTAGAACTCGGCGGTGTCGTAGCCGAACAGGTCGGCGGTCATCTGACACGCCTGTAGCTCGACGCCCATCTCGAGGCTCGTGTCGATCAGTTCCTCGATCGTCGCCGTTCCGTTGTCCTCGATCTCGCGGTTCATGTACCACGTCGCGAGCCGGTCGCCGCCGGGGAACGCACCGATCGCGTTGGGCATCGGCATGCTGGGGTTGCCGACGGCGCTGACTTTCAGGTCCTTGGAACGGTCTTCGTGGAGGATATCCAACCCCCAGAACGTGTGAAAGACCGTCACCTCCCAGCCGAACGCCGCGGCCGTGCTCGCCAGAATCAACGGTGGGTAAGCCATGTCCAGCGATCCCTTCGTCGCGATGATCGACATCTGCTTGCTGTCGTCGCTCTCGAGGTCGGCTATCTGTGCTTCGAGCTGTTCGATGCGCTCCTGTAGCGCCTCACGCGACGGTGGTGCTCCGTCGTCAGCGGACTGACTGTCCGTGCTCATCGTATCACTCGGTGCGCACGTAGTGAGTGTAGACGGTCTCGCCGTCCATCTCGGTCTGGTCCTGCTCCAGCAGCGCGACACCGTCTGTCGAGTCGGCCCAGCCGCCGAGGTCGCTCTCGCTGCCCGGGTCGGTCGCCAGCACCTCGAGCACCTCGCCGCTGTCGAGGTCGTCGACGGCCTGCCTGGTCTTGACGACCGGCATCGGACAGTTCTCGCCTCGCACGTCGAGCGTCTCGGTCGTGGTGAACTCCTGTGTCATGGTTATCTTGGGCGTACTCTGCAATATTGTGGCCGGGTACAAAAGAGTATTGATTGGTGAAAACTGCACAAGTTCGGGTGACTGTATTCAACTCAAAACCAGATAGTTTGGGTGCTTTAAGTAAACAGGAATCCACGGCCTGCGCACAGTTCAGCACATAATATTGCCACAAATATACATTACTATCCAAACGCTTTAGTAGGACGGAAGGGTACAAACGGGTGACTATGATCAAGCCATTCGTGATCGACGAGGACGGTGGCGTCAGCATCGTCGGTCCGCCGGGGCTCGAGCGGTTCCTGGACGAGCCCGCGGACAGCAGTGCCGAAACGGACGCGGACACGGGCGACGCAAATGACGATTGAACCACTCCAGATCACGGTCGAAACGCTGTTTCCCAACGGTATCGCACACTACGCCGCCGGCGGGCTGTTGATCGGGCTCGGCGTCACAGTGATCTACGCGGCCACGGGCATCATCGCGGGCGCGAGCACGTTCCTCGAGTCGACGTGGTCGTACGTCTCGTCGGTCTCGCGATTTAATACGCCGAAGTACCTGACCTCGCGCGACTGGCGGGTCGTCTTCACCGTCGGGATCGTCGCCGGCGCGGCCGCCTACGCGCTGACGCTCGGGGCCGGCGGCTGGACGACTGACGTCCAGTTGTGGCGGCTGTTCGTCGGCGGGGTTCTGGTCGGCGTCGGGACTCGCGTCGGCAAGGGCTGTACGTCGGGACACGGCGTCTGTGGCGTCGGCTCGGGGTCGAACACCTCCTTCGTGAACGTCGCGACGTTCCTGGCGTTCGCGATCGGCACCGCACAGCTGGTCGCCGCACTGGGGGTGAGCCCATGAGCGACCGTTCGCCGGCGTTTTACGGCGTCGTCCTCCTCGGCGGGCTGATCTTCGGCTTCGGGCTCGGGCTGAGTCAGATGGCCCGCCCGGAGGTCGTGCTCGATTTCCTGCAGTTCGAGGACTTCGGCCTGCTGTTCGTGATGGGCGGCGGCGCGGTCGTCACGGCGGTCTCCTTCGCCGTCGTCCCGCGGCTGTTCGATCGAGCGCCTCTCACGGGTGATACCTTCACCAGGCGGCTCAAGTCCTTCGACCGTAACGTCGTCATCGGCGGGTCGGTCTTCGGCGTCGGCTGGGGCCTCTCGGGGATCTGCCCCGGCGCCGCCTACGCGAGCGTCGGGATCGGTAACTACCCCATCCTGGTCGCGATCGGCGGGATGTTCATCGGTGCCTACGCCCAGGGCTACTGGCGCTCCTACCGCCAGCGGACCGACGCGACCGTCTCGCCCGCCGACTGACCGCGGTAGCGCTTGACTGGTGCGATCGCACGGATTCGTGCGGTTGGCCCCGACGACAATCGCTGTGACGACGCGGGAACCCCTCGTCGTTCGTAGCGGCTGCCAGTAGAATTGTGTAATATTGGAATCTACCAACAATACTATTAGCGTCGGGATAGTACGGCAGGTATGCGCGCAGTATACGCGACGGACCTGTCATCGGCGATCGACACGGCGATCGACTCGCGGGTGTGTCTGAAGTGTCTCGGCCGATACGGGATCAAGGAGATCGACCTCATCACGGTGACCAGCCCCAACGTCACGACGGGGATGCCCGGCAGCGACATCGGGAGTCGAACGAAGAAAGGCCTCGAGCGCCAGAAGACACAGCTCGAATCGGAGGGGTTCACAGTCAACACCCACGTCGTCCGTGGGACGCCACATCGGCGGATCAACGGACTCGCGGAGCAGGTGCACGCCGATCTCATCATCGCGGGTTCCCGGGGTCAGAGCCCGCTCAAGCAACGATTCATCGGGGGCACGGTCAAAAACCTCGCCCGGACGACGGTCAGCCCGCTGCTGGTGCAGCGGATCGTCAGGCGCGACGGATCGCCGGCGGTCGCGAACAAGCACCTCTTCCAGCGGATGCTGTATGCAACCGACTTCTCGGAGAACGCCGAACGAGCCTTCGAACAGTTCAAGCGGACGAGAACGGCGACCCACGAGGCGACGCTGTTGCACGTCGCCCCGCCGGAGCGCCGTGCCGGCGACGAGAAGATCGAAGACGCCGAGGAGCGCCTCGAATCGATGGCCGAGTCCCTGGATGAGAAGGGGATCGAGACGACGACGATGATCCGCGAAGGGGAAGCCGTCGAGGAGATCCTGGCCGCCGAAAACGAGATCGATCCGACGACGATCCTCCTCGGCGGCCGGGGACGCAGCCGCCTCCGTCGACTCCTGCTGGGGAGCACCTCCGAAGACGTCACGGCCAGGGCGGACAGCAACGTCCTGCTCGTCCCGCCGGCGCGCTAGCGGACAAGAGTTATAGGCGCGTTGTGAGATAGGGCGGTATGGAGTACGATATCGAACATCGACCGTCCTACGCGCTCCTGACGGCCGAATTGAACCAGGGAGAACAGCTGCAGGCCGAGGCCGGAGCGATGGTCAGCCACACCGACGGCATCGAGATCGAGACCAGCGCGAGCGGCGGAGTCCTGGACTCGATCAAGCGAAAGGCGTTCGGCGGCGAATCGTTCTTCATGAACACCTTCACCGCCGGCCGACCGGGCCACGTGACGCTCGCGCCGCCCTTGCCGGGTGACATGGTCCACTACCGGCTGGATCACGAGTCGCTGTACGTGCAGTCGGGGTCGTTCGTCGCCGCCCACCCCGACGTCGACATCGATACCGAGTTCGGCGGCGGCAAGACCTTCTTCGGCGGGGAAGGGCTGTTCCTGCTCGAACTGGACGGGTCCGGTCCGGCGTTTCTCTCCAGTTACGGCGCGATCGAGTCACGCGAACTCGATCCCGACGAGTCCTACACCGTCGATACGGGCCACATCGTCGCGTTCGAGGGGTCCACGGACTTCTCGGTCCGGAAGGTCGGCGGGCTGAAGTCGACGCTGTTCAGCGGCGAGGGACTCGTCTGTGAGTTTTCCGGCCCGGGGACCGTCTGGTTGCAGACCCGCAGTCCGGACGCGTTCCTCTCGTGGCTCGTCCCGAACCTGCCGAGCGGCGACGGCGGGGGTCGTGACGGCGGATTCAGTATCGACTTCTAGCACGAGAGGGAGCCAGCCGACCCGTAGACGGTATAGGCGAGCGATTTTTCAATCGCGACCCTGAACCAGAGGGCATGCTCGCCCTCCAGCTGTACGGCATCAATCCACTGGGAGAGTTGGTACTCGCCGTCGTCGTTTCGATCGTGCTCGTGGCGATCGGCACGTACGTCGGCGTCCTCATGGCACTCCAGTCGTTCTTCGGAGAGTCGTCGTGGGAGGACGTGACCCCGGTGAACCGGAACGAGTAGCCATGGGGCACGTCTAGGTCCGTAAAATAGCGCCGCAGCGCTGCTTCGAGCCGTCGTCAGCGGTGTCACGATAGCGCGTTCTCGACGGCACTGGCGATCGAGCGCGTCTTCGCCGCCAGTTGCTCGGAGACGTCGCCCGCTTCGACGGCCGCGTCGAGTTCGTCGTCGTCGACCCGTTCGACCGTGCCGTCGGCGTGTTTGAGGACGTCGACGTGCAGATCGACGTACCTGACGCTCCCGGGGAAGATCTCGACCGGCGTGCAGACGTTGACGTAGGTGCCGCGCGTCTCGCCGTCCTCACTCTCGTAGATCGTCGGATACCACCACTTGCCCTCGGTGAACTTCGTCCGGGCGACGTCGCCGGCCCGTCGCTCGATCCCGAGTCCGTCGTAGGTCCCGCCGGGGGACATCTCGCGTTCGACCCACACCGTCCCCGAGGGGTCGTACTCTGTCACCTCACCCCGGCCCAGCCGGATACAGTGACCCGCGGGCTTGCCGTGGTCGATGGCGACCGTGTCCCCCTCTGTGGGGCCGAACTGCCGAGAGACGGCCTCGAAGGGGAACCCGCCGTCGCTGGCACCGACGGCCTCGGCGAAGTCGACGGCGGCGCTCGCGCGCTCGTCGCCGGCCTTGATCCGGTGGTGGCCGGGCATCGTCGTCGTCACCGACGCTCGGAGATCATCCAGTTCGAAGCGCGACTCGCGCCCGAACCACGCCCAGGCTGTCGGTTGTCCCTCACAGACGGTCCGGGGTGTCCCCCCCATTTCAGTTTCATCGAGGGCGTCGTCGAGTTCCTCGGCGCGTTCGACGGCGGTTTCCAGCGCGTCGCCGAGCGCGTCGAGTCCGGCGTCGTCGGCCGCGTGACTCCACGTCGCGCGCCAACCGCCCGGTGGCTCGGTCGGGAGCAGATCCGCGAGCTCCGGACCGCCGTGCCCGCCGTCCGCGCCGTCTCGGACGAGCGTGACCAGCGGGCGCTGGACGCGCACGGTCGAGTCAACGACCGGCCGGCCGTCGTCCCAGGGGGGCCGGGGTTCTGTCACCTGCACTCGGACGGTGTTGCCCGTCTCGACGCGGTCGTCGACGTTCGAGAACGGCAGAAAGGCCGACCGCTCGTCGAGGTCGACGATCGCCCCGCCGCTGTTCGTCTCGGTGATCGTCGCGTCCCAGACCGAACCGCGGGCCGCCGGGTCGCGCCACGTGAGCGTATCAACGCCGACCGCCGCCAGTCGCTCACGCACGTCGGGAGCGGCCGGCCCGACGACGCCGACGCCCTGTCGGTCGTCGCTCGTGAACAGCGTCGCTGCCGCCGGCGCGAGATCGAACGCCCGATCGAACCGATCGTCGATGGGCGGCGAGGGCTGGACGACCTCGAACCCGTCGCTCGTCGCGAACAGGCGAGTCAGTGCAGTGGTGTAGATCCCCCGGACCTTCAGGCGAGTCGTGTCACTCATTGGTCGATGGTCTCGTAGAACCGCCACTCCGAGTCCGATTCATCGACGGGTCGTTCGCCACCCGTCGTTGAAAACGCTGCGGTTGCGATCACAGGGCGTTCAGAACGAGCACAAGCACGCCGAACATCGCGCCGAACGCGACCACCGAACGGGGGTCCATCGTGATCGCGTTTCGGTCCTCGGCGTCGAAGTACCGGACGAGGCCGGCACTGGACATCAGTCCGCCGCTGTCGCTGGAGCTCATACCCGCTGTTCCGTTGTTCGAGTTGGTAAGTGTTTCGACCTCGGACGCGATCGAGAGGTCGGAGCCCGATCCGGTTACAACTCGCCCAGTTTCCGGAGGACCTGTCCGCGGTACTCCTCGTCGCTCTCGATGCCCTTCTGTTCGAGGACGTTCCGCTGGAGCTTATCGAGGGCGACGTTGAAGGCGGTCTGTGCGCCGTACCCCTCACCGGACCCGGCCAGCTGTCCCTTGTTGGTCCGGAGCCGGATCTGACACTGGATCAGCGGCGTCCCGCGGAGTTTCTCCTTGTGTTCGTGGAACCTGACGTGCGCGTGATGGACCTGCATGTCCTGGTACTTGTCGGCGACGTCCTCGATGCCGATCCGGATGTCCTCGCGGGAGATCGTATCGAGGAGGTTGATGTTAGTGATTTGGACGTCCATGTGGTTCTGTTCGGTGAACGTCAGCGCACGGAGGACGTCAGTTTTGGTGATGATGCCAGCCACCAGCGACTCGTCCTCCTCGGGCGTGACGACAAGTCCCGCGTAGTCGTACTCGAACATCGTCTCGACGGCGTCTTTGACGGATGCCTCAAGCGTCGTCGTCTCGACGGGACTGTTCATCACGTCGTAGATCGGGAGATCAAGCATGCGGTCGACGTCGCCCGCACGCTCGCCGACCGTCGATTTGTCCATGTCCCGGACGACGACGTCGACGATGTCGTGGCGGGTGACCATCCCGGAGAGGCGGCCGT
The DNA here is from genome assembly GCF_017094525.1 of Halapricum desulfuricans. Taxonomy (NCBI): domain Archaea; kingdom Methanobacteriati; phylum Methanobacteriota; class Halobacteria; order Halobacteriales; family Haloarculaceae; genus Halapricum; species Halapricum desulfuricans. The sequence continues at coordinate 1,599,781 of NZ_CP064788.1, read as the reverse complement.
CCTCGTCGATGACCGGCAGCCGGGAGATGCCGTTCTCCCGGAGCTTGTTGATCGCCTGTCCGACCTGCGCGTCTTCGTCAATCGAGGTGACGCTGTCGGTGTAGATCTGCTCGACGGTCAGCGCGTCGAGGTTCTCAAGGACGGCCTCGAGGATCGCGTCGTCGGTCACGACGCCCCACAGACTTCCGGCCTCGAACACCGGCGCGACCTTGATCCCGCCCTCGACGAGGACGCGGGCGGTCTCGCGGACGTCGGCCGTCCGCTCGATCTTCGGGGCGTGCTGGGTCATCGCGCTCGCTTTGGTCTGGTCCTCGACGTGCGACTGTACCAGCTGTTTCTGGGTGATAACGCCCTCGTAGTCGCCGTCGTTAGTAACGATGATCCCCTTGGGATTGTCCCGCTCGAAGATCGAACGGACTTTTCCGAGGCGTTCGTCGGCGTCGACTGCGACGTATTCGCTGGTAGCAATATCAGCAATATCCATCGTACACCTAGAGATAGGTTGCCAAGGGTAATCAAAGTTAACCCAACGTCTCAATCGGCCATCATCCACGCGACGCGATGCCGATCCAGCCCCTTCGAACTGTGATTCCGTGGTCGGCTGACAACCACGACCCGAACAATCGTCACTCTCAAGAGCGTCGGCGTCGGGGATACGCTCGATGCGTCACGAGCACATCATCAGCGCGAAACAGCTCTCCAGAGCGGACATCGAGGAGGTGCTGGACCACGCTGCCGAGATCGCGGCCGATCCGGAGGCCTATGCGGATCGCCACGCCGGGAAGCTGCTCGGCCTGCTCTTTTTCGAACCGAGCACGCGGACGAAGATGAGTTTCACTGCGGCGATCAAGCGACTCGGCGGCGATATCGTCGACATGGGGCCGGTGGAGTATTCCAGCGTCAAGAAAGGCGAGAGCCTCGCCGACACGGTGCGGGTCGTCGAGGGGTATGCCGACGCACTGGTCATGCGCCATCCCAGCGAGGGATCGGCACAGATGGCTTCGGAGTTCGTCGACGTCCCGCTGCTCAACGGCGGCGACGGGGCCGGCCAGCACCCGACGCAGACCCTGCTGGACCTGTACACGATCCGGGAGAACGCGGGGCTGGACGATCTGACGATCGGGATCATGGGGGATCTGAAGTACGGCCGGACGGTCCACTCGCTCGCGCATGCGCTGACGAACTTCGACGTCCACCAGCACTTCATCAGTCCCGAGAGCCTGCAGCTCCCGCGATCGGTCCGGTACGACCTCCACGAGGAAGGTGCCACCATCCGGGAACACACCGCCCTTGAGGAGGTCCTGTCGTCGCTCGACGTGCTGTACGTCACGCGAATCCAGGAGGAACGGTTCCCGGACGAAAACGAGTACCGCGAGGTCGCCGGCGAGTACCAGATCGACGCCGGGACACTCGAGGCCGCGAGCGACGACCTGACCGTCATGCACCCGCTCCCGCGGGTCGACGAGATCGACCACGACGTCGACGACACCGAGTACGCGACCTTCTTCGAGCAGGCACACAACGGTGTCCCGGTCCGGATGGCGTTACTCGATCTCCTGCTGGAGGGACAATAATGAGCGACAACCAGAAACTCCGCGTCAGCAAGATCCACAACGGGACCGTCATCGACCACATCGCCGGTGGACAGGCGCTGAACGTCCTCGCGATCCTCGGCATCGACGGGACCGACGGCGAACCGCTCAGCATCGTCATGAACGTGCCCAGCGACCGCCTGGGGACCAAAGACATCGTCAAGATTGAGGGCCGTGAGCTCAGCGAGGCGGAAGTCGATGTCCTCTCGCTGATCGCGCCCGCCGCGACGATCAACATCATCCGCGACTACGATGTCGTCGAGAAACACCGCGTGAGCCGCCCGGAGACGGTCGTCGGTGTGCTCGAATGTCCCAACCAGCACTGCATCACCACCGAAAACGAACCGATCGAGTCCCGATTCGAGGTCCTCGACGAGGGCGTACGATGTGTCTACTGCGATACGATCATCCGCGAGGACCTGGCGGCACACATCCTCGCCGGGTGACGGCAGTCGATACCGTCGAATCGGGCCGGAAGAATCAGACTGCTGACTCTCCCGGGCCGTTCGTGCGCTCCCAGCGGTTCGATCCCCGCCACGCCGCGACCTTTCGTGACAGGTACGCGAGCGCGAGTAACGTGACTCCGGCGGCGATGAACCCGGCTCCGAGCAGCGCGCCGAAGACCGTCAGGACGAGGCCGATCCCGGCCACGACGAGCAAACAGCCGAGCGAGGAGCCGACCGCACACGGACACACCCCCAGTCGATCGAACGGCAGCCGCGTACAGGGGTTCGTGAGATTCCCGTGGTCGACGATAGCCTCTCTGAAGCGTCGTTCCTCTAGCATCGTCGTCGGGATCTCATAGGACGCCTCAGCGGTCTCGATCGTGATCGACCGATTCAACGCTCCGTGACACTGCAATCCCGTGATCGTCTCGTAGGGAAGCGAGAACTCGAGTCCCCCCTCCTTGATCGGCCGCGCGTGGACGCCACGCTCCGTGACGGCGACGGTCGTATCCGGTTCCCCGCACTGCCGCGTGCCCGCTATCTGACCCTGATAGACGACCTCCGAGTCGAAGTCGGGCGTGTTGGATGGTGCCATGGCGCCTCCCATTAGTATATTACGATATCCTAATATAAAGGTGTTTCTGCGACGAGACTCGGGAGAACAGCGGGCAGTACGACTCCATCACATCATACTGATGGCTATACGTTCGTACAGATATCCGGCACACCGTCGTACCGGATCATTTCGAAAGGGTATCGCCACCAGTATCACGCGACCGATGCAAAGCGGACAGACACGACAACGTCAGTACGTCGGGTGTTCCTCGCGGTTCCCCTCGCGCTTGTTGACGACACGCGCGAGCGTGAACAGCAGGTCCGACAGTCGGTTGAGATAGACGATCGCCCGTTCGTTGATCTCGGGTTGCGTCCCGGCGAGTTCGACCGCGCGACGCTCGGCGCGCCGACAGACCGCCCGGGCGTGGTGGAGTTTCGCGCCTGGCTCGGATCCGCTGGGGAGCACGAACTGCTCGAGGGGGTCAAGTTCCGCGTCGAACTCGTCGATCCACTCTTCGACCGCTTCGACGTGCGATTCGGTCACGACCGGGTCGTCCTCGGCGGGTTCGGGCGTCGCGAAGTCGGCCTGCACGACGTGCAACTGGTTTTGCACCTCGCGCAGACAGTCCTCGACGTCCTCGTACTCGAGGGGTCGCACGACCCCGACGAGCGCGTTGACCTCGTCGACGGTCCCGTAGGCTTCGATCCGGGGACTCGCTTTCGACACCTGCGACATGTCCCGCAGGTCTGTCAGTCCGTCGTCACCACGGCCGGTATAGATCTTCATATCCCGCCGTTCGGACGTGACGAGCATAACCGTTCGGACGTGACGAGCGCGACCGTCTCGACGGCCGAGGATCTGTCTGGAGAAGGGCCCGCGACAGCGCCGGACGCCCGGCGATCACATGTACGCCGCGTCCCAGCGAGTGGGCTTGCGACTGTTGCCGCAGTCGTCACACTCGATGCGGCCCATCGCGTCCATCGCGTTCGCGAGCTGTTCGCAACTCCCGCAGTAGTAGCCGTAGCGTTCGCCCCGGGTCTGGTCGGCGTAGACGGGATAGAACGGACCAAGCGATCCCCGTTCGGCGTCGTCGCGGTCGACGTAGACGGTCTCCCCGGCCGACGTTTCACAGGCGGTAAGCCCCGACGGCTCCTCGACGTAGATGTTCTCGACGTGCGTCCGGCTGGCGATCTCGACGTCGCGGCGACCGACTCGCTGGAATCCCAACCGCTCGAAAAAGCCGTTACCCTCGCTGTTCTCCGCGAGGACCCGGCCCTGGATCGTGCTCGCGCCGCGTTCGCGAAGGCGCTCGCGGGTCGCCTCGAACAGGTCCGTGCCGATCCCCTCGCCACGATAGGACGGGTCGACGTGCAACCACAGCAACATCGCTTTCTGCTGGGAGTCGGTGTCGTCGAAGACGACCGCGTCTTCGAGGGTACTCTCCGAGAAGCTGACGACCTGACCGTCGCGCTCGGCAACGAGCAGGAGCCGGTCCTCGTCGTTCAGTCGGTCACACAGGTTGTCTTCGGTGTACCACTCCTCGATCGCGCTGGTGATCGCCTGCGGGCTCAGCGAGTACGATGTCTGCAGCGACCGCCGAGCGATATCCCGGATCGCCGGCCGGTCCGCGGGCGTGGCTGGACGGACGTTCATGCCGAAGACGTTTGCTTTCGATCGTTAAAAAGACGGGCGCTCGCGCGACTTTTGCGCTCGCGCCGTAGAACCAAATAAGAGTGTCGTAACGCTAAAGAGTCAAACAGACCTTTTTGTACGTAACATGAACAACGAACGTCCCGTCGGGAGGTGGTTCTGTGGGTGTCGAGATTAAGGAGTCGCCGGTCACGGACGCCGAATTCGAGGCGATGAAGCAGTTCGTCCGGGACTACCTCACGGCAAGCGTCGAGAGCGAAGAGGAAGGAGGGCGCATGCGATGGTACCCCTGGCACTCGGCGACGTATCGGTTCAACCACATCATGAACGTCGTCGAACTCGCCGAGGAGATCGCGCGCCGGGAAGGCGCCGACGTCGATGTGACGCGCGTGGCAGCGCTGTTTCACGACGTCGCCAAGCTCGAGGCCGAGCAGGACCGCCACGCGGAGGTCGGCGCGAAAATCGCCAAGGAGTACCTGACGACTCACGGCGACTACCCACAGTCGTTCGTCGAGCAGGTCGTCGACGCGGTGCGCGATCACTCCTATCAGGGCGAGTTGACCGATTTGCCCCTGGAGACGCAGTGTCTCATCGAGGCCGACATTCTGGACAAAGTCGGCGCCAACGGCGCGACGCTGCTGTTGTTGCGGATGGGATACGAATCCCGGACGCATATGGACGCCGCCGAAATGGTCGGCCGGGTGCTCGAACGTGGGCGTGACGCCCGCGATCGCATCCGGAGCGACGCCGCCGAGAGCGTCGCCCACCGGCGACTCAAGCGGGTGAAGTGGCTCAAGGAGTGGCTCGAAGACGAGGTCGCGAACATGGACGAGGTGGGTGCGTTCGAGACCGACGAGCCCGAATCGGCGAACCGGTGACGCGACCTCCGGTCGTGACGGCCTGCCGTCGGGCGATCACAGCAGCGTTTGTATCGCGTCGAGGACGAACAGGACGCCGAAAACCGCGAACGCGATCGCGCTGAGCGCTGCCACAGCCGGGGCGAAGCGATCGACGCGCTCGCGGCCGGCGACCAGCGCCGCCGGGAACGCGACGATCCAGGCGACGATCCCGGCGAACAGCCCGGCGATCAAAAGCGGCGTCCCGGTCCGAACGATCAGACGTCCGGCCAGCGGTGACTCCGGTGACAGCGCTGTCGCGAGCACGTCGATCCGGCCCGGATCGAGCAGTCCGACCCCGACGGTGAGCCAGAAGACGATCTGGTAGGGGTTGGTTATCGCGAGCGTGAACGCTTTCAGAAAGCCGCGCCCGTTCGACGCCGCTCCGTCCCCTTGAAACGTCACCGAGAGGTCACGGACGGCGTCGTAGGCGAAATACCACAGCAGGAGGCCACCGATCCCGACCATGACGCCCTGCAGCGTGGGCGATCGCTGGACGACAGTCACGGCCCCGAGCAGCGACAACACGAGAAAACACGCGTCGGCGACCATCGCGCCGAGGCCGGCGGTGAACCCCGCTTGCCAGCCCCGAACGACGCTCTCCTCGGCGATGACCGCGTTCATCGGCCCCGGCGGCGCGGCCAGTGCGAGTCCGAAGACGACGCCCGCGCCGACGGTCGCGACAGTCTCGAAGAGACTCATCGCCAGTCGTTAGACGCTGCTGTTGAAAAATCCGACGAGACCGATCGCCTGCGACGACGTCGAAAAGCCGCGGGCGTCGACAGGCCGCCTAGTCTTTGTCTTCGTCGACGTCCTCGAAGTCGGCGTCGACGTACTCCTCGTCCTGGCCGGCCGCACCGCCAGCGCCAGCGCCGGGTCCTGCGGCGCCGCCGGGACCGGCACCTGCAGCGCCGCCCGGACCAGCGCCGGCGGCCTGCTGGGCCTGCTCCTGGTACATCTGCTTGCCGATCTCCTGGAGTTCCTCGGTCAGTGCCTCGGTGACGTCCTCGTAGTCGTCTTTGTCGGCGTCCTCGTCCTCCAGCGTCTCCTCGACGTCCTCGATTTTCGCCTCGATGGTCTCCCGGAGGTCGTCGTCGACGTTCTCCTCGTTCTCATCGAGCAGGGTCTCAGCACGCCGGACGGCCGCCTCGGCCTCGTTGCGGGCCTCGATGCGCTGGCGGCGCTGTTCGTCTTCTTCGGCGTGCTGTTCGGCCTCTTCCTGCATCTGCTCGATCTCCTCGTCGCTCAGGCCGGCACCGCCCTCGATAGTGATGTCTTCCTTGTTGCCCGAACCCTTGTCCTCGGCGGAGACGTTGACGATCCCGTTCTCGTCGATGGAGAACGTCACCTCGATCTGCGGGGTCCCGGCGGGTGCCGGCGGGATCCCCGCGAGCGTGAACTCGCCGAGCAGTTCGTTCTCCTCGGCGATCTCGCGTTCGCCCTGGAAGACACGGATCTGGACCTGCGTCTGGTTGGCCGCGGCGGTCGTGAAGATCTTTGACTCCTCAGTCGGGATCGTCGTGTTCTTCTCGATGAGTCGCTCGAACAGCCCGCCCTTGACCTCGACGCCCAGCGAGAGCGGCGTCACGTCCAGCAGGACGATATCGTCGACGTCGCCGCTGAGGACGCCGCCCTGGATGGCCGCGCCCAGCGCGACGGCCTCGTCGGGGTTGACGTTCTTCTTGGGCTCCTGGCCGGTCAGTTCCTCGACTTGCTCCTGGACCTGTGGCATCCGCGTCGAGCCGCCGACCAGCAGGACCTCGTCGATGTCACTCTTGTCGTACCCGGCGTCTTCAAGCGCCTGCTCGGTCGGCTCGACCGTCCGCTCGATCAGGTCTTCGGTCAGGCTCTCGAATTTCGCCCGCGTGATTGACTCCTCAAGGTGGACCGGGCCGTCGTCGGTCGCCGTGATAAAGGGCAGGTTGATATCGGCTTCCTTCCGCGAGGAGAGTTCGATCTTGGCTTCCTCGGCGGCGTCTTTCAGCCGCTGAAGGGCCTGGCGGTCCTCGGTCAGATCGATGCCGTGCTCGTTCTCGAACTCCTCGGCCAGCCAGTCGATGATGGCCTGATCCCAGTCGTCGCCGCCGAGGTCGTTGTCCCCGTTGGTCGCGACGACCTCGTAGACGCCGCCGCCGAGATCCAGAATCGAGACGTCGAAGGTCCCGCCCCCGAGGTCGTAGACGAGCACCGTCTGGTCGGACTCGTCGTCGAGCCCGTAGGCCATCGACGCGGCGGTCGGCTCGTTGACGATGCGCTCGACCTCGAAGCCGGCGATCTCGCCGGCGTCTTTGGTCGCCTGACGCTGGCGGTCGTTGAAGTACGCCGGAACCGTGATGACGGCCTTCTCGACCTCGTCGCCGAGGTACTCTTCGGCGTCACGTTTGATCTTCTGGAGGATCATCGCCGAGACCTGCTCGGGCGTGTACTCCTCGCCGTCGAGTTCGACCGTGTAGTCGTCCTCGCCCATGTGGCGCTTGATCGACTGGACGGTCTGCTCGGGGTTCTTGACGGCCTGGTTCTTCGCGGGTTTGCCAACCAGCTGCTCCCCGTCGTCGAACGCGACGACCGACGGCGTCGTCCGCTCGCCTTCGCTGTTGACGATAATCTCCGGATCGGCCCCTTCCATCACCGCGAACGCGGAGTTGGTCGTCCCCAGGTCGATTCCGAGGATCTTGTTGCTTGCCATGTTGACGATACCTACCCGTCTGATCCGGTTAAAAGTTGCTAGACGAGACGAGACCGAACCCGGCCCGATCGACCGAGAGCGGCCGTCTCAGGACGAGCGAGTGCGCGCTTCCGATGCAAATAAATGAACCGCTTTCATAGTGATTGTCGTCCGTCGGGATCGTCGACGCGAATCGGCGGGGTGGCGACCGCGCATCGACATTGACGATGTCACGACGCGTCGCTCCCGATAGCCTGGGCCGACGTTTCGGTTACCGTGACGCCCTTCTCGGCGAGGTGGCGGATCCGCTGGCGGGCGAAGTCCTCCTCGCGCGAGCCACGCGTCGCGAGCACGTACATCTTCGCCCGCCCCTCGGGACGCATCGTCCGGCCGGCGCGCTGAGAACTCTGTCGGCGCGATCCGCCGAGCCCCGAGGCGACGACCGCGACTTCCGCGTTCGGCAGGTCAATCCCCTCGTCACCGATCCGGGAAACGACCAGCGTGTCCCGCTGTCCGGACCGGAACGCTTCGAACAGTTCCGATCGGCGCGCGTGGCGGGTCTCGCCGCTGACGAAGGGGACCTCGAGTGCCGCCGCCAGTTCCCGGCCCTGATCGAGGTAGTCGACGAAGACCAGCGCCTGCTGACCCTCGTGCTGGCGGAGTAGCTGACGCGCCTCCTCGATTTTGGCCGGGTTCGTCGCGGCCAGCTGGCGGCGTTCGTGACCCTGGGCGCTGACGTACTCGTTGCGCGCGGTCTCGTCGGCCCAGGGCACGTACCGGATCTCGACGGTCGGCTCGGCGACGAATCCGGCGTCGAACAGCGCGTCCCAGTCGGTCCCGATCGGCGGGCCGATCAGCGTAAAGATTTCCTCCTCGCGGTCGTCTTCCCGTAGCGGGGTCGCTGACAGACCGAGGCGGTGACGACTCTGGAGGTCGGTGCTACGGCTGAACACGTCGCTCGGAATATGATGGACCTCGTCGTAGACGATCAGTCCCCACTCGCGGTCATCGAAGACGTGGCGGTGGCGGTCCATCCCGGCAGTCTGGTAGGTCGCGATCGTCACCGGCCGGACCTCCTTCCGGCCGCCGTGGTACTCGCCGATCTGATCGTCGGTGAGTGTCGTCTGAGCGAGCAATTCCTCGCGCCACTGGGTCGCCAGCTCCCGGCCGGGCACCAGAATCAGCGTCTCGCCCTCGATACGCGAGAGAATACCCATCGCCGCGACGGTCTTGCCGCTGCCCGGCGGCCCGACGAGCACGCCGGATCGACGTTCGAGAAACGACTGAACCCACTCGTGCTGGTAGGGCCGCAACTCGGGAGTAAGATCGACCGGGAGCGGCTCGCCGGTCTCGAGGTCGCGGCGATCGACGACGGGATAGCCGGCCTCGTAGAGCGTGCGCTTGACCTCCGCGACGGCCTCCGCTGCGACCCAGCTCTCGGTCTCGGACAGCTCGGCCCGCAGCTGACCCGCTTCGAGTTTCTGTCTGGCGACGTTGCCCATCAGGTCCGCGCTTGCGGCCTCGAGGACGACGTAGCCGTCCTCGTGGGTCCGGAGCGTGAACTGGTGCGCTCGCTCCCACTGGCTCTCGATCCACGACTCGAGGTCGGGTTCGCGCTCGGGGAGCACGTCACGCACGGTCCCGAACAGGCTCTCGATGTCGTCGTACGGGGCCTGCCAGACGTCGGCCGGCTGGATCTCGTAGAGGTAGCTCTCCGAGCCGGTCGTGTCGATCAGGCGAGCGAACTGTGAGAGCTGGGCGCGCGTGAACTGTCGGGGCTGATCGACGACCACCTGGCGGCGATCGGGGAAGACGACGATCCGCTCGCGGTCGGTCAGCCGTGACCATTCCTCGGGATAGTAAACTACCGGATCCGCGGAGACGTCCTGTCGCACCAGGAGGCCGTCCGCGACCAGCGCGTCGAGGTCGTCGGTCGCCTCGCCGTGGTCGAGGTCGCGCTGCTGGGCGTAACGGGTCGCCGTCACGACCGGCTGTCCGATCGCCTCGAGCGCGTCGTAGAACGCCTCGTTTGGCTCGGAAGTGTCGTCGGCTGTCACTACCCGTCCTAGTCGAGTCGGCTACAAACGGCTTGCGGGACGCAACTGGATCGTCACGCTCAGGGAGTCGGGACGACTTGGAACAGTATGGCGGACATCGTCGAGAAGACCGACCGGTACGAGGAACTGCTCAGCGAAGCACTCGCGGAGGCGACCGTCGCGCCGCCCGAGGGCACGCCACTCGAAACTGCGGCCGCCGAGTATCTGGAGATGGCCCGGTCGTACCGTGAAGACGGCCGACACTTCCGCGAGCAGGACGACCTGGTCAACGCGCTGGCCGCCTTCTCCTACGGGCACGCCTGGCTCGACGCCGGCGCGCGACTCGGCCTGTTCGAGGTCCCGACTGAGGATCACCTTTTTACTGTTTGAATATCCGCGTGTCTCGTTCCCACGTCAAGAAACCGTTGGGAATAAATACTAGAGATCGGGAGTATATAAGGCAAAGCGAAACATTTATATCTCTTTCGCACTAACTATGAGTCAAGAGGGCGATGGTCCCCGAACGACGCGAACTCGCCCTTTCGACAATCATCATGAGCGAGACAACGACACGAACCACCAACAGCGAGTACGAGCGAACCGGCGAGCGAGCGACGGAACAGAGCGACGAGCAGGAGGTCTGTCCGGAGTGTGGCGGTCCGCTGGTGACCGACGAGGAGCGCGGCGAGACGGTCTGTCAACACTGCGGGCTGGTCGTCGAAGAGAACGAGATCGATCACGGGCCGGAGTGGCGGGCGTTCAACGCCGGCGAGAAGGATCGCAAGTCCCGCGTCGGCGCGCCGACGACGACGATGATGCACGACAAGGGACTGTCGACGAACATCGGCTGGCAGAACAAGGACGCCTACGGGAAGTCCCTCTCCTCGAGCCAGCGCGAGAAGATGCAACGGCTTCGCACCTGGAACGAGCGGTTCCGGACCCGCGACTCCAAGGAACGCAACCTCAAGCAGGCCCTCGGCGAGATCGATCGCATGGCCTCGGCGCTGGGCCTGCCCGAGAACGTCCGCGAGACCGCTAGCGTCATCTACCGCCGGGCGCTGCAGGAGGACCTGTTGCCCGGTCGCTCGATCGAGGGTGTCGCGACGGCCGCACTGTACGCCGCCGCCCGGCAGGCGAGCGTCCCCCGGTCGCTCGACGAGATGACGACCGTCTCCCGGGTCGACAAGACGGAACTAACCCGGACCTACCGCTACATCGTGCGCGAACTGGACCTCGAGATCAAGCCCGCCGAGCCCGAAAGTTACGTGCCCCGGTTCGTCTCCGACCTCGATCTCTCCGACGAGGTCGAGCGGACCGCCCGGCGACTGATCGAGGCGGCCCGAGCCGACGGCGTCCTCAGCGGGAAGAGCCCGGTCGGGATCGCGGCAGCAGCCATCTACGCCGCGGCGCTGCTCAGCAACGAGCGAGTCACCCAGAGCGACGTCAGCGAGGTCGCCGACATCTCCGAGGTCACGATCCGCAACCGGTACAAGGAGTTGCTGGACGCCGAAGGCGCTCGGAACGTCCCCGCCTGATCGCACCTATCTCGTCTGTTTGTCGTTTCGCTGTCAGGCGTCATTGCCGGACACAAGAATCATTATCGGTGGCCGAAACTGTTCCCGTATGGTCGCGCTCGATCCCACGCAACTCGGGCTGGAAATCGGTGGTAGCGGCGCGCTCGGATTCTTGATCGGATTCGCAGCGAAAAAAATTGCGAAAGTGATCGCCGTCATCATCGGTGCGGAACTCGTGTTGTTCAAGTTCCTCGAATCCAGAGGGATCATTTCCGTCAGGTGGGACAAGTTGACGGCCGGGCTGGCGAAGGCCCAGGAGACCGGCACGGCACAGGCTCAGGACTGGGTGACGACGTTCGTCTCGACGGCGGGCGTTGGAGCCGGGTTCGTCGGCGGGTTCGCACTGGGATTCAAGAAAGCTTGACGTCCTCCACACGACTGATACGGTCGGTTGTACGTCTGTTCCGGATCGATCGCACCGCTATGCGATCGTACTGGTAAATCGTTACAACCGACCGTATGAAGCCACGGGCTTTCTTCGTGATGCCTGTCATTGCCGACCAGCCGATCCGACCGGACGGAACGGCCGTACGTCGGCGACGGACGACTATCGGCGGTTGATCTCGTCTTCGTCCTGGATCATCCGCGTTTCGGCGTTGCCGCTGGAGACCTCGTTGACCAGGTCGTAGAAGTCGTTCTGCAGGCCGGCCGGGAACTGGACGACGCCGACCCAGGAGCCGTCGTTCTGCCACTCCTCGCGCTGGAGTTCGCCGAACTCTCGGATCTTTGCCTGTCCACTGCCGGCGTAGTCCGGCGGTAACTGGACGGCGATGGTCACCTCGTCAAACCGGATCGGGATCACCGGCCGCAGCGCGTCGAGCGCCTCGTCGACCTGGTTTTCGACCGGCTCCATCGGGTCGACCCGGAAGTCGGTCTCCTCCAGCGCGGATTCGATACGCTCGGGTGGATGGGGGGCGTCGTCCATCTGCGGGTTGACCGCGTTGCGCGTGATCCGCTGGATCAACTGCCTGCGCTTCTGTTCTTGCATCTCCTTGCGCTGTTCGGCCGTGATCTGGATCTCCCCGCGCTCGATCACCTCCGGGATGATCTCCAGCGGATCGGTCGTCCCGAACACCTCCTCCAGCGCGTTTTCGGGCGGACGGTCCCCACGGGAGGCGTTCTCGAAGACGTCCTCCGCGGCGATGACGTCCTCGAGTTCGCCGTCGAACTCCCCGCGTTTGATCGCCAGCGCGGCGTCCGGATCGACCAGCACCTCGAAGCGCTCGCCGTGACTCTCGAGGCGAGCCGTGACTGCTTCGTCAAGGGATATCATATATCGGTGCTACTTGGGGACGGGTAAAAGGTGTTTCCGAACGCGCATTGCCGGCGGACGGGTTTCCGACGCAAACCGTCACTGCCAGGTGATATACAGCAGGGTCGCGATCGCCAGCGCTTCGAGCACCTGCAGGACCATCATGACCTCGACGGCGAACGGCGGCAGGCCGGGCGTCGGATTGAAGTAGTACCACAGTGCGATGACGTTCTCCGCGAGCAGGAAGACGGCGAAGACGATCGACCCGAGCGTGAACGTTGAGCGGATCTCGCGGTACAGACGCCCCCAGATGACGATCAGCGCCGCGAGGAGGACGACGTTGGCCGCTGCTGCCAGACGCGCGATCGTGAGCGTGTCCGGGACGAGTTCCAGCGGCACAGTCATCTGCTTCCTCCGGTCGAGTGTGATGCGACGACGGTCGTGGTCTCTCTGCAGTTCATCGTTCTACCTGCGAGGCGATCTCCTCGACAGCGTCATTGTTCTACCTGTGAGGTAATTTCCTCGACGGTGTCCCAGTGCTGGCGCGCCTGCCCGCTCGGGAGGTACACCATGCCGTAACTCGCATCGGTGCTCGTGACGATGTCGTTGTCTTCCAGCACGTCGAGGTGATGTCTGACGGTGTTGTACGCGAGATCGAGCTCCTCCGCGAGGCGGTTGGCGTTGCGCGGTCGGTCGTCGAGCGCACGCAGAATGCGCGCCCGGTTGGGGCCGCCGCGCGTTCCCGCTAGCGTTTGCCATAGAACCGCCTCCATACACCCTTTGATTCGCTTTCGGCACAAAATAACCCATCGGTCGGACAACTTCCTCTAGTGGGCGATCGGCGGCCGTCCGCGCGAGAGACTCGACGGTAGCAGCTGTCGGAAGCGCTTGGCATGAGCGGGCGTGGCCGCGCGAACGAACACATCGCTTTGACCTATCCAAACCAGCGAAATAGGGGTTTTGGTAGATCAGACGCAATTCTCTCTCAAAATAGGATTGGACTGTGAAGGGATTTGCGGGCGAACTTCGGCACTTTCGCGGCGAATTTGAGTCTGACTTTCGGAAACTGTTAACCGTCTTTCATTGTCAGACACAGGTGTCCATGACAGACAAGCTAACGACGCGGCGCAAACTGCTGGTAGGGATCGGAGCGAGTTCGACCATCGCGCTGGCCGGCTGTGCTGATGGGGACGGGAACGGAAACGGGACGACCGAGCCCGACACCGACACGGACACTGAGACGGACACCGAGACGGAGACAGAGACGGAGCCGGCTCAGCTCAGAGTCGCGCACATGTCGCCCGACGCCCCGAACGTCGACGTCTACGTCGACGGCAGCGCGGTACTGGAAGACGTTGCGTTCGGTGCCGTGAGCGAGTATCTCTCGGTGTCGGCCGGCGACCACGACGTCGAGATTACGCCTGCAGGTGAGCCCGACACTGCTGTCTTTTCGGGCACGGTCACGCTCGATCCCGAAACCGACTACACGGTCGCGGCGATCGGAGAGGTCAGCGACGACGCCGATCAGGCGTTCGAGCCGCTAGTGCTGGAAGACGACAACAGCGACCTCGACGACGAAACGGCCCGTCTGCAGGCCGTCCATACCTCGCCGGACGCACCGGCCGTCGACATTACCGCCAACGAGGGCGCAGTCACCCTGTTCGACGGCGTCGAGTACGGCCAGTCCGGGACCGTCGAAGTCGACGCGGGCACGTACACGGTCGAGATCCGCGGGGACACCGAGGACGACGACGGCGATGTCGTCGCGAGTTACGAACTCACGCTGGAGGGCGGCACTACCTATTCGGCCTTCGCGGCTGGCTATCTGACGCCAGACGACGAGCCCGCAGACACCCCGTTCGACCTGCTCGTGACGACTGTCGACGGCCGCGGCCCCGCATCGGAACCCGAGTCTGAGGGGCGTCTTCGAGTCGCACACATGTCGCCTAACGCTCCGAACGTCGACGTCTACGTGAACGGTGACGCCGTGCTGGAGGACGTTCCCTTCGGTGCCGTGAGCGATTACCTGACTGTGCCGGCCGCGGAACACGACATCGAGATCACGGCCGCCGGCGACCCGGACACGTCCGTGTTCTCCGGCCCCGTGACGGTCGCCGCGGACACCGATTACACGGTCGCGGCGATCGGCGAACTCGGCGACGAGGCGGATCAGCCCTTCGAGCCGCTGGTGCTGGAAGACGACAACAGCGCGGTCGAAGGTGACCAGTCGCGGCTCCGGGTCGTCCACGCGTCACCGGACGCGCCCGCAGTCGACGTCACCGCCGGCGGCGGTGACACCGTGCTCTTCGACGGCGTCCCGTACGGTGAATCGGGATACGTCGAGGTCGCGGCCGGCGACTACACCGTCGAAATCCGCGGGGACACCGAAACCAACGACGGCGACGTGGTCGCCGAGTTCGACGTCAGTCTCGACGGCGAGGCGGTCTACACGGCCTTCGCCGCGGGCTATCTGACCCCCGACGACGACCCGGCCGACGTGCCCTTCGATCTGCTCGTCACACAGGACAGCTGATCTCGCGGACGTCCACTCACTCGATCGCGGTCTCGGTCAGTTCACGCCCGATAGTCGTCGTGCAGGAACGTCTGCACTTCGAAGGCCCTGCCGTCGGGATCGGTCCCGAAGAAATTGTAGATGCGATACGGTTCGTTCTCGCTCGGCGGTTCGTCGGCCACGTCGGTCAGTTCGTCGTAGCGGTCGTCGACGGCCGCCCGCGTCTCCTCGACAACCGTCACGACGCCGTCTGTCTCAGCCTGTTCGCGTTCGCAGAACCCGACCAGCAGGTTCCCGTACTCCAGAATCGTGCATTCGGGCTGTTCCAGCCACCGCTCGAATCCGAGTCGCTGTTCGTAGAACTCAATGATCCCCTCGAGATCGGCCGTCCCGAAGAAGACAATGCCTGACATGGGCGAGCGGACGGCCGCCGATGGCAAAAGGCTCCCGACGGCCGCAGTCGCGCGAGTCCGAAGAACATGACAGGACTACCCACGTTACAGAAACTCATGGCAGTCGTGTCCCGGAAAGTATTAGTATGCCTCTGGGAATACCAACGGGTACATGACGCGGACCGCGACGCTCGGCGTACGCGAGGTCGCCAGTAAGGGGTCCGCTTCCGTTTTCACGACGGTCCGACGACGGGGCCGGACTCCGTCCGGCGGGCGGTCGGATGGCGACGACATCCGACGACGACGGGGCCGTTAGGCCCTGCTACTATTCCTTCCCACGACGGAAACGATTGACACGCTCGATACCGCCCACTGTCGGGTTCCGGGCGGGAAAACTGCTCCCGACACGACAACAATGCCAGGTGAACATTCAGGGACCGTCGCGCTCGCCTTCTCGGGCGGGCTCGACACCACGGTCGGCGTATCGCTACTGAAAGAGGAGTACGGCTTCGACGAGGTGATCGGCGTCACCGTCGACGTCGGTCAGCCCGACTACGAGTTCGAGGAGGCCGAGGAGACCGCCGAAGCGCTGGGTGTCGACCAGTACGTCGTCGACGCGCGCGAGGAGTTCGCGGATCTGTGTCTGCGCGCCGTCCAGGCCAACGCGGACTATCAGGGCTACCCGCTGGGGACCGCGCTGGCCCGGCCGGTCATCGCCAAGGCGATCCGCGACGTCGCCATCGAGCAGGGTGCGAACGCGCTGGCCCACGGCTGTACGGGCAAGGGCAACGACCAGTTGCGCTTCGAGGCGGTCTGGCGCGACACCGATCTGGCGGTCATCGCGCCCGTCCGCGAGCTCGGACTCACACGAGAGTGGGAGAACGAGTACGCCAAGGAGAAGGGGCTGCCCGTCGAGGGCGGCGACGGCGGCCGCTACTCCGTCGACACCAACCTCTGGAGCCGCTCGATCGAGGGCTCGGAACTGGAAGATCCCGCGACGATCCCCGAGGACGACATCTACAAGTGGACCGACAACCCCTCGGGGAAGGCAGCCGAACTCGTCGAGATCGAGTTCGAGGACGGCATCCCGGTCGCACTCGACGGCGACCGGCTGGGCTCGGTCGAGTTGATCGAGCGACTCAACGAGCGGGCGGGTGCCCACGGCGTCGGCCGCACGGACATGATGGAAGACCGCATGCTCGGGCTCAAAGTCCGCGAGAACTACGAACACCCCGCGGCGACGGTCCTGCTGAGCGCCCACGAGGCGCTCGAGGGACTCGTGCTCACACAAGAAGAGCGTCAGTTCAAAACCCAGATCGACCAGCAGTGGTCCCAGAAGGCCTACGAGGGGCTCATCGACGCGCCACTGGTCGACGCGCTGGAAGGGTTCATCGACGAGACCCAGAAGCGGGTCACCGGCACGGTGACGGTCAAACTCGAAGGCGGGCACTGCCGTGCGGTCTCTCGGGAGAGCGAGTACGCCGTCTATTCCGAGTCGGCGGCCAGCTTCGACGAGGAGGACGTCTCGGGCGGGATCACCCAGCAGGACGCCACCGGGGTCGCCAAGTACCACGGCTTCCAGAGCCGCCTTGCGAAGAAAGTCACGGCGAAACTCGAGAGCGACGGGGAGACGTAGATGAGCGACGAGGGACCTGACAGCGACGACACGCACGCGGGAGCGGGCGAGACCGTCGTCCGCCGGGACCGCTTCAGCGGCGGCCCCGCCCGCGGGCTCCTCTCCTCGCTTGAGGCGGACGAACGCATCTTCGAGGCGGATCTGGCGGTCGATCGCGCCCACGTCGTGATGCTCGCCGAGCAGGAGATCATCGAAGCCGAGATCGCCGGCGAGATACTCGCGGCACTGGACGAGATCGAGGCCGAGGGTCACGATGCGCTCCCGGCGGGCGAAGACGTCCACGAGGCGATCGAATCAGCCGTCATCGAGCGCGTCGGCGAGGACGGCGGCAAGATGCACACCGCCCGCTCGCGCAACGACGAGGTGGCAGCCTGCGTTCGCTACCGGTTGCGCGAGGACCTGCTGGAGACGATCGCGACCGTCGTCGAGGCGCGCCGAGAGTTCGCCGAGATGGCCGCCGACCACCGCGGGGTGGTCATGCCCGGCTACACGCACCTCCAGCCGGCCCAGCCGACGACCGTCGGCCACTGGATCGCCTCCTA
The DNA here is from genome assembly GCF_017094525.1 of Halapricum desulfuricans. NCBI lineage: Archaea > Methanobacteriati > Methanobacteriota > Halobacteria > Halobacteriales > Haloarculaceae > Halapricum > Halapricum desulfuricans. Next base: position 1,582,032 of record NZ_CP064788.1, on the reverse strand, counting down.
CGAGCAGGCGCTGGCCCGCGACACGGGCCGCCTGCTCGACGCCTACGACCGGCTCAACCGCAACCCCTTGGGCTCGGCCGCGTTCGCGGGGACGCCCTTTGCGGTGGACCGCGAGCGGACGGCCGAACTGCTCGGGTTCGAGGGGGTCGCGGAGAACTCGATGGACGCCTCGGCGACTCGAGATTTCCTCGTCGAGGTCACCGCAGCGCTGTCGAACCTGGCGACGACGCTGTCCGGACTCGCCGAGGACGTGATCGTCATGGCCAGCAAGGGCCACGTCGAGCTGGCCGACGAGTACGCCTCGACCTCCTCGATCATGCCCCAGAAGAAGAACCCCGACACGCTGGAACTCGTCCGGGGCCGCGCCGGCGACGCGACGGCGGGGCTGAACGGCCTGCTCACGAACCTGAAAGGCCAGCCGCGGGCGTACAACCGCGACCTCCAGCGGGCGGGACGGCACGCGTGGGACGCAATCGATAGCGTCACCGAGAGCGTCGAGGTCGCCGCAGGCGCAGTGACGACCGCCGAGTGGCCGACTGAGACGCTTGCCGAGGCCGCCGGCGAGGGCTTTTCGACGGCGACCGGCGTCGCGGATCTGCTCGCCATGAGCGGCGTCCCGTTCCGGACCGCCCACGAGGTGGTCGCGCGCGCCGCGGAAACCCTGCAACACGACGAAAACGCGCCTGACTACGCGACGCTCGACGCCGTTGCCGAGGAGGTGCTGGGCGAGTCGCTCTCGGCGTACGTCGACCGCGAGGCCGTCGAACGCGCGCTCGACCCGGCCGCGTCCGTCCAGATGCGCGATTCCCGCGGCGGTCCGGCACCCGAAGCCCTCACCGAACAACTCGACGGAGCGACCGATCGCATCGAGAGCGACGAACACGCGCTGCGAGACCGCCAGGACGCCCTCGCGGCGGCGACCGCACGCCTCGATTCGGAGGTCGATCGCTATGTCTGAGATACGACCGCGAATCCGACGACCCCCGTGCGGGGGCTAATATATCATATCACGTATACAGTTTCAGATTATTTGCGTTTTCAACGCTTCTATAGCCGTTAGTCGGTACTTTGATTAGTATTCTATTTTGATAAGTTCGGTGGGTTTAAGTAGATGGATGCGTGAGTGAGTGGTACTATGACAACCTGCGTCGAGTGCGGGGCCGAGTTGACCCTGCACGAGAGCCTCGAAGTCGGGGAGATCGTCGATTGCTCGACCTGCGGCACGGAACTCGAGGTCGTCGGGGCCGATCCCGTCGAACTCGATACCGCGCCCGAACTGCAAGAGGACTGGGGTGAATGAGTCGTGACCGCGGGGCAATCGGCCGGGACGGTGAAAGCATGAACGTCGGCCTGCTGTACTCGCGCATCCGTCGCGACGAGAAGCTCCTGTTGAACGAGCTGCGCGAGCGCGACCACGAGGTCACGAAGATCGACGTCCGCAAGCAGCGGTTCTCGCTGTCGGATCCGCCCGAGGATTTCGAGGACGTGGATCTGCTGGTCGATCGCTGTCTCGCGACCTCGCGGAGCCTCTATGCGAGCAAGTTCGCTCAGGCCTACGACGTCCCGATCGTCAACGCGCCCGAGACGGCCGAGGTCTGCGCTGACAAGGTGAAGAACAGCCTCGCGCTGGAGGCGGCGGGCGTCCCGACGCCCGAGACGGAGGTCGCGTTCACCAAGGACGCCGCCCTGGAGGTCATCGAGGACTTCGGCTATCCGTGCGTGCTCAAGCCCGTCGTCGGCTCGTGGGGGCGACTGATGGCGAAACTCGACACCCGCGACGCCGCCGAAGCGGTCCTCGAGCACAAGGAGACGCTCGGGCACTACGAACACAAGATCTTCTACGTCCAGGAGTTCGTCGACAAGCCCGGTCGGGACATCCGCGTGCTCGCGACCGACGGCGAACCGGTGGCGGCGATGGTCCGTTCGTCGGATCACTGGCTGACAAACGCCGCGAAGGGTGCCGAGACGGCCGAGTTCGAACTCGACGAGGAGGCGCTCGACCTCGTCGAACGCGCGAGCGAAGCCGTCGGTGGTGGGTTGCTGGGTATCGATCTGATGGAGACGGGGGCGTCGCGCAGCGACGTCCGGGACGCGAGCGGCGATGAGCCGCGAGCCGATGGCTACACCGTCCACGAGGTCAACCACACGGTCGAGTTCAAGGCGCTGAACGACGTCGTCGACGTGGACGTGCCCGCGGCGGTCGTCGACTGGCTGGAGACGAAAGCCGAGGTGAACTCGCAGTGACTTACACGGCAAGCGTCGTCGGCGGCACCGGCTTCACCGGCGGCGAGCTGCTCCGCCTGCTCGCCGGCCACTCGGAGTTCGAGATCGAACAGGCGACGAGTCGCTCGAAGGAAAACAAGACGATCGGCCACTCCCATCCCAATCTCCGGGGGCTGGATCTGCGATTCTCCGACCCGGAGGACCTCGAATCGGTCGACGTGCTGTTCGCGGCGACGCCACACGGCGTCTCGATGGAGCGCATCGACGACTTCCGGGACGCGGCCGACACCGTGGTCGACCTCTCGGCGGACTTCCGCCTCGACAGCGAAGCCCAGTACGACGAGTGGTACGACGGCCACAGCCGGCCAGAACTGCTGGAGACGAGCGAGTACGCCCTGCCGGAGCTCAACCGCGAGAACCTCGAGGGGGCGGACCTGATCGCTTCCGGGGGCTGTAACGCTACCGCGACGATCCTCGGCTTGCTGCCGCTGTTCGAGCACGGCGTGCTCGCCGGCGACGAGCGGATCGTCGTCGACGTGAAGGTCGGCTCTTCTGAGGGCGGTGCCGGTGGCGGCCCGGCCTCCTCTCATCCCGAGCGCAGCGGCGTCGTCCGTCCCTATGCGCCGACGGGCCACCGCCACGAGGCCGAGATCGAGCAGTTCCTCGGCGCGGGCGTCTCCTTTACGGCCCACTCCGTCGACATGATCCGCGGCGCGAGCGCGACCGCGCACGTCTTCCCGGACGAGCCGGTCTCGAAGGGCGATCTCTGGGGGGCCTACCGCGGCTCCTACGAGGACGAACCCTTCGTGGAACTGGTCGCCGGCGGCGGTGGCGTCTACCGCTACCCCGAGCCCAAGGCCGTCGCGGGGACCAACAGGGCCGAGGTCGGCTTCGAACTCGATCCCGGCAACGAGCGGCTGGTGGTCTTCTCGGCCATCGACAACATGATGAAAGGCTCGGCCGGCCAGGCCGTCCACGCCGCCAATATCGCACTCGGCATCGATGAGACTGCGGGCCTGCAGTTCCAGGGACTCCATCCCGTGGGGGCACCATGACGAGGTGGTCGCAGTGACCGTCGTCGTCAAGGTCGGCGGTGCCCGCGCGGTCGATCCGGAGGGAGCGCTGGCCGACGTGGCGACGCTGTCCGAAGCGGGTGAAGACAGCGAGGCGCAGAGCGCCTCGGGCCGTTCGAGCGGGCACGGCCCGCGAGAAGACGTCGTCGTCGTCCACGGCGGGTCGACGAAAGTCGATGAGACGCTCGAACGCATGGGGATCGAGCCCGAGTACGTCGAGACGCCGTCCGGCGTCGTCGGTCGGTTCACCGACGCGGAGACGATGGAGGTCTTCGAGATGGTCTTCGGCCACCTCAACACGCGACTCGTCGCCGGCCTGCAGAGTCAGGGCGTCGACGCGGTCGGGCTGAACGGCGTCGACGGAAAGTTGCTGTACGGCCCGCGAAAGTCCGCCGTGCGCGTCCTCGAAGACGGCAAGAAGAAGATCAGGCGCGGCGATCACTCGGGGACGATCGAGCAGGTCAACGCCGAGCTGCTGGAATCGCTACTCGACGATGGCTACACCCCCGTGGCCGGACCACCCATGGCGGGTAGGGAGGCGTCACGCGCCTCCGAAGCGTCGAGCGGCGACGAGCCGCGAGACAGCGATGACGGTGAGATCATCGCCGTCAACACCGACGCCGACCGCTCGGCCGCGGCCATCGCTGGCGCGCTCGAGGCGACGCTCGTGTTGCTGACCGATGTCGAAGGCGTCTACGAGGACCCGGACGATCCCGAGACGCTGATCGGGCGCGTCGAGACGCCCGACGGCTGGGCGACACTGGAAGACGCGGCCGAGGGCTTCATGGGCCGGAAGGTCATGGCCGTCAAGGAGGCCTTAGAGGGCGGCACGCCCGAGGCCGTGATCGCCGACGCCAACGCCGAAGCGCCGATCACGTCGGCACTCGACGGGGCCGGAACACACGTGCATGCGAGTGCACTTGCCACAGCAGACCAACAGGAGGAACCATGAGCGGATTCGTCTTCAACGAAAAGCCGATTCAGATCGAACGTGGTGATGGAGCGTACGTCTACGATGATTCGGGAACCGAGTATCTGGACATGGGGGCCTCGTACGCCTGCGTCCCGCTGGGACACGGCCACCCGGCAGTACGCGATGCGGTCACCGAGCAGTTCGAGAAGATCACCTACGTGCAGGCCTCGTACCCGAACGCCCAGCGCACGGCGCTGTACGAACTGCTCGCCGAGACCGCGCCGGGCGATATCGACAACACCTGGCTGTGTAACTCCGGGACCGAAGCCAACGAAGCGGCGCTCAAGTTCGCCCGGAGTGCCACTGGGAACTCCAAGATCGTCGCCACGATGCAGGGCTTTCACGGTCGGACGATGGGCGCGCTGGCGACGACCTGGAAGGACAAGTACAAGAAGCCCTACGAGCCGCTGATCGGTGACGTGGAGTTCGTTCCCTACAACGACAGCGAGGCGCTCGAAGAGGCCGTCGACGAGGACACTGCGGCGTTCATCGTCGAGCCGGTTCAGGGCGAGGGCGGGATCAACCCCGCGACAAAGGAGTTTCTGCAGGACGCCCGCGAGATGACCAGGGAGGCCGGAGCAGCACTCGTCTTCGACGAGGTCCAGACCGGCATGGGCCGGACCGGGACGCTGTGGGCCGCCGAACAGATCGGCGTCGTGCCCGACATGCTCACTTCGGCGAAGGGGCTGGGCAACGGCTTCCCGGTCGGCGCGACGCTCGTGCGCGACTGGGTCGCGGAGAACTACGGCAGCCACGCCTCGACGTTCTCGGGCGGGCCGGTCATCTCCGCCGCCGCGGGCGCGACGGTTTCGACGATGGTCGAAGAGGCGGTCCCCGCCCACGCTGGTGAGGTCGGCGCGTATCTCAGGGCGGAACTCGAGGCCGCGCTCGGCGAGGACGTGCGTGACGTGCGCGGCGAGGGGCTGATGATCGGCGTCGAGGTCAAACGCGGCGCGAACCGCTACCTGAAGCAACTGGCGCTCGAACACCGGATCCTGGCGCTGCCGGCGGGCCGGACCGTGATCCGGCTGCTCCCGCCGCTGACGATCACCGAATCGGAGGCCGATCGGGTGATCGAGGCCCTCACTGACCTGCTGACAGACACATGAGCACGACCGCCCCCACCGCGACACTCTCGACGACCGAGGCCCGCGAGTTGCTCGTCGATCTCGTCGAGACGCCGTCGGTCACGCCCGACGAGGAGGCGGCGGCCGGAGTGCTCGCCGACTTCCTCGAACGCCACGACCGGGAGGTCTGGATCGACGACGTCGGCAATGTCCGCGCGCCCGCCGACGACGGCGTTCTCCTGACCAGTCACGTCGACACCGTGCCGGGCGACATCCCCGTGCGAGTCGAGGAGATGCCCCGCTCGGAGGCGCGGTACGGCGGCGATCTCGTTGGCGAGGATCCCGACGAGGAGATCGAGGTCCTCTGGGGCCGGGGCAGCGTCGACGCGAAGGGGCCGCTGGCAGCGATGGCCGTCGTCGCCGTCGAGACCGGCGCGTCGTTCGTCGGCGTCGTCGGCGAGGAGGTCGACTCCCGGGGCGGCCAGCATCTGGTCGAGAACCGGGACAGCGTGCCCGAGACGGTGATCAACGGCGAGCCCTCCGGCTGGGAGGGGATCGCGCTGGGCTACCGTGGCTTGCTGGGCGGCAACTACGTCGCCACCAGCGAATCCGGACACACCTCGCGGCCGGACGACAACGCGATCCAGGACGCCGTCAACTGGTGGCGTCGCGTCGAAGAGGAGTTCGGCCACGACGAGTGGGTACCCGTCTTCGAGCGCGTGACGCCCAAGCCGACCAGCATCGACGGCGGGATCTCGAAGGACGGACTATCGGTCGAGACGACGATGCGCCTGCAGTTGCGCGTCCCGCCGGAGTACACGACCGAGGAGATCCGCGAGATCGCCGACGGCCACCTCGAAAACGGGACCGTCCACTGGGACGACCAGGTCGAACCGGTGATGGTGAGCCCCCGGACCGAACCCGCCCGAGCGTTCCGGGCCGCGATCCGCCGGCGAGACGGCGATCCGCGCCTGCTTCGCAAGACCGGGACCAGCGACATGAACGTCTACGCCGACGCCTGGGACTGCCCGATGGTCACCTACGGCCCCGGCGATTCGGACCTGGACCACGCGCCGAACGAACACCTCCCACTCGAGGAGTACGACCGCTCGATCGACGTCCTCGCGGACGTGACCGAGACCCTGCTCGAACCATGACACGCAACCTGCTCGACATCGACGACCTCACGCCCGACGAACTGGAGACTGTCCTCGACCGCGCAGCCGAGCTGAAGGCCGCTCACGAGGCCGGAACCGACGCCGAACCGTTCGACAACCAGACGCTGGGGATGATCTTCGAGAAGCCGAGCACCCGAACTCGCGTCTCCTTCGAGACGGGGATGACGCAACTCGGCGGTCACGCGATCTTCCTCGGCCCGGACGACATCCACCTCGGGCACGGCGAACCGGTCAAAGACACCGCGCGAGCGCTCTCGCGGTACGTCGACGTCATCATGGCGCGGCTGTTCGACCACGAGGACGCCGAGGAACTCGCCGAGTACGCGACCGTTCCGTTTGTCAACGGACTGACCGACGAGGCCCACCCCTGTCAGACGCTGGCGGACCTGCTGACGATCCGCGAGCGGTTCGGCGGGTTCGAGGAGGCGCGGGTCGCGTGGGTCGGCGACGGCAACAACGTCGCCCAGTCGTTCGTACTCGGCGCTGCGATGGCCGGCCTCGATCTCACCGTCGCGACGCCCGAAGGCTATGGTATCGACGACAAAGTGCTTGACCGGGCCGCGGAACTCGGAACGGCCCCGGAGACGACCCATGACCCCAAGGTCGCCGTCACGGGCGCGGACCTCGTCTACACGGACGTGTTCGTCAGTATGGGCGAGGAGGACGAACGCGAGGAGAAATTGCAGGCCTTCGACGGCTTCCAGGTGACGAGCGACCTCGTCGGCGACCGGAAGCTGATGCACTGTCTGCCGGCCCACCGCGGCGAGGAGGTGACCGACGAGGTTATCGAGAGCGACAACGCGATCGTCTGGGAGCAAGCGGAGAATCGACTGCATGCCCAGAAAGGATTGCTGGTGTGGCTGTCCGAGCAGTCCTGACCGGGTTTTTGGTTCAGCTTTTTGGAGGAGCGGTTCGCGAGCGGAGCGAGCGGACCCGACGAGAAAACGAGGTGTTACATGAACATGCGGTCGTCAGGATACTCCCGGCTTCCGAACGGTTGTTCAGCCTCGCTGATCGACTGGAGCCGTTCGGAGAGTTCGGTGTAGTACTGCTTGAGTTCTTCAGAGCGCTGTTTCAGCTCTGCCTCGTCGATCGAGATGTCATAGAGATCCTGCAGCGCGTCCAGCAACAGGATCGCGGCGTCGAGGTCGGGACCGGGCGGATGCGCCGGCGTGACGTACACCCCGGCAGGGGGTGCGCGGTCGTCGAGGCTGCGAGTGACGATCTCTCCCGCGACGCCGTCGAGGAGACCCCCGCCGAGCGGCTGGATTTCGGTCTCCGCAAGCCGGCGCGTGCGATAGGCGGGTGTCGAAACGTGGAACACGTCGTGTTCGTCCGGGCCGTGCGGGTAGGGGACGCCGTGTAGCACCGCGATCTCCTCGATCGATTCGGCGCCGACCCACTCCATGATCGTCTCGGTGAACTCGTGAGCCGCCCAGACGGGGACGAACAGCTCGCCAACCAGGACGGTGATGTCCGCGTCCGCGAGGTGATAGAGCCGGGTGTGGTGGCGCGGCTCGCCGTTCTGGAAGGGCGCAATCGCCGGGAACTCGTCCGGCAAAATGTGCCCGATCTGTTCCGCGTTGGTGTGTCTGACGAGATAATCCACGGCCGAGAGCCCTGCCATCCCGAAATGTGACAGGCCCACGACGAGCGCGTTCCCGGACTCTCCCGTGGCTTTCACCTCGAACGTCGGATCTGGGACCATGCCATACCTATCTCGCTGCAAATATAAAATACCCAATGGATGTTGACAGTCATCTCTGGTCGAAACGCGGTGTCGCCGAGAGACGGAAACTCCGATAACCTGATCGTACGTTCACGACAGTCTTTTGGTACGTCGTGTCGAACGCGACGGCGATGAGTGGCCAACAGTTCGACGTGATAGTCGTCGGGGGCGGTACCGCCGGCGCGTTCGCCGCCACGACCGCCGCCCGGGAGGGCCTGGACGTTGCACTACTGGAGCGGAAACCCGAGGACGAGGGCGGCCACATCGCCTGTGGCGACGCGATCAAGGGTGCGAGCACGTTCCCGGACGTGATCGACCGGGAACACCTCCGTGCGGAGTCGGTCACCAACGACGCGGTCCGTCGGGCGCTGTTCGAACTACCCGACGGCGAGCGAATCGAATACTCGTTCGGCGACCAGTCGGGTGCGATCCTTGATCGCAAGCGCTACGGCGAGGTCCTACTAGAGGAGGCCGACCGTGCCGGCGTGACGATCCACTACGACACCGTCGTGCAGGACGTCATTCAGCGCGACGGTGTCGTCGAGGGGGTCGTCGCGGCACGGAACGACACACAGCGCCGTTACGAGGCGCCGATGACGGTCGATGCGGCCGGGGCACTGTCGATACTGCAGGACAGGGCCGACTTCTCGGAGGCGACCTTCGAGACGAACGTCGATCACACCCACTTCTGTTCGGCTTACCGAGAGGTCCTTCAGGTGGACGAACCCGTCGAGTACGATGACGCGCTGGTGTTCAAGCCGACCGAACAGCTGGGATACCTGTGGTATTTCCCCCGGACGGGGACCGAAATCAACGTCGGCCTGGGCTTTCAGATGACCGAGGAGCCGATGCAACTGGTGGCGACACTCCGTCAGGATCTCCGGACGCGACCCGAGTTCGCGGGCGCGACCGTCGAGGACAAGCTCGGGGCGGCACTGCCGACGCGGCGACCGTACGACTCTGCGGTCGCGCCGGGCTATCTTGCGGCCGGGGACGCCGCCGCGCACGTCAACCCGACGACCGGCGGCGGCATCCCCGGCGCGGCAACGGCCGGTCACTGGGCCGGCGAGGTCGCAGCCGACGCCGTCGTCGAGGAGACGACCGACGAGGAGACGCTCTGGAAGTACAACCACCGGATCCAGACGGATTTCGGCAAGCGCTTCGCCGCGATGGACCTGTACAACGTCTTCGGGACCGCCCACTCGATCGACGAGTTGACCGACGTGATCGCGTCGCTTCCGGCCCAGCAGTTGATCGACGTCCTCGGCAAGGAGGGCACGGCATCGATGGGACTGCTCGGCAAACTCGAACTCGCCGTCTCGACGATCGGCCACTGGGGGACGCTGTACGACGCCTACCGGGTCAACGCGATGGCCGACGAACTCAAATCGATCTACGATCAGTTCCCCACGACACCGTCCGAGTTCGAACACTGGCGGCGCGAGCGCGACGAGTTTATGGATCGGTTCTACGACCGCGTCGGGGCCGAGCCGAAGTACTGATCGCGCCCGACATGCGGCCGCCTCTCATGATAGATCGCCGCACGCTTCAGAACGATTTAAAGCGCCGAACCCCTCGTTTGAAACGATGACATCTACTGAACTGACACCCGAGAGCGTACCGCGTGCGCATGGAATGCCGATGCTCGGTCTCGGTACCTGGGAGAACGAGGACCCAAACCAGTGTGCCGATAGCGTCCGGACGGCCCTGGAGATGGGGTATCGCCACATCGACACCGCACAGGCCTACGGCAACGAGGGCGCCGTCGGCGACGGGATCGCCGCCGCGGATGTCGACCGCGACGAGATCTTCCTCGCGACGAAGGTCTGGATCTCGAACCTCGATTACGAGGACGTCCTCGAGACGACACAGGAGAGCCTCGACAGGCTCGGCACCGACTATCTCGACCTGCTGTACGTCCACTGGCCGTCGCGTACCTACGAGCCCGGATCGACGCTAGAGGCGTTCGACGAACTCTACGAGGAGGGGACCATCCGGAACATCGGCGTGAGCAATTTCGAGCCGCGTCACATCGACGAGGCGCGCGAGCATCTCGACGCGCCGATCTTCGCCAATCAGGTCGAGACCCACCCGATGCTCCAGCAGCGCGAGTTGCGCGAATACGGCCGCGAACACGACATCGAGATCGTCGCATACTCGCCGCTTGCTCGCGGTGATGTCTTCGAAATCGACGTTCTCTCCGAAATCGCCGAGAAACACGGCGTCAGCGAGGCGCAGGTCAGTCTGGCGTGGCTGCGCGAAAACGACGTTACGGCGATCCCGAAAGCGACCAGCGAGGCACACATCCAGGACAACTGGGAGAGTCTGACGCTGGAACTGGACGAGGCGGATCTCCGGCAGATCGACAGCATCGACCGGACGCGCCGAAAGGTCGACCCCGGGTTCGCACCCTGGTGACGGCGTTCGTGCTCCGGTGGCGACATTCGCGCCTCAAGCAGGCGCTCACGTCCCGCCGGACGGAAACTGATAACTATTAACCAGCGGGCGATCGAACCGGTGCGTATGTCGGCCGCCAATCGGACGGGTCTCGCCGGGGCGATCCGGATCGACCTCAAGCGCCTCCACGAGACCTGGATGGAACTGATCTATCCGCGCCAGCTCGACGCCGAACAGACGGTTCTGGGCAAGTGGCGTCCCGAGACGACGGGGAGCCGGATCGCTTACTGGTTGTGGGCCGGACTCGGCGCACCCCTCGTCGGTCTGCTCTATCCGCTGGTGCTTTTCGGGTACGTACTGCGCTATCAGGCGAGCAAGCTCGACTCGGCGGCCACCCGGATCGGCGTGCTCGGCGTGGTCGTCGTCTCCGTCGTGGTCTGGGGCGCGCTGTCCGCGCTTGCGCGCTTCCAGCTCGAGATGACCACGGCCGGCGTCATCGCCGTCGTCGCCGCGGGCGCGGTCGCAACTGCCTCGGCCGCCCTCGCCGTTGTCACCAGTCGAGTCGGCGGTCGCGCGTCGACGGTCCTCGTCTCCTATCCGCTGGCGATCACCGCGATCTTTCTCCCCCCTGTCGTGGCCGCGCTGTACTCTCAGCAACTCGCTGCGGTCGTCTTCCCGCAGAGCGAGTCGCTGGCGGAGTGGCTGCTCGACAACCTCCTGACTATCGGTGATATCAACGCGTATCTCCGGAACAACTACGACCTGGAGGGCATCGCCTACGTCGCCATGTGGTTCGGGATCGCGGTTCCCGTCGGCTGGATCCTCGGGACGCTCGTGACGCTGGCGAACTACGTCCGCCCGCGCGACTAGCGTGACACAGTGGCTGTCCCGTCGTCCCCTGTCACTGTTATCGTCGCTTCGTCGCCCAGCGTGATCGTCGCACCCGAAAGCAGCGGCGCGAGCACGCCGGCGACGACGGCCCCGGCGTCCGAAAGGGACGCGCGAAGCGCCACGATGTCGTCCGCTCCGAGACCGAACTTCTCGCTTGCCTGCTCGCCGTCCGCCAGCAGCTCCGCGTGTGTGTATTCGCCGTCATCCGTCCGCAGCGCTCGATCGGACGGCTTAACGTCGGCGGGAAACGGCACTGGATTCTCGCTCCAGCGCTCGCCCTCGAAGTGCGCGACCGTCGGATCGTCGGGCGGGCGACCGAACCCCATCGCCTTGCAGCCGGGCGGCAGGTCCCGGCCGTCGAGAGCGTCAGTCGGCCCGACGACCACGTCGACGCCGTCCATGTCCACAGGATTCGGCCGGACAGTCCCCCCGAGCGTCCACGCGCCGAACAGCGCGATCAGCGCCTGCGGATCCGGGGGCCCGTCGCCGTTGAGCAGTCCGACCGTCGCTCCTTCTCGGACTCCGTAGTGTCGCAGGAGGTTGCTGGCTTTCCAGGCGTCGACGCGGAACTGCTCGCCGCTCCAGGAACGGCTTCGCGGCCCCGGGCGGTGAATCCACAGCCGGTCGTCGCCGCGTTCGGGGCTCACGAGGTCGCCGAGTACGTCCATGCGTCTCGCTGGGGCCGGCCGGGACAAAAGCGTCCGGATGCGCCCGACTATCGCGGTGGAGGGTCGATCACCGACCGAACCGACGCTGTCGAGCCTGGTAGTCCCGCAGCGCTCGCAGATAGTCCCGCTTGCGGAAGTCGCGCCAGTTCACGTCGGTGAAGTACAGTTCGGAGTACACCGACTGCCAGATCATGAAATCCGAGAGCCGTTCGGCACCGGTCTTGACGACCAGGTCCGGGGCAGTCGGGAAGACCAGTCGCTTCTCAATCTCCGATTCGTCGACGTCTTCGGGATCGAGTTCGCCGTCCGCGACCTCCTCGGCCAGTCCCTGGACTGCGGTCGCGAACTCGTGTTTGCCGCCCAGCCCGATGCTCACTTGGATCGGCGCGTCGGCCTGCCGGTCGTCGCCGGGGCCGCGGACAGCGATGGGGCAGGGGGCGTCCACGTCGCCGAACTGGCGCTGTAACGTCGGGACGACCTCCTCGTCGAGCACACTGACATACACCAGAACGTGCGCTGCCCCGTACTCGAACGCCCAGCGCCAGCACCGCTCAAGCGTCTCGTAAGCCCCCTTCTCGAGGAGGTCCCGCTCAGTGAGGACGACGGCGATCGATTCGGGGAGCGACGCGTCGCTCCAGCGGATGCGCGTGGCGAGATAGCGGTCGTACAGGCCCACGGACGTGGCTTTCGTATCGAGAGAATAAAGCGCTTGGATCGCCGCTCCGGTCGGACGGAATGTCATACTGCCGGCTGTAAGTTCGTAAAGATATTCGCCACCCCGGGGTGGCGAATTCCTTCAGTTTGTTACAGCCGGCAGTATCAGTCTCGACGCGTCAGCGCGGGCGACCCGACACGTTTAAGATTGCGAGGTCTGCGCATACGACTATGAGTGGACGACCGCTCGACGTGCTCGAAGCGTCGCTCGAGGAGACCGTAACGGTACAGTTGAAAGACGGCGAGGTCTACACCGGTGAACTCGCCGGGTACGACCAGCACATGAACCTCGTCATCGAGGACGGCGAAGACACAACGATTATACGCGGCGATAACGTCGTCACAATTAGTCCATGACTGGCAAAGGAACTCCGAGCCAGGGTAAAAAGAACAAGACCACACATGTCAAGTGTCGACGGTGTGGAAACAAATCCTATCACGTCAAGAAAGGCGTCTGTGCGTCCTGTGGCTTCGGCAAGTCGGCGAAGCGACGGGACTACGAGTGGCAGAGTAAAGCCGGCGAATAAGGGACGATGCACGAGAAGTGCGGCGTTGTCGGCATCTCCTTGCAGGATCGTGACGCCGCCCGGCCGCTGTATTACTCGCTGTACGCGCTCCAGCACCGTGGCCAGGAAGCCGCTGGTATCGTCACGCACGACGGGTTCCAGCAGCACAGCCACGTCGAGACGGGACTGGTTGGCGACGTCTTCGACGAGGGCGATCTCGGTCGGCTCAACGGCGCGAACGGGATCGGCCACGTCCGGTATCCCACGTCCGGCGCGCTCGACAAGAGCTGTGCACAACCGTTTTCGGTGTCGTTCAAGTCCGGATCGCTCGGTCTGAGTCACAACGGCAACCTCGTCAACGCCGACGAGGTGCGCGACGAACTGGCCGCGCTCGGCCACGCGTTCACCTCGGACGGGGACACCGAGGTCATCGCCCACGATCTGGCGCGCAACCTGCTCGAAGAAGACCTCGTTCGCGCCGTCAGGCGAACGATGGGGCGGATCCACGGCTCGTACTCGCTGACGATCATGCACGACGACACCGTGCTCGGCGTTCGCGATCCGAAGGGCAACCGCCCGCTGGTCATCGGCGAACTCGAGGACGGCTACGTGCTGGCCTCCGAATCGGCGGCGATCGACACGCTCGACGGCGAGACGATCCGCGACGTCGAACCGGGCGAGCTAGTCGTGCTCCACCCCGACGGGACGGGCTACGACACCTACCAGCTGGTCGATTCCGACTCGACGGCTCACTGTTTCTTCGAGCACGTCTACTTCGCGCGTCCGGACTCGAACATCGACGGTACGCTCGTCTACGACGCGCGGCGCGAACTCGGACGCAGGCTCTACGAGGAGACGGGCATCGACACCGACGTCGTCATGCCGGTCCCCGACTCCGGTCGGGCCTTCGCCTCGGGGTACGCCGAGGCCGCCCAGGACGCCGGGGCGGACGTCAACTTCGCGGAGGGGCTGATGAAAAATCGCTACGTCGGTCGAACGTTCATCATGCCCACCCAGGACGAGCGCGAGCGGGCGGTCCGGCTGAAACTCAACCCGATCAAGACCACCGTCGAGGGCAAGCGCGTCACGCTGATCGACGATTCGATCGTCCGCGGGACGACCTCGACCCAGCTCGTGGAACTGATGCGCGACGCCGGGGCCGAGGAGGTGCACGTCCGGATCGGCGCGCCGCCGATCGTCGCGCCCTGTTACATGGGGATCGACATGGCCACCCGTGAGGAACTCATCGCCGCCGACAAGTCTGTCGAGGAGATCCGCGAGGAAATCAAGGCCGATAGCCTCTCGTATCTCTCGATCGACGCGATCGCGGCGACGCTCGAGACGGAGCGTGACGACCTCTGTCTGGGCTGTGTCACCGGGGAGTATCCCTACGACATCGACGGCGAGGCGACCGACCGCGAGGTCGAACGGCCCGTCATCCAGTCGTCGCTCGCGGACGACTAACTGGCGGTGTTTTCTGTTTTCGATGAAAATTGAACGCGAAGTGTCGACGCTCTACGCGTCAGGACCGGTCCACTTGCTCAGTTCTGCGGACGTGCCCTCGCTGTCGTCCGACCAGATCACGCGGACGGTATCGCCTGTATTGACAGCATAGTTAACGGATGTTCCAGCAGTAACATGTGTATTACTAATCGCGCTGCTCCAACTCCTCCGGTCTTGGGTGTCCTCACTGCTACCAGTCATGTAGAGATTATCAGCGGATATCTTATCGCCACCAGTGTGAGTGACCGTGAGATTGCCTGTGTTGAGACTTTCATTTGGATCCACGCTGAAGTCATCTGTGTCGTTTGTCTCACTGTAGTCTTCCTGGAAATTCGCTTGCGGAGCAGTACTACTGACCGACTCTCCGAGTCCGAGCACGAACGTCGCGATGACGGCCGCGAGGATTACCGTGATCGCGACCATCAGGATCACGCCGATCACTGGGCTCACCGCGTCGTCGTCTGTGAACAGTTGCTTGAGTTTCATAGTTTTGAGTGTTTGCGCGCGGATGCGACGGCGAGAGTATGCACGTATTTTCTATTTCGCCGTCACTTATATGCGCGCCCTACCAGTACATTGGCTTCAGCACATATAAAGAGCCGTCTGCGGTTAACGGATCTGAAAACACTGCGGAAGTGTGCTACCACGAAATCGCTCGCCTCGAATCGGCTTCGAAGACGAAGCGCGCCTATGCGTTAGGACCAGTCCACTTGCTCAGTTCCGCGGACGTGCCCTCGCTGTCGTCCGACCAGATAACACGAATAGTAGTATCGTTGTTCACGTGGGCCGTGATCGAATTCCCTGCACTGATCTCGTCTTCTACATCGTACGTGTCATTAGCAGTCCAACGTTTACGCTCTGATCCGTTTGCCATGTAGAGGTTTTCCGCGGCGATGCCGTCACCGCCGGTGTGAGTGATCGTCAAGACGCCGTCGGCAGTGCTACTATTGAGTTCAATGTCGGCGCTCAGAGAACCATTGGCCTGGTAATCCTCCTGGAAGTTCGCCTGTGGGGCCGTACTACTGACCGATTCGCCGAGTCCGAGCACGAACGTCGCGATGACGGCCGCGAGGATTACCGTGATCGCGACCATCAAGATTACGCCGATCACCGGGCTCACCGCGTCGTCGTCCGTGAACAGTTGCTTCAGTTTCATGGTTGGCTCGTCCACGCGCGGACGCGGCGGCGCGACCCTGCCACCGTGTCCGTGATTCGCGTGTTCTATCGGAAAATTATCTTCACCGGATATAAAGGAACCTCCCCAATTAACAGATCTGAGAATCTACCGCTGTCGGGCCGTCGCGACGGCCACCTGTCCGACCGCGATGCCGCCGTCACCCGGGGGCAGGCGTTCGTGGCCGAGCCACGCCAGCCCCGCGTCGGCGACCCGTTCATGGATCGCCCGGGAGATCGCATCGTTGTAGGCGACACCGCCGGTGAACCCCACCGCGTCGACGCCGCGGTCGGTCGCCGCCTCGATCGCGACGTCTGCCAGCCCGCGAGCGAGGACCGCCTGTGCCGTCGCGGCGAGGTCCGTCCGGGCGTGGTCGTCCCGAATTTTGTCGAGTCGTCGCACGAGCGCGGCGACGTCCACCGCCCGCCGCCCCTCGACGGTCGTCCGCGGGACGGGCATGTCGATCGGGTCACCCCCGGCCGCCACCGATTCCAGTTTCATCGCCGGTTCGCCCTCGTAGGTTCGCTCCGAGCAGACGCCCAGCAGCGCGCTCACCGCGTCCAGCGCCCGCCCCGTGCTGGTCGTCACCGGGCTGTTGACCTCACGGTCGACCTGTGCGCGGATCGTCGCGGCGTCCGAGGGCCGATCGACGACGCCGCGCTCGACGAGCAGGTCATCGATCCGATCCGGATCGTCGAGCAGGTCGGCGAGGATCCGGGCCGGCGACTCGACTGCGGCGCTACCGCCGGGGAGTCGGAACGGGGCCAGTCCGCCGACACGATCGTAGTCGTCGAGCCTCGCGTCGAGCACTTCCCCGCCCCAGATCGTCCCGTCAGGTCCGTATCCGGTGCCGTCGGCGGCGACGATGATCGCCCGCTGGCGTTCGTGTTCGGCCAGCAGCGAGGCGGCGTGGGCGTGGTGGTGCTGGACCGCGATCGGTCCCGCCAGACCGTCCCGATCGGCGTACCGCTCGGCCTGCTCGGTCGTCAGAAAGTCCGGGTGGCGGTCACAGGCGACGACGTCGGGGTCGATGCCGAGCAATTCTTGGAGGTGCTCGACCGTCTCGGTCAGGTACGACAGCGTCTCGGGGCTGTCGACGTCCCCGATGTACTGCGAGGGATACACGTGCTCGCCGTGCGTGAGCGCGACCGTCGCGTCGAACTCCGCGCCGAGCGCGAGCACGTCCGGCGGGTCGGCGCTGCCGGAATCGGGTAGATCGGTACCGGCAGAGTCGACGGCGGGCCACCGCGGAACCGGCTGTGGAACCCAGCCGCGCGACCGGCGGACGAACCGGCGCTGGCCGTCCGCGAACCGGACGACGCTGTCGTCACAGCGGGCGACGATCTCCCGGTCGTGGACCAGCGCGGCCTCGACAACACCCCCGAGGTCGTCGAGGATCCCTTCGGTCGTCGTCGCCATCGGCGCGCCCGGCATGTTCGCGCTGGTCATCACTAGCGGCCCCTCGACGTGATCGAACAGGAGGTGGTGCAGCCCAGCGTAGGGCAACATCACGCCGACGGTGTGCAGACCCGGCGAGACCGCCTCGAGCCACGGCTGGTCGCCGTCTGCTTCGAGCAGGACGATCGGTCGGCGCGTGTCCGTCAGGGCGTCGCGCTCGGCCGTCGTGACTGACGCGAACGCTTCGACGGACTCGATGTCGGGAGCCATCACGGCGAAGGGTTTCTCCGGACGGCCGGTCCGCTCGCGCAGTCGCTCGACTACGGCCGGATCGGTCGCGTCGCAGGCCAGATGCGCGCCGCCGATGCCCTTGATCGCGACGAGGTCGCCCTCGGTCAGTCGGTCGCAGGCCGCCTCGATCGCCCTCTCGTCGCCGGCCAGTCGATTGCCGTCCGCATCGAGCAGTTCGAGCGACGGGCCACAGTTCGGACAGGCAATCGTCTGGGCGTGGTATCGTCGGTCGGCCGGCTCCTCGTACTCCGCGCGGCAGTCCTCGCACATCGGGAACGCGTCCATCGAGGTCGTCGGTCGATCGTAGGGCAGCGATCGGATCACGGTGTAGCGCGGCCCGCAGTCGACACACGAGGTCGCCCAGTAGCCGTGATAGCGCGAGTCCGGATCGCGCATGTCTTCCAGACAGGCGTCGCACATCGCCGTGTCCGGCGGGATCGTCCCCGAGCCACCGCCGCCGTCGCTGGAGGCGACGATCTCGAACTCCCGTTCGCCGACCGGCTCGCCCCACGTCACGTCGACGGTCTCGACGCGAGCCAGCGGCGGCGGGTCGGTGTGCAGTCGGTCCAGAAACGACTCGACCCCCTCGCGACCGCCTTCGAGACGGATCTCGACGCCGGCGTCGCCGGTGTTTTTCACCCAGCCGCCGAGGTCGTTGCCGACGGCCGTCCGGTAGACGAACGGCCGGAAGCCGACGCCCTGGACGACGCCGGTGACGGTCACCGACGCACGCGCTCGATCGCTCATCACTCCGACACTGGGGGCGCACCCGTGAAATCGCTGACGCCCCTGTTTGCTTTACAGCAGTCATCACTCCCGATCCGACCAGAAGCGCTCGATCTTCCCCGAGAGGAAGTCAGGCGTCATCCTGACGAACTCGTCCCGTTCTGCCGGCGAGAGGTGGCCGTTGACGCTGTGTCGTGCACCGTCGACGTAGCGGCGGTCGGCCAGGATCCGGACGCCGACCTCGTCGGCCCCGCGGATGACCCGGCCGATCGCCTGCCGGGCGCGTCTGACCGCCGGAACCGTCAGCGCGTACTCGAAGGCGTTGTCCTCGCCGAAGGCGTCGCCGTAGGCCCGCCGGACGGACTGCACGCGTGGCGAGCCGACATTGACCAGCGGCACGCCGACGACCGCGGCCGTCGAGAGCTTCGCCCCGTCGTAATCGATCCCCTCGGTCAGCGTCCCGCGCGTGCTCGTGACGATTACTTTCCCGTCGCCGTCGAAAAACCGTTGCTTGAGCGTCTCCGTCTCGTCGTTGCTCGTGCTCTCGTCGACGAGGACGGGCTTCTCGACGACGGAATCGAGATACGTGCCGGCCCAGGCGGCCTCCCGGTAGTTGGGCATCGCGATCAGGACGTTGCCCGGACTGCGTGCGACCGCCCGGAGGACCTGCGCGTACTCGTCGCGGGTGTCCGTCCACGCGGCCTGCTCCTGTGTCGGCTCGCCGCGGTTGCGCGCAGTGAACGGACTCGCGTCGACGATCCAGCTAGCCCGGTTCTCTTTGGGGAATCGCAACGGATACGACCTGGTCTCGACCGGCCGGCCACCGCTCTCGTCGGCGTCGCCTTCCGAGAGCGCCTCGAGTCCGGTGACGGTCGTGAACACCGACAGCGGCGAGAGGGTCGCGCTCATCAGCATCCCGCCGCCGAGCGCGTCGAAGATCTCTCGAAGTGCCTCAGCCGGCATGCAGTCGAAGAGGACGAGCCCGGCGGTGTAGGCACGCTCCCATCCGTCGATCCGCCGGTCGTCGGTCGGACTGTGCTCGAGTTCGATCTCCCGGAGCTTCGTCGCGTGGTCGCGCTCCCACCACCGGGCCATGATCGTCCCGACCGCGGCGGCGACCGGCTGGCGGGCGATTCCCAGCTGATCCATCGTGTCCTCGACAGCCGCACCGATCGTGGGGAGGCTGCGCCACAGCGAGCCGGTATATCCCTCGCCGGTGGCCCACTCGGTCAGCTCGTCGGTCTCGACGGTCTCGGGGTCTCGAAGGGGGACTTCGATGTCCCGCTCCGGCAGGTGCTCCGGGTCGGTACGCCACTCGCGGCCGGCCTCCTCGTCGAGCGCGCGCTCGATCCGATCGTCGAACCACCCCAGCAGGTCGTCATAGAACTCGCGAGCCTGCTCGACAGCCTCGAGATTGACCTCGTGGCTGGTGAGCCTGGCCTCGACCTGCGCGCGGTGGTCGGCCGTCTGGCGGGCGCGCTGGAGCAACTGGTTGCAGTCGTTTCTGGCCTGCACGAGTGTCTGGTAGCCGACCCGATCCGAGAGCAGGTCGCGGACGCGCTCCTCCAGACGGTGGGCCTCGTCGACGATCACGAACGTTCGCTCGTCGAGAATCTCCGCAAGTAACGCACGCGAATCGGGATCGAACAGGTGGTTGTAGTTGCCGATGACGACCTCGGCGTGTTTCGCCAGCACGCTCATCGCGCGGTGCGGGCAGGTGCCCCGTTCGGTCGCCGCCGGGAGGTACTCCTCGACGGTCAGGACCGACTCCTCACCCGCCGTGAAATCGATCGGGGAGGCGCGGTTGCGGGCGTACCAGTCGGCCTCGAACGGACAGTAGATCGGCGGATCGTCACCACCGATCGACTCCGGCGCAGTCGGCTGACTCTTCCGGTAGGGCGAGGTAGCGCCGGCCGTCGAAAGCGCGCCGTCGAGCGCGCGCTGGCCGGCCGCGTCGACACGAGCGGCTTTCGCGAGGTCGCTGGCCACCTCGGGGTCCCACCACATCTCGTCGGGGTTCCCGCCGACGGCACCCTCCGCCGCGGGCGGCTCGTACCCCCCGTCGCCGTCGCTCTCGACTAGCTCGGCGGTGTGCTCGCGGAGGTCCTCACATCGGTCGTGAACGCTCGTGTCCCGGGGGAAGACGTCCTCGCGGCCGTACGGACAGAGGTCCCGTTTGCCGACCAGCGAGATGCCGGCGAGGGGCTGCTCGAGACCGGCGTTGAGCGTCCGGAGATCCGCGACGAACTGCTCCAGTTGCTGTTTGACGGGCGTGACCACGACGACAGTCTCGTAGTGGTCTCGCTCCCGGAGAAGCGTCGCCGCAGCGGTCAGCGCGGCCATCGTCTTGCCGGTCCCGCAGGGACCTTCCATCGCGAGATAGCCCTGCCGCTCTCCGACGTCGATCGCCGACTCGATGGCGTCGGCCTGGCTCTCGTAGGGTTGCTCGAAGCCGAAATACTGCTCCCAGTCGGAGTCGCCCATCAGGTAGTGCAGGTTGGGGCGTCGCTACTCTTGAACGTACGGATCCGGTGGAGTGGCTGGCCCCCACAGCGAACGCTCGAAGTCGCGACGGTCGCTACGTCTCCTCGTCCTCGGAGATGTTCAGTTCCACGGAGAGACGATCAGTGATGACGCGTTCGACGATGTCGAGCAGTTGCTCGTCGTCGGTCGTGTAATCGGCGAAGATGCCGAGCGGGATCTGGCCGCCGGCCACGTCGTGATGGCCGCCGCCACTGCCGACGTCTTCGAAGGCGTCTCGAAGCAGGTTGCCGACGTGGACCCGTGGATCCGGTGATCGAGCACTGACGTGGATCGTGTCCTCGACGATGCCGAAGACAATCGCCGTCTGGACCCCCTCCAGTCGTGCGAGGTAGTCGACGGCCTGCGGGAGCGAATCGCGCTCGGACGTTCGGCCGACGTGAGAGATGAGAATCGCACCCCGAGTCATGCGGTTGTCGATCGCTGTCGAGATCGCGTCGAGCGTCGCTCCGGAGACCGACGGCGACGATATCTGCCGGATCATCTCCTCGTCGACGTCCTCCTGGAGGAATCCCGCCGCTTCGTATTCCGCGCGGGTCGCACCACGGAGGAAATCGATGGTGTCCGACCGAATCGCGATCATGAGCGCCGTCGCCAGCGTCGAATCCACTTCGATATCGAGCGCCCGGACATACTCCGCAAGGATCGTCGCTGCCGCGCCGAGTTCCTCGCGGCGATCGACGAATCGAGCCTCGACCTCCTCGGCGGGGTGATGGTCGATCACGATATCGACGGGTGTGCCCGGGGAGACCTGATTGTTCTCGCCGGGTATCGAATGGTCGACGAACGCGAGCAACGAGTCCGCCGGACGGTCCTCGACAGCGGCCGGGTCGAACGACTGGATATCGATATCGAGCAGGTTCACGAAGGCCCGGTTCTGCTGGTGAGTGATGGTGCCGCTGTAAAGGATATGCCGTTCGTCGATGCCCGCGTCGGCCGCGATCCGGCCCAGCGCGAGCGCGCTCGCCAGACAGTCCGGATCGGGATTGTCGTGACAGACGATGTTGATCTCTTCGCCGTCGGTCAGCAACTCCTGCAGTTCGACGGCCGTGCTCATTCGTACGTGTACTCGTGCCAGCCAGTTAGGTGTGTGGATCGGTGAGATTCAATCTTCGCTCCGTCAGAGAGGCGGGCTATACGTTCCGGGCGCGGTACTCGCCGTGCTTGACACCCAGTACCAGCACGATCGCGCCGAAGACGGCTGCCGACGGCAGTACCATCACCAGCGTCGTTTCGAGGGACATCGGCGACATCGAGGCACCGCCGACGCCGACGGCGATCAGTGCGACGAACGCGACGGCCGTTGTGAGCGCATCGAAATCCATCAGCGGATGATGTGTGCCGGGGAAACTTCAACTGCGAGTTGGCGGTGATGGTTTCCGAAGAATCGCGCTCCCGGGCGCGACTACAACCCCTCGAGCAGGGCGTCGATGTCGTCTGCCGTGTTGAACGCGTGGACCGACGCTCGGACGGCCTTCGGGTACGGCAGCGACCGGACGATCACGCCTCGCTCGCGCAGACGCTCGACGGTCGCTTCGGGGTCGTCGACGCGGAACGTGACCAGCCCGGACTCGTACTCGCGGGGGCTGAGCAGTCGCTCATCGTCGATGCCGTCCTTGAGTCGGTCGGTGAGACGCTCGATCCGCGCCTCGACGGTCTTCACGCCGATCTCCTCGAGGAGATCCATCGCCTCGGACAGGCCGACGTGCGGGAGCGGCGAGGCGGTGCCGACCTCGAAGCGGGACGCCCCGTCTTTGAACGCGTACTCCGGGTCAGTCGGCTCTTCGACCGAGCGGTAGCCGATCCGGCGCGGCACGAGTTCGTCGATCGCGTCGCTGTCGACGTAGGCGAAGCCGCTCCCGAAGGGACCGAGCAGCCACTTGTGACCGGCCCCGACGACGAAATCCGCGCCCCAGTCGTCGAGGTCGACGGGGTACTGGCCGGGCGACTGGACCGCGTCGACGAGCACGCGCGCACCGGCGTCGTGCGCGATGTCGGCGATTTCCCCGATCGGCAGGCGCGTCCCGTGAGTCCAGGTGAGCGAGCTCACCGCGAACAGCCGGGCGTCCTCGGCGGCGGCCGCGACCGCGTCGAGGTCGACCCGTCCGTCCTCCGTCTCAAGAACGCGGACTTCGATCCTGTCGAGATCAGCCAGCCGGTCCCAGGGGAGTATTCCGGCGGGGTGTTCGAGGTCAGTTCGAACGACGACGTCACCGGGTTGCCAGTCGATCGCGCAGGCGAGCAGGTTCACCCCGTCGGCTGTGCTTCTGGTGAGCGCGATCTCGTCGGCGTCGGCACCAAGAAAGTCGGCGATCGTCTCCCGTGCGGCCTCGTAGGTCTCCCAGCCGACCTCGTAGACGCCCTCGCCGGCCGGGACCTCGTACTCGAAATATGCCGCGAAGTCCGTCATCGCCTCGACGACGCGACGCGGGCTCGGGCTCGACGCGCCGGTATTGAGATACGTGGCGCGTTCGAGCGCCGGGATGTCCGCACGCAGTTGCTCGGGATCCATACACGAGTGTGATGGTTCCGCCCGCTTGATGCTGTCGGCAGCGACAGGCTCGGCAAGTCAGCCCGGTCGTCCGTCTCACAGCACGGCTCCGAGGGCGTGCCCGACGCCGGCCCCGAGTGCGACGCCGACCAGTGCCGCGCTCAGCGTTCCGACGGCGTTGGCGATCGCGCGACGCCGGCGGCCGGTCTCGTAGAGCCGTATGGTTTCGAAGGCGAACGACGAGAACGTCGTGAACGCGCCACAGAATCCCGTCGCGAACACGGACGTCAGTCCGGATCCGATCGGTACCGTGACGAGCAACCCGAGCGCGGCGCTTCCCAGAACGTTGACGGCGCACGTGTCGGCGGTGTCAGTCTCGATTCGAGCGCCGACGAGATGCCGGGCGATCGCGCCGAGAACGCCGCCGACGCCGACGAGGACGGCGGGGCTGGTCACGGCAGCGACCCCCGGGTGACAGCGCGGGCCGCGATCACGGCGAGGAACCCGAGCGCGTAGTTCGCGCCGACATTGACCAGCGCCATTGCCGGGTCGAGCGCCGTCGTCTCGACCGCGAAGGTGCTGTAGGTGGTGAACGACGACAGCAGCCCGGTTCCGAGGGTGAGTCGCGTCTCCGCGCTCAGCAGGTCCGTGAGTCGCGCCTCGTAGAGCAACAGCCCGAGTGCGAAACTCCCCAGCGCGTTCACGGCCAGCGTCCCCCAGGGAAACCCGCCCGGCAACGCCGCCGAGACGGCATACCGGAGCGTCGCGCCGACGAACCCACCGATAGCGATCAACAGCAGTGGTTCGACCCGCGCGATCGGATGGTCTTCGTTCATTGTCGTCGATCACACAGCACTCGTCGTCAGTGACGTGGGCGGATCGTCAGCCGGCGCGTCATTTTCCGCGCGAACGGAACCGCGCCATTCCGTCACTCGTCGAACCGAACGTCGACGCTGTGGGCGTGGGCTTCGAGGCCTTCCCGGTCGGCGAGCGTCGTGATCGTCTCCCGGAGTTCGGCCAGTCCGTCTTCGGAGAGTCGCTGGACGGTCGCCGAGCGAACGAACGTATCGACCGACAGCCCGCTCGCGAGCCGTGCCTGTGCGTCGGTCGGAAGCACGTGGTTCGTCCCGCTGGCGTAGTCGCCAGCGGCGACCGGCGAGTGCGGCCCGAGGAAGGCGCTGCCGTAGTTCTCGATCCGATCGAGCAGGGCGTCCTCGTCGTCGGCCTCGACGTAGATGTGCTCGGGGGCGAACTGGTCGGCAAAGAGCGCCGCCTCGCTCATCGAACGCGCGACGAACACGCCGCTTGCTTCGTTTGCCAGCGCCTCACGGATGATGTCCTCGCGGTCGCGATCGCCTGTCTGTGCGTCGATCTCCTCGACGACGGCCTCCGCGAGGTCCACGTCGTCGGTGACAGTCACGACGGCGGCGTGGGGGTCGTGTTCGGCCTGCGCGATCATCTCCGCGCCCAGTCGTTCGGGGTCGGCTGTCCCGTCCGCGAGTACCAGTACCTCGCTCGGGCCGGCAAGCATGTCGATCTTCACGTCGCCGCGAACCTCGGCCTTCGCGGCTGTCACCCACCGGTTGCCGGGGCCGACGATGACGTCGACGCTGTCGATCGACTCGGTCCCGTAGGCCATCGCGCTGATCGCCTGTGCACCGCCCACTTGATAGACAGCGTCGGCGCCGCCGGCGTGGATCGCCGCGAGCGTGACCGGGTTGATCTGCTCGGCCGGGGGCGTCACGGCGACGACGTGATCGACGCCGGCGACCGTCGCGGGGACGATCCCCATGAGCGCGCTCGAGGGGTATGCGGCCGTGCCGCCCGGCGCGTAGACGCCCGCACTGTCGAGCGGGTAGAACCTGCGACCGAGTTCCCGCCCCTCAGTTTCGTAGGACCAGTCCTCGCGGACCTGATGCTCGTGGAACTCCCGGATGTTGTCGGCGGCGGTCTCGATGGCCTCGCGGACGTCGTCGTCGATCGACTCGTAGGCCCGCTCGGCCTCGTCCGTGATGTCGAAGTTTCCTACCTCGACATCATCGAACTTCCGACAGTACTCCCGGAGCGCGACGTCGCCCTCTTCGCGCACGCGATGGACGATCTCCGCGACGTCGTCGCGGATCTCTTCGAGCCCCGCATCGCGTTCGAACAGGGCGCGTCGCTCCGCCGGATCGAGTTCGGAGATGGACTGTACGTCCATACGCGTTGGCGTTTCGACCGGAGTAGCATACCGTTTGCCATTTCGATCGCGCGAAAGTCGCGGACGCGACGGGATTCTACCTGTATCGAACGTGATGGGCCGCTATCGCGATCGGAGCAGTCCCCACCCGGCGACCATCGCGAGCACGAACGCGCCGCCGAGGAAGAACGCGAGCGCGGGGTCGACGGCACTGATGGTTTCGGCTGCGGTCTGAGTGGATTCGGTCATGATTCCCGGTCCAGCAGGTTCGGTCGGCTCGGGGTCGGGCGCGAGCCAGCGTTCGACCGCCGCACCGAACGCGAGACTCCCACCGGCGAGTAGTCCGACGGCACCCAGTACCCGGGCGAGAGACTGCTCCAGCCGCGACTCGCTGTCGTCGTCACCGGCGACGAAGACGACGGCCTCGCTGGCCGGCCCGTAAACTGACATCTCGTTTCCCTTCTCGGAGTAGCGGGTGCCGACCTCACGGATGAGCCCCGCCGACTGCAGGTTTTCGAGGTGATAGTGGACGTTCTGCAGCGAGGTCCCGACCTCTTCCCGGAGTTCGGTCGGGGAGCGGGGCTGGTCGTACAGCGTCGAGAGCATCGTTCGTGCCGTGTCGGCCGACAGCGCGTCCAGCGCGTCCTGGGTGTCCTGGGCGTCGAGGCTATAGACTCTGGGCTCCTCCGGCGGAGCCGGGTCCAGCCTCGACGGCAGCAACCGTTGGATCGACATGTGCGCCTCTAGCGAAGCCACCTATAATCCGGTTCCTGTAGCTCAAAGAGCCGTTTGACCGATCCAGGCCGCGACGTTCACGTGTACACGATCGAAACGAGGTGCAGGACAGTCGCGGCGACCGCGGTCACGAGGAGGCCGACCGTGGCGAACAGACCGGCGATCGCGAACTGCGACGGGAGGCTCCGGTAGAAGACCCAGTCGGTCGTATCTGGCCCGCTCGTCTTCGTCTACGAGCGTGTCGCGGGCCACCGTGAGCCGCTTGAACCGCCGGGTCGCGTCCGGAGCGTCGCTGACGTCCGGGTGCACGTCGCTGGCCCGCTCGCGATACGCCCGGCGGATCGTCTCCGGATCCGCGTCCTCCCGAACACCCAGTAGCGAATACAGCGATTCACCCATGCCCGTATTCGACCTGTCGCGTCGTTCCCTCTTTATCTCCCTCGGGCGTCTTCACAGCCTGAAGTACCGTCCCCCTCGACTCGAAACGGCCATCGACGAAAGCCCCTCCAAGCACGGGCAGGTGCGGGATCCGACATCCGTATATGATCGCGTACGGATGTCCATAGTGTGGCCTCGAGTCAGGCAGCGACGAGCGGACAGGCGGAGCCGGTTCCCGCGTCGGGAACACGTCGCCGGGTCGCAGTCGTTGTCGGGATCGTCTTTATCGATCTGCTCGGTTTCGGTATCATCATCCCGATTCTGCCCTTCTACGTCCGTTCGTTCGGCGTGAGCGACGTCTTCATCGGTCTGCTGGCGGCGTCGTACTCGCTGGCGCAGTTCGTCGCCGCACCGGTGCTCGGCCGGATCTCCGACGAGCGCGGACGGCGGCCGGTTCTCATGCTGTCCGTCGGCGTCTCCGGGATCGCCTGGGTCGTCTTCGGGTTCGCTTCGGAGATCGGTGCGGCCATGGGGGTGACGTTCGGTCTCGTCGTCCTGTTCAGTGCCCGGTTGCTGGCCGGCGCAGCCGGCGGAAACATCGCAGCCGCACAGGCGTACATCGCCGACGTGACGTCACCGGCTGACCGGACCGGCGCACTCGGTCTCGTCGGCGCGGCCTTCGGTCTGGGTTTCGTGTTCGGCCCGGCGATCGGCGGTCTGCTGGCCAGCGACACTGCGGTGTCGACCGCCCGTACCGTGTTGCCAGGGTTCGTCCCGGTGACGCCGTTCTCGTTGCCGAGTTTTGCCGCTGCGGGCTTCTCGTTTCTCGCGCTCGGAACGGCGGCCGCCGTGTTGAAAGAGCCGAATCGAACCCGCATCCGGGCACGGCGCGTGTCGTTCGTCGGTCAGTTCCGGACGCCACTCGCCGACGCGACCCTCCGGCCGCTCGTCGTCGCGTTCTTTCTGACCTCGCTCGCGTTCGCCGGCGTCACCGTGATGTTCGTCCCGTTTATGGCCGACGCCTTCGGATACGACGCGACCGAAGCGGCGATGTTCCTCGCCTACATCGGTGCGCTCGGCATCGTCAACCAGGGTGTGCTCATCGGCTGGCTCTCGCGGCGGTTCAGCGTCCGACACGTCGTCCGGGGCGGTGTGACGTCGCTGTTTCTCGCGCTCGTTCTGCTCGCTGTGTCTCCGCTGGCGGGGACGGACTCTATCGCCGCCGGTGGTCCCGGATGGGTGACCGGCGGACTCGTCGTGTTGCTCGCATTCGGGGCGCTTGCCTCGTTCGGAAACGGCGCAATCACGGTCGGGCTCGCGGCGCTCGTTTCGAGGGGTGCCACCGACGACACACAGGGGGCCGCATTCGGGGTTACGCAGGGTGCGGGAAGCCTCGGGCGGACGGTCGGACCGCCGCTCGCTGCCGCCGCCTACGTGGTCGTCGACTGGTCGCCGTTCGTCGCCGGAGCGCTCCTTCTCGTGCCGGTTGCGGTGTTGCTACGGCGGTGAGTGATCTGTCGCAGTGAGAACCTCATCGCGGAAGTCGGAACGACTGTTCCGATCACCGATCGCCCTCGTGTTGCCCGACGCCGGGGATCGCGACGGCAGCGGAGACCCGTTTCATCGCGAGCGCGGCCGTCAGCACGAGCGCGAGGTAGAACACCGCGACGATCACGTAGATCTCGGTAATGCGGAACGTGTCCGAGCCGATAATTTCGGCCCGACCGAACAGCTCCGGCACGGTGATAAACGCCGCCAGCGCGGAGTACTTGATGAGATAGACGAACTCGTTGGTCCAGCCGGGGATCGCGTACCGCAACCCCTGTGGCAGGACGACGTGTCGGATCCCGCCCCACTTCGAGAGCCCAACCGACCGGGCGGCGACGAGCTGGTCGTCGTCGACCGACTGCAGGGCCGACCGGATGTACTCCGACTGATAGGCCGAGGAGTTGATCGTGAACCCGAGGATCGCGACGAAGACCGCCGCGCCCGGGATCGATCCGCTCCCGACGAGGCCGATGCTGCCGATCACGCCCGTGAGCGGCAGTCCGTAGTACAGCAGGAACAGCTGTGCGAGCAACGGTGTCCCCCGGATCAACTCCGTGTACGCCAGCGAGAGACGACTGAGTGTGGCCCCGCCGTAGACTCGTGCGACCGCCAGCGGCACGGCAACCACCAGCCCGAGCAGCATCGACGCGATCGTGAGATAGACCGTGACGTAGGCACCCTCGGCCAGCGCGGGCGCGCTCTCGACGGCGAACGCGGCGAGATCGAGCAGCCAGACGGGCCAGCCGGTTGCGACCTCCGGCAGGCCGGACGACGCCACGGAATCGGCAGCCGATTCGAGGGGAGCGGGCGACAGCCACGGCTCGCGGCTCATCACGGCGACCTCCGAGCGGATCAGGTCCGGCGCGCCCAGCGCCCCGAAGATACCGTCCAGCACCGCGTTGTGATACGCCCAGCGGGCCAGCAGCCACGCCCAGAAGACGGCCCCGACCGCGAGCACGACCGCGCGTCGTCGCCCGGGGAGCTCGCCGACCGCGGCCGGTTCGGTTTCGTCGACGCTCATCGGTGGAGTTCAGTCAGTTCGCCGAGAAATTCGCGCGTCCGGTCGTGGTCGGGTTGTTCGAAGAGTCGCTCGGGCGGCCCGCGCTCGACGATCCGACCGTCTTCGAGGAAGGTCAGCCGGGAGGCGACCGAGCGGGCGAAGCCCATCTCGTGGGTCACCGCCAGCATCGTCATCCCGTCGTCGGCGAGGTCGCGCATGACCCCGAGCACTTCGCCGACGAGTTCGGGGTCCAGCGCGCTGGTCGGTTCGTCGAACAGCATGAGGTCGGGGTCCATCGCCAGCGCGCGGGCGATTCCGACGCGCTGTTTCTGCCCGCCCGACAGCTCCGCCGGATACGACTCGGCCTGATCGGCCACACCGACCCGCCGGAGGTACTGTTCGGCGCGCTCGTCGGCCTCCCGTTCCGAGAGTCCCAGCACCTCGGTTAGCCCGAGCGTGACGTTCCCGCGGGCGGTCCGGTGAGCGAAGAGGTTGAAGTCCTGAAACACCATCCCGACGTGTCGTCGCAGGACGTTTTCGTCCATCGCGTGGACGTCCTCGCCGTCGAGGTATATCGCGCCGCCGTCGATCTCGGTGAGCCGGTTGACACACCGCAACAGCGTCGACTTGCCCGACCCGCTCGGACCGACGATCACTTCGACGTCGCGTGCGTCCAGTTCGAAGCTGACGTCGTGCAGTACCTCCTCGTCGCCGTAGGACTTGGACACGTCCTCGAAGCGTAGCAGACTCATTCCGTACCACCCGGAATCGAATAGCGGTCGTGAAGCGCGTCCAGCGACCGGTTGGTCGCGAAGGTCAACACGAAGTAGATCGCCGTGATCGTGAGGATGACTTCCATCACGGCCGTGCCCTTGCCGGGCTGAAGGTAGAGGCTCTCTGCGCGGGTCAACAGCTCCGCCAGCCCGATCGCGAAGGCGATGCTCGTGTCCTTGAGGACGATCGTGAACTCGTTTTGAAAGCCCGGCAGCGAGCGTCGCAGCGCCTGCGGGAAGACGATGTGGCGGACCGCCTGCCGTTTGCTCATCCCGACCGAGCGAGCGGCCTCGGTCTGTCCGTCGTCGATCGACTCGATCGCGCCGCGAAACACCTGACTCTGGTATGCGCCACTCCTAAATCCGAGCGCCAGCGTCGCCGAGAGAAACGCCGTGAGATTGATCTCCAGCCACGGGACCGACCCGAACCGCGGCAGCGGCAACCCGTAGTGAAACAGCACGACGAGCACGACGATCGGCGTCCCGCGGAGCAGCACGCCGAGCGTGCTCACGGCCTCGCTAACTCGACCGGAACCGTAGACCTCGATCGCCCCGGCGGGGAACCCGGCCAGAAAGCCCAGCGAGAGGCTCGTGATCGTCAGCAGGATCGTCACGGCCGTCCCCGCAAGCAGGTACTCCCAGTTGGCGGCGACGAACGCCCAGTCGCTGGCCTGCAGCACGCTATCGAGTTGGCCGGCGGTCTGCAACGCGCTGTCGAGCCGAACGCTGGCCTTCGACGCGACGTCCGCCCGAACGCTGGGGGTCACGATCCCGAACATCAGTCCTATTCGAACCACTCGGCGACGAGTTCGTCGTACGTCCCGTCCTCGCGGATCTCGGCGAGCGCGTCGTTGATCTCGGCGAGCCGGTCGTCGTCCGTGCGCATCCCCATGCCGAACTGTTCGCCCGTCTCGATGACGAACGCGACCGAGACGTCGCGCTCGGCCGAGAAGTTCTTCGCGACTGGCTGGTCGACGATCACCGCGTCGACGTTACCGCCCTCGAGGTCCTCGACGGCCAGCACGTAGTTGGGGTATCGCTCGAGGTCGTCCTCGGCGATTACGCCCTCCTCGAGGAGGCGCTCGGCTTCCCCTTCGCCGGTCGTCCCGCCCTGGACGCCCACGCTCGCACCGTCGAGGTCGCTCTCGCCTTCGGGCTGGAAGTCGCCGTCCGACTGGACGAGCACGGACTGGTTCGACTCCCAGTAGGGATCGGTGAAGTCGATCTGTTCCTGACGGTCGGGTTCGATCGTCATCCCGGCCGCGATGAGATCGATATCGCCGTTGTTCAGCGACGGGATGAGCGAGCCGAACTCGAGATCCGACCAGCTGCCGGCCTCGTAGCCGGCGCGGTCGATCGCTTCTTCGGCCAGGTCGATGTCGAAGCCGACGATATCGCCGTTCTCCTCGAACTCGAACGGCGCGAACGCGGCGTTCGTTCCGGGAACGAGCGTCTCGGAGTCGGAGCCGCCGGAGCAACCCGCAATTGCGGACGCTGCACCGACTGCTCCGACTGTCTTGAGATACGCGCGACGGTCCATGCTAAACCTGCGAGCCATATTCACCGATTCGTGGTCGCAGTGTTGAACGTTTCGAGCCGTCTCCGACTATCGTTCGTTAACTTTCGACCGCGAGCGCGTTCGAGGCTGGCAGTTTTGTGGATCCGATCCTAACGGGCGGGCATGACTACGATCGGAGTCGTCGGTGCCGGTGCGGCGGCGACAGCCGCGACGCACGTCGTCGATCAGGCCCGCGAGGACGTCGAAGTGACGATACTCGAGAAGTCCGGTGGTCTCTGCGGTCGTGCGGCCACTCGCCGGCGGGGTCCAGTCACGTACGATTACGGCGCGAACTACCTCAAGGACCGCGACAGCCGGGTGACCGAGCTGATCACCGAGACGATGGACACAGAGGGGCTGGTCGACACCCGGGGGCCGATCTACGCCTACGAGCGCGACGGCGAGATCGGCCCCGGCCGGGACAGCGACGACCGCAAGTGGAGCTACGAGGCCGGGTTGACACAGATCGCCAAGCGCCTGCTCGATCGAACCGACGCGACCGTCCATCGCAACACTCGTGTCGACCGAATCCACCGCGAGGGCGAACAGTGGCGGCTGACCGACGCCGACGGGCAGTCGTGGGGGCCGTTCGACGCGCTGGTCGTGAACCCGCCGGCTCCCCAGACCGCCGACCTCCTGCGGACGGCCGAGTGGGACGATCCACTGCGCGAAGACCTCCTCGAGGCAATCGATGCTGTCCCCTACCGCAGCGTCTGGACCGCGGTCCTGCACTATCCCTTCGAGCTGGACCGGCCCTATTATGCGGTCATCAACACGGACGCGGAACACGAGATCGGCTGGATCGCCCGCGAGGAGTGCAAGCCCGGCCACGTCCCCGACGGGGAGTCGCTGCTGGTCGTCCAGGCCGGACAGGACTGGTCGGAGCGACACTTCGAGCGCGATCCCGAGACCAACGTCGCGGAACTGATCGATCTGACGGTGGACCTGCTTGACGACGAACGCCTCCGGGAGCCCGACTGGACCGACCACCAGGGCTGGCGCTACGCGTTACCCGACGAGCCAGTTCGGCAGGGGCCGATCGACTCGGCCACCGATCACGGCCTGTATTTCGTCGGTGACTGGGTCCCGGGAGAGGCCAGGATACACGCCGCACTGCGAAACGGGCTGGACACCGGTGAGAAACTCGTCTACGGACTGTGACTCGCGCGGAAAGAGTCACTCTCGACCCGTCACTTTCCGGATGCACGAGGAGCCGAACGGGCCGAGCTCACCGGTCTCGAACTGGATGAAGTAGCCGGTTGACAGCGGCGAGCCACAGCGTCGACACTCGAAGTCGCCCTCCCGTGAGACGACCTGTCTCTCGAAGCGGACGAACGAGTCCGATCGCGTGCGGATCAGCCCCTCCTCGCGCTCGATGATCCCGCGCAACTCGGCCGTGTCGAGGATCTCCCTTGTGAGGTGGGGGTCGGTCGTGATGGTTTCGAGGCGGTCGATCGCCTCCGCGACCGACAGCGACTCGTCTTCGAGGTGGGCGAGCAGTGTCACGCCGAGTTCGACGGGATCGGAGTCCACGTCGGGACAACGACCGCCGCGAGCAAGAAAGACACGACCACAAGGCGTATTTCGCTGGCAGAAACACGGTCGAGTGATGGACCGGCAGGTGCGGATCCAACTGGCGGGCGGGCTCGCGCTGGCAGCGACGGGCGCGCTCGGCGTCCTCGTGGTCTCGCCCGAGCGGGCGCTGGCGTCGCTCGCCGGGACAGCCGATCGGCCTGTCCTGTTCGCGCTCGCGCTTGTCGGACTCTACGGGGTTCGGTCGCTGGTGCTGTGGCCCATCTCGGCGCTGTCGCTGCTGGTCGGGTTCGTCTACGGGCCCGCGGTGGGGATCCCGATCGGGCTGGCCGGTGCCGTCTATACGTGCCTGCCGCCGTACTTGCTCGCGCGATATGCACCCCGCCAGCGCGGGCCGCTCGCGCGCCTGCACGCACTCGGTCGCTCCGCAGTCGAGGTGACCGGCGACCTCCGCGGACTGATCGCCGCGCGCCTGGTTCCCATGCCCGCGGACGCCGTCTCGTATGCGGCCGGACTGGCCGAGGTCCCCGTCGGACGCTACGCGCTCGGGACGGCACTCGGCGAGACGCCGTGGGTCGTCGCGACCGTGCTTGCCGGTGCGTCGATGCGGACGTTCGCGCTCGAGGCGGCCGGATCGACCCTGTCGCTGCTGCTGGCGGCGACGCTGCTCGGCGTCGTGCTGTTGAGCGGGCCCGCATACCGCCACCTCCGGCGGCGCGGCGTGCTCGACGGGCCGGCGATCGATCAATAAAACGTGTCCGCGCAGTCGAAGACGACGCCGTGGACCGGACAGACGTACTTGCAGTGGCGATGATACATCGGTCGGTCACATTGTGGACACGGTCGCCCGCTGGAGTCACTCATACGTCCCGATCCACGCTATGATGGCTTGTCTCTTGTGCCGATAGGGCAACGAGAGCGGAGTAGCTGCCGGAAGTGCTGCTCGATTCCCCCCATCCACGATAGGAGATATCACTGGGTATAGTGATCCTCGCCCTCTGTGTCGATCGCAGTGCTCCCCGGCAACCCCTTCAGCGTCTGGACGAATTGGCGATCGGCCTCGCACCGTCTGTCGCCATCGTCGGTGGGGTGATGCTGTTAATCAGGCTCGTTCGGAGGGCGAATCGTCGCATTGCAGGCGGGTTACGGAAGTGCGAGACGAAAAACTCCCGGTGACGTCGGACCCTCTGTCTCGTATCGATACCCAGCCTCTTTGCCGGTGGACGCCGAGGGGCAGCCATGGAGGACCTCATCGAGCGAGCGCGAGACGCGCTGTCCGATTCGTACGCCCCGTACTCGGAGTACCGCGTCGGCGCGGCGATCAGGACGGCGGACGGGACCGTCTTCACGGGCTGTAACATCGAGAACGCCAACTACTCCAACAGCGTTCACGCCGAGGAGCTGGCGATCAGCAAGGCCGTCCAGGCCGGTCACCGGGCGTTCGACGCGATCGCGGTGGCGTCCAGCGAGCGCGACGGCGTCACGCCCTGCGGGATGTGTCGACAGACGCTGGCGGAGTTCTGCGGTGACGACCTCGCAATCCACTGCGATGAAGGCGACGACGGGTACAGTACCTACACACTCGGCGAGTTGCTCCCGAACACGATCACGGCAGCTCATCTGGACCGATGACACCCGATCCCGCGGAGGACCCGAACGACGACGAACAGTACCACCTCGAAGTCGAACCCGGCGACGTCGCTGACAGCGTGTTGCTTCCCGGCGACCCGGATCGCGTCCCGAAGATAACCGACGTCTGGGACGACCACGAGGTCGTCGCCGACCACCGCGAGTACCGGACGGCGACGGGGACCTACGACGGCACGCCCGTCTCGGTTACCTCGACGGGGATCGGCAGTCCCTCGGCGGCCATCGCGGTCGAGGAACTCGCGCGCGTCGGCAGCGAGACGCTGATACGCGTCGGGTCCTGTGGGTCGATCCAGCCCGAAGCCGGGGTCGGCGACCTCGTGATCACGACGGGCGCGGTCCGTCAGGAGGGGACCAGCGACGAATACGTCCGCGAGGACTACCCCGCTGTCGCGGATCACGCCGTCGTCTCGGCGCTGATCGCGGCCGCCGAGCGACTGGGCTACGACTATCACGTCGGGGTGACCTGCTCGACGGACTCGTTTTACGCCGGGCAGGGACGACCCGGATTCGAGGGGTTTCAGGCCCGGGACAGCGATGAACTGGTCGCGGAACTCAGGGACGCGAACGTGCTCAACTTCGAGATGGAGGCCAGCTCGATCCTGACGCTGGCGTCGCTGTACGGCCTCCGGGCGGGCGCGGTCAGCACGGTCTACGCCAACCGAGTCACCGGCGAGTTCCGGACGGAGGGCGAGCGAAAGGCCGCGAAAACCGCAAGCGAGGCGGTCTCGCTTCTCGCGGCGATGGACGGGACAGCCGAGAAGGCGGGCGCGGATCGCTGGCACCCAGGTCTTCGGATCGACGAACAGCGGCGATAATCAGTCGGAGACCGCCTGTTCGGACTTGTCGGAATCATCGAGCGTCAGCTCGTAGAGGTTCTGTCGCGCGTCGGCGAAGTAGACGTCTTCCTCGACGACCCCGACCTCTTCGAGGCGTTCGAGCGCGTACCGGACCGTCCGGGCTGAGAGCATCGACTCCTCGACGATACCCTTCTGCGTGAGCGGGCCGTTGTATTCGAGAACCTTGAATACGAGCTTCGCGCTCGGTGGCAGATCCGTGATCTCCTCCCCGTCGGATTCTGTCATTGGCTGAATGGAGGGCCCCGCCCCGTATAAATATTGAGGCAATCGATTCCGGAGTCTAGTCGGCCATCGATCCGACCCGTAACGAACGGCTTTTCACTTCGGGTAGCCGACAGTGGGGTATGGCTACCGAGACGGCCGACGGGCTGACCGGTCACGTCCGCAGCGTGACAGTGACCACGCTGGCCTCCCTGATGGGGATCGTCGCGGCGCTGATCTCCGAGTACGGCCTCGGGGCGGACCCCTCGGGACGGGTCAACGTGTTCGTCGTGCTGGGTGCGATAGCTGTCCAGGTCCCGATCCTCCAGGCCCTGGGCGTCGACACCCAGGAGTTCAGCACGAAAGACTACCTGTACGTCGCGTTCATGACGTTCTCGCTGTGGTTCGTCTCCTGGACGCTGATTCTCACCGCGTCTGCCGTCTGACCGGGTGACTTCCAATGGCTGATGACAGCATTGCCGTCGTCGACCTCGACCGTTGCCAGCCCGACCGCTGCAACTACGAGTGTATGAACTTCTGTCCGCCCAACCGGACGGGCAAGGAGTGCATCGTCACGCGCGGCGACGCATACGAAGAGGACGAACCGTTCGAGGGCGGGCCCGATCAGGTCCGCATCTCCGAGGAGATCTGCCTGGGCGAGACCTGCGGGATCTGCGTCGAGAAGTGTCCGTTCGACGCCATCGAGATCATCAACCTCCCCCAGGAACTGGACGACGAACCGATCCACCGCTACGGCGAGAACGCCTTCTCGCTGTACGGCCTGCCCGCGCCAGGCGACGGGCGCGTGACCGGCATCCTCGGTCCGAACGGGATCGGGAAGACGACTGCCGTCCACATCCTGGCGGACGAACTCACGCCGAACCTCGGCGAGTACAACGCCGATCCCGGCTGGGACGCCGTCCTCGAGGAGTACCGCGGGACCGCCTTGCAGGACTACCTCGAGGCGCTGATCGACGGCGACGTGACCGTCGCCCGCAAGCCCCAGTACGTCGATCAGATCCCCGACCAGTTCGACGGGACAACCCGTCAGTTGCTCGAGCGGACCGACGAGCGGGGCGAACTCGACGCGCTGATCGAGCGGGTCGGGATCGGGCCGGTCGTCGACCAGGACATCGGGACGCTCTCGGGCGGGGAACTCCAGCGCGTCGCGCTCGTGGCGGCGCTGGCGCGGGACGCCGACTTCTATTTCCTCGACGAGATCACGCCCTATCTCGACATCGGCCAGCGGATGACCGCCGCCCGGATCATTCAGGAACTGGCCGAGGACGGCGACCGATCGATGCTGGTCGTCGAGCACGACCTCGCGATCTTGGATCTGCTCGCGGACGCCCTGCACGTCGCCTACGGTGAACCCGGGGCGTTCGGTGTCATCACCGATCCGAAGTCGACGAAAAACGGGATCAACGAGTACCTCAAGGGTTATCTGGATAACGAGAACATGCGGATCCGCCAGGACGCCATCGAGTTCGAACAGCACGCGCCCCGCAGCGTCGCCGGCGGCCAGTCGGTCGTCGAGTACCCCGCGCTGGAGAAAAGTTACGGCGAGGGCGAGTTCTCGCTGTCGGTCGCCGGCGGCGAGATCCACGAGGGCGAAGTGCTCGGCGTCGTCGGTCCCAACGGGATCGGGAAATCGACCTTCGCGAAACTGCTCGCGGGCAGGCTCGAGCCCGACGAGGGCGAGATCGACGCCCGGCTCGATATCGCCTACAAGCCCCAGTACGTCGAGATCGACCAGCCGATGCGCGTCGACGCGTTCCTCGCTTCGATCACCGACGAGTTCGGCAGTTCCTACTGGAACACCGAGATCGCCCAGCCGCTGCAACTGGACCGAATCATGGAGCAGAACCTCACCGATCTCTCCGGCGGGGAACGCCAGCGCGTCGCCATCGCGGCCTGTCTCTCGAAAGACGCCGACCTCTACCTGCTGGACGAACCCTCCGCACACCTCGACGTCGAACAGCGCGTGCTCGCGACGAGCGCGATCCGTCGCTATGCGGAAAACCACGACGCGACGGCGATGGTCATCGACCACGACATCTACATGATCGACCTGCTCTCCGACCGACTGCTGGTCTTCGACGGTGAACCGGCCGAGCGCGGTCACGCCTCCGAACCGCAAGGGATGCGCGAGGGAATGAACGAGTTCCTCGCGAACCTCGACGTCACCTTCCGCCGGGACGAGCGCACCGGCCGTCCGCGGATCAACAAATCCGGGAGCAACCTCGACCGCGAACAGAAACAGGCCGGCGAATACTACTACGCCCCCGAGTGATCGCGGAACACGACGTTCCGAACCGTCACGAGCCATATTTGAAAAGCGTCATTGCTGCGCTGTCCGAATATACCCACCAATTATATTCGGATGTCATCCCCTGCATCGAGTGTTTTTTGTTATTGCTAATATCGAACCAATAGGTTACAGTATCCCGGCCAAACGGATCACGTACATAGCAAGCACAGCGATTCTGGCACTGGCGGGACGGTTCTCGTGTCCGTCGTCGCGCCGGGGGCGTTCTGACGGCCGCCGGGTCGTCTCCCGGCATCGAGATTACTGTACGTCTGTTCCGTACGAAGTAGTGCGGTCGCACCGGCAACCCGGTCCAGCAATCACGATCAGTCGTCACCTGCCTCGGCGTCGACGCGTGACCGACGTCTGGCCGCCCGTTCGATGAACTCCCGCGGGAGTTCGTCGATCTCGCCGGCCTGAACCGCCCAGAGGTTCGCGTAGAGCCCGTCCGCGGCGAGCAGGTCGTCGTGAGTGCCGCGCTCGACGATCCGTCCGTCCTCGACCACGACGATCTGATCGGCGTCTTTGATCGTCGACAGGCGGTGTGCGATCGCGAACGTGGTCCGGTCGGCCGCCAGCTCGTCGAGGCTCTTCTGGATGAGCATTTCCGTCTCGGTGTCGACGTCGCTGGTCGCCTCGTCGAGCACCAGAATCTCGGGGTCTTTGAGGATCGCGCGGGCGATGGCGATCCGCTGGCGCTGCCCGCCAGAGAGCTTCACGCCGCGCTCGCCCACCTTCGTCTCGTAGCCGTCGGGGAGGTTCTCGATGAACTGGTGGGCCTCGGCCATCTTCGCGGCCTCGACGACCGCCTCGCGGCTCGCGCCGAACGTCCCGTAGGTGATGTTCTCTTCGACGGTCCCGTAGAACAGAAAGGTCTCCTGGCTGACGTAGCCGATCTGCCGGCGAAGACTGGGGATCGTCACCGCTCGCAGATCCGTCCCGTCGACGGTGATCGAACCCGCGTCGACGTCGTACATCCGCAACAGGAGTTTCAGAATCGTCGACTTGCCCGCGCCCGTCGGACCGACGAGCGCGATGGTCTCGCCGCCCTCGACTTCGAAGGAGATGTCCTCGACGATCGACTCGCCCTCGGGGTCGTCGCGGGGTCCCTCCGGGGGCTCGTAATCGTAGCCGAAGGTGACCTCGTCGTAGACGACGCGCCCGTCGGTCACGTCCAGCGGATCGGCGTCGGGATCCTCCTCGATCCGTGCGGGCGTGTCCATCAGTCCGAAGATCCGCTCGGCGGAGGCGTAGGCCCGCTGGTACATGTTGATTATCTGTCCGAACTGTGCCATCGGCCAGACGAACCGCTGGGTCAGCGTGATGAAGACGACGAACTGCCCGGTCGTCAGCGGTTCGCTGAACAGCCAGGGCGCGGCCCCGGTCGTCTCGTAGGTCAGCGCCCAGTAGCCGCCGACGGCGAAGGTGAGCACGAACCCGATGCCCGAGATGACCCGCAACCCGGGGAAGAACTTGATCCGCGTCTCGATGGCGTCCCAGTTGGCGTCGAAGTAATCCCGCGAGACGTCGTCGACGCGGTCCGACTCGTAGGATTCGGTGTTGGAACTCTTGATGACCTGGATACCGCCGAGATTGTTCTCAAGTCGGGAGTTGAGCGCGCCGACAGAGGAGCGCACGTCGGCGTACTTGGGCTGGATCGTCTCGATGAACCGCTTCGTGAAGAAGGCGATCAGCGGCACGGGGACCAGCGCGATCAGCGCCAGTTGCCAGTTGAGCGAGAACAGGATCACGGCGATACCCACGACCATCACAATCAGCCGGAACGCCGCGTTCATCCCGTCGTTGAGAAACCGTTCGAGGCGGTTGACGTCGTTGCTGAGCACGGACATCATCTCGCCGGTCTGCTTGTCGGCGAAGAAGTCCATGTTCAGCCGCTGCATCTGGTCGTAGGTGTCGGTCCGGACGTCGTGCTGGATGTGCTGGGCGAAGTTGTTCCAGCCCCAGTTGCGCGCCCAGTGAAAGGCCGCACCGAACAGAAAGGCTCCGGCGACAATGGCGGCGGCGAGCCACAGCTGGTCGCGCGGCGCGCTCGGGATCCAGGCGTCCGGGACGAAGAGTAGCGAGAACGCCGTCTCCTGTCGGATGATCGCGTCGATCGCGATGCCCAGAAACAGCGGCGGGAGCAGATCCAGCACTCGCGCGACGATGCTGGCGAACAGCCCGACGCCGAAGTAGCCGCTGTTCTCACGACCGTATTCGCGGAACAACCGGGCCATCGGCCGCTCGACGCGCTCGCGCTGGGCCTCGAATACGTCGTCGTCGTCCGGGTCGAGAGCGTCCACACACTTTGCAGGCGTGTCGCGGTCAAAAACCCATTGCTGGTTTGATACGGTCGGTTGTAACGATTTACCGGTACGATCGCATAACGGATGCGATCGATCTGGAACAGACTTATACTGGTGGCTATAAGTTCGTAAAGATATCTGGCACGCCGTCGTACCAGATCATTTGGAAATGTTATAGCCACCAGTATTACAACCGACCGTATGACAACGGTTGTGATCATTCGTCCCGAAACAGGTCGGGGTTTTCGAGCGCGAACTCGACGCCTTCCCGGAAGCCGGCCCGGAACCACGCACGGCGCTTCGCATCGACGCCGTCCGGGGCGGTCTCGACGGCCGCTGCGTCCACGTTCGACGACGAAGCCTCGCTATCCGACGCTGGCGACGCTTCCGTCGACCAGTCGCTCATGTCGGCGTCCGGCTCGATACCGGTGCTCGTGTCGTCGCTCTCGCCGACGCCAAGGATGTCGTCGGCGTCCGGGACGTCCACCTCCTCGGCGTCGGATTCGGCGTCGCCGTTCTCGGCCCACTGCTCCATGCTGCCGTACTCGTCTTTGAGCTGTGCGAAAGTTGCGTCCTCCTCCGCCGGGCCGAGAAACTGCTCGAGGACCTGCTTGTAGAACATCTTGACGTGCTGGCCTTCCTCGGCGAGCCGGTCGAGATCGACCGGCCACTCGTCGGCGATCGTCTCGGCCGCGTCTTCCTGCTGGTCGGTCTTGAAGTTCGTCTCGACGATCTCGACCTCGTCGGGGTAGTGCTCGAAGCTCATGGTCGCGGCTATCGCTCCCGATCACTATCAAATGCGGGGAACGGTGTCCCCGTCGGGGGAATCAT
The DNA here is from genome assembly GCF_017094525.1 of Halapricum desulfuricans. Lineage (NCBI taxonomy): Archaea > Methanobacteriati > Methanobacteriota > Halobacteria > Halobacteriales > Haloarculaceae > Halapricum > Halapricum desulfuricans. Next base: position 1,540,632 of record NZ_CP064788.1, on the reverse strand, counting down.
ATTTATCCGGGCCGCCATATTGTTTGGCCGTGATCGCTCTGTCGAATCTCGTGTATATTATCGCGTTCGCGTTCACGTCGCTGGCGTGTTTCGCGAGCCTCTTTCGAGCGAGAGAGATCGAAGACCGCGACACGCGAGTCGGAATGATGGGACTGCTCACGGGAAGCGGCGCGTGGGCCGGGGCGCACACGGCAGTGCTGTTGTTACCCGGCTTCCAGCTGAAAAACACGGCCTACCTGATCGGGCTCGTCTTCGGCTTCTCGACGGTCTGGGCGTGGCTGTACTTCGCTTCAGCGTACACGGGTCGCACGTACCACCGCGATCCGACCTTTCGACGCGCCGGTCTCGCGACGTATCTCGCGGTCGTCGCGGTCAAACTCACCAACCCGATTCACCACGCGTACTACAACGCGACCCTCGTGGACGACGGGTTCACCCACCTCGTCATCCAGCAGGGCATCTTCCACTGGACGGTGACAGGACTGTCCTACGCGCTGGCGTCGATCGGGCTGTTCATGCTCTTCGAGGAGTTCGCCGAATCCGATCACGATACCCGTATCGTCGCCGCGCTCGCGTCGCTGACAGCCGTTCCAGTCGTGCTCGATATCGCGGCGTACTCGATTCCGGAACTCGTCAACATCATCCACGCGCCGTTCGGCGTCGCCGCGTTCGCGCTAGGAGCGCTCTTTTTGTATCAGGAGCAGTTCCTGGCGATCCACTTCTCGGCCGATGTCGACGACGCGGTCGTCTTCCTCGACGACGACGATCGGATCCGCGATTTCAACGACGCCGCGGCGCGGATCGTCCCCGGCCTCGAAGACGCGCGCGGCGAGCACGTCGAGCGCGTCGAACCGCTCGCGGACGCGCTCGGTGCCGAGCGGACCGTCCTCGATTTTCGGATCGACGCCGAGACGCGTCACTTCCTGGTGACCCGAAGCGACTTTTCGCTCGGCCCGACCGGGGACGGACGGATGCTCGTGTTGACCGACGTCACCCGGATCGAGCGCCAGCGTCGCGAGCTGAAACGTCACAACGACCAACTGGAGGAGCTGGCGGTCGGCATCCGCCACGAGTTGCGCAACACCCTCCAGATCGTCGCCGGGAACGTCGAGGCCGCCCAGCAGTACGTCGAACGCGACCCAGAGGCGGCCTCGCGCGCGCTCTCGACGGCCGCGACGACGAGCGAGCGAATGCGCGATATCGTCGACGACCTGTCGATGCTGGCCGAATACAGCCAGTCCGTCGAGGAGACCGAACCGGTGGAACTGCGCGGGGTCGCCGAGACGGCCCGGCAACGGGTCGATGCGGACGGACTCGACGTGCAACTGGAAGGTGAGAGCGCCCTCGAGGCCGACGAAAGCCGCCTCGAGGAGTTGTTACACCGGGCGTTCGTCTTCGCCGATGCGATCGACAGTTCGTCGGTGACTGTCACGCTCGAGGACGGAGCGCTGATTTTCGAGGCTAACGGCGACCGTCCGACTGGAACCAGCGCAGAGACGTTCTTCGAGTTCGAGGAGTCGGTACCGACCGCCAGCGCGGGGATGGCGCTGCCGAGTTTCCGTGCGCTTGCCCGCGCCCACGGCTGGGAACCCGCTTTCGACGCCGAATACGACGACGGCGTCCGGATCGTCGTCGAGGGCGTCGTGGCCTGCCCGCGGAAAGCGGTCGCCGCGGACGACTGATCGGTGCGGTTTCTCATCGTGGTTGCTGTACGCCTGTTCCGGGTCGACCGCACGACGACGTGCGGTCACATCGGTAAATCGTTACAGCAACCACGATCATAGCCGCCAATCTCAAGAGCGTCGCTTCCCAACGAGCCCACGAATGCCCCAGGAGATCCGGGAGCTCGATCCGACGACCGTCGAACGGATCGCCGCCGGCGAGGTCGTCGAGCGACCCGCCTCGGTCGTCAAGGAGCTGGTCGAGAACAGTCTCGACGCAGACGCTTCGCGGGTTCGCGTCGCCGTCGAGAGCGGCGGCACCGAGTCGATCCGCGTCAGCGACGACGGTATCGGGATGGACGAGCAGGCGCTGGAACGTGCGGTCAGACAGCACACGACCTCGAAGATCCGGGACATCGACGATCTCGAGGCTGGACTTGCGACGCTCGGGTTCCGCGGAGAGGCGCTCCACGCGATCGGCGCGGTCTCCCGGCTGACGATCACCTCCCGTCCGCGCGATGACAGTGCCGATCGCGGCGCGAAAATAACCGTCGAGGGCGGCGATGTCGGAACTGTCCAGCCGGCCGGGTGTCCGGTCGGGACGACCGTCGAGGTCGAAGACCTGTTCTACAACGTGCCCGCCCGCCGGAAGTACCTCGCCCAGGAGGCCACGGAGTTCGCACACGTCAACAGCGTCACGACCGCCTACGCGCTCGCCAACCCCGATGTCGCCGTGGCGCTGGAACACGGCGGTCGGGAGGTCTTTGCGACGACCGGACGCGGGGACCTCGAAGAGACAGTACTGGACGTCTACGGGCGCGAGGTCGCCGAGGCGATGATCGAGATCGACGGGGCGGCCGTCCCCGAGGGGCCGCTCGAGGACATCTCGGGGCTGGTCAGCCATCCCGAGACCAACCGCGCGAGCCGGGAGTACCTCTCGACGTACGTCAACGGGCGGTTCGTCACCGCTGACGCCGTCCGTGAAGCCGTGATCGAGGCCTACGGCGGCCAGATCGCGAGCGACCGGTACCCCTTTGCCGTCCTGTTCGTCGAGGTCGATCCCTCGCTGGTCGACGTCAACGTCCACCCCCGGAAAATGGAGGTCAGGTTCGCCGACGCCGAGGGCGTCCGCGAGCAGATCACGGCGGCCGTCGAAGCGGCGCTCCGTCGTGAGGGCGGGCTCCGGACGCGCGCGCCCCGCGGCCAGTCCGCCCCGGAACAGACCGAGATCGACCCCGGAAACCGGACCGAGGGCCGATCGGACCGGGCCGACGCAGCCGATTCGACGACGGCGGACGCGAACGGAGACGGCGAGCGATCAAGCGCCGTGCGCGACGGAGACCCGAGGGACGAGCGACCGACAGCAACGAGCGACGACGGCGTGTCCGAGTCCGTCGGGACGGCATCGACGGACCGAACGCCCGAACGGTCGGGACCGGCCGAACGATCGGAGTCGGAAGATCGGCCATTCGGACGACCGGAATCGCCCGATAAGCCATCCACGCAGTCGGAGACACCCGAGCAAAGGAGCGCGGAAACGCCGGACGCGGCACCGACGGTGATGGCGACCGAACAGCGGCGGTTCGGCGACGACGATCCTGCGATGCAGTCGTTCGATTCGCTGCCGTCGATGCGCGTGCTCGGACAGGTCGAGGACAGCTACGTGGTCGCGGAAACCGACGACGGACTGGTGTTGATTGACCAGCACGCGGCCGACGAGCGGATCAATTACGAGCGGCTCCGCGAGCAGTTCCTCGGGGAAACGACGACACAGGTGCTGGCCGACAGCGTCGAGATCGAACTCACGGCCCGGGAGTCGGCGCTGTTCGAGCAGTTCACCGAGGCGCTGTCTCGACTGGGGTTTCAGGCGGAGCGGATCGACGACCGGACGATCGAGGTACGGACGGTCCCGGCGCTGATCGCGGAGGCCGGCGGGCCGGAACTCGTCCGGGACGTCCTCTCGTCGTTCGTCGAGCGCGACGGCGACGCCGCCGGGACAGTCGAGGCGGTCGCCGACGAACTGCTGGCCGATCTGGCCTGCTATCCCTCGGTGACGGCCAACACCTCGCTGACCGACGGGTCGGTCGTCTCGCTGCTCGAGGCGCTCGCAGACTGTGAGAACCCCTACGCCTGCCCGCACGGTCGCCCGGTGTTGATCGAAATCGATACCGACGAGATCGAAGCCCGGTTCGAGCGGGACTATCCGGGTCACGGGTAGGTCTCGACCGCCGATCGACATCGGCAGTCACGGGCACGAGACGATGTGCTTAAATGACCGACCACAGTATGAACGCTCAATGACGACACTCTACGATGTCCCCGCGGAGGACCTCATCGAGGCCGCCGCGGACCGACTCGACGAGGACGACCTCGAGCAACCGGACTGGATCGAGTTCACGACTACGGGCGTCGACCGCGAACTGCCGCCCGAGCAGGACGACTTCTGGGCGCGTCGCGCCGCCAGCCTGCTCCGGAAGGTCGCCGTCGACGGCCCCGTCGGCGTCGGATCGCTCGCGACCGCCTACGGCAACACCAAGGGCGGCTCCAACCGCTATCAGGTCCGACCCCCGAGCCAGAGCGACGGTTCGCGCAAGATCATCCGCACCGCGCTCCAGCAGCTCGAAGACGCCGGCTACGTCGAGACGGAGGCCAACGACGGTCGCGTGGTCACCGCCGAGGGACGCCAGTTGCTCGATTCGATCGCAGAGGACGTGCTCGAGGAACTCGACCGGCCCGAACTCGAACGCTACGCCTGATCGGCGCTGCTTCTGCCCGTTCGATCTCCGTTTCCCGGCAGCCTCGCGGCAACGGTTCGTCGGTTCCCGGCAACGATTGACCTGCACGGAGGGTTGATGAGTGCTCAGCTCGTCTAGTGGACGATGGCACCCTATACCCACCAGTATCGAGTCGACGCACCGTTCGACGAAACGATCGAGATCGTGACTGACGCGCTCGCCGAAGAGGGGTTCGGAGTCCTCTCCGATATCGACATGCAGGCGGCATTCGAGGAGAAACTCGACAAAGAACACGTCCGGTATCGGATTCTCGGAGCGTGCAACCCGCCGCTCGCGTACGACGCGATCGACGTGGAGTTCGAGATCGGTGCCCTGTTGCCGTGTAACGTCGTCGTCTACGAGACGGACGGCGACGAGACCGGTGTCAGCGTCGTCGATCCGACGGCGGTGCTGACGATTACCGAAAACGAGGCAGTCGAACCAATCGCTGAAGAGGTGAGCAGCCTTGTCGAGGCCGCCTTCGCCGCCATCCCGAACGCCGAACCCGTATCGGCGTGATCGTGACATCAGAGAGAGGGCTCGGGCTGTGAAACCAAAGAAATAGATACGCACGCACCAACTACCGTCTATCGATGGCGGACCACGACTTCCTCGAATCGGACTGGGACTACGCGGTCGTGCTGGACGCGTGCCGGTACGATGTCTTCAGCGACGTCTACGAGGACTACCTCGAGGGCGACCTCGAAAAGCGAACGAGCATCGGCTCCTCAACCCCCGAATGGGCCTCGAAAACGTTCACCGACGTGCATGACCTCGCGTACTTCTCGGGGAACCCCTTCATCAACGATCTGGGGATCCCGCTCAACGAACTCAAGTGGGGAGCGAGCGCCGGCTACACGTGGACGGCCTCTGAGCACATCGCGAACATCTTCGACGTCTGGCAGTCCGGCTGGGACGACGACCTGGAGACGGTCCCGCCGGACAGCCTCAACGAAGCCTTCTTCGCCAATCGGGACGCCGTCGAGGCCGCCGACCGAACCGTGGTTCACTACATGCAACCCCACGCGCCGTACCTCTCGCGCGGCAAGGGCCAGAAACTCAAGCAGATCCAGAAGGGCATCAAACGACAGGGCGCACAGGACCACTCCGACGGTGACGGCGTCATCTCCTCGGCCGTCGGCGGGGTCCGCCGGACGGTCGAGGGCGCGCTCGACGGCGTCGAACTCGCCCAGAAGATGGGGCTGTGGCTGGAACTCGGTCCGCGCGCGGTCCTGCAGGACGGCACGCGCGGCGCGGCGATGAACCTCTACGAGGAGAACCTCCGGATCGCGCTGGAGTCGGTCGTCGAACTCGTCGAAGATCTGGACGGCACGGTCGTCGTGACCGCTGACCACGGCGAGGCCTTCGGCGAAGAAGGCGTCTGGGAACACCACGTCGAGACACACATCCCGGCGCTCGTCGAGGTCCCCTGGCTCGAAGTCGACGGCGTCCGGTAGCCGACCGTTCCCCGAAACCTGTAACTGTTATATCCGTCGCCGGACGAGCATGGGTATGATCCGGCATCCGGGAGCGCGAGCGACGGTCTGGCTCGTGACCGTCGTCGCGGTGCTCTCGTTCGCTGTCGGAGTCGTCAACATCGCGTCCCAGGAAGTGGCCCTACTGAGCGCATACGTCCCGAAGTCAATCCAGCGTCTCGCTGGGTTTACCGGCGCGATGACCGGCTTTCTCATGCTGACCAGTGCCTACGGGCTTCGGAAGCGACTCCGTGCAGCCTGGTACTCGACGCTGGTCTTGCTGCCGGTGACCGCACTGCAGGGACTGGTCCAACCCGGAACGATCCCGGTCCCGTTGATCGAGGTTCCGATCCCGGCTTCGACGCCGCTGGTCGTGCTCTCGGTGGTGTCGATTCCCCTGGTCTCGGCCGGGCGCAGCCAGTACACCGAGTCGTGGGAGCTGTCGACCAGTCAGCTGGCAGCACTGTCGGCACTGATCGGCGCTCAGATCTACGGCACCGTCGGGACCTATGCCCTGCGCGAGGAGTTTCCCGGCGTGAATACGGTGCTCGATGCGTTCTATTTCACGCTCGTAACGGCCTCGACGGTCGGCTACGGCGACTTCACGGCGACCAGTCAGATCGGGCGGCTGTTCAGCATGTCAGTGCTGGTCGTCGGCGTCGCCAGCTTCGGTGTCGCGGCGGGGACGCTACTGGGCCCGGCGATCGAGGCCAGATTCGCGGCCGCGCTCGGACAGATGTCGGAGGCACAACTCAGCATGCTCGAAGACCACATCATCGTCATGGGATATGGCGAACTGACCGAACCGATCCTCGAAGGACTCGACGAAGCGCGCACCGCCTTTATCGTCGTCACGCCGGACAGGGAGCGAGCCTCCTCGCTCCGGGATCGGGAGATCAACGTCCTGATCGGCGACCCGAGCGACGAACAGCCGCTGCACGACGCCGGGATCGAACGCGCGACCGGCGTCGTGGCGGCGACGAACAACGACGCCGAGGACGCGCTCGCCATCCTGACCGCGCGGGAGCTCAACCCCGATATCCGGATCGTCGCGGCGGCGACCGACCGCCAGAACATCGACAAACTCCGGCGAGCCGGCGCGGATGCCGTCATCAGCCCCGCAGTCATCGGCGGGCACTTGCTCGTCCAGTCGGCGCTCGGGCAGGCGGAGGTCGAATCCGTCGCCGATCGAATCCTGGGCACCTCCGGCGAAGAGGTCGAAGAGATCGCCCAAGACGAGACCGACGACGGGTAGTCGTCGACGGATCCTATCGCCCCCGGTCGAGAATCGCGACGTCGATGTCGAGTTCGCCGAGTCGCTCGTAGGTCGGCGGGGTGAGGAATCGAGAAGCGGCACTTCGGTCCCCGCTCGATCCGAGCACGACCAGATCGAACTGGGCGGCGTTCGCCTCGAGGAACGACACGACGTCGGCGCGAGCGACCCGCGTTTCGACGTTCCCGTCCGCGGTCCCGGCGAGGTTCGCGAGCATCTCCTCGGCGTCGCGGCGCTCGCGCTCGGCGTCGATACAGCGACACAGACTGACGTCGTCGCCGGTCAGTCGCGTCGCGAAGTCGATCATGGCGTGTGCGACGTCGCTGGCCCGTCGCACCAGCACCAGCACACGTGACCAGCGAGCCCGTTCGTCGGCAGACCGGTGGACGAGCACGTCGATATCGCTCTCGAATAGTTCGCGGACCGACGGTGCGAGATCCCCGTTGTCGGTCTCGTAGGACGCTACGATCAGGTCACAGCCGGTCTCGCGGGCCGTCCGGGAGATCGTCCGCGCGCGGGACCTGCTTCCGGCGGCGACGACGACCTCACAGGGGACGCCCACGTCTCTCTCGATGCGCTCGGCACGCGATTCGAGCGTGGCGGCCGACACGGCGACGGCACGATCGCGTGCGCGCTCTCGGATCGTGTCCGCGTCGTAGGCGTCCCAGTCCTGGCTGATGTCACCGGCATCGACCCCCTGACTGTGGTCCGGGGATTCGCGCTCGAAGTCGGCCCAGTTCTGGTGGACGTCGCCGGGCTGGACGCCGGTCGGGTCGGCCTGCGGGACAATGGCATCGATCCCCTCGTCGACGGGTTCTCCACGCCCCTCCAGCAGTGCCTGTTCCTGAGCGGCGATGTCCTCGTCGGCGACGACGTCACAGAGGACGACTTTCCCGGCGTCGTGGGCGGCCGCGAGTCGCGCACCCAGCATCGCGGTCGCGTCTTCGTGGGGGCCGCCCGTCGGGACTAGCACGTGATCGTCGCCGCGTGTCGACTCGTAGAGGATGTTCGCGCGCTGTTCGTAGACGTTGTCGCGCCAGAGCACGAACGCGGCGGCGACCAGCGCGCTTGACGCTGCGACGCTGAGGACGTAGGCGAACTGGTCCGCACCGGTGACGTGCACCAGAAGCGCCGTCGAGAACGCCGACGCCTCTTCGATGTCGAGCGCCCAGGTGACGACGCCCGTCAGGAACAGCCCCAGCGCGACGGCTGCCGGATCGGCCGCGAGCGCCTGTGGCCGGGGCTGATACCAGTAGCGCAACGCGAGTTCGAGCGCGATCCAGCCACAGAACGCGCCTGCCGTGAGTCCGCCGACGAACCGGCGCGGCGAGGCGGAGCGACTCTCGGGACTGGAAAAGAGCGTGTACGATCCCGACGCAAGCGGCGGGAAGAGCAGAAACGGCAGGAGGTCGATCGCGTTCGACAGCGCCGTCACGGATCCAAGCAACAGCGGCAGCGCGAGGAGCACCGAGAGGTGGATCAGATTGTGGGTCGTCTCGATCCACCGGCGAAACGCCCGAACCTTCTCGTGGATCAGCCTGGAGATCCGCCTCGGGAGCCCTCGCACGCTATCGACCGGGCCGAGCATGGTTTACCGTCCGATCCGCCTACAGGGACAAAAAATCCGCGGCCCCGTTCCGGTCACGAGCCTCCGCTTTGGCGGCAGGTCGACGACGAGGTCCGCGCTACAGTCCCGTCGCCGCCTCGAGCGCGATCTCGATCGCACGCTCGACGTTGTTCTTGGCCTTCTCGGGGAGCTCCTCCGATTCGGTTTCGCCCTTCTGGGCCCCCTCGACGAGGTTGCCATCGACAGTGCAGATCGCACCGGCAGCGAGCCCCTTCCGACGGGCGAGCGTGAACAGCGCGGCCGCTTCCATCTCGACGGCCAGCAGTCCGGCCGCCTCCCAGGCATCGACGTACTCGTCGGTCTCGGCGTAGAAGGCGTCGTCGGTCGCGATCGGACCGACGTGGACGGCCCCGCCCGCGGTCTCGTCTTCGATCCGTTCGGCCGCATCGACGAGTCCGGAGAGCACCTCGTAGTCGGGAACGGCCGGGACGGTCGCGGACTCGTAGCGTTTCGTCGTTCCCTCGTCTTTGGCCGCGCCCGTCGCAACGATCATATCGCCGATCTCGATGCCCGGCTGGAGCGCGCCGGTCGTCCCCACGCGGACGAGGGTTTCGACGCCGACAGCGGCCAGCTCTTCGGCGGCGATCGCGGCCGAAGGGCTTCCGATTCCGGTCGAACAGATCGTCAGCGGTCGCCCGTCGTAGGTGGCGTTGACGAGCTTGTACTCGCGGTTCTGTGCGACGAGTTCGACGTCCTCACAGCGGTCGGCGATACGGTCGACGCGGCCGGGATCGCCCGGCACGAGCGCCAGATCGTGAATGTCGCCCTCCTCGACGAGCAGGTGTGGCTGTTTGGCCATATCTCGCAGTGGGTGCTCGGAGGACAAAAATCGGGTCGATCCACGACGCACGTGCCGCGAGTCAAACCGCGACGTGCAAACCCCGGGAACGATCCACAACGCACAAGCACGCCCCGGCGCGACTTCCGTTCGTGTCGCCAGTCGATTCGGACCTGCTGTCGATCTTCGCGACCGCCATCGCGCCGATCATCGCCATCGCGGCGGTGGGGTACGCTCTCGGTCGAACGCAGGACGTCGATGCCGGGCCGCTGAACACGATCACTGTCTACGTGCTCGCGCCGGCGCTGGTCTTTCACAGCGTCGCGACCACGCCGCTCGGCGGGGAGACGTTGCTATGGCTGGCGATCGGCGTCACGGGCTTCACGCTGACGATGGCTACGCTCGCGGAGGGGATCGGCCGGATCGCCGGCGAGACCGAACCCCTGCTCGGGGCGTTCGTCCTGACGAGTTCGTTCGGCAACGCCGGCAACTACGGCATCCCGCTGTCGGATTTCGCCTTCGGCGCGGTCGGTCGCTCGACCGCCGTGCTGTATATCGTCGTCCAGAGCGTCCTGCTGTACACGCTCGGGGTCTATCTCGCCGCCCGCGGTCGCGACGAGAGCGCGCTGGCCGGCGTGCGACGGGTCTTCTCGATCCCGCTCGTCTACGCCGTCGCCGTCGGGCTGGTCGCGGGGCCGCTGGGGCTGTTGCCGCCCGCCGAGAGCGCGACCATGGAGACGGTCGGGATGGTCGGCAACGCTTCGATCCCCGTGATGTTGCTGTTGCTCGGGGTCCAGCTGTCGAACGCCGATCTCGGGGCCGCGCTGGGGAGCGTCGTCCGCGCGAACGCCCTGAAGATGGCGCTCGCGCCGGCCGTCGCCGTCGGCGTCGCGTTGCTCTCGCTGGCGGCCTTTGCCCGACTCGGACTGGAAGGGCCGCAGGCGACCGTCGCCCGCGTGTTCGTCCTCGAGTGTGCGACGCCGGCGGCCGTGACACCGCTGATCCTCGTGGGCGAGTTCTCCGGCGGCTCGGTCGAGGGCGTCACTCCCGAGTCGTACGTCTCGACGGTCGTGTTCACCTCGACGCTCGTCTCGATCCCGACGCTGACCGCGCTGATCGCGATCCTGCAGACCGGTTTCGTTCTCTAGAGGCGGGTCACGCGAACGCCGTCGGCCGTCCCGCAGTGGATCTCGTCGGCCAGGTCGACGAACAGGCCGTGTTCGAGTACGCCCGGTAGCGCCGAGAGGTCGCTCGCCAGCGTCGCCGGGTCTCCGATCTCGCCGAAGTCACAGTCCAGCACGAGGTTGCCGTTGTCGGTGACGACCGGGCCGTCCTTGCGCTCGGCCGCCCGCAGTTGCGGGTCGCCACCGAGGTCGGCCACCGCGTCGGCGACGGTCCGGCGAGCGTCCGGGAGCACCTCGACCGGCACCGGGTGATCGAGAACGTCCGCCTCCTTCGTCGGGTCGACGACCACGAGCAGCCGGTCGGCGGCGGCGTCGACGAGTTTCTCCCGGGCGTGTGCCGCACCGCCGCCCTTGATCAGCGTCCCGCCGGCGACCTGATCGGCACCGTCGATCGCTACCTCGGGCCTCGCGTCGTCAAGCGTCGTCAGCGGGATCCCGATCTCGCGGGCCAATTGTCGGGACTGGTAGGAGGTCGGGATCCCCTCGATGTCCAGCCCGGCGTCGACGCGTCTCCCGAGTTCGCGGATCGCGTAGGCAGTCGTGCTTCCCGTTCCGAGACCGACGACGATGCCGTCGGAGACGGTGTCGGCCGCCGACTCGCCCGCGGCGCGCTTCTGCTCGTCCGTACCCCCTCGTTTCATACTCGAAGGAGCGACCCGGATCCGGAAAAGCGTTCGCGTCCGCGGCTACCGAGTCGTCCCCTTTCGCGTCCACGACCGCCGATCGTATCAGTTACTATGTGAATGTCTGACGTAAGTTTATGCGGACGGGGGCGCGTGGTAGGGATATGTGCGGCAATCGCGTCGAAGAGCTCGAAGAGCAGGTCAATCAACTGCAGGCGACCGTCGACGGACTGACCGACGAACTGGTCGAGTGCAAGGTTCGCATCCGCGAACTCGAGAACGCCGTCGATGCAGACATGGGATTCAGCCCGGCCTCGTCGGAGACTGACCCGGAGACAGAACCACCATCGGCCGAAGAACCTAACACCGAGGAAGCCGACCCAACGGACGAACACGACGAGGAACCGGAGACGGACGGCGATTCGGACATCATCATCGCATGAGACCGACTCCGGCATGACGCCACCGGGTGCCCAACCGGCGTCTGCGGAGCATTGACACCCTATGCACATCAAAGAGCTCGTACTCGACAACTTCAAGAGCTTCGGTCGGAAGACGAAAATCCCCTTCTACGAGGACTTTACCACCATCAGCGGCCCGAACGGCTCGGGCAAGTCGAACATCATCGACGCCGTGCTGTTCGCACTCGGGCTGGCCCGCACCTCGGGCATCCGTGCCGAGAAGCTGACCGACCTCATCTACAACCCCGGCCATCAGGACGGCAGCGCCGAGACGGCCGGCGAGCGGGAGGCCAGCGTCGAGGTCGTGCTCGACAACACTGATCGAGCGCTGGAGCGCTCGCAGGTCGTCAACGCCGCCGGCACCGACAAGATCGGCGAGGTCGGGGAAATCACGATCAAGCGCCGCGTCAAGGAGACCGACGACAACTACTACTCCTACTATTACATCAACGGTCGGTCGGTCAACCTCTCTGACATCCGGGACCTGCTCGCGCAGGCGGGCGTCACGCCCGAGGGGTACAACGTCGTCATGCAGGGCGACGTGACCGAGATCATCAACATGACGCCTCACGCCCGCCGGCAGATCATCGACGAGATCGCGGGCGTCGCCGAGTTCGACGAAAAGAAAGAGGACGCCTTCGAGGAACTGGACGTCGTCGAAGACCGCATCGAGGAGGCCGACCTCCGGATCGAGGAGAAACAGGACCGGCTCGATCAGCTCGAGGACGAACGCGAGACCGCCCTCGAATATCAGGACCTGCGCGAGCAGAAAGAAGAATACGAGGGTTACCGGAAGGCCGCCGAACTGGAGGACAAACGCGAGGAGGTGAACGACGTCCGCGAGGAGATCGCTGACAGGGACGACGAACTCGCCGAACTGCAGGCCGAACTGGACGAACGGGAAGGGAAGGTCGTCCGGCTGGAGGACGAACTGGCCGAACTCAACCGCGAGATCGAACGCAAGGGCGAGGACGAACAGCTCCAGCTCAAACGGGAGATCGAAGAGGTCAAAGGCGAGATCTCCCGGCTGGAAGACAAGGTCGCCACTGCCGAAGAGAAACTCGAAGACGCCGAGAACGAGCGCAGGCAGGCCTTCGTCGAGATCGATCGCAAGCAGGAGACGATCGACGATCTGGAGGGCGAGATCCGCGAGATCAAAGTCGAGAAGTCCTCGCTGATGGCCGAGATCCAGGAGAAAGAGGCCGAACTGGAGTCGGTCGAGGCCGAGATCGAGCAACTGGGCGAGGAGTTCGAGGACGTCCGCGAGGAGCTGGAATCGCGCAAGGAGGATCTCGCGGACGCCAGATCCGAGCGCAGCGAACTCCAGCACGAGCAGGACCGACTGCTCGACGAAGCGCGGCGGCGGTCGAACGACCAGCGCCAAAAAGAGGAGGCGATCGAGGAGGCCGAGGCTCGCATCCCCGAGATCGAGGCCGAGCTCGAGGACCTGCGTGCGGAACTTGACAAGGCCGAGCAGAACCGCGAGACGATCGCCGAAGTCGTCGCCGATCTCACCGAGGAGAAGCGCGAACTGCAATCGGACCTCGAGACCATCGAGGACGAGATCAGCGCCAAACAGCAGGAGTACGCCCAGCTAGAGGCGAAAGCCGACGACAGCGGTGACACCTCCTACGGGCGGGCGGTGACGACGGTTCTCAACGCCGGCATGGACGGCGTCCACGGGACGGTCGCACAGCTCGGCAGCGTCGGCGGCCAGTACGCGACGGCCTGCGAGACAGCCGCGGGCGGGCGGATGGCACACGTCGTGGTCGAGGACGACGGGGTCGGCCAGCAGTGCATCGAGTACCTCAAGTCCCGCAACGCCGGGCGGGCGACCTTCCTGCCGATCACGGAGATGCAACACCGCTCGCTCCCGGCGGAGCCGGACCTCCCGGGCGTGGTCGATTTCGCCTACAATCTCGTCGAGTTCGACAGCGAGTACGCACCGGTCTTCTCGTACGTGCTGGGCGACACGCTGGTCGTCGAGGACATGGAAACGGCTCGCGATCTGATGGGCGAGTTCCGGCTGGTGACGCTTGACGGTGATCTGGTCGAGAAAAGCGGCGCGATGACCGGTGGTTCGAAGAGCGGCTCTCGCTATTCGTTCGCGGGCAGCGAAGGCAAACTCGAACGGGTCGCCCAGCGGATCAACGAACTCGAGGACCAGCGCCAGGACGTCCGGGACGACATCCGGGACGTCGAGGACCGGCTGGAAGACGCCCGCGACCGCAAGTCCGACGCGGCCGAGCAGGTCCGGGACATCGAAACCGAGATCGAGAAGCGCGAGGCCGAGCGCGAGGAGGTCCGCGAGGAGATCGCCGATCTCGAGGCCGACCTCGAAGCGATCGAGGACGAACGCGAGGAGGTTTCCGAGCGGATGGACGAGATCGAGGCCGACATCGAGGCGAAGGAAGCCGAGATCGAGGAGATCGAAGACGAAATCGCCGATCTCGAAGCCGAGATCGAGGACTCGGAGCTGCCCGAGCTGACCGACGAGGCCGAGGCGATCGAAGCCGAGATCGACGAACTGCAGGACCGGGTCGACGACCTCGACGCGGACCTGAACGAGAAACAGCTGGAGAAAGAGTACGCCGAGGACGCCATCGACGAGCTCCACGAGAAGATCGAGACTGCCCAGAACCGCAAGGCAGACCGCCAGAAGGAGATCGCCGAACTCGAGAGCGAGATCGAGAAGCAAGCGGACCTGCTCGAAGGGAAAGAAACCGCAGTTGAGGACCTCGAAGACGAACTGGCCGACCTCAAGGCCGAGCGCGAGGATCTCCGGGCGGAACTGAGCGACGCCAAGGAGGCGCGCGACGAGCAAAAGGCGGCCGTCGACAGCGTCCAGAGCGAGATCGATGCACTCGAGGAGACCGAACAGCGCCTCGACTGGGAGATCGACGAACTCGAGAGCGAGGTCGGCGACTACGATCCCGAGGAGATCCCCGATCATCACACGGTCGAATCGCGGATCGGCCGCCTGGAGAGCGAGATGGAGAAACTGGAGCCGGTCAACATGCTCGCGATCGAGGAGTACGACGACGTCCAGTCCGACCTCGAAGACCTAGAGGCGAAGCGTGCCACGCTCCAGGAGGAGGCAGACGGGATCCGCGACCGGATCGAGACCTACGAGGCCCGCAAGAAGGAGACGTTCATGGACGCCTTCGAGTCGATCAACGACCACTTCGAGTCGATCTTCGAGCGGCTCTCGAACGGGACGGGCCACCTCTATCTCGAAAACGAGGACGATCCGTTCGACGGCGGGCTGACGATGAAGGCCCAGCCCGGCGACAAGCCGATCCAGCGGCTCAACGCCATGAGCGGCGGCGAGAAGTCGCTGACTGCGCTCGCGTTCATCTTCGCGATCCAGCGCCACAACCCGGCCCCGTTCTACGCGCTCGACGAGATCGACGCGTTCCTCGACGCGGCGAACGCCGAGCGCGTCGGCGAGATGGTCGACGAACTCGCCGGCGACGCCCAGTTCGTCGTCGTCTCCCATCGCTCGGCACTGCTCGAACGTTCCGAGCGGGCGATCGGCGTCACCATGCAACAGGACAACGTCTCGGCGGTCACCGGGATCGACCTGAGTGCTGGAGGTGTTCCTGCCGATGACTAGGGAGACGCGAACGGCAGTGAGCGTCTCCGACAGTCGAGCGGGGAACGGAGTGACCCGCGAGACTAGCGAGGATCTGAACGAAGTGAAGATCCTCGAACGCGAGCGGGGAGAGAATCGACCCGCGAGCGGATCGACCCGCGAGCAGGGAGACGCGAACGGCAGTGAGCGTCTCCGACAGTCGAGCGTCTCGAACGTCGGAGGTGAGTCATGACTAGCGAGGAGATTCCACTGGACATCGCGGGCCACGAGACACGGGACGACGAGCGGAGTCTGCCCGACGGCGGCACGAGCGTCGTCGCAGGTGGCGAACCGGACAGCGGCGGGCCAGCCGGCCCGGACGCCGCTGATAGCGACATCGAACCGGTCGAGGTGCTGGTCCAGCTGGCCGAGGACGGCGAGATCGATCCCTGGGACATCGACGTCGTCCGGGTGACCGACAAGTTCCTCGACGCGCTCGAGTCGGCCGACCTGCGGACCTCGGGCCGGGCGCTGTTCTACGCGAGCGTCCTCGTGCGCATGAAAAGCGACGCCCTGCTGGACGGCGACGACGGCCGAGAGGAACCGGACGACGACGAACCCTGGGTCGAGCCGCTGGGCGAGGAGGAACTGGGCGTCGATCCCTTCGACCAGCTCGACGCGGAGATCGACCGCCGGCTCGAACGCAAGCGCGCTCGCGGGATGCCCCGGACGCTGGACGAACTCGTCCACGAACTGCGCGACGCCGAACGCGACTCTTGGTGGAAAGAGTCCCGCGAGTACGACACCAGCGACTCGCCGCAGGGCTACCAGCGCGGGACCCAGCAACTCGACTACCGGAGCGCCGACGACCTCCGCATGGACGAGGAGCCGACGGCGGCCGAAGTGACGGGAACGGCCCACGCCGAAAACATCGACGAAATAATCGACAGCGTCGAACAGGCGCTCGCCGAGCAGTACGAGGCCGGTCGGTCGGAGGTGCTCTATCGCGAGATCAGCGACGTCGGGGGCTCCCGCGTCGAGACGTTTCTGGGACTGCTCTTTCTGTCCCATCGGGGCGAAGTCCTGCTCTCGCAGGACGACCTCTTCGGCGATCTCTGGATCGAGAACTCGGGGATCAGCGATGCCGCAGCGGACTGATAGTGTCTGTCCGTTCCGGGTTGACCGCACGCCATCGTGCAGTCACACCGGCAAATCGGTACCGTATCGACTGCCCTATATCGTATCATCGTCGCGATAACACCCCGTGCGAGGCTCACGATGAATCAGTCGAGAGAGAACCGGGATAGTGCGCCAGGAAGCTGGCGCGGGGCCACAGCCGACCGCGGATCGTCGTTTTCCGTCGGTGCCACCCCCAAACAGCCCCCCCAGGTGGGTCGACGGCCTGTCTCCCCCGGTGCGGTCGGTGATCCTTTCCCCCGCGTGCGACACTATCCCTCGCCTCGATACCACACCAGAATCCTATAAAATAGTTTTGGTACCGATCAGAGATACCCTTCAGATAACCCGGACCTCGACTGATCAGAGTTCAGCACCGACGTACAGCGAGACGACGAGGAAGACCCACACCAGGTCGACGAAGTGCCAGTACATCGAGACGGTGCTGACGGACGTGTGGCGGTCCTGGGTGTATTGGCCCATGAGGCTACGGACGAAGACGATCCCGAGCAGGAGCGCGCCCAGCGAGACGTGCGCCCCGTGGAGTCCAGTCAGCCCGTAGAACGCGCTGTTGAAGGCCCCGCCCTGAACCGTGAAGCCCTTGTGAACGATGAACTCATAGTACTCGTAAGCCTGGCCGCCGATGAAGATCAGTCCGAGCAGGAGCGTGAGCCCGAGCAGGCGGACGTACCGCCGGCGGTTGCCGTTCCGTAGCGCGACGTGGGCGAAGTGCAGTGTCACGCTACTCGCCAGCAGGATGGCAGTGTTGATCAACACCAGGCTGCCGAGCAACTCGGGGAACGCGTCCGTGCTCCAGGCGCCGGACCGGATGAAGAAGTAGTAGACGAAACCGGCGCCGAACGTCGCGATCTCCGAGCCGAGAAACAGCACCATCCCGAACCGGAGCGAACTGCTGCTTCGCTGTTCGGTACCGTGTTCCCAATAGGTAGCCACGAACGCGTGATATAGCCAGCCGTAGATCCCGCCGAGCAACAGCAGGACGCTCGTCGAGAGGACGCCACCGGCGGCGACCCGTAGCGTGACCGCCGTCCCGCCGACCGTCGTCAGCGTCGGGTTCGAACTGCTGCTCCAGATGACAAGCGCTACGCCGACGTAGACCAACGCTCCGCCGACGGCCGTGACGAAGGGCCACCAGCTCGCCTCGCCGAATCCGCGGGGCCAGTCCTCGACTGCGGGGAGGTGGTGTCCTCCGTGGTCCTCGGAATCTGCGGTGCTCATACCCACCCGTAGCGGGCCGGATATTAAAACCTCCCTGAATACGGGGGTGTTTGCTCATATTCCGGTCCGGAAGCTATTCACCAGCGGGGCACCCAACCGTGAGGCATATGGGTCGCCGTCGGTGTCACCGTCGATACGGTCGAGTCGCCGGCCTGCTCGGGCTGGCCGTCGTTGCGACCGGATCGGTCGCGGCACACGGCGCGGCGCTCGGAGGTGGCGGCCGCGAGGCCGTCGCCGTCCCGACGTGGCTGTTTCTGGTGACCGGTGGCGCGGCGATCGGCGCGTCGTTTCTGCTCGCCTCGCTGGTCACCGACCGCGCGCTCATTGCCGCGGTCCACGAGTGGCGACGACGGGCTCCGGTCCCCGGTGCATCGCGACTGGGATCGGTCCTGTCCCTCGTCGGCGTCGTCGGGTTGCTCTGGGTGTTCGTCGTCGGCGTCGTCGGCCCGCAACGCGGCGCTTCGAACGCGGCGGTCCTGCTGGTGTGGGTCGGCTGGTGGGCCGGGTTCACGATGTCGACGTATCTCGTTGGCTCCGTCTGGCCCGCCCTCAATCCCTGGCGGACAGTCGCGGACTCGCTCTCGTCGCTAGACCGGCTCTACCCGGACCGACTCGGCGCGTGGCCGAGCGTCGTCGGCCTGCTCGCGCTGATCTGGATCGAGGTCGTCAGCCCGGTCGCCGGCGACCCGCGGACGCTCGCGGCCGTCGTCGCCGGATACACGGCCGTCACTCTGTCGGGCGCGATCGCTTACGGCCCGGACAGGTGGTTCGAGACGGTCGATCCGATCGCCCGCGTCTTCCGGTACTACGGACGACTCGCGCCGCTGGCTCGCGAGGGCGGTTCGATCAGGCTCCGGCTGCCCGGGACCGCGCTCGCGGAGACGCGGCTGGTCGACGGGTTCGACGAGGTCGGGTTCGTGATCGCGCTGGTGTGGGCGACGACCTACGACGGGTTCGTCGCGACGCCGGCCTGGGAGTCGGCCGTGGCCCCGATCGTCGAGGCCGGCGTCCCGCCGCTCGTGCTGTATCTCGTCGTACTGGTGGCCGGGTATCTGCTGTTCGTCGGTGTCTACCTGCTCGGGACGCGCTACAGCCGACAGCTCGCCGGGACCTACCTCTCGACGGCGACGCTCGCCCGCCGGTTCGCCCCGCCGCTGCTCGCGATCGCCGCCGGGTATCACCTCGCACACTACCTCGAGTACTTCCTGTCGCTGGCCCCGTCACTGATCGCGACCGCGGCGACGCCGCTGGCGCTTCGCGAGACTGTTCCGGTGCTCGCCCTGCCCGGGTGGTTCGACGCCGTCGCGCTGGCGAGCGTGTTGCTCGGACACGTCCTGGCTATCTGGACCGCCCACGCGGTCGCGTTCGACAGCTTCCCCGGACGGCTGCAGGCGATCCGCAGCCAGTACCCCTACACTGTCGTGATGGTCCTCTATACGATCTCGAGCCTGTTCATCGTCTCGCAACCGACTATCGAACCACCGTTCCTCTGATATGACCAGTGAAACGTACGACGTCCCGCCCGGAGAGCCGGTCTATGAGTGTCCCGACTGTGGACGACCGTTTCCGGAACGGCGGCTGCTCGCGTTACATCGCGGGCTCGACCATCCCGATCGTCTCGACGAAGCCGAACGGGACGCTTTCGAGTCCGCCTACGAGGCCGAAGCCGAGCCGCTCAGGCGCTACCGGATCGCCGCCGTCGGCGTGCTCGTGGTGCTGTACTTCGGGCTGCTGATGGCCTTTGCGCTACTGGGCTAGCGCGACTGTCTCGACGGCGGCTCGCCCGGCAGTTCGTCCCGGTCGTGGGGCTTCTCGAAATCCGGATCGGGGCCTTTCGGGACGATCCGCTTCGGGCTGACGTCGGGGTGGGTCGTGTAGTAGTGTTCCTTGATGTGGTCCATGTATACTGTCTCGGATATATTCCCGGTCGTATACACGTCCCGAAGATACGGCCAGAGATCGTCGTATTCCCGAATCAGTCGGTGATTGCACATGAAATGCGTGTGATAGACTTCGTCGAAACGGACGAGCGTCGTGAACAGACAGACATCGGCTTCAGTCAGGCGGTCGCCGGCGAGATAGCGCTGGTCGGCAAGTACCGAGTCCCAGTGGTCGAGGGCGTCGAACAGCTCCTCGACAGCCCGATCGTAGGCGGCCTGTGAGTCGGCGAATCCGGCGCGGTAAACGCCGTTATTGATCGGTTCGTAGATCTCGTCGATGATCCGGTCGACCTCCTCGCGATACCCCTTCGGGTAGAGGTCGACGTCACGGTCCGCGACGTCGTCGAACTCGGTATCGAGCATCCGCAGGATCTCTCTGGACTCGTTGTTGACGATCGTCTCCGTCTGTGTGTCCCAGAGCACGGGGACGGTCACCCGACCGGCCGTCTCGGGGTCGGCTCTCACGTACAGTTCCCGAAGATAGTCCGAGCCGTACAGCGAGTCCTCGGTACAGCCGTCCTTTTCGGGCGTGAACTGCCAGCCGTCCTCTCCGCGGTAAGGATCGACCACGTCGACGCTGATGGCGTCCTCGAGTCCGAGCAGTTTCCGCGCGATCAGTGTCCGGTGGGCCCACGGGCAGGCATACGAGACGTACAGGTGATACCGGCCGGCCTCCGGCTGGAACCGCGCGTCGGGGTCGTCGCGGACCCAGTCACGGAACGCCGTCTCCTGGCGCTCGAACTCTCCGTCCTCGTTGGTCGTCCGGTAGACGTCTGTCCGCCACTCGCCGTCGACGAGCATGTTCATTATGACTCTTCGTACGTCCGCTGGCCTGAAAAGCGGCCCAGTGACGTCGGTGTTACCGATTCGAGTGACTGATCTGATTTTGAAATCCCCCATAGTCTGGCAGTGGATACATACGAAATATTATAAAATAACACATATGGCGTCTCAAACACGGCGACAACTGCTCACAGCAGGTGGCCACACCGTTGCGATGCTCGTTGCAGGATGTAACGGGGACGGTACGACGATCGACACGCTGTCCGACGACATAACCCGGCCGATCGGCTCGAACGAGTCCGTCTCGGAGATCTACCTGTTCTGGAATGTGACGCTCTCGACCGACGCCGCTGCGGGCGAGTACACGAGCAGCATAACGGTCACGGACGCGATCGACGGGAAACGACTGACACGACAGTCGCCTACTCGGTCGAAGGCGGGACGGCTGAAAAGGACTTTCTGGAGCTGTTCGAATCGCTGGAACCCGACGATTCCTGATAGTGATGCGGTGCGGTCGCTGTCCGGCGATAGCAGTCGCTCACGGAGGGCCTCAGCCGGCCACTGAGGGCCGCCCAGCGCGGCATCCGGGCTGTAACGCCCATGACTCGGCTCCCTTCGCACACGGACGAGTCACTATGAGTCTGAACACGACGGTCACTCGACGGCTATGGGAATGCCGGTGGCTGCGGACTCGTACACCGCATCGAGGATGCGCATGTCGGCCAGTGCATGCTCGCCATCGGGGACAAAATTGGTGTCGGTCAGCAGGTGATGGCCGAAGTACGCGAACTCCTCTTCGAGTTGATGGACGGGATCGAATTCGATTTCCGACTCGACGCCATCGCGGACGAGTGTGAGTTCGCGGGCTTCCCGCTCGTAGAACGCGGGATCGAGTATGAGTTGTCCGTCGGTGCCAGTAATCTCAAGTCGGCTGGCGTGCTGTGCGTTCTGACTCACTGAACAGAGCGCGCGAACGTCATCGGGGAATCGCAACTGGAAGGTGGCGTGTTCGTCGACCTCTTCGAAGGGGTCATGCTCCGAGCGTGTGTGACCGTACACTTCCGTCGGGTCGGCGTCAAGGATGAACCGCGTCGTGTTGAGTGGGTAGATGCCGAGGTCCATGAGTGCACACCCGCCCGAGAGGTCGGGGTCCAATCGCCACTGATCGGTCTCCTCGCTCAACTCTCCGAGCATCATCTGTGACATGGTGCCGTGAATGTGGAGGACATCACCGATGAAATCCTCGCGGAGCAGTTCTTTGAGACGACGCACTGCGGGGTCGGTCTGCATCCGATATCCCACCATCAGGGGGATATCAGCGTCGTTGCAAGCGGTCACGAGGCGCCTCGCTCGGTCAAGAGATGCCTCCAGCGGCTTCTCACAGAGGAGAGCAGTGCCCTGATCGGCTGCGATTTCGGCATATTCGAGATGGTTCGCGTTCGGCGTCGCGACGTAGACCGCGTCGTACGCCTCGCTGGCCACCCCATTACGGAATTCTTCGGGCGTGAGTCCTATGAGATCGTGCTCGTTCGCGACAGTGGCCACGGCATCTGAGTCGATGTCGATTGCAACAGTCGCCTCGGTGAACCCCGAGCGCTCGATACCTGGAAGTGCCCACTCGCGGGTGAACCAGCCGAGGCCGACGACTGCAAGTCTGACTGTGTCGTCGACGGCAGTTGGATCGAGAGTCTGCCAGTCTCGGTGGGTGAACTCGTCGAAGTACTCGCCGAGAGAGTGCATGACGACTGGATGTCGACCCGGCACTGCATAATACCTTACTCTGCACGTTCAGAGACTCCCGAAATCCGTTATCGGTCGCATCGGCCGTCACTGTCCTCTACAGGCGGAGCAGGCCGAGTGCCTCGGGGTCGTACGGAAATCGAAGATTTCCGTGATGGGCGTGGGACGAAGTCCCACGAACCTGCGAACGGCGCAAGCGCCGTGAGCAGATGACGAGAATCGGGGATTCTCGAACCACTTGACCCCGAGGGTGAAGGCCGTACGCTCACTTTCACTTTCACCCCGGTAAGGCGATATTTAATACCCTTGGCGACAAATAGAGCTGTAACGGCCAGAGAACAACCCTCAAAATATGGAATTGAACATCTCAATTCCTTTGCTGGCCGTTCGGTAGTGTGGAAATGCGACTCCTCTCAAGACCGTCCATTGGGCGTGAGACGGGAGTTGTCGTGGGCTGGTGGAGGTCCAGGCCCTCACGGACACATCGGCGTGTTCGGGTGTTAATTCCAGCCGACCCATCTGGGAAGGTCGAGGGGCATCCGTCTTTAGCTAAGAGAAGAACCGCAGTACAGCAGTAGCTTATCGAGGCTTCTTTTCGAGAGGAATGAGGAGGTGTCGGTTGTGCACACTAAAACCTCCTCATCGAGAGTTATGCGTCGGCTCACTACACTGTTTCCCTCCGAGTTCCTCGAAGAGCACGCCGAGGAACTCGGCGTGGTCGAACGAGAGGGAAAACTCCAGGTTCCAGTCCTCGTGTGGGCGCTCGTGTTCGGCTTCGCCGCAGGCGAGAGCCGAACACTCGCTGGGTTCAGACGCAGCTACAACTCCACAGCTGACGAAACGATCTCGCCCGGTGGCTTCTATCACCGGTTGACACCGACGCTGGCGGAGTACCTCCGCGACCTCGTTGAGCGCGGTCTCGACGAGGTCGCTGTTCCCGACGCTGTTGACGCTGATATCGACCGATTCAGGGACGTGATGATTGCTGATGGAACGGTGTTGCGGCTCCACGAGTTCCTCTCTGATGAGTTCCAAGCCCGTCACGAGGAGCAGGCTGGAGCGACGCTCCACCTGCTCCATAACGCCACCGACAAGACAATTGAACGGATCGACGTAACAGACGAGAAAACGCACGACAGCACGTTGTTCAATACAGGTTCGTGGCTGCAAGGACGGCTCGTTTTGCTCGATCTAGCGTACTTCAAGTACCGCCGCTTCGCGTTAATCGACGAGAACGACGGCTACTTCGTGAGTCGGCTGAAGAAGAGCGCGAACCCGGTGATAACAGAGGAATTACGGGAATGGCGCGGGCGCGCCATTCCCTTGGAGGGCAAGCAGATCCACGATGTGGTCGATGACCTCTCGCGGAAGTACATCGACGTAGAGGTCGAGGCGGAGTTCAAGCGAGGACCGTACGAAGGGACGCGCTCGCTGGATACGAAGCGGTTCCGCGTCGTCGGCGTCCGCGACGAGGACGCCGACGACTACCATCTCTACATCACGAATCTGCCGAGAGAGGAGTTTCTCCCGGCAGATCTAGCAACGCTGTATCGGTGTCGCTGGGAAGTAGAAACGTTGTTCCGTGAGCTGAAGACACAGTACGAACTGGATGAATTCGACACAAGCGACCCGGATGTCGTGGAGATTCTGCTGTATGCGGCGTTGCTGTCACTGCTGGTGAGTCGTGAGCTGTTGGATCTGGTCACCGAGCAGGCTGACGATGAGATCGTGTTTCCGCCGGAACGCTGGGCGGCGACCTTCCGGTCGCACGCCCAGCTCATCCTCCACGAACTCGGTGAGTACCTTGGCTACTCGCCACCGCCGCTGTTGGAGCGGCTGATCGAAGACGCACAGAAGATCCACCAGCAACGACCGATCTTACAAGAGACGCTCGCTACCGCCACGCAACCGAGGTGTGAGTCTTAGCTAAAGACGAATGGGTCGAGGGGAATTACATTCCCTTGCCGGTGCGATGCGGCCCTAAACAGGGAAGCCTCGGGGCTTGTCCCCGAGGTACTTCACACGGTATCCCGGCTGATACTGTCGGCTGTAAGTTCGTAAAGATATTCGCCACCCGGGGTGGCGAACTCCTTCAGTTTGTTACAGCCGACAGTATGAAACATGCAGAGCCAATCAGAGTCGTTCACGGACGGTTTCAACGACATCACGCCGATCGAACGGGCGACTGCATCGCCGTACCACGAGTCGGTCGGTTCGAGCGTGAACGTCTCGACGCCAAACTCGGCTCTCCGGAGCGCCTCCCAGGCGCTCGTTTTGCCGCTGCCGTCGATCCTCTCCAGCGTGATGAGCATATCCGCATCTCGCGGCCCGTAGATCGACGGCCGAAACCACACATTCGGCAGTGAAGCGCTCGCTGACGCCGTGCAAGTGCAGGCCTAGTGGTTCCGAGGGATCGTCCTTGCTTTTTCCATTGAACGATTGCGTGGGACACTGTGATCGGACTCCCCATATTTGTGCAGAATAAAAGTTATAGTGTATATTATGATGAATCATCGGATATTAGGCCGTCGAGAGATTCGAAAACAGATTTATCCCCCCATCTCGTAACTGTGTGGCATGAGTGATGTCTCTTCCGCGAAATCTCGTGGGGACCTCGTTTACGAACTGCAGGATATGGAAGAATGGTCTGATGTAGACGCCGATATTGCGATCACTGACCCCCCATTCGGCCTCGAATTCGACGGAAAAGCGGGCAACTACAATCGTGATGTGTCGCGTGTGGTCGATGGATATGTCGAATGGGAGACGAACGAATATTCCGATAAGATAAACCAGTTGCTGGACGTTCTCGCACGGAACACGAACGCAAACGGCCAGGCGATCGTGTTCTCCGGGAAAGACAACAGTCACTTGCTCCACCAGATGGTGCTTGACCACGACACGTGGCGGTTAGAGGGAAAACTATACTGGGCGTATAACTTCGCCCCGTATTGCAAGAAACGCCCCGCACACAACGTGTACGAATTGTTTTGGATGGTGAAGGGCGACGACTGGTTTTATTCGAACGAGTGTTCGTTCGACCACTGTCAGGAAGGCGAAGCGAACCTGTCTGTTCTGGACATCAAACGGAATTACTTGAAAGAGATGCCAAAGTATCCGACGCGATTGCCACTGGAAGTCGTGGGCGTCTTACTCGAGCACTTTACCGAGCCAGGGGACAAAGTGTTTGACCCGCTGGCTGGGTCAGGAAGTGTTGGAATCGGGGCAGCCGGTCTTGGTCGAGAGGCGGTTCTTGGCGACTTGAACGAGAACGCGAAGCAGGTCTTTGAAACGACGGTCGAAGAACTAGAAAATAACGTTTTTCCCGATCATAACACCAGTCACGCCTCCCTGAGCGAATTCTGATTCCCCAAAATTGCGGCTGTCATCGCAACTCCACGCCTTCATATTATCGAATAAATATTCTAATACACCTGGGATCAGACTCGGCTGTAAGAGTGGTGATGCTGTTGTCCAAAGCGGTCGTGACCTCCTCCCCGTCGTGAACGGAGAGGGATCGAAGATCCCTCAGGCAGTCGGGCGTAGTCGTTCGAAAGGCGCGAGCGCCTTTCGTGATGACGAGAGAGCTTCGCTCTCTCGAACCACCCGACGACGACGGGGCTTCCCGAACCGCACCGCAAGCGTTGGGATATTTGCTGGTCTACGGGCAGACCTGTTCTTGAGGGGCGACTCGCCCCGTGGATTTGTCGAACAGGCGCACCGATGGCTGGGCCAGACAGCCGTTACTCCTATCCTCAGCAGGATTCGGAGTTACCGTCGCACGCATATTCTCCGCTGCATTCAGGTCGCTGTTCGCCACTAACTCGCAGTTTTCACACACGTACAAGCCACGCTCGACACGATTCGAATCGGCTTTCACCCCGCACGCACAGCAGGTTATCGACGTGGCCAACTCGTACTCGTCAACTCGTTCCACCTCAATACCACGTTCTTCGGCCTTGTACTCAATGTGACTCAGCACGGTTTCAAACGCCCAGTCATGCAGGCGCTTGTTCCCGTGCCGTCCCCAGTCTTCATCTTCGCGGATGTTCTTCGGGTGCCCAACAGCTATCGTCTCCACGCCCCGGTCTGCACATTGCTCCACGATGTCTTTCGACAGTGCGTGCAGGTAGTGAGTTTGTCGCCGGGATTTCTTTCGGCGTGCCCACTCAGCGTGGGCGCTTGGACCGTTTTCACCTTCTGTGTCATATTCTTCCTGGCGAAAGTAGTGGGCGTCTTCTTTCAGGGCATTGCCGGGATACAACAAGGTCTCGTCACCAACAGAGACAGCCGCAGTGTTGCAGATACCGAGGTCAACGCCAGCCGTCTTTTCACCAGTTGAGTCAGCGGTATCAATAGCGACTTTACAGACGAAGTGTAGTTCCCACTGCTCACCGTCCCAGACGATGCGGACTTGTTGTACGTCTTCGACGGCAGTCAGGTCTGCGTCTGGACCGGTATCGTATTCGCAGAGGATGAAGTCGCTCCACCCGTCTTTCAGGTTTTGCCCTTTCGAGAGGCGGACTTGCTGGTGTTTCGTATCGAGTTTGAAGCCATCTTCTTTGAACGTGATTGTTGAGCGTGGGCGTTCTTCACCGTGCTTGCGGTAGCCCGGTGGGTTGGCGTTTGGGTTGTCTTGTTCGAACCAGGACTGGAAAGCGCCAGCCAATTCTTCTACGATTGCCTGGCTTGATTGGGCGTTCAAATCTTTCCAGCACGGCTGGTTCTTCATATAGGACTTGAGCGGTCCTTCATCGGGTATGTCACCGGTTTCGTCCCAGATACGGTCAGCGGTCCACCGAGCAACGTTCCAGATTTTACTGCCGGAACGAGCGAGTGAATCAAGGTCGCACACGACACCCTCACGATCATTTGTGAGTGCCGCTGTAATGGTGCGTGTCGTGACCAGATTCACTATACATAGCCTATGACAGTATAATGATTTAATTGTTACGGGTCAGCGTGGAATATCCTGCCGGGAGAAACACTGTCGGCTGGGTAACGGAGCGTACGCGATTCACGCCCGCCCTGTTCGGTCCTCGGTTCCGACTAAGCGTCGGAACACCCGTCCCTCACGGGAAGGGGGGGATTCTCACGCTGAATCAAGATAGTGACCGTTGTACGTCCTTTCGGGATCGACCGCACGGAGTCGTGCGGTCGCCCGGTAAATCGTTACAACGGTCACTATCAGACGAATTTCGAAGGTGCCGTCACCGATTCGGGCGCGAGTCGTCGCTCGGCGGACCGGGGTCGCCAGGTCCGCCGGGGCCGCCGCTCCAGTTCCCCGGGACACCGGCCGGTGGACCACCGGGGCTGTCGGGGATGCCCATACCGACGTTGGGGCCGGCAATTCCGCGTGCGATCTCGGCGATTTCCCCGCCGCGCATCTCGCCGGCCTGCTCGCGGAGGCGGTCGACCCTGTCGATATCGAGCCCGGCAGCGGAACGTGCCTGTTCGGGCAACGCACCAGCAACAGCGCGGCTCTGATTGAGTCGGTGTTCGATCTGCTGGATACGGGAGGCGAGAGCCACCATCTTCGCTCGGTACGTGTCACGGTCGAGCGTGCCGTTCTCGTAGGCCGTCCGGAGTTCCTCGCGCTGCTGGCGGAGGTCGTCGAGACGGTCGGTCATGGCGGGCAACCGGTCAGCGACGACGGCTGCCTTGCTCGCGTTGCTCTCGGCGGCGGCGATCATCTGACCGAAGGCTCGCCCCTCGACCGCGCCGTCGATTTCGGTCTGTCCGACGGCGACGACGCCGGCGAGTTGAGCACCCGGAGCGATCGAGTCGTCGGCGGTCGTCTGTGGGGCGGATTGATTCGTTCCCGAGAGCGACAGTGCCGCCGCCGGCGTTACGAACAGTGCCGCGACGACGACCACCAGCGCCACTCGGGTCGGTAGTGAACGCATCGTACCCACCACTTGACGCTACAGACACCTATAAACAGCACACCTCTTCCCCCGATTAAGCGGGATTAAGCGGATTTCTATCCCGTCGCAGCCACCCGATCTCAAGTGAAACCCGACGTGAACGAACGAAATATTTATAACTCGCTCTCCTCGGGATCGACGAGGACGTTCTCGCGGCCGAGTCGGAAGACCTCGACGCGGCCGTCCTCACGGAGGGTCTTGACGACCTGGCTGGTCTTCGCGTCGGTCCAGTCGAACTCGGCGGCGACCTCCTGCTGCTTGACGCGTCCGTCCCGGTCGTCGAGCAGTCGCAGGACCCGTTCTTCGTTACTCAACAGTTCTTCGTCCGGCCCGGAGTCGGCTGTCGCGCCGGCGTCGCTGGCGCCTTCGGGCGCGGCGTCCGCGGCTTCGACGTCGCCTGTCGGTTCACCGTCGCGCGCTCGCCACCACAGGCCTGCGGCAACGCCCATCACGAAGAGGACGGCAACGGCACCGACAGCCAGCGTCGGGAACGAGGAGGCAGGGCTGGCGACGACCTGCGGTCCGTCGGGACCGAACTCGATCGGACCCTCCCAGACTGCGGTCCGGTCGCGTCGGTCGTCGGGCGTCGGTGAGACGGTGTCGGCACTGTAGCCGTTGGGCCAGCTGATCACGAGCCGACTGTCTTCTTCGAGGAAGAACCCGCCGAGAGCGTCGCCGGCACGAACCGTCTCACCGTCGATCGCAGCGAAATCGGTCCAGGAGAACCGATAGGTGACAGTTCCGTACTGCTGGAGGCTTTCGACGCTCGTCGACACCGAGAGGTTCTCGATCGCCATCGACCGGCCCGTAGCGTTCTCGGCAGTCCGTGCAGTGCGCTCCATGCGGTCGCGGAAGGCCGCGGTGTAGGTCGTGGTGTTGTCCGCGATATCGGCCTGGAGTTGCTCGAAGGCCGCCGTCTCGTTGTCCGTCGCGAGTTCAACCCGATAGGAGACCGACCAGACCGCGGTGCCGTCCGGCTCGAGACGTAGATCGAGGACGATGTTATCCGGGTCGAGGTCGCTCTGGGCGAACGTTTCCGCACCGAGTTCCGCGCGCGCATCGTCGCCGGCGAGGGCGGGACCGGCTGCGACGCCGCCCAGCAAGACCGCAGCGACGAACACAGCGCGAACAGCGGGGGAAGTCATCGGCAGCGAGTACGCCCTCGTCCGGGAAAGAGGTAGTGGCCGCGCGACCTAGAAGGACTTCTTGATGCTGAGGAACGCCGCCTTGTGTGCCTGCTCATCGGCGAGCAGTTCCGTCGCCAGGTCGGCGGTGACGTAATCGTTGGCTTCCTCTGCCGCTTCGACCAGCGCCTCGTAGGTTCCGATCGCCTCTTCTTCGGCTTCGATGACACCGTCGATGACTGCCTCAACGTCAGTGCTGTCTTCGGGGGGCTGGAGCATGTCCTGTGCCGGTTCGATGTCCATCGACGCCGGTGGCACCTCTCCGTAGTAGCGGAGCCGATAGCCCAGTTCCTCGGCGTGTCCCAGTTCCTCTTCGACGTCTTCCATCAGGTCCTCGGCGATGTCCTCGCCGTCGAACGTCTCCAGATAAATCGCGTTCGCGAGGTAGTTCATCACGGTCTCGACCTCATCGGCGTACGCCTGTCTGAGCAAATCAACGACTTCGTCTGACATTGCAGGTATCCTCTCAGGGGGCCACACAATAAATTGACGGGCCGAACTCCCGGTCGCTGGGAACAATAATGGTTAATATTTCACAATCTCGTGATGCGCCGAAGTTATCAAAAATTTGATGACAGTGGGATGTGACGGTAATACATGACACATGGAGTTCACACGTCAGGAGTCGCTCGACCGGCTACAGGAAACGGTATCGCACGGCGACCCGATCATCGGTGCGGGTGCGGGGACGGGAATATCGGCGAAGTTCGCCGAGCGTGGCGGCGTCGATCTGCTGATCATCTATAATTCCGGGCGCTACCGGATGAACGGTCGCGGGTCGTTGGCCGGGCTGTTGCCCTACGGTGACGCCAACGAGATCGTCGTCGAGATGGGTCACGAGGTCATCCCGGTCGTCGAGGACACGCCCGTGCTCGCGGGCGTCAACGGGACCGACCCCTTCCGGCAGATGGACGTCTTCATCGAGGACCTGAAACGGCGCGGGTTCTCGGGCGTCCAGAACTTTCCGACAGTGGGCCTCATCGACGAGGATAGCGGGTTCAGGCAGAACCTCGAGGAGACGGGGATGGGCTACGACAAGGAAGTCGACATGATCCAAGAGGCCGCCGAGCAGGACATGCTCACCTGCCCGTACGTCTTCACGGAGGAACAGGCCCGCGAGATGGCCGAAGCGGGGGCGGACGTGATCGTCTCGCACATGGGTCTGACGACCTCGGGAGACATCGGTGCCGAGACCGCGCTGGACCTCGAAGCCGCCGCCGAGCGCGTCCAGACACATCACGATGCCGCCAAGGAGATCAACGAGGACGTCATGGTGATCTGTCACGGCGGCCCGATCGCCTGGCCCGACGACGCCAGGTACGTCCTGAACAACACCGAGGGCGTCGTCGGGTTCTTCGGCGCCTCCAGCATCGAGCGCCTCCCGACGGAGGAGGCCATCGAGAACCAGGCCCGCGAGTTCAAGGAGATCGACCTCTGAGATGACCGTCGTCATCGTCGGCACGCTCGATACGAAAGGCGAGGAGATCGGATTCGCGCGGGACGTCCTCCGCTCGCAAGGGGTCGGCGTACACGTGATCGACACGGGCGTGCTGGGCGACCCGGAGATCGATCCGGACACTACTGCGAGCGAGGTCGCCGAGGCTGCCGACACGACGCTGGAGCGCCTCCGCGAGGACGCCGAGCGCGGCGAGGCGATGGAGGCGATGGGCGAGGGCGCGGCCGCGATCGCCCGGCAGATGCACGACGACGGCGAACTCGACGGTGTGCTCGGACTGGGTGGGTCGGGCAACACCTCGATCGCGACTACCGCGATGCGCGCGCTGCCGGTCGGCGTCCCGAAGGTGATGGTCTCGACGATGGCCTCCGGCGATACCGAGCCGTACGTCGGTGCGAAGGACATGATGATGCTGTACTCGGTGGCCGACATCGAGGGCCTCAACCAGCTCTCCCGGAAGGTGATCGCCAACGCGGCGCTGGCGATGGTCGGGATGGTCACGAACGAACCCGACGTCGCCGTCGCGGACCGACCCACCATCGGGATCACGATGTTCGGCGTCACCACGCCCTGCGTCCAGACGGCCCGCGAGTACCTCGAAGAGCGGGGCTACGAGACGATCGTCTTCCACGCGACCGGGACCGGCGGCAAGGCGATGGAAGACCTGGTGCGGCAGGGCGTCATCGACGGCGTGCTGGACGTGACGACGACCGAGTGGGCCGACGAACTCGTCGGGGGCGTGCTCAACGCCGGCCCGGACCGCCTCGACGCCGCCGCGGAGACGGGCACGCCGCAGGTCGTCTCGACGGGCGCGCTGGACATGGTCAACTTCGGGCCGCGCGATTCCGTCCCCGAGACGTTCGAGGACAGGCAGTTCCACATCCACAACCCGCAGGTGACGCTGATGCGGACCACGCCCGAGGAGAACGCCGAACTGGGGGAGATTATCGCCGAGAAACTCTCCGCGGCGACCGGACCGACCGCGCTGTACCTGCCGCTTTCGGGCGTCTCGATGATCGACATCGAGGGCGAGGACTTCCACGACCCCGAGGCCGACACAGCCCTGTTCGAGGCGCTCAGAGAACATCTGGCTGATTCCGTCGAACTGGTCGAGATGGAGACCGACGTCAACGACGAGGCGTTCGCGCGAGCGATGGCCGAGAAGCTCGACGAGTACATGCAGGAGGCGGGCCTCGGGCCCGACGAGTGAGCAGAACGCCGTAGCACATCCGTCGCCGCCCGGTTTTCGCCGCTGTCACACGTCTGGTGGGGCCCGGGTGTCTGTTGGGATAGGAGTCTCGTCTGACGCCACGTCAGGAGTGTCAGTGTCTTCGGGGACGACCCAGACCCGCTCGTTTCCGAACAGTTTACTCTCGATAACACCGTCGCGCTCGAGGGCACGCAACTTCTCGGCTACCGTCTCGTACGCATCTGAGACCACGTCAGCAACGTCCTGTGTGGTCGTCATTCCCCCGGCGTCGGTCATCTCCCCTCTCTTTACTGCCTCGACCAATTCTTGTGTATCCACTGTCATTATAGGCAAAGTACGGGCTGGGATCGAATAACTCTGCTGGCGTCATCTCCGGGATGAGGCGTGTAACCGATCGAGCCGGCCATTACCAGCAGTGGCGCCCTGGATCAGGCGTCCTCTGGCTGCTCGGAGCGCTCGCGGTCGTCAGTGACCGGCGGGAGGTTCGGATCGCGGAACGGCGACCGGCCCAGCACCGCCCCGTCGAGCCCCTGCTCCTCGATCTGCGTCTCGAGCACGCGCTTGAGGCGATTGATGTTCGTCGTCGTCACCTCTTGCTGATCGAGTAACTGTCGGTAGGTGTCGTCGTCGGTGATCGGGTCGTACAGTTCGTACAGCCGTTCCATGCTGTCGGCCGACAGCGCTGCCAGTCGCTCGTCGTCGTGCAGGCCGAGCTGGCGCTGTCGCTCGCGATCGACGACGTGGCTGACGACGACGAGCGTGACCGTGGGGACGGCGCGCTGGCTGCCGAACGCCGTGAGATCGAGATCGGCCATCAGCCCGAGCACACGATCGCGCTCCCAGGGCGTCAGATCGAGTCGCGAACAGATCGCGTGCGCGATCCGAATCTTGTCCAGCCGGTGCATGCGCTCGCTGTGGCCGGCCATCGCCGGGTGACGCTCCTCGTGGAGCCGGCGCAGGCGCTCGGGGATGTCCTCGTCCGGACCCTTTGCTCGGCCGATCAGCGTCGCGCTCGGCGTCGCAACGTCCCACCGGCGGACGCGCTCGTCTTTGACGGCCTCGGTCCTCGGTAGCGAACCGTCCCCCGGGCCGGAACTGACCCACGGCCCCTCGGACGGCTCGCGCAGTCCCTGATCCTCGTACCGCATACCCGTCTCTCGGGGTTCGGCGGGCAAGACTGTGGCGGTCGGTAACTATATTTGTTTTCCGTGACAATTATTCGGTGGCACGCGGCCCGCTCGGGAGTCGTGCCAGCAGGTGACCACAATGGTCTTCAAGAAAATCACGCTGATCGGGACGAGCACAGAGAGTTTCGAGGACGCGGTCGACGACGCTATCGAGCGCGCCGAAGCGACACTCGAGAACATCCACTGGGTCGAAGTCGAAGAGTTCGGGGTCGAGGTCGCAAGCGCGGAAGACCGCGAGTATCAGGCCGAAGCGGTCGTCGCTTTCCAACTCGAAGACTAGACCTCGCATTACGGTCCAGCCACACTCCGTATTTCCTTCCCGTTGCGAACCACCACCCATATATCCGGTTCGAACCCACCGACGACCATGCAGGGTCAGGCACGGGCACCGGCAGCCGGGACGGTACTCAACGCGCTCGCGACCGGCAAGGGCTCGGCGTTCGCTATCGACGCATACACGACCGCGACAGTGGAACTGCTTGACGATACCGAGGATGTGACCGGAGCGGTGGCGGAAGACCCCGACGCCGACACGCGGCTGATCGAGACCTGCGTCGAGTACGTCCTCGACGCCCACGGCGACCCGGAGACCTCGGGTGCACACGTCGAGACCGAGAGCGAGGTGCCGATGGCTTCGGGGCTGAAATCGTCTTCGGCGGCCGCCAACGCGACCGTCATGGCGACGCTCGACGCGCTCGACGCGACCGATCGGATGACCCGCGAGGACGCCGCTCGACTGGGCGTGATGGCCGCCCGGGAGGTCGGAGTCACCGTCACCGGCGCGTTCGACGACGCCTCGGCGTCGATGCTCGGGGGTGTCACCGTCACGGACAACACGACCGACGAGTTGCTCGCCCGAGAGGACGTCGACTGGAACGTGCTCGTCTGGACGCCCGACGAGCAGTCGTTCAGCGCCGACGCGGACGTCCAGCGCTGCGAACGAATCGCTCCGATGGCCGAACTGGCCTTCGATCTGGCCCGCGAGGGCGCGTACGGCCGTGCGATGACGGTCAACGGACTGGCCTTCTCCGCGGCGCTTTCCTTCTCGACGGACCCGATGGTCGAGGCGATGCCCCTGGTCGAGGGCGTCTCGCTGTCGGGGACCGGCCCGAGCGTCGTCGCGGTCGGGGACCGGGAGTCATTAGAGGACGTACGAGAGATGTGGGACCAACGGGACGGATCAACATGGCTGACAACGACACAGACAGCAGGCACCCGGACGAGATGAGCCTCGAGGAACTGCGCGAGGAGATCGAGACGATCGACCGCGAGATCGTCGAGAAGATCGCCCAGCGAACCTACGTCGCGGACACGATCGCACAGGTCAAATCCGAGAGGGGGCTGCCGACGACCGACGAGCAGCAGGAACAGGCCGTGATGGAACGCGCCGGCGACAACGCCGAGCAGTTCGACGTCGACGCCAACTTGGTCAAGGCCGTCTTCCGACTCCTGATCGAGTTGAACAAGGTCGAACAGCGCGAGAACAGGTAACTTCGCTCGAGGATTTAGTACGACCGTACTTCGAGGCCGTCGATACGTCCGAAGTGCTTCGCGTTTCTCGTGATAACCGGTTCGTCGTTGAGAAGCGCCGTCGCAGCGATAATACGGTCTTCTCGCTCGATCCGTTCGCCGTCATCGATTAGCTCACCGGACAGTTTTCCGGCTTTTCGCATCACAATGTGGTCAGCGTTCACGACGTGCTTCGTTTCCAGTATCTCGAGAACTCGCTCCCGCTTCGTCTCCGGCGTTTGAGACCGAACAACGCCCTCGTAGAGTTCCAAAACCGTCACGGAGGACAGTTTCTGTGGTCGCGCTTCTTTTTCGACGATATTGAGAAGTCGTTTCGTGTTTTCGTCGCCCCGGAGCAAGTCGATGATGAACGATGTGTCCTGAATCATTCCGACGTCTCGTCGTCTCCGGTTTCGTTTAACGCCGCTGCGAGGCGATCACTCCGTTCGCTGGACTTCGTTCGTCCGTCCTCGATAGCTGCCTCGAGGTCTGCCGCCTCGTCCTCGGAGAGAATTCCTGCGACCTCGTTCCACGACCGTTCTCCTGCAAGGCGCTTGACGGTCTCACTGAAGCTTTCTCCCTCCATTTTTCGGGCTTTCAGCCGCTCGTAGGCTTCCTCGTCGAGTGAAATCGTTTTCGTCGCCATCGTAGTACACAGTACTACATGCACACTTAAAAAACTAGTGCGAACCCTATCCGCCCGGTGGAACGGTGACCTCATTCCCCGAGAGACCGGCACCGTACACGAAACAGGGTAGTGAGTTATCGGCTTGAACAAGGCCGAGCGGCGCGAGAACAGGTAGTCACAGTTCTCGCAGACCGAGACTGTATTCGAGTGCCGTATCGACCTCCGCCATCCGGGCGTCCGGAACGGGACCGATATTCTCGGCGATGCGTTCCTCGACAGCGACTGTGCGGATCTGGTTGCAGAGGGCGATCGAATCCTCATGGAGCGGGGACTCGTCCGCCGGGACGTGCACCTCGAACGGATAGAGTCTGTCACCGAACGACGTCGAGAACGGGACGATAATCGTCGTCGGTGCGTTGTCGTTCCCGACGTCGTTTTGCACGACGAGACACGGACGAGTCCCCCGTTGCTCTGACCCCGTTGCGGGATCGAGATCGACGGTGACGACATCCCCGCGTCGAACACGCATGTTACCAGTCCGGCGCGTCACCGAGGTACTGGTTGGCTTCACTGGACACGCCGGACAGCTCCGCTTCGAGGGTTGCTGCTCGTGTCGCGTATCGTCGATATCCTTCGGCCAGTTCCTCCCGACTGACCGGCTTTTCGATGGTGATTCTCCCGTCTTCCTCGTGGATGAGTACCTCGTCTCCCCCCTGAATATCGAATTTCTCTCGAAGTTCCTTGGGCAGCGTGACTTGCCCGCGCTCTCCGACCTTGCGCTTTTCGGCTCGATCCATGCATATTCATATCATATTCATACTCAAAACGGTTTCGGGCCGACGAAAGTTATCATCCCGTAGCCCGAAACGGTCAGAAGATGCCCAGTCGGTTCCAGGAACTCCCGGGTTCGGCAGCGAGTGTCGTGCTCGTCGTCCTCTTTGCGGGCGCGGTCGTCACTGTCGTCGTTCTCGATCCCGGTGCAACAGCCGGTGCCGACGACGGCCCGTCCGTCGAGTCGGTCTCGGGCACCGGGACTGTCACAGTCACCTACACCGACACTTCCGGCGCGTCCGATCAGTTTACGGTCGCCGGCGTCGATCCGGCCCTCGCCAGCCCCGAACACGGCTGGGCGATCGTCGATCGGTCGTCGCTGCCCTCGGTGCTGCGTGCCGTCGATGACGACCCCGGCAACGGCGTGGTCGGATTCGGCGAGTGGGCGCTGGTCGGCGCGGTCGAGACGGCGACGGTTCCGATCGACGGGACGGAACTGTCCGTCGTCGTTCCGGCGGGGCGGGACGTCGATCCGGCCCGCAAAGCCGGGTTCATCGAGGCCTTCGCCGGCCCGTACCCGCTGTCGCCGAACGCCGATCGGAGCGTCGTACTCCTCTCGGTCCCCGACGCACTCCCACACGAGGGACTCATGTATTCCGACGACCGCGGATACGTGACCGTCGAGGCGTTCTGGGACGGCGACGCCCACAGCGTCTGGCTCCACGAGTACGTCCACGCGCGTCAGGACTTCCGGACCGCCGACGGCATGGTGTGGTTCCGGGAGGCCAGCGCCCGCTATCTCAGTGCCCGGTTCATGCAGGAGCAATACGAGGGTGTGACAGCAGCCGACCTCCGGGCGGAACTCGCCGCATCGCCCGGGGACGAACGCGTCGTCCTCGCGAACCGGACGACCTGGGCGGGGACGACTGACCACTATCACGCCGGCGCTCAGCTGCTGGCGGCCGTCGACGCCGAGATCCGTGCCGAAACCGGCGGCGAGCACGCGCTGGTCGACGTCTTCCGGGCGATAAACGCCGAGGACGAACCAGTCACCGTCGAGCGATTCGTCGGGCTCGTCGAACGGCGGACCGGCAGCGACGAGCGGTGGATCGCAGCCGCGATAGCGGGAGATTGGGCGGCTGTTCCGGCGAACAGTCGATCCGGGTAAGCTTACCGCTCGACGGTCACGCCGGCGATCGATTCGAGGTACTTGATCACGGCCGTCATGTCCTCGTCGCCGTGCCCCATCGCGCTGGCGGCACTGAACGACTCGCGCGCGGCAGCGGTCTGGGGCAGCTGGACGCCGATCTCGTTGCCCACCTCGTTGGCGTACCGCAGGTCCTTGAACTGCAGGTCGACCGGGAATCGGGGCTCGAAGTCCCGATCGGCGATGAGGTCGCCCTTGATCTCGAACAGCGGCGAGTCCACCGCGCCGGCCTCGACGACCTGCTGCATCGCTTCCAGATCCAGCCCCTGTGCGGCCCCGAAAGTCAGCGCTTCGGCGTACGCGCCCATCATATCGCCCAGCAGGAGGTTGACGAACAGCTTCATTCGCGCGCCGTCGCCGGCCTCGCCACACCGGACGATCGGCTCCCCCATCGCGGCCAGGACCCCCTCGACGTCGTCGATGACGTCGTCGTCACCGCCGGCGAGAACCGTCAGCGCCCCCTCCTCGGCCGGGCCGACCGTGCCCGAGACCGGTGCGTCGACGAACCGGGCGTTCTGCGCGCGGACGGTCTGGGCGGCCGCCTCGGTGGCTTCGGGCGTGACCGTGCTCATCTGGACGACGGTCGTCCCCGATCCGAGACCGGCGAGCAGTCCCGTCTCGCTGTCCAGCACGGCCGCCAGCGCCTCGTCGTCGGTGACCATCGTCACGACGATATCGGCCTGTTGGCCGACCGCCCGAGGCGAGTCTGCGACCTCGATACCGGCCTCGGCGAACGGCTCCGTCGGGCCGTCGCTGCGGTTGTACACGAGCAGGTCGTAGCCGGCCTCCTCGAGGTTCCAAGCCATCGGCGCTCCCATCGCGCCCAGTCCGATGAATCCGATCGTTTGCATGCGTAGATGGATTTTGGAGTGATTTCTGTAAGTCTCTTCTGATGGGGATTCGCGTGAACCGCTCTGGATCAAGTGCTGAGTCACCCGCTTTGTCCATCTGTCGATCCACTCGGAGACGAACTTGCTCCGATCGGTTGCGCTCGTCCCCGTGATCTCAATAGGTGTCGACAGCCACGCCATCGAGCAGCCGGAAGTCGTCCGTGTTCCGTGTGACGATCGTTGCGCCTTCCACTCTGGCGACGGCCCCAATCAACAGATCCCCTGCGAGGGAATTTATTTTGTCCCGATTGAGGTCCGTGTTCCGACGAAGCTCCGCCTCCAGTTCTCCGGCAGCAAAGGCGTGTTCGGATCGAAACGGAATGGTAGTCGTCCACCCGAATATTGACCGGATTTCATGTGGATTGAGCCGCTCTTGCATCACTCGTCCGACGGCGATCTCTTTGATATTCAGGGTCGTCGTCACGAACTCCGATTCGTCGTGTTGTTCGAGGTAGTCCGCGACCGCTTCTCGTCCCGCCCAGTAGTGGATGAGAAACGTCGTATCAAGCAGTTTCATCGTCAGCCCCGCGTTTCGTCATCTCACTGAGCGCCTCCTGTTGTCGCGCGGATAATCCCTTGCTCGTTCTGTCGCGTGAATCCGCAGCGATCGCTTCGAGTTCGTCGGCGTCTTCCGCAGCCAGTGTGCCGAACCCCTCACGCCAGTCGGTAGTCGTTTGGTCCAGGAGCCGGTCCATGAGGTCTGTAAAGCTCTCGTCTTCTCGTTTCCGGGCCTTTAGCCGTTCATATACGTCTTCTCTGAGACCGATCGTCTTGGTCCCCATAGTTTGTGTATGTGTACACAAACACAAATAATCGCCCGGTATTTTCAAACCCGAGACAGGCGACAAAACCGGTCGGGAAACGTTCATCGGGGCAGGGGACGAACACCCACGCATGAGCGACAACAGCTGGCGAGACATGCTCGCCGCCGAGCGGATGCGCGTCGACCAGGAGTTCGAGGACCGGGTCCAGTCGTCGTCGTTCTCCCGCCAGCAGTGGGGGCTGGTGATGACGGCCGTCGAGTTCGACATCGAAACCCCGTCCGACCCGGAGACGGCACAGCTGATCGCGGACACGAACAGTCTCCCGAGCGTCATGGGCCAGATCGAACAGATGGACGGGGGCAGCATGGGTGGTGCCGCGGGCGGTACGGGCGGTACTGCAGGCGGCGGGGGACTGCTGAGCAAACTCGCAAGTCTGCTCTCCGGTGGCGGCTCCGGTGGCGGGGAGCGCCAGCGTGAGGCCGAATCGCTCGCCGAGGAGTACGCAGAGCAACTCCAGGAGCGCCTTGAGAAACGCGACCGCTGGCAAAGTATCTGCGAGCAGGCCGCCGAGGAGTGACGACCCGCGACCGCGATCGGTTCTCGGCGGGCGCTCCGAAAGGGGAAGCCATACTGGTAGCTATACCATCTCGAAATGATCTGGCACGCCGTCGTGCCAGATATCGTCACGAACGTGTAGCCACCAGTATCAGTCGCTTCCGGAGTTCGCCGGCGGTGAGACCACGCCCGCGTCGGTCTCGCCCTGCGCGTCGAACTCCGCGACGAACGCGTCGAGCCGGTCGGGGTCGTCAGCGCCGGGCAGCCGCCGGTCGGCCGTCACGGACTCGGCCTCGACGCCGAGTCGGTCACAGACGAGGTCCGCCGTCGATTCGGCCATCTGCCGGTAGGTGGTCAACTTCCCGCCGACGACGCTGACCGCGTTCTCGATGCCGTCTTCGGCGTGATCGAGCCGGAAGAAGCCGCGCGAGATCCCCCGTCCGCCGCGCTCGTCCTCGTCGGGCGCGTACAGCGGGCGCACGCCCCACCAAGTACGGACTGTCGGCGCGTCCGCGACCGGCGGCAGCATCGCCGCACACTCCTCGACCGTCCGCTCGACCTCCCAGTCCGCCTGCGGGTACTCGTCCGGATTCTCGACTTCGACGCTGGTGGTCCCCAGGACGACTTCCCCCTCGTGCGGGACGACGATGTCACCGTCGTCCGGATCCCGGGCGCGGTTCAACACCGGTCCGAGTCCGTCGTATTCGACCGACAGCATCACGCCGCGGGTCGGCTTCATCCCGACGTCGAGGCCCGCCATCTCGGCGAGTTGCTCGGCCCAGGCCCCGGTCGCGTTGACGACGTACTCGGCCTCGATCCGGTCGTCGACGCTCCCGCCGACCGTGACGTGCTGAACCTGTCCGTCTTCGACGGTGACGTCTTCGACTGGTGCGTGCGTGTGAATCGTCGCGCCGTGATCCCGGGCGTCGGCCGCGTTCGCGGCGACGAGCCGGGAGGGGTAGATGACAGCGTCGGGCACCTCCATCGCCCGCTCGACATCCGGGGCGATCTCGGGGACGCGCTCGCGGACGGCCTCGGCGTCGAGCGTCTCGGTCGGGATCCCCACGTCTTCGCAGGCGTCTCGCTTTCGCTCGAAGTACTCGGGATCGTCCCCGGCGAGCTGGACGAACAGGCCGCCGGTATCGCGGATGCACTCGCCCGCGATGTCTTTGAGAATCCGGCTCTCGACGATACATTCCTCGGCACCGATCTGGTCGGACTCCGCGTAGCGCGCGCCGCTGTGTAACAGTCCATGCGAGCGCCCGGAGGTGCCGCTTCCGAGACCGTCGCGCTCGACGAGCGTCACGTCGACGCCCCGAAGCGCAAGGTCGCGGGCGATTCCGACGCCGGTTGCACCGCCGCCAATCACGAGAACGGTTGTCGTTCGCATACGTCCTATTCGGCCACAGCCACATGTGCTTGCCGCTAACGGGTATATTGGCCACCAGCGAGTCGGCGACACGTACAGTTATCAACGCACAGACCGTATCTGTCGTGTATGCCCGAAGAAGTGCTATTCAAATCCGAGAACCGACAGAGCGGGGATGAGATCGCGTCGTTCCTCCGAACCGTCGCGGACAACCTGGAGCAGGGAACGGACATCACGCTCAAAGCGGGGAGCGAATCCGTAACGTTGAGCCCGCCTGCGCGTCCGACCTTCGAAGTCAAAGCCGAACGCGAAGGGGCGACCGACGGCCCGAAGGAACTGAGCGTCGAGTTCGAACTCGAGTGGCCCGAGAACGCCGAGGGCGAGGGAGAACCCGGCGGGGAACTGGAAATCGAGTGACTGGGCGTCACTCGTCGACAATCCCGCCGTCGAGGTAGTGCTCGATCCGGTCGTTGGTCGAGGCGGCGACTTTGGTGAAGGTGACGACGCGCTCGCCGTCGAGGCGGCGGTCGGACTCCACGTCGAGCGTCAGCTGAAACTCCCGGAGGTGGGCGAGTAGCGCGTCGATCGTTGCGGGATCGCCCCGGACCGTGTGTCGCTCGCCGACCGTCTCGCCGTCGGCGACGGCTTCGATCGTCTCGGCCATCGGCAGAAGGATCGACTCCCCGATGTCGCGCGCCCGCTCGCGCCGCCGCTCGGGCGATTCCTCGAACTCGACCGTCTGGAAGGCCTCCCGGAGCAGCCGCGAGAACAGGAAGTCCCGACCGTAATCGAACGGCAGCGAGAACGCGTGACCCAGCTCCTGGTGGTGGGTCGCCTCGGTCGTGTACTTCAGTATCGACTGTCCGTCGTCCGATTTCATCACGACGCCTTCCCGCCCTTCGGCGTCGAGTTGCTCGATAGCGTCGCGCACGGCCCCGGCGGCGTCGTCGGTGTCGTGCCAGCCGAACGTCGGGGGCTGTTCGAACCCGTACGCCTCGCACAGCTCCCGCCGTCGATCGGGCGCCACCGGCCGACCGGTCTGCCGATCGCGGATGTCGAACACCCGGAAGGCGTTCGTCTCGATCCCCTCGTAGTCGTGTACCGTGTAGGGGTTCTCCGGGCCGACCAGTTCCGCACAGAGCATCTTTCCGGGGTGGTCCGCGAAGAAATCCGCCGGATCCAGTAGTTCGCGAGCCCGTGCGGTCGTGTAGGGACAGACGTAGCCGCTGCGGGTGAACGCCGTCGTGCCGTCGACGTCGGCGACGCGGACGTTGAAGCCGTTGAGCTTCTCTTCGAGCGTGATTCGGTCGCTCTCGAAGTAGTTCCGGACGCCGGGATTGAGCACGAGCACGCGCGGAACGCTGGGATAGCCCCGGACGACCTCGCCGGTCGTCTCGACGAGGACCGTCCCGCGCTCGAGACCGTGCCTGGCGTCGGGCAGGTACTGGTACTCGAGCCGCTGATCAGTGCGGGTCTGGAAGTGTTCGAACAGTTCCGACGGGCTGTCGGCGCTCGTCTCGAGTCGCTCGTGCCAGGCGTCCCTGTCCATACCCGCATCTACGCCGGATTCGGACAAAAGCGACGGGGGTGGTTCTATGGGCATCGACGTACAACGTCCGGGCATGCCCGCGGAACTACGGCGACAGCAGTTCGTGCTCGACACGTCGCTGTTCATCACCGACGAGATCCGAGAGCCCGAGGAGACGCTGGAGGACGCCATCCTCAGGCTGCTCGATCTGATCGCGACGGCCCGGCTCGAACTCAACATCTCCTGTCACATGCCGCCCTCCATTCACGATGAACTCGTGACGATGCTGCGCGAACGCGACGTGAGTGAGGAAGTCTTCCACCGACTGGAGACGTGGGTCGTCCGCAAGAGCCCCGACCGCTACGGGGTCGACATTCCCGCCGACATCGTCTACCAGTTCGTCGACGAGATGAGCGACCGGGTCGACCGTGGACTCCGAGTTTCCGAGGAAGCACTCCGGGAAGTCGAACAACTCGATCCCGACACGCTGGGGACGAGCGAGGACTACATGACCGAGGCAGACCGCGTGCTCTCGAACCTCCGGGACAAGTACCGCCAGGCGCTACGACAGGGCGTGCTCGACTCCCGGGAGGACTTTGACCTGCTCGTGCTCGCGAAGGAACTCGAGGCCGGCGTCGTGACCGAGGACCGGGGGATCATCTCCTGGGCCGATCGGTTCGGGCTCAGGTACGTCCGGGGCGGGCAGTTCCCGACGCTACTGGAGGAGTACCTGCGAGCCACTGGTGTCGAGGAGTAGCGATGCCGAGAAAGATGTGTGACGATAACACGTGCCCCTAGTAGGCGTATCCATACTTTAGGCTGTCCAAGCGCGTATCAGGGAAGGGTACTTGTGGCTCGAATCGGCACACACAGATGATGACTGACACCGATATCCAGGCGATCGAGTTCGAGCAGACCGACAGGGCGATGGGCGTCTACATCGAGGGCATCGGCGTCTACGGGAACGGGAGCCGAGAGGTCCTCGACAGCACGACTGTCGGTAGCCCGCGCGAGTTCGATCGCATCCGGGCGTTCGAGAGTCGCTGCAAGCGACAGTACGGACTTTAGGCAGCTCTTCGCGGCCGAGCGGCCGCGAGCAGAGGGGGAGTCATCGTGTTTATCAGGCTCGGTCGCCGAATTAGCGTATGGAAATCGTACCGGACACGAGCGTGGTCATCGACGGCCGCGTGTCCGAGCAGATCGCCGACGGCGACCTCGCGGGGGCGACGATTGTCGTTCCGGAGGCGGTCGTCGGCGAGCTCGAGTCACAGGCCAACGACAGCCGCCAGCAGGGCTGGGACGGCCTCGAGGAGTTACAGAAACTGGCCGATCTTCACGACAAGGGCGACATCGCGGTCGAGTACGTCGGTCGGCGTCCCGACGCCGTGGAGAAACGCGAGGCCGGCGAGGGCGAAATCGACGCGCTGATCCGCGACCTCGCCGACGAGCGCGACGCGACGCTGCTGACCAGCGACGTCGTCCAGAGCGAGGTCGCTCGTGCCAAGGGGCTGGAGGTCATCTATCTCGAACCTCACGGCCGAGACGTCGAGCGACTCTCGATCGAGAACTTCTTCGATGAGTCGACGATGTCGGTCCACCTCAAGGTGGGCGTCTCGCCGAAGGCAAAGCGCGGCGACATCGGCGACATGCACTACCAGCGGATCCGCGACGAGCCGGCCACCGAATCCGAACTGAAAGAGTACGCCCACGAGATCGAGGAGGGGGCCCGCGCCAGTCCGGACGGGTTCCTCGAACTCGACGAACCCGGGATGAGCATCGTCCAGTTCCGGGAGTTCCGGATCGCAATCGCCCGACCGCCCTTTGCTGACGCGCTGGAGATCACTGCGGTCCGACCGATTGTCAAGACCGAACTGGACGACTACGAGTACGCCGACGAACTTCGGGATCGGCTCGCCGAACACCAGCGCGGCGTCCTCATCTCCGGGTCGCCGGGGGCCGGCAAGTCCACGTTCGCCCAGGCAGTCGCGGAGTTTCTGACCGACAACGACTACGCGGTCAAGACCATGGAGAAACCCCGTGACCTGCAGGTCGGCGCGGACATCACCCAGTACACGGCACTGGGCGGGGAGATGGCCAAGACCGCCGACTCGCTGTTGATGGTCCGACCGGACTACACCATCTACGACGAGGTCCGCAAGACCGACGACTTCGAGGTCTTCGCGGACATGCGTCTTGCGGGTGTGGGGATGATCGGCGTCGTCCACGCGACGCGAGCCATCGACGCCCTCCAGCGGCTCGTCGGACGGGTCGAGCTGGGGATGATCCCCCAGATCGTCGACACCGTCGTCTACATCGAGGCCGGCGAGATCGCGAAAGTCTACGACGTGCAGACGGAAGTCAAGGTGCCGGAGGGGCTGATGG
The DNA here is from genome assembly GCF_017094525.1 of Halapricum desulfuricans. Lineage (NCBI taxonomy): Archaea > Methanobacteriati > Methanobacteriota > Halobacteria > Halobacteriales > Haloarculaceae > Halapricum > Halapricum desulfuricans. The sequence goes on along the minus strand of NZ_CP064788.1, from coordinate 1,495,757 downwards.
AAGAGGACCTCGCGCGGCCGGTTATCACCATTCAGGACTTCGAGACGGGCCGCCCCGAGTATGAGATCTACACGTTCAACCGGCAGGTCGTGACGGTGCCGCTGGACGAAGGTGAGGGAGACGAGAGCGGCGTCGATCGGATCGCCCGCCAGGAGATCCAGCGCGAGATCCGATCGGTCGCGGACGGCCACGTCGAGGTCGAACTGCAGGGGTCGAACCGCGCGGTCGTCTGGGTCGAACAGCACGACATCAGCCACGTGATCGGCAAGGGCGGCGGCCGGATCTCCGACATCGAGAACCGGCTGGGCATCGACATCGACGTCCGCACCTTCGAGGAGCGCCCCGGCGGGAAATCGGGGTCGAGCAGTGAGGGCGGCAGCGCCGAGCCGGCCAGCTCCACAGGCGACGTCGTCACGCCGGAGATCACCTCGCGGCACGTGATCGTCCCGGCCCACGAGTACACGGGCGAGACCGTCGAAGTACAGGCCGACGGGGAGTACCTCTTCACAGCGACGGTCTCCCGCGGCGGCGAGATTCAGGTCTCCCGCGGCAGTGCGATCGCCGACGAGCTGGAGCAGGCGGTCGACCGGGGCAAGCGGATCACCGTCGTGCCCTCGTAGGTCGAACGTCTCTCACTCGGAACGCCGAACCGCCGCAAATTCCGAGCGACCACTAGCAGACCTTCGATTACCACGATTGAGAACTGCTCCCCAAGACCTTAACGGCCGTAGTCGAGTCTCTCGCGTGATGGACACACAGACCTGCAAGCGGCCAGCAGGGACGTCCGGACCACTGGAGGTGAGCACATGCAAGTAGACGCCGACTCCCTCGAGCAGCTCAATCTCAGGACGCGAGACGGAGCCGAGCGGGCGGGAAAGCAGTTCTCGGACACGATCGGTGTCGAGACGACGATCGGCGCGAGCCGGATCCGGATTACCAGCCAGCAGGATCTGGTCGCGGCGCTGCTGACAGGCGACGAGGAGTGTCTCAAGTTCGATGTCGCCGGTCCGCTCTCCGGGACGGCGCTTCTGACGTTCGACGAGGGAGTGCGGTCGCTGGTGCGGAGCCGCAGCGATGAGGAGGGAGTCGACGGACTGGCTAGCGAGTTGTTCGACGCGTTCGTCGACGAGTGGGAATCGTACGTCGGCGGCGATCTGAGAGTCGAGACGGTAACGTACGTACCTGATCCGGCCGTACACGATTTCGGCTTCGATTCGATCAGCGACGACGCCGAGAGTACGCCGCTGTTTCAGGGCAGCATCGACGTCGTCGGTCGTCCGGGACGGGTGAAGTTGTACCTCGTACCCGACGCGGCGTCGCTGGAGACACTGCTGTCGAAGGAGGGCAACGAGCGTGTCGAGATCGGCGACGATGCTACTTCCGACGGCGGTGACACCTCGTTTGGAGAGAGCGACAGCGGCCTCTTCGAGAGCGACGACGGCACGTCGACGCCGCTGTCGCTGGACAAGCTCTCGGTTTTCAGCGATCTGACCAGAGCCGGGACGAGAGCTGCCGCCGAGCGGGTGACGGCGTTTACCGGGATTGAGACTGACACCGAAATCGCGGGGATTAACTTCACACCGATCGACGACATCTCGACGAGTCTGGACGCCGACTCCTACGTGGGGACGACCCTGGAGTTCGAGGGCAAGCCAAGCGGTCACCTGGCGATCATGTTCCCCGACGAGTCGGCCCGTCGCGTCGCCGAGGAGATGCTCCCGACTGACCCGGACGGGGACGGACTCACGCAGATGCACAGAAGCGCGCTCGAGGAGCTGGGCAACAACATGGCCTCGGGGTTCATCGACGGGTGGGCTAACGTCCTGCAGACCGCCGTCGATCACACGCCGCCGGAGTTCAGCGACGACATGGAGATGACGCTGATCGAACTGGTCACCGAACAGCTCGGTCCGTTCCAGACGCACGCGTACACGATCGAGTCGCGGATCACAACCGACTCGGTCGCGTTCGACTGCGAGATCCACGCGCTCCCCAACGAGACGCAACTGAGCGAAGCGCTCGACGACCTGCTGGTCTCGCGGCGCGACCGGACCGAGGCTGACCCCGACGAGATCTTCTGATTGCCGCCACAGCGACTGGTCCGGGATCGGCGTCGGTTCACCGTATCGCGAATGTGTCAGTTTATCGTCTCGTTCACGGTGTCGCTGTCACCGGTGTCCCCAGCGTTTGCCTTCGTCGGCGTATCTCGCGTCGACGATGCGGTTGAACTGCTCGTCGGACAGCGAGATGTCGACCGCGCCGACGTTCTCCTCGAGCTGCTCTGTCGTCCGCGCCCCGACGATCGGGACCGTCGTGAAGTCGGGCTGCTCGATCAACCAGCGCAACGCCACCTGCGCGGGAGTCGCGTGGAGTTCGTCCGCGATCGCACGGATCTCATCCAGGACGTGCCAGCCCCGTTCCGAGAGGTAGTAGTCGTCGAACCGATCGTCGAGACTTCCGCGGGCGCCCTCCGGCCCCTCGAACGCCGTGGGGTCGTCCTCGTCGACGCGCTCGTACTTGCCGGTCAGGAACCCGCCCGCGAGCGGCGAGTACGGACAGACTGCCAGCTCCTGATCGGCACAGACGTCGAGATAGTCCTTGACGTCGTCGCGATACCCCGCGTGAAAGAGCGGCTGGGCTACGTCGAACCGGGCGAGGTCCTCGACGTCGCTCTTCCAGAGCGCTTTCGTCAGCTGCCAGGACGCCATCGTCGACGCGCCGAGGTAGTTGACCTTCCCCGCCCGGACGAGGTCGTTCAGTGTCCGGAGCGTCTCCTCGATCGGCGTCTGTTCGTCCCAGCGGTGGATGTAGTACAGATCGAGATAGTCGGTGTCGAGCCGTTCGAGCGTCCCCTCGATCTGGGCGCGGATGTGCTTGCGTCCCAGCCCCCGGTCGTTCGGTCCGGGTTCGCCCCAGCCGTCGAAGGGGAAGTAGACCTTCGAGGCGACGACGAAGTCCTCCCGGTCGTGGCTGGCCAGCCACTCGCCGACGTATTCCTCGCTCGTACCGTGTGGCGTCCCGTAGACGTTGGCCGTGTCGATGAAGTTGATCCCGTGATCTCTGGCCGCATCGAGCAACTCGTGTGCCTGCTCGCGGCCGGTCTCGACGACGCCGCCGGTCTCCCGTCCGAACCGCCACGTGCCGAAACACAGTTGCGAGACGCGCGTGCCGGTCGCTCCGAGTGTCGTGTACTCCATGCCGTCCAGAGTACATCTCCCGAGCACGTATAAGTACCGGCCGGACCGTCGGACACCGTCGTCCGTCGTCGAAAGGCGTTTCCCGGTCGCGGCGTATCACCCGGTATGAGTCTCGACGACCTCGACGCGGACGTGACCGACACGGCAGGCGAACTCGGCGATTCGATCGACGTCACTCTCGATCGGGAGACTCGAACGGAACTCGCGATGCTGACCGCCGCGCTGGGGCCGACCGATCCCGACGAACTCGTCCGGCGGGCCGTCCACGCGTTCTTCCAGCAGCAGGTCGATACGGGCCGACTCGATTTCCAGCTCCGCGATCAGTACGACGTTACCTACGACGAATATCTCTCCGGTATGACATTCGACGAGATGACTGGCGGGACGGCCGGCGTGGGCAACGGCCCACAGGGCGACCCTGACGACCGTCGCTACCAGTTCTGAAGCAGTCAGATTGCTCGGCGTCTCGCAACCGGATGGCGAACGGTACTAGCGGTCCGATAGGTCCCACACGTACTCGTAGCCGTCGAGTTTGACCCCGTCGACGGTTCGAGGTTCCGGAGTGACGTTGTTGTATATCGTCGCGGTCCGATCGTCATGCACTCGCGTCGAGACGAATACGCCGTTCTCGGCGCTGTATGTCGGTGTCTGTCCGAACAGAACCGGGTTATTCGTCCGGACATCGATCATCTCCCGGAGCCCGGACCATATCGCGTGGGCGTCGTCGTCCTCGCCGGTTACTGCTGACGTCTTGCGCGTCTCGTCGAAGGGGCCGCGATGGAGGTAGCGGCTGTCACCGTAGCCGAGTGTCTCGTTCATTTCCTCGTAAAACCCGCGATCGTTTTCCATACCGATCTCGTCGCCGTAGTAGATGATCGGGGTGCCCTCGACGGCGAACAGCATCGAATAGGCGAGCAGTACCCGGTCGGGATCCTCCTCCAGAAGGTTGTACAGCCGCCCGGAAATCCCCTCACCGTCGCGGAACGACCAGCGTTCGTCCTCGAGATAGTGATCGTTGAGCAACTGGCGCTCGTCCGGACTGACGAACTCCAGCGTCAGCTCGTCGTGGACGCGCAAGAACGTGAACCACTGTGCGTCATCGGGAACGTCAAGCGTCTCGAGTGCCGCCAGTTCGTCAGTGAGACGGGTCGGGTCGTTCTCGGCCAGCGCCAGGAAGAACTTCGGCATGACGGGGAAATTATACGCGACATGACACTCGTCATCGTCGCCGAAGTAGTCGATGACGTCCGCGGGCTCCTGGTTGGCTTCGGCGATTATCACCGTCCCGTCGGCGACGTACTCGACCGCCGCCCGGAAGAGCTTCAGGATCGCGTGGGTCTCCGGGAGGTTCTCGCAGTCGGTCCCCTCTCGCTTCCAGAGGAACGGGGCGGCGTCCATCCGGAACCCGTCGACGCCTGCGACACGCCAGCGTGTCAGGATTCGGAGCATGTCGATCAGGACGTCCGGGTTCCTGTAGTTCAGATCCGGCTGGATGTCGTAGAACCGATGGAAGTAGTAGTCGTCCGTGGGTTCGTTGTACGTCCAGTTCGAGTCGGAGACGCCCTTCAATAGCAAGCGCGCGTCCTGGTATTTTTCGGTATCGTCGTTCCAGATGTAGTAGTCGCGGTACTCGGCATCTTCGCTCTGTCGGGCGTTCTGGAACCACGGGTGCTGGTCGGACGTGTGGTTGATCGGCACGTCGAAGACGACTTTGATTCCCCGGTCGTGAGCAGCGTCGACGAACTCGAGAAACGCTTCGTTCCCGCCGAGCTCGTCCCGAATGCTGGTGAAATCCGAGACGTCGAATCCCTGATCTACCATCGGCGATTCGAGAACGGGCAGCAGCCAGACGATCGTCACACCGAGCTCGTCGAGATACTCGAGCCGCTCAACCAGCCCGTCGAAGTCGTCCGCGAAGAGATCGACGTACATCGAATAAACGACGCCGGTCTGGTACCAGTCAGTTTCCTCTGGCGCGTAGTCGACCTGCGTGCTCCGTTCGTCGAGCAGCGCCCGCAACTCCTCGAAGCGTTCTGGATAGTCGGTCCCGTAAATCTCTCGCCACAGCGTCTCGATCCGGTCTGTCATGGTAGCTCCTCCGCGTGAGACGGACCCCGAACGCGGGCGGGGACGAACGGCCACGAGTAGGATCGAGCCGGTCGCGTCCGCTTTACCGTCCTAGTGTTTTTACAACCGCAGTTAAACTTAGTCATTACGGTAGGTGTATCACGGCGCGACAGAGTGCCGGATACGCGCTGACGCCGGCAGTATCAGCGTCGGTCAGTCCGTCGGGTGACGTCGGCGAGCCGCTCAGCAACAGCCGGATCGAGCTCTGACCGACGCATTCGCCACTTCCAGTTCCCCGTCGCCGTGCCGGGAAGGTTGAACCGATGTTCGTCCCCCAGGCCGAGGAAGTCCTGGAACTGTGCGAGCGTGATGATCGCCGGGGACGCCCAGACGGCTTCGATGATATCCCAGTGCACCTCGTCGCCTTCGTGATCGACCACGGAGTGGAGACACTGTTTCTGCGTCTCGGAGAGGTCCTCGTACCACCCGGGCGTCGTGCTCGTGTCGTGCGTGGAAGCGTAGGCGACCGAGTCGTCGTCGTAGTTCGCCGGGTGATGCGTGTGATCGTCGTCACACCAGTCAGCCATCCCCGCCACTCGCATCCCGGGGAACCCGAACGCGTCCCGGAGCGCCCGCGTCGCGTCGGTGACCTCGCCCAGGTCCTCGACGACGATCGGGAGGTCGCCGAGTCTCTCACGGACGGCCTCGAAGAAGTCCCGACCCGGACCTGAGACCCACTCGCCGTTCATCGCCGTGTCTTCCTCGGCTGGCACCTGATAGTAACTCTCGAACCCCTTGAAGTGGTCTATCCTGAAGACGTCGAAGCGGTCGAGTAATCCGGCGAAACGCTGTATCCACCAGTCGTACTCGCGGTCGGCGAGCGTCTCCCAGTCGTAGACTGGCGTGCCCCAGAGCTGTCCCGTGTCCGAGAAGTCGTCCGGCGGGACCCCAGAGACGTAAATCGGTTCTCGCTCCTCGTCGAGTTTGAATATCTCCGGGTTGGCCCAGACGTCGGCACTGTTGGTACCGACGTAGATCGCCATGTCTCCGACGAGTTCGATCCCGTGTTCGTGGGCGTGCTCGCGTAGCTCCGCCCACTGTCGATCGAAGACCCACTGGAGGAACTGTCGGAACCGAACGTCCCGAGCGAGTTGCTCCCGGTACCGCTCGAGCGCGTCGGGATCGCGGAACTTCGCCCCGTCGGGCCAGTCCAGCCAGGTATCGGCGTCGAAGTGATCATCGAGCGCCCGGAAGAGCGCGTAGTCGTCGAGCCACTCGGCGTTCTCCTCACAGAACGACTCGAAGGCCGTCAAGTCGTCCGGGTCGGCGACGTCGGAAAAGCCCTCGAAGGCGTCCCGAAGCGCCTCCCGCTTGAACGCCATCACCCGTTCGTACTCGACCTCGCGGTCGTCGAAATCGGGGCGGTCAGGGTCGTCGAGCCAGCCTTCCTCGACGAGCGCGTCGAGTTCGATGAACAGGGGATTGCCCGCACGCGCGGAGAACGACGAGTACGGGGAGTTGCCCTGTCTCGGATCGGTTGGACCGATCGGGCAGGTCTGCCAGAGGGACTGTTCGGCCGTCTCGAGGTACTCGACGAACTCGTGAGCCGGCTCTCCGAGCGTCCCGATGCCGTCAGGCCCGGACAGCGACGACACGTGAAGAAAGACGCCGCTCTGTCTCTCGAAGGACATACCCGAACGGTTCCGGTGGAAGGGTCTTATATGTGGGCGGTTCGCCCGGCGTCGGGACCCACCGCTGAAGGAGATGGCTCGGCGATCGGCAACGAGTCACGTCACTATCGCGGTTCGTACCCGTCGATGTCTTCGGCGGGGTCGGGCACGTTGCGGGGTTCGGTCGGGTAGGGACTGCCCTCGACGGGCGCGGCCCACTCGGCGGCGTTTCGCAGGACTGTCTGGACCTCCGACTGATGGTAGACGGGATAGGTCTCGTGGCCGGGCCGAAAGTAGAAAACCCGGCCCTTGCCGCGGCGATAGCAACACCCCGAGCGGAAGACTTCCCCGCCCTCGAACCACGAGACGAACACCAGCCGGTCGGGTTCGGGGACGGTGAAGGGTTCGCCGTACATCTCGGCCTCGGGCACGACGAAGCTCTCGGGCAGCCCGCTTGCGATGGGGTGGCCGGGGTCGATCACGTGCAGGCGCTCGCGCTCTCCGACCTCGCGCCAGGTCAGGTCGGCGTCCATTCCCAGGAGTTTCCGGAAGGGTTTGCTGTGATGGCCCGAGTGCAATACGACCAGTCCCATCCCCTCGCGGACGTGCCGGGCGACGCGCTCGGCGACCTGATCCGCTACTTCGTCGTGTGCGATGTGCCCCCACCAGTAGAGGACGTCAGTGTCCTCGAGTACGTCTTCTGTGAGGCCGTGGTCGGGTTCCTGTAGGGTGGCAGTGTGGGTGTCGTGGCCCGCTTCAGCGAGAATGTTGGCGATGTGAGTGTGGATACCGTCGGGGTAGAGCTCGGCGGCGCGGTCGTTCTCTTTCTCGTGGACGTACTCGTTCCAGACTGTGATTGTGGGCATACTCGAAGTGTTATATCCTCCGGGAGTAAATACCGTGGTCGTTCACGAGATCTCGATTGTCTCGTCGTGGATGACAGCGTTCGACGGTTCGTGGACGACGAGCACCCGGAGCGTCCCTGAATCGAACGGCGTTTCGTGTCGGCGCTTCTCGCCGGCAGTAAAGCGATCATCGTCGTTGCCCTGCGTTTCGTCGAAGTCCTCGAGATCTAACCGGCGCTCCTCGCTCGTGTTGCGGACGATCACGTCTACGTCGGCCGCATCGAGTGCATCACCGCCGCCGTGGGCTAGCGTCAGGTTCCCGGCGGTCGCTGTGGCACTTAGATCGACCAGCGGTTCGTCGCTTGCCTGGTCGGTGACGTTGCCGATGACGAGCACGCCGACGATGGTCGCGAGGAGCGCGAACACCCCGACGAGGATGACGACGCCGACGACTTCGGATTGGGCGCGTCGCTTCATTTCTCGTTCCTGAATTCTGTTTCGCCGCGATCCGCTGGATTAGCAGACATAGATATTATCGAACGAGCGTGAATATCACGGGAAGTTGAGTTCGACGACTTTGATACTTCCGTCATCGAATCCGAAACTGACGTAGACTTGGCTCCCCGGGTCCCGTTGCTTGTAATTGGCGGATTGCCTAAATTCGGCGAGCTTGTACTGTGTCGCTTCGCCACTAGATAGCGAACTTGTGGTGTTCAGCGTGACAGTGCTCCCGACATTGAATGGGTCTGTGGTATTGAGTAGCGTCCCGGATCGGTTACTACGAAGTTCGGGTCCTGCATCAACATAGGGATCGCTGCGTCCACCGCCGGTTACCCGTGTTCCGTTACCGACTATTTCAGCGTTTCCGTTAGATGTATTTATTACAGTAATATTCTGTATCGTCGCGACTGAGGATCCTGTATTTTCCAACTCAAAGGTCACGCTCTGGTTGTCGTTACCACTCTTGCTTTCGCTATTGGTAATGAGTTGTACCGAGTTGGCACTTGTCTGTACTGTGGGGTTTTCGACTATCAAATCAAGTTGCTCACCGCTCCCGCCACTCGAAACGAACGTCGCGACTGCCCCGTTCGACATAGGCGTGAACGTCGTCGTCGCCTCACCGTTACTATCGGTCCTGGTGGTCGTCGGCGAGAGGCTGCCGACCGAGGAGTCGTTCAGCGTGAACTCCATCGAGGCGTTTTCGGCGACCGGGGTGGTTTCTCCCGTCAGCGTCACGCTCGACGTCTCGCTGGCGTCGACCCTGTAGACGCCGTTGCTGCCACTCACGCCCGTTTGCCCGGAGGGGTCCTTCCAGGTCGTGTCATATGCACCGCCGCCACCGTTACCGCCCAGCCCGCTCCCGTCGCTGTTGTCGACCCGAATCGGAACCGAGACGTTGACCGGTGTCGAGCCGTTGAACTCCGACCCGTTGACCGCACTCGAAAGCGACGTGTTCAGACTCAGTTGGACGTGATCTGTTAGCTGGCTCTCGCCCGAGATACTCGGTGCCTCGTAGGTCACTGTCACCTGTCCGTCGCCGTCGCTTGTGAGACTGTTCGGCGAGACTGTCGACCCGCTTGCGCTCGTTCCGGCGATCACTTCGACGTCCCGCTTCGGATTGTCGAACCGATCGCGGACCTCGACAGTGACATCCACCTTCCCGCCCTCGGGCACTGTCGGCGTGTTCTCGGCAACCCGGGTCAGATACGCCGGCTCCGGCTTGACGACGTTCGTCCCGAGTCCGGCCCGGGACAACCGAAGGTCGTAGGTCACGCTCCGCTCGAGGACGATCTGCATCAGGTGATAGTCCGCCCCGGCGACCGACACCGGACGCGCATCCACGAAGTGGGGCTCGTCTGCGAGCAACTCCTCCCAGTTCTGTTCGTCTAGCCGGGTCGGCACCGTGATCGTGACGTTCGAGCCGGTTTCGTTGGTGACAGAGACTGTCCGACTCGAGACGCTCGTCCCGCGGAAATCCAGCGAGACGCTTCCCGTTCGGCTCGCCCGGTAGGAGCCGTTGAGCGCTACCAGCGATATCGTCGTCCCGTCGATCAGTCGCTGGCCGGTTTCCGTCAGGTTCGCGTCCCGGAACTCATCAAACAGTACCGAGTTCTCGTACCACGTCGTCGGCGCGTTCCGATACTCGTTGTATCCCGGTCGGTAGACCAGCGAACCCGTGTTGTACGTCCGGTTCGTTCCGTTCCAGAAATCGCCCGTCTCGCCGGTCGCCTCCGCGTTGGCGATCGTCGCATTGATCGATCTGTCTGTGGTCCCGACGGTCGCGAGCGTCCCGGACGGCGGGGCGGGGTTCATCGCGATCACCCGCGAGGGGTACTGGGTTCCGAGCGTTACCGATACTGAGCGTCCGTCGCCGGTCGAGCCAGTCGAGACGATCCCGTTTCGAGCGTCCTGAAGCTGGTCACCGACGGTCTGGCTGTGCTGGAACTCGATCTCGCGGTTCTGCTCGGGGACGACCGTCGACTGATAGATCGCAAACGAGAGGACGATCGCGCCGAGCAGCAGCACGGCTCCGATCTGGATCGCCTGGCCGCGACGGTCGCCCCGGAACTGCATTGCCCTGATATGACTGCCCGAGACGCAAAAAGGTGACCACCCGGTTCTCAAAACTCGAAGCGAAGCCGCCTACTCGTCGTCCTCTTCGATAACTTCCGGGTCGCTCATCGCGGTCTGGAGGCTGTCCAGGCCGTTGACCCACTCGGCGACCAGCCCGAACTCCAGATCCTCTGCGACCTCCCGATCCAGCTCCGCCCCGTCGATAATCAGCGTCCCGGCCTGTGCGCAGTAGCCGAGCGCCGCGTCTAGGTCCTCTTCGCCTTCGGCCTCGTTCGCGGCCTCGATGTACCCGCCGACCGTTCCCTCTTCCGGCGGGCCACCCGCGACGTACTCTTCGGCCGCGTAGAACACGCAGACGAGCGACGTCTGGACGCCGTCGACGAGCATCAACTTCTCTTCGTCGTCGATATCGACCTCCGAAAGCACGACCTCGCGGATGTCCGCCAGCTCCTCGAGCGCGGTCTCCGCTTCGAGGTCGGCGTCCTGATAGTCGGTGATGATCTTCGCGACGGCGATGGCGGTATCGTCCTGCAGATTCAACAGCAGGCGCGCCGAGTCCTCGTCCTCGGGATCGATCTCTTCGGCTGCGATGCGGTCTAACCAGTTCTGCCACCGTTCCTCGGTGTAGTACTCCCCCGGTGGTGTGCTCATGTCAACCCTGTTCGTCCGTCGGGGGATATGGTTTTCGTTGCCCGGTCCGTCTGTGGGGGTCCCGCATACTCATACTGGTGGCTATACGTTCTCCAGAGACCCGTCCGAATCACCGACCCAGCGTCGCCTCGGTGTCGATTCCGTACACTCTCGCGGGCGTCTCGACATGAGCGCGCCGGACGGCGTCTTCCCATCCCTCCTCGAGCATCCACCGTACCCGTCGCGGAACGGTCTTCGGGCCCAGCACCGCGCCCGGCCGGTCGGGATCGTCGATAAAGTCCGTCTCCATGAGGAACGGCTCGTCGAGTTCGGCCGCGATCTCGAGTTCGTCTTTCTCGGCGATGACGCTCTTGATCGGGCCAGCGAGGCGGCCCCCCGAGTAGTGCTTGACGACCTGCTCGGGTGGCAGTCCCTCGTCCTGTGCCCACTCGGTGATCTCGGTGAGGTCCTCGCTTCCCTCGGTGTGAAGTTGGACGGCACAGCCGACCTCACTCGCCAGGTCGAACGCGTGGCGCATGACGGCGTTCGAGGCCTCCCAGACGTCCTCGGAGACGTCGTAGTGGGGCCGCCCGGACTTGATCGCCAGCGCCGGGCCGTCGGCGACGTACTCGGCGGCGACGTCGAGCCCTGCCTGCATGATATCCCGCGCCTGCGCCGCCGTGTATCCCTCGTCGACCAGTTGCGAGATCAGCCCCGGGTGCACGCCCAGCACGGGCCAGGCGCGACCGGGCAATACCTCGCTCGCGTCGGCGGCCGCCTCAATCGTCAACTCGAACACCTCCTCGAAGGTCGCCTCGTCGCTTGCAGGGTCGAACAGATGCCACGACGGCTTGTTGAGCACGAGCAGGTGCGTCCCGCCGACGCTTTCGAAGTCCTCGACGGCGTCGATATTCTGCCCCTCGATCGGATCGAGATGCATGTGGTTGTCCAGTACCGGCGTGTCCTCGATATCCATACCTGTAGGTGAGTGTGGCGAGCGCAAAAGGGGTTTGTCTCCGGAAACGACGACCACGCACGGACGGTCTTCGGCAATACTATAGGCTGGTGGCTCCCAGCAGGCAATGATGGTTTCGCTGGAGCACGCGGTCTTTCTGACCGTTGCGATCGCGACCCACGGAGTCATCGGCTACACGCTCGGGAAGGCCCTCTTCGACCGGCCGATCGCCGGGCTGCTCGCTGGCGTGGCCCCGGACGTCGACTTCCTGTTTCCGAACGCGCTCGGGTGGCCGTTCGTCCATCGGGGGATCACGCACACGCTGCTCGTGGGCGCGCTGGTCGTCGGGATCGTCGCCTATCGAAACCGCCAGACCGCTGCGGCCGTCGCGGTCACGTACGGCTCGCACCTGCTGATCGACACGACCACCCCGAAGGGCGTTCCACACCTCTATCCGCTCTTCGAGACGAACTACTACCTCGACCTCGGAACGACCGGACATTCACCGATCCCGACCGTGGCCATCTGGACGTGCTGTCTGGTCGTCCTCTGGCTGTCCAGCGGACGACGCCTCGGCTGATCGCGGTGACAAATGGCTTGATATAATATAAGGAATACCCAACGCCCTAGCGACATCTGCACGTAAACCTTATATGGTACTCGTTCCTGCGACTAATTGCCGACGAAAACGAAAAGACGTGGTATTTCACCACCCTACGTCGACAAGATAGCGAGAGAATCAAAGAATAAGTCAAAATACACCCAAACGGCAGACTGAACGTATCGCCCGACGACTGACCACGTGCCCTTGAGCGTGCTACCAGTGTTCGATGCTTGCGCCGGCGGATCAGGTGTGCGCTGATCCCGCCGGTTTCCGTCGGGCCGGTGCCCCTGACCGCCGGCCCGTGCCGCTGCCGCAAGCCCATCCGCCCCGCCGGGCGGCGGCTTCGCGGCGAACTACCGTTCTCGAAACCAGGAGAGTTATCATCCAGCGGCGAGCCGGTCCGAAATACTTCCCAGTGATCGCTGTGGTTCTCGTGGGAAATCAGTCATAATATCGTATTATGAATGCCGGACACTGAAACCACGTCTGCACAAAAGCATTATATATTCCTGTTTCCTGGAACTATTTGCTATGGAAACACAAGGTCGTGGTGTTTCACCAGCCTACGTCGACAAGATAGTGAGAGAATCAAAGAATAATACTAAGTCCACTCAAACGGCAGACTGAAAGTATCGTCCGGCGACTGACCACGTGCGCTTAAGCTACCAGTGTTCGACGCTTGCGCCGGCGGATCAGGTGTGCGCTGATCCTGCCGGTTTCCGTCGGGCCGCTACCCCTGACCGCCGGCCCGTGCCGCTGCTGCAAGCCTATCCGCCTCGCTAGGCGGCGGCTTCGCGGCGACTTACTGTTCTCGAAAACAGGAGAGCGATCACAGTGCCTTAACCCTGAAGTCGACGGAACGTGTCCGAAAGCGACTCGCCTTCCTTTCGCTCGCGCCCGAGCTGGTCGTAGACGGTCCACATGTTCGTGCCGCCGTGGATGTCTCCCGACTCGACCCCGGAATCGTCTACCTCTGCCGGCTCCTCCACCGATCCGACGTCGAGTACGCGCGTCAGTAGATCGTCGATCGATTCCCCCGGATCGGTCTCTGCCTCGAGCGCCTCGTATACAGCCTCACTGACTTCGATAGTGACCATTGTTCCCATGTGACTGTTAGTCATCCACGACCATCAAGAACGATCGTTACTATCAGGGGTATATAAATCGCGCGGCAGAATTCAGCGACGAGACGACGTCTCGATCCTCTCTAGAGCACGTCCATTGCCTCGAGACGTTCGGGCAGATAGGTCTCGGTAACGAAGTCCAGCCCGTGAGAGGCCAGTGCCTGCTGTTCGGACTTCTTCTCGATGTCCAGTTGCAGTTCGATCTGTTCTTCCCAGTAGTCGGTCTGGAACCGGGGGTCTTCGAGTTCCGACTCCAGCGCGTTGATGTCCGAGTCGCTCAGCGGATCCGTCGGCAGATCGTACTCGACGATGTCTTCGGGCTGGACGCCCACGAACTGCGCCTGTGGCGTCGCCAGATACTCCGAGAGGTGAGCGGACTTGATCGAGCCGTAGGCGACCGAGCCGTAGATGCGATACGACCAGGGGTCGCCGTCGGTGAACACCGTTACCGGCAGATCGAGCTCGTCGTGCAGGCGCTTGGTGATCCGCCGCGTCGCGCGGGCGGGCTGGCCCTTCAGGTGGACGATCAGGGCGTCGTGTTCCTCGTCGAAGCCGTTTTCGACCAGCCGATCGCGCATCCCGCCGGTCTCGACTGCGAGCACGAACTCGGCGTCGTTTTCGAGGAACTCGATCTGATCGGGGTTGTTCGGGATCTGATACCCGCCCTCGCCGACGTCTTCCTGACAGTGGATCTCGCGCTCGCCGCGGCGGGTCTGCTCGCGGATCAAGAGCGGTCCCATCAGCGTCGCGCCCGACTCCTCGGGACGCATGTGGAAGTCCTCGCGCGTGACCCCGGAGACGATCTCCAGGTCCTCGATCAGTTGGTTCGATTCGTCCTGACTGTTGAACTGCGCCTCGTCGAGGTCCCAGGACTCGCTGAGATAATATAGTTCACGCAGAGTCGAGGAGCGGTCCTCACCGAGTTGCTGGGCGAGAAAGTCGATCGTGTAGACAGCCTTCAGGAGTTTCTGCGCCCCCGAGACGGTCTTGGCGCTCCGTGTCGAGGTCCGGTCGCCGTACACCCAGACGTCGCTGTCCTCGTCGTACTCGATGTTGGTCTTGGTCCGTGTCGGGACCTGCAATCGGGGGACGTCACCGTCCTCGAACTGCTCGTAGAACTGTTCGGCCAGATCGAGAAGTCGCTGGCGCGCGTCGCCCTCGCCGTAGTTGATATCGTCGTCCGTGCTCATGACTGGATCGTGAGTTTCTCGTCGTCGATTCCGTCGACTGCGAGTTCGCTGTCGGCGTCGCCGTCGATGCTGTATTCGAGTCGTTCCGTCTCGCCGCTCCGCACCGTCGGTGACCACTTGAGGTAGTACTCGCCGTCCATCTCGACGACGTTCGCGCCGTTCGCGTCCTGGGGCTGGGCGTCGAGAATCTCGGTCACTTCGAGGTCTGCGTTTCTATCGGCGTTGTTCTCGACGCTGATCGTCGCCGTGCCGTCCTCGACCGCGCGCTCGACCAGCACGTTGTTCATGATGCGGGCCAGCGCCTCGTCGATGTCCGGCTCTTCGTGACCGGTGACCGAGGCGAGCTTCTCTGCCATCTCAGGTAGGATCGTCGCCAGCTTGTCCTGCTTTTCGCGGCGTTTGCGCATCGATCGGCGCTTCTTGAGGTAGCTTTTGAGATCACGGGCCGCCTCCCGGACGGCGAGTTCGATCTCGCTTTCGATCTCGGGGACGTTCGCGACTGCGTCCTTGGACTCGCTGGTGAACGGAACGTTCGTCGAGGCCACGTGGATCATCACGACTGCGGGGCCGTTCGGGATGCCGCTCCCGCCAGGCTGGTCAAGCCCGTAATTGCGCCAGTTGATCGACTTGACCACGTCGGTGGTCGCACACGCGCCGCGCTGGTAGACCAGCGGGACGCGGTTGGCGAAGCGCATCACGTCGACGCTACTACTGTCTTCGAGTTCGCCGCCGTAGGCGATCCCCGCCTCGACGACGAACGGATCGCCGCCGTGGACCGCGGCGTCGCGAGTCGCCGCGGCGTAGAAGTCCGCGTCGAACTCCTTTTGCAGCCCCGAAAGAACGAGGTCGTCGGTGATCGGCGCGAGACACCCTGTCGGCGGCGACATGATGTCGGTCGCTCGCATCGCCTCCAGGAGTTCGGACGCCGCGTCGCGGTCGTCGGCGATCGAGCTGACGGTTGGCAGGTCGTCCGGCACCGTGACCATCACGTCCCAGATCGCCTCGATCACGTTCTCTCTGGCCGTGTCGCCGAAGGTCGCGTCGTCGTACTCCTCGGTCGCATCGGCCGCCCGGGCCACGTAGTCGGCCAGGCCCTCGCGGGTCAGTCGATGGCGCTCGTCATCACTGGTGACGAACTTGGCCGCGAGCCGCTCTGAGAGCCCCTGCAACACTGCGTCGTCTTTCCGGGTGCTCGTGGCGTCGTCCACGAGGGGGTAGAGGTCCGATGTGAGCGCCTCCCTGCGGTCCTCGTCGCTCTCACCATTGCCGAGTAGCTGGGTCCAGGCGGCCTCGGTGCCCTTCTCGCGCACGGTCGAACCGAAGGTCGTCCCGAACTCGTCCTCGACGACGTCGGCCTCGCGGTCGACGATCTCGCGGACCTCGTGGTGGGCCACACGGTCGCGATCGTCGATAGTCTCGGCCACCGCACTCGCGAAAGACTTCGTCGCCTCTTTGCCCTTGTTCGAGACGGCGGCCCGGACGGCGGTCGTGACGTCGGCGTCCTCGTGGACCTGCGGCGGCCGCCAGGCCATCTCGCGACCGAAGTGCCGATCGCGAAATCGGTCGAGAACGCTGTCTGCGGTCTTCTGACCGACCCGCGTGAACTCCTCCTGCAGGAACCCGGACACGGAGTAGGAATCGGTCGCCTCGAGCATCTTCAACAGCGTCCCGAGTTCGACGCCGTGGGGATGCGGACGGATCTCCTCGGTTTCGGCGGGGAGTTCGGCGTCCTCGGCGCGCTCGAACTTCAGCGGCTCCTTGAGGTTCGGCTCGTCGAACTCGATGCGAGCATGCGGGTTGACGACCGCCGTCTGTTCGATATACTCGTGGAGGCTCTGGCGCGCGCGCATGTTCGCCTCCAGTTCCAGCTCGATCCGCGTGCCGTGCGGCCGGTCCCACGAGGTCGTCTCCTCGACGCTGATCTCCGGTTCGTTGGTGTCGGTGTCGATGATGAGTTCGAAGTAGTGTGCCTCGCTCGACCCTTTCGTTCGGGAGGTGATCTTGGCGGGCTTGCCGCTCGTCAACTGGGAGTAGAGGACCGCTGCGGAGATCCCTATCCCCTGCTGACCGCGGCTGTTTTTCACCGAGAGTGCCCCCTCGTTGACCACGACGAAATTTTCGTCGTAGCCCGTCGTTCCTGGAACCGAGATGTCGTAGACGTATTCGGGTGGTTCAGTCTGTTCGACGTCTTTCACCGGGA
Organism: Halapricum desulfuricans; assembly: GCF_017094525.1. Lineage (NCBI taxonomy): Archaea > Methanobacteriati > Methanobacteriota > Halobacteria > Halobacteriales > Haloarculaceae > Halapricum > Halapricum desulfuricans. Next base: position 1,478,701 of record NZ_CP064788.1, on the reverse strand, counting down.
GCAGACACAGGTCCGTCTCGGTGATCCCCTGGAGTTCGTGAATCGTCTCCCACAGGTCTTCGAGCGTTTCAGTCGGCTGGTGGTCGCCGTCGAGCAGCCCCATCTCTTTGAGATTGTGCACGTACCGGGGCTTCTCGACGTACTCTCCATCCAGTGCCCGTTCGATCAACGACCGGTAGACCTCGGCGTGTTCGAGGTTCGAGCCGATTCCAACGCCGAGCAACAACCCTGGGATGGTATCCGGAACAGTCTCGTGGCCGACGTGTCCCACTCGGTGGTCCGAGAGCAGCGAGACGGGAACGCGTTTGTACTGCTGCTCGCCCGGCGGGCGGCGCTCGCTGAATACGTCCGTCAGGTTCACGTCCTCGCCGTAGACTTTCGTCCTGTATTGCGTGCTGGGGTCGTCACTGTATCCGTTGTCGTCCGTCGCAATCTCCGTACTCGCGAGCACGCCTTGCATGTTCCACAGTACCGATAGCTGCCGTGCGAGCGTCTCGCTGGTCGTCGTATGGGACAGTTCGTTGCTCGGATGCGAGTCGGAGCCGTCTCCCTGGTACAGTGCCGTGATGAACTCCTGCTGGTGTTCGCGGTCCGTGCTGAACACGAACTCGGGGATCCGTTTGTTCTCTGCCCTCTCGCCACAGACGGTTTCGAGAAACATCGAGAGCGGTGACCCGAACGCTTTCACTCGCGTCGAGTTGCGCTCGCGATCGACGGTCGTCGTGGTCCCTCCCACAGTAGCGACGGCCGACTCGGTCTCCGCTATCAGTTCCTCCTCGTGGGTACCGAAGGTGAACCCGACCTGCCGGTCGTCGACGTGTCCTTCTGCGACGTAGTACCCCAGCAGACGCATGAACGACCGGTCGATGGGGACGGACACCGGTATCGTCGTCTCTTCGCCACCGACCTGGTAGGTCTTGAACTCACAGTCGGCGGCTTTCGCTTCCCAGCCGAGTTCGATCACCGTCTCTGCGGGTAGGTATCCCTTTTCGAGGTAGTTCGTTTCGAGACTGTCTTTGAGAACCTCGACGCCATCGTACCGATAGAAGGTCCGCTTTCGATCGCTGTCCGGCGACGGTTTCTTTCGGACCTTCTCTCCAGTTTTTAGTCGTTCGAGTGTCTCCCGGTCGAAGCCGTATACGTACACTCGCCGACCGTCGAGTTGGTCCGGCGTGATGTACTCCAGCAGGTTCACCGACTCAACCGACTCCTCGAACGACGGAAGCGTCTGGGGTGTGAGAACCGTGTCACCTGGCTGTAAGTCGCTGGCCTCGACCTCCTTCGTCTCGCCCGCACTCGTCACCGAAAACAGGCTGTGGTTACCGGTCACTTCCACAGTCCGACCTTTCTCGGTCGTTATCTCGTACGTGGCCTCGTCGGTTTCGTGTCGAATGGCGTTCGTGACCGACTCCCAGGACATCTCGTGGGTTTCACGATTGAACGACGGTACTTCGATGTCGTCGGGGATCGGTCGTGTCGCTTCCCCGTCTTCCGGAAGGTAGGCGTCGCACAGGACCCTGATCGGGATTGTCTCGACCGTGTCGTTCCGCCTGACGAGCACTCGCTGGTCTGGCGTCAACGACTGCTCGCGCTTGTGGAACCGCGAACCGTACAGCAGTTTCCCGAAGACCTTCGGCACCTGCTCGCGGGTGATCCCGGGGCCGTTGTCCTCGATGACGAGCCGGTAGTAGTCGCCGAGGTCCTCGATTTCGACGTAGATATCGGGAAAGATATCGGCTTCCTCACAGGCGTCGAGGCTGTTGTCGACGCCCTCCTTGACTGCCGTGACGAGCGCCCGGGCCCCCGAGTCGAACCCGAGCATGTGCTTGTTCTTCTCGAAGAACTCGGCGATGGAGATCTGGCGCTGGCTCTCGGCCAGTTCCTCGGCGATCCCCGACTCGCCCAGTGTGGACTGCATCGATGGCATTCGTTGGGAACAACCAGTCCTGCATGGCATAAAGCCTTCTCGGTACCGCGGTGAAAGTGATACTGCTCCTTCGAGCGACCGGGGAGGCAGAACCGCTACGGCCGTTCCAGCGTGACCTTGCGCGCCTCGTAATCTTCGAGGAACGAATCCGGGCCGCCGATCGAGACGTTGCCCTCTTCGGTTTCGATGATGATCGTGTGCTCAATCGGGATTGTATTCGTCTGCGGTTCGACCATGCCCTGGCGGGTCTCGACGACGGCACCCTGCAGCGTGGTAAACGAGTCGTCGGTTTCGACTGGCTGGCCGGTCGCTCGAGCGTAGACTGTCGCTTCGGCCTGACTGTGCAACGTCGCCTGTAGTGTCGCGTGGCGGAAACTCCGGTAGGTCTGGGGGAGTTCGACCGGATCGACCACGAAGTGTTGCCGGGCGAACGGCCAGTAGTTCGCGAGGAACGAACTGGAGATGATCGGCACGATCTGTCCCTGAACGATGGCGATCGCCCGGTCGTCGCTGTTGGCTCGCGAGACCATCTCCGCCGGCGAGGCGATCCCGAGTTGCTCGTCGGCCGCCAGCAGGACCGGCATCCCGAGTTCCCAGACGCGAACGACGCTCCCGACCGGGCCGTCGATGCCGTCGAGCGCGTGCTCGGGATCGTCGACATCGCTGACCAACAACAGGACCAGAACGCCGCGGTCGATGGCCGCGGAAAGTTCCTCGGCTACCTCCGGAAGATACCCTTCGGGGACGGCCAGTACCACCTCCTGCTCGGCGCTCTCGATGTACTCGCGCAGGCGTTTAATGACGGTCACGCGCGATTTGATGACGTCGAACCGCTGTGGTCGCGAAGAGGTCTCGGAGAAGCGCTGTTTCAGGACGGGTTCGATATCTTCGAGCCGCCCGGAGAGCATCTCGATGACGGTTTCGGGTGGCTTCGCCCGAATCTTCGTCGGAACGACGTGGTCGTCGACATCGACGAAGCCTCGGTCTTCGAGTTTCTCGCAGATACTGTAGACGTATCGCTTCGAAACGCCTGTGTCGTCGGCGATCGTGCTCGCTTTCGCCTCACCCTGTTCGAGAATCGCGAGGTACGTCTGAATCTCTTTTTCGGAAAGTCCGAACTGCTTGAGCTGGTCTTCGATCCCGGCCGAAGTCATACTTTCTTGCCTCCTTGACTCCAAGTTATGGGTGTTCCGATTCGACCTGCCGCCGGTCTATGTGCCCACATCCTGTTTCGTACCCTCGCACTCGGGATACATATATTGTTTGTAATTTTTCTTCATACTTCTGGTGGGAGTAACTGAAAAACGAGACGGTCGGGACGAATCGGCTACTTTGAAGTCTTCGGATGAACAACCTGAACGGTACGGATGGAATTTGATAGACAGAGCGGACTGTTCTTGCACATTGCCTCGTTACCAGGTCCGGACGGCATCGGAACGCTCGGTGACCCGGCGGAAACGTTCGTCGATTTTCTTGCCGATTCCGGGCAGTCGCTGTGGCAGTTTTGTCCGCTGGGACCGACGATCCCAATCCACGACAACTCCCCGTATCAGTCCTACTCGGCGTTCGCCGGCAATCCGCTGTTTCTCGATCTGGACGATCTGGTCGAGCGCGGCTGGCTCGAGGAACTCGACCGCCCCGATTTCGACGACGCGAACGTGGAGTACGAACCGGTTCGGGAGTTCAAAGAGGCCCGTCTCGAGGAGGCCTTCGAGACCTTTCAGGAGGCGGCCAGCGACGACGAGCGGGCGGCGTTCGAGCAGTTCAAGGACGACGCCGGCGAGTGGCTCGAGGAGTACGCGCTGTATCGGGCGCTCCGAACGCACTTCGACGGCGTCTCCTGGCTGGACTGGCCCGAAGAGGCGAAGATGCGCGATCCAGACGCCCTCGAACGGTACCGCGAGGAACTGGCCGAGACGATCGAGTACCGGCAGTTCCTCCAGTGGCTGTTCGACCAGCAGTGGTCCGCGCTGAAAGAGTACGCCAACGAACGCGGCGTCAAGCTGGTCGGGGACGTGCCGATCTACGTCGACCTCGACAGCGCCGACGTCTGGGCCAACCCGGAGATATTCAAACTCGACGAACAGCGCGAACCCGAGTACGTCTCCGGCGTCCCGCCGGACGAGTTCTCGGACGACGGCCAGATGTGGGGGACGCCGGTCTACGACTGGGCCGCGCTGGCCGAGCGCGATTACGGCTGGTGGGTCAGTCGCTTCGAGCGTCTGCTCCAGCGAGTCGACATCTTCCGGATCGACCACTTCAAGGCATTCGAGAGCTACTGGGAGATCCCGGCCGACGCCGACACCGCCCGTGAGGGCGAGTGGGTCGTCGGACCACACGAGGAGGTCTTCTATGCTGTCCGCGACCAGCTGGGCGACCTCCCGATCGTCGTCGAGGACCTCGGCGAGATCACCGAGGAGATGGACCGGATCCGCGACGATCTGGGGTATCCGGGCATGAACGTCGCAGCGTTCGCCGACTGGTGTGACGGCGATAGTCGCTATCACCCGGTGACCTACGACGAGAACTCCGTCGCCTACACCTCAACCCACGACACCGACACGCTCGTCGGCTGGTACGAGGACCTCGACGATCGACAGCTCGACTGTCTGCACTACGCCGTCGACTACGAGGGCGGGGACGTCCACTGGGACATCCTCGATACCGTCTGGGGGTCGGACTCGGCCATCACGCTCGCGCAGGTGCAGGATCCGCTGGGTTACGGCTCGGAAGCACGGTTCAACGTCCCCGGCACTGAGGAAGGCAACTGGTCCTGGCGGGTCAGTGAAGACGCTCTGACCGACGAGGTCGCCCAGCGACTGTATGACATCACCGAGGCGACCGGACGGCTGACCGACTAGGAGAACCACTTGGCCCCGAGGCAGGTTCACAACCTCGCCGATATGTTCTGGGTCGGGCGGGTGGGTCGCGAGGCCGTCGTCGGGGACGCGACGGGCTAGAAGTCGACGAGCAAAGCAGCGGGATCTGACCGGAAACGCTATTCTGCGGGGAGGACGACCGCGTCCTCGACGGTGACGCCGTTCTCGGCGGCGACGTTCTCGCCGGTGATCTGGTCGATGGCTTCGACTTCTTCGTCGAGTCCGACGACCTCTGATTCGCCCGAGAAGTTCAGCACGACGACGTAGCGACCGTCCTCGCCGTCTCGAGCGAAGGCGGTGACGGCGTCGTCGTCACTCTCGTAATCGACGCGCTCGAAGTCGGCGTCGACTTTCAGCGCGTCGATATCCTCCCAGGTCTCGGTCAACTGGTGGTAGAACTCCCGCAGTTCCTCGTTGGCGTACTCCCAGTGGGTGTGGCCGCGACGCTGGCGTTCGCCGATTTCCTGGCCGGCGTAGATCATGGGGATGCCGGGAACCGTCCAGGACGCGGTTGCAGCCGCCCGGACGGCCGCTTCACCGGCCTGCTCGATGTAGCGATCCTCGTCGTGGTTCTCGATGTAGGTGAGGAACCCGGCGTGATCCGGGAAGCCGATCTTGTACCGGTTCTCGATCGAATCGAATATCTGGTCGGCGGGCTGGTTACCCTGGCCGATCTGGAGCAGATCGAAGTACAGCCCGGCGTCGAAGTGAACGTCGAAACAGAGGTTGTGGAAGTCCGCGACGTAGGGGATCGTCTCGTCCATCAGCAGGAACTCGCTGTCCTTGGACTTGGTGAGGGCGCGGATCTCCTGCCAGAACGGCCGTGGCACGGCCCATGCCATGTCACACCGGAAGCCGTCGACGTATTCGGCCCACTTCTCGACGGCGTCCAGCAGGTGCCGACGTACTTCGAGGTTGTCGTAGTTGAAGTTCGCGATGTACGGCCAGTCGAAGTACGTGTCGGGGACGTTGTTCTCCTCGTCCTGCCAGTCGTACCACTCGCGGTACTTCGGATCGCCCTCGACGGCGCGCTGGTAGAACTCGTGCTCGCGCGCGGAGTGGTTGAGCACGAGGTCGAACAGGACCTTCATGTCCCGCTCGTGGGCTTCCTCGATAAGTTTCTCGAAGTCCTCCTCGCCGCCGAGGTCGTCGGCGATCGAGTAGAAGTCCGTGATGTTGTAGCCGTGGTCGAAGTCGTCGTTCTGCAGAACGGGCGTGAACCACAGCGTGTTCAGCCCGAGATCCTTGATGTCGTCGAGCCGGTCGGTGATCGCCTCGAGGATCGACTCGTCGTCTTCGGGTTCGACGAACCCGCGCACGTACAGTTCGTAGACGGACATCTCGTCGGTCCACTCCGGCGGTTCGTTGAGCAGATCGACGCCGCCGTCGGGGTGGACGCTGACGGTGTCCGGGACGCTGTACTGGTAGCCGATCGCGACGCCGTGGATCCGAACCGGCTCCTCGACAGCCGCAAGCGGGGCGCGGAACTCGTAGCCGTCGATCTCGTATTCTTCGAGATCGTCACGGTCGTCGACGAAAAACTCGACGTCGAGGTCTTCCTCGGGAGCGCCTGGCGCAGTCTTGGGATGGGCCGTGATGACGACCTCGTCGCCGACCTGCTCGCCCGTGAGCGTGATCCGGGGACGACCGCGTTCGCCAATGTCGCGGGCGATTCCGGAACCGACGCCGCTACCGCTCTGTCCCCCGGAGACACCCGGGACGCCGCTGTAACCGCTGTAGCCGCTGTAACCGCTGTAGCCGCTCTGGCCGCTGTAGCCGGCACGACTCGGTTGCTGGGAGACCGCTTTCTCACCGGGATAGACGCGGACGGTCAGCTCGTGGGTTCCGTCCGGCGCGTCGAGTTCGACCGTGTAAGTCCCCGGTTCGTCCGGCGTGAGATACTCGATCGGCTCGTCGCCGAGCACGACCGAACTGTCCGCCGGCGACTCCGAGATCGACCAGACGTAGGTCTCGCCGGGATCGGGGTCGCGTGGGGCTAGTTCTTGTGTCTCTCCGACTGCCATGAACCGCGGTGGGCCTGGGTGGTGCATGTATGTATGTATGTCAGCGAGACCACCTCCAATCAATCTTCCGACATCGGTCTGCACCATTGGGGAGACACCTTGGTCAAATATGCAGACTAGAAGGGGACAGAGCCGCACAGCAGCCGTCGCAAGATATATTTATTCGTGACTGTGTGCCTTCGATAAATCGTATTATCGATGGTTTATTTCTCGTCTGTCGGCGTTTCAGGCCCGCTACTGGGATCGGATCGTTGATGAAATAAAACAACAACAGTTTTACCCCGAGATACGCAATCTCATAGAAGAGGTCGCGCACATGGTGTCGGAAAACCTGGACGGACGGATCGCGTATTACACGATGGAGATCGGAATCGAAAACGACGTCAAGACGTACAGCGGCGGGCTGGGCGTGCTGGCGGGCGATACGATCCGGTCTTTCGCGGACATGGGCGTCCCCGCGGTCTGTGTCGCCCAGCTCAACGAGCGTGGCTACTGCAAGCAGACGCTCGAAGAGGACGGGACACAGATCAGCGAGGAGGACCCGTGGCCGGTCGAGGAGTACTGCGAGAAACTCGACGTCGAAGTGACAGTCCCGATCAACGGGCGAGACGTGACGGTGACGGCCTGGCAGTACGACGTCGTCTCCGAACGAAGTGGGCACACGGTCCCGATCATCTATCTGGACACGAACGTCGAAAGTAACGATCCGGAGGCCAGGGAGTACACCCAGCGGCTGTACAGCCCCGGCTACGGCGAGGACGTCCAGCTGGCTCAGGAGATCGTCCTCGGAATCGGCGGCACCCGGATACTCGCCGAACTCGGCTACGAGATCGACACGTACCACATGAACGAGGGCCACGCCGCCCTCCTGACGCTGGAGCTGCTGAAAGAGAACGATATGGATCCCGAGCCGGTCCGCGAACAGACCGTCTTCACGACCCACACGCCGGTCGAGGCCGGCCACGATCAGTTTAACTGGGGACTGGTCAACGAGGTTCTCGGGGAGTTTGTTCCCCAGGACGTCCTCAAGAAGTACAGCCGCGAGCAGGACCTGCACATGACCTTGCTCGCGTTGAACCTCTCGCGGTACGCCAACTCCGTGGCGAAGAAACACCAGGAAGTCTCCCAGAACATGTTCCCCGGGTACGAGATCGACGCCATCACTAACGGCGTCCACGTGCCCTTCTGGGTCGGTGACTCCTTCAAGGAGCTGTACGACGAGTACGTCGAGGGCTGGCGCGAGAACCCCTACAAGCTCAAGCACGCGTCGGTCATCCCCGACGACGACCTCTGGGAGGCCCACATGGAGGAAAAGCGGGACACGATCGAGTTCATCAACGAGCGCGAGGGGTCGGATCTCGATCCGGAGAAGCTCACAATCGGGTTCGCTCGCCGAGCGACCGCCTACAAGCGCGCGGACCTGATCTTCTACGAGCACGAACGCCTGCGTCACATCGCCGAGAACGTCGGCGAGTTCCAGCTCGTCTTCGCCGGCAAGGCGTTCCCCGGTGACGAGGACGGCAGCGGGAACATCCAGAAAATTTTCCACGACGCCTGGCAGCTCAACGACGCGATCAACGTCGAGTACGTTGAGGACTACGACATGGAGGTCGGCGCGAAGCTCACCTCCGGCGTCGACGTCTGGCTCAACAACCCCCGACGGCCGCTTGAGGCCTGCGGCACCTCGGGGATGAAAGCCGCTTACAACGGGATCCCGCAGCTCGGCACGCTCGACGGCTGGTGGGTCGAGGGCCACATCGAGAACGAGACCGGCTGGAAGATCGGTCCCGAGGCCGAGGAGAGCGAACCCGACGAGACTGCGGCTGCAGACGAGGACCGCCAGGACGCGATGGACCTGTACGACCAACTGGAGAACACGGTCGTGCCGATGTACTACGAAGACCGCGAGAAGTGGATCGATATCATGCGCAATACGATGTCCTTCAACGGCCCGTACTACCACACCCAGCGGATGGTCCGGGAGTACCTCGACGACGCCTACACCCAGTGACGGTCCCGTCGAGTCCGACAAACTTGTTTTCCCGCCGATCGAACCACGGTCGTGCGACCCGATAGGTTGTGGCCCGAAGTTTACTGTTGATTGACTGCCAGAAATAAATATACTTATTATTCAGGAGAGGACAACGTGTTACCCACACAGCGCGTATGACCGGATTCCTCACCAGTCTCTACCTCGGGACGGCGGACGATACCTCTAAGAGCGCATCGGACGTCGAAAACGAGGGCGGGGACGACCCATCGACAGCATCAGTGTCACAATCAGAAACGGTGGAGGGGGAGGAGTGTGATCCGGACGAGCTCGCGCGTCTGCGCGAGCAGGTGGACGAACTGCAGGACCAGCGAGACGGACTGCGGGAGGAACGCGATCGAGCACGGGAGCGGGCCGATCGGCTGGAGACGGCGATCACGACGGCGACCGACACGATGGAGCGGGCGGTCGACGGCGACCTGACCGTGCGGGCTGAGATCGCGGCCGACGACCCGGCGGCACAGGAACTCGAGACCGCGTGTAACGAACTCATCGGCGAGTGGTCGGCGTCCATCAGACGCGTCGAGGAGTTCAGCCAGCAGGTCAGCGGCGCGACCGAACAGGTCGCCACGACGGCCGAGACCGTCCGGACGAAAAGCCGGGAGGTCAACGAGTCGATCCGCGACATCGCGACCGACGCCGACCGCCAGCACGATCGCATCGAAGATGTCGCCGGCGAAGTCGAGGACCTCTCGGCGACAGTCGAGGAAGTCGCGTCGTCTGCCGAAGAAGTCGCCAGTGCGGCGGAAGTCTCCGCGGAGCGCGCCCGTTCCGGCGGCGAGGCCGCGACGACCGCGATCGACGAACTCGAGCGGATCGAGACGAAGACCGAGACGACCCTCGAGAGCGTCGAGAGCCTGGCCGACTCGGTCGAGAACATCGAATCGATCGTCGAGGTGATCGACGATATCGCCGAGCAGACGAACATCCTCGCGCTGAACGCCTCGATCGAGGCGGCCCGCGCCGGCGAGGAGGGTGCCGGCTTCGCGGTCGTCGCCGACGAGGTCAAGAGCCTCGCAGAGGAGACGCAGTCGGCGCTGGATGATATCGAGGGTGCGATCGACGCGGTGCGCGAGGAGGCCGACGAGGCCGCCGCCGACATGCGCGAGACGCGCGATCGGGTCGGTTCCGGCCGGGAGACGATCGACGAGGCGCTGACGGCCCTGGAGGACATCGTCGAGGACGTCGAGGAGGTCTCCGGCCGAGTCGGCGAGATCAGCAACGCGACCGAGTCCCAGGCCGAGTCCACCCAGCAGGTGGCCGTCATGGCCGAGGAAGTCGGCGAGATCAGCGAGGAGACCGCGGACACCGCCGACGAGGTCGCCGCGGCCGCCCGCGACCAGACCAGCGTCCTCACCGAGGTCCAGACGGCGACGAACACGCTCGCCGACCGGACCGAGACGCTGATCGAGTCGCTCGACGAGTTCGAGACGACGCGAGCCGCAGCCGACGCCGACAGCACGACGATCGAGATGTGGCACGCGATGAGCGGCCAGAAGGGCGTCCTGCTGGAGTCGCTGGCCCGCGAGTTCGAGGACGAACACGACGGGGACGTCTCGGTCGAGCTGACCGCAAAGGGGAGCTACCGCGGGACGCTCGATGCGACGCTTAACGCCGTCGAGAACGGTCGGCCGCCGACGATCGCCCAGATCTTCGAGATCGGGACCAAGCGAGCGATGGACAGCGGCGGGTTCGTCCCCGTCGAATCGGTGTTACCGGCCGACTTCGACGAAACCGATCTGCTCGATCCCGTCCGATCGTACTACACGACGGATCACCAGCTGTACTCGCTGCCGTTTAATTCCTCGACGCCGGTGCTCTGTTACAACCGCACGGCCTTCGAGCGCGCCGGACTGGACCCCGACCGTCCGCCCGAGACGTTCGACGCCGTCCGGAGGGCTGCGAGCGATCTCGTCGATGCGGGCGTCGCCGACTACGGGATCACGTTCGCCAACTACGCCTGGTACGTCGAGCAGTGGTTCGCACAGGCGGGTCAGCCGCTCGTGGACCGGCGCAACGGCCGGGACGGCGATGCCACAGAGTCGTATTTCGACAGCGAAGCGGGCCGCGAACTCTTCTCGTGGTGGCGCGACCTCGAACTCGACGGGCTCTACCACAATCCCGGCATCGAGGCGCGCGGAGCGGCCAAATCGGCGTTTTTCGACGGGACGGCGGCGATGCTCGTCGCGTCGAGTTCGTCGCTTTCCGGGATCGAAGACAGCGCACGAGAGGCCGGCTTCGAGCTGGGAACGGCACCGCTCCCGGTGGCCGACGAGCGCAACGGGCTGGTCGTCGGCGGGGCCTCGCTGTGGGTGCCCGAATCAGTGTCGCGCGAGCGCCAGCGGCTCGCCGGCGAGTTCCTCGCGTGGCTGGCCCGGCCCGCCCAGCAGGCCCGCTGGCACCGCGAGACCGGCTACTTCCCGATCAACCACGGCGCGGTCGAGTCGCTACGCTCCGACGGCTGGTTCCGGGAGAACCCCCACTTCGAGACCGCCCTCGAGGAGTTGCTCGCGAGTTCTGATATCCCGGCAACCAACGGAGCCCGGATCGGCCCCTTCGATACGGTTCGGACGCTCGTCGAAGAAGCGTATCTCGATGCCCGCGACACCGACGTCGAGACGGCTCTGACCGATCTCGACGCACAGGTCGAGCGACTGCTGGAGAACTACCGGACCGGATGAGCCGACCGCGGCCGGGAGAACTTTCCTGTCGGCCGCCCGAACGTCCGTATGGACGAGCGCATCATGGTCCGGGTTCGCGAGGAAGCGACCGGCGAGACCCGTCGCATCGAGAGCACGCGCGGGGCGACGCTACGGGATGTCCTGCTCGAAGCCGGTATCTCGCCGCACGGCCGGTACGCAACGAAGGCAAACTGCGGGGGTCGTGGCCTGTGTGCGACCTGTGGCGTTCGCTTCGAGACGGACACGCCCGACGCCGACCACTGGCACGACAAACTGGCCGAGGAGTTCGGCTATCCCCGACTGTCGTGTCAGATCGAACTCGCGACGGACTGCTCGGTCGTCGTGCCGGACAAGCGCATGTGGGGCGGTCGAGCGTAGCGCCGGGGCGCGCGACCCGAGCAGCTGCGCCGTCGAGCCCGCAAAGCACAACCCGTTTGGCACTCGCCGACGAACGGCCGGTCGTGTCCGAGCAGTACCAGACGGTCGCCGGTCGCGGACGCGCTCGCTTCGAGGTCCGCGGGTCGGAGTTCATCGGCCACGTCGCGCCCGCGACGACCGTCGTGGAGGCGGAGGCGTTCGTCGAGTCGATCCGCGACGAATACGCCGACGCGACACACAACGTCCCCGCCTATCGCGTCCGGGCGGACCCGTTGCGCGAGTACCAGAACGACGACGCCGAACCCTCCGGCAGCGCCGGCAAGCCCGCGCTGAACGTCCTCGCCCAGCGCGAGGTCGAGAACGTCGTCGCCGTGGTCACCCGGTACTTCGGCGGGACGGAGCTCGGCGTCGGGGGACTGGCCCGGGCGTACTCGCGGGCCGTCAAGGAGGGCGTCGACGACGCCGGCGTCGTCACCGAGCGCCCGCACGAACGCTTCGAGGTCACTGTCGAGTACGACGACAGCGGAACGGCGCGGGGAATCCTCGAGAGCGAGGGCGTCGAGTTCGAGGCCGACTACGGCGAAGTCGTCTCCTTCGCAGTGCGAGTGCCCGAACCGGACGCGGCCGCCCTTCGAGATCGGATCCGAAGCGCCACCAGCGGACGCGCCGACATCGATCGGGACGCGTGACCGGCGACCGGAGTCCGATAAAGGTAGGTAGGTGGGCGGCGACTGTCCGGGTATGCGAGTCGATATCGGAAACGCACTGGAGCGGGTCGCGACGCCGGGCGTCCCCGAGGACGCGCTGGACCGACTCGACGATCGGGTCGCTGACGCCCACGCCCGCATCGAGGAGGGGCGTGCGAACAACGAACACGGGTACGAGGCGCTGAACCTGCCCGGGACGGTCGACACCGACGAGATTCGGGCAGCCGTCAAACCGTTCGCGGACAGTGAGTACCTGCTCAACGTCGGGATCGGTGGCTCGGCGCTGGGCGCGGCGACGCTTTCGGCCGGACTGGAAAGCGACGTCGAGGCCTACTACCTCGATAACGTCGATCCCGAGTGGGTCGCGTCGATCCTCGAGGAGGTCGACCTCTCGAGGACGGCCGTCAACGTCGTCTCCCGGTCGGGGACGACCGCCGAGACCCTGTCGAACTTCCTGGTCGTCCGGGACGCCATGGACGACGCGGGCGTCGACTGGACCGAGCGCACGTGGGTCACGACTGGCGAGGAGGGCAATCTCCGCGATCTGGCCGAGAAACACGACCTCCCGTCACTGAAGGTTCCCGACGGCGTCCCCGGCCGCTTTTCGGTACTGTCGACGGTCGGGCTGGCAGCCGCCGCGCTGCAGGGCCACGACATCGACGCGATCGTCGAGGGTGCCGCGGCCGCCGAGGCTGACCTCACGCCCTCGCTGTATGACTCACCGGCTTACGCCTACGGCGCGATCGCCTACGCGCTTGACGTTCGCGGCGCGGGAACGAACGTGATGATGCCCTACGAGGAGAGCCTGGAGACTTTCGCCGAGTGGTACGCCCAGTTGTGGGCCGAGAGCCTCGGCAAGGACGGCCTGGGCCAGACGCCCGTCCGGGCACTCGGTGCGACCGACCAGCACTCGCAACTGCAGCTGTACCGGGCCGGACCCAACAACAAGATGGTCACGTTCGTGCGAGCGACCGACCGCGAGGACACGGCGATCCCCGAGACCGACCTCGAAGGCCTCTCGTATCTCGGCGGTTCGTCGCTGGGCGGGTTGCTCGACGCGGAGTTCGAGGCCACCGAGGCCAGTCTCGCCGCCGCGGATCTGCCGAACGTCCGGATCGAGATCGACAGCGTCGACGAGTACGGACTGGGCGAGTTGCTCTACAGCATGGAGGCCGCGACCGTCATGGCGGGCGAACTCTACGATGTCGACACGTTCGTCCAACCGGCCGTCGAGTGGGGCAAAAAGGCCGCGCGCGGACTGCTAGGCGGCGGCGACTTCGAAGAGGCCGACGCCGTCGCGGAGAAGACGACACTGACGATCGAGTAGCACGAGGCAAGTCGGTCGGATCAGCGACATTTTTATATCCCTCGGCCGAAATCCCGGGCGATGGATGGGTCCTCGCCGGCAATATCGACGCGTTCGCTGACCAAGCAGTACGGTTCGACGACCGCAGTCGACGGGTTGAGCTTCGAGGTGCCGTCGGGAGTCGTCTACGGCTTTCTGGGGCCGAACGGGGCCGGGAAGACGACGACGATGCGGATGTTGACCGGGCTGGTCGAGCCGACCGACGGTGACGGGTTCGTCGCCGGAACCCACTGCAGCGAGCGCCGACACCTCGTGGACCGGATCGGGCTGCTACCCGAAAAACCGCCGCTATACGACGAACTCACCGGTCGCGAGCAACTCCAGTTCGCGGCTGATCTCCGGAATATCCCCTGGGAGCGCATCTTCGATCGGGCGCTCGGCCTCGCTGACCGTCTCGATCTCGACGACGATCTCGATCGACGGATCGACGGCTACTCGAAGGGCATGCGCCAGAAGACTGCCTTCGTCCAGGCGGTCCAGCACGATCCGGCAGTGGTCTTTCTCGACGAGCCGACCTCCGGGCTCGATCCGCGTGCGGCTCGAACCCTCAGAGAACTGATCGTCGAGCTGGCCGACGACGGGACGACCGTCTTCCTCTCGACGCATATCCTGCCGGTCGTCGAGGAGATCGCCGATCAGGTGGGCGTCCTCTACGACGGACGGCTGGTCTCGGAAGGGTCGCCCGCGGAACTCACTGACGGCGTCGGCAATGACGGAGACGCCGACCTCGAAGAAGCGTTCCTCAAGGTGACCGACGACCCGGCGACGGCGTGGTAACATGACGGCACGGGCACACGCTATCGAGGACCTGCGGGACGGCTGGACGCTCGCCCGGACCGAGTTGCGTGCACAGCTCAGACGTCTCCGATCGGACAGGCGACGATTGCTCGCCACAGTCGTCGGCGTACTCGGATTCGGCGCGTTTCTTGGCCTGAGTTTCGTGCCCGGCTCGATCGCGTTCGGCGACGAGTTCGGGGAGGCGGTCCCGCTCGGGACGGCGGGGCTGGCACTGTGGGCCGTGACACTAGCCGTCGCGTACTTCGGGGCGGCAAGCGGATTCAACCAGTCACAGGTCGGGACGGTGGCCGCTCTCGCCCGGACGTCGATCCCGCCGCGGGCTGTCTCGCTCGGACGGATCGTCACACAGACCGTCCGGGCGACCTGGTTTATCGTGCCGGTCGGTGCACTGTTGCTCGGGGGCGTCGCGGTCGGCGGCGGCCCGCTCGTCGCGGGGGCCGTGCTACTTGCCGTGCTGCCCCCGATGGTCGTCGGACTGTTCGTCGGACGAGTGGTCGGGACGGTCGCGAGATACGGAAACGAGCGCCTGCAGATATCGATGTGGGTGAAAGCGCTCCTGTTGCTCGGGGTGATGGGTGCGATCTTCCTCGGGACGCAGGTCCTGCTCGACGCGAGATACGAGACTGGCACCCAGTTCGCCGTGGGGGCGCTCGTCCCCGGGACGCCGCTGCAGTCCTACGCGGCCGTCGTGTTCGCACCGTTTGGAACGACGACGGGGCCGTTCGGGGTCGTCGTCACGGGCCTGTTACTGGCGGCGATCCCGCTTGGGGTCGTCATCGCGCTCAAACTCGAGACGTATTTACTCGTCAGCGACCTCGGCAGTGACGCATCGACGACCGGCCACGTCGAGGAGAGTTACGGCGTGCCGCGCGTCTTCGATGCGTCGCCCACCGTGCGCGTCGGCTGGCGCTATCTCGTCCGGACGCGACGCGATCCCCGGATGCTCGCACACCTCACGCCGATCCTGTTCGGCGCGTTCGGCCTCGCCGGATCGGCGTTTCAGGATCCCGGTCTCGTGCTCACGATCGGTCCGGGCGCGACGGTCGTCGCTGGCGCGGTGCTCGCCGGCAGTGCCTACTGTCTGAACCCGATGGGCGACGACCGCGATCAACTCCCGCTCCTTTTGACCAGTACGCGCTCGGTCGACGTCGTGCTTCGCGGTCGGATGGTCGCCGGCGGCGCGCTCGGGACCGTCGTCGCGCTCGGGATCGGAACACCCCTTGCGGTGGTCGAACACGACCCGGGATACGTCTTCGGGCAATCGCTGCTCGCGGTCGTGTTGATCGTCGCCAGCGTCGGCATCGCCGTTGGTCTCGGTGCGATCGCCCCGAAGTTCGAGCGCAACGAGTACATGAACGTCGAGCGCGCACATCCCTCACAGTGGGCGTCACTCGGTTTCTTCTTCGGGGGCACGATCGTCGCAGTGATCGGGTTCGCGTTGCTCGCGGTGACGCTATCAGGGGAATATCTGCTCCCGGTCGCGCTCGGCTGGCTCCTGTACGTGTCCGTCCTCGCTCTCGCGTCGTGGGGCGGCTACCGGTATGCCGTTCAGCGTTTCGACGCGTTCACGCTGGACGATATTTGACACCACCGCGAAGGACTTATTCGGGGCCGACGCCAACAGAACCCTGCGTACCACAGTCCCCGCCCGAGCGTTCCCGAACGGGTGCGATGACGGCACGGAGAACCCAGGTACGGCACATACACATCCGGAGGTCCCAACTGGGATCTCCCGCCTCGGCGGTTCTACCGCCCTGGCATCCGGTGACGCGTAGCGTCGCCCGCACTCGCGGCTCGCGCCGCTCGTGCCCCTAGTCGCCCGGAGGGCGACTCGCTTCGACGGCTGACGCCGTCTCGGCGATCGGTTCTGCCTGACAGCAGAACCCGCCCGCCACGAGGGTTTCCCGGCTGACCCGGCACGCCGCCAGGGATGATGTCGGTCGTTAGTGTTGCGGGCGTACATTACGACCTTTTGCAGCGTTCGCTTCGCTCACTTGCAAAAGCTCGACCAAAAGCCGTCCTCGCTCCTGCCGCTCGCTTCGCTCGCGTTAGTCGCTCGTCGGCCTCGCGCTCACGTCCGTTCGCGCGAGTGAACCGGCGTCTTTCCGAGCGTAGCGAGCAAAGGCTCGGGAGACGACCCCAGGGAAGTCTCCCGGTGACCTTCCGGGTCCTGACGGACCGCTCGGTCGCCGGATGCTCTCTTTCGACCATTTCATTTCCACTGCGCCTACTAGTAGAAACTCGCCCGGTAGTGTTGCGGGCGTACATTTCAGAACTACCGTAGATACGTCTCTATCGAGTCAACGACCCGGTCCACGAACTGATCTGTCACTCGACCTTGCCACGCGACGAGGTCCTCGCTCCGGGGAGAATGGATCGCCCATGGCGAGACGAACGACTCTCGTGGAATGCCGCCGACTTCCCAAATGACCTCACTGAGCGGAAGCGAGTCGTCGTATGTCTTCGTAGAGATAGCGACAGCGACGTGCTGCTCGTCGGCAAACGGGTGGGTACTGTTGTTCACGATAACCTGGAGGGTACCGATGTCATCGGCGAGTATCCCGAGGACCACTCACCCATCGACGGCGAATGCGAGACGGGCGATGAACTCGACACGACACAGGTGAGAGACGATGGTCAAGTACAGCACTGCGACATATCTCGCAGACGAAAGTGACGCCGACAAACGATTCACGCTCGTCCTGTTTGCACCAGCTTACTGGACTAAGTAGTCACACTCCACTGTTACTATGCCTGCCAGTAGTTTCCCCCGACAGTGTGCGGGTCACATTTTCACACTCCCTCAGGACCGGTTAAGCACGACATTACTGTGCGGTTCCGCCTGCTGGATCACACATGGACATTGCTGAAATCGTGTCGCCGAAGTATACTGAGTTCGATATTGGGACCCCACTTTCCAAAGTCGCGGGGGCGTTCGAGAATCAGGAACTCGACGCCGTCGTTGTAACAGACGGTGACGAGTACCGGGGCGTCGTGAGCCGCCGACAGTTGGCCGAGTCCTCTAACCAGCCGTCGGCGAAGGTTGGATCACGAGTACAGCACGTCCCGACTGTCAACCGAACCGAAGACGTCCGCGAAGTCGCGCGACTCATGATCGGCAGCGGTGCCAAAACGCTCCCTGTCTTGGACGACGACCGAATCGTCGGTGTCGTGACTGGCGATAGCGTCCTTACGGCAGTGCAGTCCTTCCTCCGTGCCGCATCGGTCGCGGACGCGTACACGGAGAAACTGATCAGTGCGACCCCCGACACGACAATCGGGAAAGCCCTCAACACGCTCCGAGAAGGACGAATCGCCCACCTGCCCGTCATCGAGGACGGCGAAGCCGTTGGGATGGTCAGTTTGTACGATGTCGTCGATTTCACGACGCGGGGCGGAACCAAGAGCCAGGGCGGCTCATCAGGGGACTTCGGGATCCGAGGTGGCGGTGAGAGCCCCGGTGGAATGGGAGCGCGTGAGGGCGATTCCGATCGTATGCTCGATCTGCCGATACGGAACCTGATGTCCGACGTCGTCGTCACGGCTCGACAAAGCGGGACTCTCGGCGATGTCGTCGAAACGATGTTTGACCGGGGGATCTCCTCGGTGGTCGTCCTCGACGATGAGGGCGATGAACCCATCGGCCTACTCACCAAAACGGATATTCTCGAGGCACTCACCTGGGAACGGGACGACCGGAACGCAATACAGGTGTTCGGGCTCGATCTGTTGGACAGAATGGACTACGACGCTGTCTCCGCATTGATCGAGGACATGACTTCGAAGTACGCTGAGATGAGCGTGATCAAAGCCAGCATTGAACTCCAGGAACACAAAGAGCAATCTCGGGGCGTGTCGCTGGTGCTCGCACGGATTCGGCTGGTGACTGATCGTGGCTATTTCTCAGCCGACGCTGAAGGTTACGGTGCCTCTCACGCCCTCAGACTGGCCGCGAACAAAGTCGAGCGACAGATACTCAAGGGGAAAACGTACGCGCAATCGGAGCGTCGCCCTGACAACGAGGCCCAACAGCGCCTCTACGGGTGGTGGCTCGGCGGATGACCGGTTCAGTTGTCCGAAGGGCTGTGGGTGATTCCTGATGGACGTTCCAGAACCGCCGGACCTCTCGAACCGAGGGACGCCGCGAGAATTCGAGTGGCAAGACGAGACGCTCGGGTCAGAGGACTTCTACCGCGAGGACATCGAGGACCTGCTCCAGGAGGGGGCGTGGGAGGAAGGATTTAACGAGTGGGGCGAGTACACAACCCTCGACGAAGCGCAGATTCGAATCGTGAGCGACTTCGGCCTGTTCCAGGCGTTGGACTTCTACTGGGACCCAACAGAGGACCGCCTTCGCTTCGACGCCCCGACGATTCCGGACGACTGGCGGGAGCGAGACGCGACTGCGTCGCTCGATTCGAGTACGGTTTCGATGATCAACGATGAAGTAGACGATCTCGGCCGAGTGGTACAGGAGGTGCTGAAGAACTACATCGAACGGAACGACGACGTGTCCGACCATGGGTGGGGTGAGCAAGCGTACGGGAACCGCGAGGAGTGAAAGACTCACGACAGCCTGCTCGACGGCATCTGAGAGAAGGATACTGCCACACAATGTCACTTCCGCTGTGCCTACTAGTAGTTGCTCGCCCGGTAGTGTTGCGGGCGTACATTTCAGATATTCAACGAAAAGGTGCTCTATAGCCAGTTCCGACTCACGTATTCGAGCGTCACTTCGGACTGGTCTATGTATTCGGAGAGTTCGTGTACGATGTCCCCGACCTCTTGAGCCGAAAGCGTCTGATCTTTCTGAAAGAGAATGCCGGCAGTATCCCCAATATCCAGTTGGGTGAAGAAGTCGTCATCTTGCGTGAGAATGAGGCGGTCTGTCTCGCGTCCGTACGTAGCGATCGATCCATCGTCAGCCCCGAGGCCGAGTTCTTCGATATCGCCGATCCATTCGACATCGTGACCGAGTTTCCGCAGGTAGTTGATCGTCGCCCGCTCGACATTTTCGTCAGCGAGGATGCGATACCCCATTAGTCACGCACACTGTCGGGATCGGTCGTCAAGTGGTCGTGTTCTTCGATCGCGGATTGCCGCTGGCGTTCGATCGTCCGCATCTCCTCAGGATGGTCATGATAGTAGGTGAGCGCCCGATAGACATCGGCCACATCGAGGTCGTGGCGATCGGCAACCGTTCTCGGGGAGAGCCCCCGCTCTTCGACTTGTTCTTTGAGGAACTGAACAGTAATCCGTCGGCCTTCGAGATGTGGCTCGTCGTGGAGTTCCCGCACGATACGTCTCGTCACCTGGCTCATACTGTACGCTACGCCGCCATCATACTTGAACGTCTGGACTGGATTTCTGTCCGATTTCACTTTCACCGAGCCTACTAGTAGAAACTCGCCCCGTAGTGTTGCGGGCGTACACTCCAAGTATGTTACTAGAACTATCTGTAAATAATACAAATCACTTCAGTCAGGGTCTATCGTTGAATGAGATTTACCCGTAGTAGCTCCTCTTTCTCTCCGGATTTCGGTTACTGCCGATGACAATGAGACCGGAATGAGGTCCGCCGGCCGTGGTGAATCGCCAGACGTAGCTTGATTTCACTGTTTCACTGCCTGGTTGATGTTGTGAACCGCACACATCAAGACGAGTTCTCGAAATTGGCCATACCAGGATCGCGCACGCACGTTTCGATCAGCGGGCTCGTATAAACCGAACCAATGTTCGGAGGGCAATAGCGGTTCATATCGGGGCGAAAGCTTGTCCCATTCAAAAACCGAGATCGGACAGTTCAGAGTGTGTGAAGACTTCTGCACCACCGCTCATATTATTATGAAACTCACGAGGATTCCTCGCCAACAGTGTACGATGGGACTGTCTACGTCGGTTCGGAATCAGGCAACATCCAAGCCTTGTCGCTTGAAACCGGTGAACTCGAATGGGACGAAAATACAGGGTCACCCAATCCGGTGTCTGGTTCACCCGCCGTAACTGAGGGTCACGTTTTTGCAGGAACCGACAACGAGACTGTCGTTGGGTTCGACCGGTCAACAGGTGAGTTCCTCTGGGAACTCCGACTCAAGCGTGGCGATCACGTCCGGTCATCAGTGGTGGTAGCTGACGGGAGATTGTTCGTAGCGACGGCCAATCCGGCGGGCGGTTTGGGACGTCTGCACGTTCTCGAATAGGTGCTGACGAGTCCGAGATGAGATCTGCCGGGAGTTATACACCAGTCAGGTGTGGATGTCCGTGCTACATGCTGTCGATCAAGCGGTACAGCAACTCCACTTCAACAGAGAACAATCTATAATAGAGTTCCTGGATACTCTCCGAGCTCAAAGGTTTCACTATGGCCGTCTATTGCTAATCCCGTCGTCTCGACAACTTCTCCATCCTGAGTCGCACCATATACGCTTACAGAATACCCATCACTCGTGAAATCAATAGCTTGCATCAATATTTCTCCTTCTTCAGGATCTCTCCCAAATATAACGCGGAGTGCATCGTCAAAACCTACCTGCTCGACTGCCGCTTCGGCAGGTCTGTTCTGAATGAATGGGGTGCCCTCTTCATTTAGTCTAGCAAGTACGGGCAGCAGATAGTTCTGTACATAATTCTCGGGGAGATCGAATACTGCTTCACTTACGGCTTTTTCACCGTCATATGCGACTACCACATCATTATCACCACCCCGGTCATTCTCAGCCTGTCCTCGATAAATTGTAAAGCCATACTCTTCTCCGACTGTTTCGAACCGTTCCTCTAACTGTGATGAAATATCCCGATCAATCATCCGTATAGTCTCGTATCTGGAATTGATCGCTTCGGGCATATCAGATAACGAGATGTCGGCCCAGATCGGCACAAAATAGCCATTTTCTCGGTACTGAGATGCTACTGTGTCCCCCACAGATTTCGCTATGTCCGACGGACGGGAATACGAAATGAATCCCATCTCATCTTCACTGCGGGTGTCCGGAAGCCAACTGAACATCTCGGTTCCATACCCCGAAACTGTCTGTTGTTCTGTCTCGGTGTTTCCAGGTGCTTCCGTATCGTCCGGAGTGGTTTGAGAAGCACCCTCGGATGTACTCCCGGGAGTTTTGTTTGGTTTCTCTGTCGTCTCAGAACCTGCTTCTTCATTTTCTCCGCTTCCAGAACAACCAGCAATAGCTAGTACACCAACAGATGTACTGATCTGCTTTAATGTTCGTCGACGTCCTTCATCCACCATAAGAACTCTTCTGAGTGCGCACCTGATAAAAATAAAGGAAAAGCTGTCCTCGCTCCTGCCGCTCGCTTCGCTCGCGTTAGTCGCTCGTCGGCCTCACGCTCACATCCGTTCGCGCGAGCGAACCGGCGTCTTTCCGAGCGTAGCGAGCAAAGGCTCGGGAGACGACCCCAGGGAAGTCTCCCGGTGACCTTCCGGGTCCTGAAAACCTCTGGTGGCCGCGTTTGCTCGATCGCCGCGCTCACTCGCTGCCGTCGCCGTTGACTTCGCCTCTCAGGTCCTCGGCGGTCGCGATCCGTTCGGCGTGGGCGTTGTGCTGGTGGATCGACTCGTCGTTAGACTGTTTCATGCGGACGACCGCGTCGTCGTCCAGGTCGGGGTACTGATCGACGATGCCCTCGGCCATCGAGCGGACGCAGTCCTCGACGAACTTGGCGTCGCTGTGTGACTGGTAGGTCATATAGTCCTCGTCGGGGCGCTTGGCCAGGTTGTAGATCCGAGCGCTCATCGACTCACGGGCGATCTCGATGAGTTCGTTGAGATCCACTGGCGGGTCGCCGTCGGTCTCGACCGTCAGCGTGGCGTGGCCGCGCTGGGAGTGTCCCGGCTGGGGCACCTTCTCGAGGAACTCGTCGATGACGTCCTCCTCGACGTCGAGATCGGTCAGCGTCTGCCGGGCACGGGCGACGGACATCCCCTGACTGCAGGGACAGACCGTCATGCCCGTAACCTCGGCACCGATCTCCTCTCTGGTGCCGTCCTCGGTAGCAGTCGCGGACGCGATGATAGTGGCCGTCGACTGAGTCGGCTTGTCACTCTCGGGCGTCCGATCCCGCGTGACGTACTCGGCCTCCATGCGCACTTCGGCCTCCTCGGTGTAGTCGTGTTTCTCCAGCAGGCGCTCCGCGGCCTCGCCGCAGACGTTCTCGACCCGGTAGACCTCCTCGGCGACGGCGGCCTCAAGCGTCTCGTCGATAACCTCCATGTTCCGGGACATATCGGCACCTTTCCGCCAGGACGGGAGATCGACGAACACCTCGAACTCGGCCATCAGGACGATCGGCCGTTTATCCTCGCGCCCGAGTTTGACGAGTTTCTCGACACCCGTGACGCCGACCCGATTCAATCCGACTGTAACGTCCGGGCTTGTCGCCTGGACGTCCGGCAACTGCTCACTCATTCGAACAGTCCTAGGGACGAACCGACGTTAGTGCTTTCGGAAGCGACACTATCCGGGACAGCCGACAGCGGAAGGTCAATCGATCAACTCGTCTGTGAGCGGCGGCCTCGGATTCAACTCGCGGAACATCGCGGCGAACGCGTCGTCGTTGAACTCCGAGAGCGTCCGGTCGAGTTGCTCGCGGACGTTCTCACGCCGCTCGGTGAGCTCGGCGAATTCCTCGCTGTTTTCGAGTTCGGACTGGCTCTTGTTGGCCTGCAGCGTCGCGAGTTTGCTCGTCAGCGAATAGAACTCCTGAAACTGCTCGTCGTACTTCGCACAGGTGAGCAAGCGCTCGACCGTGTCGAACAACTCCGTGCGCGAGACCGGCTTCGTGAGATAGTCGTCGAACGGCATCTCGATGATGTCGAAATCCGGATCGACGGCCGTCACCATCGCAACCCGCGTCTCGATTCCCTTCGATCGCAGCGATTCGAGCACGTCGTCGCCGGACTGCTCCGGCATTCGTCGATCCAGTAACACGACGTCGACCGTCTCGTCGACCGCCTCGAGCGCCTGCTGGCCGCTATACGCCGTCCACACAGTATACCGATCGCGTAACTGTGCGGCGTAGGCGTCGGCGACGTCCGGTTCGTCGTCGACGACGAGTACGGTCTGTGTGTCACCGGATGCCATGTGAATACGTGAGTAACTTTCCCGGATAATGAAAAAGTTTCTGGCTACCGATTAGAAAAGCGTCATTAACCCGATCGCTTTCCGGCGCTCCGTCGCCGGTCGCATCGCCACTGTTATGCCGCCCGGCCCGTCAGTGATTCCCATGAGTTCGGATCTGACTGCGACGATACACACGAGCGAGGGCGATATCGAAGCGCGGCTGTTCGAGGAGCGCGCCCCCCGAACGGTCGAGAACTTCGTCGGGCTGGCCGAAGGTGCGGACGACTACGAGAACACCGAAATCGCGCCGGGGACCGGTGCCTGGGAGGACCCGGAGACCGGCGAAAAGCGGATCGACCCGCTGTACGACGGCGTCGAGTTCCACCGTGTGATCGAGGACTTCATGATCCAGACCGGCGACCCGCTGGGCAACGGCCGCGGCGGCCCCGGCTACACCTTCGACGACGAGTTCCACGAGGAGTTACGCCACGACGGCCCCGGGGTCCTCTCGATGGCCAACCGCGGCCCCAACACCAACGGCTCGCAGTTTTTCATCACGCTCGCAGCCCAGCCGCACCTCGACGAGAAACACCCGGTGTTCGGTGAAGTGATCGACGGGATGGACGTCGTCGAGGCCATCGGGTCAGTCGATACCGATCCCAACGACCAGCCGACGTCACCGGTCACAATTGAAAGCGTCGAGGTTCACGAGTAGCGACTGTCGTTCCCGCGGCGTTCCAAACCGTTTATACTGGGCGGGAGGCAACGACGCTACATGGCGAAAGAGCAGAACGAGGTGCGTGACCTCGACGAAGGGAGTTACGTCATGATGGACGAGACGCCGTGCAAGATCACCAGTTACAGCACGGCCAAGCCGGGCAAACACGGTAGCGCAAAGGCCCGAATCGAAGGCAAGGGCGTCTTCGACAGCAAGAAGCGATCGCTCTCTCAACCTGTGGACGCGAAGGTGTGGGTCCCGATCATCGAGCGCAAGCAGGGACAGGTCGTTAACGTCGAAGACGACGAGATTCAGGTCATGGACCTGGACACCTACGAGACGTTCGTGATGGTCAGCCCTGACGACGTCAATCTGAGTCCCGACGACGATATCGAGTTCCTTGAGTACGAGGGGCAGCGCAAGATCGTCTGAATGGCGGGGTTCCCTGGCGCACACGCCGAGCGATCGGACGCCGACTACGTCGTCGTCGGTGCGCCACTCGACCGCTCGACGACCTACCAGCCGGGGACGCGGTTCGGACCGCGGCGGATCCGCGCCGTCGCCGAATCTTTCGAGGACTACGACCACCACACCGACAGTCGCTTCACTGCCCTCGACGTTCACGACCACGGTGACGTCCACCCCGGCGGGGACGTCGAAGAGTACCTGACGTTTCTCGAGGGAGTCGTCGGCGACGCCGACCGGGACGGCGCAGTTCCCCTCTTGCTCGGCGGCGAGCATACCGTCACCGTCGCGGCCGTCCGGGCGCTGGAACCGGACGTGTTCGTCTGTCTGGACGCGCATCTCGACCTCCGCGAGGAGTTCGGCGGTGATCCGTACAGTCACTCGACCGTCACCCGTCACGCGCTTTCGGTCGCCGAGGAGGCCGTGATCCTCGGTGCGCGCGCCGGCAGCAAACGCGAGTGGGAGCGCACAGCCGCGGCCGACGTGACGGTCGTTCCGCCGGAGGAGGTGCCCGACTGGGACCCCGCGTTCGACCGCGAGGTCTACCTCAGCGTCGACATCGACGCGGCGGATCCCGGGTTCGCGCCGGGGACCGGGACGCTCGAACCGTTCGGTCTCGACCCGGCCACGATGGAACGGGTCGTGCGAACGGTCGCGCCACAGGCCGTCGGTGCCGACGTCGTCGAAGTCAACGACCAGGACGACGACCAGGCCGCCGTCCTCGGGGCGAAGCTCGCTCGATCAGTTGTCTTCGCGCACGCCGACGCCAGAACATATCGCTGACATATAGCTTTTGATCCGCGCCGTTCTGATCGTGGACATGGACAACCTCGTCTCGTGTTACTTTTGCGGTGACGCCGTCGACGCCCAGCTTGAGGAGTATCCGCTCGTCACCTCATACGGTCGGTTGTAAGTCTGTTCCAGATCGATCGCATCCGTTATGCGATCGTACCGGTAAATCGTTACAACCGACCGTATCAGACAGCGTCGAGACCGGCACGTCCGTCGTCCTCTGTCCGTCATGTCGACGCAAACTCACGGCCGTCGTCGAGGAAGTGTTGGACGCTGCGACCGAGTCGCCTGACTCGCAGTCGGTCGATCTCGACGGCGACCCACTGGAGACGCTCGAAGCGTCCGCTCCGGACGCGATGGCTGCAGCAGACAGCGCGTCGGTCGACTCCCTGGGCGACGAGTCATCGGACGGTTCAGGAGATCCAGCAGACGGACACGACGCAGACGACGTTCAGGCTGACGAAAACGACGTTCAGATTGACGAGAGCGACGACAATGAAACCCGAATAGCGGGCGGCAGCGAGAGCGAAACGGCAGTCCTCGATGACGGAGAGACAACGGACTCGGGAGACAGCGAGGGGACTGTGGGTCAGACGGGGACCGCTGACGACGACTTCCGGCGTAGCGAGTACAACAAAGTCGTGCGCCTGCTCCAGAACCGGGAGTTCCCCGTCGAGATCGAGGAGATCACGGTCGTTGCACGCAGCGCGTACGGGATCGACCGAGATACGACACACGCGATTCTCAGCGCGCTGATCGAGAACGAGATCCTCGAGGACCGGGGCGACGAACTCGTTCGCGCCTGATCGCGAGTGCGTCGGCGCGTTCGTGACCGCAACCACTACACTACCGGGCGGTCAATCGGAGACCATGCGCTGTGGTGAGCTCGCCGAACGGCTGGACGAACGGCTGCGGATCGACGAGTACGCGGACATCGACGCGAGTGCTAACGGACTTCAGGTCGGTCCGGCCGACCGGGAGGTCGCCCGCGTCGCCGTCACGGTCGATGCGGCCGTCTCGACGGTCGAGCAGGCCGTCGACGCGCAGGCAGACCTCCTGATTGCCCATCACGGAATCTCCTGGGGCGGCATCGACCGCGTGACCGGGACGGCCTACCGGCGACTCGCCCCCCTGATGGAAAACGGGCTGGCGCTGTACGCGGCTCATCTCCCGCTGGACGGTCACCAGACGCTCGGGAACGCTGCCGGACTGGCCGACCTACTCGAACTGACGGACACCGAGCCGTTCGGCGAACTCGGAGCCGTCCACGTCGGCCAGCGGGGAACCGCCCCCGACGCCTACAGCGTCGACGCGCTGCGCAATCTCCTCGCGGGCGAACTCGTCCACGGCGGCGAGGGCGTGCAGGTACTCGAGTTCGGCCCGACCGAGATCAAAGACATCGCCATCGTCACCGGGAGCGGCGTCGACTGGCTCGAAGACGCCGCCGAGAACGGCGTCGACGCGTTCATCACCGGCGAGGGCAAGCAGAAAGCCTATCACCTGGCGAAGGAACACGGGATACACGTCTTCCTCGCCGGCCACTACGCGACCGAAACGTTCGGCGTCAAGGCCCTCCAGGACCGGCTGGAAGAGTGGGGATTGAAAACGACGTTCATTCACGAACCGACGGGGTTGTGACACCGTCACGTCGGTGCAGGGATCGCCTTCACAGTGACCGTTGTACGCCCCTTCTGGGTCGACCACACGAGGGCGTGTGGTCGCACCGATAAATCGTTACGCAGGTGTTTCCTCTCGCATGTCCGGCGGCAGGAGGTTCGGGATGCCGTCCTCGATCGGGAACGTCTCGCCACAGTCCGTGCAAGTTAGCGTTCCGCTGACGATCTCGCCGTCGTCGCGGTCGTCGACATCGAGTTCGAGTTCGGCCTTGTCCAGCGGGCAACAGATGATGTCAAGCAGGTCCTCGTTCATACCCTCGGATCGGGGCCCGCAGGTGAAAAAGTCCTCGGTGCTGCGATCATACGGTCGGTTGTAACGATTTTCGAGATCGTATCAACGATCAAATAGACGGTCCCGTGTGACGACCCGTTCGACGATTTCCCGGAGATCGCGCTCGTGCCGACCGCCCGGTCACGGCCGAACGAGGTTCGAAACACTCGTCTGATGGACGTTAGGCCTCGACCAGCCGCTCTTTGGCTGCCCGCGAGAGCTGTTTGACCTCGTACTCGCGGGACATCGCTTCGCCCCTGTCGTCGTACGATTCCACGTGGACGAGTTCGACCGGTGTGCGCCCGCGCGTGTATTTCGCACCCTCTCCAGCCTGATGATCGGAGACCCGCCGCTGGACATCGGTCGTGTATCCCGTATAGAAGGTCCCGTCGGCGCACTCGAGAACGTAAACGTAGTGACTATCCGACATTCGACGCTTCGCGGGCGCGCTGTTGAGCGACTTCCGCGATTCCCGCGTTCGCCGAGCAATTCGGGCATGCGAGCACCTCGCCGTACTCGTTGGCGAAGACGCGTGCGAACTGGTCTGAAACGTGTGCGTTGCAGTGATTACACTTTGGCATTCGACTCCGCCGGCCACCGCCGGCACGTATTCGTTGGAGATGCGAGGGGAATACCCTTGGCCCGATATAGTTGGGTATGTCGATCGGCGAGAGTGTTGGCGACCGAATCATCGGCCCACAAACCGCCGCGAGCGAGTTCGAGACCGGTCGAAAACGGGAACGTTTATAAACTCCCCTCTGGAATACCAGTCCTGTATGGCAGACCTAATCGTCAAAGCCGCTGTCAAGGAAGCGCTCGATGACATGAACGTCGCCTCGGACTTCTACGATGCCCTCGACGAGGAAGTCGACGAGCTGCTCGAAGACGCCGCTCGTCGTGCCGAGGCCAACGACCGCAAGACGGTCCAGCCGCGCGACCTGTAACTGACGCTTCTAGACGGACCCGTTTTTTTGCCGACTGACGCGCCAGCGGCTGCTGTCGTCTGGTGTGACCATCGTGCGTCTGTTCCCGACTCTCAGCGACCGTCGTCGTGGACGTACTCAAGCGCCCGGTAATATTGCTCCCGGTCGACCCGTTCCTGGAGTTGCTCGAGACGCTCACTGACTCGTTGTGGCGTCATACAAGTACATTAATTATAGAACATTATAGTAATTGCGTCGATGCGCGCGCATCGGCTGCTCGTGGCGTCACGTGCCGACGTGGAGAGTTAAGTCAGACGGGCGAAAACACGGGGTATGGACGTGATCGTGCACGGCGGGGCAGGCACACAGCCGGAACAGCCGTCCGAACGGCTTTCGGTGCTGGAAACGGCGGCCAGCAGGGGCTCGGAAGCCGCGTCACCGGTCGACGCCGTCGTCGCCGCCGTTCGCTGGCTGGAGTCGGCTCCGGCGTTCAACGCGGGCGTCGGGAGCGTCGTCCAGAGCGACGGGACGATCCGGACGGACGCGGGAATCATGACCGGCCACGGGTCGGCGGGTGCGGCCTGTTCGATGCCGGGTGTCGAACACGCCGTGGAGGTCGCACGCGCCGTCATGACCTCGACGCCACACGTGCTCATCTCCGGCGAGCACGCCGTCGATCTGGCCGCGTCGTTCGGAGTCAACACGCGCGTCGATCTCTGGACCGAACGGACGCGGCGACGCTGGAACGAGGTCGACCCGCCGATGACGGGCACCGCCGATCAGCTCGCATGGGTCCAAGATCACTTCACCGGGCACGACACGGTCGGTGCAGTCGCGTCGGACGGCGAACGGGTTGCGACCGCAACCTCGACGGGGGGTCGGTGGTTCGCACTGGCCGGTCGGGTCGGTGACGTCCCCCAGATCGGTGCGGGGTTCTACGCCAGCGAGACGGGCGGAGCCAGCGCCACCGGTGCCGGTGAGGACATCGCCCGCGAGACGCTCGCCAGGCGGGCCGTTCGCCACCTCGAGGAAGGGGCGGGCCCACAGACCGCTGCAGATCGGACGATCGCCGAATTCGAGAACAGCCACGACAGCGTCGCCGGCGTGATCGTCATGGATACGGACGGCGACGCCGGGCGTGCTCACTGCGGGGAATCGATGCAGACTGCCAGAGACCGTTTCTAGTCGGCGGCGACTCCGAACCACGGGGCGGAACACAAACGCTTTCGGTCGCGGGGGTCGAACGCCATCGACATGAGCGAGGTCGACCTGACGAGCGAACAGTACGAGAAGTGTCGCGAGGCCGGCGAGATCCTCGCGGAGGTGCGCGACGAGGCCGCCGAGATGGTTGAGGTCGGTGCGTCACACCTCGAAGTCGCCGAGTGGGCCGAACAGCGCATCCGCGAACTCGGCGGCGAGCCCGCGTTCCCGGTGAACATCTCGATTGACGAGGAGGCCGCCCACGCGACGCCGAAGATCGACGACGACAGCACCTTCGGCGAGGAGATGGTCAATCTCGACATCGGCGTCCACGTCGACGGCTGGCTGGCCGACACCGCCGTCACGGTCGATCTCTCCGGCCACGACGAACTGACCCGCGCCTCCGAAGAAGCGCTCGACGCCGCCCTCGAACTGGTCGAACCCGGCGTCGAAACCGGCGAGATCGGCGCGGCCGTCGAGTCGGTCATCGACGGATACGGTTTCAACCCGGTCGTGAACCTCACCGGCCACGGACTGGGCCACTGGGAGCAGCACACGACGCCGAACATCCCGAACCGCGAGGTGTCCCAGAGCACGACACTGGAGGTCGGCGACGTGGTGGCGATCGAACCGTTCGCGACCGACGGCAGCGGCAAGGTCAGCGAGGGCAGCGACGAGGAGATCTTCGCGCTCGACAGCGAGGGGTCGGTCCGCGATCGGACAGCCCGGCAGGCGCTCAACCAGATCGTCGAGGAGTTCCGAACCCTCCCGTTCGCCACTCGATGGCTCGACGTCTCCCGGCCGAAGATGGCGCTACGCCGTCTCAAACAGCAGGACATCGTCCACGGCTATCCCGTCCTGAAGGAAGACGACGGCTACTACGTCAGCCAGAAAGAGCATACGATCATCGTCACCGAAGACGGCTGTGAAGTGACGACCCGATCGCGATAATCAGTACGCGCCGGCTACGCATTGCCCTGCACTCGACGCCAGCCGCGTGCTGTACTGGGGTGTCACGCGTTGTTCATCCGTACGGCCGTCTGTTCCCCACAGACCAGACACTCCGTGACGCGATACGGCTCTCGCGAGAACTCCGCGTTGTCGGAGCGGTCGCTCTCGGTCACGAGCTGCAGCGAGACGGAATGAATGGTTTCCCGCCCACAGTGCTCACAGAACTCGGATCGTTCGGTCGGAGCCCCCGCGTTCGTTGCCATCGTGGTTACTCGTTCCGCCGTACGGGGTATAAAAACGGCTGACTGTTAGGAACTGTTTACGGGATAATCGACGGATTGGAGGCGTATTCGGTGTTATAGCCTCAGACAGATGCAGACTGTTTATTGCTCTATTTGAGACCGTTTTGATGGTATTACTTCGAAAACGGCCGAAATAGTTAAGTACGTACTTCAGCCGCCGAACAGCACGCATATCTGTCGGGGTGACACAACGGACCACATGGAGCAGGTGTTCGCGCCATGGCGAATCGAGTGGGTAGAACGTCCACACGACGATCCCGGAATCGACGAGTGCGTGTTCTGTGAACTCCCGGAACTCGGCGCGGACCGCGAGTACCACCTCGTCGCCCGGAGCGACCACGCCTACGTCTTGCTGAACAACTACCCGTACAACCCGGGGCACGCGATGGTGGTTCCCTACGAGCACACGGGCGCATACGAGGAATTGAGTTCCGAGGTACTGTTCGATCACGCCAGACTGCAACAGCGGACCGTCGAGGCGATCGAGACGGCCCTCGAACCCGACGGGTTGAACGTCGGCATGAACCTCGGCGGGGGCGCTGCCGGCGGTTCGATCGACGAC